>JBCBXB010000006.1:0-333757 GCA_039816785.1 Pseudomonadota bacterium
ACGGCTTCTACAATCCGCGAAAACGCCACTCAGCATTGGGATGGAAAAGCCCCGTCGCATTCGAACGAAAAGTGGCGTAAACGAGCACTTGGAGCGGCACAAAACCGCGATAGGTCCAGTAGTCTTTGACAAGCTGGTTCTAATATCGTGTCTGACTTCTTCGTTTCCCAATGATGATATTCTCTCTCGTCTGCTGCTCGGTCAAGCTGATTGAGCGGAAGTGACGTCATATAGAGCGTTGCGAAGATTGTTCGATCAAGACTCCGAGGTTTCTTGAGGAGTGATTAATGTGGCCTGTTCCCCTGAGTGTCTACGTCTATAGTCTAACTCTGTTCATAGTTTGATCCTCTTCTAGCCGTTGAATCAATTTCGCCTCAGACGAGGGTAAGGACAAATTCCAAAGAGACCACCTACCGGTCCGACCGAAATGCGCGCGACACAGAGCGAAATCACGCGATTGAAACATGAACAGATTGTGCACACGCCGTCACGCAAATCACTGAAATTACAACACAATCACTGCCATCCATCATAGGTGCTGAAGACAAGCGCGCTGCCTCGGTGGCTGCGTTCGCGGGCATTCAACGATCTCCTTGGGTCCGCCAGCAATTGGGACGGCCCGTCAGTGCACATCATATGCACACGAGTGACGTGACGCTACCCTGCCCCGTGCAACGACAGGCGTTCGGCGGTTTTTTTGGCGAGTCCGACTCTGATCCCATTTCTGGAACTCGTGCCGGTCGTGTTCCAAACCTGGATCATCCCAGTTGCCGACGAGGTCCGGGGAGCGGACGTTCGTGCTTCCCGCTGCGAATGACCTGGACGCGCCTGAGGCAGACGCCAGGAAAAAGCTCCGCCGCGAATTGTGCCTAGCAGAGTGAGTCTATCCACTTGATTGTAGGCGATTACCCAGCAAGAATTCCGCGAGTTTTTAAGGGCGCACCAATGACGCGAATTTTCATCAGCCATTCAAGTAAGGACAACGCCGCGGCCACGGCACTCGATGGCTGGCTTCGCTCATCTGGTTGGGATCAAGTCTTCTTGGATTTTGACCCCGAACGCGGCATCGCTGCCGGTGAGCGCTGGGAAGAGGCATTGACGAAAGCCGCCAGCCGCTGCGAAGCGGTTGTCTTTCTGATCAGCCGGAATTGGCTCGACTCGTCGTGGTGCACGCGCGAGTTCAACCTCGCGCGACGACTGTCGAAACGGCTCTTCGGCGTCCTGATCGAAGACATCGCCATCTCGGACATTCCCTCCGGCTTCACGTCTTGCTGGCAGTTTGCAGACCTCGCCTCCGGTGAGGATCACGAGATCTTTCCCGTCACGGTTCCCCCAGGCGGCCGATTGGAGCACGTGACCTTCTCGAAGGGCGGACTCGCACGCCTTCGCGCAGGTCTGCTCAAGGCCGGTCTCGACCAGAGTTTTTTCGCATGGCCCCCCGAGAACGAGCCCGATCGCGCTCCCTATCGCGGGCTACTGCCGCTCGATGCCGACGACGCGGGTATTTTCTTCGGTCGCGAAGCGCCCATCGTCGAGGCAATCGACACTTTGCGCGATCTGGCGGACCGGGCAGCCCCACGATTGTTCGTCATACAAGGATCATCTGGCGCGGGGAAATCCTCGTTTTTGCGCGCCGGACTCCTCCCGCGCCTCATCCGCGAGGATCGGCTATTTGCTGCGTTGCCTGTTACCCGCCCCGCCCGTTCGGCCATGCTCGGTGAGACAGGCTTTGCCGAGGCGCTACTGGCTGCCCTCGATGCTGCGGATGTGCCAGAGACACGCGCCGCAATGCGCACTCTCATCACTAACCCCCAAGCCTTGGTCGAGCGTCTATCTGCAATTGCCGAGTTCCATCACGTGCCGACTGTGCCCGGAGAAACCGAGGGCCGTCCACCCGCCATCCTCATTCCCATCGACCAGGCCGAAGAACTGTTTCAGGCCGACGGCGCGGACGAAAGCGAGCGCTTTCTGAGCCTATTGCGACACCTTACCGAAGAGGATCGAGTCGCTGAGCCGGGCAACGCCCCTCTTCGCGTCATCGTCCTCTTCACGATCCGGACCGATGCCTACGTTCCGCTTCAAACCGCACCCGCTTTCGCCGAACTCCGACAGACGGTCTTCAGCCTCGCGCCGATGCCGAGGGGTGCCTTCAAGAGCGTGATTGAGGGACCCGCCAACCGCCTCGCCGCCTCGGAAAGCCGCTCCCTCAGGATCGAGCCGGCGCTGACGGAGGCGCTTTTGGCGGATATTGAAAAGGGAGGCGGGCGTGATGCTCTGCCCCTTCTCGCCTTCACGTTGCTACGGCTCCACTCCGATCATGGCGGTGACGGAAAACTCGGCCTTGACGACTACGTCGCCTCCGGGCGTTTGGCTGGCGCGATCGAGGCGGCGGTGTCAAACGCTCTTGAGGCCGCCGATGCTGACCCCGCTGTGCCCCGTGACCATGAGGCAAGGCTGGCGCTCCTCCGCCGTGGCTTGATCCCGTGGCTGGCCGGCATCGATCCGGCCACAAAACTTGCTCGCCGGAAGGTGCCCCGCCTCTCCGAAGTTCCCGAAGAGGCGCGCCCTCTGATCCGGTACCTGATCGATGCACGCCTTTTGTCCACTGACCACCCCCCTGGTGCCGACGAGCCGACAATCGAGCTCGCCCACGAGTCGGTCCTGCGCCAATGGGCGCTGCTTGCCGGTTGGCTAGCGGAAGACATCGGTTTTCTTTCTTCGCTGGAAGGCGTGTTGTCGGCCACCCGCGACTGGGAGGCAAATGCGCGGAGCGACGCCTGGCTCAACCATACCGCAGGACGGCTTGAGGATGCCGAGCGACTTCTTCCGCTTCCCTACATGCACGGCGAAGCGCGCGATCAGGACAAGCGCCGCGGCGTCGAGATCGGCGGCAAGCTCGGGGCGGCTGAGCGCGCCTATCTTTCCGCATGTCGCGCCGCCGAAGACGCGCGCCGCAATCGCGAACTCGAAGATGCCCGCCGCCTTGCTGCCGAAGCGGTCCGTCGTGCCCGCGCAGAACGGATTGGGACGTTGGTGGCATTTGCCCTGATGGCGGTCGCCGTCGGCTTCGGCGGGTTTGCCATGTACCAGCGCTCTGTCGCCCTCGATGCCGAACGCGCAGCACTCGAAGCGCGGGATGCCGAAGTTCTCGCCACCGATGCGGCAAATGCGGCGCGGCAGGCCGAGGCGGCAGCAGCGGCCGAAGCCCGGATTCGAGAGCGGGACGCATATCTTGCCCTTTCGTCAGTCGCGATCCGCGAAGACGACCCGATCGTGGCCACCGCATATGCCTTTGCCGCCTGGCAGCTCTCGGGGGCCGATCAGCCCGAACCGCCGATCGCCGCGGCGCTCTCGGCATCTTTGCCAGACCAGCCCCGGCTCGTTTCGTGGTCTCTGCCGGTCGAGGCGCCACCCGAAGCGATTGCTGCCAATGCCGATGACAGCCGCCTTGCTGTCTCGACGGGCGGGAGGGAAATTACTCTTGTCGATACCGCGACTCGGGCGCCACTGGCGACGTTTGACAGTAGTGGACCTGCAATCGATCTGGATTTCGCCAAAGACGCCGCGCGCCTCGCCGTGCTGACACGCGCCGAAGTTGCGATCTACGAAATCGCCTCGGAGGTCCCATACCTCGCCTGGCGCGCGCCGTTGCCAGACCTAGGCATACTTACTCCGCGCTTTGATCAAGGGGCCGCGCGTCGTAACGCGGCCCCGGCGTCACGTCCTACACGCGTCGCACTCTCTCCCGATGGCACCTCGGTCGCTGTTGGGGTTGGACCGGAACGGGGTCTATTGGTGTTCGAGGAGAGTGCCTCAGATCCCGTTTTCGTGGAGGTGCCCTCAGAAACGGATTATGGCACGGACAATCCCCAGTTTCGCGACATGTCGACGCTTGATGCCCGCTTTCTGCCGGGAGGGGGCGGCATTCTACACCTAGCTCGCAAGGGTCTCACATTGCTGCCCGATTTCAGGTGGGGCTCCGAGAGGATGCTTTTCGCAGACCGAACCGACGGCCTATGGTTCTCGACAAGGAGTCTGCTGACCGCCCTAGCCGCCTTTGACAACGAAGTCGAACAGAGCTTCAGCACAAGACAGTTTGCAGTGGCAGGCGACGATGTCGGCAGGGTTTGGATGTGGAATCTTTCCCGAAGTCCTGCACGTAACGGTTGGCCCAGTACGTGGTCGCAGCTGGTGTCATCGACCCCCATCCGGTCAGTCGCCATCGATCCGGACGGCTATCGGATTTTTGTACTTTCCGATGACGGCTACCTGACGCGGCTGGTCGCCCAGGACGGAGTGATCATCGACCGAATTCGATTGCCCGTCGATGAGGTCTCCGGACTAATTTCGACACGAGCGGGTAACGCTGTGTCTATGTACACCGATGATGGCCAGATCGTCGAGATCCTGCTCCCTGTGAAGGGCAGGACTTCCGCGGCGGACGGCGTGTTCGCCATCAACCAGGACGGAGAGGAGGCCTTTGTCGGCAACATGGAAAAGGACCTGCGTCGTGTGGGCGATCGCTATAGCCTACTGCCAGGCTGTTGTTTCACTTCGATGACCGTGTCGCGGGACGGCACGATGCTTGCCACCTCCTCGAATACGCCGACCTTCTACGACGACGGGACAAAGAGCTTTCTGGCGCGCAATTTCACGGGGCTCTTTGACAGTTTCACCGAGGGTCCCGGCCAAGGCGGCTATTCGTTTGTGCCTTTGGACGAAACTCTTCCACTTGAGGAAGAGCTTGTGCTGAGTTTCGACCCCGGGTGGAATGCGGTGGCATTCGTCACGGGTACAGCCGAGATCGTCGGTGGCGACGATGCGGGAGCCCTTTTTCGGGTGGACCTTGCCACGCACACGGTTGTCGACGAAGTGCCGGCCCATACCGGGGCCGTGAACGCGCTCATCGACTCGAACGCCATCGGCCAGATCGTCTCGGCTAGCGATGACGGGACGCTTCGCAGTTGGTCGGCTCCCGACCTTTCATCGGTCAAGACGGTTGATCTCGGACCTAGTCCTGTTCTCGCACTCGCCTCGCTTCGCGACGGTGCAGTTGTCGCCGCCGGGACTGCGGACGGCGGCGTATATCTGGTCGATGTCGAAAGCGCCGAGGTGACCATGCAGCTAAGGGTTTCAGAGGATCCGATACTCGCCCTAGGCGGAGCTCGAGCCGGTCCTCACCTGGCTATAGGAACCGCAGGCGGAGAAATCCTGCTCGCGGATACCGAGGCTGGCGTCATCGTCCGAAAACCGGTTGCGGAAGGCTTCAGAGGACGACAACTGATCCTTGATGAGACAGCGGGCAGATTGCACTATCTGTCCGATGACGACGTTTACACCACAAGCATCCGCGAAATCACCGAAACATCGCTGCGCAACTACATTTGCGGGACAATACCGCTTGAGAACCGGCCCCAGACGCTCTCCGCGGATATTCATACATTCGTCCAAGCGGCGTGCCCATCCGATTAATTGGCGTTCGAAAGCAATAACGTCGCCGGAACGCTCCGACTTCGGACGCGCATGTCTGGGCGAACGCGGAGTACGGGCCGCTGCCACGACCAATGAAGTCGGCTTCCGGATTTCGAGACCGCGCGGGAGCTCCCGCCGAGCGCTCTACCGCGTCGGACGGTAGGTCGATCAGGTTATGCTCTTGTTTGAATGCGTCCGACCGGAGGGAACTGCCCGAAGACCGCGATGGGGCGAGCGCTTAAAACACGTGCCCGGGAAGCCCGCGTTTCGCCTCCCAGGCCTCCTGCGCGCGCAGTGTCCAGCCTGCGCTGCCACCGGCGGTGTCAAAGATCATCTCGTCGGCAAGGTCGAGAACTCTGGTCTGAACCCTCGCCAACGTTTCACGGTAGGCTGACCGGTCTGTCAGGAGGTCCTTGTCGGAGACACCAAGTCCCCGCATGTCGATGCCAAGAACCTCGTAACCAGTCTCGGCCAGAGCCATGAGCGTGTCGCGCTCGGCCTTGAAGCGATCTGCAATGGCGGTGCGCGTAGCGTCGTCCTCTATACCGCGGGCGACATGGTCGAGGGCGATTTCGTCCATTACCGTCGGTTGCGCTGCGTTGAACAGTATGATCCGGCAAAAGCGTCCGGTACGGGTCGTCCATGCCATGGCCAGAGACTTGGCGGCAATCCGGTCAAAGCCGGGAGCGTTGGGGGTCAGGATATCAAGTGTCCTGTGAGACATCCCGGGGTCGGCCGTGCAGATGTCCTGGAGGATCCGCTCCACGCCAGCCCCGACCGCCGTGTTATCGACGCTTAGAGGACCGATCACGCCAATGCACAGCCGCTTGCGCCAGCTTGGCTCTTCGGACGCGGCCTCGGCGCTGGCGATACCGTGGTGTAGCGCAGCGCGGACGATATCGATGTCCTTGCGCACTTCCTCGGGCTTATCGAGGGCAAGAAGCTCTTCGTAGGGCAGGATCAGGTGATGACGCTTCTTCTCGTTGTCGCGCGGGGCGCCGCGGGCGGCGACATAGCCTTCGAGCCGCCGTTCGGTGTTCCAGCGTTCTTTCTCGGTCCGGGCCAGTTTCGCGATCAACGCGTCATTCCCCAGCGCGGTGTTGCCCGCCGCCGGAGCAAGCCGCAGCCCAGCCAGATGCGTTCTCGTGGGCGGGTTGAAACCCGCTGCATAGTAAAGCTCGACCGCTGACATCGCTGCGCGGTAACTTGCGCGCCGGTCGGCCGAGGACATATTGTCCCAGTCGTTAGCGGGTGTGCGTACTACGCCGGGCGAGGCGCGCCAGCGGTCGTGGATGCCGCGAGCGAGGTCTTCATAAAGGGCTTCGAGTTTCAGGTCCTCGGCATCCAACTGCCGCCCGCCAAAAGGCACAATGCCGCCCGTCAGGTCGTCGAATGGGGCAGCGGCAACCGAGCCTTGGCTATCGGTGCGCATAAAGACAGGGGCCTTTAAGCAAAGTTTCTCGATCTGGAGTTGCCGCAACCGCATTGCGATAGCTAGGTTGCGGGCATTGTCTCCGGCGGCAACGACAAGAGCGGTCAGCGGGTGGTCCGTTTCTATCCCCCGGATCTTGTCGACCATGTCGGCGGCGCAGCATTCGAGCGCGTTCATCTGAAGAAAGTCGAGTGAGAAATCGTCGGCGCCAAAATCCGGGTTCATCAGGTCGGGACGTTCGGCCCGGATCCGCGTCTCGGCCGCCACAATGTCCCGATCCACGATGGTGACGCGAAGCGGCCCTTGCGCATGATGATGACAGCGCAACGCCAGTTCCTCGGCTACTGCGAGGTTCACACTGCCCATGCCGATCAGTGCGACATGTACGCGGTCGTGCCCGCGGAGCTCGGCCAGCGCAGTGGGGGCCATGGATGTCACCAATGCCCGGGCCACAGTGTCGGAGCGCGAGATCAGCGTCGCCCCGGCAAACTCCGGCGACAGGAGGTGCAGGTCACGCGCGACGGTACTGTCCTCAATCCGGATCTTGAGATTTTCGGCGCGCTTTGGCCGGCGCCTGAGCCAGTATCTGGCGCGTTCGACATTTGTCACGGTATCGGCATTGCCAAAGATGACCTCTTTCGGGGTCCCTAGAACCCGTTCAGTCGCGATGAAGTCGGTCATTGGGTCGGACAGAAGCAGGAACCGCCCCTTGCGCGGGATGTCCTTAATGGCGTCGAGCCACTCGACGGTGTCAAAGACCACAAGCGTTCGGTCCTTAGGCACCATGTCGAGCGCGAAGGGCGAGGCACCTATGATCACGGAGTGGTTCCTTTGGCGTCGCGCCCACCAGCGCAGAAGGTTGTGCCCCATGACCGAGACCACGACGCTTGCAATGGCAGACAGGGTGGCGGTCAGCCCACTAATTCGAGCAATGCGGATCCAGACGTTGTGCGTTGACCCATCGTTGGCCGCTAGGTAAGAGCCATCCCCGGTAAAGGCCAAAAGTGTGTGATAAAACGCATCGCCAAAGCCCCTGTTGGGGGCAGGAAGGTATACCTTCGACCAGCCGTAGAGGCCAGTGACTAGGGTCAGAAGGACCGCGGCGCAGAGGAAGGCGAAGGTGGCTTTGGGTAGATCTCTCATGCTCAGCCATCCGGGTTCAACCGGCGTGCGACTCCAGCCAAGTCCGGTAACTGTCCTCGGAAGCGGCTTCGTTTTCGGTGATTAGGAAGTTCAGTTCTTCGCGGATCTGGCTGTACACCGAGGGATTGTCGTCATCCGCCTCGGCATCCGGCCCGGCAACGATGCAGAGCCCGGAGTTGAACAGCTGCGTGTAGAACCGCAGGGTTAGATAAAGTCGGTTTTCGGTCATCGTGGCGCGGAACGGCAGGAACCGGTCATGGAGCTGGATGACCCGGAACCCGTCGGGGCGCAGGTTCTTATCCGGATCCCGCGCGATGCGCTGATAGCTGCGCCGTACGGTCGCCCAGATGTCATAGGCGGTCTGCAGTTTGCCACGGGCTTCCTCCACGCCGGATTTCAAAGAGTTTCGGCGCAGGTGGCCAAGACTGGCATTTGTTGGGTGCTGCATTACCACCGTGACGCGAACTCCTGCCAAGGCGCGTTCCAAAAGCAAGCTTTCGATGTCGGTGGTGCTGCCGTCGGCTTTCTGGAACGGCTGCTTAGTAATCTGGAACATCGCGTTGGAGGCAACGATGATTTCGGAGTGCGCGTTGCGGATCATGTCGGACCATTCGCGAATCGACACATCACGGAAGCGGCCGAGCACATCGATGGCCCCATGGGCGAGCATCGTTGGTGGAAAATGGGCAAAGGGAGGTTTACGTCCTTTTTCGCTCAATTGCCGAAGCACCTGTTCGGTCAGCTGGTCGATCACCTTCTGCAGGCGTTTGGGGTGCGACCCGTCTAGGTGGTCGGGGTCGTATTCGATGGCCAAGGCGTTGTTGATGTTAGTCGGCAGGCGATAGTCGGCGCTGCAAAGGATGATGGGCTTTTTCCACATGCCCATAGCCCAGCCGTACTCGATGAATCCGTTTGGCTTGTCCGCGGTCATCACGGTGAGTACGACATCGGCAGCGTCGATCAGTTCGATGACTTTGTCGCGGATCGTGTCTGGCTTTACATCGTTGAGGTCACGCGCGTCCAGAATGCGCACAGGCTGCCCGGCTTCGGCGCAGTTCTGTTCGACTGGGCGGAAGACATTGGCGCCGAGGTTGTTGATCTCGGCAAAGATGCGCGCTTCCTCGGCAGAGGTTCGTTCGTTGCCGAACGGGCAGATTACGAAACAGTTCGCGGGTGGTGTTAGTCCTTTCTTAACCATGCCGGGTTTACCTTTCTTAATGACACTAACTTTTCAACGATGGGCCGTAATTCTGCATGAGCACGCTACACACTCTTCCCCAAACCGACGCCAACCACCCGATTGTGACTCAGGCCGCCGGAGAGGTCGTAGCCTTGCCGTTCGTCCATCTGGAGACGGTGCTCAAGACAATGAGAATGTTGCGGGAATTTCCCGACCAAAGTGTCCTCGATGTGTACAATCGCAGCCCGCAAGAATCTTGACCGTTACTCGAACTTCACGACCATCCGAGCCTTACCCCGATGTGTCAGCAATTGCGTGTCGGCAAGGGTAAGGTTCAGCTGAACCGCGGCGAGGCGGCTCCACCGGTCGATCGATTGCGAGACATCGTTGAGACGGATGCGGTAAGCTCCGGGTTCCGGCGAGCCCGGCACGAGATCGTGGAAAATCACAGTAAATGGTGGCGTGTGCCCAGCCTGCGTAGCCAAATCCGTTAGCGCCGCGGCCATCGTGTGGTCGTCTTGCGCACCTGGCATGAAGTCCGTGATGAGGAACGACTCGTCATGGGACTTTTCGACCCGCCACCAGAATTTTGGATCGCCATCCAGGGTCAGCTTGACGGAAAAGTCATCCTCCTCGCGGATGAGATTTGGCCGCTCTGGTCCGGGCTGGGTAGAAAACAGAGCATCATTCATTGTTGAGCTTCCTGTAACAGAAAGAGTAAAGTGTTAATGCTTAGGAAAGCATACTGGCGAAGATGTTTCTACTTCATTCTCTGCAGTCCCCGATCAATGTCGGGATGATCTTGCGAACGGCCGAGGTTTATGAGCAACCCGTCGTGGTTCTAGATACCCATGGCGTGATGCTGGGTGAGCGGCTTAAGACCGTGGCGGATTTTGCATGTGGCGCGCTTGGTCGGCATCCGCCAGCCGTCGAAACCTCTTTGAAACGATGCCTCGAACGGGTGACGGGCCGAATGATCTTGACCGGTTTCGATGGCAACGCGGTCCCCCTTTCTGAGATGAAATGGAAACCAGGAGACTGTGTTGCCTTTGGTAACGAATATGACGGTCTCGATTTGTCAGGGATGGACAAGGCACAGGCGACCGTCTGGATCCAAACCACCGATCAGCACCTACCCAAACCGCGCTCAATCAACCCAATTGACCCCACGAGGGTTGAAGAAGTACGCCGCAACGGGGGGGCGACCCTGAATGTTGCCGCAGCTGCAGCAATCATTGGTTATTCCATGTTTTCGGCGCGGACTCTACATCTAACGGGATCTGCTTCACAAATCCCTTGAGGCATACATCTCGTGAATCCAGAGTGTTAGGTGGGGCGCATAAACACACCCACACCGCCAACCTACAGGACCAAAAACTGGCCAGCTACAATGACGCGCTCGAGCGCCGGGGCTCGCTGGCAATCTGGTTCGACCCAGAGATGAGCCAGGACGCCGTGCCGACAGGCAGGCGTTGTCGCTACCAGTCCTACACCTAGACTGCCATTAGACCCGCGTTACGATGACGCACCTGTTCCGTACGGCGCTCCGGTAGCTGACCGAGTTCGTCGAGGGCCTGCTGTGGCTGGTTGGCCCCGTTTGGACGGGGCCGGACATCTGCACCCTTCCCCACTACCGGAAGACCTTGGCTGTGGAGTTCCCGTATCGCGGCTCAAAAGGGCCATTGCAGTTACTTATCGACAGCACCGGGATCAAGGCCGAGTTGCTCTGGCAGCGGTCTTGGCCGACGCGCCGCAGCGCAGAGTTGGCAATCTTCGAATACATCAATGGCTTCTACAATCCGCGCCGCCGACACTCAGCCCTGGGTTGGAAAAGCCCATTGGCCTTCTAGGTTCAGGCAGCGTAAATGAGCGCTTGGGGCGGCATCAAATCGTGACAGGTCCATGACGCAAGATGCCGGTGGGCAGACAAACCAGATGACGCGCATCGCCGTGGTCGAGGACGACCATGAGATACGACAGCTTGTTGTCGACTACCTGAAGCGCGAAGGTTTCGATGTGACGGGCTATCCCAACGGCAGCGCCTTTGATCAAAACGTGTCAACTTTCCAACCCGATGTTGTTGTGCTTGACCTGATGATGCCAGGCGAAGACGGGCTGTCGATCTGTCGGCGGATATCGCCGAACGTGCCGGTGCTTGTGCTGTCCGCCAAAGGCCAGGAACTTGATCGGATTATCGGCCTTGAAGTCGGCGCCGATGACTATCTGTCCAAACCGTTCAATCCGCGCGAGCTTGTGGCCCGGATCCGCGCCGTCTTGCGGCGCAGGGACCGGACGCCTCGGAACTCCACGCCAGTGGCGCAGGTCGCCCTTGATCCCACGGACGGCGCGCGCCTCGGGTCGGATCGCGAAATCCTTGTGTTCGACGGCTGGACGCTTGACGTGGACGGCCGTCGTTTGTCAGACGCGGCGCAGGTCGATGTCCCGCTCTCGTCAGGCGAGTTCGTATTGCTCACCGAGTTCGCGCGGCTACCGCAACGCGTCTTGTCCCGCGAGCTGCTTCTGGACTGGACGCGCGGAGACGCATCCGACGCTTTCGACCGGGCCATCGACGTGCAGCTGTCCCGCTTGCGAAAAAAGCTTGCTGATCGGGGCGGCAACGGCTTGATCAAAACAATCCGGGGCGACGGGTACCTCTTTTCCGCCGCAGTGCAACGCATTCGTACGCCGCCGACATGACCGTCCAATGAAACCAGCCCGCACATCAAAACGATTCTCGGTTTCGCGAGCTTTGAAACAGCTTGGTGTTCTTGGCTTTCGGGGCCTAGTGCTGACTGTTTTGATTGTTGCACTGCTGAATACTGCATTTCTGATTGTTCTGAGCCAGACCAATTCCAATTTTGATCGAAGCCTGATTGCGCCTCCCCTGTTGCGGCAGGCCGCAGCCGCTGCCGCACTGATGGACCAGCTTGACGATGCAGGGCGCGCATTGGCGCTGGCGGCCACAAATTCCGGCGGGCTCAGGATGACAGTTGCGCCAGACTTTTCGGCCACACCGCCGGTTGAGAGCCCGATAGAAGTCTTTGTGCCAGTCATCGAAGTCTACAAGGCCGTTCTGGGCGACAGGCCGTTCAGCGTCTACAGCCGGGCAAATGAAGGTCGGCTGGTTCGGCGATCGGCCTTGCTCACCGACGATTTGATCCTTGTCATACACCTGCGCGATGGTTCTGCACTCGTTGTGGAAAGCAAAGGGCAGTTCCAGCGCAATGTCGGTCTGTATGGTATCGCTCTGGTCATTGGCTTCCTGAGCCTTCTGATCACCGGTCTCATGGTCTGGGGCAGTGTGACATACGCGAGGCCGCTGTCACGTCTGCCGCATCGCAAAACTTTGTCGACGCCGTAAACACAGCCTCACCGCTGGAACCTCTACCGGAAACCGGACCCAAACCGGTGCGTGACCTGGCATTGGCCATGAACACGGCTGGATCGAAACTCGTCCGTTTGACCTTGGAGCGTACGAACACACTGGCAGCCGTGGCACATGATCTTCGGACCTATCTGACCCGACTGCGGATGCGCAGCGAGATGATCGAAGATGATACGCAAAGAGACAAGAGCATTCGTGACATCGAAGAAATGACGCAACTGATCGAGGATACTCTGTCGTTGGGCGAAGCCGAGGTAAAGCCTTCGCCGCCAAAACGCATCGACCTCGCGGATTGGCTTGAGGCGTTCGTCGCGCATCGCGTGGATGCAGGCGATGCAATAGAATTGAGTATACACCTGAAGGCACCGATCGTCGATATCGCACCGGCAGCACTGTCGCGCGCTTTGAACAATCTGATCGACAACGCTCTGCGATACGCGGGCGAAGCAGTTGTGGTATTGGAGAACGGCGGCGGGGAAGCGGCCCAGATCAGCGTTCAGGACGAGGGCCCCGGGGTGCCTGCCGACTATCTCAAGCAAATGAGTGAGCCGTTCAGTCGGTTAGAGACGTCCCGTTCGCGAGACACCGGCGGCGCAGGGCTGGGCTTGGCAATTGCGAAAGCCTTCACCGAACAAATTGGTGGTGAACTGTCACTGAGCAATCGGAATGGGGGCGGGTTCTGCGCCCGGATTGTCTTACCTCTGGCTGACAATATCGAACCAGCCAACTTGTGAAGTGATCCCGGGACTTGCCGACAGGTCAAAATAATATGCCTAAATCGGGAAAAGTCGGACTGACAGTGTACCGATACCTTTCACTCAGTGATCCTTGACAATGGGCATTCAAGGCGCACCGTTTCATAAACGGGCCTTGTGGAACAGTTGCGGGACATGCAAGTCGTATTGTAGAATCAATGCTATCAGGCCTTGGCATGCCCCCATCGAATGGTCCGGTTTGATTGTAAATACATTGTCGGTCTCTGGTCCATCGGGACGAAGCTCTCGGGCGCGGGTGGATGCGAGCCCAATGAGCTGTGCGGCCTGATCGTGTTGTAGTGGATACGCCATTGCTCGATCAGGAGTTGGGCGTCGCGCAAGGTGTAGAACAGCTCGCCATTCAAAAGCTCGTCCCTGAACCTGGCATTGAAGCTTTCGCAGTATCCATTCTCCCACGGTGACCCCGGTTCGATGTAGGCGGTTTTTGCTCCGACGGCAGCGATCCAATCCCGCACCTTGAGGGCGATAAATTCCGGCCCATTGTCGGAACGGATATATTCCGGCGGGCCGCGGAGGATGAACAGGTCCGTCAATGCATCCAGCACGTCGGTTGAGTTGAGCTTGCGATCCGACGCGGATCATCAGCGCCTCCCTGATGTATTCGTCGATGATGTTCAGCTTCCGATAGACGCGCCCGTCAGCCGTTCGGTCCTGAACGAAATCATAAGACCAGACATGGTTTGGACGCTCCGGCCTGAGCCGGACGCTTGACCCATCGTTCAACCAGAGCCGCCCTTTCTTCTTTTGCTTTTGCGGGATCTTCAGCCCTTCACGTCGCCAGATGCGTTCGACCCGCTCGTGGTTCACACACCAGCCCGCGTTGTTCATGACCTTCGGTCGGAACGACACCCGGGCACTCGAGAACGCGAGCACGGCTTTCTTTCAACCGACCGTCAGATCCCCGACCCGGCGAAATAGAAATGCAAAGCAAACTAAAGTCGGCGCAGCAGCAAAAGTGCTTTACGATACGATGCCTGCAAAGCATTTTACATCCATGAAAAACACGACGTCTCCTTCGTTTATCGCACGCGTGCGGGCAAGCATGTCGGATTTGCATCCGACCGAACGTCGTCTGGCGGAAACGTTGCTCAGTTTTCCCGGCGACATGGCGGGTTACACGGCAACAGAAGTTGCCGAGGTCGCTGGCGTGTCGAACGCGACTGTGTCGCGCTTCGTGCGCAAGATCGGCTATGCATCTTATGAAGAAGCGCGCCGTGCGGTGCGCGACGCTGGACAAAAGGGCAGCGCGTTACTGCGGTTCGGAACGGCGGATGTCGATGCAAAGCAGGCCATTGATGCGCATCTCGATCAATCCCACAGGACCTTGGACAAAACCTATGATGAGTTGGACATCAGCCTTGTCGACGAAATAGCCCAAGCGCTTCATGCGGCGCCAAGGGTGTGGCTGGCCGGGTATCGGGCCGGACACCCATTGGCCACCTACCTCGCGTGGCAGATCGGTCAGGTCTTGCCCGCGGTCAGGGTGATCCCCAAGCCGGGCGAGACACTGGCCGAAACCGCCGCGACCTTTTCCGATGAGGACGTTCTGATCCTGCTGGGGCTGCGGCGCAGCACGCGTGCGGCGCAGGGCCTTGTCAACGCGGCGCTGGGTGCTGGTGTGCAGGTCGGCGTGATCGGGGATGTGGCAGAGTTGCTGGCCATGCCCGTACGATGGAGCTTTGCCTGCTCGACAGCGTCGATGGGGCCACTTCTGAACCATACAAGCGTCATTGCCCTGTGCAATCTGATCGCGACGCGCGCGCTGGAGCTGTCCGGGCCGGACGGCCGCACACGGATGGAACGGATCGAGAGCTTCCACGATCAACTCGGCGAACTCTGACTCGTTTGACCACCATGGGTCGGCTCATTCATGCCTATGATTGGTGCGCAGTGCACGGTCAGCCGCCTTTTTCTTGGGCAGTTGATATTGTCCCGCGGGTCCAGCGTATGAAACGACTGTTTCTCATGCTCATGATGGGAAATTCTATTTTCACCAACACCGAATTTCCCAAGAGTATCTTCTGAAAGGAGACCCTCACTATGACCAGCAATTTTGTACCGGCAGCTCTTATTGCAATGATGCCGGCTGCCGCCTCGGCTCAAGCTGTGCTTCAGATCAACTCCTCCTTGCCGGAGGGATCCTTTGCACATGTGTTCCTGCAGGAATACGAGCAACGGCTCGAAGCCGCTGCACCAGACGATATCGACGTGCAGATTTTTATGTCGAACACTTTGGGCAAGGAAGAGGACGTGCTGCAGGGGCTGTCACTAGGCACACATCACGCATCCCTTTCGGCCTCGGCGGTCAGCCAGATCAACACGCGGACTGCTATATTCGACCTGCCCTACCTCTTTGAGGATCGCGCGGCGGTTCAGACATTCGCCGAAAGCCCGGCGGGCGAGATACTGGCACAGGGCTTCGAAGGGTCGGGCATGGTCCTTGCGGCGATGTGGGATAACGGGTTCCGCCAGATCACCAACGCCGTACGCCCGATCGTGGTGCCTGCAGACCTCGAAGGCCTGAAGATCCGAACGCCAACCAACAAGCAGCGGGTCGAGATGTTCAACACGCTGGGTGCGAACGCCACACCGTTGTCGTTTGGAGAGGTCTATTCCGCACTGGATCAAGGCACCATCGACGGGCAGGAAAATCCCGCGAACGTGGTCGACACTGCCAAGTTGTTCGAAGTGCAGGGCTACATGTCACTGTCCAACCACGTCTATCTTCCGACCTTCCTCGTCTTTGGCGAACCCTATCTCGCAACGCTTGATGAAGACCTTCAGCAGACCGTGATGACGGTCGCCAAGGACATGGCCGCATGGACCTTCGAATGGGGCGAAACCACTGACACCGAGACCATCGCCGCGCTGGCCGACAAGCTGGAAATCAACGACATCGACTTTGCCGCCTTCCAGGCCGCAGCCGCGCCGCTTTATGAAAGCCCGACCTTTGTCGACGTGATCGGAGCGGACATGATTGAGGCGACCAAAGCAGCGCTTGGGATCGAGTGAGGGGCTGATCGTTGAACCGCCTTGCACACCTGATTGAAACGCTCGACCGCTGGATCACCGCGCTGCTCGACGGGCTTGTGATCGCAATGGCGGGGGTTCTGCTGGTGCTTATGAACTGGGCGGTGTTCGCCCGGTTCGTTCTCAATGACAGTGTTTCTTGGGGCGAAGAGTTGCCTGCGCACATTCTCGCCGCGCTGACCTTCATCGGCGCGGCTTATCTGACCCGCACGAACGAGCATCTGGGCTTTGACGCCGTCCTGCGCATTCTGCCCTGGGGTGCGAAACGCGTCGTGATCTGCCTGAACCTGATCCTCATGGGCGGTTTCGGCGCGCTGATGGCGTGGTATGGCGGCATAGCTGCATCGAGTTTTGCCGGGCGCATGCTCATTTCGGTGGACCTGCCGGTCGCGCTCTTTCGCGGCACGATGGCCGTTGGCGGATTTCTGATTTTGGCCTTTTGTGCGGTCCGGCTGGTGGGCATCTCAACCGGTCGCATCGCGCCAGACGCCCTCATCCCGGAAAGCGATGCGTGATGCCGCTTGACCCCGCTTGGGTAATTTTGATCTTGCTCATCGTGTTGTTGATTGCGGGGTTACCGATTGCCTTTGTGCTGGGTGTGACGGCGGCAACGATGATCCTGCTCGACCCCGCCGTCGTGCCGCAGATCATCGGCCTGATCCCTTTTGGCGGGGCAAACAACTATCTGCTGGTCGCCGCATTGCTGTTCATGATCGCTGGCGAAATCATGAACCAGGGCAAGATCGCGGAGAAGTTGATCGCCTTCGCATCTTCTCTGGTAGGGCACATCCGGGGCGGATTGGCCCATGTCAACATCCTGACGTCGCTGTTCTTTTCCGAAATCTCAGGCACAGCAACCTCCGATGCCGCCGCTATCGGGTCGGTGATGATCCCGCAAATGCGCAAACGCGGTTATCCGGCGGCCTTTGCCGCCGCCGTGACGTCGACGTCAGCCACAATGGCGATCATCGTGCCGCCCTCGCTGAACCTGATCCTATATGCCTATGTCGCGAATGCATCGATCGCGGAGTTGTTCGCGGCAGGCATCATCCCCGGCATCCTGGTCTGCGCGCTGCTCATGGGGACCGCCTATTTCATCTCCGTGCGCCGCGGATACCCGACCGAAGGCGCGTTTTCCCTGCGCCGCGTGGCCGAAACCGGCAAGGATGCCGCCATTCCGCTGACCCTGCCCATTCTTGTTTTGGTTGGCATCCTTGGCGGCATCTTCACCGCGACAGAAGCTGGCGCGATTGCGGCGTTCTGGTCGGTTGTACTCGCGGCACTCGTTTACCGGACCGTAAAGCTGGGCACATTGATCGACACACTGCGCGTCGCGGGTAAGCGGTCAGCCATGCTGATGTTCATTGTCGCAACCTCGACGCTTCTTGGGTGGTATCTGACAAACCAGCGCATCCCTCAGGATATCGCCCAGGCGATCCTAGGCATTTCCGAAAATTACTGGGTCGTACTGCTCGCGATCAACGTGTTCTTCCTGCTCGCCGGAACGATTATCCACGGCACGCCGGCAATCCTGATGCTGGTGCCGATTTTTCTGCCGCTGGCAGATCAACTTGGCATAGATCGGGTGCATTTCGGGCTGATCCTGACGATCAACCTTGGCATTGGTCAGCAGACGCCGCCCGTAGCGTCAGTTGTGCTGATCACCTGCGCCATCGCCAGAATTTCCATCGCCAAGATCATACCGTCCATGCTCTCGTTTATCGGTGCGATGCTGATCGCGCTGGTCCTGATCAACATGTTCCCAGGCATTTCACTCTGGCTGCCTTCGGTGATCCTGTGATGCGGCTTTTGATCGTCAATCCCAACACATCCCTCAGCGCAACACGGCGCATCGCCAACGCAGCGGAGGCGGTCGCACAACCCGGCGATGACTTTGTCGCCCGCCCGGCGGCATTCGGGCCCGACCTGATAGTTACGCCGGAACATGCGATCGAGGCCGCGCGCGGCGTTGTCGAGACGGTGCGCCGACATCCGGGAAAACCGGACGGGATCGTCCTGGCCTCGTTCGGCGACACAGGTGCCGAAGAGGTTCGGGCCCTCTGGCCCGACATCCCGGTGATCGGTATCGCCGAGGCCGCGTTTGCAACCGCGTTGCAGATCGGCGGTCGGTTTTCGATTGTGACATTCGCGCCCGAAGTCGCCCATCCGCTGCGCCAAAAGGCAATCGAGCACCACGCAGGCGATGCGCTGCTGCATGTGGCGAGCTTGCAAGAACCGGTCAATGGCGATCCGGCAGAGATGGCGGAGGTGCTCGCCGAACCGTTGGCCGAGTTGTGTCGCACCTGTGCGCAGGACGGCGCCGCGAGCATCGTGATGGGCGGCGGCCCGCTGGCCGGTCTGGCAAGCCGGATCGCACTGAACTGCCCCGTGCCTGTCATTGACGGCACGCAGGAAGCCATCGCGCAAATACGGGCGCGGCTAACGTCTTCGATGGCGAAGGAAACGGCCGAATGACTGTCCAGATCGTCACTGCGCGGTGGATCGTCACCGGAACTGCGCCGGACGGCACCTCACACGTTCTCGATAACGGAGCGTTGGCCCATGAAGACGGCATCATTCTTGCCGTTGGGCCTGCTGATGAGATCCGCAATACCTACCCAAACGCTCCCGTGTCTTCCTATCCGCGTCACCTGATCCTGCCTGGATTGATCAACGCGCATCACCATGTTGGCCTGACCCCTTTGCAGATGGGCGCACCGGACTCTCCGCTTGAGCTGTGGTTCGCCGCGCGCCTCGCCATGCGCAAGATCGACCCCTATCTGGACACGCTTTATTCGGCGTTCGAGATGATTTCGTCAGGCGTCACGACAGTCCAGCACATTCAGGGATGGGCCGTCGGCAATGTCGATGCGGTGGTCGGGTCTGCCGGACGGGTCCTCGACGCCTATCAGGACATCGGAATGCGCGTGTCGTATTGTTATTCGGTGCGCGAACAAAACCGATTTGTCTACGAGGCCGATGCCGATTTCTGCAACCGGCTGCCGCCGGAGATCGGGCAGAAGATGGCGGCGCATCTGGACCGGCTGACGATGCCCTTCGATGATTTCATGACGATGTTCGACCGCCTCGTCGAGACCCGCCAATCAAACCGCGCGCGCATACAACTGGCCCCCGCCAACCTGCACTGGATGACAGACGACGGCCTGCTGGCAATGCAGGAAAAATCTGCAGCGGCGGGCGTGCCCATGCATATGCACCTGCTGGAAACCCCGTATCAGAAGGAATACGCCTACCGCCGCACCGGCACCACGGCCGTCAAGCACCTTGAGAAACTCGGTCTTCTCGGTCCACACATGACTTTGGGGCACGGCGTTTGGATGACCGAGGAAGATATCGAGATCTGCGCCGGAACCGGCACCTGTATTTGCCACAATTGTTCATCCAACTTGCGTCTGCGGTCCGGTGTGTTGCCGCTAATGCAACTGAACAGGCGCGGCATGACCGTTGCCATGGGCATGGATGAGGCCGGCATCAACGACGATCGGGACATGATACAGGAAATGCGTATGGCGCTGAACATGCACCGGGTCCCCGGCATGGAACCCGGCGACGTGCCCTCCCCCGGGCAGATCCTGCGCATGGCGACTGAGCATGGCGCCCGGACGACCGCTTTCGGCACAGGCATCGGCCGGTTGGATCCGGGACGCCGCATGGATGCGGTGATTTTCGACTATGACCGCGCAACCTATCCTTACCAGGACCCAGGCATTGCGCCGCTCGACGCGCTGATCCATCGGGCAAAATCCAGAGACGTGCATCAAGTCATCGTTGAGGGCGACGTGATCTTTGAAGATGGGCGGTTTACCAGGATCGACCGGGACGCCGTTCTTGCCTGGATCGCGGAAACGCTGTCGAAACCACGCGACAAAGACGAACTGGACCGACTCAAAATGCGTGAAGACGTTTTTCCGACTGTGAAGGCATTTTATGATGCGTATCTTCAGCAAACCGGGCAACGCGTGCCTTACTACCAAACTGCTTCGCGCCAGTGACCGGTGCTGCCAACCGTATTGCGCCCGCCGTTTGTTGATGCGTGCACCGGACGCACGCCGGGTCGCGCTGCGGAACACCCGGGTCACCAGTGCCTCTGCGATCCGGGACGCCGGACAGGCGACCGATTCCACACAGGTCAGTTTTTGAACCAGCGCGGGCTGAAAGCACTTATTTGAGGCATTTTTTCATTTTTCACAGAATGCGCCACAAGAAAAAATCGTTTCTCCAAAGCTGGAATGCCATCTTCTTCCAATGACAGAACCTTGAGTGGGGAGAGTGTAGATGACACGTGATGCAACAGGGCGCCTGTCGCGCCGCACATTGCTGAAAGGCAGTGCATATGCCGCGCTTGGCACATTGGCGACACCGGCCATTCTGCGGGCGCAAACCAGTGAAATCGTGATTGGCTGCGCCGGGTCGCATACAGCCTGGATGGAGCAAATCGTCGTGCCGCATATGAAAGAAGCCATCGGTGCGGATGTCCTTTTCGAAGGCACGAAATCCTCAGTGAACCTCGAGAAAATGGCGTCGAACAAGGACGCGCCTTACCTGTCGGTGGTTCAAATGGACGACCCGGTGATGATCCAGGCGGTCGAGGCGGATTTACTGACCCCGATCACGGCGGATGCCGTACCGAACATGACTGATCTGCGTCCCGACGCGGTGCATATCGACGGCATGTGGTGCAATTATGTACAGCCTTGGGCAGGCGTTGCCTACAATACAGATCTCCGCGCAGGCGGCGTGGCATCGTGGGCGGATCTCTGGGCGGATGAAGCCAGCGGGCAGTTGATCATTCCGTCGCTTCAGAACACCGAAGGCATGTGGACGCTGTTCAGCGCCGCGATGCTGGGCTCGGGAAAACCGTTCTCCGAAGCGCAGTACGAAATCGACGCGGCCTTCGACAAACTGGCAGAGTTGAAGCCGAACCTGCTATCGGTCTACACGACGATGAGCCAGGCCTTCAACCTTTTGGAACAGGGTGAAATCACCCTGCTGTCGGGCAATTTCTCGTCCTATACACTGCCGCGCAAGGCCACTGGCGTTCCCGTCGATCTTGCCGCCCCGTCCGAAGGCATTTTCGCGATGCCATCAGGGATCTGCCTTGTCAAAGGCGGACCGAACCCGGAGTTGGCACAGGCCTATGTCAATGAAATGCTGGCGGCCCAGATGCAGGCGGCCATCGCCGATTTCGCTTCTTCGGTTCCAGCAAACACGACCGTCACAGCGGGGGCCGTCATCCCCGAGGGTGTGCCGATCTACGCGCCCGACTGGGCGTTTGTGTCGGCAAACCGCCGCGCGTGGATCGAACGGTTCGACAAGCTGATGGCCGTCTGAGCAATGACACGCTCCGCTACGTCGGAGCCGGATCAGCGCAAGTACCTCGACGTCGTGGGCGTCGGCAAAGCGTTCAAGGGCACCCGCGTGATGTCCGGGATGGACTTTCGCGTGGCGAAGGGAGAGCTTGTCTCCCTTCTCGGCCCGTCCGGCTGCGGCAAGACCACCTTGTTGCGCATCATTGCCGGCCTGACGCAGGCAGACACCGGTGACGTCGTTCTGAACGGGCGGGCGATCACCTCGGTGCCCGCACATAAACGCAATATTTCCGTGGTATTTCAGAGTTATGCGCTGTTTCCGCACTTGACCGTTGCCGAAAACGTGGCCTTCGGCCTGCGGGCGCGGGGCATCGCCAAGAGCAACACAAGCGACAGGGTCGCGGATGCTCTGGCGTTGGTTCGGATGAGCGACTTTGCCGACCGACGGGTGGGCGCCCTGTCCGGGGGACAACAGCAGCGCGTCGCGGTTGCGCGGGCATTGGTCGTCGATCCGGTCATGCTCTTGCTGGACGAGCCGTTTTCCGCACTGGATCGCAAGCTGCGCGAGACGATGCAGGTCGAACTGAAATCACTCCTGCGGGATCGCGGCATGACGGCGATCTTTGTCACGCACGATCAGGAAGAAGCAATGGGCGTGTCGGACCGCATCGCCGTGATGAATGCGGGTCGCATCGAGCAGTTTGCCAGCCCATCCGAGCTGTACGCGCGTCCACAATCGGCGTTTGTGATGGATTTCGTGGGGCTTTCCACGCACATCCAGGGAAAAGTGGTCGATGCCGCGGGCGACCGGCTCAGCATAGGCACAGACTATGGCCCGGTGCAGGCACGCGGATCGTTTGTGCCGGGAACCAAGGTCATCGTCGGCGTCCGTCCCGAACTGATACGGACGGAAACCGGCGAGAATACCGTGACGCTCCCCTTGGCCGAGATGATGATCCTCGGCTCCAAGACGCATCTTCACGGCGAGACCGCCACCCAAGACCGGTTGCTGTGCGAAATATCCGGCATTCACTCTGACATGGAGCGGGGCCAGCACGTGACCTTTGGCTGGTCTGTCGCGGATACGCTGGTCTACGAGGTGCCGGCATGATCGGCCGCTCCGAACGGATCGGCCTTCTGGCGCTGCCGGGGCTGGCGTTTCTCGCTGTCGTATTCGCCGTGCCGCTGATCCTGTTGCTTTTGAAGTCCTTCCAGATCGACGGCGCGTTTTCGGTCGAGGAATACCGCCTGTTCTTCGGCGACGACTTCAACTTGACCGCGCTCGCCCGCACGCTGCGCGTTGCCGCTCTGACAACACTTCTAGCACTCTTTATTGCCTACCCGACAGCCATTGCCATGTCGCGGGCCAAGGGCGTTTGGCTGTCCGTTTTCCTGGTGGCGATGGTGCTGCCGATGTCGGTGGGCGTCGTGGTCAAGGCCTTTGCCTGGTCGATCATCTTTCGCACGCGCGGTGTTCTGAACGACATCCTCATTGGGCTTGGCATCACCGACGTACCGATCCGGATGCTGTTCACCGAAACCGCGCTGATCATCGGAGCCGCGAACGTGTTTCTACCCTTTATGGTGCTGCCGATCTATGCCGTGCTGCGCCAAATGGACCAGCGCCTGCCCGAGGCGGCGGCATCGCTCGGTGCGTCGCCGGTCTTTCGGTTCGTGCATGTCACCTTGCCGCTCAGTCTGCCCGGGGTGGTGGCAGGCTGCGCATTCGTCTTTTCGCTGGCCGTGTCGATGTATGTGATCCCGTCGCTCATCGTCGGCGAACGCCAGCAAACGCTGTCGATGCTGATCGCGCGGTCGTTCCTCTATCTGCGGAACGAAGCACTGGGAGCGACGATCTCGTCGATCCTGCTGTTTATTGCCGTGGCAGTCGTTCTGGGCTCGAGCTGGCTGGCGGGCCGGTTGGGGGCGCGGTCATGACGGGCACGGACCGCTTGTTTCTTACGCTCAGTTGGATCGTCGCCATCGTGGCGGTAATGTTTCTGATGCTGCCCATCGTGATTACCGTAGCAGCGTCGTTCACCTCATCCCCGGTCTACACGCTGCCCCCGCCAGAATGGTCGCTTCGCTGGTATCAGTCGCTGGAGCGCCGCTCGGGCCTGTGGGATGCGGTGAGTCTGTCGCTCAACCTCGCCGTGATTTCGACGCTGATCTCTCTTGTTCTGGGAACGCTTGCCGCCGTGGCCATCACCCGGGGCCAGTTTGAGGGGCGTGAGGCGATTGCGACCTTTACCGTCTCGCCATTGATGATGCCGGGGCTTGTCGTTGGTGTCGCACTCTTGCAATTCTTCCGCGAGATCGGGTTGCGCGACGCCTATTGGTCGCTGCTGCTGGGTCATATCGTCATCACCCTACCCTTTGTCATGCGCACGCTGCTTGCGTCGATGTCGGCCTTCGACTTTTCGCTGGTCGATGCCGCGCGCACGCTCGGCCTGTCCTACCCACGCGCGATCCTTCAGGTGTTGATCCCCAACCTTGCGCCGGCCTATCTGACCGGCGGGCTCTTCGCTTTCCTTGCGTCGATGGACAATTATCCGATTTCAATTTTCCTGACGGACGCCCGCAACAAGACGCTGCCCATCAAGATGCTGCAATACCTCGAGGAACAGCCCGACCCGTCGCTGGCGGCGATCTCGTCGGGATTGATCCTGCTGGCCTGCATCGTGCTGATCATCGGCTCGCGCACCGTGGGCCTAAACCGGATGATCCAGGGATGAGGCGCAATCTGAAGGGATATTTCGGCGCCGAGCCCGCACCCTGCTGGCCGAATGCCGCGCGGCTGGCGGTGTCATTCGTCGTCAATGTCGAGGAAGGCGCAGAGCTGTCCATCGCGGATGGGGATGAGCGCAACGAGTCCCGCTATGATGCCGTCGAGGAGGTCAAGGGCGCTCCCGATCCGTGCATGGAAAGCCATTTCGGCTACGGCCCGCGCCAGGGTTACAAGCGGATCTCCGATGCCTTCGACGCATATGGCGTCAAAGCCACCTTTTCAACGTGTGGGCGCGCAGCCGAACGCACGCCCTGGCTGATCCGGGATGCCGTTTCGCGGGGGCATGAGGTTGCGTGCCATGGCTGGCGTTGGGAAACTCACGCGGGCATGAACCTGGACACGGAGCGCGGGATTATCGCCCGCAGCCACCGGACGATTTCCGAAATCGCCGGGGTCGCGCCGGTGGGCTGGCACACACGGTCGGCCACCTCGCCCCAAACCCGCGAATTGCTGATCGCGCATGGCGGCTTCACCTATGACAGCAACGCCTATGACGACGACATCCCCTATATGGACGGCACGCATGTGGTGCTGCCCTATGCGTTTGACACCAACGACATGCGGTTTTCCCCGGGCGGTGGGTTTGTCCATGCCGAGGACTTCTCCAATTACGTGATCGCAGCGTTTGACCGTCTTTATGCCGAAGGCGCGGCGGCTGCGCGGATGCTTTCCGTTGGCCTGCACCCGCGCATCATCGGTCGCCCGGCCCGAATCGGCGGTCTCGAGATGGTGCTGGCGCATATTGCCGCCGCGGCCGATGTCTGGATCGCGCCGCGCCGCGACATCGCGCAGGTCTGGGCCGGTCACCATGGTGCGGGGCCATGAGCCGCCTGCTCGACCTCTCGGCCCGCGCGCTGGCCGATGCCGTCCGACGGGGCGCGGCAAAACCGCAAGCGGTCGCGGCCGAGACCTTGGCCCGGGCGGAAGCGCGCAACCCCGCAATCAATGCGATCTGTCATCTGAACCCCGCCTTCGAGGCCGAGGCCGAGACCGTCGCCACCCGCCTTGCCGCAGGAGAACCCCTGCCGCTTGCGGGCGTGCCGGTTCTGATCAAGGACAACATCTGGGTGAAGGGGCTGCGCGTCTCGCAGGGCTCGCAGCTGTTTTCCAACCATGTGGCGCCCGAAGACGCAGAAGCGGTCGCCCGCCTGCGCGCAGCGGGCGCAACAATTCTCGGTATGACGACCTGTTCGGAATTCGCCTGCAAGGGCGCGACGAACTCACCGCACCATGGCGTCACGCGCAACCCGGTCAATCCCGCGATGGGTCCCGGCGGATCTTCTGGCGGGTCCGTCGCTGCCGTGGCCGCAGGGATCGTCCCGCTGGCGCTTGGTACCGATGCGGGTGGTTCCAGCAGACGGCCACCTGCGCATACCGGCCTCTGCGGCCTGAAGCCGACCCAGGACCTGATCCCCTATGGCCCCAGCTTTAACGAGCCGGTCTGGGGGATTTCCGTGATCTGCCCGATAGCGCGCGGTGTCAGCGACATCGCACTGGCCCTGCACGCTCTGACCGGGATCACACCCGTCACACCCGACACTTTCCGGATCGCGGTCAGCCCGGATTTTAGCACAGGTCAACTCTGCGATGCGGAGGTCGCGGCCAATTTCGACGCCGTGCGTGCCGCGCTGCGCGATGCCGGACTTACCCTCGACGAGGCCCGGATCGATTGGGGCGGCATCAAGGGTCACGACATCCTGCCGCTGCAATTTGCCGGTCTGGCAAACGCATACGGCACCGTCTGGCAAGAAACACCCGGGCTGTTCGATCCTGTCATCGCGCACCAGATCGAAACCGGGCTCGCCATGACCGGCGTCGAGGTCGCAGAGGCACATCAGATTTCGCACCGCATGAAGGTGGCGCTGCGTGAAGCGCTGAGCCGGTACCACTTCATCGCGACCCCGACGACGCCCTGCCCGGCCTGGCCCGCGGAGCTGTCCGCACCGGCTACCATCGGCGGAATGCCTGCGGAACCCCGAGACCACGCGGCCTTCACGCCGCAGATCAATCACGCCGGTGTCCCGGCAATCTCGATCCCCTGCGGCCAAACCCAAGATGGCCTCCCGCTCGGGCTGCAACTGATCGCGGAAGCCGGTCAGGACGGTGCGCTGATGGGATTGGCGCAAATACTCGAACCCATCGTGAAAAAGGTAGCGTGATGCGCATTTTGCTGATCAATCCCAACATGACCGAAGCGATGACCGTGTCCATGACAGCGGTCGCACGGTCCGTCGCGGGTCAGGATGCCGACATCGTGCCGCTGACCGCGACCTCGGGCTTTCCTTATATAGCCTCGCGGGCCGAGGCCCAGATCTCTGGCGCGAACGTGCTCGAAATGATCGCCGAACACCTTGAATCCGTTGATGCCGTTATCATTGCGGCGTTCGGCGATCCGGGCCTTGTGGCGGCGCGCGAACTGTTCGATCTGCCTGTGGTCGGCATGGCCGAGGCAGCCGTTATCTCCGCCGCTATGCTGGGCGAGCGCTTTTCCATCGTGACGTTCTCGCCGCATATGGTGCGCTGGTATACCGATTGCGTGCGCCAGACGGGCTTGGAGGCGCGCTTCACCGGTGTGCGCTGCCCTGCCAATGCGCCATCCTCGGTCGACGATGTCGCCGAGGCGCTGCGGGACGACCTGATCCACCTCGTGAACGACGCAACGGCCCGTGATGGCGCCGATGTCGTGATCCTTGGCGGTGCGCCCCTGGCGGGGCTGGCGCAAGACCTGTCCGGCCAAGCACCCGGTATCCTGATCGACCCCATCGCGGCCGCCACCGCGCAGGCCATGAGCCTGATCCGGCTTGCGCCGGATTACGGCCGTAGGACCGGACGCCCCGCAGCCAAGAGCGCGTCGGGTCTGGGCCAGGCGCTGACCGACGTTATTGCAGGAGGTGCGACATGATGCACGATTTGGTCATTCGCGGCGCAAAGGTCGTAACCGCGAGCGGGACGACTATGTGCGAGATCGGCATCAGGGCGGGCAAGATCGCGACGCTGGGCAGCGGGCTTGACGCGTCCGAGGTCATCGACGCGGCCGGTCTGATCGCCCTGCCGGGCGGGATCGACAGCCATGTCCACATTTCGCAACCCTCGGGCCCCGGCATCGAGATGGCTGACGATTTCACCACCGGCACCCGCGCCGCGGCCTGTGGCGGCAACACGACGGTTTTTCCGTTCTGTCTGCCCGAAGACGGCGTGACCCTGCGCGACGCCGTCGCCGACTACCGGGCAAAGGCAGAGGGTAATTGCCTCACCGATGTGTCCTTTCACCTGATCGTTAAGAAAACCGATCCGGTCACACTCGGTCAGGACCTGCCTGCGCTGATCGCCGATGGCTATACCAGCTTCAAGGTCTTCATGACCTATCAGGGGCTCGCGCTCAGCGACCGGCAAATTCTCGAGGTGATGTCCGTCGCCAAGGCGCAGGGCGCCATGGTCATGGTGCATGCCGAGAACGAGGACGCTATCGCGTTCCTGCGGGATCAGGCCGAGCGCGGAGGCCAAACGGACCCTTACCACCATGCCACCACCCGCCCCGTGCCGGTCGAGCGCGAAGCGACACACCGCGCCATTTCGCTGGCTGAAATCGCAGGCGTGCCACTGACCATCGTGCATGTGTCGAATGGCGAGGCGATGGAGGAAATTCAGCGTGCCCGTCAGCGTGGCCTGACCGTGTTCGCGGAAACCTGCCCGCAATACATCACTCTCACCGCCGACGATCTGGACCGCGACGGGTTCGAAGGGGCGAAATACGTCTGCTCGCCTCCGCCGCGCACGCGCGAGGAATGGGGCAACATTTGGCGCGGGATCGAACAGGGGACGTTCGATCTGTTCTCGTCCGATCACTGCCCGTTCCGCTTTGTGGATACGGCAGGCAAGGACGCGCCCGGCGCGCGCAAGAGTTTCCGCAACATCCCCAACGGCATACCCGGCGTCGAAACGCGCTTGCCGATCCTGTTTTCAGAAGGGGTGGTCAAGGGCCGGCTTTCGCTAGAGCGTTTTGCGGCCCTGACCGCGACGAACCACGCGCGGCTCTACGGCCTCTACCCGCGCAAAGGGGCCATCATGGTGGGTGCGGATGCCGACATCGCGCTGTGGGACCCGACACTGACCAAACCGATCCGGCAAAGCGACCTGCACCACGGCACAGACTACACGCCGTGGGAGGGGTTCGAGGTCACAGGCTGGCCCGTGCGGACAATCCTGCGCGGCGTCACGACCATGCTGAACGGGGTGCCTGCCGCAGACCCCATCGGTCATCACTTGTCGCGCGCGGCCCCGGACACGCTGCACTGAGAAAGGACAACCATGACCAAGGAACTGGCAAAAACACGGCTCGGGATGCTCACACCGTCTTCGAACACGGTGCTGGAGCCGATCACCGCTGCGATGTTGGCTGATCTGCCGGATGTTTCCGCTCATTTCGCCCGGTTTCGCGTGGTCAAGATCGCGATGGACGACGACGCACTGGGCCAGTTCACCACCGCCCCGATGATCGAGGCGGCCCGGTTGCTGGCCGATGCCAAGGTCGGGTCGATCTGTTGGAACGGCACCTCTTCGGGCTGGCTCGGGTTCGACACCGATCGCGCCTTGCTGGCCGAGATCGAAGAGCAAACCGGCGTGCCGGGCTGTTCATCGGTGCTGGCGATGAACGAGATCCTTGAGAAGTTGGGCGCGCGGCGCATCGCACTTGTCACACCGTACCTGCCCGAAATCCAGACCAAGATCATAGACAATTACACCGCCGAAGGCTTTGACGTCATCGCCGAGCGCCATCTGGACGATCCCGGCAACTATTCCTTTGCGACCTATGACGCAACGCAGATCCTCGACCTGTGCCGCGCGGTTGCTGCGGACAAGCCTGATGCGATCCTGATTTTCTGCACAAATTTCCGCGGCGCGGGCGTGGCAGAGGCCGTCGAGGCCGAAACCGGCATTCCCGTGCTCGACAGTGTGTCAACTGCGCTTTGGAGATCCATGCAGGTCGCGGGCGATGACCCGCGTCGCATTCGCGGATGGGGACGCATCTTCGATGTCTGAGCGTGACCTCATCGGCTACGGCGGAACACCGCCCGATATCGTTTGGCCCAATGGGGCGCGAGTCGCCGTCTCCGTCGTGGTCAATTTCGAGGAAGGGGCCGAGCTTCAGGTTGGCGACGGAGACCCGGTGTCCGAGCGCGTGGGCGAGATTGTCAGCGTCGCGCCGGAGGGCGTGCGCGATCAGGGCCAGGAACAGCTCTTTGCCTATGGCACACGCGTCGGGCTGTGGCGGTTTCTCGACGCACTCAATCAGACACGCACACCGGCAACATTTTACATGTGCGGGCGCGCGGTGGATCAGTCCCCAGATCTGGCGCGCGCCATCGGCGACGCAGGGTTCGAGGCGGCCTGCCATGGCTGGCTGTGGCGGCCACATGCGGACTACAAGAGCAAAGAGGCCGAGCGCCGCGACCTTTCCCGCGCCTCGCGCGCGATCGAGGCGGCCACCGGGCAGCGCCCGCGCGGGTTCTTTTGCCGCGGATCGGAAAGTGCATGGACACGCGCCCTGCTGGCCGAGGCGGGGTATCTTTATACTTCGAATGCCTTCGATGACGATCTGCCCTATGCCGATCCGTCGGGCCTCACCGTCCTGCCTTATAACCTCGACACCAATGACATGAAATTCTTTCATCCCAACGGCTTCGTGCGCGCTGTCGAGATGGTGGATTATGTTCGCGACGCGGTCGAACAGCTGCTGGCCGAGGCCGGGCGCGGCCGGTCCTCCACCCTGTCCATCGGCTTTCACCTGCGCATCAGCGGGCGCCCGGCACGGTTTCGCGCTGTGACTGGGATTCTTGAATATCTGGCCTCTCTGGATGGTCGGATCTGGCGGGCACAACGGATCGAGATTGCCAGCCACTTCGCCGCCTCTTCCATCGCGGCACCCATCGAACCTGAAACAGGAGCAACAACATGAAGACGACTTTCCTCGCCGCAGCCATGGCTTTGGCCGCTCTACCGGCATTGGCCGAAACAGAAATTCGCGCCACCGGGTTGGTCTCGACCCACAAGTTCCATACCGCGCTGGAACAGGAATTCTACGCCGGTCTGTCCGAGAAGACCGGCATTCCGCTAGCGGTCAACTTCAACCCGCTGGACGTTGTGGGCGTCGACATGCAGGACACGCTGCGCATGGTGCGAACCGGTGCATTCGACATCGTGCAAAGCACGGTCGGCGCCGCCGCGCGCGATGACGCATTCCTCGAAGGGATCGACCTGATCGGCGTATCGACCGACATGGATCAGCTGTCTGACGTGATCGATGCCTTCCGTCCGGAACTGGAAAAGCGGGTCGCAGAAAAATTCAATGCCAAACCTTTGGCGGTGTGGCCCTATGGCCCGCAGGTCTTTTACTGCAATGCTGAAATCGCCTCGCTCGACGATTTTGAAGGACTGAAAATCCGCAGCTATACGGCATCCATGTCAGCCTTGATCGAAGCTTTGGGCGCAAGCCCGGTCACCATGAGCTTTAAGGAAGTCTACCCGGCCCTGCAGCGTGGCGTGGTGGATTGCGCGATTACCTCGCCCACCTCCGGCAACACCGGCAACTGGCCCGAAGTCACGACGCATTTCCTGCCGCTTGGCATTTCATGGTCGGTAAACGCGCATTTCATCAATCTCGACAAGTGGAACAGCTTCTCGGACGCGGAAAAGGCCAAGCTTGAGACCGAATTCGCCAGTTTCGAGGATGCGTTCTGGACCTTGGCAAAGGAAAACAACGGCTGGGCGATTGCCTGCAATACCGGAGGTGAAGGCTGCGAGAACTATACCGCGTTCGACATGACGCTGGTCGAGCCCAGCCCCGACGATCAGGCCAAGGTCACGGCCGCCACCATGGACAAGGTGCTGCCCGGTTGGGCCGAAAGCTGTGACGCGGGCTTTGCCGATTGCACCAAGATCTGGAACTCCACGGTCGGCGCAGCGCGCGGCATCGAACTGAACTGAACACCAGGGCGCGCGCCAGACGGTGCGCGCCAGAAAACAAGGAACAACGGACCAATGCGTCTGATCGGAATACTCGGGGGCTACGCCTGTCTGGGCCTGTCATTTCTGATTGTGGCCGAGATCTTGCTGCGCAAGCTGTTCAACGTCTCGCTTCAGGGTGTGGACGAGATCGGCGGTTATGTGGTCGCCGTGACAGGCACCTTCGGTATGGCTCTGGCGGCAGTCGAACGGGCCCACACACGGATCGACGTCTTGTTGCTGCGCGTGCCCCGCCGGGTTCAGGCAGGCTTGAACCTGCTTTGCTATATTGCATTGGGTCTTGGTGCCGCGTTCATGGCTTACATGGGGTGGCGCACCCTGTCCGACAGCCTGCTGTTCGGATCGGTCTCGTCCAGCCCGTTGCAGGTTCCGCTCTGGATGCCACAGTCGCTCTGGCTTGCTGGCTTGCTGGTCTTTGGGCTCGCCGCACTCTGGACGGCGGTCCGCGGTCTTTATGCCCTGCGCGGCGGGCTCGACGCTGCTGACCGCGTTCTGGCGCCTCCTACAATCGCCGAGGAAATCGACGAGGCAAAACGATGATCGACTTCACCGGCGCCGCAATCGGCTTTGTCATCATGCTGGGGCTGATGTTCATCGGCCTGCATGTGGGTATCGCGATGCTGGCCACCGGTATTTTGGGTGCGCTGATTTATTTCGGCCCTCCCGTGCTCCTGTCTTTCGGCACGAACCTCTGGGCAGTGATGAATGACTTTCTGCTTACCACGATCCCGCTCTTTGTATTGCTGGGTGAGTTGCTGTTGCGTGCCGGGATCACGCGAAACATGTATGACAGCCTGTCGGATTGGCTGAGCCGCCTGCCCGGGGGGCTCTTGCACACCAACATCGGCGCCTGCGCGATGTTTTCCGCGGTCTCTGGGTCATCCGTCGCCACAGCCGCGACCATCGGCACTGTCGCGCTGGACGAATTCAAGCGCCGCGCCTATCACGAACCGCTGGTGCTGGGCACAATTGCCGCCGGGGCGACGCTTGGCATATTAATCCCGCCCTCGGTGAACCTGATCATCTACGGCGCGCTAACAAATACCTCGATCGGCCAGCTCTTTGCCGCCGGGATCGTGCCGGGACTGATGTTGACCGCCCTGTTCATGGTTGTCATCGCCGCAGCCGTCCTGTTGCGCCCCGGCCTTGCCGAACCGCCCCCACCGCCTGCACCGCGCGCAGAGCGGGTGCGTCGCTTGAAGCATCTCTTGCCACCGCTGGCGATCTTTGTCGTGGTGATGGGCGCGATTTACGGCGGATGGGCCACTCCGACCGAGGCCGCTGCCCTCGGGGTCGTGATGGCCTTCTTTCTCGCCTGGGGAAACCGCGCGATCAGTTTCGCTATGTTGCACGCCGCTTTCATCGCCACGATCAAGACATCTGCCATGCTGCTTTTCATCATCACGGCCGCCTTTTTCCTCAATTTCATCGTCGGCCTTCTGGGGGTGCCGCAAGCCATGAGCCGGGTCATAACCGACCTTGGGCTGACAGCGACCGAGATGATCTTGATCCTTGTACTGTTCTACCTGGTCATGGGGTGCTTTCTGGAGACTCTGTCCATGATGGTGGGAACGATCCCTGTCGTGATGCCCGTGATCCTGCATCTGGGAATTGACCCGGTCTGGTTCGGTATCTTCCTGGTTATCATGATGGAGCTTGCCTTGATCACACCACCTGTGGGCATGAACCTGTATGTCGTGCAGGGTGTGCGCGGTCGCGGGGAACTCGCGGATGTCTATCGCGGTATCCTGCCGTTTGTGGCGACCATGCTTTTGATGATCACATTGATTATCATTTGGCCAAGCATCGTTACGTTCGTACCCGAGGCCCTTTATTGAGCCCGTTGGCCCGTGCCGAACGGCTGTTCGCCGAGCTTGCACAAACCAGCGCGGACCCGCCCGGCGTCACGCGCGCGTCCTTCGGCCCTGCCGAGAGCGCGGCACACGCCATGATTGCGCGCGAGGCCAACAGCCTCGGGATCGAGTGGCGGACCGACAGGATCGGTAACCTGTATGTCACGCTGCCCGGTCGGGATCGGCACGCCCCAGTTCTTATGACCGGCTCGCACCTCGACAGTGTCCCGCATGGCGGCAACTTTGACGGGGCCGCCGGTGTTCTGGCCGGGCTGGTCCTTCTGACACGTCTGTCGCAGGGGCCGCAGCCACCTTGCGATGTCACGCTGATGGCCATTCGCGCCGAAGAGATGATCTGGTTTCCCGAGCATTACCTTGGCAGCCGCGCCGCCTTAGGCCTGTTGCCGCGCGATACGCCGGACCGGGTACAAAGATCGGATAGCGGGCGGACACTGGCCGACCATATGGGTGAGGCCGGGTATGATCCGCAGCCGATCCGCGATGGCGTGGCGCTGCTGGACAAGGAGCGGATCAGAGTCTTTGTCGAAGTCCACATCGAACAAGGCCCGGTTCTGATCGAGGCGGGGTGTCCGGTCGGGATCGTAACTGCGATCCGCGGCAACATCCGCCATCGCCATTGCCGCATCACCGGTGAGACAACCCATGCGGGCGGCGTGCCGCGCCGCAGTCGGCGCGATGCCGTGTTGGCTGGCGTGGAACTGGCAACACTGCTCGAAACGTTCTGGCTTGAGGCCGAGGCGGATGGCGACGACATGGTCCTGACCCTCGGCGAGTTCAGCACCGATCCCACCCTGCACGGGATTACCAAGGTGCCTGGCGCGCTCAGTTTCACAATTGACGTGCGCAGTGAGGACGACGCCTTGCTGGATCGGTTCGAAACCTGGCTACAAGGGCAGTCCAGCCGGATCGCCGCAAGCCGCGGCGTCAAGATCGACCTGGGACGACACACTCAAGCGGCCTCCGCTCCGATGTCTGTCGACATCCGCAAGGCTCTGGCAGCAGCTGCGCGCACCCGCAATGTGCCCTTCATCGAATTGCCATCGGGTGGCGGCCATGACTGCGCAACCTTTGCAAGCGTCGGGATTCCCTCGGCCATGCTGTTCATCCGCAATCGCAATGGCAGCCACAATCCGGACGAACACATGGAATTCGATGATTTCGCTGCGGCCTGTGAAGTACTGACGACATGGGCCGAGACTGTGTTGTTCACAGATAAGAGGATCGGGTCCGATTGCCCCGACGCATGAATACGAATGTCGGTCGCAAGGGCTGTTCAGGCCCTTTGCGCCTAGACGTCAAACGTACTGGTGGCAGTCTGTTCGCCGGAATGGAGAATTGCATACGAAGGAAAGCAGATCGACGGACCCGCTTGGCTGCCTTTGCGTATTTGATATTGATACCGAAGTTGCTGCTTTCGAGCATGAAACGCCACCACCGATCCTCGGCGCAACAAAAGACCACGCGGTCTTGGTGGCTGCACTCAAATGCATTCAGCGATCTTTCGAGGCGTACAGCGTCGGTCTTGCCAACACCAACCCGTGCAACGACAGGAGAGCGGCGGCGTTTTGGGAGCGCCTCAAACCGGGTGTCTCAGACAATTGGGAACATACCTGCAACAGTCCCAACCCTCGTTGACAGATCTCCATATCAGATGCCTGACGGCCCGCGCGATTGGCACGAGGATCGGCCGATTTGGCCACCACGGGGACCAGGGACCACATCGTGCACTCCCCCGCGATCAAGTCGTTATCGGGAGCGATGACGTGAAGTGCGGATGTGCAATTGGGCCATGGCCGTGGATAAAACCGTTCAGGTGTGGTCGAAAAAGCAGATCCGGGCTGGCCCTACGTCACCAAGTCGGTTCGACCCGTCGGGGCCTTCACCGCGCACACCTCATTGCCCCGGGCACGGCATCCCGGCGGCGGTCCATGTCGCCATATCCTCCAGATGGGCCTGCAGACTGCCGGGCGCCGGGTCGCGGCCCGCGCCGGGGTCATAGCTCCAGGTGATAAAACCAATGACCTCGGCATCGTGCAGGATGTGCTCGATCAGCCCGGCCCCGTCGCGGCCACCGTTCCGGGCGGGGTCGCGCATCTGGGCGCAGATCTCGGCACTGCTGCGGTCCGTCCACTGGAACTCGACCGGGGCCAGTCGCCAATCCATATCGGTATGCGGCGCCGCGTGGGGCACGGTGTTTTCACGCGTCGAGGTCTGGTGGCAGGCGTTGCAGGACATGGTTTCCGCCCCGATCCGGCTGTCCCCTGCGTTGATCGCCATGCGGTGGATGCGGTTCGGAACCTCGGTCGTGCCCCAAAGCGGCACGTTGTCCGCGCCCACGTGGCAGTTGAGGCAGCGCGGATGGGTCAGGACCGTATGGATGCTGTCCCAAGCCGCCAGCCCATCCTCTGGCCCGACGGCGCCGGCGTCCGGCAGCGTGGAGAGGTCGAGACCGTGCTCGCCTTCGGCAAGAGCCACGTTGCCGGGCGCGAGACCGGCAGCGACGATCAGGGCAAGACGCATCGCAGTCCTCATGCAAAGTCGACCGATTTGCTGAACGGCATTTCGCGCGGGCGCTGGCCCGTCGCCGCAAAAATGGCATCGGCCAAAGCCGGAGCCGCCGGTGCCGTTGCGGGTTCACCAAGGCCACGCACCCGTTCAGCCAGGCCAAGGAGCTGCGTATGGAACAGGGGCGTCTGGTGCAGGCGCATGCCTTCGAAGGCGTGGAAATTGGTCTGCTGCACGGCGTGGCCCTCATAGGTCAGTTCGCAATTCATCGCGTGACCAAGGCCATCGATGGCGGCACCGGTCAGTTGCGCCTCGGCGTTGACGGGGTCAAAGACGGTGCCACAATCGGCGGCAATCCAGACCTCATCGATGCGCAGCCCGCGCGTGGTGATGGTCACGTCGATGACCTCGGCCACGGGCACGCCGTGCGTGTGCGCAAAGGCAATGCCGCGCCCGCGCCCCGGCCCGATATCTGCACCCGACCAGTTCGACATCTCGCCCACCGCATTCAGAACGCGGCGGCTGTCGGCGTCAGCGATTAGGCGCAGCCGCTCCTCCAGCGGGTCGGCGCCGGCGGCGTGGATCAACTCGGACAAGAAGCTTTCGTGGAAGAAGCTGTTGGAACAGGCCCCCGGCGACCGCCACGACCCGACCGGCATCATCGGTGGGGCGGCATAGCCTGTCACCCGGTAATTCGGGATCGCATAGGGCTGGTCGAAAGCCCCCCAGACCAGCGTTGTGTCCGGCCCGGGCGGCACGATAAAGATGCGACCGAACCATGACGAGATGAGCGAAGGGCTGACACTGTTGAGATCGTAGGCCAACACGCGGCCATCCGCGACCGTGCCCCGGCCAACGGCCATGTGCAGCGGGCGGGGAAAGTCATGGGTCATGTCCTCCTCCCGGCTCCAGGTGGTCTTGATCGGCGTTCCCGGCATAGATGCGGCGACCTGGATCGCCTGCACCACGTAGTCATGGTCGAGCCTTCGGCCAAAGCTGCCGCCGGCGGGCAGGACATGCAGCTTGACCCGGGCCGGATCGACGCCGGTGGTCTCGACGGCGGCGTCGCGCACCACGGCGGGAACCTGCGTCGCCGTCCAGATCGTCACGCTGACCGCCTCCACCAGCACCGTGGCGCAGAGCGGCTCGAGCGCTGCATGCGCGAGGAACGGCGCACGGTATTCCGCCTCGATCACCGTGGCACCGTTCAGCGTGGCCTCGACATCGCCATCGTCGCGCAGGCGGCTGTTGCGTAATTCATCGGTCCGCGCATCCGACAGCGCCTGCCACATCTCGGTGGAACTCGCCGGATAGTCGGGGGCGAGCCACTCGACCTCCAGCGCCTCGGCCGCACGGAAGGCGAACCATGTGTTCTCTGCGATGACGGCCAGCCCCTCGTTCACCTCGACAACCGACTGCACGCCCTGCATCGCAAGGGCAGCATCGGCGTTGTAGCCCGCCATGGCACCACCGCGCCCCGGGTTGGCGCGTACAGTCGCGTGCAGCATCCCGGGCAGCACCACGTCGATCCCATAGTCTTGGGTTCCGGTCGATTTCGCGACGATGTCGAGCCTTTGATAGGGCTTGCCAAGCCGCCGCCAGTCAGAGGCGGGCCGGAGGGTAACGTCAGTGACCGGCGCGATCGCAGCCGCCTCCGCGGCAAGCGCGGTATAGGCGATGCGGGTGCCGTCGGGCAAAAGAACATGCCCATCCTCGGTCCGCAGGTCGACCACCGGCACACCCGTGCGCGCCGCCGCGGCGGCCTTGAGGGTTTCGCGGGCGGTGGCGCCGGCCAGCCGCAATGTCTCGTGCAGGTCAGCGACAGAAGACGACCCACCGGTGAACTGCGAACTGGTCAGCCGCGCGACATGGCCCATCAGATCGCGCGCCGTGCTGGCCACAAAGCCGTGCTCCCAAGCGGGAAAGGGCAAGCTTTCCGCCGCAACAACGGCGTTGAAATAGGCCTGATGTGGCTGACCGGGGTCAAGCGTGGCAGTGGCGGGGTCGATGTCCAATTCTTCGGCGATCAGCATGGCCTGCGTCGAGGCGATGCCCTGGCCCACATCGGCGCGCGGCACAATCAGCGTGATCCCGTCGGGCGTGACCTTGACGAAGGGGGTCAGCGCGGCATCGCCCTCGGCCAAACCGTCCAGCAAGGGGTTGGGGATCGGACGGGTGACGAAGTACGCCCCGAAGGCGACCCCGCCGAGAACGGCAGCGGACCCGATCAGGAAGGTGCGGCGGGCAATGGTTCTGGCGCGCCCCATGGCTCAAGCCTCCCGCATCAGGGTGGCGGCGCTGTGAACAGCGGCGCGGATGCGTGGGTAGGTTCCGCAGCGACACAGGTTGCCCGACATGGCGGCATCGATGTCGTCGTCGGTCGGCTCGGGATTGCGGGACAAAAGATCGGCGGCTTGCATGATCTGGCCAGACTGGCAGTAGCCGCATTGCGCCACCTGATGTTCGATCCACGCCGTCTGAACGGCGTGCAGGGCACCGGGTGTGCCCAACCCCTCGATCGTCGTGATCTCGCCCCACACATCGGCCAACGCCACCTGGCAGGACCGCACCGCCTCGCCGCCGATATGGACGGTGCAGGCACCGCACTGCGCGATCCCGCAGCCGTATTTCACACTGGTGACATTCAAACCGTCCCGCAGCACCCAGAGCAGCGGCATGTCATCTGGCAGGTCCACCGAATGGCTGGTGCCGTTTATGGTAAGATCCATGGCTTTCCCCGATGTGTTTATGGACGAGACATTGTGCTTTGCTGCCATGAAACTAGGTTCTGCAGGGTTGTGCCGCGATATGCATATTCAGTCAGGCACATGCAAATCCGGTCAATCGACCTTCCTGGTCTGGTCCTCTCCATCGGCCCGTGGCACGAAGAACAAGGGGGATATCACGATCGCGCGCATGGCCAATTCACAGACCTTTTCCCTTTTCATGGCCACGGAAGTGGCGTGCCGCATCCTTGGCGTGGACCCCAATGCGATGCTCGAGACGGCTGGTCTTGGCGACCTTGCGCGCGGCAGGACAGAGGCGCGGGTGACGGCGGCCCAGTATTTCGATTGCTGGAACACGATGGAGGTGCTCTCGCCGCGCCCTGATTACGTGCCCTTCCTCGGCGTCGCGATCTCTCGCGGGCCGGTGATCCCGGTGTTTTTCACGCTGTCCTGTGCGCCCGACCTGCAGACCGGGCTGATGCGATTGGCGCAGTTCAAGTCGCTCTTGGGTCCGACGCTGATGCGGGTGTTCCGCGACGGTTCGCTGTTACGGCTGGAATTCGACAGCGTCGATACCCGCGCGCCCATGCCGCCAAGCTTTGGCGCGCTGCACCTCGTGGTCGCGGTGGAGAATATTCGCGGGGCGGCAGCCCATATGGTGCGTCCGATTGCAGCGGGCTTTGACGGCTCGGAAGAGGCACGGCGCATGATCGCCGGTCACCTTGGCGTCATGCCGGAGCGGTCGCACACCGCCTACCTGGTGTTTTCGCCCGAGGATGCCGAGCGCCGGTTCATTTCCGAGAACGCGGCCCTCTGGGCCGACATCGAGGCTGACCTGAAACTTCAACTCGCGGCGCAAAGCGACCGTTGGCCCGTCGCCGACCGGGTCCGGGGCGCCCTGGTCGATCTGATGCCCACAGGGCGGACGGGGGCCGAGGATGTGGCCCTCGCGCTGGGGATCAGCCGCAGTACGCTGCAACGGCGGTTGCGCGAAGAAGCCACCTCTTATCAGGACGTGCTGGACGCCACGCGGCGCGACATGGCGATCCGGTATCTGACCAAGACCAGCCTGCGCGCCGACGTGATCGCAAATACGCTCGCCTACCGCGATGCCAACAGCTTTTCGCGAAGCTTCCGACGGTGGACAGGCCAGGCGCCTATCGCTTTTCGTGAGGAAGTGCAGCGACAGACCGAACGGGACGAATAGCGGTTGTATCACCGCCGCCCGCGGTCTCCGGCTCCCTTGTGGCATGTGACACCGGGATCACGGGCCAACAGCCAGGACGATCTACACGCGGATGACACGCGGCCCGAGCGAGCCTGCGCGTTTGCTGCCACGGCTCAGTCTTGGATCATCCCGCCGCACCGATCAGAATTCCAGCCGCCAGCACCGGAATGGCGACAAAGCTTGGCGCCCAGACCAGCGTGCGCACAACCGGAATGCCGAGGTAGAAGATCGGGACGTAGATCAGCCGCGAGGCGATGGTCTAAAGCGCGGCGCCCGATGTCCAGCCGTTCGAGATATCCATGCTGACCGCCAGCAGCGCCAGCGGCAGATACATGATCGCCCCTTCCTTGAGGTTTGCCAGCGCCCTGTCGATCCGCAGACCGGCTGCACCCATGCCCGGCGGATCGCCCTCCCGGTTGGAGAACCCGTAAGCCGGCCCCGCCGTCCGGGAGGAATAGAGGGCCTGCACCAGGATGGCCCCGAATATCAGGAGGGCGTAGATCACGATGCTGAGCGCTTCGAGTGTCATTTGGTCAACCTCTGGAACCATTTTCGATATCGGCAATAAAGCCGAGCACGTGCGCGAGGTACTCTTCGGGCGCGTCTTCCCATGCGTAGTGGGCGGCACCGTTTACGATGGCAAAGCGGCTGTTGGGCAGCAGATCGGCCAGCCGCCTAGAATTGGAGACCGATACGAAGGTATCAAATTCGCCGTGCAACACCTGAACGGGGGCTCCGATTTTCGGCACATCGTCTTGCAGTGACGGCGTCTCTGCCGGGTAGCTCCCCAGAAACCCGACCTGCCCCCTGAGCTTGGAAAACGTCGTGGACCCCGCCAAGTAGTCGGCCTTGGCGGCAGGGGTCGGACGACTGAGCCGGTACCCGATCGCATTTGCAACGGCGCAATAGATGCGACCGCCGATGGCCCCGCCTGCGGACAGCGTGGCAAGGCGCACGGTGCGTGAATAGACCAGTTGCCGGAACAGCCATGCCCCTTCAACGGCACCGACGCATCCGGCATCGCCCAATGTGGCAGACTTCAGACGACCCGGCGTATCGGCCATGAACCTGAGCGCAATCGGCGTGCCGATACCGGGCCCGATGAAATGCGGATGGGTCAGGTCGAAATGATCGAGGACCTTGCCAAAGAAACCTGCATGTTGGCTGACCGTCGTCACATGACGCGCCGCGTCAGACCCGCCATGGTTCGGCAGGTCCACCGCAACCACATCGAACGTGTCGGCCAGCCGATCCCACCATGCGTCATAGGTCAGAATGCTCATCGGTTGCGGCGAGGTGAGGACGACCTGCGGCTTGCCCGGGTTTCGTGCAGCGGCGTATCTGATCCGAAGGCCGTCAATGGTGCAGAACTCAAGTTTCATGTCTGCGCCTGCTGTCGGGTAGCCATTGCCCGCAATGCGTAGACCGAGATGGCGAGGGTGATCAGGACGCGCGGGATATGGCCCAACACCCAAAGCGTGCGGATGGTCGCGGAGTTTTCCTCCGTCACCGGCCCGGTCAGCGCGATGCTCTTGTAGAAATTCAGTACGTCCCCCAAGGGCGACCCGACCGCTGCCGCAAGGCGCACGTTGAGCGGCATGTGATAGAGGATCGTGATCAGCGAGAGGACCAGGTAGAGCCACAGCGCGATAACCCAGTTGCGCCGTGCCGGGGCAACACCCCAATCGAGCCGCGCGGACAGGATCAGGCCCACGAGCATGGCAATGAACAGCGGCATGATCGTGTATAGGAAGTTGTTGAACTGGGGAAAGAACTGCGCGACGAAATCGGCAGGGGCGAGGCCCAGCCAGTAGACCCCCATCGACGCCCCGATAAACAGGTTTGCGCCGAAAAAGGCCGCAGATGTAATGATTGCCAGCGCGTTGACGCGGTTACGATACGTATCAGGTGACATGGGGCGGCGATCTCCTCGGGGGGATATTCAGTGGAACTCGGTTTTTGAAAACTGGCGGAAGGCAAAGCCTGGCGCGATCCGACTGAGCCATTTCACCTGTCGGGCCTGACCCATCAGCAGCTCAGGCCGGTCTTCGCGCAGACCTTGCAAGATACCGCGCACGAGAGTGTCCGGCGCCATCTTTTTGAAATTGTCGGATTTGAGGCCCGCGCCCATGTCGGTGTCGACGACCGGCGGCATCGCCTCGAATATAGCAATGCCGAGCGGTGCCAGTTGATGGCGCAGCGCCTGGGCCGAATGGTGCAACAGAGACTTCGTGCCGGAGTAAACCGGCGTCGCTGCAGTCGCGACGAACGCAGCCGCGGAACTGATGAACAAGACAGCCGGTGCGTCGCTGATTTTGAGCAACGGCAAGGCACGCCGGGTCAGCGTCAGGGGGGCTGTCGCGTTGGTGGCGATCTCGCGCTCGAGCTTGTCGAGCGTGTCGGGGTCCGACGCAAAGTCGTAGGGCAACAGGATGCCCGCATTGTTGATGAGAAAGTCAATCCGGCCATGACGCGCCTTGATCTCCTCGATCCAGCGGTCCTGATCTTTTGCCGACGTTACATCGCCTGGCATCGGCTCCGCCCCGGTTTCCTGCGCGGCAGCCTCCAATGTCGCTTCATTGCGCCCGGTCATGATGACTGTATTGCCAAGCGCGGTCAGTTGCCGGGTGAATTCCAGCCCGATGCCACGCCCGCCGCCGGTCACAAGTACGGTCTTTCCATTGAGTTTCACGCGTGCGGCCCCTGTGCAACATTGGCTGTGTTCAAACATGGCGTGCGGTCGCGGCGCGTGCCACGACAAGAATCTTGCAGATCGTATCAATGACTTGCAGATCGGCTCAATGGCATTGCGCGGCATGGGGCGAGCGTTTCTAGTGCGCCCGGCGGAGCCCCCGCGCGAAAGGCTGTCGGCATGCAGATGCAAGAGCGATCCCCGATATACACATCCGCCGTCCTGTCGGGCCCGATCTGCGGGATGCTGGGTGTCGGCTGGGACGCGGTCCTGGCCCGCGCTGGCATCGTGGCGACCGACCGGAACGACCGCGCGTTCCTGGTCTCGGCCGACGAATACCTGCGACTCTGGACCGCGATGATGGACCTGTCGGGGCAGCCGGATATCCACCGGCTCTTGGGACTGCGGATGGCGGGCGGACCGGCGATTCCGGTTCTGTTCGCGCTGTCCACCGCCCCGGATTTCGAGACTGGCATCATGCGCATGGCACCGTTCAAGAGCCTGTTCGGACCGATGCAGTTCATCACATCAAGGAGCGCGTCCGTGTTCACCGTACGCGTCGCAGCTGACGTGGTCACCGCGCCTTTGCCCGGATCGTTCAGCAGCCCGCAGATCATCTATCTGCATGCGCAGGCCAATGCGCTGGCGCGCCATGCGATCCGCCCGCTGCGTGTGTCCCTGCCCCTGCCGCGGGACGAACGCGCGCGGCTGGCCGACGTCTTTGGCCAGGTCCCCGAATATGGCGACGCCACGCTGACATATACCCGCACGGATGCGCGCGTGCCGTTCATCTCCGACAATCCTGAGCTTTGGGAGGCCACCGAGGCAGACCTTCAGGCCCAGGCCATGATCCAGTCGAGGGGCTTGCCCCTGTCGGACCGGGTTCGCGCGACGATGCTCGAGGCGTTCTCGATCACCGAACCCACGATCGCCCATGTCTGCGGACGCCTGAAACTGAGCCGAAGCACATTTTTGCGGCGTCTCGATGACGAGGGGGTCACGTTCCAGTCGCTGCTCGACGAAACCCGAAAAGAGCTGGCAATCCGCTATCTGGTCAAGAGCGACCTGAACAACCAGCAGATCGCGCATCTGGTGGGGTATCGCGACCCGAACGCCTTCCAGCGCGCCTTCAGGAAATGGACCGGGATGACGCCAAGGGAACTGCGCGCCGAACAGATGTGAAGATGATGACGTGGCGGAGAAACAAGCCTCCGGATGCGTACCGGAATGCCTGGGGCACGGTGCAAACTGGAGATGTGCATGTGCGGTGCTCGACGTCTGACAAGCCTCTGAAAGAACGGTCTATTCTCCAAAACCCATGACAGGCGCAATGCGTAGCTGGGCACACGTCAGCCAACCGCACGCACTCTACCAGCTGTTGTAGCTCAGGAACTTGCCGGACATCTCGACCTTGACCCGGTCGCCCTTTGGATGCTCCACCCGCGTGACCGACATGTCGAAATCGATGGCCGACATGATGCCGTCGCCGAATTTCTCCTGAATGATCGCCTTGAGCGTCGGGCCGTAGACGCCCACGATCTCGTAAAAGCGGTAGACGCAGGGATCGGTCGGCACGGCCTGTTCCCAGATCTTGGTCGGATACTCGGCCAGCACCAGCTCCGCCTCTTGCGGCAGGCCCATCGTGGTGACCATCAGCGCGGCCTTGTCGGGTGGAAACGCGTTCATGCCCATGGCTGCCGAATGGGTCCAAACCGGCGACATTCCGATCCTGTCGGCAATCTCTTCCCAGGTCATGCCAGACTGTTTCTTGGCCGACAGGATCATCGCCGTGACGTCCTCTTTGCTCATCATGTCGCTCATGGGTCTTGTCCTTCTTTCATAGTCCTAGGTCCGTCAATCCGGGGTGATCGTCGGGGCGCGGCGTGCCTTCGGCCCAATGGAAAAGCCGGTCGTCGTCGCCGATCGGCACGTCATTGATCGACGCGTGCCGCACGGCCATGTAGCCAGCCGCGTCGAACGCCCAGTTCTCGTTGCCATGCGCGCGAAACCACTGCCCACCCGCGTCGTGCCATTCATAGCAGAACCGCACGGCGATGCGGTCGTCACTGTGGGCCCAGATCTCCTTGATCAGGCGGTAGCCGTTCTCCTGTGCCCACTTGTCCGTCAGAAACGCCTCCACCTCCGCCCGGCCGTTCAGAAACTGCGACCGGTTGCGCCAGCGTGTGTCGGGCGTATAGGCCAGTGCGACCCTGGCCGGGTCGCGCGTGTTCCAGGCGTTTTCGGCCATGCGCACCTTTTGCACCGCATCGCCGTACGAAAACGGGGGCACGGGCGGGCGCGGTGCATGGCTCACCGTGCCGCCCTCACCCTTCGACCGCGCGCAGCAGCGGGGAGGGCTCGGGGTCCTCAGGCTCGCTGGCGTCGGCCTTGTCGATGCGCACGGTGGTGGGCCGTGTCATCCCCGCGTCCGGTGGTGTGGCTGATGCGTCGGCAGAGCGTTGGCCGAGGAACTGCACCAGGTGGTTGCGAATGGCGTAGTAGTTCGGGTGCTCCACGATGGTGGTGCGGTTGCGCGGGCGGGGGATCGTAATCTCGACGCTTTCGGCAACCCGCGCCATGGGCCCGTTCGTCATCAGCAGGATGCGGTCGGCCAGCAGGATCGCCTCGTCGATGTCGTGGGTGATCATGAACACGGTCTGGTCCGTCCCGCTCCAGACCTTGATCAACTCGTCCTGAATGGTGCCGCGCGTCAGTGCGTCCAGCGCGCCAAAGGGTTCGTCCAAGAGAAGCAGCTTGGGCTCGTTGGCAAAGGCGCGCGCGATGGACACGCGCTGACGCATACCACCCGACAGCTGGCTGGGTTTGCGGTGGATCGCATCGCCCGTCAGTCCGACCTTGGCCAGAAACGCGGCGGAATGGGCCACCACCTGCTTCTTGCTCCAGTCGGGAAAGCGGGCGGCCACCCCAAAGGTGACGTTGCGCAGCGCGCTGAGCCACGGCAGCAGCGAGTAGTTCTGGAACACCACGCCCCGGTCAAGGCTGGGGCCCGAAACCGCCATACCGTCCATCTTGACCACGCCGCTGGTCGGCTCTGCCAGACCTGCGAGGATGTTCATGATGGTGGATTTGCCGCAGCCCGAATGGCCGAGGATGCAGACAAACTCCCCCTTCTCCACCCCGAAACTGGCATTCTCGAACACGGTAAAGTCACCGCCCTTGCCGTCGGGATAGCGTTGGGTCAGCTGCTCGATGCTCAGAAAAGACGTGGCCATGGCCCGCTCCTATTCCGCGTAGGCGACCGCGCGCTGCAGCAGGCTGAACATCGAGTCCAGCAGCATGCCCACAACGCCGATCATCAGGATTGAAAAGATGACGGAAGTCAGGTCGAGGTTGTTCCACTCGTTCCAGACGTAATAGCCGATGCCGGTGCCGCCCACGAGCATCTCGGCTGCCACGATCACCAGCCACGCAATCCCGATCGAGATGCGCATGCCGGTGACGATGGTGGGGGCCGCCGCTGGCAGGATCACGGTGAAGGCCGTGCGCAGCGCGCCCAGCTCGTGCGTGCGGGCGACATTCACCCAATCCTCGCGCACGCCCGCCACGCCAAACGCCGTGTTGATCAGCATCGGCCAGATCGAACAGATAAAGATCACAAAGATCGCGCTCGCCTCGCTGTCCTGAATGATGAACAGCGCCAGTGGCATCCACGCCAGCGGCGAAATCGGTCGCAAGACCTGTATAAACGGATTGAGCGCCTTGTAAGCGACCGCAGACATGCCGATCAGGAAGCCCAGCGGGATCGCGATCAGTGCCGCCAGAAAGTACCCCGTCAGCACCCGGTAGATCGAATAGCCGATCTGGATGCCGATCCCCTTGTCATTTGGCCCGGCGTCGTAGAACGGGTCCGACAGCTGCTCCCACGCCTTGCCGATCACCTGGCTGGGCGGCGGCACGCCCGCCTTGGGCTGGCCGCCGCCGGTCAGTATCTCGTATTCCGTCAGCTCACCGACGGGCTTTTGCGCGGGGATCGACATTTCCCAGATCAGGCAGCCGACCACGAGGATCAGGATGGACAGCAACGCCGCCTTCTTGTTCTCCGACAGCGCGTGCATCAGTCCGCCTTAATCGCAAAGCTGTCCACATACGCCTCAGGCGTGTCAGGGTCGAAGGTTTTGCCCATGATCGTGTGGGTCTTGTAGGTGATGTCGGGCGCATCATAGCCGAGGTCGGTCATGACCTTTTCGGCGTCAGCGGCCAGATACACCTGCTCGGCCACGGCCTTGTAATCGATGTCGCCATCGATATAGCCCCAGCGCTTCATCTGGGTCAGGATCCACACGCCCATCGAATGCCACGGGAACGGATCGAAATCGATGCGGTCCGGCACGCGCTGCACCTCGCCCAGACCGTCGGCATAGGTCCCGGTCAGCACCTGCTGGATCACGGTGACCGGCTGGTTGAGATAGTTGGTGGGGGCAATCGCCTCCGATATCTCAATCCGGTTGTCGGCGTTGGAGGCGTATTGCGTGGCGTCAATGATGGATTTCAGCAGTGCGCCATAGGTGTTGGGCAGTTCGGTCGCAAAGGACAGCGGAGCCGCGAAGGCGCAGCAGGGATGCCCCTCCCAGATATCCTTGGTCAGGATGTGGATAAAGCCGATACCCTCGAACACGGCGCGCTGGTTGAACGGATCGGGCGACAGATAGCCGTCGAGGTTCCCGGCGCGCAGGTTGGCGACCATCTCCGGCGGCGGCACCACGCGGATCTGAATGTCGACATCCGGGTCCAGCCCAAACTCCGCCACGTAGTAACGCAGCAAAAAGTTGTGCATGGAGTATTCGAACGGCACCCCGAAGGTGAAACCTTTCCACTGCTTTGGGTCCCGCTTGTCGAGATGTTCGTTGGACAGGACGATGGCTTGCCCGTTGATGTTTTCCACCGCTGGCATGATGTAGGGTTCGGCGACCGACCCGGCGCCCAGCGTCATCGCCAGCGGCATTGGCGTCAGCATGTGGCTTGCGTCGTATTCGCCCGACAGCGACTTGTCGCGGGCCACGGCCCAGCCGGCGGTCTTGATGACCTGCGCGTTCAGCCCGTACCGTTCATAAAAGCCCAACGGCTGCGCCATGATGATCGGTGTGGCGCAGGTGATCGGCACAAAGCCGATGTTCAGATCGGTTTTCTCCGGCGGTCCAAGATTGTCGAGAATGGCCGCCTTGGCCTGATCCAGCGGGAACACGGACGCGAGTGCGGCTGCGGCAGTGGTGCCACCCACCATCCCCATGAAGGACCGTCGGCTGAGGTCGTTGTGACCAAAGACAGACCGGACAATCGCGCTTTCCACCGCTTGTTCGAGCATTTGCTCGCTCGACATCGCCGCAGGTTCCGCGACCTCCGGCACCGACGCACAGGTATCGCAAGTGCAGCCAACCCCATGGCGCAGGTCGCTGTCTTTCGAGAACGGATTTCCAAGGCTTTTGACTGTCATCACGGTGCTCCTGTCAGGATTTCACGTGATCTTTCCAGCCAGGGGCGCACAGCGTTAGAGGGTGCATGCGCGGCACGATTTTCGGCAAATCACTGAAAAATATGCGGAATTTTTGGGCAGACTTTATGAAAAATCGTGATTTACGAAAGCTCGTACTTGGCCTGACCCTGATCCAGTGCCGATTGTGGTGCGCATGATCCATGATTCTGGCATTCACGACGCGCTCGCCCTGCAATCGCTGCCATCTGTCCTGCTCGACACCCGGTCGGACAGAGTTCTGGGCATGAACGAGACGGCAGCGGCGCTCTTTGGCCCCACGTGCCCCGACAACCGCTTTTCCCGGCTGCTGAAAACCGAGGTCGCGCAATTTGCGGTGTTCCTCGACGCGGTTGCGCATTACCGCCATTTCGCCGACCGATCCGTGGAATATCACGGTGCGACGCCAAAGGCGCTGCGGTTGCAGACCTATGGGCGGCAGGTATCGGACGGGCGGGTGCTGCTGAGCTTTCTCGACCTCGACGAACTGGACCGGCGCAATCACGTCGCCGAACAGGAGGCGCACCACCGCGCCGGCCTCACACAATGGCAGAACATCTACCGCTTTTTTCGCGAGGTCGAGGCGCAGAACCACCTGATCCTCGAGGCCGCCGGCGAAGGGATCTACGGCATCAACGCCGACGGCAAGGCCACGTTCGTGAACCGCGCGGCACAGGAAATGCTGGGCTGGTCGTCGGACGACTTGGTCGGTCAGGACCTGCATTCGATCATCCACGGCAAGTACCTGAACGGAGAGCATTTTCCGGCACACAAATGCCCCATCTACGCGTCGTTCCGAAATGATCAGACGGTGCATGTCGACGATGACGTGTTCTGGCGCAAGGACGGCAAGCCGATCCTGGTCGAATATGTCTCGACCCCGATCTATGACCACGGGGTTCTGGCGGGCGCGGTCGTGATTTTCCGCGACGTAACCGAACGCAAGGAGAATGAGCGCAAACTGCGCGAGGCCCTGGAAGAAGTCGAAACCCTGCGCGACCGGCTCGAACGTGAGAATGACTATCTGCTGACCGAGATCCGCAGCGCCCGGTCGCATACCGGGATCGTCGGTGTCTCGCCCGCGATCAAGACGCTGAACGCGCAGATCGATCTGGCCGCGCGCAACAACACCAACATCCTGGTGTCCGGCCCCGCCGGGTCGGGCAAGGCGCTAGCCGTGTCGGCCATCCACGAGGCCAGCGACCGGCGCAAGCGCCCGCTGGTGCGGGTCTCTTGCGCCGACAAGAGCGTGCAGGAGCTGGAGGCGGAACTGTTCGGCTACCGTCGTGGCGCGTTCCGGGGTGCGACGCAGGACGTCACGGGCAAGCTGATGCTGGCCAATAACGGCACACTCCACCTCGACGAAGTGTCGGAGATGCCCAAGGAGGTGCAAGGCAAGTTCATGAGCGCGCTGCAGGACCGCCGGTTCCGGCGTCTGGGCGATACGGTGGATCATCCGATGGCGCTGTCGATCGTGTCGACGACTTCGCGCAACCTGCTGTCGGATGTGCAGGCCGGGCGGTTCCGGCAGGACCTGTATTTTGCGCTCAACGTCTTTCCGATCACCTGCGACGCGCTGCGCAACCGGCCCGAAGACATCCCCTATCTCGCCAAGCATTTTCTGGAGCGCAGCGTGCAGAAACTGCGCCTGCCCGCCACCCGCTTGACCAAGGCCAATATCGACGCCTTGCAGGACTATGACTGGCCCGGCAATGTGCGCGAATTGGAGAACGTGGTCGAGCGCGCCGCCATTCTGGCGCAGGGTGGCAAGCTCAAGCTGGACCTGCGCACGGTCGGCACGGCTGATGATGCAACATCCGACGCGGTGCTCACGCAGGCCGAGTTGCGCAAACGCGAGCGGGACAACCTGACCCGTGCTTTGCGACGTGCGGGCGGTAAGGTATCAGGGGCACAGGGTGCCGCCAAACTGCTGGGCCTCGCCCCCACGACGGTCTATTCAAAGCTTAAGGCGTTCGAGCTGGATGCGGGGGATTTCAAGTGATTGGGGCATACTTATTGATGCACCACCTACGATGCGCGACGCAATTATCTGTTTTAATTTAACTTATCTGAAAACTTGAGCCTTTGGTTCGCACGCCTTTGTGCCGCTCCCGGGGCACCAAGCGCCGCGCGGTATTTCGCGACCGTCCGTCGCGCAATCACACCAAAGGCCGGCGCGAGCGCCCGCGCCAGTGCCATGTCCGACCGCACCGATCCCGCCGTTTCCGCGTCCATCAGATCCCGCAGCGCCATCTTGAACCTGTCGCTGGACTGCGCGCCATCCCCCGGTGCCGCAACTGCGAACAGATCAGCGAGCGGCACCAGCCCGCGCGCGCAATCCATCGTGCGGCCCCGCACCGCGCGGCACACGGTTGCAGGATGCAGGTCGGTCGCACGCGCCACATCTATCTGACGCAAGGGGGCCACACAGGCGGCCTCGCCCCGCAGATATGCGCCCTGCCGGTCGGCAATGGCCTGCCCCACACGCAGGACCGTCACAGCACGCCGGGTGATGTTACGCTGCAAGGCACGCGCCCGGTCACGCTGCGCCGCCAGCCACGTCTCGGCCCCGCGCAGCCCTTGGCCGTAATCGTCGTTCAGTGTCACAGCGGGCCATGCCTCCGCCACCAGCTCGACCCGCAGGCCAGCGGGCGAGGTGACCACCCGAAGGTCGGGGCGGCGTATCGGCGCGGTGCGATAACAATAGTGCCGCGCAGGGTACGGATTGAGCCGCCGCAGCCGCGCGGCCAGCGCGGGCAGCTCTGACACCCCGACGCCGCAGGCGCGCGCCACCTCAGCCCGTCGCCCGGCGGCATAATCCTCAAGACGGGCCAGAAACGCGCGCACTGATGCGGTCAGCGCATCTTGCGCCGCCAGTTGCCGCGCAAAACAGTCTGCAAGGTCCCGCGCCGCGATGCCTGCCGGATCAAAGCCGCGCAACCGCTCCAGCACCGGGACCAGCTGCGCAAGCGTCACGCCAAGCTCCGCCGCAAGCGCCTCTGGCGTCGCGCGCAGATACCCGTTGTCATCCAGACGCGCGACCAAAGCCCAGGCGATCTGCGCCTCGCCCGGCGCAAGCTGCATCCGGATCTGGCGACCCAGGACGCCATACAGGCTGGGACCATCTGCCGGGATGTCGCAACCAATGTCAGGCACACGCACGCGCAAAAACGGGTTTTCATCGGCGGCCCGGGTCAGCGCCTCCGCGATCTCTGCTTGGTCCATCCCGAGCAGGCGCACACCCTGCAAGGCCCGCGGGCCAAGGCCCGGACGCGGTGCCGGTGTGGTGGTCGCGCGCATACTGGTGCCGATATCGAATGCCATTGGCTGTCCCTCACCCGCTTGCATCTGCGAGGAGGCTAGCACCGGGTGCGCCGCCGGGCACTTTGGCGCGTGGCACCCCTCCAACCGGGTGCGCGGCGGCCCGGTGCGCAACCCGTTCCGCGCCCATGCAGCCTTGTCGGTCGTGGCACTTTCCACCGGTTGCCGGGTCTGAAACGACCCGGCCAGTGCCGCGCAATTGCATCCCTGCAGGGCGCATTTCCCCCCACTGGCGCGACAAACATGACCACAACTCAAGACTTTTCAATGACTTACCCAGTTGGCACGCAAATTGCTGGACCAAGGGCAGGAGAAAGGTCTGCGCCGATGACCCAAGCCAACGGATCGTCTCAGGACGTGCCACACATCGAACACAGCATCCTCGCCTATCTGGCGCGGAGCCCCGATGCGCTGGATACAGCGCGGGGTGTGTGTGACCAATGGCTCAGCGGTCTGAACCCGCGCCCGTCGCAGGACAGTGTCGAGCGTGCGTTGGAACGGCTCTATCGTCGCGGCCTGCTGGCGCGCGAGACGCATAACGGGGCGGAGCCGCTCTGGTCCGCGCCCACCTCTACGGGAGGGTCCGAGGCATGAGTGCCGCGATCCTCGCCACCTCCGAGACGCTGCGGGCCATCTTGCTGGATGCGATGGTTGCCGACCTCGCGCTGCGCACGGCCTTTCCGCCGTTGGGGGCCAGCGTAGTGTCGCTTGCTTCGCCTGACGGGATGGTCGATGCGGCCGAGGCCGGGGTGTCGCTGTGGCTTTATCAGGTGATCCGCGACCCGCATCTGTTGAACCGTCCGCCGCGCCCCCTGCCCCCCGACGCCGTCGAGGCGCGCCCCCTGCCCGTTCGCCTGCGCTACCTTGTGACGCCGATGATGCGCGGCGCAGGCGGTGCCGCCGCACCGGAGACCGACCAGCATGTGCTGGGCCGAATCCTGCAGGCGCTGGATGACCGCCCCATCGCGACCGGCTCCGATCTGCGCGACGCGATGATCGGCACCGACCGCACACTGATCGCACGGATGGAGACGCCGGGCCTCGAGGAAATCGCCCGCGTCTGGGACACGCTGGACGAGGCGTTCCGCCCCAGCATTTGCTACGAGGTCGGCCCGGTCGACATCGTGGCGGGCCTTGGCGATGCGCGCGGTCCGCGCGTGCGCCGATCCAAGCCCGAGACCCGCGTTGCCACGCCCGCACCGGCGGTGGAGGTGCCATGACCACGCACACCATCCGCAGTGGCGACACGCTCTGGACCCATGTGGTGACGCCTGCGCTTCCGCTGGCCGCGCGCTATCAGGTGATCGCCGAAGCGCAGGTGATTGACGAATTGACGGGCACACCGCCGCGCGTGCCGCTGATCGTGCGGCGCAGCGACATGCGTATGGACACGAGGACTGCCCCCGGCGGGCATGTCGGCCTTGCTGGACGTCCCGCGGCGCTGTTTCCCGATCCGTGGCCCGCGATCACCCCAACCGTTGCGATGCAGATCAGCGCCGACGGCTACCTGCCAACGCGGCTCACCGGGGCGTTGCCGCCACAGCCGGGATACCCTGCAACGTTCCAGTCGCTGGATTTTGGCACGGTCCTGCTGCGCCGTCGGGCCACCGTCATCGACGGGCGCGTGCGCGCCATCGACGGTCAACCGGTGGGCGGGGCGCAAGTCACCGTCAGCGCCATTTGGGACACGCTGCCTGCCATTTCCGGGCCCGCGCTGGCCGATCTTGGCCTTGGCCTGACGCGGCCCCTGTCCGCGCCGCGCCCGGTGGGCAGTACCGTGACAGCACGCGCCCTGATCGCAGCGGCCCCGGCCAAGGTGCTGGCGCAGGCCGCGGACGCGGGCGCGCTGCGTATCCGCCTAGGGGATCGACAAGGGCTGGCCGTCGGCGATGTGCTGGCTATCGGGTCCGCAGACACCGCGCGCGAGGACATCGCGACCGTGGCCGCCATTGACCTGACCTCGAGCGCGGATCAACGCGCCTGGGTCACGCTGGACCATCCGCTGGTCCACCCTCACGGCGGCGGGGCGCAGGTCATTCAGGCCAGCCTTGGCGCGCCTGGACCGATCAACCTGACCACACGCGACGCCCTGACCGGCGACCGAACCGTGCTTGTGCAGACACTCAACGGCATTGCGCCGGGCCCGGCGGTGATCGAACTGGCGGGCGGCGCGACCCCGCCAGAATTGCATCGCACCGCCCTGTCGCAGGCCACGGCGGATGCCGACGGGCATTACCAGCTGCCCCCGATCCACCGACTGGCGCATCTGACGCTGCAAGCCACCCACGCGACCCAGCCGACGCCCGCCACCCGCACCATCACCCTGTCCGGCGCGCCACGCGCCCGGCTTGACCTGAGTTTTTCATGACCCCGCGTGTTGCAATCCACGTCCCGCCCCTGCCAGCGAAGGAGCCTTCAGATGCCTGAGTACCTAGCCCCCGGAGTATATCCCGAGACCGTCGAGACCGGTCCCCGGCCCGTCGAAGGGGTCAGCACAACGGACGCCGCCATGGTCGGCATGGCCGAGCGTGGACCGGTAAACCGGGCGATCCTGCTGACCAGCGTCGGCGACTTCGACCGCTGGTTCGGCGGGCGTCTGCCGCTGGCCGATTTCCGCGATCCGGCGGACCCGGACCGCGCACATTGCTATCTGCGCTACGCCGCCGAGGGCTATTTCGAGAACGGCGGCAAGCGGCTGCGTGCCCTGCGCGTCGCGCCGGAAGAAGCGCGCGCTGCCACCGCCACACTGCATGACCGGGGCGCGCCCGGCGGGGGCGATACGGTGCTGCTGCGCCGGGCCGCGCAAGGCTCCGGCGGGCCTGGGGGTCTGCCACTTTACCTGTTCGACACCAGCAATATCGGCAATAGCGACACGGTCCGGGTGGGCGATGGCAGCGCCGCGGAATACCGGGTCACCGGTGCCGCACCCACGGGTGCCAGCCGCCACGTCCCGCTGAACCGCCCGCTGACCCGGGCGCATGCCACGGCCGCAAACACGGTGGCCATCGGCGCGCCTGCCTCGCTGGGCGCGGTCCTGTCGCTGGATGCGAATGTGGCCGCGGGTGCCGCCGTTGCGATCATCGACAGTTCCGTGGACCTGACCGCACAGGCCCTGCCCATCATCGTGCGCCTGTCGGAGAACGGCGAGATGCATATGGCCGCGGTTCTGGCGACGGCACCGCCGGTCAACCTGGGCGGCAACCTTTACCGGGTTGTGCTGAACGAGCCTTGCCCGGTGGATTTTACCGCCGCCGCCGCTGTCGATGTGCTGACGAGCAACGCGGTCTCGCACACGCTCGAAGTTGCGGCCGCGCCGGGCGATCCCATCGCCTTTGCCGACACCAACGTGCCCTTTGCCGCCGAGATGGTCGAGTTCGAGCCCGGCACCCCGGCACACGAAGTGCGCGAAATGGGCGAGCTGACCACACTGACGCTGGACCAGCCGGCAACCCGGCCCGCACCGATCGGCACGCAAGTGGCTCAAGTCACACTGGCCGACGATGGCACCGTGACGGCCAAGGTCACAACTGCCGACGCCGCCGCAGGGGCCCGCGTCATCGCCCTGAATGACCGGGTGGGCCTTGTGGCTGGCACAGTGCTGCGCATCGGCGCAGGCCCCGACACGGAATACGCCCAGATTACCGCCCTGCCGGGCGCAGGCGGCGCCGCCCCGGACGCAGGCACCGTGACGCTGGGCACGCCGCTGGCGCGCGACCATGCCACCGGCACTGTGGCGCAGGCACAGCTTGCACCCGCATTGGCCGGAGCCGACACCACCGGCACCGTGCTGCCCGCCGCCGCGAGCGCCACGGACCTGACGGTCGCCTCAGGTCAGGCGCTGGCCGCCGGGGACGGGCTGGCGATCACCACGCCCGACGGACTGACCAGCTTTCACACGCTGGCGGCCACGAACGTGCCCGCCAACACCGGCTTTGTCCCCCTGACCGAAGGCGTGCTGCGCAGCCACGAGGTCGGCGCACCTGCGGTCGAACGGGGCGGTTTGCTCAACCTCTTTGCGCTCAACGTGGGCAGCTGGGGCAACCGGCTTGTGGCCTCCGTCGCGGATGAGGCGGACGAGCCGCTGGTGCGCACCACGTCCACCGCGCTGAATGCACCATTGGAGGTGCGCGTGACCGCGCTCACCAATATCGAGCCGGGCACGCTGCTGCAGCTCAGAAACCCCGCAACGGGTGGCATCGCGCTGGTCAAGGTGCGCAGCACCAACCCGGCCACCCGCGCTGTGCTGCTGGATCCACCGGGCCTCGATGCCGTCACACTGGCGCAACTGGGCGCACTGGCCGGGCCGCTCGAGATCACCAGCCGCGAGTTCAGCCTGACCGTGCGCCTGCTGGCGCGGCCCGATCCGGCAGCACCGGGACGCGCGCCACGGGTCGAGCGGGACGAGATCTTTCGCCACCTCACGCTGGACCACCGCCACCCGCGCTACGTGCTGACCGAGATCGGTGACATCAACGCGCCTCCCGCCCTCGAGGATGGGCAACCCGAGGGCAATTCACAGCTGATCCGCGTGGGCGACACCGCCGCAAACCTCGCCGCGACCGAGGCCATCCGCGAAGCCCCCGAAGCGCTGACCGACATCACCACCGCAGGGCTGCGCATCCCCGCGCGGCAGGCCTTTGACGAAGGCGACGACTCGCTCGCCACCATCTCGGACCTCACCTATCTGGGGCAGGACGCGACCGAGCCGCTGGACCGCACCGGGCTGCAAGCCACGCGGAATGTGCGCGCCACCATGATCGCGATCCCCGGACAGGCCAGCCCGCTGGTCCAGGCCGGGCTGATCGCCCATTGCGAAAGCCAGCCCTACCGTTTTGCGGTGCTGGACACGGCAACGCCCGATGCCTCGCTGGCCGATGTCCAGCTGCAACGCTCGGCCTCCGACAGCCAATGTGCGGCGCTCTACTACCCGTGGATGCATATCCCGAACCCCGATGCCGTGGGCCCCGCCGATCCGCTGGACCTGGCCATTCCACCGTCGGGCGCGATGATGGGCATCTATGCCCGCACGGACGTGGAGCGTGGCGTGCACGTGGCCCCGGCCAACAAGGTCATCCGGGGCATCACCGGCTTTTCGCGTCGTGTGAATACCCGCGAACAGGAGGTGCTGAACGCCTCGCCCACGAATATCTGCGCGCTGCGCGACTTTAGCGCCGAGAACCGTGGGCTGCGGGTGTGGGGCGCGCGGGTGATCACCTCGAACAGCCAGTACCGCTATATCTCGACCGTGCGGCTGATGTTCTTTTTGCAGGAAAGCATCGAGATCGGCCTGCAATACGTGGTGTTCGAGCCGAATGCGCCTGCGCTTTGGGCGCGGGTGACCAGCACGGTGCGCAATTTCCTGACGGATGTCTGGCGCGATGGCGCCTTGCAGGGGCGCACGCCCGAGCAGGGATTTTACGTGCAATGCGACGAATCCACGATGACCCAAAGCGATATCGACAACGGTCGTCTGATCGTCCTGATCGGGGTCGCCCCGGTCTTTCCCGCCGAATTCGTGATCCTGCGCTTTGCGCTGGATACCGCGCGCGTGCGCTCCTGATCAAAATCCCCGGAGGTTTGACCCATGGCAATTGGTGACCGCAACGATCCCTACACCACCTACAACTTCAAGCTCGAGATTGACGGTTTGACCCTCGGGTCTTTCACCGAAGTGACCGGCCTCATGGTCGAGGGCAACGCGATCGAATATCGCGAAGGCAACGAACAGAATTGGACGCGGCAGCTGGTCGGGCTGCGCACGCAGTCGACCATCACGCTCAAGCGCGGCATGACGCAGAACCGCGAGCTCTGGGACTGGTCGGTCAACATCGGGCGCGGCGTACTGGACCGCCGTGACGGTGTGATCATCCTGATGAACGAGGCGCGCGAGGATGTGCTGCGCTGGTCGTTCCGCCAAGGCTGGCCCAACAAGATCGACGGCCCGTCGCTGAACGCGACCGGTACCGAGGTCGCGATGGAAGCGCTCGAGATCAAGCACGAAGGTCTGGAGCTTGTGCAATGACGCTGGCGCCCGCATCGGCCCCCGGCGTTCGCCTGCGCCGCGCACGGCGCGGTGGCGACGGTGTGGTGCGCGTCCGGACGGATGTTGCGGGCTTTGTCGGCTATGCAGAACGCGGGCCCGTGGGTGTGCCGGTGCGGGTGCGCACCATGCGCGCGTTCGAAGGCATATTCGGCGGCTATCACGATGCGGGCTTTCTGACCTATGCGGCGCGCGGGTTTTTCGAGAATGGCGGCGACACATTGCTGGCAGTGCGCGTCGCCTCACCGCTGCCCGACATCGGAGCGGCCCGCGCGCGCGCGGTGCTGCCGGGCGCATCCGGCGCACCGCTGGTCGAGGTGACGGCAGGCAGCGCCGGTGTCTGGGGCAACAGGCTGAGCGTGGCCCTGACGCCCGCAAGGCGGATCGAAGCGGTTGTCTCGCACCCGCCGATCACCGCAACCACCTTTGATCTGACCGAGGCGCGCGGCTTTGCCGCCGGGCAGCTGCTGGCGTTTCGCCAGCCGGGTGGCGCCGTGATGCACCGGGTGCTGGCCGCGGTGGACGCGGGCAGCGGGCGGCTGTTTCTGGTGCACCCCGATCCGGCGCGACGGCGACCGGGCGAGGCGGCGCTGACCGGCCTTGATCCCACAGTGCCACTGCGGATCGAACGGGTGGCCTATGATCTGACCTTGCGCCGGGATGGCCGCCTTGTGGCGGTCTACGCGGGGCTGGAGCTGGGCCGTCAGGCGCAGGCATTCATCGGCGCGGTGCTGGCGCCGGAGGTGCCGGACGCAGACGGCATGCTGCCCGAAACGACCCCGATGATCGAGGCGCGGCTGCTCTCCCCGCCCGAGCCGCTGGCCGCCGCCACCGGACTGCCGGTGCGGCTGAACGGCGGACGCGACGGGCTGGCAGCGGTCACCGTGGCCGACCACATCGCTGCACTCGCAACGCTCGAAGACATTGCGGATGTGGCGATGCTCGCCATGCCGGACCTGACAGCGCGCCCTGATCCCACCCGGTACCTGCCGGTCCCGGACACCCCGGATGACCCCTGTGCCATCTGCCCCCTGCCCCCTGCCCCGTCGCCTGCCCTGACGCCCCCGGTGGGCGATCTGCCACCCGAGCTGTCCGAGGCCGATATCGCACAGGCGCAGGCCGCCATGGTGACCCAGGCCGAGCGTCTGGCCGACCGTATCGTCCTGCTGGACCCGCCGCCGGCCCGCGCCGCGCGCACCGATGCGCTGATGGCCTGGCGCCAACGGACCGACAGCACCTATGCCGCGCTGTTCACACCGTGGCTGACCGTCGCCGACCCGCGTCCGAACAAATCCACGCGCGATATCCCGCCATCGGGGCACGCGGCAGGGCAACTGGCCGCAGTTGATCTGGCCACCGGCCCGCACCGGGCGGCGGCGAACCTGCCGCTGGTCTGGGCGCAGGGGCCGACCGCGCTGCTGCGCCCTGCCGAACACGGCCTGCTCAATGCGCAAGGAATCACGGTGATCACCGCGCGCGACGGCCGGCCTGCCCGCCTGATGGGCGCGCGCACGCTCGGATCGGACGCGCGGTTCCGCTATCTCACCACGCGGCGGCTGATGATCCTGTTGCGCCGGTCGCTCGAGGTGTCGCTGCACTGGGTGCCGTTTGAGCCGAACTCGGGCGAAACGCGCGCGCTGCTCAGCCACACGATCGGCGTTTTCCTCGAGGCGCTGCGCCGCGCGGGCGCGCTGGCCGGGGACGCGCCGGACCAAAGCTGGCGCGTGCGCTGCGACGACGTCAACAACCCGCCCCGCACCCAGGCGCTGGGACAGCTGATCGTGGACATCGGCGTGGCGCCTGCCATGCCGCTTGAGTTCATCACGCTGACGCTTGGTGTGCGGCAGGACGGGTTCGATCTGATCGAAAGCGGCGCAAGCCCGCAACAGATGCTGGAGGCTGTCTGATGGCCACCGGAACCCGCCGCGACCCCGCGCCCGCCTTCAACTTTTCCGTGGCCCTGACCGCGGCCAAGTCCAAGACCGGTCCGGGGGCCGGGACGGTCGCTCTGTCGACGGCAGGAACGCGCAGCTACGCGGGCTTTTCCGAGGTTACCGGCCTCGAGATGACGATGGCCGTCGAAAGCTATGATGCGGGCGGCGTGAACGATGCGACGCTGAAATTCCCGTCGCGGGTGCGCTGGTCCAACATCACGCTGAAGCGCGGCATCGTCGGGCGGCGTGATCCGCTGGACGACAGCGACCTGTGGACCTGGTTCAACAGCTATCTCGAAGGACGCGGCGAACGGCGCGACGGGCTGATCACGCTGCTGAGCACGGACGGCGCGCCGGTGCATGTCTGGTCGTTCCGCAACGCCATCCCTGCCCGCTGGGAAGGGCCGGGCCTGAATGCGGGCCGCTCTGCCGTTGCCGTCGAAACCCTTGAAATCGCCCACGAAGGGATCCGCCGAGAAGATGCGGGCGGTGCCCTGGGCGCAGCCGTGGGGGCCGTCGTAGATGCCATTTTCTGAAACCCAAAGGATACCCGCCACATGCAGGTAGAGATCGACGAAATCATCGGTGAGATCCGCGTGACCCAGCGCGGCGGCGGGGCGCAGGACAGCACTGTGCGCGCCGCCAGCCTCGCCATGGTCGACGCGCTGGAGCGGATGCAGGCCGCGCAGGCGCGCCGGGCGGCGGCCACGCAAGTCGATGATGACGGGCGCGGCGGCATCGCGCGGCAGACGGCCCCGGGTGCGGGCCTTGGCACCGGAGGCGGCAGATGACCCAGACCGCCCCACCCGGACGCGCCTACATGGTCGCCCACTGGCAGGCGGGCGACAGCGACCCCCTGCCGGTACAGTTCAACCCCACCGAAATGACGCTGGAAAAACGCGCGCTGTTTGCGGATATCGGCATTCCCGGCCTCACCGCGCCCCTGCGCCAGTTCGTGCGGGGCGAGACCGAGGTGCTGTCGCTCGAGCTTTACTTTGACTCGTCCGATCTGGGGATGGGCGCCAAGGCGACGTCGGTGGTGGAGGAGACCGACAAGCTCTATTCGCTGATCCGGATCGAGCCTGAAGGCCACGCGCCCCCGCCGGTGACGTTCTACTGGGGCCCGGGATTTCCCGGCAGCAAGACGGTGGGCGAGCTGGCCGGACAGGCCCGCGACAGCTTCAAGGGCGTGGTCACCGAAATCCGCCAGAACTTTACCCTGTTTTCAACCGGTGGCACGCCGCTGCGTGCGCGCATCACCCTCACCCTCGAGGAATACGCCCCGCTTGACGAACAGCTGGATGCGCTGAACCTGTCCTCGCCCGACCGCACGCACGGGCATGTGCTGGCCGCCGGTGATCAGCTGTGGTCGGTGGCGCAACGCTACTATGGCGCGCCAGACGACTGGCGGCTGATCGCCAACGACAACGGCATCGATGATCCCCGCCGCCTGAGCGCGGGCCAGCCGCTGGCCGTACCGTCGGTACCGACCCGCGCCATGACCGAGACCGGAGGTGGCGCATGACGGTCTACCGCCCCGTTCTGGACGAGGCACGTGTGCCCGCCAACCGCGATTTCTATGCGCCGGGGTTCGAGGTGCGGATCGAGGGCGAGAACCTGCCGCAAAACGTGCTGCGCGACGTGCGCGAGGTGAAATACATCGACGGGCTGACCGAAATCGACCGGTTCGAGCTGGTGGTGAACAACTGGGACCCGGCCGAAAACCGGTTCAAGTTCATCGGCTCCGAGACGGCCGCCAACGCGGATCAGGGTCTGCACCGCCTGTTCCAGCCCTGCGAAAAGGTGGTCGAGCTGCGCATGGGCTATGCGGGCAACCTGATCACGATGATGCAGGGCAATTTCACCATGATGGAGCCACATTTTCAGGCCAATGCCGCACCCACGCTGACCGTGACCGGCCTCAACGTCCTACACCAGCTGCGCCGCAAGCGCCATAGCGGGTCGTGGCGCAGTGAGCGCCCCTCGGCCATTGCCGAAAACCTTGCCAGCCTGCGCGATGACGGCCAGCCCCGCCTGCCCCTGCCGCTGGTGGTGGGGCCGGTGGATGCCAATGCCGAACCGGTGCTGGACTACACCGCGCAGACCAACCAGTACGACATCGACTTTTTACTGAACCTCGCGCGGCGGCACGGTTACGAGCTGGTCGAACAGCAACCCGGCCAGCCCAGTGTGCAGCGGCGACAGCTCTATTTCGGGCCCGGCAGCAATGCCCGCGCGCCGGTGAACTACGCGCTCGACTGGGGGCGCAGCATGGTCGAGTTCATGCCGACCATCACCAGCCACAATCAGGTCAAATCCGTCACCGTCCGGGGCTGGGACCGCCGCGCGCAGCGCGCCATCGAGGAAAAGATCGAGTTCAATGACCCAGAATTGCAGCGCCTGAACGCCGATCTGGACGAATTCGTGCAATGCGATCCGCGCGAAGAGATCGTGGTCGACCGCCCCGTCTTCACCCGCGAAGAGGCGCGCGACTATGCCCGTGCGGTGCTGCGCGACCGGGCCGCCAGCGTGATCGAGGCCACCGGGACCACCGTCGGCCTGCCCGAACTGCGCGCAGGCACCCGCATCCGCATCGGCGAGATCGGCAGCCGTCTGTCCGGCGACTACCTCGTCAAAAAGACCGAGCACATCGTGAACGACAGCGGCTACCTCACCAAATTCGAGGCGCGCCGCGAGCAGCTTCCACAGGTGGCATCATGAAACCGGGGGCGATGCCAGGGCTGGTGATCGGCACGATCTCCGACAACGAGGACCCGGAAAACGAAGGCCGCGTGCGCGCCAACTTTCCCTGGCTCGACAACGAAATCGAGACGGACTGGTTCCCGGTCGCGGCACCGTTTGCGGGCAATGACCGGGGCATCTTCTTTATGCCGCATGTGGGCGATGAGGTGGTGATCGGGTTCCTGCAGGGCGACTTCAACCATCCGGTGATGCTGGGGGCGATGTGGAACGGGCAGTCCGACGCGCCCTCCGAAGATCACCGCCAGTGCATGGTGCGCTCGGGCAACGGGCACACGATCAGAATGGTCGACAGCACACCGGCCAACGGGTCCAAGGGCGCGCTGATCATTCAGGACGCGCACGACAACATGATCGTGATGGGCAACGGCGTCGTCACCATCGTGTCCAAGGGCACCCTGCAACTCAAGGGTGCCGCCGTCCTCATCAATGACCGGGTCGTGCAGCCCGGCGCCAACCCGCTGTGATCCGGAGCCTGACAGATGCCTGATATCGATATCGCCCTGCCCGCCTCGATCACCGCCGCGCTTGAGCCGCCCAAATGCGTGGATTTCAGTCTGCCCAAGCCGAATTTCCCGGAGCTGCGCCTGCCCAACGGGGGCACCTTCAAGGGCATCGCAGACACGACGCGCGGCATTCCCAGCGACTGTTCGATGAACATATCGCTCGCCGTGCAGCTGGCCCCAATGATGGCGTCGATGGAATGCCTTCTCAAGGTGCTGGGCTTTCTGGCCACACTGATCGACGTGTTCAAGAAGCTGAGCACGGGCGATCCGTTCGCGATCCCCGGCGGTTTGCTCGAGATTGCAGAGGCAGGCGAGGACCTCGCGGGTTGCCTTGGCATGGTGATCAACCCGGCCATCCCCTTTGGCCAGTTCGTCAAGGACCTGTTGCTGATGATCGCCAAGATGATCCGCTGCATGACGCAAGCGCTTGGCAGCATCGTCGAGGTGTTGGCGGGGCTGGAGCTTGAGATTTCGTCGGCCCAGCAGGAAGGCAACGACGCGCTGCTGGCGCAACTGGAATGCGCCCGCGACAATGCCGTGTGCAGCGCTGACGGTGTGATGAAGTCGATTGACCCGATCGCCACGATCCTCGCGCTGGCCGGTCCGTTTCTGGATCTGATGCCCGGCCCGCCCACGATCGAGCTGCCGCAACTCGCCTCCGACACCGATCTGGAGACGCTGAAAACCACGCTCGACACCCTGGAACAGACCGCCCTCACTATCGAGGGCCTTGCCGAGGCGATACCGCTATGAGCCTGCCCGACCGCCAACCCCGCCCCGATCCGCGCGCCTTTCTGGGCCGTGGCCTTACTTTTCCGCTGGCTGTGGACGCGCGCGGCAAGCTGGCTGTTGCCGAAGGCGAGACCAAGGTGGATCAGGCTATCTGGCTGATCCTGAGCACGGCGCTTGGCGAACGCGTCATGCGCCCGCGTTTGGGCTGCGGGGCGCATGACCAGCTCTTTGCCCCCGGCAGTGCCGCCACCATCACGCGTATCGTCGATCAGGTGCGCCGCGCGCTCACCACGCTCGAGCCGCGCATCGCCGTTCTGGACGTACGCGCCGACCTGTCCACCGACGGTGCCGCACTCATGGTCGAGGTCGACTACAAGGTCCGGTCCAACAACGCGATCGGCAACCTCGTCTACCCGTTCTTTGTCACGGAGGGGTTCTGAGCCATGCCGCTGGCCGATCACATCCCCGCACTTGATGACCGCCGGTTCGAGGATCTGGTGGATGAGGCACGCACGCGGATCGCCCGCTACGCCCCCGAATGGACCGATACGAACCCCGGCGATGCGGGCTTTGCCCTCGTGGAGCTTTTTGCCTGGCTGAGTGAGATGATGATCTACCGGCTGGGCCGCACGCCCGAGCTCAACTACCTGAAATTCCTGCAATTGATCGGGATCGAACTGACGCCCGCCCGTCCCGCGGGCACCGTACTGACCTTTCCTGTGCGCCCAACATTCGCCGGCCTGTCCCTGAGTGTGCCCGAACGCACGCCGGTGGCTTCCGCCGAGGATGACGCCGACGGCCCCATCGTGTTCGAGACGGAGCGGCTGTTGACCGCCCTGCGCGCGCCACTGACATTCGTTCAGGCCTTTGACGGCTATGCCTATGCCGACACGACGGCTGCCAATGCCGATCTGGCAACCGGGTTCCTGCCCTTTGGCCCGCTGGCCAGTGCCGGGTCCGCGCTGCTGCTGGGCTTTGGTCCCGGCGTGGCGCTGGCCCCGTCGGTGGAGTTGTCGCTGGCGATCTGGCCTACCTCTGACCGCCCCGTGCCGCCGCCCGCGCTGTGCGGTGGGGGGGCCGTGCCCGTGGCAGCCCCGGCCACGATTGTCTGGGAATACTGGGCGGGCACCGAATGGCTGCCGCTGACCGTGCTGGGCGATGACACACTGGCCATGACCCGCGGCGGCATTGTCCACCTTCGCACACCGGAGGCGGGCCGGGTCGTACCCGCACAGATCGGTTCGGCCACTGATGCGCCCCGCAGCTGGCTGCGCGCACGGCTGGACCGGGCCGCCTACGAACGTGCGCCCGAACTTGCCGGCATCCGCATGAACGCGGTGCCCGCCAGCAATGCCCAGACCGTGCGCCGAGAGGTGTTGGGCGGTATTGACGGCACGCCGGGCCAGACCTTGCGGCTGACCAACACGCCTATCCTCGACGGCACGCTCCAGTTGACGATCAACGAGATGGGCACGCCCGAGCCCTGGCACGAGGTGCCTGATTTCTTTGGCTCCGGTCCCGATGACCGGCATTTCACGCTCAACCGCGGCACAGGCGAGGTGCGCATGGGCGATGGCACCCGCAGCGCGGTGCCGCTGGCCAATCTGGCGCTGCCGGCCTCGAGCGTGGTGGCCGAGGCCTATCGCTTTGGCGGCGGCGCGCGGGGCAATGTTGCGGCCGGGCAGGTGTCGACATTGCTGCGCACCGTGACCGGGATTGACGCGGCTGCCGTGACCAACCCGGTCGCCGCAGATGGCGGCACGGACGAGGAAACGCTGGAGGCCGCCGCCGACCGCGCCCGCATCATGCTCAGCGCGCGCGACCGCGCTGTGACGTCCGAGGATTTCGAGGCTCTGGCGAAACAGGCCGGGCCCATTGCCCGCGCCCGCGCCCTGCCGCTGCATCACCCGGGCTTTCCGGGGCTGACCGTTCCCGGCACCGTCACGGTGGTCATCGTGCCCGAGACCGACGGGCCGCGCCCAGCCCCTTCCGCCGCGTTGGTGCAGACGGTGTGCGCCCATCTCGACAATCGCCGCCTTGCCACGACCGAGCTCTATGTCACAGGCCCGGCATACGCCGCCGTGTCGCTGGAGATCGCTGCTGTCGTCTCACCGGAGGCCAACAGCGCCGCCGCGACACTGGCGCTAGAGGACGCGGTGACCGCGTACCTGCACCCGCTCACGGGCGGGGCAGACGGGCGCGGTTGGCCTTTTGGCGCGCCCATCCGGTATGTGGACCTCTATCGCCGGGCGCTGGTGGACGGCGTCACACGGCTTGATGTGCTGGCGCTCACCGTTGACGGGGTCGAGATTGCCGAATGCCGCGACGCAGTGATCCCCGACGGCGCTCTGGTCGCCCTCGACAGCCTGTCCGTCACCTTGCGGCAGGACGAGGAGGCGCTGACATGAGCATCGCCGCCTTCCTGCCGCCACCGCCAAGGCCGCCGCATGATCCGCTGTGGATGATCCTGGGCGGGCGGCAGGGCTGGCCTTTGATCGACGCGCCCGTCGCCGGACAGCCAACGATAACGCCCGACACATGCGGCCTTCTGCGTCTGCCCCCCGACCCGTCCGGGGGACGGGTGCCGGGTGAGCCATCGGGCGCATTGGGCGGGCTTGCACTGCCCGGGCACATGGCGCTGGATGCCTTTGGCACGCTGTGGGTGATCGACCGGACGCGCCGTGTGCTGCGCTGGCTGGACCGGTGCCGCTGTCAGATGGTCGACGCGCCCTGCGGCGGGCTCGGGCTGATTGATCCGCGCGCTCTGGTGGCCTATCGCGACCGGCTCTATGTCGTTGACGCAGGCCCGCCGGGCCGGGTTCTGGTGCTGGACCCGCGCGCGCTGAGCCTGCGCGCCATCTGGCAACCGACCGGGGACTGGACCCCGACGGCGGCCCTGACCGACGGCGACGCGCTGTTGGTTGCGGATGCCGCGAACGGGACGCTACACCGCTTCCTCGCCTGGGGCGGGCATGATGGCGAGCAGACCGGTTGGGGCACCGCCTGCCGGCTTGTGCGCAGTGCGTGCGGGCAGATCGTGACCGTGGTGCCGGGGCGCATGGATGTGGACCTGCGCGACACGACGGGCCGGATCGTCGACGCAATCGCCACTGTGGACGATCTGCGCCACCTCTTGCCGGATGCGCCCCTGCCCGTGGCACCGGACGGGTCGGTGGACATCGGCCCGCTCTGCGACTGTGAAACGCCGGTCTGGATCGACGCCGACGGCGCGCGCCGCAGCACGCCGCCCCCCGCTCTGCCGGGCTATGTCACGCAGGCGTCGTCGGTGCTCGGCCCGCTCGACAGCACCATCGCGGGCTGCGTCTGGCACCGCGTTGTGCTGGACGCCACCTGCCCACCAGGCACCGCCATCCGGGCAGAGACGACAACGGCAGAGGCGCGCCTGACAGACGCGATGATCGCGGAACTGCCCGCCTCGGCCTGGACATCCGTCCCGTTGGGCAAGGGCGGCGAGGCGCTGATCCAGTCGCAGCCGGGCCAGCGAATGTGGCTCAGGCTCAGCCTGCAGGGCGACGGCCACACCACGCCCGAGATCAGGCGCATCCACATCGAATATCCGCGCATCACACTGCGCCGCTACCTGCCGGCTGCCTTTGGTGCCGATCCGGTATCTGCCGACTTTGCCGACCGTCTGCTGGGCGTGTTCGACCGCGGTCTTCGCGACATCGAAGGGCAGATCGACGATCAGGCGCATCTGTATGACCCCAGGTCGACGCCCGCCACGCTGGACCGCGACATGCTGGGCTGGCTGGCGGGATGGATCGGCATGGCGCTGGACCGCACGCTGCCCGAAGCGCGCCGCCGCCGGTTGCTGCGGGGCGCAAGCCGCCTGTTGTCCTGCAAGGGCACGGTGGCGGGGCTGCGCGGTGCGCTGCTGCTGTGGCTCGGCTGGGAGCGTCTGGGCCAGGAGCCCGTGCCGCCCGCCGCCTGCGCGCCCGCCTGCACGCCGCACAGCGCCCCGCCGCCGCTGCCCACGCTGGTGCTGGAACACTGGCGCCTGCGCCGCTGGCTGCATCTGGGCCATGGCCGTCTGGGCGACGCGGCGCGGCTGTGGGGCGCCGGGCTGATCCGCGGCAGCCAGCTGGATGGCAATGCCCGGCTCGATGCCACGCGGCTCGACACTGCGCGCGACCCGCTGCGCGAACCCTTTCACCGGTCGGCGCATCGGCTCAGCCTGTTTGTCCCCGCCCATGCCGTCGCGCAGCCCACGGACCGCGCACGCCTGACCCGGATGCTGCGGACCCAGGTGCCCGCCCATGTCGAGGCCACGCTGGTGCCCGTACATCCCCGGATGCGCATCGGCATTCAGGCGGCACTCGGCTTTGACAGCGTGATCGGCTGCTGGCCCGCCGCGCACAGCCACGCCGTCCGGCTGGGTCAGGGGCAGCTGGGCCGCGCCTCCGTCCTGTCGGGGGCTGCGGGTCATCCCGGATTTTCGCCCCGGCTGGGCCGCGACAGCCACCTGACCGCCCCGTCTTCGCCCGATCCAAGAGAGGTGCCATGATGAACCGCCACACGCCCCATCCCGCCCCGTGCGACACCTGCGAACCCCGCGCCTACACGCGCAACAACTACTTTACCGGCAAGCTGCTGGTCGAACGGGATTTCACGGACGAACAGACCTATGTCCGCGACAAGATCAAGAACCACCACAAGCATTTGCACGGCACCGGTGTGGTCTGCGGGCTCGAGCTGACGGCCCACCCGAACCCGGCCTGCCGCGATCACCTCGTGGTGCTGACCCCGGGCACCGCGATTGACTGCTGCGGCAACGATATCCTTGTCGCGGCACCCGAGACGGTGGACCTGACACAGACCCCCGCCATCGCCGCGCTGATCGCCGACGATGACGGTGCTGCGCATACGGTGCAGGTGCGGCTGTGTTACCGCGAATGCCCGACCGAAGAGGTGCCGGTGCTGTTTGACGAATGCGGCTGCGACGATACGCAATGCGCGCCGAACCGCATCCTCGAGAGCTATGACCTCGAGGTGGTGATCGACCCCGACTTTCCCACCTTTCCGCCCGGGCAGCCGGGGCTGGACTGGTCCGGCACGCTGGCCATCGCCCGTGCGGCCCATGTGGTGGTCGACGCGGTGCGCGGGCGGCTCTACGTCGCCACGGACGCCGAGGCAGGCACGATCTATGAGGTCGACGCGGCCACCCACGCCGTGCTGGCCAGCGCCCCGGCAGGCGGGCAGATCACCGGTCTGGCCCTAACGCAGGACGGCGCGACGCTGACCGTCGCCACGACCGATCCGACGGCCCCGAGTGATGCCGCCCGGTTGAACGTGTTTGACCCCGCCGGTGCGGGGCTGGGTGCCGGTGCGCAGCGCGACGGCGCGGTCCCGGGCAACGCGGGCGAGGCGCTGGAGTTGCGGCGGCTGGAGGACGGGCGGCTCCTGGCGCTCGCCACATCTACCGGTACGCTGGACATCTGGCCCGCCGATGTGGCCGACCCCGGCACGCCCGACACCAGTGCCACCCTGGGGGCCGCGCGCGAGATCATCGGCACAACTGGCGACACGCTGTACCTGTCGGAGCCGGGCGGCGCGGGTGTCTTTACCGTCGATCTGGCGGATGCGGGCCTGCCCGAAAGCCCGGTGGCAGGCGTCCCGGCGCTTACCCTGTCGGGTGGTGCGCTGGTGTCATCGACCGGGCCTGACCGGTTATTGTTGCTCGACAGTGCCAGCCCCGGTGCGCAGCTCTACGAGCCGGTGAGCGGTACGGTGATGGGCGGTGTGTCCTTGCCCCATACCCCCGTCGCAGCCGTGGTGGCACCCGGCGGCGGTATGGCGGCGGTCCTGATGGCGGATGGGGACGACCGGTATGTCGTGGCGGTGCCGCTGGCCGCGCTGGCCGCAGGTCAGGCGATCAGCCTGCCCGAGCCTGTGCCACTGGGAGAAAACGCGGCGCGCCTGACGCTCAGCGCCGGGGCCGATCTGCTTTACGTGCCATACCCCGGTCCTGTGGATGACGACACCGGCGGCGGGGTCGCGATGCTCGACATTACGGCCACCGGGTGCGCGGACCTGCTCGAGATCGGTGCCTGCCCGGGCTGTGTCAGCGCCGATTGCCTCGTGTTGACGACGATCGAGAATTGGCGGCCCGGGTTCCGGTTCGAGGACATGACAGTGCCCGCGCCCGACCCCGCTGACGATCTGGACAACGATATTGCCCGGCTCAACAATCGTCTGGGCCGGGTCCAGTTGCCGAGCGTGCAGGCGATGGCACAGACCCTGCGCTGCCTGCTGGAACAGGGCGGTGCCGGTCAGGGCGATCAGGGCCCGCCCGGACCGCCCGGCCCACCTGGTGCGCCCGGAGCCGCAGGCGCGGACGGGCTGGACGGGGCTGACGGCACGGACGGGACCGACGGGACGGACGGCACCGATGGGGCTGATGGCCCACCCGGCCCCGAGGGCCCGCGCGGACCCCGGGGGCCACGCGGCCCACGCGGGCCCGGCGGGCTGGACGACACGCTGACCCATATCTGCGACATCAACTGGCCGCACCGGGGCGAAACCCCGCTTGGGCGCGTGCTGGAAACCGGGTTGATCATCGCCTTTGACGGGCCTGTTTTCGTGGATCAGATCGACGACATGGTCCTGCAGGTGGAGGTCGAACAGCAGCCCACCAACGCAGGCCTCGCCTGCTGGTGCGTGTGGCCCACAGAGGTGATCCGACCGCTGCAACTGAACGAACGTTGCATGATCGGGCAAGGTGGCCAGAACGTGGACGACGGTATTGCCGACGCAGTGCAGTGGCTGCCCTCGGGCATTCCACGGGCCCTGCGCGGCACCGGCGGGCGCATCCGCATCCGGCTCTACTGCGATCACCTGCCCGATGAACAGCGCCGCGCCGTGGACGGCGACCACCTCTGGCCCGGTGTCACGCCCATACCCCAGCCCGATGGTTCGGTCCTGCAGCGGCGCAGCGGCGACGGTATCGAAGGCGGTACATTCGACAGTTGGGTGCGCCTGACCGAAAACGGCTGACCCCCGGTTTAGGAGATCGACAGATGGCTGATACGACACATTCGACCACCCGCGGCGCGGGCCTGAGGTTCGCCACCACCGCGACCAAGACCAAGGGCTACGGACCCGACCCGTCCTGCCAGCCCTGCCCGGATTGTGGCGGGCTGGAATGCCTGTGCCGCCCGCGCTTTTTCTCGGGCATGTTGCTGACGGACGAGGATCTGGGGCGGCTTGCCGACTATGTCGTCGAAAAGAACAAGCTGCAGCGGCGCTACCTCGAGGGGACCGGCGTGGTGTGCGGGCTCGTGGCCAGTTGTTCACCTTGCGACAACACGGTGCGGGTGTCGGACGGCTACGCGATCTCGCCCTGCGGAGAGGATATCATCGTCTGCGCCCCGGACGAGGTCGACATCTGCGCGCTGATCAACGCCTGCCGCGAGGTGGACGGGCCCGACTGCCGCCCCTACGGCCGCCGCGACCTGTGCGACGATGTCGAAGAGGACTGGATCCTCGCCCTGCGCTACGTGGAAAGCCAGGGCGCGCCCAAACGGCCCATGACCGGCAACCAGACCTGCGGCTGTGGTGGCAGCGCGGGCACGTCGTGCGGCTGCGGCGACGGTTCGTCCTGCGGATGCGGTGGCGGGGCGTCCTGCAGTTGCGGCACCAGCACGCCGCGCTTTGCCGCCAGCCAGGCCACTCTGCCCCGTCTGCGCCGCGACGCGGCCCCGTCCTGCGAGCCGACGCTGATCTGCGAGGGCTACCGCTGGGAGGTGTTCCGCGCGCCCGACGAAGACGATGACGACCGCCGGCCCGACCGCGACAACGAAGGGTTCGTTGGCGCGTTCTCAGGCATCCTGGACCGCCTTGATGGCGAAATGGCCGAGCGCATGGCGTGCTGCCTGCGCGACCTCGAGGCGCATCTGCCGCGGCTGCCGGGCACGTTCGACGACATCACGCCCAACAACCAGCAAATCTGGTTCCACTGGTGCTGCGATGCCCGCAATGGCCTGATCGACTGGTTCGGGCGCAATGGTGGCGGAAATTGCCGGGTGCTCGACCAGCTTGCCGCGTTTAGCTGCCCCTCGCCCGATCTGCCGTTCGAGCAGTTCCGCGATGCGCTGCTGCAATCGTTCCTGCGGATGCTCAACCCGCTGCTGGAGGCGTTCCTGCACTGCATCTGCAACAACGCACTGCCGCCTTGCCCCTGCCCGGATGACCCGCGCGTGCCCATTGCCCGCGTTACCGTCCGGCGCAGCGATTGCACCGTGCTCGAGGTTTGCAACTGGACACCGTTGCGCCGCCATGTGGTGACCAACAACACGCTGGGCTACTGGCTGGGGTGGACCCCGGTGCGCCGCTTTCTGCGCGACGGGATGGAGGCGCTGTGCTGCGAACTGCTGGGCCTGCAAATCCCGCCCCCACGCGACGGCACGCCGCCCAGCAGCGTGCCACCCGGGGCTGTGCCGCAGCCCGAGGGGGACATCCAGCCGCCCGATTTTGACACGATCGCATCCGCCGATGCCCGCCGGGCCGCCACGCTCGACGATCCGCTGTCGACGCGGTTCAGCACGCGCAGCCTCGTCAACCCGACACTGGCGCGCGCCTTTGCAACGAGCCTTGGCAACCGGGTGTCCGGCGAGGGTCCGGTGTTGCGGCAGCGCGATCTGCTGGATGTACTGGCCCGCCGGCCCCGCTTTGACATCGGCGAGGGGCGCGAAGGCGACGATGAAGCCGCCCAGATCGACCGCATCGCACAAAGCGGGATCATGCGCGTTCTGGCAGACGTCACCGCCTCAGCCTTCGACGGCCTGCCGGACCTGAGCGTGACGCGGGCGCCGGACAGCTACGACCCAAAACCCAAAGGTGCCGATGCCGAGATGCGGGAACTACGCAGCATGGTCGAAAGCCAGGCCAAGGAACTGGCCGCGTTGCGCGCCCGGATGGACGATCAATAGGAGGGCACTTGCGATGAACGACCAGACCGAACGCCCGGCATTCTTCGAAGGGCAATTCCTGGGGGCCGCCGACCTTGATGCCCTTCTGCGCTACGCGCGTGACCTGATCCGCGCCCAGGGTCTGGGCGGGCAGACCTGGGGCATCGTGACCGGGCTCGATCTGGTCGAAGCGCCAGCAGAGGGCGGCGGCGTGGACCTGTTTGTCATGCCGGGCATGTTCGTGGACGGCTATGGCCGCGCCGGGCTTGTCCGGGCGCCGCTGCAAGTGCCACCTGCGCTGTTTTCGGCGGAACCGACCGCGCTGATCCCGGTCTGGCTCGGCTTTGCCGCCACGCCGTTTTCCGGCCTGCGCGAGGGGTTCGAGACCTGCGGCGCGCAGGACGCCTTTGCCCGCGTGCTGGAGGATGTGGAACTGGCCGTGGGCGAGCGGTTCAACGTGCGCGACCGCCAGAGCGGCGTGACACTGGCCGGCACCCTGCACCCGGACGTGCGCATCGCCGGGCTGGGGCTGGATGCGGACGCGCCGATCCTGTGCGACGGGTCGCTGCCGCATCAGGTCTACCCCGCCGACACGGCCCGTTGGCTCGTGCCACTCGGGGCCGCACAGTGGACCGCGGGTGTCGGCAACACGCCCGGCAGCTTTGCCGCGCGCAGTGCCGATGCGCTGCGCCTGAGCCGCACGCGGCGGCGGCTGATCGGGGCGGTCGCGGAATCCGTCTTTGCGGCGCAGGGCGTGATCCGCCTGCGCGACCGCTACGCGCAGTTCAAACCGGGCGATGACGCCGAAAGCCTGTGCCGCGCCGACTGGTTGCAACCCGATGATCTGATGGCCATGCCCGACCGGGACGACCCGACACAGGACACCGAACGGCTTGTGGGCCGCGAGCTGGTCTGGGTCGAGGGCGACATGCGCGCCACCGGACAGGTGCGCCTGTTCGGCACCCGGCTCGAGTTGCGCGACGCAAACGGGCTGGAGGCGGGGGATGCACCGCTGTACCTGCGCCGTGCGGCCCCGCTGAGCAATCTGCTGAACGGTCAGGACCTGCAGGCGGTGATCGGTGCGACCGGCAATGGCGCGGACCGGCTGAGTGTGGGCTGGGCCGCGGATTACGGCACCATGACCGAACGGATGATCCTGCGCAGCGACGGCATCGCCGCCCTTGGCACCGACCTGCCGCATGACCTTGACGACACGCACACGCTGATCGCCCGCCCCGATGCGCTGCATCTGGATCTGGCCGTGCAGGAGGACGCACGCGCCCGCATCGGCTTTCGCCGGCTGAACCCGGGTGCGACCCCGCCCACGCTGGGGGATGTGCGCGGTCAGATCCGCTGGGACGACGAAAACCGCCGCCTGCGCCTGTCGGCCAGCGATGACCTGTCGCGCGCCGTGACGATCCGCTCCGATGGCAGCGTCGGCATCCGGACCGGCACGCCGGGCAACCTGCACCCCGATGCCGACGATCTGGTGATCCGCAACGTCAGCGGTGATCCCGGCCTGACCCTGCTGGGCGATACCGGGTCTGACGGGTCGATCCACTTTGCCGACGGCAACGCCAATGTCTCCGAAACGCGCGCGGGCTTTGTCCGTTACGCCCACAGCAACAACCGCCTGCATCTGGGCACCAACGATGCCGTACGCGTCACCGTGGATGCGCAGGGCGATCTGGGCATCGGCACGCAGGCGCCCAATGCGCGCCTCGACATCCGCGCCACGGGCAACTCCCGCGCGCTCAAGGTGAACCCGCAGCATATCCGCGCCGAGGATGGCGGCGCCCCGGCCGAGCTGGGCCTGCAACCCAACGGCGGCACGCTGCTGGTGCACGGCAACACGACGCCGAGCACGCGGGTGGCCATCACCTCGTCCGGGCGTATGGGCATCGGCACCGAGAGCCCCAATGCCGAGCTTGAGATTGACGCTGTCAGCCCTGCGCTGCGCCTCGACATCACGGGCGGCGGCCCAAACGCGCGGCTCGACTTTACCGAAGGCGGCGCGACCCGCAGCACGATCGAGTATCAGGCCGCATCCGGCCGCACCGTCCTGTCGAGCCAGGGCAACGGCGTGCTGTCGCTGTTCCAGAACCGCATGGGCGTGAACCTGTCGGGCGGCACGCCGACCGTGCCCCTGCATGTGCGCGGCACATCTGCAGGCAATGCCGAGCAGACCAACAACCACGTGGCCCTGATCGAAAACACCTCCGGCAACAATGCCGATGTTCTGGCCCTGCGCGTGGCCGGAACAGCTGCGGATTCCAGCAACAACTTTGTCACTTTCTTTGATCAGACTGGCGCGATTGGCCGCATCGAACGCAGCGCGACGGCGACCGCCGATCCGTCGGATGCAGGCAGCTTCTTGCGGCTGGTGTCGGGCGGTGCCGACTTTGCCGAGCGGTTGCCACGTGCCGCCGGCGTGGACGCCATCGGGCCCGGGCGCGTGGTTGGCGTGGCGTCCGGCACAGTGTCGCTGGACACCGGCAAAGCCGAGGCACTGCTGATCACCACAGACCGTGCCGTGGTCGTGGGCAACGCCCGCCTGCCCGACACCGCCGAAGGCGAAGAGACGGTGGCCATGGTCGGTCAGGTCCGCGTGGCACTGGACGGGCTGGCGCGCCCGGGCGACTTCATCCTGCCCTCGGGGCGTAATGACGGGCGTGCCCGGGCGGTGAGTGTCGAGGCGCTGACGCCGGCTTGCGCGGCAGAGATCGTCGGGCGGTGCTGGGAGCACAGCGCAGGCCCCACAGCACTGGTGGCCGTCGGCGTACAGGGCGCGGATGCGGCGGCAGCGATGACGGCGACGCTGGCGGCACAGGACGCACGGCTGACGCGGCTGGAGGCCGCATTGGCCGCACTCGCACCATGAGCCTGAGCGTCCGACGCATGTCCGTGACCCTGACCGCCCCGCACGGGGCCGCCGAACGTCAGGCGCGCGCGGCACTGGATGCGTTGCCACGCACCGCACCGGAGGCCCTGTCACGGCACCTCGGCCCGCTCTGCCCGGTCGAAGACCCGCGGGTTGTGGTCATTCCCCGCCTGCGCATTGCCATCGAACTGGACGGCGATGTTACCGCAGCGTCCATCGCCGACCGCATCGCACGGGCCGTTGAGGCGGGCGTGGCGCAAGCACTGTCCGAAGGGGCCGGAGCCGTGACCTATGCCGATGCGGCCGCGCTGCTGGCCGACTGGCTCGCGGCCCGTTTGGCCGGACGGGTGGCGCATCATGGCCGGTTCCGCCGGTTTCGCGGGTTGGAGCATATGCCGCCCGGTCAGGCCCTGCGGACCTGTCTGAGCCGCGCGCCCGAAACGGCATGGTCGCGCCTGGTGGCGGTGCCGGAGGGCACGCTGACGCGTCTCTGGCCGGTTCTGGAGGCCGCGGACGCGGAGCGTGTTCTGGCGCTGGCCGCCACGCTGCCCGATGGTGCGCCACGGGCAGAGGACTGGGCGGTACTGGCGCAGGCGCTGACGCAGACACAAGGCCTGCCGCCTGCCACCGCAGCAGTGGCCGCGTCCGTGCGCACGATGGTGACGCTTGGGCGGTGCGAGCGATGGATCACCGCAGCAGCCCTGCCCGCAGCGCAGACACTGTCGCAACAGGCCGGTGCGACGACGCAGCGGCGCGGTGCGCCCCGGTCGCACAGCTCAACGCCCCGAATTCCGGCGAAACGCAGCGCAGAAGTATCGCGTTTGCCCCATGACCTCGCACGCGCCTTGACCGACCAAGGGACCGCATCCGCGCAGCGCACCGCGCCCGAGGCCAGCAAGATCAACACGCCATTTGCTGGTTACGCCATCTTCCTCGCCTTTCCCGCCTTCGCCACCCTTGCGCAAGCGGCCCTTCCGCCCCCGGCACGCAACGTTCACGCGGGCAATGCGCTGGCGCTTTGCCTACTCGACACGTTGGCGGGCGCAGACGCGCAACGCCTGATCGATGATCCGGGCTGGCGTATGCTGCTGGGCGTGCCCGAGCACCTGCGCGGCGCCGATCTTGACCCTTGGGCGGATGCACAGACCGACCTTTGGCATGCCCTCGTCCCCGACGAACAGACCACGCGCCACACCGTGAGTGCAGCGCTCTTTGATACCCTCGCACAACGCCTGCCCGGTTTCGGGAAGGCCAGCGCCGCCTTCCTGCGCGCCAATGTCCTGAACGCCGGCGGCACGATTGACGCAAGATTGCAGCCGGTGCGCATCACGCTCAACCGTCCGCCGCTGGACATCGTGCTGGCCATGTCCGGGCTGGCGGATCGCGAGGTGTTGCTGCCCGACGGGCGGATCGCTTTGGTGGAGCGCGTGCGATGACCGACGATCTGACCCGCGCCCTCGCCGCTGCCGAAGCACTGTTGCTGCACCCGTCAGAGGACGAGGCACCGCCCATAACGCCAGACCTGATCGCGCCTGCAGCCGCCGCGCTGCAACCGTTGGGCGTCTGCCCGCTGGGCTGTGCGGTGGTCATGCTGGCGCTCGCACCAGAGCTGTCGCCCGCCCTTGCCCACACGGCCACCCGCAACACAGGCGCGCCCTGGCCGACCTATGCGCTGTTATCGGGCACCCTGATCCGCGCCCCCGATGTCATGGTCGAACGGCGGCTGGCGGGCATTCTGTCGCCCGGCCTGCCCCTCGCGCAGGGTGGGCTGATGCAGGCCGGGCTGTTGGTCGAGGTCCGTGCACCGGACACGCCGGCCCCGCCCTGGGCCCTGCGCGCCTTTCGGTTGGCGGAGCCGGTGCGGCACCACCTGCTGGGCCTGCCGGGCGTTGCGGTTGCCGGGCTCACCCGCATCGCCACCGCAGAGCCCGGTGCACACACGCCGGTCGTCAGCGGACACATCGTCGAAGGACGCGCGGGCACGGGCCGCACGACGCTTGCCGCCAAATGGGCGGGCCGCAGCGGTCTGGGCGCGCTCAGGCTAGATGCGCAGGCCGCGCGTCAGCCCGATGCCGTGGCCGCCGCAGCACTCACCGCGCGGCTGGAGCAGGCCGCACTCATCCTCGATACCGGCGCGATGCGCGACCCGCAGCCGCTTGTCGGTCTGCCGCCGGATCTGCCCACAGTACTGCTATCGGAGCGTGCGCGGGGGTGGCCCGCCATGCTCGCCCCGCGCCTCACTCAGGTCGAACAAGTGCGCCCTGCGCCGGCACCGGAGCGTATCGCCGCATGGCAGCGCAGCTTGGATGCCGCAGGCCTCACCACAACCGCGCAGGCACGGCGCGATGTGGCTGAGCGGTTCCGGCTGTCCCACGCGGCCATCGCCCGCGCCACACAGCGCGCCGCCGCTCTTAGCGAAAACGCCACAACAAGCCCCGAGACCCTCGCACGCGCTGCCCGGGCCGAGGCCCGGGGCGACCTCGACGGCGTGGCCGACCGCGTGGCGCTGCAACCCGACTGGAACGATCTGGTGCTGCCCGCGGGAGCCCGCACACAGCTTGAGGATTTCACCAACGCCGTCGCACACCGCGACCGCGTCTTCGCCGACTGGGGTTTTGCCGGCAAAGGGGCGGCCAAGGCGCTGGGGCTCACAGCGCTGTTTGCGGGTATATCAGGCACCGGCAAGACAATGGCCGCCGCCGTCATCGCCAAGATGCTGGGCTTTGACCTGTGGCAGGTGAACCTGGCCGATCTGGTCAGCAAGTATGTGGGCGAAACGGAAAAGAACCTGGATCGTGTGTTCGGCACGGCGGGGGCCGCCGACGCGATCTTGTTCTTTGACGAGGCCGACGCGCTTTTTGGCAAGCGCAGCGAGGTGCGCGACAGTCACGACCGCTACGCCAACATCGAAACCGCGTTCCTGCTGCAGCGGCTTGAGGACCACGACGGCCCGGTGATCCTCGCCACGAACCTCGCGCGTAATATCGATGCGGCGTTTCTACGGCGGCTCTTTGTGATGGTGGAGTTTCCCGCGCCCGACCTACCCGCACGCACCGCCTTGTGGGCCGGCGCCTTTCCGGAGGCTGCCCCGCTGGCGGGGGATGTCGAACCCGAAGGGCTGGCGCGGATGCACACGACGCTGACCGGGGGCGACATACGGGCCGCTGCCCTTGAGGCCGCGTTCCTCGCCGCAGCGGGCTCCGGGCAGATCGATGCGGCAACGCTCAACACCGCCGTGCAGCGCCAGATGATCAAACGTGGCCGCCTGCCCGCCGCACCCCCTCCGCGGCGCACCAACGGCGCTGGCCATGTGCCGCGCCATAACGGGCACGCAGGATGAGCGGGCGCGAGCGCACCGCAAAGCCGCCGCAGGGCCAGTCCGCCCCGCTGGATCGCGGGACGCGCGCGAGGGCCGAAAGCCGTCTGGGCACGGACCTGTCGGGGGTGCGCGTGGCGCGCGGCGCGGCGGCGGATCACGCAACGCAGACCTACAATGCACGTGCGCTGACCACCGGCAATCTGGTGGTTCTGGGGTCCGATGCGGGCGCGCAGGACCTCGGCCACGAACTGGTGCATGTGGCGCAACGCGCCCGCTTTGGCACCGGACCGGCGGTGCAATCGCGCACCAGTGATCCTGCCGAAGCCGAGGCGCGGCGGCTGGGCCCGCAGGTCCTGTCGCAAGGCGGCCCGCTAGCCATCACGGCCAAGCCCACAGCACGCGTGAACCGCGGCGGCGGCGACGACGAGGCCGAGCCCACCGCGCAGGACCGCGGCTGGAGCTTTGATCCCATGGCCATGGACGTGGCCACGATGGACAACATGACGCTGGTCACCTCGACGCTGTCGCACCGGGAATGGCTGGCCAACCACACGATCCTCGAACTCGACTGGGAGCCGCACAGGATCGCGCTGGACCGGCTGGATATCGAACGCGACTGGCGGATCGAACTGGGCCATCTGTGGCTCACCGACATCGACGAGGGGATCACCAACGTCGTGCAACTGGTCGCAGGCGTGGGCGGCGCCATCGACGTGGTGCGCCCGCCGGATGCGCTGGTGGCAGGCGGCGCGGTCGACCTGATCGACCAGCCCATCATGTCCACAGCGCAGTTCCAGGCGATGCAGGCCCAGCAGGGCTACACGCCAGTGCCGCTCGACACCTACCTCGCCGAAGTCACCCAGGTGACCACCAGCGCGGATGAGCCCAGCCCGAACCACCTCGAAAGCCAGATCACCATCGGCGCGGCCAACACGTTCGAGGCCGAAGAGCAGGCGCAGCTTGATGCGGCCTACCGCCAGCTCTTTGGCCTGTCGGGGGCCAACTCGCGGCTGAGCGCACGGGATACACGCCTGCCCGACGCCTTTGGCGTGCAGAACAACTCAAAGCGCGTCGGGAACCTGTCCGAGGTGATCTTTGGCACGTCTGCGGAGAACTTCTATGGCCATCGCGGAATGTTGCAGGACGAGTCCGTTCAGCAAAACCACCCCCGCACCGATTACCGGCGCTTTTTCAGCAACACCGATGTGTCTGTAAAAAGCCGCGACCCCTCGGGACAAGCCTACAACGATCCCAACCGGATGAGACGCTTTGCCAACTACCTCGACGGTCAGCAATCGCTGTTGGGGACGTTGCCGGATTCAAACGCGTTTAATCGTTTCATGCACACCTCCGCCCGTGGCCGCACCCCGCAACAGGTGCGCGCTGACGCTCTGTTGGCCATCGATGCCGGTGACGTCGCCGCCTATCGCGACCTCGTCGGCAATCCTCAGGCCCTGCCCCACCCGACGGCGACCAAGCCGACCTATCAGCAGGCACCGGTCACAAGGATCTACAACGGCTTTTTGCAGGACGCGCCGGTGCAACCCGCCAGCGGTGGCACCCCGATCACCACGATTGCCGGGTTGGACGATGCGCTGACGACAGGGCGGATCACCGCCGCCGAACACACCGCTGCGCTCAACAGGCTTGCCACCAATGCGCAGGACCAGGTCATCGCAAATACCGAATTCACCAACGCACATGCCCAGTCTTTCCAGAACGCGTTCGACACCCTGCATCCGTCCCTGCGCCCCGAAGCACCGGACACGCCGACGCGCTACAGCTCGCGCAGGTCAACCACGTCCAATGCCGCCAGCCATCCCAGCCGGGTCCAGCAGTTCAACGCCTATCTGAACGCGCAGACCAACATGTACAATTCAAACGGGACGCTGCTGCATGTCCCGCAGGCGGATGTGGCACCGTATCAGGCGCTGCTGCGCTCACCATTTTCACGCGAAGCCTCTCCGAGCGGGCGCACGACCCGGCAGAACTACACGCTGGCACCGGTCTACCGCGTCTACAACGGCATCCTGGCAAGTACCCCGGTCCGGGATGCTGCCGGAAACAGCTACGCCACAATCGACGAGATCAACACCGCACGCGACAACGGCGCGCTGACGGCGACGCAGCACCGGCAATTGATCGACCGGGTGGCGCATATGGCCGCGCGCTCTGTCGCTGCCGACGCACCCGGCGCGCAGGCCGCGCACAACCGCGCCAATCGCGCTGCAACGCAGGAACATCAGGCCCGCATGGCGCGGGCCAATGACTACATCCGGCGCGCAGCCTCGCCGGAATACCTCGCCTCCATCGAGCGGGGCGGCGGGATGCGCGGGGACCTGTCGGTGGCACGCAGCTATGGCGGCCGCGCGGCACTGCTGGGTGCGTTCATGGGCGCGGGGCAGGAGTATATCTTCAGCGAAAACGGCTTCGAGGACCCGGAACTGCGGGACCGCATGCTCCGCGCAGGCGGACGCGAGGGGTTGCGCAGCGGGCTGTCGGCAACGGGCGAGACACTGGCGGCACAACAGGGCAGTCGTATGATGCTCAGGGAAGGGATGGAGATGGGTGCAACCCGCGCCTTTCTGATCCGGGCGGGCGCGCGTGCGGGCCCGGGCGCAGTCGTCGATGCGGGCTTTGAATGGTACGACATGGCAACGGATGGCCGGGACAATTCCGCCGGTGAGGTCACGTATCGCACGGGCCGCGCGTTTGTTATTGGCGGGTCGTCAGCTTGGGCGGGTGCGACGGCAGGAGCGGCAATAGGCACGGCAATTCCCGTCCCAATCCTCGGCACCGCCGTAGGCTTTGCCGTGGGGTTTCTCGTCGGCATGGGCGTGGGCTATGCGGCCAATGAGATCATCCCGACCTACGCAGACCTCCAGGGCCCGCAACGCAGGCGCGTCCCGTTCCGTTCCAGCACGGCGATCGACCGCGCGCTGCAATCCAACCGCTGTCCGTCGCACCACCGCAGCCGCGACAGCGCCATGGAAATCCCGCTGATGCCACGCGCGGCAGACCGCTCGCCGTTGCAGGACTACATCAACCAGCAGGTGGTCGGCCCGCCTGCCCCCGGCTACGACAATGCGCATGTCACGCCCGCCGGGACCCTGCCCGGCACCACACTCAGCGACGAAGAGATAAACGCGCTGAGCCAGTGGATCAACGCCACCCCCACACCCCAAAGCGGCACCGCAACGCCCGCGCCCTAGGGGCCAAAGGTCGACGCCACCAGACCCAGACGCTTGATCATGCGGCCCAGATGCCGCCGTTCGGTGCCCGCGCGGCAGGCCGCGTGGGTGATGTTGCCGCTGCATTCGTCAAGCAACCAGCTGAGGTACTCACGCTCGAACTGCGCCACGCAGCGGGCGCGGGCCGCGCGCAAACCACCTTCGAAATCGGTGGGCGCATGAGCGGACCTGCGCGCCAGAATGCCCAGAGGCACATCCTCGATCACGCCGCCCTCGCACAGGATCGCGGCCCGATACATCGCGTTTTCCAGCTCGCGCACATTGCCCGGCCAGTCATAGGCCAGGATCGCCTGTTTGGCGCGCGCGCCCAGTTTCGGCACCGGCCAGCCGTTTTCGGAGGCATGGCGGCGCAGCTGATGTTCGGCCAGCAGCAGCGCATCACATCCGCGGTCGCGCAGCGGCGGCAGACGCACCGTGCCCACATCCAGCCGAAAGAGCAGGTCGGCCCGGAAATCCCCCTGCTCCACCAATGTCGGCAGATCGGCATTGGTCGCGGCCACGATGCGCAGATTGGTCGCGACGGACTTTTCCGCACCGATGGGCCGATAGCGCCGTTCCTGCACGAACCGCAGCAGCGCCACCTGCCCCCGCGCGCTGAGCGTGTTGACCTCGTCCAGCATCAGCGTGCCGCCTTCGGCCATCGCCACCAGCCCGCGCTGTCGGCTGACCGCATCGGTAAAGGCCCCCTTTTGGTGACCAAAGAGCTCATTTTCGATCAAAGCCTCGGGCAGCGCGCCGCAATTGACCGGCACAAAAGGCTTGCCGGCCCGCGCGCTCATGTAGTGCACGGCGCGCGCCACCAGCTCCTTGCCGGTGCCGGTTTCACCGAAAATCAGCACGGGCGCTTCGCTTGCAGCAAAGCGCGCAACGCGCGTCAACACTTTGCGGAATGCAGGGGATGTCCCAATGATCCCCAAGCTATCGAAGTCTGTGTGGCTCGACACATCCCCCCCCGGGCGGTCCAACGCTGAAAATGAATACAACCAATGATTATGCGGTGAGCCTACCATCGATTGTGTCGGTCCGTTAACCCAATTTGCAATATATCCCGGTGCGCGCCGAATTCTGCCGAAGCGGGCGCTGTGGCCTCAGCGCATCACAAAGGGGTTGGCCATCGGTGTGGAGGCGGTGCTGATCCAGGTCGTTTTGGTCCGGGTGTAGTCCAGTACGGCCTCCAGCCCCGCCTCGCGGCCATAGCCGGACTGGTTGAACCCGCCAAATGGCGCGATGGGCGAGATCACGCGATACGTATTGACCCAGCAGATACCGGCACGCAAGCGCCGCGACACCCGATGCGCCCGCGCCACATCGCGTGTGAACACGCCCGAGCCAAGGCCAAAGTCGCTGTCATTGGCAAGCGCGATGGCCTCTTCTTCGGTGTCGAAGGGCAAGAGCGACATGACCGGGCCGAACATCTCGACCTTAAGCGTTTCGGTCTCGGGCTGCGTGCATTCCACCAGCGTGGGCGGCATGAAGTTGCCGGGCCGGTCCAACGGCGCACCGCCAAAGCGGATCGTGGCACCCTGGGTCTGCGCCCTGGCCAGCGTGTCCGCGATCCGGCTCACTTGAGCAGGCGTGCAGAGCGGGCCCATATGCGTGCCCGCGTCCAACGGGTCACCGACCACGATGCCGCGCGACTTTTCCTCGATCCGCGCGACGAGCGCGTCGAAAACGGGGCGGTGCACCAGCCCCCGCGTGCCCGCCACGCAGGACTGCCCCGACGCGCCGAAATTGCCCGCAATCAGACCATTGGCGGCGCTTTCCAGATCGGCATCGTCAAACACCAGAATGGGTGATTTGCCTCCCAGTTCCAGCGAGGTCACCGCGAAATTCTCGGCCGAGTTGCGCACCACGTGGCGCGCCGTCTCCGGCCCGCCGGTAAACGCGATCCGGTCCACGCAGCGATGCCGGGTGAGCGGGATGGCGCACCCTGCCGCATCGCCGGTGATCACCGACACGACCCCGGGCGGGAAGCCTGCCTGCTCGATCAATCGTGCAAATTCCAGCATCGGCGCTGGCGCCATTTCGGACGCCTTGAGCACCACGGTGCACCCCGCCGCCAGCGCTGGCCCCAGCTTGGTCGCGGTCAGGAACATCTGCGCGTTCCACGGTACGATGGCGGCCACGACACCGATGGGCGCGCGGGTGGTGAATGCGTGCATGTCGGGCTTGTCGATGGGCAGCACCGCCCCTTCGATCTTGTCTGCAAGGCCCGCGAAATAGCGATAGTAATCCGCGACATAGCCCGTCTGGCTGGATGTCTCGGCAAGCAGCTTGCCGCTGTCCGTCGTCTCGATTCGCCCGATTTGTTGTGCGTGCGCCTCCACCAGATCAGCCAAACGATACAGCAGCTTGCCCCGCGCCGTCTGCGTCATGTCGCGCCACGCCGGATCGTCCAGCGCGCGTGCCGCCGCCGCCACCGCCCGGTCCACATCCGCCGGGGCCGCACAGGCAAAGGTCGCCCAGGGCGCGCCCGTCGCGGGGTTGTCGGAGGTCATCACCTGACCCTCCGCCCCGTCCGTCCACGCGCCGTCGATGAAAAGCTGGTAATGCTGCATGGGCGACCTCATTGGAACCGGGGCATCACGTCGTCGATGAACCGAGACAGCGATGCGCGTTTGCGTTCCGCACTCATGCCAGAATCGATCCAGAATGAGAATTCGTCATAACCGAGGTCTTCGTAGCGCTTGATCAGGTCCACGACTTCATCCGCCGTGCCCATGGTCAGATCGCGGCGCATGTTGGCCGGGCACATCATCGCGTTGCCCGCCAGTTCTTCGTCGCTAAGCGTCTCAATCAGGCCCTGCCGCACGGGGCGCTTGTTCTGAAACCACGCGCCGAAGTAATTGTAAAACCGACTGAATTCCTGCGCCGCCATGTCCACGTCGTCTGTATCCGACCCGACATAGCTGTGGTGCAAAAGCATGCATTTGGGGCGCGGCCCCGCGTACTCCGCACAAGCCGCATCAAAGCGGGCGGCGAGCGTTTCCACTTCCTCCATCCCCTGCCAGAGCGGTGTGACCTGCACGTGAAACCCGTTTTGCACGGCGAACTCAAAGCTGTTGGGGTCACGTGCGGCGATCCAGATCGGTGGGCCGCCCTCCTGTTTGGGCTTGGGCGCGGCGGTGGTGGCGGGAAACTGGAAAAACGCGCCTTCGTGCGCGCAGTCCCCCTCCCAAAGCGGGCGCAGCAGCGGGGCCGTCTCGCGCATGCGCTGCCCCGCCTCCCAGGCGTCCATGCCGGGCATCAAACGTTCGTACTCGTATGCGTACGCGCCGCGCGCGATCCCCATCTCCAGCCGCCCGCCGGTCATCAGGTCGGTCGCCGCCGCCTCGCCTGCCAGCTTGATCGGATGCCAGAACGGCGCCACGACCGTGCCGGTGCCCAGTTTGACGTTCTGCGTACGGTGCGCGAGGTCGACGATGGACAGGAACGGGTTGGGCGCGATGGTGAATTCCATCCCGTGATGCTCGCCCGTCCAGATGGCACGCATGCCGCCCTGATCAGCAACCTGACAGAGGCCAATGAACTCCTCATAAAGCACGTCGTGCGGCTGGTCCGGCGTCAGCCGCTCCATATGGGCAAAAAGGGAAAACTCCATTCTCAGGCTCCTTTGGGCAGGCAGGTGCGGATGAATGCGCGCAGGATGTCTTTGACCGCGGCGGCATGGGTCATGGGCAGCATGTGGACGGCCCCCGCCACGATCTCGGCCCGGGCATTCGGGGCGGCACGGGCCATGGCGCGGGACATGGCGGGTGTCGAGTTCGGGTCGTCTGCACCGGTCAGAAACAGCGCTGGCATCTGCATCTGCCGCAGATCGGATGGGTCCGGACCGTCCGCATGGGCAAAGACGGTGTAGGCGTCGCGGTAGCCCCCCGGGTCGACCCTTTGCAGCCAGGTCCGGCACGCGCGCGCCTCAGGCGTTTCGCTGTCGCCGAACCAGCGGGCAATGGCAGCGCTTGGGTCCGCCACATGGATACCGTCCAGTTCAGCCGCCCGCCGTCTGACCGCCAGTGCCGCCTCCGGCGTGCGCTGAAAAATAGCGTTCATCGCGACGACACCATGCACCAGATCCGGATACCGCACCGCCAGATCCAGCGCGATCATCGCCCCCATCGAATGGCCCACGACCACCGCCCCGGCATCGAGCGTCTCAGCCAGTCGGTCGGTATATGCCGCAAGGCTCACCGGCCCCTCCAACCGCGCGGCGGCCCCGTGCCCGGGCATGTCAAAGGCCGCGACACCAAAATCCCGGCTCAGGTCATCGATCTGCGCGCCCCACGCCTCCGCCCGCAGGCCCACGCCGTGCAGCAGCACGACACGCGGCCCCCTGCCTGCAAGGATGCAGGGCAGATCAAAGGCGTCAGACCGCGGCCGGGTTGTCCACGTCATGGCCCAGATCCTTGAGGTCTTGGTAGCGATCTCCGATGCGATGATGCGGCCGGCCAGAGGTCGCCCCACCCAGCACAACCACAATCTCATCGCTGCGCGGCGCATCGGGAATGGCGAACTGAATGGTGAGGTAATGCGACCGGCGGCCCGCGTCGTTCTTGTCCATCAGCGGCACCATGATCGGGGCATTCGGCCCGCCGCGCGTGTTGGTGAACGCGAGGTAGGATTTGGCCCCAACCGCCTCGCGGTAGTGATTGCCGAACCGCAGCGTGTGGATCAGACCGCTCGCGTGCTCCACCTCGCCGTCCACACCCACGACGGCGGCCTTGCCATAGGCCTCGATCGCCTCACCCGTGCCAGCCAGCGCAATCATCCGTTCGGTCAGCATCGCGCCCAGCACAGGGCCCGCCTCCATGATCTCGGGCTTCAGATCCTCTACAAACCGCCCCGCCCACGGGTTCTGCACCACGGCGGCGACCGCAAACATGCGCCATGGCGGATCAGCGGGTTTGAACCCTTCGATCAGCACCTCTTCGTCATAGGTCACGATTTTGCGGATCTGTGGTGTCATGCGCGCCTCCGGCCCGCAGGATCGGTGGCATGGATGCCGTTGACAAACGACCAATTTGACCACACAGCCATTAGTAACACTAATGATTAGGTTGACCCATGGCACGTGCCCTGCCCCCTCTGACGTGGTTCCGGTCCTTTGAGGCTGCGGCCCGGCACCTGAATTTCACCGCCGCAGCACAAGAGATCGGGCTGACCCAATCCGCCGTCAGCCAGCAGGTGCGCCTGCTGGAGCAACGGCTGGGCACAAGCCTCTTTGCCCGCAAGGCGCGCGGGCTGGCGCTGACCGATGACGGGCGCAAGCTGTTGCCACGGGTCGGCGCGTCGCTGGGGCAACTGGCCGAAGCGACGGCGGCGTTCGACACCGGCGCGGCCGAGGATGTGCTGACCGTCGCCACCTCCGTCAGTGTCGCACGCTGGATCATAGCGCCGCGCCTGTCGGGCTTTCTGGATCAACACCCGGACATAAAGGTCCGTATTCTCAGCACAATCTGGCCTGATGATTTCAAGACACCGCTGGCGGATGTTGAGGTACGCTTTGGCTCGGCCAAGCAGGTCGGGCGCGGGGCCGTGCGCCTGGGACCGGATGGGTTGATCGCCGTGCGAGCGCCAAACGGCGTGGATCGTTTGATTGAAACCGTTGGCACATCCGAAGGGTGGCAAGACTGGACCAAGGCGGCAAAGCAACCGGCACGGGCAGCGCCCTCCATTTTCGTCGATTCCTACGGGGCGGCGCTTGATCTGGCGGCCAGCGGTGCAGGCACCGCGCTGGTCAGCGCTTGGCTGGCGGCCGGGGCCCTGCAATCGGGTCGGCTGGTGCAGACAAACCCCGCGCAGATCACCGGGACCGAAGGGTATTTTCTGGCGCGCAACGCCGACACCCCTGCGGCAGAGGCGTTCGCCAACTGGATTGGTGCGCTACGCTAGGCAGCCTCAAGAGCGATGGCGATGCCCTGCCCGACCCCGATGCACATGGTGGCGAGCGCACGCTGGCCTGCTTGCACCTCCAACGCCGCACTGCCGGTGATGCGCGCGCCGGACATGCCCAGCGGATGCCCCAGCGCAATGGCGCCGCCGTTGGGGTTCACGCGTCGGTCATCATCGGCAATGCCCAGCTGACGCAAGGTGGCAAGGCCCTGTGCGGCGAACGCCTCGTTCAGCTCGATCACCGCGAAATCGGCCTGTGTGAGGCCCAGGCGTGCCATCAGCTTTTGCGAGGCGGGCGCGGGCCCGATGCCCATAATGCGCGGTGGCACGCCTGCCGTCGCCCCACCTAGCACCCGTGCGATGGGCGTCAGCCCTTGCGCCCGTGCCGCCGCCGCCGATGCCACGATCAGCGCCGCCGCCCCGTCATTGACGCCCGATGCATTGCCTGCCGTCACCGTGCCGTCCGCCTTGACGAAGGGTTTCAGTTTGGCGAGGTCGGCGGCGGCGGTTTGCGGGCGCGGATGTTCATCGGTGTCGATCACTTTCGGATCCCCACGCCGTTGCGGGATGGTCACCGGCGTGATCTGACGCGCCAGCCGCCCGGACGCCATCGCCGCGCCAGCGCGTTCCTGCGAGCGCAGGGCAAAAGCGTCCTGATCCTCGCGGCTTACGCCGAACTCTTCAGCCACGTTTTCCGCTGTCTCGGGCATTGAATCGATACCGTATTGTGCCTGCATCAGCGGGTTCACGAACCGCCAACCGATGGTCGTATCGTGCACTTCATTCGCGCGGGAAAAGGCCGTCGTGGCCTTGGGCATCACGAACGGCGCGCGCGACATGGATTCGACCCCGCCCGCCACCATCAGCTCGGCCTCGCCCGCCTTGATCGCGCGGGCGGCGGTGATCACCGCGTCCATACCTGACCCGCAAAGCCGGTTCATCGTCGTGCCAGGCACGCTGTCGGGGTAACCCGCGAGCAGCGTGCACATCCGCGCGACGTTTCGGTTGTCCTCGCCCGCCTGATTGGCACAGCCCAGGATCACCTCATCGATGGCCGCCAGATCGAGGGTCGGATTCCGTTCGGCCAGCGCGCGCAAGGGGATTGCGCCCAGATCATCGGTGCGCACGCCCGACAACGCCCCGGCAAAGCGCCCGATGGGCGTACGGATGTAGTCGCAGATGAAAACCTCGGTCATGCTAGGCCTTTCAAAGGTCTAAAAACACTGTTTCACCAGCACCTTGCAGGCGGATGTCAAAGCGGTATTCGCCGTTGCCCGTCGGTTGCGCCAGCAACGTCTCCGCGCGCGGGCGCTGTTCGATCCGGGCCAGCAGCGCGTCGGTGCTGTTGTCCTCGTCGGCGAAATAGATGCGCGTGGACAGGCCCAGATTGATGCCCCGCGCCACGATCCAAAGCGCGATATGCGGCGCGAACTGCAACCCGTTCCGCCCTCGCGTCGGCCCCGGTTTGATCGTGCGCAGCGTAAATTCCCCGCTGTCCTTGTCCGCCGCGAACCGGCAGAACCCGCTCACCGCCGGGTCGGCCCCGTCCTGCTCGGGATAGAGGCCCGCCGCACCCGCCTGCCAGCTTTCCAGCACCGCGTCGCGCAGCGGCCAGCCGGTGCCGTCCAGCACCGCCCCGGTGATCGTGATCACCTCCCCCTTGGCACCGTCCGCGATGGGCGACAGGCCAAGGTCCTGCGGATAGACCCCCGTCAACCCGGCAAAGCTGGGGATACAGCCGATATGAACGTAAGGACCCGCTGTCTGACTGGGCGTTTCCACAAGTTTTTCAGGTGGTTGCACCATGATCTACATCCCCTCAGGCCGGTTCTCGAACATACTCTGCCGCCGTCCGCGCAGCACGATGTCAAAGCGATAAGCCAGATAGTCCATACCCCGCGACTGCTGCATGACCAACGGTGCCACCAGCCGGTCCAGCTGACCACGATCCTGAATGGTCGCGGCGATGGGGCAGCGGTCAATCAGCGGGTCCCCTTCGAAATACATCTGGCTGATCAGGCGTTGCCCAAACGCATGCCCGAAGATGGAAAAGTGGATATGTGCGGGCCGCCAGTCATTCGCACGGTTGGGCCAAGGGTATGCGCCGGGCTTGATCGTCATGAACTCGTAACGGCCTTCATCATCCGTAAGCGTGCGCCCGCAGCCGCCGAAATGCGGGTCGAGCGGCGCAAAATAGGTGTCTTTCACATGGCGATACCGCCCGCCCGCGTTGGCCTGCCACACCTCCACCAGCGTGTGCGGCACGCCGCGCCCGGTCTCGTCCATCACCTGTCCGTAGACACGGATCCGCTCGCCCACAGCGCTGTCCGCGCCTTGAGTAAAGTTCACGATCAGGTTGTTGTCATGCGGGCCAATCAGGCTGTGGCCAAAGCGGGGGCCGGTCTCTTCGCTCGGCGTGCTTTCCATCGACAGCAGCGGGAGCGTGGGTGAGCGCGTGACAGAAGTTTTATATTCTGGCCAATGGGATACAGGATGTACCTCATGTCGGCGTGGCATCAGCGGGTCAGTCATCCGCGGCCTCCATCTCGGCCCAGGTCGCCTTGGCCAGATTGATCGCGTGATTGGCGCGCGGCACGCCCGCGTAAATGGCCACGTGCTGGAACGCCTCCATCACGTCGCTTTGGCTGGCGCCTGTGCGGGCGCAGGCGCGGATGTGCATCGGGATTTCCTCGAAATTGCCCGTCGCGGCGAGCAAGGCAAGCGTCAGCATCGACCGCTCGCGCCGCGAGATGGCGTCAGACGCCCAGACCGTGCCCCACGCCCCTTCGGTGATCAGCGTCTGAAACGGTGTGTCGTGGTCGGTGCGCGCCGCTTCGGCCCGGTCCACATGCGCGTCGCCCAGCACGGCGCGGCGCACCTTCATCCCGTCCTGATATCGGTCTGTCATCGCATCCTCCCCGCCCGACTGTCCCGCGCATCGCTCAAAACGGCAAGCCGATATAGTTTTCGGCCAACTCGCGCCGCGCGGTCTCGGATTGCGACAGGTGCCGCAGCGTGGCCTTGCGCATCTGCGCGGCAAAGCTGTCTTCGCCTTTAAACTGGTGCAGCATCGTGGTCATCTGCCAGCTGAAGCGCATCGCCTTCCAGATGCGCGCCAGCGCGCGATCCGAATAGGCATCAATGCCGGTCTCGTCGCCCCTGAGCGCGTCGATCAGGGCCCCGTGCAGGTAGTACACATCCGACACCGCCAGATTCAGCCCCTTGGCCCCGGTGGGCGGCACGATATGCGTAGCATCACCCACCAGAAACAGCCGCCCCCAGCGCAGCGGCTCGTTCACGAACGACCGAAGCGGCGCGATGGATTTCTCGATCGATGGTCCGGTCTCCATGCTCTCGGCGATTTCACCGGGCAGGCAGGACCGCAGCTTGGCCCAGAAGCGGTCATCGCTCCACGCCTCCACCTTGTCGGTCAGCGGCACCTGCACGTAATAGCGGCTCAGCTTCGCGTTGCGCATCGACGCCAGCGCGAACCCATGTGACGAATTGGCATAAATCAGCTCTTCGTGCGCGGGGCGCGTGCGCGACAGGATACCCAGCCAGCCAAAGGGGTAGACACGCTCGAAGGCGCGCCGCTTGTCTGCCGGAATGGTCTGACGGCTGACCCCGTGGAACCCGTCGCACCCGGCGACATAGGCACAATCAAGCCGCTGCACCGTGCCGCCCTGCACATACGTCACATGGGGCGACGCACTGTCGGCATCATGGATCACCACTTCCGATACCTCGTGCACGATCTGCGTGCCCATGGTGTCCTGCGCCGCATAAAGGTCGGCCGTTACCTCGGTCTGGCCATAGACCATCACCGGCTTGCCTGTGAGTTCCTCAAAGTTGATGCGCACCATCAGGTCGTCGTCGGTCAGATAGCAGCCCGAATGCCGCGTCCCCTCCCTCTCCATCCGGTCGGCCACGCCGGCCTCGTGCAACATCTGCACGGTGCCCGCCTCCAGCACGCCCGCCCGGATACGCGCGAGCACGTGGGCGCGACTGGCCCGTTCCAGCACGACAGTCTCCACGCCGGCCCGGTTCAGCAGTTGAGACAGAAGCAGCCCAGAGGGCCCGCCGCCGATGATCGCGACCTGAGTCTTCACGCCGCCTCTCCTAGCAAGCGCAGCGCGTTTTCCTTGAGGATCAGCGGGCGCACCTCGTCCTTGAACGGGGCCGCCTCGAAATCGGCGAGCCAGCGGTCCGGCGTGATCGCGGGCCAGTCAGAGCCGAACAGCATCTTTTTCCTGAGCAGCGAATTGGCGTAGCGCACGAAAATCTCGGGGAAGTATTTGGGCGACCAGCCGGACATGTCGTAATAGACGTTGGGCTTGTGCTGGGCGACGGCCAGCCCTTCCTCGGTCCACGGAAAGCTCGGATGCGCCATCACGATCCTGAGGTCAGGAAAGTCCACCGCGACATCGTCCAGATGCATCGGGTTTGAGTATTTCAACCGCATCCCCATACCGCCGCGCATCCCCGACCCCACGCCGGTCTGCCCGGTGTGGAACAGCGTGATCACACCTTCCTCGGCGCAGGCCTCCAACACAGCGTAGCAGGCCTCGCGGTCGTTGGGGAAAAACCCCTGCATCGTGGGGTGAAACTTGAACCCCCGTACGCCAAACTCGCGCACCAGCCGCCGCACCTCGCGCGCACCGGCCTTGCCCTTGTGCGGGTCCACACTGGCGAACGGGATCAGGATATCGTCATTCTCGGCACACAGCTGCGCCACCTCCTCGTTGGAATAGCGGCGAAACCCCGTCTCGCGTTCGGCGTCCACCGGAAAGATCACGGCGGCGATGTTGCGCGCTCGGTAGTAGGCGGCAGTGTCCTGCACCGTGGGCAGCATCCCTTCGGCCCCCGCAGGGTTCTTGAAATAAGCGGCCATCCCGGCCTGGAACTCGTTGTAGCCGTCGTCGCGGCAGGTGTTGCACGGCTCTTCGGCGTGGGTGTGAAAGTCGATGGCCTTCACCTTTGCGAAATCAACCATGCTGACCCTCCCAAGCCGCGCCTCGAAATCCGCTATACTTAAAAACCGATTGTTCCTACAACTTTTCTCGGGCGCGCGCGGGGCAAGGAGCATCACATGACCGACCAGGATCTGATGCAGATCGAGGTGGCAGGCGACATCGCCACGCTCACCTTCAACCGCCCCGACAAGCGCAATGCGATTAACGACGCTCTTGTCGACACGCTGGAGGCGTTCTTTGCCCGCCCGCCCGAGGGGGTGCATGTGGCGATCCTGCGCGGCGCGGGTGAGCATTTCTGCGCGGGCCTCGATCTGGCCGAACACGAGCACCGCTCCCCGATCGAAGGCGTGCACCATTCGCGCAACTGGCACCGGGTGACCGAGCTGATCGAATATGGCGGCCTGCCGGTCGTGTCGGTGCTGCACGGTGCGGTGATCGGCGGCGGGCTGGAGATTGCGACGGCGACCCATGTGCGCATCGCCGAAGCCACGGCGCGGTTTCAGCTGCCCGAGGGGCGGCGTGGCATTTTCGTCGGCGGCGGCGCGACAGTACGCGTTGGCCGCATCCTGGGCCCTGACCGGATGCGCGAGATGATGTTGACCGGGCGCAGCTACGGCGCGGATGAGGGGCTGGCGCTGGGGCTTGCTCATTACAGCGTTGGTGCGGGCGAAGGGATGGCGCTGGCGCAGGATCTCGCGCGCAAGATCGCGGACAACGCGCCCTTTTCGAACTACCTGATGATCAATGCCCTGCCCCGCATCGCCGACATGTCGCGCAGCGACGGGCTCTTTGCCGAGAGCCTTGCGACGGCAATGTCGCAAAGCTCGGACGGAGCGCGCGAAGGCTTGCGCGCCTTTCTGGAAAAACGTCCCCCAAAGTTCCGTTAGCGCGGTGCCATCCGGATCGCGCCATCGAGGCGGATCACCTCACCGTTCAGCATCGGGTTCTGCGTGATGTGCAGCGCCATTTCCGCGAACTCCGCCGGGTTGCCGAGGCGCGAGGGAAACGGCACCTGCGCACCCAGCGAGGCCTGCACATCCTGGGGCAACCCTTCGAGCATCGGCGTCAGGAACAGGCCCGGCGCGATGGCGCAAACCCGTACGCCCTTGTCGGCCAAATCGCGCGCCATGGGCAGCGTCATGCCCGCCACGCCCGCCTTGGACGCGGCATAGGCCAGCTGCCCGACCTGCCCGTCGAACGCCGCAACCGACGCCGTGTTGACGATCACACCGCGCGCGCCGTCCGGGGCAAGCGGGTCAGCGGCGACCATCTGTGCAGCCACCTGTGTGGCGCAGTGAAACGTACCGACGAGGTTGATCGCGATGGTCTTTTCATAAAGCGCGGTCTCATGCGGCGCGCCCCGCGACACCGTCTTGGCCGCGCCCGCGATGCCGGCGCAGTTCACCAGCACGCGCGGTGCGCCATGTGCCGCAACCGCCGCCGCGACACCTGCGGCGACAGAGTCCGCGTCGCGCACGTCCACCTTGGCGTAGGTCCCGCCGATGGCCGCGGCATGGGCAGTGCCGAGGTCGTCATTCAGATCGAACAGCGTCACCTTCATGCCCGCATCCGCCAACCGCGTCGCCGTCGCGGCGCCAAGGCCGGACGCCCCGCCTGTCACAATCGCTCCGCATCCGGACCAATCCAGCATATCCTCACTCCCCGTCTGATGTGTCGGAACTCTGCCGCGTGCGCGCAGCGGGTGCAATGCTCAGGCGCTGGAGCGGACCACCAGCTTGCCCGCAAGCTGCGAAAACGGTGCCGTGTCCTGCGCGCCCTTGAGCACAGCGACCACCGCCTGCGCCAGCACATCGTTGGGCTGTTGGTAGGTGGTCAGGTCATAGTTCCGGTTCGCCGCATACGGCACGTCGTCAAAGCCGGTAACGGCAATGTCGTGCGGAACCTGCAGCCCCAGACGGTGCCGCAGGGCGTCCATGGCCCCCATCGCAATGGCATCCGTCTCGCACACCACCACGTCCGGATAGGCGGCGCGCGGGGTGGCCGTCAGGTGATCGGTCAGGCAGGCTTCCGCATGGCCGGGGTCATAATCCCCCACGACCAGCACGCCCGCATCCGCACCGGCCAAGGTGGACCAGCGCGCTAGAAACGCGTCCTTGCGCAGCAGATGCGCCGAGGTGGTCGGCGGCCCGGCCAGAAACAGCGGGCGGCGATAGCCCTTGGCAAAGACGTAGTCGGTGATCTCGGTCATCGCGATCGTGTCGTCACAACAGATCGACACCGTGCGCGGGTTCTGCGACACCCGCCCGTAGACGATCAGCCGCCGCAAGCGCTGCGCGCCAAGGGCCGCCGCCAGTTCCTCGTCGTTGAAGCGCCCGCCAATCAGGATCGCGGCGTCCACACGGTGCTGACTGGCGTGCAATAGCCCCGAGGACGCGTCGTCTTCGTCCAGCGTGTGAACGAGCAGCGTATGCCAGCCCGCCATGCGCAGCGTCTTGGACAAGAGCGCGATGTTCGTCGTCTGTTGCGGGTTGGCGAAATCATCCATCAGGATCGCGACCAGCCCGCTGCGGTCAGACGCGAGGCTGACCGCCAGCAGGTCCGGCACATAGCCCAGCGTCTCGGCGGCCTGCATCACCTTGCCCCGGCTTTTCTGAGAGATCGAGGCGTCGGTCTTGAATGCGCGATGCACCGTCCAGCGCGACACCCCGGCCAGCCGTGCCACGTCATCCGCAGTGATCGTCTCAAAGCCCTTGGGCGCGGTCATTGTTTCGTGTCTCCCCCGTAAGATGCAGCATACGCGCGGCATTTCCACTCTGCCACCGGTTTTGCACGCGGGTGCAAATTTTTCTTGCACGCGGGTGCAAAACCGCCTCTGTTAGCGATCACGAGGTGAGGGAGGAATCACTTTGGTGAAGGTTGGACTGCTTGGCGCGGGCCGTATCGGGGCCGTGCACGCCCGCGCGATCACCGCCCATCGCGGCAGCGATCTGGTGGCCGTGTCGGACGTGGTGACCGACAACGCCGCGCAACTGGCGCAGGCGTATGGAGCCACTGCGCGCAGCAGCGACAACATCATCGCAGACCCGTCCATCGACGCCGTTCTGATCGCGACCTCCACCGACACCCATTGCGATTTCATCGAGGCCGCGACCGCCGCCGGCAAGGCCGTTCTGTGCGAAAAACCGGTCGATCTGGACCTCGCCCGCGCCCGCGCCTGTCAGGACAAAGTCGCAGCAACCGGCCAGCCCGTCATGATCGGCTTCAACCGCCGCTTTGACCCCAGCTTCAACACGTTGAAGTCCGCGCTCACCGCCGGTGAGATCGGCAAACCGGAGTTGCTGTCGATCACGTCCTTTGACCCGGCGCCGCCGCCTGTCAGCTACATCAAGGTGTCCGGCGGGCTCTTTCGTGACATGATGATACACGACTTTGACATGGCCAATTTCATCATGGGCGACGCGCCCGATACTGTGATGGCGGTGGGCAGCTCCATCGTTGACCCGCAGATCGGTGCCGTAGGCGACGTGGACACCGCCGCCGTGACGCTCACCTACCCTGACGGGCGAATCGCGGTAATCAAGAACTCGCGCCGCGCCGCTTACGGCTATGACCAACGGATCGAACTGTTGGGGTCCGACGGATTGTTGCAGGCCCAGAACATGCTGGAAAATCTCGTGGTCAAATCGACCAGCGCAGGCGTGACCGGCGCCAAGCCCCAGCATTTTTTCCTCGAACGCTACATGCCCGCCTACGAGGCGGAATGGGCGGCCTTTGTCGACGCGGTCGAAAACGGAACACCCATGCCCGTCACACTGGCCGACGGTGTGCAGGCGCTGACCATGGCCGAGGCCGCCACGATGTCAGTCAAGGACAAAAAGCCCGTAAAACTTGTTGAAGTCACATGAAAATGGCTGTGAGATGCGCGCTAACAAAGAACATGTCCGGAGCAAAATCCGGAACATAGGGAATTCGGCTCAAGCCGGATAACGGGGACCAAAGGGGTCCCGAATGAAAATTGAATGTTCATAGGGAGGAACATCGATGAAAAAGACGGTTTTCGCAGCACTCTGCGCTGCAACCGCACTCGCCGCCCCGGCATATGCCGACGGTCACGGTGAGCGTTACGTCATGATCACGCACACCCAGGGCACCGACCCGTTCTGGCCCGTGGTCGAAAAAGGTGGCCGTGACGCCGCTGCCGCCGTTGGTGCCACGATCGAGTACAACTTTGACGTCTCCGGTGACATGGCGGCCATGGCGGCCCTGATCGAAGCTGCCGCGGCCTCCGAGCCCGATGGCATCATCGTGTCGCTGCCTGACGCCGACGCGCTTGGCCCGGCCATCAAGTCCGCTGTGGCGGACGGTATCCCGGTCGTGACCATGAACTCCGGCCTCGAATCGTCCAAGGAGCTGGGTGCCCTGATGCACGTGGGTCAGCCCGAGCGTGACGCGGGCTTTGCCGCCGGCACGCGTGCCATGGCCGAAGGCGTGACCAAAGGCCTGTGCCTGAACCAGGAGGCGTTCAACACCGCCCTCGTGGATCGTTGCACGGGCTATTTTGACGCCATGGGCGCGGACCTGAACCAGATCGACGTGTCGAACGACCCGGCCCAGATCGAAACCCGGACCGCTGCCGCCCTCGAAGCGGACGAAAGCATTGACGGCGTTCTGGCTGTCGGCCCGCACGTCTGCGAAGCCGCGACCAAGGCGATCGAAGCGGTGGGTGCCGACGTGCACCTGGCATGCTTTGACCTGTCGCCCGGTGTGATGGACATGATCGAAGACGGCCGCGCCGCCTTCACCATCGACCAGCAACAGCGTCTGCAAGGCTACATGCCGGTGATCGTGCTGCACCTCTACAACAACCACGCAGGCCTGCTGCCCGGCAACAACATCGCCTCGGGCCCCGGTTTCGTGGACAAGTCGAACGCAGCCGCCGTCAAAGAACTGGCAGGCATCGACCGGTAATCGGTCCATCGACCTGACGCATATCACAGGCGGGCCTCGCGCCCGCCTGTGACCTTAGCCGGCATATTCAAAAACGACTTGGGGGGGAACCATGGCCGATCTCAGCGAAGCTGACAGACTGGCGCAGGAAACTTGGCTGCAACGGACAATCCGGCGGCCCGAGATTGGCTCATTCATCGTGATGATCGTGATCATCGTGGTGCTGGCCTGGGCATCGAACGGCAAGGCGTTCAACGCGCTTGGCCTCAAGAACAACGTACAGATCATCGCGCAATACGGCATCATCGCCATCGGCGCGGCCCTGCTGATGATCGCGGGCGAATTTGACCTGTCCATCGGGTCCATGATCGGCTTTGCCGGCATGTCCATGGCGATCATGCTGAAGTGGGGCCTGCCCTTTGGTCTGGGCGAGGCGACACCGCTCACCGCCCTGCTGATCACACTGGCCATGACGCTGACGCTGGGCTGGGCCATCGGCACCATCGTGGTCCGATCCGGCCTGTCATCCTTTATCGTGACGCTGGCCTTTCTGTTCTTCATGCGCGGCGTGACCGAAGTGTCGTTCCGCCTGATCAACCAATCCACGCAAGTTTCCGGCCTGCCCGACTTCAAGGAAGAAAGCTGGGTCGCCTGGGTGTTTGGCGGCGAAGTGTTCGGCTGGTTTTACGACGCATGGTTCTGGATAGGCATGCGCTTTGTCGACATGGGCGTTGACCGGACGGACCAGTGGTTCACGCTGGGCGGCAACATCAACCGCCGCGGCACGCAATGGGTCGAAGGGTTCGATGCACGCTTTTTGTGGTTCATCCTGATCGCACTCGCGGCCTATTTCATCCTCAGCCGCACGCAGCTGGGCAACTGGATCTACGCCACCGGCGACAACCGCGATGCGGCCCGCGCCAACGGTGTGCCCACGAACAAGGTCAAGATCGGCCTGTTCATGTTCACCGCCTTTTGCGCCACCATCTTTGCCGCCTGCCAGGTGTTCGAAAACAACACATCCGACGCGGCCAAGGGCAACCTGATGGAGCTGTTCGCCATCGCCATCGCGGTTGTGGGCGGCACGCTCATGACAGGCGGCTTCGGCACCGTACTGGGCGTCGTGTTCGGGGCGATCACCGTGGGCCTCGTGGCCAACGCGGTGTTCTTTATCCCCGCCATCGACGGGGCGTGGTTCCGGGTGTTCCTGGGCGCGATCCTGTTGGCCGCCGTGTTCGCCAACGAACGCATCCGCAAACGCATCACAGGGGGAATTTAAAATGGCCGAGCCATATCTCCGCGTCGAAGGACTGGTCAAACGCTTTGGGCCCTTCACCGCTCTGGGCGGTGTCGATCTGGCCGTCTATCCGGGCGAAGTACACGCGCTGCTGGGCGACAACGGTGCGGGCAAATCCACCCTCATCAAGACGCTCGCAGGCGTGCACCAACCCACCGAAGGCCAGATCTATATCGAGGGCAAGCCGGTGCAGTTCCGGTCCCCCCGCGATGCTTCTGCCGCCGGGATCGGGACGGTGTATCAGGACCTCGCCCTCAACCAGCTGATGAGCGTGACGCGCAACTTCTTCATGGGGCGCGAGCTGAAGAGAGGGTTCGGCCAGCTCGACCTCGACAAGATGAACCAGATCGCCCACGACGAAATGCTGAAAATCGGGATCGACTTTTCCGACCCGACGCAGGCCGTGGGCACCATGTCGGGTGGTCAACGCCAGACATTGGCCATCGCGCGCGCCATCCACTTTGGCGCCAAGGTGCTGATCCTGGACGAGCCGACATCGGCGCTGGGTCAGAAACAGCAGATGGGCGTTCTCAAGACCATCAAACGGGTGCGCAAACGCGGCGACATCGCCATCATCTTCATCACCCACAACGAGATTCACTCGCGTCTCGTGGGCGACCGCTTCAGCTTCCTTGCGCTTGGCAAGGTCATCGGCGCAGGCACCTCCGAAGAGATCACGGATCACGAAATGCGCCGTCTGATGTCAGGTGGTGCCGAAATGGGCGATCTCGAACAGGAACTGGCCGAGATCGGCTGAACCAACGACAGGTGCCCCCACTCCGGGGCACCGATCACCACACGCGGCACGCGGGCACCGACGCTTCGGGGTCGCCCGGCCCGCACCCTGCCAATAACCGGAGCCAACGCTCCGGGTCCCCGTTGCCAGCCCACGCAAGCCGTGCGGCCCCTGCTCACTCGTGGAAAGGATGCGATCATGAGCACTGTTCGACTGACCGCAGCACAAGCGCTCGTGCGTTATCTCGAAGCACAGATGAACGAAGACGGGGAGCGGTTCCTCGCGGGCATCTGGGCCATTTTTGGCCACGGCAACGTCGCCGGTCTGGGCGAGGCGCTGCATGGGGCCAAAGACCGGTTCCCCACATGGCGCGGCCACAACGAACAGACCATGGCCCACGCAGCGATTGCCTATGCCAAACAGTCGGGGCGGCGTCGCGCGATGGCCGTAACGTCGTCGATTGGCCCCGGTGCGACCAACATGGTGACGGCCGCGGCGCTGGCCCACGCCAACCGCCTGCCCGTTCTGCTGATCCCCGGCGATGTGTTTGCCACCCGTGGCCCCGACCCGGTGCTGCAACAGATCGAGGATTTTTCCGACGGCACAGTCAGCGCCAATGACTGCTTCCGCCCCGTGTCCCGCTATTTCGACCGCATCTCGCGCCCCGAACACCTACTGACAGCCCTGCCCCGGGCCTTGCGCACCATGACCGACCCAGCCATGTGCGGACCCGTCACGCTGGCGTTTTGTCAGGACACGCAAGCGATGGCCTATGACTATCCCGAAACCTTCTTTGAACCGACAGTCTGGTACCAGCGTCGCGTGCGCCCCGATGCAGGCGAGCTGGCCCGCGCCGCCGCCGTGCTGAAGGCGGCGAAGACGCCTGTGATCGTGGCAGGCGGTGGCGTCCACTACTCCGATGCCGCCGCACAACTGCAAGCCTTTGCCAGCGCGCACAACATCCCCGTGGCGGAGACGCAGGCGGGCAAATCCGCCCTGCCCTGGGATCATCCGCTCAACCTTGGCCCCATCGGTGTGACCGGCGGCGCGCCCGCCAATGACCGCTGTGCCGAAGCCGATGTGATCCTGGCCGTGGGCACGCGGCTGCAGGACTTCACCACCGGCTCATGGGGCCTTTTCGCCAACCCCGAGCGCACGACCATTGGCCTCAACGTACAGGCCTACGACGCCGACAAGCACGGAGCCATACCGCTCATGGCCGACGCCCGCGTGGGCCTGCAGGACCTGACCGCCGCCCTGGGCGATCACGCTGCAGACGCGCCTGCCCCGGCAGCCAAGGCCGACTGGTTCAAAAAGGTCGACGCGCTGACCAACGCACCGGACGGCAACGCACTCCCCACCGACATGCAAGTCATCGGCGCGGTCCAGCGCAGCGCACGCGACAACACCGTCGCCATGTGCGCCGCAGGCACCATGCCGGGCGAGCTGCACAAGCTGTGGAAGGCAGGCACACCGATGTCTTACCACATGGAATACGGGTTTTCCTGTATGGGCTACGAGATCGCAGGCGCCATGGGCATCAAGATGGCCGACCCGGACCGCGATGTGATCTGCTTTACCGGCGACGGCACCTACATGATGGCCAACTCGGAAATGGCGACCGCCGCCATGATGGGCATCGACTTTACCGTCGTCATCACCGACAACCGCGGCTTTGGCTGCATCAACCGGCTGCAAATGGGCACCGGGGGCGAAGAGTTCAACAACCTGCTGGACCACGCCGTGCACGAAAACCCATCGCAGATCGACTTTGCCAAACATGCCGAAGCGATGGGGGCCAAGTCCCTCAAGGTCTCCAGCATCGCGGAATTGGAAGAGGCGCTGGCCAAACGCCACGACATCCGTGGCCCCTTTGTCGTCGTCATCGACACCGACCCCTACCCCAGCACCGAACATGGCGGCACATGGTGGGAAGTCGCCGTGCCCGAGGTCAGCACACGCCCGCAAGTGCAGGAAAAACGCGCCGCCTACGAGGCCGCCATCAAGGAAAGAAACGAACGATGAGCGTCCGCATCGGCATCTCCCCCATCGCGTGGCAAAACGACGATTTGCCGGACCTGACCAAGGAATACACCATGGAACAGGCGCTGCGGGAAAGCCTCGAGATCGGCTATACCGGTGTCGAACGCGGGCAGCGCATGCCGCGCGATACCGAAGGGCTGCGCGCCTATCTCGACAAGGCCGACCTCGCGCTCTGTGGCGGCTGGTGCTCCGGCAACCTGCTCAACAACTCCGCCAAGGAGGAATGCGAGGCCATCGCCGCACAGGTCAAACAGTTTGTCGACCTGAACGCCCCCTGCATCGTCTACGCCGAATGCTCCAACACCATCCAGGGCGACATCGGCACACCGGTGAACAAACGCCCCACGCTCAGCCGCGATGACATGCAGGCCTACGGCAGGAAACTGACCGAGGTTGCCAAATGGTCTGCCGATCAGGGCATGCCCATGGCCTACCACCACCACATGGGCTCGATCGTGGAGGCGGAGGCGGATGTGGACGCGCTCATGGACGGCTCCGGCGACGCGCTGCATTTGTGCTTTGACACCGGCCACCTGCTCTTTGGTGGTGGCGATGTCATGGCGACGATGGACCGCTGGGGCGACCGCATCCACCACGTGCACTACAAGGACATCCGCCCCGAGGTGGTCAAGGACGTGCGGGCCAACGACCGCTCCTTCCTCGACGCGGTGATCGCGGGTGCTTTCACCGTGCCCGGCGATGGCTGCATCGACTTCGGCGCCGTCAGCAAAGCGCTGAAATCACTCGACTATGACGGCTGGATCGTGGTCGAGGCCGAACAGGACCCGGCCAAGGCCCCACCCTATGAATACTCCAAGAAAGGGTTCGAGACGATCATCGGCCACTGTCAGGAAGTCGGCCTCACGGTACAGTAATGTTCAAAAAACTCGGCCTCCAGCACCCGTTCTTCCTGCCGCTCTGGCGGCGGGTGGTGACGGTGCTGGCGATCACGCTCTGGGGCGGGTTCGAACTGTGGCTGGGCAACACCGGCTGGGCCAGCTTCTTTGCCATCCTCGCCGCGATATGCATTCTGGAATTCTTCATTCTGTTCGATCCCGAAAATTACGGAGGCGACGATGCCTGAGCTGTTGAAAAAGCCCTTTGGCACGCGGGGCAAGGTCCACCAGATCACGCCCGAAAGCGCCGGCTGGCGCTATGTCGGCTTTGACCTGTGGCACCTCAAGGCGGGCGACACGGCGTCAGAGGCGACCAGCAACCGCGAGGTGATCCTGGTCATGGTCGAGGGCAAGGCGCAGGTCAAAGGTGCGGACCAGGACTGGGGCGAATTGGGCGAACGCATGACCGTGTTCGAGAAAACACCGCCCCACTGCCTCTACCTGCCCGACGGCACCGAATGGGAGGCGACAGCCACCACCGACTGCATCATCGCCGTATGCTCCGCCCCGGGCCACGGCGGCCACCCGGCCCGCCGCATCGGCCCGGACGGCATCACCCTGACGCAACGCGGCACCGGCACGAACACGCGTTACATCAACAACATCGCCATGGAGGCGGAGGATTACGCCGATAGCCTGCTGGTCACCGAGGTCTTTACCCCCGCAGGCAACTGGTCCTCCTACCCCAGCCACCGCCATGACGAGGATGACTTTCCCCGCATCACCTACCTCGAAGAGACATACTACCACCGGATCGACCCCGCCGACGGCTTTGCCGTGCAGCGCGTGTACACCGACGACCGCCAGTTGGACGAAACCATGGCCGTGTCCGACGGCGACGTCGTCTGCGTTCCGCGCGGGCACCACCCCTGCGGCGCGCCTTACGGGTTCGACCTCTATTACCTCAACGTCATGGCGGGGCCGCGCCGCAACTGGCGCTTTGTCCCGGCTCCGGAAGTCGCATGGATCCTGGAGCGTGACGGGTGAGTTTCCCCCTCGCTGTCTGCGCCGAGATGCTGTGGCCCGACAGGCCGCTGGCCTGGCGCGTGGCGCGGCTGACCGAGATGGGCTTTGGCGTGGGTCTGTGGAACTGGCCCGACTGGGATTTCGACGCGTTGGAACGGACGGGTGCCGATTTCACCATCATGAACGGCTACCTGCAGGGGCGGCTGGCGGATGATGACGGGGCCGACATGCTGCTGGCGTCGGCCCGCGAAACCATCGAGGTCGGCAAACGGCTGGGCGTCGACCGGCTGAACCTGCACGGCACCGGCCTCGGCGCGGGCGGCATTCCCATCCGCCAGCACGAGGTCGTAACCGGGCCCATGTGGCTCAAGGCGCGTGACACCCTGCACCGGCTTTGCGATCTGGCCGAAGACCATGGCGTGACCTTCGCCCTCGAAAACCTCAACCTGCGCGACCATCCCGGCTGCCCCTTCAACACCACCGCGGATGTGCTGGCGCTGGTGTCGGACATCGACCGCCCGCAACTGCGCATCACCCTCGACCTGTACCACACCCAAATCGGCGAAGGGGACCTGATCCGCTGGTGCGAGGCTTGCCGCCCGTGGATCGGCGAGGTGCAGGTCGCCGACAATCCCGGCCGGTTCGAGCCCGGCACCGGCGAGGTCAACTACCCAGCCGTCGCCCGCGCCCTGCACGACATGGGCTATACCGGCCCCATCACCCTCGAAGCCTACGCATCGCGCGATGCCGATACCGCGCTGGACGCGTTCCGCACCGCCTTCACGCTCTGACCCAAGGAGAAGACACCAGATGACTTTCGCCACCTACCCCTCGCTCACCGGGAAAACCGTCCTCGTCTCCGGAGGGGCGTCGGGCATCGGCGCCGACACCGTGCGCGCCTTTGCCGCTCAGGGGGCCAAGGTCGGGTTTCTGGATTTCAACCCCGAGGCCAGCGCCGCCATGAAGGCCGACACCGACGGCATCGTCGATTACGAGGTCTGCGATCTGCGCGACATCGACGCGCTGAAAAAGGCGGTCGCCGCGCTGAAATCCCGGCTGGGCCCGGCGCAAGTGCTGGTCAACAACGCCGCGCGCGATGACCGCCACGACTGGCGCGACGTCACACCCGAATACTGGGACGAGCGAATGGCGACGAACCTGCGCCACATGTTCTTTGCCATTCAGGCCGTCGCCCCCGACATGATCGAGGCCGGGTCAGGCGCCATCGTCAATGTCGGCTCCAACTCGTGGTGGGAGGCGGGCGGCGGCTTTCCGGCTTATGCGACCGCCAAATCCGCCGTGCACGGGCTGACCCGCACCATGGCGCGCGATCTGGGCGATCACCGCATTCGGGTGAACACCGTCGTGCCCGGCTGGATCATGACCGACCGCCAAAAGGAGCTGTGGGCGACGCCGGAGGCGCTGGAAAAGCATCGCGACCGGCAATGCCTGCCCGACCTGATCGACCCCGTCTACGTGGTGCGCATGATCGTATTCCTCGCCTCAGACGATGCGGCGATGTGTACGGCCAGCAACTTCATGGTCGATGCGGGCTCCATCTGATGGAGCGGCGCGCGGTTGGTGACACCGGGCTGGCGCTGACCCCTCTGAGCTTTGGCGCGGCGGGTCTGGGCGATATGCCGGATACCTATGGCTATATAGTGGATGCGGATCGGGCTCATGCCACTGTCGACGCTATACTGGACGGTCCGTGCAATATGTTGGATACGTCCAACAATTACGGCTTTGGCCGGTCCGAGGCGCGCATTGGCGACGTGCTGCGCCGCCGCAGCCTACCCGACGGCTTCGTGCTCGCCACGAAACTCGACCGCGACATGGACACAGGCCGTTTCGACGCCGCCCGCGTGCGCCAGTCACTAGAGGAAAGTCTGGAGCGGTTGGGCGTCAGCTCGGTCCCGCTGCTGCACCTGCACGACCCTGAACATGCGCGTGATCTGGACGAAATTACCCGTGAAAACGGTGCGATAGACACGCTCTTTCAATTGAAAGATGAGGGCATGTGTCAGGCTGTCGGCCTCGCCATGGGCCGGCTCGATGTCATGCAGCCCATCCTCGCCGGCTACCCGTTCGACGCGCTGATCAGTCACAACCGCTACACCCTGCTCAACCGCTCTGCCGACGCGATGTTTGACGCCGCACACGCCCGCGGCATTGCCATCATCAACGCAGCGCCCTATGCGGGCGGCGTGCTGGCCAAGGGCAGCGCCGAGATGCCGCGCATCACCTACCAGCCTGCCAGCGACGACGCCCTCGCCCCTGTCCGCGCGATCGAGGCTGTGTGCGCCGAACACGGGCTCGCCCCCGGCGCTGTGGCGTTGCAGTTCTCCATGCGTGATCCGCGCATCACCTCGACCCTCGTGGGGGTCAGCAAGCCCGAACGGGTGGCACAGAGCATCGCATGGGCCCAGGCGGACATCCCCCAAGCCGCGTGGGACGCGTTGGACGCGCTGCCCTATGAGAAAACGGACCCCGAAGCGAACCGCGTCTACAATCCGGGTTAGAGCATATCCAGCGACACCGCCCGCGACGGCCCCACATCCAGCCGCCAGGCAAAGGGCACGGTTTCGTGCGCCGGAAACAGCGTCGTGACCAGCGGATCGTGCCCCGGGATCACCCGGCTCGCCTCCCCGCCCAGACGCTGGATCGTGCCGAACCCGTCCAGCATCGGCTGCATGTCCACCACGATGGGAACGGGCTTGGCCGCCAGAAAATTCTCGTAGTAATGCGACGCGTCCGACGCGAGGCACAACGGCCCGTGGGCCGTGTCGACCTCCACCACCTGCAGCCCCCGCGAATGCCCGCCCACACAGTGCACTCGCACGCCCGGCGCCACCTCACCGCTGCCATCGTGGAACACTACGCGGCCCGAATAGACATGGCGCACCATCTCGCAGACATGATCGGCGGTGAACGGCATCTGCAGCACCCCGTGGCACATGCAGGGGCCGGTGGCATAAGCCATCTCGGCTGCTTGCAGGTGGAACGTGGCCGCCGGGTAGCGGTCGAGCCCGCCCGCGTGGTCGTAATGCAGGTGTGTGATGATGACCGTATCGACCGTCTCTGCCGTCACGCCAAGCGCACCAAGCGCTGCCACAGGGTCGCGCAGAATGGGCCGGTCGCGGCGCGCCGCCTCCGCCATGTCATAGCCGGTATCGACCACAATCCGCCGCCCGTCACCTTCCAGAAGCCAGACGAAATAGTCCATCCCATGCGGAGCCGCCGCATGATCATCAAAGACAAAGCTGTCGGCCCGCGTCCGCGCGTTGCGTTCGGCATATTTCACCGCATGAACTGTCCACTGCATATGCGCGTCTCCCTCCCGATCATTGCTAGCGCAAAAAATTGATACTTTGCAAAAAATCGTGCATTTGTCGAATACTCGAATACTCAAGTTTCTGGGGGGAGGCCGCTATGGGCAAGGATGTGGAGGTCGCGCTGATCAAGGGCGACGGGATCGGCGTGGATGTCGCCGAGGCCGCCATTGCCGTGGCAGAGGCCGCGTGCGCCGCCCAGGGCTGCGGCTTTGCCGTGACGGAGATTGCCGCCGGGGCCCAGTATTACGCCGACACAGGGGCCGACATCGAGGCGGATGGCGAGGCACGCGCAGGTCAGGCCGACGCGATATTTCTGGGCGCGATTGGCCTGCCGTCGGTGCGCTATGACGACGGGACGGAGATCAGCCCGCATCTGCGCCTGCGCGACCGCTATGGTCTTTATGCCGGGGTGCGCCCGGTCAAGGCCTATCCCAACGCGCCGCAACGCCTCGCCGACCCGCGTGCCGCGGGCATCGACATGGTGATCCTGCGCGAGTCGACCGAAGGGCTGTTCTATTCTGCCGCCGTCCATGGGCGCGCCAGGATCATCGGCGACACCGAAGTGCAGGACACGCTGCGCATCACCCGTGCCACGACCGAAAAGCTGCACCGCTTTGCTTTTCGCCTCGCCGAACGGCGGCGTGCCCGGGGACATGCGGGGCGGGTGACCTGTGTGGACAAGGCCAATGTCTTTGCCTCGATGGCGTTTTTCCGCAAGATATTCGACGAGGTCGCGGCGGGCTTTCCGGACGCCCCGCGCGACTACGCATATGTAGACGCGCAGGCGCTGAACCTGATCCGCGCGCCATGGGACTATGATGTGATGGTGATGGAGAACATGTTCGGCGACATCCTGAGCGATCTGGCGGGCGGTCTGGTAGGCGGCATGGGCATGGCCGCCTGCGCCGAGATCGGCGACGAGATCGGCCTGTTTCAGCCCGCCCATGGCTCTGCGCCCGACATCATGGGGCAGGACAAGGCGAACCCGCTGGCGGCGATCCTGTCGGCGGCGCTGATGCTGGACTACCTTGCGGACAAGGCCGACGATCCGCGGTTCGAGGCGGCGGGCCTGGCCATCGAGGGTGCCGTCGCGGCGGGGTTTGACGCCGACGATCTGCGCCCGATGGAATTCGGCGGCGACATGGGCACTGTCGCGGTGACCCGCGCCGTGCTGCGCCACATGGGCGCTGCATGAGTTGCTGCCCGTCTCGGGGACTGGGTGGCGCAGTGCCACCCGCGCCGGAGCCGGACGGTACCGTCAGGTGCGACAGCCGCGTGTCCCTGCGCGGTGGCCGGTTCGAGATGGGCACCCGCGACATCGTTCTGCCCGAAGACGGCGAAGGCCCACCGCGACGCGTGCGCGTCAAACCCTTTGACATCGCAGCGACCGCTGTGACCAACGCCGAATTCGCCGCCTTCGTGGCGGCCACGGGCTATGTGACCGAAGCCGAGCAGTTCGGCTGGACCTACGTGTTCATGGGGTTGCTCGACGCGCCGGAGGCGCACGCGCCCCTGCCCGGCCTCGAATGGTGGCGCAAGGTGGATGGTGCGGCGTGGTTTGCACCGCAAGGCGCCGGGTCCGGCTGGGAGGGTATCGCCGATCACCCGGTCGTACATGTCTCGCACCGCGACGCCAGCGCCTATGCCGCGTGGGCCGGAGGGCGGCTGCCGACGGAAGCCGAATGGGAGTTCGCCGCACTTGGCGGGCAGGACAAGGCCCGCTTTCCCTGGGGCGACGCGGAGCCGGACGACACGGGCTTTCAGCCCTGCAACATCTGGCAGGGCACGTTTCCGCATGTCGACACGGGCGCGGACGGGTACACAGGCACCGCGCCGGTGCAAAGCTACACGCCCAACGGCTACGGCCTTTTCAACATGTGCGGCAACACCTGGGAATGGACCGCGGACCGGTACCGCGTGCGGTCCCTGAAAAAGGCCGCACGGGCGGCACGATCAGAGGCGCAGGCCACCCCGAGCTACACCGTCAAGGGCGGGTCGTTCCTGTGCCACAAGAGCTATTGTTACCGGTACCGCATCGCGGCGCGCAGCTTTAACACGCCCGACAGCACCACGTCGCATACCGGGTTTCGCGTTGCCTTTGACGTTGGAGACTTGGGCTAAGTGCGGAGGGGGGCCTGCCCCCCGGCTGCGCCGCCCCCCGGAGTTTAGCCGGCGAGATGAAAGATCAGGCCAGTGACGGGAGCCACAGGACAATCGCGGGGAAGGCCACCAGCAGGGCGATGGTGATGCCGTCGGCGATGAAGAAGGGCGTGACGCCCTTGAACACATCCTGCACGCTGAGGTCATCACGCACGCCCGCCACCACGAAACAGTTCAGGCCGATGGGCGGCGTGATCAGACAGAACTCCGCCATCTTGACCACCAATATCCCGAACCAGATCGCGCACATCGGCCCGGACATGCCGAATGTGCTGTCTTCGGCGCTCACGAACTCGCCCCCGTTCAGGGCCATGACCGCCGGGTAGACGACGGGCAAGGTGAGCAGCAGCATGCCGATGGCGTCCATGAACATGCCCAGCACGGCATAGGCCAGCAGGATGCACACGAGGATCAGCATGGGCGAGACGGTCAGCGATGTGATCCAGTCCGAGAACGCGCCCGGCAGGTCGGCAAAGCCCAGGAACCGCACATAGATCAGCACGCCCCAGATGATGGTGAAGATCATCACCGTCAGCTTGGCCGTCTCGATCAGCGCGTCCTTGAGCGCGGCCCACCGCATGCCCCGCGCCAGCGCCATGACGAAGACGATGAACGCACCCACGGCACCGCCTTCGGTCGGTGTGCCCCAGGCGTCGCCAAAGGGGTTGTAGACAAAGAAGATGATGATCACGACCACCGCAACGATGGGCAGCGCGGGCAACAGCGCCACGAACCGCTCACCCCAAGTGAAGCCACCCACCGGCGGGCCGATATTCTTGAACGTCAGCGCCAGTCCGATGATGAGCGCGGCGTAGACAAAGGCCGAAAACATGCCGGGGATGAAGCCCGCCAGCAGCAGCTTGCCCACGTCCTGTTCGACGATGATGGCGTAGATCACCAGGATGGCCGAGGGCGGGATCAGCGACGCCAGCGTGCCGCCCGCGGCGACGACGCCAGCCGCGAATTGCTTGTTGTAGCCGATCTTGAGCATCTCGGGGATGGCGATGCGCGCAAACACCGCCGCGGTGGCGACGGATGCGCCGGACACCGCGGCAAAGCCGGCGGTGGCGAAGACGGTAGAGACGGCGAGGCCTCCCGGCACCCATGCGATCCACTTTTTCGCAGCCTCGAAGAGGGCGGTCGTGAGCTTGGCGTAGTAGGCGAGGTATCCGATCAGGATGAAGGTGGGGATCAGGCTGAGCGCGTGGGCGGACACCTTGGAATGCGGCACCTGCCCGGCCACCTTGGCGCTGATCTCGACTGCCTTGCCGAGGCGGGCGGGGTCATAGTCAAACCCGTTCCAGCGCAGCCAGACGAGGCCGATGAACCCCGCAAGCCCGGCCGCAAAGGCCACGCGCATGCCAAGAAAGACGAGACCCAGCATGCCGCCGGTTGTCCACAGGCCGATTGTGATGGGGTCCATTATTCTGCTCCGTCCAGTACTTCGGCCTCGGCGCGGGCCTGTTCGGCCACACTCTGGATCATCGGGACGGCCACGGGGTTTTCGAGCCCCAGCCAGGAGGCGCGGGCATAGCCCACCGCCTGCAGGATCAACCGGGCGGCCAGCACGGCAAAGGCGACCGGCACGATCAGCTTGGAGGGCCAGATGGGCAGGCTGATGTCGATGGAACTGTCGCGCGAGCAGAAGGGGCGCGCGCAGTCAAAGGACCGGTCGAAATGCGCCCACGCGCCCCAGACCAGAAAGGTGATCAGGAACAGGATCAGCAGGACCATGATCAGTTCGACCAGCCACAAGAGCCGCCCGCGCATCGCGCCAACGATGATGTCCATGCGGATATGGCCGCCGTTGCGCTGGACAAAGGACACGCCCATGATCGCGATCAGCGGCATCAGCATCTCGATCAGGTCGACATAGCCGAGCAGCGGGGCTTCGAAGAATTCCCGCCCGCCGACGGAATAGACCGCCAGGAACATGAGCGAAAAGGCGGCAAAGCCGCTGAGCAGCGCCATGAAGCGTTCGATGGGCAGGAGCGCCCGGTCGAGCCGGCTGAGGAGGCTGGAATCCTCCAATACGGTGGCTGCACCTGCCATGACTGCCCCTTGTGGATTTTGTTGGTGTGGTGGGGTGGGGTGGGCAAATTGCCCACCCTACGTTTTGGTCCGACCTTGGGTGTTGGACGTTCGGTGCGCAGATTGCCCACGGGACGCGGTCGCCCGATCAGAGGCGTAGGATGGGCAATCTGCCCATCCCCGCGTCATTGATCAGCTGCCACCCTTGGCGTCGGCCAGCGTCTTGACCACCAGATCATAGAGCTCTTGACCCGGCAGGCCCTGTGCTTCCATGTCGGCGATCCACTGGTCGCGGATCGGGTCGGCAGCTGCGGCGCGGAATTCCGCGATCACGCTATCGTCGATCTCGACCTTCTGGACGCCTTTCTCTTCCAGCACGCTGTCCCAGCGCTGCAGCAGTTCGGCGTAGTTGGCCAGGTAGTGGTCCAGCGCCTCGGAGACGGAGCTGTCGAGAGCCGCCTTGTGCTCATCCGACAGCGCATCGTAGGCGTCGATGTTTACCACCACGGGGCAGTTGACGGTGCCGGGGTTGAGGTTGGCGGTCCACCACTCGGCCTGGTTGATCGTGCCGAAGGACAGGTGCGCATGCTGGGCAAATGCGACGGTGTCCACCACACCCGATTCCATGGCCTGATAGGCCTCGGTCGCGGTGACGGAGGTGGGCACACCGCCGACAGCGGCGAAGGCGTTGCCGATCCCACCGGTCGCACGGACGCGCATGCCCTCGAAATCGGAGAGCGAGGTCTTGGGATCACCGGTGCCCACGAGATTGTATTGCGGCATGGGCGAGGTCATCAGCAGCTTGGCGTTCCACTGCGCCATCTCGTCGGTGGCGGCGGGGTGTGCATAGACGGCCGCGGACACGGCGACCTCCTGTTCGAGGTTCTCGACCCCGAGGAAGGGCAGTTCCAGCACGGTGATCACACGGTTCTTGTCGCGGTGGTAGCCTGCGCAGAACTGCGCCATCTCGAACGCGCCGATGGAGATGCCGTCCAGGTTCTCGCGGTTTTTCGACAGGCCGCCATAGCTGACATTCATGGTGAATTCGCCGTTTGTCTTTTCGCTGACCAGTTCGGCCAGCTTTTCGACATGTTCAGTGAAGGCGCGGCGCTTGCCCCAGACGGAGACGTTCCATTCTGTGGCCGCAGCCTCGAGCGCGAAGGTGCACGAAATGGCGCCAACAACGGCGCCGACAGCATATGTATTCATTGATGTTTCTCCCTAAATGCAGGCGTTTTCCGCCCGCTTGTGCGACAAGGTAGCGCGGGGCGCGCGGACTGCCAAGGGGCGGTTTGGCGGGGCTTCGTGTTGCGCGGACAATGGACCGCCGGGCTGGTGGCGGGCGTCGGGAGCCTCCGGCGGGAGTTTTTCGGGCGAGATGAAGGATCGGGGCCGTGTTTCAGGGGAGCACAGCGATGTTGCCGACATGAGCCTTGTCGATGAAGGCCTGTTGCGCGTCTTTGAGCTGCGACAGCGGATAGGTGGCGGCCAGCAGCGGGCGGATTTCACCGGCCTCGATATAGCGGACCAGATCGTGGAAGACGTGGGGCGGCACCACGGTGGAGCCGGTGAAGGTCAGGTCGCGCAGGTAGAACGTGCGCAAGTCAAGTTCGACCAGCGGGCCGGCGATGGCGCCCGAGCAGGTGTAGCGCCCGCCGCGTGCCAGCACGTCGATGACGGTGCCAAAGGCCGGGCCGCCGACAATGTCGGCCACGACCGTCACGGTGTCGCGACCGATGGCGGCCTTGAGCGCCTTGCCCAGATGATCCGGCGCGCGCGGCAGCAGCGCGTCCGCGCCCAGGGTGGTCATCTGGGCATGCTTGGCCTCGGAAGCCAGGCCCACGACCGTTGCACCGCGCCGTTTGGCCAGCTGGATCAGGGCGGAGCCAACACCGCCCGACGCGCCGGTGACCAGCACCGCATCCTCCGCGCCGACCTGCGCGCGGTTCAGCATCCCCTCGGCGGTGGTGTAGGAGCAGGAGAACGTGGCCAGTTCCGCATCGCTCAGGTGGGATTGGACGGGGGCGACGTTGCGCCGGTCCGCCGTGGTGTACTGGGCAAAGCCGCCATCGCGTTCGCTGCCGAAATAGCCGGTCTTGTCGCGGTTGGCGGGGTCGGACCAGTCACGTTGCCAGCAGTCCAGCATCACCCGGCGTCCGATCAGGGCGGCGTCGGCATTGGCGCCCGTGGCGACCACCTCGCCCACCGCGTCAGCGCCCTGGATGCGGGGAAAGGTGATCGGCGCACCACCCCAGGACGGATCCTCGGTATCGACCGTGTCGTAGCCGACGCCGGTGGTCGCGTCTGTCACGGCTTTGGAATACCAGCCTGAACGGGTGTTGACGTCGGTGTTGTTGAGCCCGCAGGCCCCCACCCGGATCAGCACGTCATCTGCGCCCATCTCGGGCACGGGCCAGTCGGTGTGAAAGCGGATCGCCTCCATGCCGCCGTGATGGTGCAGGACAAAGGCGTTCATCGTGGTGGGGAGGGTCATGTTTTGTCCTTATGCACGGCGGTGGGGTCTTGGGGTCGAGTTCGACATGACGGTGGGCTGGCGTCAAGGGGTGGATCAGGTCGGTAGGTAGTCGTTTACGTTGAGTGGGTTATAGCGTTTATTTGAAGTACGGTGAGCGTCTGGCGGTGGTTTGCGGGAGCGTCGCGGTGAGGCTGAGACGTAGTGCTTGATCTAAGCTGACCGGTGTGAGGTTGGAGGTTGGCGACCGCAACGGTCGCGGCGTCCGTGATTCTGGAGCGGTCCATCGTCAACGGGGCGTGCGAAACAGAATGTCGCAGAACATGGGGCCCGCTTTGCAGATGCTGCGCGGACATGGCTGCGTGCAGAGGCAGGCCGACGTTGACACACAAAGCATCGGAATTACTGGCAAATTTGGCGGTGCAGGCGCGGACTTTACAACCCCGCGCCGCATCCCGACAAGGCTTTACAGCAAAAGCGTTATAATCCAGCGCCTTATTCCATTCTTTTCAGCATTGGGTATGATCCCCCCATCGGGAGGAGGACCGGTCGTGATCCGGGCGCAGCAGCTGCGCCCTGTCGCAGGCCGACCCGATCAAATGACGCGCCATGACCGAACAGCGGAGGAACCCCATGTCCGACATCAAAACCTATGCGCCCAGTGACGCCTTTGCCGACAAGGCCCATGTGAACGCGGCCCGATATGACGCGATGTACGCCGCTTCCATCGCGGACCCGGACGGGTTCTGGGCCGAGCATGGCAAGCGCATCGACTGGATCAAACCGTTCAGCACGGTCCGGGACGTGTCCTATGCCTTTGGCGACGTTTCGATCAACTGGTATGCGGACGGAACGCTGAATGTGGCGGCAAACTGCATCGACCGCCACCTTGAGACGCGCGGCGACCAGACGGCGATCATCTGGGAACCGGACGACCCGGCGGATGCCGCACAGCACATCACCTACCGCCAGCTGCATGCCGAGACCTGCAAGATGGCCAATGTTCTCAAGGGCCTGGGTGTGTCCAAGGGCGACCGGGTGGTGATCTACATGCCGATGATCCCCGAAGCCGCCTATGCCATGCTGGCCTGCGCGCGCATCGGAGCGATCCATTCCATCGTCTTTGCCGGCTTTTCGCCTGACGCGCTGGCGGCCCGGGTGGCGGGCTGCGACGCCAAGGTGGTGATCACCGCCGATGGGGCCCCGCGCGGGGGGCGGGTGACCAACCTCAAGGACAACGTGAACCAGGCGCTGATCAACGTGATCGACCCGACCAAGTGCCTTGTGGTCAAGCGCACCGGCCAGCAGATCGCCTGGCGCGCCGGGATGGACTACTGGCTGCACGAGGAAGCGGCCAAGGTCCCGGCCGACTGTCCGCCCGAAGAGGTCGGGGCCGAGGACCCGCTGTTCATCCTTTATACCTCAGGCTCCACCGGGCAGCCCAAGGGGGTGGTGCATACGACGGGCGGCTATCTGGTCTATGCCGCACTCACCCATGAGATCACGTTCGATTACCACGATGGCGACGTTTATTGGTGCACGGCGGATGTGGGCTGGGTCACCGGGCACAGCTATATCGTCTATGGCCCGCTGGCCAATGGGGCCACCACGGTGATGTTCGAGGGGGTGCCGACCTATCCGGATGCCTCGCGGTTTTGGCAGGTCTGCGAAAAGCACAAGGTGGCGCAATTCTACACCGCGCCCACGGCGATCCGCGCGCTGATGGCGCATGGCAATGACCCGGTGGGCCAGGCGGATCTGTCCTCGCTCCGGCTGCTGGGGACGGTGGGCGAGCCGATCAATCCCGAGGCGTGGAACTGGTATCACGACGTGGTGGGCGGCGGGCGCTGCCCCATCGTCGACACCTGGTGGCAGACCGAGACGGGCGGCCACCTGATGACCCCCCTGCCCGGCGCGCATGCCACCAAGCCCGGTGCCGCGATGAAGCCGTTCTTTGGCATCAAGCCGCTGGTGCTGGAACCCGCCTCGGGCGAGATCATCGAGGGCGACGGGGTTGAGGGCGTGCTGGTCATCGCCGACAGCTGGCCCGGCCAGATGCGCACCGTCTGGGGCGATCATGAGCGGTTCGAGAAGACGTATTTCTCGGACTACAAGGGCTACTATTTCACCGGCGATGGCTGTCGACGGGATGCGGATGGCGATTACTGGATCACGGGCCGCGTGGACGATGTGATCAACGTGTCGGGCCACCGCATGGGCACGGCGGAGGTCGAAAGCGCGCTGGTCGCGCACGCACGGGTGGCCGAAGCGGCGGTCGTCGGATATCCGCATGATATTAAGGGGCAAGGCATCTATTGCTACGTCACCCTGATGAATGGCGAAGAACCGTCCGAAGAGCTGCGCAAGGAGCTGCGCACATGGGTCCGGACCGAGATCGGGCCCATCGCCTCGCCGGACCTGATCCAGTGGGCACCGGGCCTGCCCAAAACGCGGTCGGGCAAGATCATGCGGCGCATCCTGCGCAAGATCGCCGAGGATGATTTTGGCGCGTTGGGCGATACCTCGACCCTCGCCGATCCGTCGGTGGTGGAGGACCTGATCGACAACCGCATGAACCGTCAGGACGCGTGATGGACGGCGCAAAAGCAGTCGCGACCTGCCCCGTTCTGATCCTGCTCGGCCCGCCCGGGGCCGGCAAAGGCACGCAAGCACGGATGCTGGAGGGGCGGTTTGGCTATGTGCAGCTGTCCACCGGCGACCTGCTGCGCGCCGCCGTTACAGCCGGCACCGATGCGGGCAAAGCGGCAGATGCGGTGATGAAATCCGGTGGGTTGGTGAGTGACGACATCGTCATCGCCATTCTGCGCGACCGGCTGGGCCAGCCGGACTGCGCGCGCGGCGTGATCCTCGACGGCTTTCCGCGCACCACCGTGCAGGCGCAGGCGCTGGATGCGATGCTGGCCGAGACCGGCCAACGCATCAACGCCGCCATCAGCCTCGAGGTGGACGACGCCGCGATGGTCGATCGCATCGCGGGCCGCTACACCTGCGGCAATTGTGGCGAAGGGTATCACGACAGCTTCAAACGCCCGAACGTCGAGGGCGTGTGCGACAAGTGCGGCAGCACCGAGATGAAGCGCCGCGCCGATGACACGGTCGAAGCGGTTGCCACGAGGCTGTCGGCCTATCACGCCCAGACCGCCCCGCTGATCGAGTATTATGCCGGTCGACAGGTGTTGCAGCGCGTGGGTGCCATGGGCTCCATCGACGAAATCGCGACGACGCTGGGGAATGTGGTCAAGGCGGCACGCTGACCTGCAAATCGCGCCATGCGCGTAACAGATTGCGCCACCGCTCTGGCGTCGGCGCGGTTGCGCGACCACATTGGCGTCATGGGCAAGGATCAGCACATCCGCTACAAGGTGGCCCGCACGGTCGAACAGCTGTGCGGGTTCCTCGACATTTCGGTCGCGCGGGTGTTGCAGCGGATGGGGCGGCCCGCCGACTTTTTCGAGCACGAAGTGCGGGGCGTGACGCCCACCGAGTATTTCGAGGGCTGGAACGCGATGCTGGCAGAGGCGGACCGCGCCGATGCGCCGTTGCTGCTGGGGCAGGCCTATGCGCGGGGGCCGTTCAACCCGGCCTTTTTCGCCTTTACCTGTAGCCCGACGGTGAGTGTGGGGCTTGAGCGGCTTGCCCTGTTCAAGCCGCTGACGGGCCCGCTGCATCTGGGCCTGCGCCGGCGCGAGACAGGTGATCTGCACATCACCAAGCGCACCAATGCGCCCGGACTGCCCCTGCCCGCCACCTTTGCCGCGACTGAGCTGGTGTTTTTGATCGAGGCGACACGCATTTGCACCGGCCAGCCGGTCATGGCCCGTGCCGCCAGCCTGCCCGCCCCCGTGGCCTGTCAGCCGGAGATCGAGGCATTCATCGGGTGTCCCGTCAGCATCGGTCAGGCCGCCAGCCTCACCCTTGCCCGCGCCGATGCGGACCTGCGGCTGCTGTCGTCCAACGCCGATCAGTGGGCGCAGCTGGAGCCCGGCTTTCGCCGTCAGATCAACCTGCAGCGCACCGGACAGGCCATCACCGCCCGCCTGCGCGCGGTCCTGGCCGAGATGCTGCCCGCCGGAGAGGCGCATGTAAATGATGCGGCGCGCCGCCTGTATCTGAGCGCCCGCAGCCTGCAACGCCACCTCAAGGACGAGGGCACGACCTTTCAGGCGGAACTGAACGCAACCCGCGAGGCACTGGCGCGGCAATACCTCACCTCGACCGAGCTCAACGTCGAAGAGATCAGCTATTTGCTGGCCTATCGCGACCCAAACTCGTTCTACCGCGCCTTTCAGGTCTGGACCGGGCAGACCCCCGGCACCCTGCGCAGCGGCGTCAGTGTCAGCTAGAGCGGCGGCACATCCTGCGTCGCGTCATGACGGTAGACCCAGTCCTGCCGCCGGTGGATCAGCTCCGGCATCAGCCGCGCACCAATGGCCATCGGCCCGTACACCGCCCACCGCCCCAGCGTCGAGGCATGGTGGAACATCCGCGCATTCGCGGCAGAGCCGCGCTGGATCCGCGCCGTACGGTCGATGCGCAGCGCATGGTACCCGGCCAACGCGGCCTCGACCTCTTGCGTTGCGAGAAGTCCGGCCAGACACCAGGCGTCTTCCAGCGCCTGAACGGCCCCCTGGGCCATCGACGGCAACATCGGATGCGCCGCATCCCCCAACAGCGCCACGCGGCCTGTGTGCCAGCGCGGCAGCGGGTCCCGGTCAAAGAGCGCCCAGCGGTGCAGGACCTGCGCCGTCGTGATGAGCCGCATGATGGTCGGGTGCCAGCCGGCAAAATCGCGCGCCGCCTCCGTCGCAGTGCCGGTGCTGCGCCAGCCTTCTTCCGCCGGTTCGGCCTGTTCGACCATGCCAACGAAATTGGCGAGGGTGCCTGCGCGCAGTCGCGTCGTTACCGCATGGCGGCCTTGCCCGACCCAGACGCAGGCGGTGGGCGGCGGTGCGTCCTGTCCCAGCGCCTCTATCGGCACCACGGCCCGCCACGCCACGTTGCCGGTATAGCGCGGTGCATCCGGGCCAAGCATCTGGCGACGTATCACCGAATGCAGGCCGTCGGCCCCGATCACCACATCCGCCATATGCGTATCGCCCGCGTCGGTCCGCAGCGCGACTTGCGCGCCTTCCTGCGCATAGGACTGCACCGCCACGCCCGTCTGCACCGCCCCCGGCGCCAGTTGCTTGAGCCGTGCCGCCAGCGCGTCCACCAGATCGGCGCGGTGAATATGCATGTAAGGCGCACCCCAGCGCTGCACTGCATAGCCGCGCATCGGCAGGCGAAAGACCTCGGCTCCGCTTCGGCCCACCCGCATCTCGATCGCGTCGGGCTCGAACACGGTATCGGCAAGCAACGGGGCCACGCCCATCGCGTCCAGCACCCGCCAGCCATTGGGCGAGATTTGCAGCCCGGCGCCAACCTCTGTCAGGGCGGGGGCCTGTTCCAGCACGGTGACCTCAAGGCCCCGCAGCGCGCAGGCAATGGCCGTGCCCAGCCCACCGATGCCGCCCCCGACAATGGTGACCTTCATGTCAGGACACCCTGCGCGCGCAATGCCGCGATGGCGTCCGGGCCGTGGCCCAGCTCCGTCAGGATGGCGTCGGTTGTTGCGCCCTGTGCTGCGGGCGTGGTTGGCGCGTGGGGTTCCGAGCGTGAGAACCGCGGCGCCGTGCCCGATTGCAGCACATCAGAGTGGCGCTGATAGGTGCCCCGCTGCGCCAGATGCGGGTATGCCGTAGCCTCCGCCACGCTCAGCACCGGGGCCACGCAGGCATCCGTGTCCTCAAACAGGCGCGCCCAGTCGTCCCGGATGCGGGTGGCAAAGAGCGCCTCGAACCGAGCGTGTGTCTGCGGCCAGTGACTTTGATCGTTCTGGTCGGGCATCTGATCTGGCGCGAGGCCCAGACCCTGCAACAGCGCCGCATAAAACTGTGGCTCCAACGCGCCCACCGCCACATGTCCCCCGTCGGCGCAGGTGTAACACCGATAGAACGGCGCGCCACCATCCAGCCAATTGGCGCCGCGCGTCCCACTCCACCGCCCCTGCGCCATCATCCCATGCAGCAGGCCCATCATCGCGGGCACCCCGTCGACCATGGCGGCATCCACCACCTGGCCCTTGCCGCTCTGCCCCCGCTCGATCAGCGCTGACAGCACGCCGAACAGCAGAAACATCGTACCGGCGCCATAATCCGCCACCAGATTGAGCGGCGGCGCAGGCGGACGGTCCGCGGGCCCCATCAGGCTCAGCGCGCCGGACACGGCAAGGTAGGTCAGATCGTGGCCCGCGCGCTGCGCCAGCGGGCCGTGCTGCCCCCAGCCGGTAATGCGCCCGTAGATCAGACCGTCGGGGCAATCGGCGGGCCCAAGGCCCAAACGCTCCATCACGCCGGGGCGAAAGCCCTCGATCAGAATGTCGGCATCGGATATCAGCGCGTGCGCGATGTCACGCCCCTGTTCGGATTTGAGGTTGAGCGCGATGGAATGCTTGCCACGGCGGTTGATATCCGTTGCATCAGCGGCGGCACTTGCCCGGTCGATGACGCACACGCTGGCACCCATATCCGCCAAGAGCTGCCCGGCCAGAGGAGCAGGCCCAAGCCCCGCAAACTCAACGGCTTTCAACGACGCAAGCGGCCCGGCCATCCACATATCCCTCGTTCCTGCCGGGGCGATTGGACACGAGGCAGGGAGGGGGTGCAAGAGGGTGTCGGACGGGTCGCAACCGGCGGGCTGTCAGCACATGTTCCGCCTGCGGGATGGAAGATGGTGCCCCCACACGGACTCGAACCGCGGACCTACTGATTACAAATCAGTTGCTCTACCAGCTGAGCTATAGGGGCATCGGCGGGACGTCTAATCGTTGAGGCCGCCGGGTGCAAGATTGATTTCGCATCGGCTCAGAGGTTTTATCCCGCGCATTTTCCGATATACGTGCAGACCAACTCCCGACGGCAAGGCACACACGCCCCGATGCAACTGGTCATACACGCAGGCGCGCATTTCACCGAAGAAGATCGGCTGTTGCGCTGCCTTTTGAACAACAAGGGCGCGTTCTCGACACGGGGCGTCGCCGTGCCGGGGCCCAGCAAATACCGCACCATCCTGCGCGACACGCTGGTGGCCATGCTCGATGCGCCCCCCGCACCCGATGCACGCGATGTGCTGCTGGATGTGATCCTCGACGACGAATCCGCCGACCGGGTCATCCTGAGCCACATGTTCCTTTTTGGTGCGCCGCGCGCCGTGGTCCGGGACGGGCTGATGTATTGCCTGGCCCCTGAGCGCATGGCGCAGATCGCCACGCTGTTTCCGCAGGACGACATCGAGCTCTTCTTTGCGATGCGCAACCCGGCGACGTTTCTGCCCGCGCTGTTCGGCCAGGCTCCGCAGGACGACATGCACACCTTTTTGCGGGGCGGCGACCCGCACGCCATCCGCTGGTCCGATACCTTTGCCGAGATCCGCGCTGCGGCCCCCGAAATTCCGATAACCACCTGGTGTTTCGAGGATATGCCGCTGATCTGGGCGCAGATCATCCGCGAGATGGGCGGGCTGGAGCATGGCGAAAAGATCACCGGCGGGTTCGATCTTCTGTCGGACATCATGTCGACGGAAGGGATGCAGCGGTTTCGCAGCTACCTCAAGAGCCATGCCGGCATGAGCGAGGTGCAAAAGCGGCGCGTGATCGCGGCCTTCCTCGACAAGTTCGCAATCGAGGACGAGATCGAGGAAGAACTGGACGCGCCGGGCTGGGATGAGGCGATGATCGACAGCCTGACGGAAGTCTACGAAGAGGACGTGCTGGCCGTGTCCCGCATCCCCGGCGTGACGGTTATCGCGCCCTAGGAATGCCGTCATATGTGGCCACGCCGTCCGTGACCGTGTGAAACGGCTGCGCCTCGTCATGGCAAATGGCGACAAGCGGGACAAAGCGCGACGGGTCGTCCAGCGTTCCGACCTTGAGCACCAGAGCACGCTGGTCCCTGCGCCGCGTCAGGATATGCGTGCCGCATGTGGCGCAGAAATACCGGGTAACAGGCTGGTCGAGGCTGTCCTTGGTGTATTGTACGGGCTCACCGCTGACCCACGCGAAACTGTCCGGCATCACCAGATGGAAATATTGCGGCCCGCCCCCGGCGATGTGCTGGCAGGCGCGGCAGTGGCACTGGCCCGCCACCGGCCCATCCAGCGCGGTGCGGTAACGCAACGCGCCGCAATAGCAGCCGCCGCCATGGATGATTTCAGTGGTTTCGGGCATGGTCTCTGGCTAGGTTCGCTTTACGAACCGAAATCTAGCCGAGGCTGAGTTCACTTGTCAAACCCTGATGTATTCCCCCGCACCGCCCCCGTCCCGCTGCACGCCTGCGGGGCCGCCCGCGCGCTTGAGATGGTGCCGGACCGGTGGACCTGGCTGATCCTGCGGGAGCTGATGTATGGCGTGGGTCGGTTTGCCGATATTCAGGCCGAGATCAGTATTCCCAAATCCGTGCTGTCGGCCCGGTTGACCGAGATTGTCGAGAACGGGCTGGCCGACAAGGCGCCCTATCGCGACGGCACGGCGCGCACGCGCCATGGCTATGTGCTGACGCGCAAGGGGCGCGCGCTGGTGCCGGTCATTTTAGCGCTGATGCACTGGGGGGACACGCACCTTAAGGACGGCAAATCGGCGCTGGCGCTCACGGACAAGCGGACGGGTCAACCGCTGCGCGTCGCTCTGACGCCCGAAGATCGCGCCCTGCCCCTGCGGCGGCTGCGCATCGATCCGGTCCCGGAAAACGGGACCGATTAGGCCGCCTCAGGACATGCCGAGCGCTTGCTTGTACATCTCCAGCACCGCCTCTTCTTCGGCGATATCGTCGCTGTCGCGCTTGCGCAGGGCGATCACCTTGCGCATGACGCGTGTGTCGTAGCCACGGGCCTTGGCCTCGGCCATCACTTCCTTTTGTTGGTCGGCGATGTCCTTCTTCTCCGCCTCCAGACGCTCATAGCGTTCGACGAACTGGCGCAGTTCGTCAGCGGTGACGCGGTAGCTTTCGGCATTGGTGGCGGTGTCGGTCATCGGGCCCTCGTGATCCTGGGTGAAGGTGCTGGATAGCGGCGGGGCGCGGCCCGCGCAAGAGGCGGCGGGCGACTTGTATCCGGCGGTGCGCTGCGCTAGCCCTCGGGCCATGGAACAATCGACACCCGCCCCCATTTTCGAACTGCTGGTCTGGTCCGGCGCAGGCTTTGCCGTGCTGGGGCTGGCGGGGCTGGTCTGGTGCATTGTCAGCGTGTGGCGGGCGCGACGCGCCAAGCTGGCCGATGACGAGATGCGGGCCGTGATGGCCCGCGTATTGCCCCGCAACCTCGGCGCGCTGTTCATTTCGGTGATCGGGCTGATGCTGGTGGTGCTGGGCGTATTCATGGGGTGAACGCGATGGAACTGTCCTGGATATACGGGCTGATCGGCGGGCTGATGATCGGCTGCGCAGGCGCCGTGCTGCTGCTGGGCACGGGCCGGATCATGGGGGCCAGCGGCCTTGTCGGCGGGTTGGTGGACGGCACCGGGCGGGACCGCAGCACGACGGCTGCGTTCCTTGTGGGGCTGATCGGGACACCCGCACTGATGACCGGGCTGGGCTGGCAGGTCGACACGCAGGCGACGACGCAGCTGTGGCTGCTGATCCTCGGCGGGCTGGCAGTGGGCATCGGCACGCGGTTTGCCAATGGCTGCACGTCGGGGCACGGGGTGTGCGGCATGTCGCGCCTGTCGGTGCGCGGTTTCGCGGCGACGCTGGCCTATATCGGGGCGGGTGCGCTGACGGTGACGGCGCTGCGCGCGGGGCTGGGCCTGTGATGCGCGCGCTGCTGGCCTTGGTGAGCGGTGCACTCTTTGGGGCGGGCCTGCATGTGTCGGGCATGACCGACACGGCGCGGGTGCGTGGATTTCTGGACTTTGCCGGGGCGTGGGACCCGACGCTGGCCTTTGTGATGGGTGGGGCGATCCTGCCCATGGTGGTCGCGTGGCGCGTGGCACGGTTCGGCAAACCGCTGGCAGGCACCGCGTTTCCGCCGCCCCCAAGCGCCGAGATCACGCGGCCGCTGGTTGCCGGGTCCGTCCTCTTTGGCATCGGCTGGGGCCTTGTCGGGCTGTGCCCGGGGCCGGCGCTCGCCTCGCTCAGCTATGGCGGCTGGCCCGGGCTGGTGTTTCTGGCGGCGATGCTCGCGGGCATGTGGGCCACGCCGCCCTTGCGCCGCGTGCTGGACAGGCGCGCCGCGGGCACCTAAACCAAACGGCATGGATATCCGTCAGATCACCCCCGACTACTTTGTCGCGCCACAGCTCGACCCCGCAGACATGCCCGACATCGCCGCAGCCGGGATCACCACGATCATCTGCAATCGCCCCGATGCCGAGGTGCCGCCGGACTATCAGGCGGACGCGATCGAGGCCGCGGCGGTGGCGGCCGGTCTGGCGTTTCACCGCCTGCCCCTGACGCACACCACCATGACGCCCGACAACGTGCAGCGGCACGCGGCTGTGATCGCAGGCGCGGACGGGCCGACGCTGGCCTATTGCGCATCAGGCACACGCTCGACTGTGGTGTGGACGCTGGGCCACGCCAAGGCGATGGGCGTGGACGAGGTGCTGAACGCCGCCCGCGCGGGTGGCTACAACCTCGACAATATCCGGCCCACGCTCGAGGCGATTGCCGCCGCGCCCTGAACCGGCTAGCTCGCCGCCTTGATCGGGGCGAGGTCGGGCAAATCTGCGAGGTCCGGCAGGTCCGCAAGGTCGGGCAAATCCTCAAGATCCGGCAGGTCGGCGTCGACGGGACCGGCAGGTGCCGCGTCCAGAGCGGGCAGGTCCGGCACGCGGGCCTCTGCATCCAGATCCGCCAGGTCGGGCAGAGCGTTATCCAGCGCTGGCAGATCGGGCCCGGCATCCCCGAGGGCCGGTAAATCAGGCAAGTCGGGCATGTCAGGCATGCTGTCCATCGCAGGCAGGTCGGGCGCCGCAAAGGCGGGCGGCGCGGCATGGGCCGGTGCGGTATCGGGCAGTTCGACCGCCGGCAGATCAAGGTCCTTTTCATCACTTTCCCGCCGCATCGGGTGCGTGGTGTAGTTCGGCTTGCGCAGCGGTTTGACCGCCCGTACACCGTCGATGTGACCCACGGTGCCGCGTCCCACGACGCGGCCCGTAGCGGTTGTCATGCGCACCTGCGGAAAGTGGCCCGGCGGCACGTGCAGGACATCGCCCAGCTTGAGATCACGCACGGCGTCCAGCGTCAGCGGGATCTGGCACACCACCATATCGAGGCTGGTTGCCACCCCCATGACAGCGTCGGCCAGTTGCGGCGCATCCGCGCTGGCGGCCGTCCCGTCCGGGCCTGCATCGGCATGGCCCAACACCTCCGGTTCGGGATGGGGGAACAGCAGCACAATCTCGCCCTGCCGCGTGCCCTGCGCCATATCCACGGTCAGCCGCAGCACACAATAGTCCGTCGCTTGCAGCGCCAGCAGCAGGCTGCGCGTGTCATTGGCGCGGGTGCCAAAGCGAAAGCCCTCGATCAGCGCGCTATCCTCCGCCACATCGAGCGTCGGCGCAACAGCCTCCAGCAGCGCATCGATCAGGGGGGCGCACATGGCCGCATCGGTGCGCGTCATGGTGCGGGGCGTGCCGTCATCGCCGCGCACGATGCCAAGGGTCTGTTGCTGAATGAGGCCGCCCACCAGCGCCTGATCGAACATGGCCGCACCACGGGCGCGCCCGGGCCCGTCCAGCAGCATCAAGAGACTGTCGTCGGAAAACACGTCCCCCAGCCCGTCAGCATCGACCTGTTGCACAACAGCGCCGATCACCGCCATGGGCAGGCCCAGAACGGCATCCGCCACACGCCCAAGCGCCAGCCGCATCCCCTTTTGCAAGGTGATCGACCGCGCTTGATGATGCGCGCGCCCCGCGCTTGCAAGTCGCTGCAGCGCATTGGATGGCGATTGGTCGTCCATACACTCACTTACGAATGGCCTGATCCGAGTGCGCAGGATTAACGCCGATTGGTTACCAACCGCTTTAGGTCTACCGAAATCGCGTTCATTCTATTGCGCCGCCAGCGCTGCCTGTTGCGGCAGGACAACAACGAAACGGTTGCCCGTTTCCGTATGATCCAGCGTGATATCACCACCGAGCCGGGTCATGATCTCTCGGCAAATGGCGAGGCCCAGCCCCGCGCCAGCACCGGGCGTGCCGTCGATGCGGGCGAACTTCTCAAAGATCAGATCGCGCTGTTCCGGGGCAATCGGGGTGCCATTGTCAAAGAACACCACGCAAACCGCGCCATCCCGTGTTTCGACCGACACATCCAGACGCGGTTTGTCGGCGTCGCAATACTTGCCCGCATTGGTCATCAGATTGATGAACACCTGCGCCAGTCGGTCCAGATCGGTGCTGAGCGTCACCGCCTCGTTCAGCCGCCGTCGCTTGATGGTGAGCGTGCCCGACCCGCTGGCCTGTGCGGTCACGACCGCCTTTTCCAGCACATCCTCCAGCTTGCCCGTCTCAACATTCAGGTTCACCTGACCGTTTTCCAGCACGCTGAGGTCCAGCAGGTCGTCCAGCAGGCGGGTCAGTCGAATCGCCTCGCCATGGATGATCGAGGCGTATTTGGTCTTTTCCATCTGCCCGATACCGTCCGTGTCGCGCAGAATCTCGGAAAACGACCGGATCGAGGTCATGGGCGTGCGCAGCTCGTGGCTGATCTGGCTCAGGAACGCGTCCTTTTGCACCGACAGGGCCGTCAGCTTGTCGTTGGCAGTGCGCAGCGCACCTGCGGTGCGGGCCAGCTCGGCCGATTTGGCCTCAAGCTGGCTGGAGTATTCTAGGATCTGCGCGGATTCGTCGGCCACAGCCATCAGGTCCTCCACCGACACCGACGCGCCGCCGACCAGTTGCGAGATCATCGCATGCGCCGTCGCCGCCCCGACAGAGCCTGCCAGTTCCCGCTCCAGCCGCTGCAAAAACGCCTGACTGGGTTCCGGCAGATGCCCGAAATTGCCCTGCCGGTCCGCCTCTTCCCGGAACAGCGCGCGCGCCTCGTCCGCGCCAAGAATGCGCTGCGCCATGATCATCAGGTCCTCGGAGGTGGCCATGGCCGCGTGCCACTCGCGCGGCTGGCCCGATAGCTCGAACACATTGACGAATTGCGCGCCCTGCAACCGCTCCAGCGGGGTGGGAAAGGTGATCAGCGAGGCGATGACAAACACGGTCGTGTTCAGCGTCAGCGACCACACAACCGCATGCACCGTGGGGTCCAGCCCCTCGATGCCAAAGAGCGCCTGCGGGCGCAGCCAGCCGATGCCCCACGGCCCTTCGGCCAGCAGGCGCGCCGACATCGCACCATCGGGCCCAAAGCTCGGCAGGAGGGAGGCGTAGACCCACACCACAAATCCGATGCTGAGACCGCACAGCGCGCCCCAGCGCGACGCCCCGCGCCAAAAGATGCCACCGAGCAGCGCGGGCAGAAACTGCGCCACACCGGTGAACGAGATCAGACCAATCGCCGCCAGTGCCGCCCCGCCCCCGGAAAAGCGATAATAGAGGTATCCCAGCCCGAGGATCATCAGGATCGAGGCGCGCCGCGCCACCAGTACCACATTGCGCACGTCCCCCGACACCAGTGCGCCGTTGCGCCCCTGCGCATTCAGCCAGACCGGCATCACCACATGGTTCGACACCATCGTCGCCAGGGCCAGTGTCGCCACGATCACCATGGAAGTGGCCGACGAAAACCCGCCCAGAAAGCTGAGACCGGCCAGCCCTTCGCGCCCTTCGGCCAGCGGGATCGTCAGCACGAACAGGTCCGGGTTGGACCCGGCGGGCATGAGGTCAAGACCGACAACCGCGATGGGCACCACAAACAGGCTCATCAGCATCAGGTAGACGGGAAAGGCCCAGGCCGCGATCTGCAGGTGCCGTTCGTCATCGTTTTCGACCACCAGCACCTGAAACATGCGCGGCAGGCACAGAAACGCCGCCGCCGACAGCGCGGTCAGGGCAACCCAGCGCGAACGGTCCATCTCCCAGGTGCCGATGGGGGAGGCGTCGATTTGTGCCAGCATCGGCTGCACGCCGCCCGCAATGCCCCACACAACGAAGATACCGACCGCGATCAGGGCGACCAGCTTGACCACCGCCTCCACCGCGATGGCCATCACCACACCGCTGTGGCGTTCGTTGGCGTCCAGCTTGCGCGTCCCGAAAAGCACGGTAAACAGCGCAAGCCCCCCCGCGACCCAGAAGGCAGACGCAGGATTGCCTAGCGTGCTGCTGCCCGGCGGCCCGGCAAAGGCGCCCAGCGACAGGGTCACCGATTGCAATTGCAGCGCGATGTAAGGTGTCACGCCGATCACGGCCATCAGCGTCACGACAATGGCGAGCAGGTTGGACTTGCCATAACGCGCCGAAATCAGGTCCGCGATGGAGGTGGCCCGCTGCGCACGCCCGATGCGCACCAGCTTGCGCAGGACCCACCACCAGCCCAGCATCACCAGCGTCGGGCCCAGATAGATCGTCACGAACTCCATGCCTGACCGGGCGGCGTAGCCGACCGCGCCGTAGAACGTCCACGCGGTGCAGTAGATCGACAGCGACAGGGTGTAGACCCAGGGGCTGCGCATCCAGCCCCCCTGCCCCCGCGCCGCCGCCCGTTCGGCGAAAAACGCAATCGCAAAGAGAAAGGCGACATAGGCCAGGCTCACCGCAACGAGGGAGTTGACCGACATCAGCCCGTGTCCCCGTCTTCGGACGTGTCGGCATCGGACGCCTCCGCGCCTCGGGTGAACCAAAGAACCCGCCACAGCGCATACGCGGTGCAGATCAGGATCAGCCACACGACAAAGACGTAGATCACCGCCGTCGACATCGGGATCGCATCGCCGCCTGCCGCACCGGGGTCGGACGGCCAGAACAGCGGCAGCATCAGCAGCAGCATCCCCAGCACCGGCAACAGCCGCACCGCATCCATCATGCGCCGCCGCCGATAGCTGCGCTTTTCAAGAAAGACGGAAGACGGCAGCGCGGGCTTCATCGGGCCAGTTGAACAAGGTCACGCACAGCCGTCAGGACTTCGGTATTGGAAAACGGCTTGGTCATGAACCGGCTCACGCCTGCACGCTCGGCCTCGTCACGGTCGCGGCTTTGCCCTCGCGCAGTAAGCATCAGGATCGGCATCTTGGAAAAATCGGGATCGGCCCGCAATTCCTTGAGGATGTCCATCCCGCTTTTGCCCGGCAACATATAGTCGAGGACCAGCAGGTCCGGGCGCGCCTCGCGCACCGCCTGCACCGCCGTTGCACCATCGCTGTGGGTGCCCACTTCCCAGCCTTCCCGGCTAAGCAAGAAGCGGATCGCCTCGATGATGTTGGCCTCGTCCTCAATCAGCAGAACATGCTTGGCCATGTCTGCACCTCCTCCCCCAAATCCGCGACACGGGGTCTTTGACCTCTTTTGACGCACCCGAACTATGTGCGCAAACGCGCGCCCTGTCAAAAGCCCTCGCTGAGGATCGACGGCTCGCGTCGGCCCGGGCAACGGCTGCGCGGACAGATGCGGCAGGACGGGCCCAGCGGGACAGGTTCGACCCCCGGCGCACCCTCGTCCGAGGCGACCGGAACGATCAGCATCGTGGCCTCCGTCAGCGGGGCCATGTTCGGCGTCACGGGGCCCACCACATCGGCGATGGCGTAGCAGTCGAACACGGCCCGGCCCCGGCTCAGCATCTCGACCCGCGTGCGCAGGGCCGCCCCTGGGCGCGCCTGCGCCTCGAACACCGGCCACAGCGGGCATGTCGCGCCGTGCCGCGGAATGGCAAAGCCCGAGACCGCCTTGCGAAAGGTCAGGCTGCCCGAACGGTCGGCGACCACAAGGCCAAGGTCCTGCGCCTCCAGCAGCGCCAACCGTCGCATCGCACAGGCCACGGGCACGGCACAGGCGTTTGCAATCGCAATCGGATCGGTCCGGTGTGCCGCCACCGCGTCCCGCAGCGCGGCATCCGGCAGCGCGATCCGGTCGGCGGCGATGCGGCGCAGCACGGTGCGGGCCACACGGCGCGCACCGTCAGTCGTCAACTCGGGCGCAGCAGCCAGCAGGTCCGCCACATTCGCCCCGTCCGCCTCCAGCCCGTCAAAGCGGTAGTTGTTGGCCGCCAAAAACGCCTCCACCTCCTCCTGCACCGACAGGCCCGACGCCGCCTCCCCGGTTTCGGTGTCGAGAAAGCCCACCAGCGCCTTTGAGCTGTCGGCCAACCGTTGGCTATCGGTGTCGAGGTTGGCGTGAAACCGCCCGCGCCATTCAAGGCTCAGGTCCGGATCCTCCGCGAGGATCGAGGCGGTGGCCCGGATCGATGCCGCCGTCGACAGCACCTCGTGCACGGACGCGGCCAGGTTGGGGTCATAGGCCAGACGGTCGCTCAGCGTCTCGACCGTACGTTCCAGCCGACCGATACGGCGGTGTGCGGCGGCCATCGCCTCGGCCCAGCCGGGAAAGCGTCCGGCAAACTCGTCCGCACGTTCGGCCTCGGGCGCGGTCATGCCCTGACCTGCGGCCGCCTCTCGCAGCGCGGCGATCAATGCGGCTTCGGCCCCTTCGGTCAGGACCGACGGATCGACACCAAGAGCAGATGCAATATCGAGAAGCAGCTTGCCGCCGATTCTGCGCCGGTTGTGCTCAATCAGGTTGAGGTAAGAGGCCGAAATGCCCAGATTGCGTGCCAGATCGGCCTGCTTGAGGCCGGTCATGATGCGCCGTTCGCGAATTCGCGTGCCTGCCAGTGCTTCGCGCGCCATACGCCTCCCCCGGGTGAAACGGAAAATTTACCTACGTTAACAAAGGCTTTCTGCACTGCAACGTAAGAAACTTTACAATGCATACCACCGTATTGTGCAAATGTTTACAAAATAATCGTGCCAAACAAAGGGTTTATTGCGCAGTTTTCTGACTTCGCGCGATAAGTAACGTGCACCTCTGGGTGCCGTGCGCCCCGGGTTGAGGAGCCCGCAGCGCAACGTTCAAACATAACGGGAGGATATTCATGTCCAAAATGACTCTGTCGCGTCGCGGCGTGCTCACGACCGGTGCAGTGGCTGGTGCGGGCCTCGCTCTGCCGACTTATCTGCCGGCGGCCAGCCACGCAGGATTTACCAATGCACCCACCGGCAGCACGGTGACGCTGGGCTTCAACGTGCCCCAAACAGGTCCCTACGCTGACGAAGGCGCAGACGAGCTGCGCGCCTACGAGCTTGCGGTCGAGCACCTGAACGGTGGCGGCGACGGCGGGCTGATGAACACGTTCTCGTCCAAAGCCCTGCAGGGCAACGGTATTCTCGGCAAGAAGGTCGAGTATGTCACGGGCGACACACAGACCAAATCCGACGCCGCACGCGCATCGGCCCGGTCGATGATCGAAAAAGACGGCGCGGTGATGATCACCGGCGGTTCGTCCTCGGGCGTGGCCGTGGCCGTGCAAGCGCTTTGCCAGGAGGCAGGCGTGATCTTCATGGCGGGTCTGACCCACTCCAACGACACCACCGGCAAGGACAAGAAGGCCAATGGCTTCCGCCACTTCTTCAACTCCTACATGTCGGGCGCTGCCCTTGCTCCGATCCTCGGCGCAAACTACGGCAACGACCGCAAGGCCTACCACCTGACCGCTGACTACAACTGGGGCTACACCACCGAAGAAGCGGTGCGGACCTCGACCGAGGCGATCGGTTGGGAAACCGTGGCCGCCGTGAAAACGCCGCTGACACAGACCGACTTCAGCTCGTATATCGCGCCGGTTCTGCAATCGGGTGCGGACGTGCTGGTGCTGAACCACTACGGCGGCAACATGGTGAACTCGCTGACCAACGCGGTGCAGTTCGGCCTGCGTGACAAGCTGGTGAACGACAAGAACTTCGAGATCGTCGTGCCGCTCTACTCCCGCCTGATGGCGAAGGGTGCGGGCGCCAACGTGAAGGGGATCTTTGGCTCCACCAACTGGCACTGGTCGCTGCAGGACGAAGGCTCCAAGGCGTTCGTGCAATCCTTCGGCACCAAGTACGGCTTTCCGCCCAGCCAGGCCGCACACACCTGCTACGTTCAGGCCCTGCTTTATGCGGATGCCGTGGAACGGGCCGGGTCGTTCAACCCCTGTGCGGTTGGCGAAGCGCTCAAGGACTTCGAATTCGACGGCATGGGCAACGGCAAGACGCTGTACCGTGGCGAAGATCACCAGTGCTTCAAGGACGTGCTCGTCGTGAAGGGGAAAGAGAACCCCACATCCGAGTTCGACCTTCTGGAAATCGTCGAAGTCACCCCGGTCGCGCAGGTCACCTACGACGCCTCCATCTTTGGCGGCGAGCTGGGCACCTGCAACCCCGGCGCCTGATGCAACACGTAGGATGGGCAATATTGCCCATCCTACACCCCAAGGCCCCGGCGACAGCGCGTCATTGCGCGTGGCATCACGGGCCCGCTCTCTCTCATTCCAACCAAAGGTCTGACCGATGGAAGCCATCATCCTGCAAGTCCTGAACGGCCTCGACAAGGGCTCGGCCTATGCGCTGATCGCGCTGGGGCTGACCCTGATCTTCGGCACGCTGGGCGTCGTGAACTTTGCCCACGGGGCCCTGTTCATGATCGGTGCGTTCTGCGCCGTCACTCTGAGCCGCATTCTCACCGTCAGCTATACCGTCGTGGACGAGACGCAAAAGGACTTCCTCGGCAACCCGCTGCAGGTCGATGTGCCCTATGTCTACGGCCTCTTTGGCGAGGCGACGGGGAATGCGATCATAGACTGGGCTGTCCCGCTTTCCATCCTGTTCGCCATTCCCGTGATGATCGCCATCGGCGTGATCATGGAGCGTGGACTGATCAAGCACTTTTACAAGCGCCCCCACGCGGACCAGATCCTCGTGACATTCGGCCTGGCCATCGTGCTGCAGGAAATCATCAAGTATTACTACGGTGCCAACCCGATCCCGACGCCCGCGCCCGCGGCCTTTGTCGGATCGTTCGATTTCGGCACCATGCTCGGCTTTGAGGCCAACCAGATCATCTACCCCTATTGGCGGATCATCTACTTTGCCTTTGCCGCGATCATCATCGGGGCGGTGTTTGCCTTCCTTCAGTTCACCACCTTCGGGATGGTCGTGCGGGCCGGGATGGCCGACCGCGAGACCGTGCAGCTGCTGGGCATCAACATCGACAAACGCTTTACCCTCATGTTCGGGATCGCCGCCGCCGTCGCAGGGCTCGCGGGTGTGATGTACACCCCCATCAACTCGCCGAACTACCATATGGGCATGGACTTTCTTGTGCTGTCCTTTGTGGTGGTGGTCGTGGGCGGCATGGGCTCGCTGCCCGGGGCTGTGCTGGCCGGGTTCGTTCTGGGCATTCTGGAAAGCTTTGCGTCGATGCGCGAAGTGCTGGCGATCCTGCCGGGCCTGAACCAGATCATCATCTACCTCGTCGCAATCATCATTCTGCTGACCCGTCCTCGGGGCCTTATGGGCCGCAAGGGCGTGATGGAGGAGTAAGGACACATGTTCGGACTAGACGCAAAAGACACTCGCCTGCTGATCATCGTCGCGATCCTGACAATGTTGGCACCCTTTATCCTGAACCCCTTTCCCGAAGGCTCCGGTCTCGCGCAATTCAACGCGGGCTACCCCGACCTGATGCAGCGTTTCGTGATCTTTGGCATCTTTGCCATCGGGTTCAACATCCTGTTCGGGCTCACCGGCTACCTTTCCTTCGGCCACGCGGCCTTTCTGGGGGTCGGGTCCTACGCGGGCATCTGGATGATGAAACTGCTGACCATGAACGTGATCCCGGCGATCATCGTGTCGGTCATCGTCGCCGGGGTCTTCAGCCTCGCGGTGGGCTGGATCAGCTTGCGGCGCTCGGGCATCTACTTTTCGATCCTGACGCTCGCCTTTGCGCAGATGTCCTATTCGCTCGCCTATTCGGTGCTGACGCCGATCACCGGCGGTGAGACGGGCCTGCAGCCCAAAATCACCGATCCCCGCATTCTGGACGGTGCGCTGGTGGCTGGTGAAACGCCGCGCGCCAACCTGTTCGGGCTCGAGATGGGATCCAGCTTTGAATTGGGGGCGGGCAGTTGGCTGTTCACCTTCAACGCGGGCTACTACGTGGCAGCCCTTGTGATGCTCGCGTCGTTCTACCTGTCGATCCGCATCTTCCGCTCGCCCTTTGGCATGATGCTGCGGGCGGTCAAATCGAACCAGCAGCGCCTGAACTACACCGGCCTGAATGCCAAGCCCTACACGCTCGCCGCCTTTGTCATCTCGGGCATGTATGCCGGTCTGGCCGGTGGCCTGATGGTGGCGATGGACACGCAGGTGGGCGCGGAACGCATGTTCTGGACTGCCTCCGGCGAGGTGGTGCTGATGAGCATCCTTGGCGGTGTCGGCACGCTGATTGGCCCGGTGCTGGGCGCTGGTGCGATCAAGTACATGGAAAACATCCTGTCCAAGATCAACAGCGACATCCTGCACACCTGGTTCGCCTTCCTGCCCGACGGTCTCGAGGATTTCGTGGTCACGCTGATCTATCCGTTCATCGGCAAGGGCTGGCACCTCACGCTTGGCCTGATCTTCATGGGCGTCGTGATCTTCCTGCCTGGTGGACTGGTCGAAGGCGGTCAACGCATCGCCCGCCTCTTTGGTCGCAAGAAGAAGTCCACCGATACGCCTGACGGCAAAACCACGCCTGCGGAATAAGGAGAGAAGACATGGGAATTCTCGAGGTCAAAAACGTCGGCAAACGGTTCGGTGGCCTGCAAGCGCTGGGGGACGTGAACCTCAGCGTGGCCGAGAACACGGTGCACGCCATTATCGGGCCGAACGGCGCGGGCAAATCCACCCTGCTGAACTGTCTGGTGGGCAAGCTGATCCCCGACACCGGGTCTGTCATGTTCGACGGGCAGTCGGTGCTGGGCCGCAAGCCCTACGAGATCAACCAGATGGGCATCAGCCGCGTGTTCCAGACGCCCGAGATCTTTGGCGATCTGAGCGTGATGGAAAACATGATGATCCCCTGCTTTGCCAAGCGGGACGGGTCATTCACCGCCAACGCGTTCATCGACATGTTCAAGGATCGCGAGATCGTGGAGCGCGCAGAACAGATGCTCGAAGAGATGGACATGGCCGATGCGCGCAACGATAATGCGGCGACCATGTCCCGCGGCAACAAGCGGCGGCTCGAGATCGGCATGTGTCTGGCGCAGGAGCCCCGGCTGCTGCTGCTCGATGAGCCCACGGCGGGCATGGCCCGGGCCGACACCAACAACACCATCGACCTGCTCAAGCAGATCAAGGACGAGCGGGACATCACCATCTCGATCATCGAACACGACATGCATGTGGTGTTCAGCCTCGCCGAGCGGATCACCGTGCTGGCGCAGGGCACCCCGCTGGTCGAAGACACGCCCGACAACATCAAGGGTCACCCCAAGGTGCGCGAAGCGTATCTCGGCGAAACCCAGGACGCCGCATAGGTGGGCAGATTGCCCACCCTACCCCGACCACAAGCGTAGGATGGGCAATCTGCCCATCTCCGCGGCCAGACACGAGGACTGACAGATGAACGTCAAACCCGACTTTTCCAAGGGCGTCAGCCACGCCCAGACCGCCCCGGCCTTTCTCTCTGTCTGGGACATGCACGCCTATTACGGCGAAAGCTACATTGTGCAGGGCATCAGCTTTAACGTGCACGAAGGCGAGATCCTCGCCCTGCTGGGCCGCAACGGCGCGGGCAAGACATCGACGTTGCGCTCCATCGCGCGGATCGGCGATCCGGAGGTGCGGCATGGCGAGATCTGGCTGGACCACCAGCCCTTGCACAAGATGTCGAGCCATGAGGCTGCGCAAAAGGGCCTTGGCCTCGTGCCCGAAGACCGGCGCATCATCCCCGGCCTCACGGTCGAGGAAAACCTGAAACTGGCCCAGATCGCCCCGCCCATCGGCTGGTCCATCGAACGTCTTTATGACCTCTTCCCCCGTCTCGGCGAGCGCCGCACGCAGGAGGGCACGACGCTTTCAGGTGGCGAACAGCAGATGCTGTCCATCGCCCGCGCGCTGGCCCGTGACATCAAGGTGCTGCTGCTCGATGAGCCCTACGAGGGTCTGGCCCCAGTGATCGTCGACGAAATCGAAAAGACCCTGTCGATCATCAAGGAACAGGGGATCACCACCATCCTCGTCGAACAGAACGCCGTGCGCGCCCTGCAACTGGCGGACCGCGCCATCATCCTCGACACTGGCGGCATCGTCTTTGACGGCACCGCCGCCGAAGTGCTGGAGAACGAAGAGCTGCGTTCGGAATACCTCGCCATCTGAGCCGGCGCGCATATCCCGACAAACGCCCCGCTGCCCCCGTGCCGCGGGGCGTTTTGCGTCCGGCCCATGCCCCAACGTCAAAGGCGGCGCTTTCCACCGCCCCGATGCGCCGCTATAAGCGAGCGCGAGCAAGGGGGCGCGGAACGCCGCCCGTGACGTTGAGGACCTAAATGACCCAAAACACCCATGACGCGGATGTGGCCTTTATCCAGGCTCTGGCAGAACTGCTGCGCGAAAACGATCTCACCGAATTGCAGGTCAAACGCGAATACGCCGAGGATGACAGCCTGAACGTGCGCGTCTCGCGCCAGAAGGTGCAAACCGCGCCTGTGGCTGCGGCACCCGTCGCTGCACCTGCGGCCGAAGCCCCCGCCGCCGCACCGGTCGAGGCGGCCCCCGATCCCGTCGATCATCCCGGAGCGGTCACCTCACCCATGGTCGGCACTGTTTACCTTCAGGCTGAACCGGGTGCGCCGTCTTTTGTCAGCGTCGGTGCGCAGGTCAGCGAGGGCGACACGCTCATGATCGTCGAGGCGATGAAGACGATGAACCACATCCCCGCCCCGCGCGCGGGCACCGTCAAGCGCATCCTCGTGGACGATGGCGCGGCGGTGGAGTTTGGCGCGCCGCTCGTGATCCTCGAATAGGGGGCGCAAGATGTTCACCAAGATACTCGTGGCGAACCGGGGCGAGATTGCCCTGCGCGTCATCCGTGCCGCCCGTGAGATGGGCATTGCCACCGTCGCCGTCCATTCGACGGCGGATGCCGACGCCATGCACGTCCGTATGGCCGACGAGAGCGTCTGCATCGGCCCGCCCGCCTCGCCGCAAAGCTACCTGAGCTTTCCGGCCATCATCTCCGCCTGCGAGATCACCGGTGCCGAGGCGATCCACCCCGGTTACGGTTTCCTGTCGGAAAACGCGCAATTCGTGCAGATCGTCGAGGATCATGACCTGACCTTTATAGGACCCACCGCCGAGCATATCCGCGTCATGGGCGACAAGATCACCGCCAAGGACACGATGAAGGCGCTTGGCGTGCCCTGTGTGCCCGGTTCGGACGGCGGCGTCGCCACGCTGGAAGAGGCGCAAAAGCTGGGCGCGGAAATGGGCTATCCGGTCATCATCAAGGCCACCGCCGGTGGCGGCGGGCGCGGCATGAAGGTGGCGCAAACCGCCGCCGACATGGAAAGCGCGTTCATGACCGCGCGGGCCGAGGGCAAGGCCGCGTTCGGCAATGACGAAGTCTATATCGAGAAATACCTGACCACGCCGCGCCACATCGAAATTCAGGTCTTTGGCGACGGCAAAGGCCGCGCGGTGCATCTGGGCGAACGCGACTGCTCGCTCCAGCGTCGCCACCAGAAGGTGTTCGAAGAAGCCCCCGGCCCCGCGATCAGCGCAGCCGAACGCGCCGAGATTGGCCGCGTCTGCGCCGAGGCTGTGGCCAAGATCAACTATATCGGCGCGGGCACGATCGAGTTCCTCTACGAAAACGGCGAATTCTATTTCATCGAGATGAACACGCGCCTGCAGGTCGAACACCCGGTGACCGAAGCGATCTTTGGTGTGGACCTGGTGCGCGAACAAATCCGCGTCGCCTCCGGCATGGAGATGTCGTTCCAGCAGGACGACCTCACCATCAACGGCCACTCCATCGAGGTGCGGCTGAACGCGGAAAAGCTGCCCAACTTCTCGCCGTCACCCGGCACGATCACGCAGTACCATGCACCCGGCGGGCTGGGCGTGCGGATGGACAGCGCGCTTTATGACGGCTACCGCATCCCACCCTATTACGACAGCCTGATCGGCAAGCTGATCGTGCATGGCCGCGACCGGTCCGAAGCGTTGGCGCGCCTCAACCGCGCGCTGGGAGAGCTGATCATCGATGGCATCGACACGACCGTGCCGCTGTTCCACGCGCTGCTGGCCGAACGGGACATCCACACCGGTGACTACAACATCCACTGGCTGGAAAAGTGGCTGGAGGCGCAGGAGTCGTAAGCCATCAGCGTGAAAACGAGGCTGCCTGCCGCAAGCGCGGGCAGCCCCGCCCCACAGCTCAATCAGCCAGCACGTCCCGGCCTTTAACGTCCCCCGACTTCGCACTAACCTGCCCTTAGCCGCGCGGCCATTCTGCGGGCTGGACACCGACCATGAGCGATCCCGCGCTGACCCCAGAACTGCTTTTGCAAGGCTATGCCGCCGGCATTTTTCCGATGGCCGAAGGCCGCGATGATGCAGAGGTGTTCTGGGTCGACCCGCAGCGGCGGGGGATCCTGCCGCTCTATGGGTTTCACATGTCCCGGTCGCTGGCGCGTGCCATGCGGCGCAGCACGTGGCGCGTGCAACTCGACCGCGACTTCGAGGCGGTCGTGGATGGCTGCGCCGACCGTGCCGACACCTGGATCAACACCGAAATCCGTCGTCTTTACATCGGTCTGCACCGGCGTGGGCACGCCCATTCCGTTGAAATATGGGAGGACGACATGCTGGTCGGCGGTGTCTACGGCGTAGTGCTCGGGGCGGCGTTTTTTGGCGAAAGCATGTTTTCGCGGCGCACCAACGCATCAAAAATGGCTCTGGCAGCGGCGGTGGATCATCTGGCGCGCGGCGGATTTACACTGTTCGACACGCAGTTCCTCACTGCGCATCTGGCCAGCCTTGGCGGCGTTGAAATCTCACGCGCCGATTACCGCCGCAAACTCGAAGGGGCGCTGGACCGCGAGGCCCTTTTCCTGCCCAACTCGTCGACGCTTCAGGAGGTGGTGCAGCGCATGACCCAGATGTCGTAGCGCGCATGCTCCATCGGGTTCAGCGCCGGGGCCGACGCGACCATCCAGCCGGAAAACAGCGCGCCCTCGCGCCCCTCTTCGGTGATCTGAAGACCTGCATAGGCATTGCCGGAAGGGTTCCCGGCAGGATAGCGACACTCGGTCAGAGTGATCGTCAACCGCTCGAACTGCACGGTGCGCCCGGCGGGCAGTTCGATATCCACAACCTCGCCACTGAACTTGTCGAGCCCGCGCAGGATCGCGCCACTGGCGTTCTGCGTCTCTTCCTGCGCGCCCGCCGCACCGGCCATCAGGGCCAGACACGCCACCAGCGCGCGCATCAACCCTCTTCCCCGCCGGACACAAAGCGCAGGAGGAGCGAGATCAGGTTGACCGAGCCCTGGGTGTCCACAATCTCGTCGCCGGCAGCAAAGTAAAACGGCGAGCCACCCGGCACAATCTCCACGAAATTGCCACCCAGCAACCCTTCGGAGCTGATGATAATGGCGCTGTCGTCGGGCACCTGGGTGTCGGCGTCGACCATGACAGTGGTGTCGGCGCGGTAGGTCTCGGGGTTCAGCACGACATCCGTCACGGTCCCGATCTTGACCCCGGCCAGCCGCACGTCGGTACCGATATTCACCCCTTCGATGCTGCGAAAACTGGCGGTGAGCGCGTAGTCATCGCTGCCCCCGTCGCCCAGGCCCGCCACTTGCGCGCCATACACGCCAAAGGCAATCGCCGCCGCCAGAACGGCTCCGCCCACCAGCACTTCGGTTGTGTTTTCAGCCATGGTCCGCCGCCCCTATTCGGGGCTCCACGCTTCGTAATCTGAACGGTCGGCAGGCTCCGCCTTGCGGATAGAGCCCGCGGGCGCATAGGCCATCTCCGTTCCGGTCAGGTTGGGCTGATGCGGCTTTTCCCAGTCCTTGCGCTTGAGCGGCTTTTCGGTGGGCGGCTCGGCCCATGTGCGGTGCAGCCAGCCGTGCCATTCGGGGTCGACCCGGCTCGCCTCGGCCTCGCCGTTGTAGATCACCCAGCGCCTCGCGTCGTCGCGCGTGCGGTAGAACACATTGCCCTGGCTGTCCTCGCCCACACGCTCGCCCTTGCGCCAGGTAAAGACCTGCGTGCCGATGGTCTGCCCGTTCCACCAGGTGACCGCCCGCAACAGTGTATTGAGAATGCCCATCGGCGCCTCCTTGCTCTTGCCTATGTATATGGACAAGTCCTTGGCCGCCGTCCAGTGGCTGGGGTGACGCAGGTGCGCAGCAACGACATCCGCCGCCAGTTTTTGTTGGCCGCACGGCACCGCGCCGCCTATCATGCCGAAAAACGCAAAAGCCTGAGGCGCAGACCATGGCAAAATCAAAACCGGACCACGCCGCCCTGTGCCACGGGGTCAAGGTGCCGGCCTCGCCTTTCCTCAACGAAACGCGCATCCGCCGCATGGGCGAGGGCAAATACGAGGGCGAGGAAATTTGCGGCGCGCTCGAGGTGATCCGCCCCGGTGACCGCGTGCTTGAAATGGGGTCGGGTCTCGGCGTTGTGGGCGCGGTGATCGCCAAACACGCACAGCCCGAGGCGGTCCTGTCGTTCGAGGCGAACCCCAACCTGATCCCGCATATCAACGCGCTTTATGCCATGAACAACCTGCAGGACCGGATCGAAGTGCGCCATCAGGTCGTCATGGCCGCCCCGGAACCGCCCGAACACGTGACGTTCCATTTGCGCACGTCGTTCCTGGGCTCGTCCCTGATCGACCAGGCCAAGCGGCGCACCACCGCCGTCGACGTGCCCACCACGCGCTATGACGATGTGGTCGACAGCTTTCGCCCCGATGTGCTGATCATGGATATCGAAGGGGGCGAACAGGATTTCCTGCGCCATGCCGACCTGCGCGGCATCCGCGCCATCGTGATCGAATTTCACCCCGGCGTGTACGGCAAATCCGGCGCGCATGACTGCAAGACGATCCTGCAAAAGGCGGGCTTTGCCAAGCGCAAGGATATCTCCACCCGCTTTGTCTGGGCCGCCACGCGGCCCGACTGGCAGGCGCATGGCGATGCCTCGTGGCCGCGCCCCGGGTTCGGCTGGTCGCAGCGGGTCACCACCGTGCACGGCGCGGTGATCAAGCCCACCGACGAGGACAAGCTGATCAACCCCTCGGGCGTGCAGACAGCCGACGGCGCGGACGTGCCCACCGCCGCCCATTGGCGCAACACGCGCCGGGTCACGATGCCCTTTGATCCGCCGGATGACCTCGTCAACCCGCTGGAGGGGCGCTGGCTGTGGGGTGGCGTGCTCTACTGGAACTTTGCGCATTTCGTGGCCGAATCCCTCGGGCGTCTCTGGGCGCTGGACGCGCTGGACCAACCGGTCAATGGCATCGTCTACGTGCCCCGGCGCGGCGGGACCCGCGGTGGGCTGCTGTCCTTTCAAAAGGGGCTGTTCGCGGCCCTTGGCATCGACCTGCCCATCGTCGTGGCCGATGGACCGCGCACGGTCGAGGAACTGGTCGTGCCCGGTCAGGGCTTTGGCCTCGGCGAAATCACCGACGGCACGCCCGCCTTTCGCGACTATATCCATAGCCGCTTTGGCGCGGACATCGCGCCGGAAGGGCCCGACCGGCTCTACATCTCGCGCAGCCAGCTGTCGGCGAACCGGGGCGGGCTGCTGGGTGAAACCCTGCTCGAAGACCATCTGCGCGCCCAAGGGTACGAGGTCTTCAGCCCCGAGGCGCACAGCATCGCCACCCAGATCGCCCGCTACAAGGCGGCCAAACAGATCGTCGCCTGCGACGGGTCAGCGCTGCACCTGCTGGCCTTCTGCGCGCGCGCCGATCAGGACATCGCAATGATCATCCGCCGCAAATCCGCCGCCACCAACCTGATCGAACGGCATCTGACCGCGTTCACCGGGCGCACGCCGCTGACCCTCGACTGTCTGCGGGCCGAATGGCAGCACCCCGGCACGCGCCGCGCCCGTATGGCGATCGGCGAGCCGGACATGCCCGCCCTGCAGGACGGCCTGCGCGCTGGCGGTTTTGTCAGCGACGCCGCCCCTTGGCCCGCGCTGACGCCGGATTTCATCCGCGACGCGCTCGGTCCCCGCTACGAGGTCGCGGCCTAGGCGGGCTGCGGGCGGTACGCCGTCACTTCGATCTCGATCCGGTATTTCGGGTCGATCAGAACGCATTCGATCATCGTCGCCACCGGCGGGTTGGCCCCGAACGTCTCGGACAGGATCGGCCAGCACGGCTCAAACTCGCGTCGGTCAGGCAGCATGTAGGTCACGCGCACCACATCCGCCCAATCCGCGCCGGCCTCGCGCAGAGCGGTGTGGATGATCCCCAGCGCGTCCCGGCACTGCGCGACGACCGTGTCGCCCTGCCCCACGGTGCCCGCCACATGCACCCAGTCGCCCGCAACCACGGCCCGGCAATAGCCCACCTTCGGCTCGAACGCGCCGCCGGAATGAATGCGTGTGATGGTCATGATACCCTCCTGTTCGTCGTGGGTATTGGGCGCAAGGAGCAGGCAATGTGCAACTTGCCCGCCCGCACAGAGGCCTGTTCAAACGTGCTGCACCAGATTGTCGAGCGCATGGGTCCAGCCGCCTTCGACCTCGCCCAACATGCCGTCGCCTGCAAAATTCGCGATATGCAGCGTCAGGCGCAGCTGCGTGCCCGCGCCGTCCGCCGCCAGTTCGTAGGTGGCAAAGCTGGTGGCCAGCACGTCCCCCTCTGCGCTGAGCGTTTCGGCGTAGATCAACCGGCCGGGTGCGTCCATCACGACCCAGTCCGTCACCACGTCCACATACGGATTGTCACGCGGCCCGCAGCGGGATTGCTCGCGCCCACCGGGCGTCGGCGCGTCCTGCGGATCGATCACCACGATCGACCCGCTGTCCGGCGGCCCCCACGCCATCCGATCCTGCGGAGAGATCAGCGCCTGAAACACCCGGTCGGGTGCGGCGTTCAGATGTCGGTCGAATTGCAATTGTCCAAACTCGGCGGTCACTGTTTTCTCTCCTTCTCAGTCGCGTTCAGATGCGCGGCCAACCGGTCCAGCTTGCCCGCCCAATGGGTGCGCGCGGCGCGCAGCCACGCCTCCGCCGGGCCAAGCGCGGTCGGGTGCAGCTCACAAATGCGCACGCGCCCTTCCTTGCGGGTGGCGATCAACCCGGCCCCTTCCAGCTTGTCCACATGTTTGAGGAAACTGGGCAGCGCCATGTCATGCGGTGCAGCCAGTGCCGACACAGGCTGCGGCCCGTCCAGCAGCGCGCCGATCACCGCGCGCCGCGTCGGGTCGGCAAGTGCTGCGAACAGCGGTGTGAGGGCATCCTGCTGATTGTTAGCCATATGGATAAGTATCACGCGTGGCCAGAGGCGTCCAGAAAAACTTACCCAACAGGCTAACTATCTGATCCGAAAAAAGGGCAGACCCGCGCCTGCCCCTTATTCTTGCGCCTCAAGCATCAGCCCGCTGTCGCAGGCTCCTTTTCCGCATCGGCGTAGATCATCAGCGGTGCCGAGTCGGAGTTCACCGCCTCTTCGTTCACGACAACTTCGGTCACCTGTTCCAGGCCCGGTAATTCGAACATCGTGTCGAGCAGGATATCTTCGAGGATGGACCGCAGTCCGCGTGCACCGGTCTTGCGCTCGATCGCGCGTTTGGCAATCGCCGACAGCGCGTCGTCGGTAAAGGTCAGGTCGGTGTCCTCAAGCTCGAACAGGCGCTGGTATTGCTTGACCAGCGCGTTCTTGGGCTGCGTCAGGATCGTGACCAGCGCATCCTCATCCAGATCCTCGAGCGTGGCGAGCACCGGCAAACGGCCAACGAATTCCGGGATCAAACCGAATTTCAGCAGGTCCTCCGGCTCCAGATCGGTAAAGATCTCGCCGACGCCGCGCGCATCATTGTCGCGCACATCCGCGCCAAAGCCCATGGCCGAGCCCTTGCCCCGCTGCGCGATGATCTTGTCGAGACCGGCAAAGGCCCCGCCGCAGATGAACAGGATATTGGTCGTATCCACCTGCAGGAATTCCTGCTGCGGATGCTTGCGCCCGCCCTGCGGCGGGACGGAGGCGACAGTGCCCTCCATCAGCTTGAGCAGGGCCTGCTGCACGCCCTCGCCCGACACGTCGCGGGTGATGGACGGGTTTTCGGACTTGCGCGTGATCTTGTCGACCTCGTCGATATAGACGATGCCGCGCTGCGCGCGTTCGACATTGTATTCCGAGGACTGGAGCAGCTTGAGAATGATGTTTTCCACATCCTCGCCCACATAGCCCGCTTCGGTTAGCGTGGTGGCGTCCGCCATCGTGAACGGCACGTCGAGGATGCGCGCCAGCGTCTGGGCCAGCAGCGTCTTGCCGCAGCCCGTGGGGCCGATCAGCAGGATGTTGGATTTCGCCAGCTCGATATCCCCGCCCTTCTGGGCGTGGTTGAGGCGCTTGTAGTGGTTGTGCACCGCCACAGACAGCACGCGTTTTGCCGTCGCCTGACCGATCACGTAGTCGTCCAGCACGCCGCAGATATCCTTGGGCGTGGGCACGCCATCCGTGGCCTTCAGGCCCGACGCCTTCGTCTCTTCGCGGATGATGTCCATGCACAGCTCGACGCACTCATCACAGATGAAAACCGTCGGGCCCGCGATCAGCTTGCGCACCTCATGCTGGCTCTTGCCGCAAAAGCTGCAATAGAGGGTGTTTTTGCTGTCGCCCGAATTCGTGGCCATGTCGCGTCCTTTCCGGCCGGAGCCGTCGTCTCAGTGCCGAAAATGTCGGCGCGCGCCCCGCGTTGCATGCCAGCTTAGGACAGGCCCGCGGGGTCCACAATCGTCTTTTTGCGCAACAGTGTCGCGGCGCACGCGACACTATTCGCGGTGCCGCGACGTTAGGCGTCTTGGTCGTCGTCCTTGGTCCGGTTTTCGACGATCTCGTCGATATGGCCCCAGTCCTTTGCCTCTTCAGGCGTTAACCAGCTGTCGCGATCCAGCGCCTTTTGCACGGTTTCGTAATCCTGCTGCGTGTGCTTGACATACAGCTGGTAAATTCGCTCGCGCGTCTGTTCGATATGCCGCGCCGAGATCAGGATATCGGACGCCATGCCCTGCGAGCCGCCCGAAGGCTGGTGCACCATCACTTCGGAGTTGGGCAGCGCAAAGCGCATGCCGGCCTCGCCGCCCACCGCAATCACCGACCCCATCGAGGCCGCCATGCCGCAGATCAGCGTGGACACCTTGGGTTTGATGTACTGCATCGTATCGTAGATCGAGAACCCCGCCGTCACCTCGCCACCGGGCGAGTTGATGTACATGCTGATTTCCTTGGAGGGGTTTTCCGCCTCGAGGTGCAGCAGCTGTGCGACCACCAGATGGCTCATCCCCGAATGAATCGGGCCGTTGATGAACACGATCCGCTCCTTCAGGAGGCGCGAAAAGATGTCATAGGCCCGTTCGCCCCGGCTGGTCTGTTCGACCACCATGGGCACCAGATTGTTGGTGAATTTCGCGTATTGATCGATGGGATCGCGCATGTCTGTCCTGCCTCGTCAGTCCTTTCGCGGGACCATACCCGCAAAAGTGTTACGTGAGTCTTAGTATCGGCCCTCGGGGGCTGCAAGAGCATGCGAACGCTTGAACCGCGCCCGCGCCCCGCTAGCTGGCGCGCATGAGCCAAGCCCTGACCCGTTTCCCCGCCACCCGCACCGCCGCCCTCGAGGCATTGCAGCGTTTTGTCCCGCATGCGGGCCGCGACTATGCCGCGCGGCGCAACTACGATCTGGGCCGCGACGCCCATACCGGCGTGTCGCAGCTGTCGCCCTACATCCGCTGCCGCCTGCTGACCGAGGCGGAGGTGCTGGAGGCCGTGCTTGGCCGGTTCTCACCATCTTCGGCGGAAAAGTTCATTCAGGAGGTCTACTGGCGCACCTATTGGAAAGGCTGGCTCGAGATGCGCCCATCGGTCTGGGCGCGCTATCAGACCGACCTGCGGCGCGAGATCGACAACGTCCAGACCCAGGCCGGCCTGCGCGCCCGGTGGGAGGACGCCTGCACCGGGCGCACGGATATCGACTGCTTTAACGCATGGGCGCAAGAGCTTGTGGAAACAGGGTATTTGCACAATCACGCCCGGATGTGGTTCGCCTCGATCTGGGTGTTCACGTTGGACCTGCCATGGCAGCTGGGCGCGGATTTCTTTCTGCGGCACCTGCTGGACGGCGACCCGGCCTCCAACACGCTGGGCTGGCGCTGGGTGGCGGGGCAGCAAACACCGGGCAAGACCTACCTCGCGCGCACCTCCAACATCTCGAAATACACCGAAGGGCGGTTCGCCCCGAAATGGCAATTGGCGGGTGAAGCACATCCGGTGCCGGGTGCGCCAAACCCCGACCGCCAGCCCCTGCGCCCCGGCGAGGTTGTACAACCCGCGACGCGCACCGGACTGCTGCTGCATGATGATGACCTGAGCCCGGGGTTCCTGCTGGACGCAGGCGTGCAACCGGTTGCAACGGCCTGCGTGAACACACGTGCGCAGCTGTCACCGCTGGCGGTGGCGCCACATGTCACCGCCTTTGCCGATGCCGCGATGCAGGACGTGACCGCGCGCTATGCCGACAGGCTGGGGCCCGTGACGTCGGTTGAGCCCACGGCTCAGTCCCTGCTGGATTGGGCGCGGGCCCATCAGCTTGACCAGATCGTCACGCCCGACACGCCGGTCGGGCCGAATGCGACGCTGGTGGGGGAACTGATGCGGATGGACAGCGACATCCCGGTGCGCCGCATAAGGCGCAGCTATGACGACACGGCCTGGCCCCACGCGACGCATGGGTTCTTCCGGTTCAAGGACAAGATCCCGTCGCTGCTGGGCCAGTTGCGCGGCCTGCGCGCGGCTGAATAGGGGCCTTTGGGACGGTGGGCGGGGCGTCTTTGGCGGCAGCCAAACAGCGTCCGCCCGTCGGATCAGGTCACGGCCGCACGGGTCCGGTAGACCGGATCGTCCCACAGGCTGTCCTGCATGACCGCCGCGATGTGATCCACCGCGGCACGCACGTCGCCTTCGTCCAGATAGAGCGGAGTAAAGCCGAACCGCATGATGTCCGGGCTGCGGAAATCACCGATCACCCCCCGCGCAATCAGCGCCTGCATCGCGGCATAGCCATGCTCGAACGCGAACGACACCTGACTGCCGCGCTGCGCCGCCGCGCGCGGACTGGCGAGGGCCAGCGCGGGCACCCGCGCCTCCACTTCGGCGATGAACAGCTCTTGCAAGGCCACGGATGCCGCGCGCAGTGCCGACATGTCCACGCCCTCCCAGACCTCGAGCGCGGCCTCCAGTGCGGCCATCTGGATCACGGGCGGCGTGCCGACGCGCATGCGCCCCACCCCCGCCGCAGGGCGATAATCGAGGTCAAAGTCAAAGGGTGCGTCGTGCCCCAGCCACCCGGCCAGCACCGGCTCCACCGTATCGGCAAGGTCTGCGCGCACATAGATGAACGCGGGCGCGCCCGGCCCGCCATTGAGGTACTTGTAGGTGCATCCGACCGCAAATTCGCAGCCGCACGCCGCCAGATCGACGGGCACCGCGCCCGCCGAATGTGCGAGATCCCAGACCATCACCGCCCCGGCAGCATGTGCCCGCGCAGTGAGCGCCTCCATGTCGTGCATCCGGCCCGTGCGGTAATCGACCTGCGTCAGCAGCACCACCGCGACGTCATCGGTGATCGCCTCCGCCACCGCCTCGGGCGCGACCAGACGCAGCTCATAGCCCCGGTCCAGCGCCTCGATCAGGCCCTGCACCATGTATAGGTCGGTGGGAAAGTTACCGGTATCACTCAGGATGACGCGCCGCTCCGGCACCATGTTCAGTGCGGCGGCCACGGCCTGATAGACCTTGACCGACAGCGTGTCGCCCATCACCACCGTGCCCGCAGGCGCGCCGATCAGCCGCCCGACCGTGTCGCCGACACGGCCCGGCTGGTCCATCCATCCGGCCGCATTCCAGCCCCGGATCAGCATCTGGCCCCACTCGTCCTGCATCATCTGTGCAACGCGGGCCTGTGCGGCACGCGGCAGCGGCCCCAGCGAGTTACCGTCGAGGTAGATCACGCCTGTGGGTAAGTCGAAAAGCTCTTTTCTCAGAACCATTTATGCGCACCTTTGCATCTGGTGGATCAACGCCAAGCGCGCCGCTCACTTCAGCTCGAAATCCCGCAAACTGTCGAGCGCGTTTTTGAGCGCGTCGCCCCAGCCTTGCGAAATCTCGGCGAAATAGGGATCGTCCCGCTCGATCCGGCCTGTCCGACCTTTGACCAGACTGCCTTCGTCGTAGATGTGAAAGTCGAACGGCATGCCGACCGTCAGATTGGCCTTGAGCGTCGAATCAAAGCTGACGAGCAGCAGCTTGATCGCCTCCTCGAACCCCATGGCGGGATCAAAGGCGCGCACGAGGATGGGACGGCCGTATTTCATCTCACCGATCTGGAAAAACGGGGTGTCCTCGCCCGCCTCGATAAAGTTGCCTTCGGGGTAGATCAGGAACATGCGCGGCGGCCCGCCCGCGATTTGCCCGCCGAGGATCATCGTCGCGCCGAACGCGTCGGCGGACTGCCCCTCGCCCGCCTGATCCGCGATCACCTCGCGCAGTGTGTCGGCCACCAGCCGGGCGGCCTGAAACATCGATGGTACCGATAACAATGCCGGTTCGCGGTCATCCGGCGCCTTGGAACGCTCCTCGAGCAGGCTGACCACCGCTTGCGTCGTGGCGAGGTTGCCGGCGGTCATCAGGGTCAGCATCCGCTCGCCCGGTGCTTCCCAGTGGAACATCTTGTGAAAGGTCGAAATGTTGTCGAGCCCGGCATTGGTGCGCGTGTCCGACATAAAGACGAGGCCCCGGTCCAGAACCATCCCAACGCAATAGGTCATGCGGTGCCTTTACTGCTGTGCCACTTCGATATCGACGCGCAGGGTCTCTTCTGCGCCGCCGATCCGCGTCCCGGTTACAGGAGCGGCCTGCAGATAGTCCAGCCCCGTCGCGACGCGCACATAGCGCGGATCGGGCGAGATGCTGTTTGAGACGTCAAAGCCGACCCAGCCCAGACCGTCCACATGCGCCTCGGCCCAGGCGTGCATGGCGTCCTGTGTCAGGGTGTCGTTCAACATCAGGTAGCCCGACACGTAGCGCGCGGGAAATCCCATCTCGCGGGCGGCGGCGACAAAGATGTGGGTGTGGTCCTGGCAGACGCCCCGGCCTTCCTCCAGTGCCTTTTCGGCAGTCCAGTCCGGGTAGGACGCGCCCACTTCATAGGTCACGGCCGCGCTGATCTCGGCCATCAGCAGGTGCAGCTTGTCGAGGTCAGTTTCCCCGTCACGCGCCGCGCGCACCAGCGCACGCACCCCCTGCCCGGCATGGGTCAGCGCCGTGGACCGTAGGTAAAGCCACAGGGGTGACGGCCCCTTGTGCTTGCCCATGATGCCGGCGGTGTCGTCAATCTCCACCACGCCGGACGAGGTCACGGTGACCTGCGTCGCCTCACGCTCAAAGCTGATCAGCTCGACGACATTGTTGTGGTTGTCCTCGAACGACACTTCGCGCGTACCGCCCGAGATATCGGTCTTCCAGTCGGTGACGGTCTGGCCCCAGGTCGACTTGGGCGTCTTGCGCAGCTGTTGCAGGCCGTAGGCCACCGGGTCCTCAAAGCTGTAGCTGGTCACGTGGCGGATGGTCAGGCGCATTTGGCTACTCCGAGAACCGGTAATCGATTTCGATCTGCTGCCCGAGCAGGCCCAGGCGCAGCAGCACATCCTGCAGAAACTCGTGCAGGCCAACATCGAACACCGCGTCGATGTCGGTGGTCACGCAGTTTTCGGCGAGCGCCTCGGCATGTTCGATCGACTCGCCGCGAAAGCCGTAATCGTTGATCAGATAGCCCAGATTGTCGAGGATCTTGCCCACGCAAAAGGCGAGACTGCGCGGCATGCGGCGGTCGAGGATCAGGAATTCGGCAATGTCGCGCGGCCCGCCGGCATTGCCGAAGGCCATGCGGAACCCGCCGCGCGCCGACACCGACGACAGGATCGAATCCCATTGCACATTGTCGATGGACGAGCCCACCGACATGGCCGAGGGCAGCAGCACATAGTATTTCACGTCGAGAATGCGCGCAGTGTTGTCGGCCCGTTCCAGAAACGTGCCCAGCCGAACAAAGTCGTAGATGTCGTTGCGCATCATCGTGCCGTGGGTCGCGCCGCGCACCAGCGCCGTGCGCTGCCGTATCTTGCCCAGCACCTCCGGCAGGTCGCGGTCGCTCACCTTGCGGGCCAGCAGCGACTTGACCTCCATGTAGGCGCCATTCGTCGCCTCCCAGACCTCTTCGGTGAGCGCCGTGCGGACCTGTCTGGCATTATGGCGCGCCGCACTCACGGTGGACATGACCGACGAGCCGTTTTCCGACGACCGCAACATCCAGTCCACGGCCTGATCACGGGTGAGCGTGTCGTGCAGCCCGTCATAGGCCACGGCCACGCCCGCCGATTGCAGCACCGGGCGCCATTCGTCGTCCGACAAGCCCGAGCGGGTGAGCGCGATGCGCTGCCCCGTCTCGATCAGCCGCGACGTGTTTTCCGCCCGCTCAAGATAGCGGTACATCCAGAATAGGCCGTTTGCCGTCCGTCCAAGCATCAGTCTTCCAGCACCCAGGTGTCCTTGGTGCCGCCCCCCTGGCTCGAATTCACGACGAGCGAGCCCTTTTTCAGCGCCACGCGGGTCAGACCGCCCGGCGTGATGTTGATGCCTTGCGGGCTGACCTGCACAAAGGGGCGCAGGTCGACGTGGCGCGGGGTCAGGCCTGCCCGGTTGAAGATCGGCACGGTCGACAGGCTCAGCGTGGGCTGCGCGATGTAATTGGAGGGGCGCGCCTCGAACTTCTTGCGGAAGGTGGCGATGTCCTTCTTGGTCGAGGTGGGCCCCACCAGCATCCCGTAGCCGCCCGAGCCATGCACCTCCTTGACCACAAGCTCGTGCAGATGCTCGCGCACATAAGCAAAGGCGTCCGGTTCGGCGCAACGCCAAGTGGGCACGTTTTCCAGCAACGGACGTTCGCCGGTGTAGAACTCGACGATATCGGGCATGTAGCTGTAGATCGCCTTGTCATCCGCGATGCCGGTGCCCGGCGCGTTGGCGATGGTGATGCCGCCCGCGCGGTAGATGTCCATGATGCCGGGCACACCCAACTGGCTGTCGGGGCGGAAGTTCAGCGGGTCGAGGTAATCGTCGTCCACCCGGCGATAAAGCACGTCGATGGGCTGGTAGCCGCAGGTGGTGCGCATCGCCACGCGCCCGTCGATGATGCGCAGGTCGTGCCCCTCGACCAGCTCTACGCCCATCTGATCGGCCAGAAACGCGTGTTCGAAATAGGCCGAGTTGAAGATGCCGGGCGTCAGCACCGCCACGGTGGGCGTGCCGGTGGTGGCCGAGGGCGCGCAGGCCGCCAGCGACCGGCACAGTTCAAAGGGGTAGTTCGAGACCGGGCGCACCCTGTTCTGGGCAAAGAGCTCCGGGAACATCTGCAGCATCGTCTCGCGGTTTTCGAGCATATAGCTGACGCCCGAGGGCGTGCGGGCGTTGTCCTCCAGCACGTAGAACTGATCTTCGCCGGTGCGCACGAGGTCAATGCCGACGATATGCGTGTAGATGCCGCCCGGCGGTCTGACGCCGCACATCTGCGGGAGAAAAGCCTCGTTGCGTTCGATCATCTCGGCGGGGATGCGGCCCGCCCTGATGATCTCCTGCCGGTGGTAGATGTCATAAAGGAACTGGTTGATCGCGCGCACGCGCTGCTCGATCCCGCGGCACAGCTTGCGCCATTCGGCGCCTGACATGATGCGCGGGATGATGTCGAACGGGATCAGCCGCTCTTCGGCCTCGTCGCGGCCATAGACGTTGAAGGTGATGCCGGTGAGGCGGAACAGCTCTTCGGCTTCGCGCTGCTTGGCGCGCAGGCGGGCGGGGTCCTCGCCTTCGAACCAGCCGTTGAGGTCGCGATACGGTCCGCGCACCCCATCCGCGCGCCCCCACATCTCGTCAAAATGGCCTTGGTCCGACATGGGTTGAGCGTAGACCGGGGACGCGCGGTGACACAAGCGATGTGCGTAGGGTCGCGGCACCGGACGTCAAAATGCCAAAAATATCAGCGGATTGTCGCGTGGGGTTGGTGTTGGACCAGGGCTTGCGCACACCGGCGCGCGGGTGTGTCTGTGGATCGCTCATGTTGTGTCGGGCCATCCCGGTGTGAACAAAACGCGCTGTCATGAGCAGGTGACGAGAAGATCGAAGCGGCGCCCCGGTCGACATCGGCACAAGCGGACGGCTTTTCTGGCGCGGGCAAAGTTGAAAAATCGCTCATCATGACTGGCTTGCGACAAATACAAAGCTATCCCAAGCCACCGCTGCCAAGGCTAGGTCGATACACAACAGGCCTTCTCACAACCGCAGCACGAAATAATATGTCCGGACAAAAGGTTAAATTTCAGCAAAATTTCGTGTTAATTTCATTCATTGTCACAAGGTCCAAGGCAATGTGTTCTCAGCGCTGCCGTGTATAGTTGAGGTGGCGCAGGGTGGCAAACGCACGGGATACACTGCCATGTACGTCACGGTAACCAGTCAGCGCGAAAGCGGCGCATTTTCACACGGCCGCACCGAATTCATTCCTCGGGACCCGTACGCGCAGGTACTGTTTGGCGCTCCGAAATTGGGGTTGCGGTTTCTCTCCCGTCCGACGCGTGAGTGGCGCAGAGGGCAATGACAACCGCAGCCCCGACCTCCGTCGGACCTCTCCCGATCATACCATGGACGCAGTGCTGGGGCAGTTCGTTCAATCCGGTTGATCGATGGATGTCGGGCGGAGCGCGCCGCACTTGATGCGCACTCTCATCAGGTGCGGTGCAACCCGGGGCGGGTGCACATGCGCAATCCCTCGGACATTTTGGGTTTATGACGCGGGTCAGGCGATTAACGTGTGCCCCGGCTGGACCGTCGCGCGGGCGGTGCAGGCCAGATTTTAGAACCAAAGGACTTTTCCATGGACCCATCGACCCCGCCCTTTCCCGGCGCGCAACACAACCCGATGTTGACCATCAGCATGCCCGCCAAGCCCCTTGTCGCGCCCGACGGTGACACGCTCAAGGCGTCGGATGCGGTCAATTTTCCCGCCGGTGACCCGCCCGAGCCGGTCACGCTCAAACCCGGTCACACGCTCTATCGGGTGTTTGGCGGCAATGCCGGTGAGATCGGCGGCTATTGGTCACCCGCCGCGCCGACGGCTGGCACGACCGAAGCCGAATGGCGCAACACCAACGCGGTGCTGCCGTCCTGGAACAGCGGCGCATTTGTTGCCGAATTGACAGTGAATGACGGCCACACGCTAGACGCCTGGGTCGGCGGGATCTGGTCGCAGGCCGCCAAGGTCAACAAGCAGATCGTGCCCGGCTGGTTCCTGGTCGGCGGCGGTACGCAGTACCATTGCGACACCTGGGCGCCGACATTCAAGGCCGCTGTGACCGTCAGAAAACTTTGCGATACGCCCTGGTCCACCGCCGGAACAGCACCCGCGCCGGCGGCCGAAGTCGCGTTTGCCGCCACACCTGCCGATCTGAACCCGGCCAGGCCCGACCACGCCCATATCGCCGAAGCGGTCCATCTGGCCAACGCCTTGCGCGCCACCGCACGCGGGCTGACCAGCGACCACGCGGATGCGGCCAACCGCATGGCCGCCGCCGCCAACGAGGTCATGGAGGACGCCAATACAATGGTCGCACATGCGGGTACCAACGATGCACTGGTGGCGCACGCCGTGCGCGGCCATCTGGGCCTGACCCGCGCCATCGACATCGACCCCGCATGGCCCAACGCGCAAGCCGCGCACGCGCAATTGCACAGTGTGGTGATGAGTGCCGCGCGGATGTCAGGCGTGCCGCATTAACGGTGACCCACGGCCCATTGGCGCGGTCATCCCTTGGCCGAAACGGATGCAATGTATGTGGCGGAGGCTGTGGGATTCGAACCCACGGGACGCTCTCACGCCCAACGGTTTTCAAGACCGCCGCATTCGACCACTCTGCCAAACCTCCGGTGCACCCGCTTTAGGCACGCCAGCGCGATTCGGCAAATATGCCAACGCGCGGGGAAATTTGCCGAAATCTTCCCCGTATTCTTTTCAGATGTCGCGCAAGGGGCTATGCTAAAGCCAAATCAACCCGTAAAAACGGGATCAAATCGGTGTCGCAAAGGCATCAGGTCGGAAAATCGGCCACGACGAGGCAACAGCAGGCAAGGACTCAGTCCATGAGCAGAGCATTCTCTATTTCCCCCATGCGCGGTGGTGCGGCCGCGCTTTTGGCCCTCAGCCTTTTGGCGGGCTGCGACGAGAACGGACAGTTTGTCGCCATGCAGGCGCTGCAATCCAACACCGAGACGTCCGGCACCCCCGAACCCGGCGCGCCGATCAAGACGGTCGAACGCGACGTCGAAGCGCCCGACGTGTTTTCCGCAACAGAGGCGGGCCTCTGGGACGGGCGCCCATCGCTGGGCGGTGTCTGGGTAGCGCACCCCGATGTGGGTGAGCCGGAGCGGGTCATCATCCGCAACGCGTCCAACAGCAAATTCGTCGTGGGGGCCCTGTTCCGCCGCGAACGCGACATCCCGGGCCCGCGCCTGCAGATCAGTTCCGACGCCGCCGAAGCGCTTGGCATGCTGGCCGGCGCGCCGGTTGAGCTGAACGTCACCGCCCTGCGCAAGGAAGAGGTGCCGGTCGAGCAACCGGTTGCCGACGCACCTATCGAAGAGGTGGAGGCCGTCGAAGCCCCGGCAAAAATCGAGACCACATCGCTTGATCCCATCGAAACGGCAGCCGCCGCCCTTGACGCGCCTGCGTCCGAAGCGCCCGGCATCCAGCCCAGCGTCGCGCCCGAACAGCCTGTTCAGGCCGCAGCCACCACACAGCGGCCGGTGGCCTCGTCGCTCTCCAAACCGTTCATCCAGATCGGTATCTTTTCGGTCGAGGCGAACGCGACCCGCACCTCGAACCGGATGCGCGATGCCGGCATCGTGCCGATCACCAAGACGTTTGATCGCGACGGCAAGACCTTCTGGCGCGTTGTCGTCGGGCCGGCAACTTCCAGCGCAGAGCGCGGCCAGCTCTTGAACAAGGTCAAGGAAGAAGGCTTTACCGATGCGTATGCCGTGTCCAACTGACCGATGCAGGAGCCTGCCCCGTGATCCGCACCCTTGCCGCCGCCACCCTGCTGATCGCAACCGCCCTGCCCGCCGCCGCGTTCGAGACGCGCGCGTCAGCGGCCTATGTGGTGGACCAGACCACGGGCACCGTCCTGCTGAACAAGAATGCCGACACGCCGCTGCCGCCGGCGTCCATGTCCAAGCTGATGACGCTTTATATGGCGTTCGAGGCGCTGGAACGCGGCCAGCTTAGCATGACGGATGTGCTGGCCGTGTCGGCCCATGCGGCGAGCTTTGGCGGCTCCACCCTGTTTTTGCAGCAAGGCGAACGGATCACGGTCGAGGATCTGGTGCGCGGCATCATCGTGCTGTCCGGAAATGACGCCTGCGTGGTCATCGCCGAGGCGCTCAGCCCCGACGGCACCGAAGGCGGCTTTGCCCGGCTGATGACCCGCCGCGCGCAAGAGATGGGCATGACGAACTCCACCTTTGCCAATGCCAGTGGCTGGCCCAACCCGAGCCACCGCATGTCGATGCGTGATCTTGGGCTGCTGTCCACCCGGCTGATCGAGGATTTCCCCGAATACTACCCGATGTTCGCCGAGACCGAGTTCCTGTTCGACGAAAAGGAAAGCGCCAACCGCTTCAACCGCAACCCGCTGCTGACGCTGGGTATCGGGGCGGATGGTCTCAAGACCGGCCACACCCAGGAGGCGGGCTATGGCCTGACCGGCTCGGCCAAGCAAGGCGACCGGCGGGTGGTCTTTGTGATCTCCGGCCTCGACACGACCGCGACCCGCGCGCAGGAGGCCGAGGCGATTGTCAACTGGGCCTTCCGCCAGTTCGCCGAACGCACCATCGCCAAGGGCGGCGCGCGCGTCGCCACCGCCGCGGTGTGGGAAGGGGCGGAGCCCGAGGTCGGCCTCGTCCCGGCCGAAGACATCTCCGTCCTGCTGCCGATCCTGTCGGGTGACAGTGTCGCCGCCGAAGTCGTGTACACCGGCCCGATCCAGGCCCCTATCGCCGCGGGCACCACCCTGGCCGAGCTGGTCGTGCAGCCCGAAGGGCTGCCCGAACAGCGGTTTGAACTGGTGGCCGAAGCCGACATCGCCCATGGCGGGTTTCTGGCCAAAGTGTCGACCGCAGCCAAGGCGCTGATCATGCAGGTCACAAGCGAGGACGGTGCGTGAGCGCAACCGGCGCATTCATCAGTTTCGAAGGCATCGACGGCTCCGGAAAATCCACGCAGGCCCGCCTGCTGGCCGATAGCCTGCGCGCGGCGGGCCATGATGTGGTTCTGACCCGCGAGCCGGGCGGGAGCCCGGGGGCCGAGGAAATCCGCGCGCTCGTGCTGCAGGGCGATCCCGACCGCTGGTCGGCGGAAACCGAGTTGCTGCTGTTCACCGCCGCCCGCCGCGACCACATGGAACGGCTGATCCTGCCTGCGATTGCTGCGGGTCAGATCGTGATCTGCGACCGCTTTGCCGACAGCACGCGCCTCTATCAGGGCCTGAGCCGAGGTGACCTGCGTGCCACCGTCGACCAGTTGCACACCCTGATGATCGGTCGCGAGCCAGACCTGACGATCCTGATCGACATGGACCCCGAAACCGGCCTGTCCCGCGCCAAGGCCCGGCAGGGCGTCGAAGAACGGTTCGAGGATTTCGGCACCGAACTGCAACAGAAGATGCGCACGGGCTTTTTGTCTCTGGCGCAGGAATTCCCGGCCCGGTTCCGCACCATCGACGGCGCGCGCGCCATGGACATTGTCGCCGCCGATGTCAAAAAGACCGTGCAGGACTACCTGTCGCCCTGATCCATCTTCATCTCGCCAGATTAACTCCGGGGGGCTTTGGGGGGCTGGCCCCCCTGCCACGCCCGATGCTACACCTCGCGGCATGGTCGACGAACCCCAGGATCCCACCCGCGTCCCCGGCGCGCCGCACCCGCGCGACACCGCCCGCCTGATCGGGCAGGACGCCGCACAGGCGGCCTTTCTCGACGCCTTCACCACGGGCCGGCTGCACCATGCCTGGCTGCTCACCGGCCCGCGCGGCGTGGGCAAGGCGACGCTCGCATGGCGCATCGCGCGGTTCCTGCTGGCCACACCCGATCCGGACCCGGACGATATGTTCGGCGCGCCCGTGCCCTCGTCCCTCGACATCTCCGACGATCACCCCATCGCCCGGCGCATCGCCGCCGGGGCCGAACCGGGACTGAAATCCGTGCACCGGTCCGAAAACGAAAAGACAAAGCGCCTGCGCGATCAGATCGTGGTCGACGACATCCGCGCGCTGGCCAGCTTCTTCCAGCTGTCGGCCACCGATGGCGGGCGGCGCGTCGTGATCATCGACGCCGCGGACGAGATGAACGTGAACGCCGCCAATGCGCTCCTTAAAATGCTGGAGGAACCGCCCGCACGCACCACGCTCCTGCTGGTCTGCCACCAGCCCAGCCGCCTCCTGCCCACCATCCGCTCACGCTGCCGGACGCTGCGCCTGCACCCGCTTGGCCCCGAAGATATGGCGGCGGCCATGGCGCAAGGCGGTGTGGACGCCAGCGCCCAAAGTGCGGCCCTGTCCGAGCTCAGCGGCGGCTCTGTCGGGGCGGCCATGCGCCTCGCGCTCCAAGACGGCCTGGCACTCTATGCCGAGATCATCACCCTTCTGGGCTCCATGCCCCGGCTCGACCGTCCGCGCGCACTCGCCCTTGCCGAGGCTGCCGCCGCCCGGGGCAGCGCCGACAAGCTCGACCTGTTCTACAGCCTGCTCGACATCGCCCTTGCTCGCCTCGCCCGGACCGGGGCCACCGGCACGCCCCCGGCAACCGAGGCCGCACCGAACGAGGCTGCGGTCCTCATGCGTCTTGCCCCGCACGCCCCACAAGCCCGCGCCTGGGCCGAAACGGCGCAAACCGCGCTGGACCGCGCACGCCACGGGCGGGCCGTCAATCTTGACCCTGCCGCACTCGTCCTAGATACGCTGTTCAAGCTCTCAGCGACGGCCGCCCCGCAATGACCCCTCAGATCACCGACAGCCACTGCCACCTGGACTTTCCCGATTTCGAAAGCCAGCTGCCGCAGATCATCGCCGATGCCGCCGCCGCGGGCGTCACGCGCATGGTCACCATCTGCACCAAGCTACGGCTCGAGCCGCAGGTGCGCGCCATCGCCGAAGCGCACGCGCCGGTGTTCTACGCCGCCGGCATGCACCCGATGAGCGTGGCGGACGAGCCCATGGCCACGCTCGACGCGCTGACAGCCCTCGCCCGGCATCCCAAATTCGTGGGCGTTGGCGAGACCGGCCTCGACTACCACTACACCTCCGACAGCGCCGCGGTGCAGCAGCAATCGCTGCGCATTCACATCGCCGCGGCCCGCGACACCGCCCTGCCGCTGATCATCCACGCCCGCGCCGCCGATGACGACATGGCGCGTACCCTGACCGAGGAATACCGCAACGGCGCCTATACATGCGTCATGCACTGCTTTTCCTCAGGGCCCGACCTCGCCCGCGCCGCCCTTGATCTGGGTTTTTACCTCAGCATGTCCGGCATCGCCGCCTTTCCCAAGAGCCAGCCGCTGCGCGACATCTTTGCCGCCGCACCGGTGGACCGGATCCTCGTGGAAACCGACGCGCCCTATCTCGCGCCGCCGCCCCACCGCGGTAAACGCAACGAACCGGCCTATACCGCCCACACAGCGCGTGTGGGCGCCGAAATCTTCGGCCTCGACTACGCTGAATTCGCCGCGCAGACCCAGACCAATTTCGACCGCCTCTTTGCCAAGGCCGCACACTTCAGGGCCGCCGCATGAGCGACAGCCTGCGCTTTACGATCCTGGGCTGCGGCTCGTCCGGCGGCGTGCCCCGGCTGGGCGGCCACTGGGGTGCCTGCGACCCGGCCAACCCGAAAAATCGCCGCCAGCGCTGCTCGATGCTGGTCGAACGCGACGGGCCGGAGGGCACGACCACCGTTCTGATCGACACCTCCCCCGATCTGCGCAACCAGTTGCTGGACGCCGGGGTCGGGCGGCTCGACGGTGTGATCTACACACACGCCCATGCCGACCATGTCCACGGCATCGACGATCTGCGCATGATCGTGTTCAACATGCGCGAACGGCTGCGGGTCTGGGCAGATGGGCCCACGCAGCACGACCTGCTGGGCCGCTTCGGCTACGTCTTCCACCAACCCAAGGGCTCGCCCTACCCGCCGATCCTCGACCTGCACACCATCGACGGCGACACGGTGATCGACGGCCCCGGCGGCCCCATCACCTTCACCCCGTTCGAGGTCGGCCATGGCAGCATCGACGCGCTCGGTTTTCGCATCGGCGCGCTGGCGTACCTCCCGGATGTCGCCGACATCCCCCCGCCTGCGTGGGAGGCGCTGCAAGACCTCGACTGCTGGATTGTGGACGCCCTGCGCCGCGACCCGCACCCGACCCACAGCCACCTCGCCCGGACCCTCGAATGGATCGAGCGCGCAGCCCCCGCCCGCGCCGTCCTGACCAACATGCATATCGACCTCGACTATGCCACCGTGCTGGCCGAGACCGCCGACCATATTGAACCCGCCTATGACGGGATGACGCTGACCTATCCCGCGACATGATCCTGCTTCATCTCGCCCCCTAAACTCCCGCCGGAGGCTCCCGCCCCCGCCCCCTGCGCAAAGGCCCGACCATGCAGGCCCTTCTCGATGTCATCCTGCCCGTCTTTCTAGTGATCGGCTTTGGCTATGTCGCTGTCTGGCGGCAGGTCTTTCCCGAGGCCGGTGTCGACGCGCTGATGAAGTTCTCGCAGCACTTTGCCATCCCCTGCCTGCTCTTTGCCGCGATCGCCAATATCGACCTGTCGGCCAGCCTGGATGTCCGCCTGCTGGGCAGTTTCTACGCCGGGGCCGCGTCGGGCTTTGCCCTTGGCTATCTGGGGGCGCGACGCCTGTTCGGGCGTGACCCCGAGGACAGCGTGGCCATCGGCTTTGCCTGCCTCTTTTCCAACTCTGTCCTGCTGGGCCTTGCGATCAACGAACGCGCCTACGGGGCCGAGGCGCTGACCGGCGCGTTCGCCGTCATCGCCTTCCATTCACCGTTTTGCTACGGGCTGGGCATCACCGCGATGGAGATTGCGCGCAACCGCGGCGGCGCGCCGCTGGACACGGCCCGGCGTGTGGTGGCCGCGATGTTCCGCAACGTGCTGGTGCTGGCGATCCTTGCGGGATTTGTCGTCAACCTGACGGGCATCACCCTGCCCGCGGTCATCGACGACGCGCTCGCGCTGGTGATCCGCGCCGCCCTGCCCACAGCGCTTTTTGCGCTTGGCGGCGTGCTGGTCGCCTACCGCCCGGAGGGGGACGCTCGCGTCATCGCGATGATCTGCGCGGTGTCGCTGCTGGTGCACCCGGCCATTACCTTTGCCCTGGGCAGTGCGCTGTCGGTACCGGTCGAGCTCTTCAAGCCAGGCGTGCTGACGGCGGCCATGGCCCCGGGCGTGAACGCCTATATCTTTGCCAACATGTATGGCCGCGCCAAACGCGTTGCGGCCTCGTCCGTGCTGGTGGCCACGGGTGCGTCGCTACTGACAGCGTGGATGTGGTTGATCATTCTGGGGTGATCCCGCGTGCCTGCCGCGCGCGGGCCAGCTCTGCATTCAGCGCACCGCCCAGCAACACCAGATAGGCGCTGATGAACAGCCACATCAGCATCACGATCACGGCCCCGAGCGAGCCGTAAATTTCGTTGTAGCGACCGAAGTTTTGCAGGTAGACCGAAAACCCGGTGGAGGCGGCAAGCCACCCCACAACCGCAAAGAGCGCGCCGGGCGAGATCAGCCGCTGCCGTGCCCCCTGCAGGTTCGGCCCCAACCGGTAAATCACGGCAAAGCCCGCAACCAGAACCGCCACGCCCACGCACCAGCGCAGCACGTCGACCCCCAGATTGACCCAAGGCCCCAGCGGCAGATAGGCCAGCACCACCGGCAACACCACGATGCAGGCCATCGCCACCAGCATCACGCCAATGAGGCTGAGCGTCAGCACGAACGCCCGCAGGTAGTGCGACAGCCCGGACCGGTTCGGCGCGTCGTAAATGGCGTTCAGCCCCTGCATCAGCGCCGCCACACCCGCCCGCGCCGACCACAGCGCAAAGCCGAACGACAAGAGCGACGCCCACCCCAGCGTGAGCCCATCGGTGGTCGACAGCGCGCTGAGCTGTGCGGCCAGCAGCCGGTAGACATCCGCAGGCATCAGCGCGCGAAACTCCTCCATCTGCGCCAGCGCCAGCGCCGGATCGCCGACGATCCCCCACAGCGCGATGGTGGCCGCAATGCCCGGAAACACGGCGAGAATGGCGTAGAACGCAACGCCCGCCGCGATCAGCCCCAGCCGCTTCTCTTCGTTCAGGCGCAGCACATGGCGCACAATACGCCACCACAGGGGTGTGACCCGCGACGGGTCAGAAGGTGTGGGGGCATCTGTCATGGCAAGACAACCCTATGAAAGCGCAAATGGTTTCACAATGGGAGGGACTGCCTGGTCACGTGCAGGGTGTTCTGAAGTCAGGGATATCAAGCGGTTCGGATGATCGGAGCACCCTGGACCCAAACCGACCTCAAGTCGCCGGAGGCGGCAGGTCAACAAAGGATGGTGCGGCCGGCGAGACTCGAACTCGCACGAGTGTTACCTCACAGCGACCTCAACGCTGCGCGTCTACCAATTCCGCCACGGCCGCAGACCTTGACTTGGTGCACGGTCTTTAGCCCCGAACATCCCCGTTGCCAAGCCTGAAACCAAACAAAAAACCGGGGCCGCAAAGGGCCCCGGTTTTCATCACGTGACAGTCGGGTCGATCAGTCGCTGATCACGACGCCAAAGGTCGGCAGGGCCGAGGCAGGTTGCACCTGCGGCTGCGTACCCACCGCGCTGGAGTTGGTGCCCAGCGTCAGAGACGCCTTGCGCAGCAGCTCCACCCGCTCGGGCTGACCGGGGGCAAAGACGGCAGGCGCACCGGCATCCACCGCCTTGAGCCCTTCGGCGTACCACACGCGAGCCACGTCAACCCGCTTGGAGGTGCCAAAGCCCTGCGCCAGATGGTGGCCCATCAACTCACCATAGACATGGTCGCCCATCGCAAACAGCATCAGTGCCGAGCCAAGCGCCACATCCAGATCGTCGGTGCGGTAGCCCACGCCCATGCAGATCTGAGCGGTCCCCTTGAGTTGCGCAGGCGACATGCCGGTGGTCAGGATGAACCCTGCCACATCGCTCACCACCTCGGGCTGCGTTTTCAGCGCCAGTGCCGCGATATGCGGCTGCATCGCCGGGCCGAACTGCTGGCACTGCGACGCGATCTGGTCGGGGGTAAAGCCCTGCACCTTGGCGATCATGTCCTCGGACTTGGCGATGGCGTAGGTCCGGGCGAGACAGAACTGTTCGTTCAGCGCCACGTTCGGGTCTGTCATCGACGCCGTGGTGGTAAAGCCGCCATTGGTGTTGGTCAGCAGCGACACGGTGTTGCAATGCGAGGCCAGTGATTGCCCGCCGCCATTGCCGAGGAAGTTCGGCAGCGCGGCCGAGGCGGTTGTCGTCTCGGGCGCGGTGGGGGCCGGGTTTGCAGGTGCGGTTGGCGTTGCCACGATGGTCGTCGTCGTGGTCGTGCCCACGGGGGCGACCGGCTGCGGTGCGACCACGATGGTGGCACCCGGGGCCACGGGGGCTGTCGGAACGCCACCGGCCATCTCCTGCCGGTAGACCTTGAGCAGGCCACGCGTGCCTTCGGGGTTCTGCGCGATCTGCTGGTTGACGGCGTAGCCGCCCGCCTGCGCCCGATTGTAGGACGTGATCAGCAGATTCTGCTCGAACGGGGTCAGCTGGCCCGTGGCCGGATAGCCGAGATAGGCCTGATAGCTGGAAATCGCCGCACGTGACTGGCGGCCCAACTGGCCGTCAACACCGCCCGCGTTAAAGCCAAAATAGTTCAGCGAGGCCTGAATGTTGCGCCCTTCCTGGGTCGACGGAATGCGCGGCTTGTAGGATTTCTGGGTATAGGTGCGTGTCGTCGCGCGCTTGCGCTGGTTCTGCTTGGTCGCAGCATGGCCTACAATGCCGCCGATGATGGCACCAGCGACAAAGTCACCGGCGTCGGCGGACACCTTAGTTGCGGGAATAACAGCCAGGGAAAGTGCAACGGCTGAAGCGGTAATCGTTCTTGAAATCATAAAATTTCCCTCCAGGTTATGGCGTAACCATACAACCCTGGCCAGATTCGCGAAGTCACAATTTCCATACCCTGCGGTCTTGGCGGCGATTGTGCCGCTTTTGCCGGCAATCTCAGGCGCGCGCGGCGCCGCGGCGGCGCACAATCGGCCAAAACGCCCATAGCAGGACGGCGGCGATGACGACGTAGCCAAGCGCAGGCGTATCGGGGATGAGGATGCGCTGCATCGTCCGTCCGGGCAAAAAGTTGAACGCACCGGCCAGTGCCGCACCGCGCACGTACAGGTTTTGCATCACCTGCCGGTGTATGGCCACGTCGCCGCGATAGATGGCCCGCATCGCCACGTAAATTCCATAAAGCGCGTAGACCGACAGCAGATGGATCAGGCTGAGGCCGATTGGCGTGAACGGGCTGGTGATGGCAAAGGAGAACAGCGCCGCACCACCCAAAGCACAGACCCAGACATAACCCATCACATTGTGCACCCGGTCGCGGCGCTGTCGCCACAGCACAAACGGGCCCAGAGAGAGCGCCACGAGCGCAAGCGCCACGTGCATCTGGATCGCCGGGCTGGCGGTCAACAGGGGGGCAAGGGTCATGTCAGCTCTCCGTTTCGGTTGCGCCGGGGCGCATGCTTGCCTGCGCCGCCGGTCTCTGGCACCAACACGTGCAACGGGCGCAGCGCCCGCAACCGCAACTGCGCAGACGGCAAGGAAAACGCGTGAACACCAGCCACCTGCAACTCACGATGCGCGAAATGCGCCGCGATTTCCGCAGCCCGGCGCTGTGGATTGCGCTGGCGGGTGTCGGCGTCGTGCTCGCCGTGGCAGGCGCGTTCGGCACCGACGATGTGCTGCGCCCTGTGCCGCTGGTGCTATATTGGGTGAGCGTGGTGGTGCTGGCCTACAGCGCGGGGGCGCTGGTTGTTGGCACGTTGCGGCGCATGCTGCTTGGCACGTCACGGCTGGCGCGGGTGGTGCTGACGGGACTTGCCGTCGGGGTGATCATGGTGGCCCTTGTCGGCGGCGTGAACACCGCACTTTTTGGCTTTGGTTGGACCAGTGGCGCGGCGGCCGCCCGTTTTGCCGCCAGCACGCTGGGCACTGCTTTTGTCGTGACGGTCGTGCTGGACTACACCATGGGTCACGCCCGCGCCGAGGCGCTGCGTGCAGAGCCGCCGCTGGTTGCCCGTCTGCCTCTGGAAAAGCGCGGCGCGCTGGTGTCGCTGAGCGCGGTGGACCATTACGTCGAGGTGACCACCACCAATGGAAAGGACCTCGTTCTGATGCGCCTCGCCGACGCGATTGCTGAAACGCAGCCCGTGGCGGGCCTGCAAATCCACCGCTCGCATTGGGTGGCGCGGGATCAAGTCACCTCTGTCACGCGGGGATCGGGCAAGGCGACCCTGCACCTGAGCGACGGGCGCAGCCTGCCGGTGAGCCGCGCCAATCTGCCGACGCTCAAGGAACAGGGGCTGCTGCCCGGATGATTGATGTGGCCGACGACACCCTCGAATGGATCACCACGCCCGGCCTGACCGATTACCGCGCCGCCGAGGCGTGGATGGAGGCGCGCGCCACCGCAATCGTCGCCGGAGAGGCAAGCGAATGCATCTGGCTGCTGGAACATCCGCCGATTTACACCGCCGGCACCTCCGCCAAGGCGGCGGACCTGACCGACCCGGACCGGTTCCCGGTGCATCAGACGCGGCGGGGCGGGCAATACACCTATCACGGTCCCGGCCAGCGCGTGGCCTACACCCTGCTCGACGTGGGCAAGCGCGGGCGCGATGTGCGCGCCTTTGTCCAGGCGCTGGAGGCCTGGGTGATCGCGACGCTGGCCGAATTCAACGTGCGCGGCGAGATCCGGCAAGGCCGCGTTGGCGTCTGGGTGGAACGCCCGGAAAAGCCATTGCAACCAGACGGTTCCACCGCCGAAGACAAGATCGCCGCCATCGGCATCCGCCTGCGCAAATGGGTCAGCTTTCATGGCCTCAGCATCAACGTGGAGCCGGACCTAAGCCATTTTGACGGCATCGTGCCCTGCGGCATTGCCGAGCATGGCGTAACCAGCCTTGTCGACCTCGGCTTGCCGGTGACCATGGATGATGTGGACGTCGCCTTGAAAAAGACGTTCTCGCAGGCGTTTCCAACGCTCTGACCGCCGCGCATCGGCGGTATTCGCACGAATGCCCAACCCGCAACCGAATTTCGCCACATGCCAAGCGTAACGGATCGTTAACGATAACGAGTAGTTAACATGGCAGATTTTCTGAACGGGATCTTCATCAGCGAGATTCTGGCCGACAATGCGGGCGGCCAGGCTGTTGACGTGGACGGTGACGGCAACACCAACAAGGCTGATGAGTTCATCGAACTGGGCAATGCCTCCGGCGCGCCCGTGTCGCTGGCGGGATACGAACTGTGGTCCGAGACAAATGGCGAACTGTTTGCCTTTGGCGCGGGCGACACCATCGCGCCCGGCGGGACGGCCACGGTTGTGGGCAACTACGAAGGCGGCAATTCCGGCGAGTTCTTTGACGCGGGCCTCGCGGAGAATGGCAACTTCATCCCCGATGGCGAAGGCACCAAGTTCGACTCGATCTTTCTCGTCAACACCAATACCGGCGAATACATCGTGCTGTCCTATGGCGACCCGCCTCAGACACCGACCCTGCCCAGCGGATTTCCCGGCACAACGCAGGTCGGCACCGGCGAAACCATCAACAGCAACGCGCCCAATGGCACCGCCTTTGCCCGCGACGCCAATGGCAACCTGATCGAGACGACGCCAGACCCGGGCACGCCCGGGGTGGCCTGTTTCACCCAAGGCACGATGATCCTGACCCGCCACGGCGAACGCCCGGTCGAGGCGCTGCGGCCCGGCGACAGCCTGCCGACCTACGACAGCGGCATGCAGGTGCTGGTGGGCGTGTGTGCCCAGCACATCCCCGCCGCGGCGCTGCTGCGCGACCCGTCCCTGCGTCCGTTGCGGGTGGGCGGAGCCGTGTTGGACCAGCCGGACGATATCCTGCTGTCACCGGCACATTGCCTGTTGTTTCAATCGCCCAAGGCCGAAATGCTCTTTGCCAGCCGCGAGGTGCTGGTACGCGCCCGGCATCTGGAGACTGCCGGCCATGCCCGGTCCGAACTGCCGCGCGGCGGGGTCACCTACCACCACCTGCTCTTTGCCCGGCACGAACTGGTCCTCGCCGACGGATTCTGGAGCGAGACGTACCTCAACACAGGCACCAGCGCCGACGACGTCGCCACCGGGGCGGCGTGGCACACCCAAGGCAATCAGCCGCTGCACAGCGTGCCGCACACCCAATCGGCACGACGAATCCTGCGCGGATACGAGGCGGCGGTGCTGATGGACGGCACTGCGCCCGCCAAACGCCGCGCCCGACCCGCGCAGGACGCCACAATAGGGCGTTATGTTCCTCGCATCCGGTACTCTGTGGCACGATAGTGCACTTGTGCACTGACAGCAGGCCGGTGCGCGACAATTCACCCCGGTCTCAGGCGGCTTCTAGCATTGAAGCGTTGCGGGCAAATCACTAGAACCGAACAGAATCCGTGCACGGACGGGAACCCCGTGCGCGTGTAAAACCAACAGCCAGGAGGCACCGCATGGCAGACGCAGCCATTCACGGGCACGAGCATGAAGACGAGCGCGGCTTTTTCACCCGCTGGTTCATGTCGACCAACCACAAAGATATCGGGATCCTGTACCTGATCACATCGGCCTTTGTCGGCTTTGTCTCGGTGGCGTTCACCGTATACATGCGGCTCGAGCTGATGGACCCCGGTGTGCAGTACATGTGCATGGAAGGCGCGCGCCTGACGGCCGCGGCTGCTGGCGAATGTACGCCCAACGGGCACCTTTGGAACGTGCTAATCACCGGTCACGGCATCCTGATGATGTTCTTTGTCGTCATCCCCGCCCTGTTCGGCGGATTTGGCAACTATTTCATGCCGTTGCAGATCGGCGCGCCGGACATGGCGTTCCCGCGGATGAACAACCTGTCCTTCTGGCTCTATGTTGCGGGCACCACGCTTGCCATCTGTTCGGTGCTGGCACCGGGCGGCAACGGTCAGCTTGGTTCGGGCGTCGGCTGGGTGCTTTATCCGCCGCTGTCGACCAACGAACAGGGCATGTCGATGGACCTGGCGATCTTCGCCGTCCACGTCTCGGGCGCGTCGTCGATCCTGGGTGCGATCAACATGATCACGACCTTCCTGAACATGCGCGCACCGGGCATGACGCTCTTCAAGGTGCCGCTGTTCTCGTGGTCGATCTTTGTCACATCGTGGCTGATCCTACTGTCGCTGCCGGTTCTGGCGGGCGCGATCACCATGCTGCTGATGGACCGCAACTTCGGCTTCACTTTCTTTGATCCTGCCGGTGGCGGTGATCCGGTGCTCTACCAGCACATCCTGTGGTTCTTTGGCCACCCGGAGGTGTACATCATCATCCTGCCCGGGTTCGGCATCATCAGCCACGTGATAGCCACCTTCGCGCGCAAGCCGGTGTTCGGCTACCTGCCGATGGTCTGGGCGATCATCGCGATCGGTGCACTGGGCTTTGTCGTGTGGGCGCACCACATGTACACCGTCGGCATGAGCCTCAACCAGCAAGCCTACTTCATGCTGGCCACGATGGTGATCGCGGTGCCGACAGGGGTGAAAATCTTCTCCTGGATCGCGACCATGTGGGGCGGCTCGGTCGAGCTCAAGACACCCATGCTCTGGGCGTTCGGCTTCCTGTTCCTGTTCACCGTGGGTGGCGTGACGGGTATCGTGCTCAGCCAGGCCGCCGTGGACCGTTACTATCACGACACCTACTACGTGGTGGCGCACTTCCACTACGTGATGTCGCTGGGGGCCGTGTTCTGCATCTTTGCGGGGATCTACTTCTACTTCCCCAAGATGACGGGCCGCATGATCCCCGAATGGATGGGCAAAATCCACTTCTGGTCCATGTTCATCGGTGCCAACCTGACCTTCTTTCCCCAGCACTTCTTGGGCCGTCAGGGCATGCCCCGCCGCTACATCGACTACCCGGAGGCGTTCGCGCTGTGGAACTGGTGGTCGTCGATCGGCGCGTTCCTGAGCTTTGCGTCGTTCCTGTTCTTCTTCGGTGTGGTGATCTACGCGCTGCGCGCCGGTGCCAAAGTCACCGAGAACAACCCCTGGAACGAGTATGCGGACACGCTGGAATGGACCCTGCCCAGCCCGCCGCCCGAGCACACGTTCGAAATCCTGCCCAAGCAGGAAGACTGGGACAAGCAGCCCTCGCACTAAGCGGCGGCTGATCTGAAAAACCAAAGGGCTCCGGTGGCGACCGGGGCCCTTTTTCGTCGGAACAGACGGGATGCAAACTGCGTTGCCCACTCTGCAACGGAAACGCACGCCTTATTGAACCGAAGCATCCCAGGCGCTTGCCCCCCTTTCCCGCGCCGCACAACGCTCTGAATACAATCGCGTAGAAAGGCCGGCACCCTGCTTTTCCGTTCCGAGCCTTCCAGTGACGTCGTAACGCCGTGACAGCACCAACGGCATGCTGCCGACCCGACACATGCCCGCACCCGTCCACATCTCGTCTGACCAAAATTGCGCTTTCAATCAGAGCCAACCCACGCCCAATTCCACCAAACCCCAAGTTTCTTCTGACCAAAAATACCACGGGGTTTGGGGCAGAGCCCCAACAACACCACACAAAACAACCCCGCCCGCGACGATGTTATGCAATATCAAACCCGAGACTTGCGCCGATCCTCGCCCGTCCCGACGCTAAAACGCGCGGCCTGCCGCCCACGCGCAGCACACCTGCATGCGCCACCTTCCCTGCGCCCGCGAGGGCCGCATATGACAACTACATAGCTGCCCGAGGACCGCGTTGCCCGAACGGCGTGACCCGCAGCCCCGAACAATGAGGAAGACGAAAATGCTGTCCAAACCCCTGACCGCCGCGACCCTTGCGGCCGCACTTGTCCTGACGCCCGCCTCACAGGCCGCAGCGGACACCCGCGACTTTATCGCCGGCGCCATCATCGGTGGCATCGGCGGAGCCGTCATCAACAATGAGGTGCGCAAGAACAAAGCGCGCCAGGCTGCCCGTCAGCGTGCCGTCACCCCGCGCACCTATGCCGCCCAGCCCCGCACCTATCGCGCCCCCGCGAAAAAGACCTACCGCCCCTCTATCCCTGCAACCGAAGCAGGGCGCGAGATCCAGTCATCGCTGAACTACTTCGGCTTTGACGCAGGCACGGTTGATGGCCGCGTGGGCCCTGCCACGCGCAGCGCCATTTCCGACTACCAGCGCTACATGGGCTACGATGCGACGGGCACGCTGACCACGTTCCAGAAACATCTGCTGACAACGTCCTACCTGCGCGCCGAAGCCGGTGGCACACGCACGCTTCAGGACATCGCGGGCCTGCCCGACGGAACGCGCGGCCTTCTCAAGCTCTACCGCGAGGAACTGGCCTCCGGCAGCACGCAGCGCCAGTCGATCACGCCGGAGCCTTCGACAGCCTATACCGATATCTGACACGAGCGCCCCCGCAACACGCGCGCGGGGGCGCCAACCGCGACACCCTGTCCTTCGACATCGGACCCCTGCGGCATATACTTGCGCTCATGCCCTACCGCTGGACCACAGAACCCGACGCACAAGTGCAGGAGCTGCAGCTCTGGCCGCACAACTCATTGCCGCAAAACGGCATGGCGGCGACGGTCCTGTTCACCTTTACGATGATCATGATCCCCACGATCCCGCTGCTGGGCAGTGTGGTGCTGTGGGGGCTGTTGCCCTTTGTGCTGGGGGCTGTCTGGGCGCTGTATTACGCGCTCCGGCGCAACCGGCGGGCACGCCAGATCATCGAGGTGCTGACCCTTGGCCCCGAGGATACGACGCTGATCCGAACGGACGCCAACGGCGCGGTGCAGGAATGGGATTGCAACCGCTACTGGGCAACCATTACCAAATATGAAACCGATGGCCCAATCCCTCACTACGTCACTCTCAAGGGCGAGGGCCGCGAGGTCGAGATTGGCGCATTCTTGACAGAAGAAGAACGCATAGCGCTCTACGATGAGTTACGACGCGCTTGGCGACGCTAGAAATTGTGGACTCAACTTGGGCAATCGACCGTTTCGGGCACACTGTGAAACGGAAGAGTGGTTAATTCGGCAATCTGGCGTTTGAAGTCTATACCTGCCAGAGTTAACCCATCCGGTGTCCACTCATACCTCATCCGCATGCCTGCGACTTCGCCCTCACGTAGACGGAGCAGAATGACGTGTTCTTCTAGATCCTCGCCAAGTTTCACGAGGCGATGAACTGATCCGCCAACAAAAGGTTCAGATGCGATCAGTCCGCTCAACTGTTCTACAGCACCAACGCGCGCGTCTGTGATCCACCGTGCTGCGATTTCGTCCAGCAGAGGCGCAAGCGCGGCTGTGTCGTTTGTAGACAGGACCGCCATGACTTGGCAGGAAATCCTGTCAGGGTTGGCTGATGCCATCATGGGTGAGGCGCAAAAAAGGGCCAATACCGTTGCGGCACGCAAATTGAACATGGAGACTTCCTCTTTAGTTTGAATGTGAAACCCGGATGGGAACAAAAAATGGCGACGTTGGTGAACGCCGCCATTTGAAATGTCCGCCAGGTGAAACCCTCTTACGCTGCCTTTTGTTTGCGCCGCATCCAACCGAATGCGCCGAGGCCCAGCAGCATCAATGGCAAGCCCGCGGGAAGCGGAACTGGATTGGGGTCGATACCACCACCTGTTGTGGTAGTGCCCGACTGAAGGTTTGAGAAAAACAGTGCGGAGTCGAAAATGGAGTCCGATGTATCCGCAATCGCGATATCAATCGTGTTCACCGCGCCCCCGCCGTTGGCCAGAGCGGTGACCGAGAACACGTCGGTCAGACCGTTCCACTCAAGCCCGTAGCCCGTCGTCGCATCTGAACCGACAGGGTTGTCGTTAAAAAACGCATTGGGATCACCGCCCTGGTTTGAGACCAGATCACCGTTTGGAAAAAATGCGAAGTTCACGCCATTGACGAAAATCGCCATGATATCGGTAACGCTTTGCGTCGGAAATTCATCTGTTCCAAAGATGAAGTCTGCGGTCACCGCATTGTCGGTGGGATCATCGAGGATGAAGTCGAAGGACAACACGTTGGTGTCATTGTGGGTTGTGCTCAGTCCGTTGTCGCCCGCAAGCGTGACCAAAGGCGCGAAATCAGGGTTTCCTGTGCCTGTCACGTTGGCTTGATTTGTTGTGTTGTTTGTGGTGCTAAAGTTGCCCAACCCAGACGTCAGGACGATCCCATCCTCAAGCGCGAGAGTCGGACCAGTCGGACTTGTTTGGTTGAACCCCGAAAAAGTACCCTGCTGGGTCGGCGTGCCGACCAAGCTTTCGGAGGCACCAACGATGGAGATACCGCTGCTCGCGCCCAGCGTTGCTGCTGCCAGAGTTGACGCATTGTCCGTATTGGTAACCGTCAGGGCAAATGCGGAAGTGGTAGACAAGGCAAGCGCTGCTGCAGTTGCTACCGTGTAAAGAGGTCTCATAATGTGTTATATCCCTTCAATTCGAACCGTTTCTGTGAACCAAATCAGTGGCGTCAGATAATAAGATGCGGAGCAATGAGCACTATCTTACCCACTGAGTGACTTAAGGTTAACACAATTGCTTTGGGCCTATTAAGAAGTTTTTAAGATTATCCCCGTATGGTTGCGCATCTTTCCACTAAAGCGGGAATGATGCTTAGTTTTTGTTAACAGATGTTGGATAATCGTTAACCAATCGGCGCTTTGGACACTGTGAGCGGTGCCCTTCACTGCAAAATTTGCGAGAGTCAGGCAAAAACGACTCAGCAGAGCCGATCCTTGACCATCGGCCCAACAGCACCAAAATCCAGCTGCCCGGTATATTTGGCCTTGAGCACGCCCATAACCTTGCCCATGTCGCGGATGCTCTCCGCACCTACCTCCGAAATGGCGGCGTCAACGGCGGCGGCGGCGGCGTCATCGTCCAGCTTTTGCGGCAGAAACTCCTCGATCACGACGATTTCGGCCTCTTCCCGCTCTGCCAGGTCAAGCCGCCCACCCTCTTCGTAAGTGCGCGCGCTTTCGCGGCGTTGCTTGACCATCTTGCCCAGGATCTGGAGCACTTCGCCCTCGCCGACACCGTCATCCTGACCGGCGGCGCGTGCATCGATGTCCTTGTCCTTGATGGCGGCATTGATCAGCCGCAGCGTCGACAGGCGATCGGCATTCTTGTCCTTCATCGCCTGTTTCAAAGCCGCCGAGATGCGGCCGCGCAAATCTGTCATGTTCCATCCCCATGGCATCATGTCGAGTTTGCCAAGATACGGCACAAACCGGCACCTGACAAGGCCAGTGATCCTACGTAACCCACTGAAATCACGGCAAAGAACATTTCCGGCCACGGCTTGACCGCACCCCGTGCTCCCATTAAGTTCCGCGCAATTTGCCTGCCCGCGCCCTGACCGCAGCTGCCCCGAGGCCACCCATGACACAGACTAAGCACCCCACCGCCTGCCTCGCCCTTGCGGATGGCACATTGTTCCACGGCGTCGGTTTCGGCGCCACGGGCCAGACCACGGCAGAGCTGTGTTTCAACACTGCCATGACCGGCTATCAGGAGATCATGACCGACCCATCCTATGCGGGGCAGGTCGTCACCTTTACCTTTCCGCATGTGGGCAATGTCGGCGTGAACCCCGAGGATGACGAAACAGGCGATCCGGTGGCCGCTGGCATGGTGGTCAAGTGGATGCCCACGGCCCCCTCGAACTGGCGCGCGACGCAGCCCCTGTCGGACTGGCTGGCGGCGCGTGGGCGGATTGCCATTGGCGGCGTCGACACACGGCGGCTGACCCGTGCGATCCGGCAGGCCGGTGCACCGCATGTCGCACTGGCTCATGACCCGGACGGCACCTTTGACACAGATGCGCTTGTGGCTGCCGCCCGCGCCTTTGCCGGGCTCGAAGGGATGGACCTGGCCAAGGATGTCACCTGCGCGCAATCCTATCGCTGGAACGAGATGCGGTGGGCCTGGCCTGACGGCTACACCCCGCAGCAGAACCCGGAATTCCGTGTCGTGGCCGTGGATTACGGGGCCAAGCGCAACATCCTGCGCTGCCTCGCCTCTGCGGGCTGTGATGTGACCGTGCTGCCCGCGTCGGCCACGGCCGAAGACGTGATGGCCCACAATCCTGACGGTGTGTTCCTGTCCAACGGCCCCGGCGATCCGGCCGCGACGGGCGCATATGCCGTGCCGATGATCCGCGACGTGCTGGCGCGCGACCTGCCGGTCTTTGGCATCTGCCTTGGCCACCAGATGCTGGCGCTGGCGCTCGGGGCCAAGACGGTCAAGATGAACCACGGCCACCACGGCGCCAACCACCCGGTCAAGGACCTCGAGACCGGCAAGGTCGAGATCACCTCGATGAACCACGGCTTTGCCGTGGATGCCCAGAGCCTGCCCGACGGCGTGATCGAAACGCATACCTCCCTGTTCGACGGATCGAACTGCGGGATCCGCATGGCCGACAAGCCCGTCTATTCGGTGCAGTACCATCCGGAGGCGAGCCCCGGGCCGCAAGACAGCTATTACCTGTTCGAACGGTTTGCCGCTGCCATGCGCGCCCGCGCCGCCTGAGGACCTAATGCCGCTGCGATCGGACCTCCCGGTCTCTGGTTAACCACGCATTAACCGTGTCCGCGCAAAAGTCGCGCATGTTTTGCGACGATTCCGGACATGAGTGACCCCCTTCTGCGCCTTCCCGCGCCGCGACCTGTCGCGCGCGCGGGGCGCCCGGCCCGCCCGGTCGGGCGGCAGTTGGTGGATGCGGGTGTCATTGATCAGGGTGCACTGCTCAAGGCGCTGAACCTGCAACACTATGTGGACGCACCGCTGGGCGAAATTCTGGTCGCCACCGGCGACGCGGTGCCTGAGGATGTGCTGGCCGCCCTGTCGGTGCAATACGGGGCCGAACAGGTCGATCTGACGATCGATCCGCCCATTCCTGCCATGGCCAACGCCCTGCCGTCTGCCCTGTGCCAACGCTATGGCGCGGTGCCGTGGCGCTGGTTTGGCCGCACGTTGCTGGTGGCGACCGATCGGCCGGACCGGCTGGCTACGCTGCGCGCGTCACTGGGCGCCGACGCGCCGCGTATCCTGCCGGTGATTGCGCCCCGTGCACAGATAAATGAACAGATTTCAGCGCTCTACGGGGCAGAGCTTGCCTATCGCGCGCTCACCCGCCTGCCGGGTGACATCAGTTCGCGCACGTGGACGCTGGCCAGCGCGATGGGCGCCTCCACGACCATTCTGGTGCTGGGACTGCTCGCCATAGGCCTGATCTATGCGCCCGCCTTGCTGGTCACCGTTCTTGTGGCCATCGGCGTTCTGTCGCTGGTGCTGACCACTGGCCTAAAGGCTGCGGCGCTGGTCGCGCAATTGACCAAGGGGGTGCCTTCGCAAGCCGCCCCACTGGCCCCGGTGCCGCTGTCGCGCCTGCCCAAAGTGTCGATGCTTGTCCCGCTCTACCGAGAGGACAACATCGCCGACGCCCTGATCAAGCGGCTGACGCGGCTGACCTACCCAAAGGCGCTGCTGGAGGTTGTGCTGGTGCTGGAGGCAAAGGATACGATCACCCGCGACACCATTGCGCGGACCACGCTGCCCCACTGGATGCGGGTGATTGAAGTGCCCGATGACGACACGATCACCACCAAACCGCGGGCACTGAACTATGCGCTCGACTTTTGCGAGGGCCAGATCGTCGGTATCTGGGATGCGGAGGACGCGCCGGAACCGGATCAACTGGAAAAGGCCGTCGCCCGCTTTGCGCAGGCCGGGCCGCGCACGGCCTGTCTGCAGGGGATTCTCGACTACTACAATTCAAGGCAAAACTGGCTCGCGCGCTGTTTTACCATCGAATACGCGGCGTGGTGGCGTCTGGTGCTGCCCGGTGTCGCGCGTTTGGGTCTGGTGCTGCCGTTGGGTGGCACCACACTGTTTTTCCGCCGCGATATCCTTGAGGAATTGGGCGGCTGGGACGCCCACAACGTGACCGAGGATGCCGATCTGGGCACCCGGTTGGCGCGCGCGGGCTATGTCACCGAACTGATCCCAACCGTGACGATGGAAGAGGCCAACTGCCACCCGTGGGCCTGGATCAAGCAGCGCTCGCGCTGGATCAAGGGGTTTTTGATCACCTATTGCGTTCACATGCGCCGCCCCCGCGCGCTGCTGCGCGACCTTGGGCTGATGCGGTTTCTCGGGATTCAGGCAATGTTTCTGGGCACCGTCGTGCAGTTCGCCACGCTGCCGCTGTTATGGAGCTTTTGGCTACCTGTGCTGGGTGCCATGCACCCGGTCACGACGACCATGGGCAACGATGTGCTGCTGCCGCTGGCGGCGCTGTTCATCACGTCAGAGCTGATCAGCGTCGTGGTCGGTGTGCTCGCCGTGTCGGACCGCACGCACCGGCATCTGGTGCCCTGGGTCCTGACCATGCCATTCTACTTTCCGCTGGCGGCAGTCGCGTCCTACAAGGCGCTCTACGAGCTGATCGCGGCCCCGTTCTACTGGGACAAGACTCGGCACGGGCGCGCGCCCTGCCCTCAGACCTCGTCGCCGAAGTGACGCATGACCATACGGATGGGATTGGGGGCTGCCTGCCCCAGCCCGCAGATCGAGGCATCCGCCATCGCGGTACACACCTCTTCGAGAAGGGGCTGATCCCAGGCGTCGGCCTGCATCAGCTTGACCGCCTTTTCGCAGCCCACCCGACACGGCGTGCACTGGCCACAGCTTTCGTCCTCAAAGAACCGCAACATGTTCAGCGCGGCATCCCGCGCCCTGTCCTGATCGCTGAGCACAACCACGGCCGCTGACCCGATGAAGGTGCCGTGGGGCTGCAACGTGTCGAAATCCAGCGGCACGCCATGCATGGTTGCGGGCAACAGGCCCGACGACGGCCCGCCCGGCTGATAGGCCTTGAACACGTGGCCATCGGCCATGCCGCCCGCCGCGGCGATGATGTCGGTGATGGTGGAGCCTGCGGGCAGCAGGTAAACGCCCGGCGACGCCACGCGACCCGACACCGAATAGCTGCGCAGCCCTGTGCGCCCGTTACGCTCGGTGCTGTTCAGCACCTCCGGCCCCTCGCGACAGACCCGCGCGACCCAGTGCAACGTCTCGACATTATGCACCAGCGTCGGACGGCCAAAGAGGCCGACTTGTGCCACATAGGGCGGCCGGTGGCGCGGGATACCGCGCTTGCCCTCGATGCTTTCGATCATCGCGCTTTCCTCGCCGCAGATATAGGCACCCGCCCCGCGCCGCAGCTCGATATAGCCCGGATCGACAAGACCTTCGTCTTCCAGCGCCTTGATTTCACTACGCAAAATCTCCAGCACCGCCGGGTACTCGTCGCGCATGTAGATATAGGCCCTGTCGGCCTCCACCGCCCAGGCGGCGATCAACATGCCTTCCATGAACAGGTGCGGCACGCGCTCGAGGTAGTAGCGATCCTTGAACGTGCCCGGCTCGCCCTCATCCCCGTTGACCGCCAGATAGCGCGGGCCGGGATTGGCGCGGACAAAGCCCCATTTGGTGCCGGAGGGAAAGCCCGCTCCGCCAAGGCCGCGCAGACCGCTGTCCTTGATCTGCGCCTGCACCGCTTCCCAATCGCCGCTTTCGCGCAACGCGCGGAGCGTGTCATACCCGCCCGCCGCACGGTACGCGGCCAGCCCCTCGTAGTCGGGCATATGTGCGTGCGTGTCGCCCGCCGCGATGGCCGCCTGCACCTTGTCGGGCGTGGCAAAGTCGACATGATTGTGCCCCAGCTCCAGCGTCGGTGCCGTATCGCAGCGCCCCATGCAGGGTGCGCGCAGCACGCGGACTTCGGACGCGTCCAGCCCATCCTCCAGTGCGGCCTTCAGAGCCTGTGCGCCCGCCAACTCACAGCTCAGCGAGTCGCACACCCGGATGGTGAGCGCAGGCGGCGGTGTCTCGCCTTCCTTGACCACGTCGAAATGGGCGTAGAACGTGGCGACCTCGTACACCTCGGCCATGCTGAGCCGCAGCTCTTCGGCCAGCGCGCGCAGGTGGGCGGCACCGAGGTGGCCATAGTGATCCTGGATCAGATGCAGAAACTCGATCAGCAGATCGGCGCGGCGCGGCGCATCGCCCAGCAGGGCGCGCACCTCGTCCCAGGCCTGATCCTCGAGCGCACGGCCCTTGGGGCGCACACGGCCCTTGCCGCGCCCGGATTTCCAGACGCCCTTGCCCTTGTTTCCCTGATCCAACGCCATGCGCGCGTCTCCTGCCCTGATCTGCGGCGACCCTATCAGCGCATCCGGGCGCTCATCAGCCCAAAAGCGACCTCTGGCGTGCCAAAGCGCGCGCCGATGGACACCACCCCGCCGCCCATCGGACACGTTTTGGACGTGATCGGCTGTTAGGTGCGCCTGCGCGACCCGTGCTAGGGTCGCTTGCCTGCCAAACGGAGTGATTCTGACACCCATGCCGCGCCTTTTGCCCTATGCCATTGCGACGCTGATGCCTGCCGCCCTGCTGGCAGCCGCATGCGTTTGGGGCGGTGGCTGGGCCGTGGCGGCGATGCTGGCGATCACGGTGGTTGTCTTCTTCCTCGACAAGTTGAGCATCGAGATGGAGCCAACCGCGGCACAAGGCCACCGCCTGTCCGAAGTGCTGGGTCTGGTGCATTTTGCGGTGCTGGCACTGGCGGTCTGGTCGATGGGGCAACCGCTGCCGCTGCTGGACAAGATGCTGATCGTGCTGGGTTGCGGGCTCTATTTCGGGCAGATCTCGAACTCCAATGCGCATGAGTTGATCCATCGCCGCGCGCACTGGCCGTTCAGGCTGGGGGCTGCGTGCTATACCAGCCTGCTCTTTGGGCATCACACCAGCGCGCACCGCCTCGTGCATCATGTGCACGCAGCAACCGACCGTGATCCTGCATCGGCGCATTTGGGCGAGGGGTTCTGGGCGTATCTGCCGCGCACTTGGGCTGGCAGTTTCCGCGCCGGGCTGAGGGCCGAACGTGCGCGGCGCGGCGATATGCGCTGGCCTGCGCCCTACATTTGGTACGTAGGCGGCGCGTTGGCCAGCCTTGGGACGGCGGCTGTTTTGGCCGGTGGCGCAGGCGTGGCCGGGCTGATCGCGATTGCAGCCTACGCGCAGGTTCAGCTGATGCTGTCGGATTACGTGCAGCATTATGGCCTGCGCCGCGCCACGCGCGCCGATGGCCGGGCCGAGCCTATGGGGCCGCAGCATTCGTGGAACACACCGCACTGGTATTCGTCGGCGATGATGCTGAACGCGCCGCGCCATTCCGAACATCATATGCACCCGGCGCGACCCTTTCCGGCGCTCGGCCTTGATGCGGACACCATGCCGATGCTGCCGCGTCCCCTGCCGGTGATGGCCGTCGTGGCGCTGATCCCTCCGCTTTGGCGGCGGGTGATGGACAGGCGCGTGGCCCGCTGGGCCCGAGCCGCTGGCGATCCGGCGCTTGCCGCCGAATGACGCACCCAAAGCGCTGGAAACGGCCGAGGGCATCTGCCACAGTCAGGCCATGAAATGGACACTGTTTTCCCTTGCCTTGATCCTCGCACCAGCCTGGTCGCAGGCAGAGCCGATGAGTGCCACCGAGTTTGAGGCCTATGTGACCGGCAAGACGCTCTATTACGGTCGGTCGGGTGAGGCTTACGGCGCCGAGATTTACCACGAAAACCGCCGTGTGACGTGGTCATTTCTGGATGGCGAATGCAAGGACGGCACCTGGTACGAGGACGGGCTGAATATCTGTTTTGTCTATGATGATCGGGACGATCCGCAGTGCTGGAGCTTTGAGCGTGGCGCGGGTGGGCTCATCGCACGGTTCGAGAACAATCCCGACAGTGAGGCGCTCTATGAGGCGCGGGATCTGGATGAAGAGATGGTTTGCCTTGGTCCCAAGGTGGGCTCTTGATCCTGTTGAGCGCTGGCGCGCGCGCGATTTGTTTTATCTGACGAGGGGGCTGTCTGCCCCCTCGAGCTCCCCCGAGGATTTTTTGGGGACAGAGACGGGTTAGAAGAGGGAGCCTTGTTCGGGTTTGGGTTTGGTCGGTTTGGCTGGCGGCTTGCTGCCGCCGACGGTCATTCGGCCATCGGTAAACTCAATCTCTAGGCCCGGGGCATTCGTTGCTGCGACCTTCGTCGTGACGATCTGACCACCGCCGCGTACCACGGCGTAGCCGCGTGCCAATGTGGCCTTGTAGCCCAGCGTTTCGCGCAGCCTGTCCATCGCCTCGAGCTGTGCGCGCAGGGTCGACACCTGCGCCGCTCCCGCGCGGGACAGACGCGCAAGGCGACCGGTGACGCGGTCGCGCGCCTGCTGATGCTCGCGCTGGATCAGGTGCGGGCCAAAGCGGGCTGTGCGGGCGGTGAGCTGATCGCGCCGCGTGCTGGCGAGGCGCTGTATGGCGGGGGCAAGCCGCGCTGTGGCTGACTGCAACCGCTGCGCGTTTGCCTGCAAGGGACGGCGCAGGGTGGCGGGCCGCAGGCTGCCCGCCGCTTCCGACAGGCGCACCTTGCGGCGCTGCACACCAGCGATGAGGGCCGGCGCCAACCGGTCGCCCAGCACATCCAGCCGTTGGCGCGGCCCCTCGACCAGCGCCTCCGCCTTGGGCAGGGCCCGGCCCAGATCGCGCAGGCGCTGGTCGCGACGTTGCAGCCCCGCGCTGAGCGCGCCGGTCATGCGCGCCGATGCCGTGTCGAGCCACGCCATCAGCTCGTGCCGGACCGGAACGGCCAGCTCGGCCGCGGCTGTGGGCGTCGGCGCGCGCTTGTCGGAGACGAAGTCGATCAGCGTCGTGTCTGTTTCGTGCCCCACCGCCGAGATCAGCGGGATGTCGGAGGCGGCTGCCGCCCGCGCCACCACCTCTTCGTTAAAGCCCCAGAGGTCCTCGACCGACCCGCCTCCGCGCGCGACGATCAACAGGTCGGGCCGGGGCATCGCACCTCCTGCCGACAGCGCGTTGAACCCGGCAATGGCACGCGCCACTTCGGGCGCGCAGGCGGCCCCCTGGACGGCCACCGGCCAGATCAGCACCTTGCGCGGGAACCGGTCACGCAGCCGGTGCAGGATGTCACGGATCACCGCGCCCGAGGGCGAGGTGACCACGCCGATGACCTCCGGCAGATAGGGCAACGGGCGCTTGCGCTCTGCGTCAAAGAGGCCCTCGGCCTGCAATTGCGCCTTGCGCTTTTCCAGCAGCGCCATCAGCGCGCCCATGCCCGCGGGCTTCAGATCCTCGATCACGATCTGGTATTTCGACTGGCCCGGGAAGGTCGTCAGGCGGCCCGTTGCGACCACTTCCATCCCTTCTTCGGGCTGGGTCTGCAGGCGGCTGGCCACACCCTTCCACATCACACCCGCAATCACCGCGCGATCATCCTTGAGGTCCAGATACACATGGCCCGAACGGGGCCGGCTGACGCGACCCACCTCGCCCTTGATCCGGACATGGGAAAACTCGCCCTCGATCATGCGTTTGACCGCGCCCGAGATCTCTGAAACGCTGAATTCCGGCGCGTTGCCCGCGTCTTCGGGATCGTCGATCAGGTCCATGTCGCTTCCTTGTGCCGCCTCGCGCATCAGCTTAGAACGCGCAGCAACAAAGGCCAAGAAGGGCGCGCGCATGAACATCCTGATCCTCGGCAGTGGCGGCCGGGAGCATTCCCTGGCCTGGGCCGTGTTGCAGAACCCCAAATGCGACCGGCTGGTGGTGGCGCCGGGCAATGCGGGCATCGCGGCGATTGCCGAATGCGCGTCGTTTGACATCTGTGACCGCAGCGCAGTGCTGGAATTTGTCGAGGCGGAATCCATCGATTTCGTCGTCATCGGGCCCGAGGCGCCGCTGGCCGCGGGCGTTGCGGATCGCTTGCGCGAGGCGGGCGTCAGCGTGTTCGGCCCCAGCGAAGGGGCGGCACAGCTGGAGGCGTCCAAGGCGTTCACAAAGGCGATTTGCGACGCCGCCGGTGCGCCCACCGCCGCCTATGGTCATTTCACCGACGCTGCGGCGGCGAAGGCATATGTGGCACAACACGGCGCGCCCATTGTGGTCAAGGCCGACGGGCTGGCTGCAGGCAAGGGTGTGATCATCGCCGAAACCGTGGCAGAGGCAGAGGCGGCGATTGACGACATGTTCGGCGGCGCGTTCGGTGGCGCGGGCGCCGAGGTCGTGATCGAAGAGTTCATGACCGGCGAAGAAGCGTCATTCTTTGTGCTGTGCGATGGCACGGATGTGCTGCCCATCGGCACCGCGCAGGACCACAAGCGCGTCGGCGAAGGCGACAGCGGCCCCAACACGGGCGGCATGGGGGCCTATTCCCCTGCCCCGGTGCTGACGGATGCGGTGGCAGAGCGCGCGCTGGACGAGATCATCCGCCCGACCGTGGCCGAGATGGCGCGGCGCGGTGCGCCCTATCAGGGTGTGCTCTATGCCGGGCTCATGATCGAGGATGGCGCGCCGCGTCTGGTCGAATACAACGTGCGCTTTGGCGATCCGGAATGTCAGGTGCTTATGATGCGCCTTGGGGCGCAGGCGCTCGACCTGATGCAAGCCGCAGCCGAAGGGCGGTTGGCCGAGGCGCAGGTGAACTGGGCCGATGATCACGCCATGACCATCGTCATGGCCGCCAACGGCTACCCCGGCAGCTACGCCAAGGGCGCACCGATTGGTGGTTTGGAGGCGATGCCGGGCGACAGCAACAGCATGGTGTTTCACGCGGGCACCGCATTGACGGGCGGGCAGATTACGGCGGCAGGGGGCCGTGTGCTGAACGTCACGGCACGTGGAGATACGCTCGCTCAGGCGGCGGAGCGGGCCTACGGTATGGTGGACGACATCGACTTTCCCGGCGGGTTTTACCGCAACGACATCGGCTGGCGCGCGCTTACGAAATAGGCGGCGGGTCGCATATCACCGGTGCGTCTGTGATGGCCGAGATCTCCTGCACCTCGTCGCCCTCGTCATCCAGCACCAGCAACGTGCCGTCCAGCTCGAGCGGGAACCAGCAATGCTGCCGCCCCGTCGGCTCATCATCATAGGCAAAGCAGACCAGCGGGCCTTCCACCGTCACCGTGCCATAGGCGCAGGTCCCGTTCGACCGCGCCCAGACGGTGCGGTCCCGGCGCACGAACTGCTCCACCCCCACCAGATCATCCGTGCCCATCATGACGAATGTCGCCGTGCGGCCCGCAACCCGGTCAAGGAACGCCTCTGCCGTGATCTGCTCTTGCGCAGCAGCCGGGACCGCGCCCAGCAACAGGATCAACGCCGCGCGGATCATGTGCAGTCCATGGCGCGCGCAAAGGCGGGGCGCGTTGTGTCAGCGCCGAGCACACGCCAGTCAAAGCTGCCGACGTCCCAGCGCAGGGCGACCAGGTCGGACCAGTTGCCGGTGGCCAGGATCATCTCCGGCCCATCGCCGCAGTCGCGGATGCCGCCCGCGATGTCCGCCTCGCCAATCCGGTGGTTGGTCAGGCCCGGCAGGCTGGCGACTTCGGTCAGGGTGCCGTCGGCGTAGCGCCAGATGCGCAGCGTTTTGGCCAGGTGCGGTCGGTCGATATACGCGATCTCGATCGCGCCGTCCCCGTCCAGATCGGCCGCGCCCAAGGGGGCCAGCCAGCGGTTGGTCGTCCCGATATGCGGCGTCTCGGTGATCTTGCCCTCAGGCCCATAAATTGCCAGCGCACCGCCCGCAGTCACATCCGTCTCGACCACGATCACCTCGGGTGCGCCGTCGCCGTCGACATCGGCCAGCCGGGGGGCCACATCCTCGAACACGTGATCCTGCGGCAGGGTAAAGGTGACGCTCTTGCCGTCCGCCAGCGTCAGCTGCAGCGCCCCCCACTCGATCGCGTCGCCCAGAACGGCGTGACCATAACGGCCCGTCGGCTCCGTATACTCCGCTGCTGTGATGACCCCTCCGGCGACAGCAGCGCCCGGCAACGCCAACCACAGGCCTGCCGCCAGCCACGCGCCGCGGGCGGAACCGCCGCACAGGCGCGACAGAGGACGCGGCGCCCCGGCCAAGATCAGATCTGCTTTTCGGGCATCTGCACCACAAGCCCATCGAGCGCGTCCGACACCTTCAGCTGGCACGTCAGGCGCGAGCGGGTCTCGTCGGGTTCGTAGGCGAAATCGAGCATGTCGGTTTCCATCGGGTCCTTGGCGGGCAGCTTTTCGACCCAGTCGGGGTGCACATAGACATGGCAGGTGGAACAGGCACAGGCCCCGCCACAATCGGCCTCGATCCCGGGAATGTTGTTGTCCCGCGCGCCTTCCATGACCGTCAGGCCATTGGCGACGTCCACCACATGCTCGGTGCCGCCATGTTCGATATAGGTGATCTTGGCCATCAAAAGCCCCTTCTTTTCCTGTCCCGCAACGTTCTAACTGTGCGAAATAGGGCGCGCCAGCCCCTTTTTCAGGGGCGGTTTTCACTTTGCCTGCGTGCGTATATGTTCTATCTTTGTTCTTATGCGTGTCATCTCGTCCTCCTCTGGCCCCACCACATGGCCCCGCCCCCCGGCCTGCCTGCGCGCCTCCGAGCTGGAGCTGCCGCCGGTCAATGCCCGCGTGGCCGTGGCGGGGCTCGTGATCCTGCGGCAACGGCCCGGCACGGCCAAGGGCGTGATCTTTCTCACCCTCGAGGATGAGACCGGCGTGGTGAACATCATCGTGTGGCGGCATATCTACGAGACGTTCCGCCGCGCGGTGATCGCCGGGCGCATGCTGCGCGTCACGGGCCGGATGCAACGGGCCCACAACGTCACCCACGTGCTGGCCGAAGAGATCGAGGATATCTCGCACCTGCTCGACCAGTTGCTGGCCGAGGACACCGGGCGCACCATGGCCGCAGAGACACGGACAGAGACCTGGGAGAGCCGCAAGAGCGGCTAAGCCTATGCAGCGGGCGCGCCCTGCGCTACCGTAGCTGCAAAAGCCCAGATCAGAGGCCCGAGCATGTCCTACCCCACCACCGTCGCGGCGCTTGCCGCGCTTCTCGCCCTTGGCGCTTGCGCCGAGGTCGGCACCGCAACCCGCTCCAACATCGATCCGGTGTCGCTGGCCAGTGCACCGCCCGGGGCCGCCCCCGGCACCTGCTGGGACAAGACGGTGACCCCCGCCGTGGTCGAGACCCAGACCCGCAAGATCGAGCTGCAACCGGCCCAGATCAGCAGCGATGGCCGCGTCCAGTCACCCCCGATCTACAAGACCGAGACCCGCCAGACCGTTGTGCAGCCCCGCCGCGAGAACTGGTTCGAAGTGCCCTGCGCCGATCAGCTGACACCGGATTTCATCGCCTCGCTGCAACGCGCGCTGGCCGCACGCGGGCACTATAACGGTCCGCCCACGGGCAAGATCGACCTGCGCACACGGCAGGCCATCCACCGCTTTCAGCGCAGTGAGGGGTTCGACAATCCGACCCTCACAGTGGCCGCCGCTCGCAAGCTGGGCCTGATCGCCGTGGCCCAGACCACCGACGCCTGAGCACGAAAAAAGGCGCCCCGGACCGGAGCGCCTTTGGCATTTTCTTGGATGCGGGAGGCGTCAGCCGTCCAGCGTCAGCGCGACAAAGCGCGGGTCCCCCGCACGGCGCACCAGCAGCAGCAACGACTTGCGGCCCGCTTCCTTCACCTCTTCGAGGCGGTCCTCGAAATCGACGATGGTCGCGACCTTCTGCTGGCCTGCTTCGGTGATCACGTCACCGGCGCGCAGGCCCTTTTCGAACGCTTCGGATGTTTCGTCCACATCCGTCACGGCCAGACCGACCTGATCTTCGGACACGCCCAGCTGCTCGCGCAGCTCATCCGTCAGTGTGCTCAGCGTCAGGCCCAGCACGTCCTTGGTTTCGGGCGCGTCGTCCTGTTCGGGTGCCGGCGCGGCGGCGGGCACGGCCCCTTCGGCCTCTTCGCGGCGGCCCAGCGTCACGCGCAGGGTCAACGTCTCGCCATCGCGGAACACCACGACGCGCACCGTCTCGCCCACGGGGCTGTTGCCCACTTGACGCACAAGTCCGCGCGTGTCGGCCACGTCCACCCCGGCAAAGCTCAGGATCACGTCACCATCCTGCATACCCGCCTCAAGCGCCGGACCTTCGGGCACGGAAGTGACCAGAGCACCTTCGGTGTTTTCCAGACCAATCGCTTCGGCGATGTCATCCGTTACGTCCTGAATGCGCACGCCCAGCCAGCCACGGCGGGTCTCGCCAAACTCCTGCAACTGGTCGACCACGCGGGTCACCACGTTGGACGCCATGGAAAAGCCGATGCCGATGGAGCCGCCATTGGGCGACAGGATCGCCGTGTTCACGCCGATCACCTGACCGTCCATATTGAACAGCGGCCCGCCCGAGTTGCCCCGGTTGATCGCGGCGTCGGTCTGGATGTAGTCATCATAGCTGCCCGACAGCGCCCGGTTGCGCGCAGACACGATCCCGGCGGACACGGAAAAGCCCTGACCCAGCGGGTTGCCCATGGCCACGACCCAGTCGCCCACGCGTGCACCGTCACTGTCGCCAAAGGGCACGAAAGGCAGCGGCGCATCGGCCTCGACCTTGAGCAGGGCGATGTCGGTGTTGGGGTCGGTGCCCACCAGTTCAGCGGTCAGTTCGTCGCCATTGAAAAACTCGATGTTGATCTCGTCCGCGCCTTCGATGACGTGGTTGTTGGTCACGATGTAGCCGTCTTCGGAGATGACAAAGCCGGAGCCAAGCGCGGAAGACCGGCGGGGCCGGTCACCGGGGCCGTTGCGGTCCTGGAACTCGCGAAAGAAATCCTCAAAGGGCGAACCTTCGGGCACGATGCCCTGCGGGCCGGTGCGGCCCTCCACCACGGTCGAGGTGGTGATGTTGACCACCGACGGGCTGATCTGCTCGGCCAGCGGCGCCAGGCTCTCGGGGCGGGCCATGGCGGCCAGCGCCTGCACCAGCACAAAGGCCAGCGTCAGCGCACCCAGCCAAAGGGCCCGGATGATGTTGGGGTTGGGTCGCTGTCTCGAAACGGCGATTGCCTTGGACTGCATCAGGGGGTCTCCTGCATATTTGCTTTGGGCCATCGTGGCCATCTGCACATCTGCGCGCAAAACGCGGCGCGCGCATCCACGCGTAGCGTGCATATAGGGATGGTTGCGCGCAACATTAAAGATGGCCCGCGCACTGCATCTTTCAACTTGGCGTGACGTCGGTGTGAAATCGCAGCACCGGCAGCGCCCGCCTACAGCCCGATGAAAAAGGCCAGCCACACGCAGATCAGCCCCGACACCAGCGCAAGCGCACCGACCTGCCGCCGGGCGTTTTCGGGCAGACTGCGCAGCATCTCCAGCACCCGCTCAATGAGCGAAGGGGCCAGCACATAGGCCAGCCCCTCCACCATCAAGACAAGTCCAAGGGCCAGAAGGACCCAGTCCATCAGTCGCCTTCGGCGCTGCGCGACCCCTGATCGGAGCGCAGGTAGTTGAAAAACTCGCTGTCCGGCGACATCACCATGGTCGAGTTCTCGCCCTGCAGCGCCCGTTCGTAGGCCGTCAGCGAGCGGTAGAATTCGAAGAATTCAGGGTCCTCGCCAAAGGCGGTAGCAAAGATCGCGTTGCGGCGGGCGTCGGCCTCACCACGGATGATCTCGGCCTGACGTTCGGCGTCGGACACCAGTTCGACCACCGTCCGGTCGGCCTGGGCGCGCACGCGCTGTGCCGCCTCGTTACCGCGGGCGCGTTCGTCCGTCGCTTCGCGTTCCCGTTCGGCGCGCATCCGCTCGAACGTGGCGTCGAGGTTTTCCGCCGGCAGATCGGTCCGCTTGAGACGCACGTCGATGATCTCGATGCCCAGCGCCCGCGCCTCGGCAATGGCCGCGTTTCGGATGCGCAGCATGAGTGCTGCCCGGTCCGAGCTGAGGATATCGTTGGACGACACGGAGCCCAGCACTTCGCGGGTTTCGGCCCGCAGGATGCTGTCCAGCCGGTTTTCGGCTGTGGTGATACCACCGGCACCAACCGCCTGACGGAACTGGTTCACATCCACGATGCGGTAGCGCGCAAAGGCGTCAACCACGAGGCGGCGATCATCCAGCGGCGTGATCTCCAGCGGGTCGACATCGCGGCTCAGGATACGGTCGTCATAGCGCACGACCTCCTGGATCAGCGGGATCTTGAAGGCGAGGCCCGGGTCTTCCTTGATGTCAACGACGCGGCCAAACTGCAGAACCAGCGCTTTTTCACGCTCGTCCACGATAAAGATCGAGCTGAGGCCAATGGCGCCGAGAACAACGATGATCGGGATCAGATAAGTGGAACGACGCATCAGTTCGATCCTCCTGCTGCTGCGCCACGGCGCAATTCATTGAGCGGCAGATAGGGCACGACGCCCTGGCTGCCGCCTTCGCCGTTCTCGTCCAGAATGATCTTGTCGATCCGGCCCAGTACAATCTCCATCGTCTCGAGATACAGCCGCTTGCGCGTCACCTCGGGCGCTTTGGAATACTCCTCCAGAACGGCGGAGAAGCGGCTCGCCTCACCTTCGGCCTGGTTGACCTGTTGCGCGCGATAGCCTTCGGCCTCTTCAAGCAGCTGTGCCGCCTGACCACGCGCTTCGGCGAGCACGCGGTTTGCGTAGGCGTCGGCCACGTTCTGCAACCGGTCCCGTTCCTGTTCGGCGGCCTGCACGTCGCGGAAGGCGTCGATCACCTCCTGAGGCGGGTCGGCCTTGTCAAAGTTCACACGGATGATGTTCACGCCTGCATCATAGCTGTCGAGCGTGCTTTGGATCAGGTCCTGCAAACGGCCCGCAATCGCACCCCGGTCCCGGTTGAGGATGGGGGCGAGGTCGGATTGCGCAATGATCTCGCGCATCGCCGATTCGGACACGGCCCGGATGGTGGGGCGCGCGTCACGCAGGTTGAAAAGGAACTTATCCGGCTCTGTGATGTTCCAAACCACCTGAAAGTCGATGTCGACGATGTTCTCGTCACCGGTCAGCATCAGGCCCGCATCGCCACCACGTCCGCCCACACCGATCTCTTCGGTCTGTTCGCGGGTGACGGGGATGACCTCTGCGGTGACCACGGGCCAGGGGGCAAAGTTCAGACCCGGATTGCCGATGGACGAAAACTCGCCCAGAAACAGTTCCACTGACTGCTCTTCGGGCCGGACCGTGTAAAAGCTGGCCATGCCCCAGAGCACAAGGCCAATCACCGCCGCGACGCCGATCGTGCCGCGGGTCAGGAACGGGCCTGCACCGCCGCCATCGCCCGAACCGCCGGTGCCGCCGCCACCACGGCCGCCCATGAGGACGCGCAATTGCTCCTGGCCCTTTTTGACCAGTTCATCGATTTCGGGGATTTGGGGGCCTTCGTCGCCGGGGCCACGCCCGCCGCCGCCACTGCCGCGACCAGGGCCGCGCGAACCGTTATCACGTCCGCCGCCATTGCCGCCGGAATTACCGCCACCCCCCCAGGGGCCGCCTGTGTTGCCAGCCATATGGTGTATTTCTCCTTTTGATCGCGCAGCATGTGCTGCGCCTTAGGCCCGTACTTGTGTGTTTTCACCCGAAAATCAAGCAGTCCGCATCGGGCTTCTCATGGTTACGATCTCTTCGGACATGGTGGGATGCACCGCCACCGTCCGGTCGAAATCCTCTTTGGTTGCGCCCATTTTGATGGCCACACCGGCCAGCTGGATCATCTCGCCCGCATCCGGTGCGACGATGTGACAACCCAGTACCGTCCGCGTGGCCTTGCTGACCACCAGCTTCATCAGGACCCGGTTCGCCTGACCGGCAAAGGCGGTTTTCATCGGTCGGAACGAGGTACAGTAAATCTCGACCTCTTCGCGCTCGCGCGCGTCCTCCTCGCTCAGGCCGACCGTGCCCATTTCGGGCTGCGTGAAAACCGCCGAGGGGATCAGTTCGTGATCCACCGCCGTCGGGTTGTCTTTCAGCGCGGTTTCGACGAACGCCATGCCTTCGCGAATGGCCACCGGCGTCAGATTCACCCGGTTGGTGACGTCGCCGATGGCGTAAACGTTGTCCGCCCCCGTGCGTGAATATGCGTCTACCACAATCTCGCCCCGACGACCAATCTCGATGCCCAGATCCTCAAGCCCCATGTCGCGGCTGTTGGGGTCGCGCCCCGTGGCAAAGAGAACAACGTCAAACTCCCGCGGTGTACCGGATGTGGGTTTGACCCAGATCGGACCACCGCTTGAACTTGCAGTCTCGGCCAGGTCTATCGACTGCTGTACGGTTGCGCCCATCGCCGCATCCGTCGCCGTCGCGGTGGAGGCGGAATGGTCTGCGCTGGCCGGCGCCATCTCGACGATGTTGGTGCCCAGTTTCAGGTCGATCCCCTGCTCGCGCATGGATTCTGCAATCAGCCCGCGCGCCTCGTCGTCAAAGCCGCGCAGGATCTGCGCGCCGCGGTAATACTGCGTCACCTCAACGCCGAGACCATTGAAGATGCAGGCGAACTCGCAGGCAATATAGCCGCCCCCGACGATCAGGATGGACTTCGGCAAGGCGTCGAGGTGAAAGATATCGTCGCTGACAATGCCCAGATTGGCGTTCGGCAGATCGGGCCGCACCGGGTGTCCGCCCGTTGCGATCAGGATCGTCTTTGCCGTCTTCGTCTCGCCCGTCGACAGCTCGATCGTGTGCTTGTCCTTGAGCCGAGCGCGCGCATCAAACGTCTCCACGCCGGAGTTCTTGAGCAGCGCGCGGTATATACCCTCGAGCCGGTCAAGTTCCGTGTTGAGGTTGCCACGAAACGTGGGCCAGTCAAAGGCACCATCGGCCACGTCCCAGCCATAGCCCCGCGCCAGTTCCGGCATGTGGGAAAACTCGCTGGCGAACACCATCAGCTTTTTGGGCACGCAGCCCCGGATCACGCAGGTCCCGCCATAGCGGTCCTCTTCGGCAAGGGCCACGCGTGCGCCTGCCTCGCCTGCCGCCACACGTGCCGCACGCACGCCACCCGAGCCGCCCCCGATCACAAAGAGGTCGTAGTCAAATTCCGCCATCCCGGGATGTCCTTACTCTGCCAGGTCCGTGAACAGGTTGTCCGTCTCGAGAAAGTCCAGACGGTCCTGCTCAACCGTGCCCTCGTTGATATCGCGCACCTCGACACGACCGTCACCATAGCCGATGACGACCGCGTCACAGATATCGATGAACAGGCCGTTTTCAACCACGCCCGGCATCTGGTTGAGCACAAGGCTCAGTTGGCGCGGGTTGCCGATACGCTGCAAATGCAGGTCGAGAATGTGGTTGCCCTCGTCGGTCATGAAGGGCCGGTCGCCATTCATGCGCAATGTTGACTGGCGGCCCAGAACATCCATGGAAATAAGCGTTTCCTCGACCAGCGCCTGCGTCGTCTGCCAGCCAAAGGGGATCACCTCGATCGGCAGCGGAAAGGCACCCAGATGTTCGACCTCTTTGCCGACATCGGCGATCACCACCATTTGATCGGATGCGGTCGCCACGATCTTTTCCTGCAACAGCGCACCGCCACCGCCCTTGACCAGGTTCAGGTCGCCGTCGAACTCGTCCGCGCCATCAATCGTCAGGTCCAGCCACTTCGCCTCATCAAGCGAGATCACCTCGATCCCGACCTCGCGGGCCAGATCGGCGGTGCGTGTCGACGTGGGCACCCCGCGAAACCGCAAGCCACCCTCGCGCACCTGCTCGCCCAGGCAGCGCACCAGCCAGGCCGCGGTGGAGCCGGTGCCCAGCCCCACGCGCATCCCGTCCTCGACATAGTCGGCGGCGCGCTTGGCGGCCACGAATTTCGCCTTGTCGATGGGGGACAGCTCTCCGCTCATGGGCTGTGCGACTCCTTTGGTACTGGCGGCGTTATACCAGCCCCGCAGGCGGTGGCGAGTTAAAAGCCGTGATCAGGGTTTCCGCGCCGTTCATCTTGGCCCGTTCCGTCTGCCATTGGTCGCTTTGGGGCGACGCACACCCGCGCCAGCCGGTGTAGAAGGCCGCTATGACCTACGTGCTGCACTACGCCCCGGACAATGCATCGCTGATCGTGCGGCTGGCGCTCGAGGAGATGCAGCTGCCCTATCGCACGGTGCTGGTGGACCGCGCGACGCGCGCGCAAGACAGCGCCGCCTACCGCGCGATCAATCCAGCCGGTCTGATCCCTGCGCTAGAGACGCCGGACGGCACGATGTTCGAGACGGCAGCCATCCTGCTCTGGCTGGCCGACCGGCACGGGCGCATGGCCCCGGCCCCGGACGCGCCAGAGCGCGCCGATTTCCTGAAACACCTGTTTTTCGCGTCGAACACGCTGCATACGCAAATGCGGATGACCTTTTACCCCGACCAATACGTGGGCGACGATGCCGCTGCACAGAACCGGTTGCGCACGACCTTGCAGGGTCGTGGCGCCCAAGGCATGACCCTGCCCAAGGCGCTACATCTGCTGGACGACTGGTATGGCGGTGATCCAAGGGGCGAGATCACGGTGCTCGACCTCTATATCGCGTGCCTGCTGCGCTGGTGCGCGATCTATCCCAAGGGCCGCTCGGGCTGGTTCAACCTGCACGACTACCCCGCCCTGTCCGCGCGCGCCGCAAGGCTCGAGGCGCATCCAGCCGTTCAAGCCGCCCAAACCGCCGAAGGGTTGGGATCGGCCCCCTTTACCGCTCCACGCCATCCGACCCCGCCCGAAGGGAGTGCCACCTGATGTTTCTGTCCGTCTTCGAGATGTTCAAGGTCGGCATCGGGCCGTCCTCGTCCCACACGATGGGCCCTATGGTCGCCGCCGCACGGTTCCTCGGGATGATGCGCGCCTCGCCCTTCCAGTTTGCAGGCGTGCGCGCGTCGCTGCATGGCTCGCTCGCCTTTACCGGGGTTGGCCACGCCACGGACCGGGCCACAATCCTTGGACTCGCGGGATTTGTCCCCGACACCTACGACCATGATCAGGCCGAGGCGACGCTGGAACAACTTGCCGACACCCACACGCTGCACCCCGACGGCCTGCCGCCGCTGACCTTTGACCCCAAATCGGACCTGCTCTTTGACTACGACACGCCCCTCACCGGCCACGCCAACGGCATGATCCTGATGGCGACGGACCCGCAGGGCGACGTAACCCTGCGGCAGGTTTTCTATTCCATTGGCGGCGGCTTCGTCATGACCGAAGAGGAACTGGCCGCCGGCAAGGCCACGGACGAAGGCGCGCCCGTCCCCTACCCGTTCAAGACCGCCGCCGAGATGCTGGAAATGGCGGGCGCCTCCGGCAAGTCCATCGCCGAGATGAAGCGCGCCAACGAGGTGTCCCGCAACGGCGACCCGCACCTGCGATCCGGAACCAAGCGGCTGTGGCAGGTGATGAACGACTGCATCGACCGGGGGCTGAGCACCGATGGCACCCTGCCCGGCGGCCTGTTGGTCAAGCGCCGCGCTAAGGGCATCCACGACAAGCTGTTGGAAGAGCGCGGCATGAACCTGACCGCGCCGCATACGATCAACGACTGGATGAGCGTCTATGCCATGGCCGTGAACGAGGAAAACGCCGCCGGCGGTCAGGTCGTCACCGCCCCCACCAACGGGGCCGCCGGTGTGCTGCCCGCGACCTTGCGCTACTACCTCGACCACGTGCCGGGCGCGTCGGTGTCCCATGTGGAGGATTTCCTGCTCACCGCCGCCGCCATCGGCGGTCTGGTCAAGTTCAACGCCTCCATCTCCGGGGCCGAGGCGGGCTGCCAGGCGGAGGTCGGCTCCGCCGCCGCCATGGCCGCCGCCGGGCTGTGCGCCGTCATGGGCGGCACCCCGCAGCAGATCGAAAACGCCGCCGAGATCGCGCTGGAACATCATCTGGGCATGACCTGCGACCCGGTGCGCGGGCTGGTGCAGGTCCCGTGTATCGAGCGCAATGGTCTGGGTGCCATCAAGGCGGTCAGCGCCGCCTCTCTTGCCCTGCGCGGCGACGGCACGCATCTGGTTCCGCTCGATGCCTGCATCGAGACGATGCGCCAGACCGGCGTCGACATGAGCGAGAAGTACAAGGAAACGTCGCTCGGCGGCCTCGCCGTGAATGTGCCTAACTGCTAGGCACGCGCCCAATTCATCGGCATGAACCCGCCAAACTGACGCGTATGCGCGTCAGTGCGCACGCAAACAATTATTGCGAAACCGCCGCGCATGGGTAGCGTGCGCGCATGTCTCAAGACAAACCACTGCTGGGAGTGGTCCTTATGCTGGGATTTTGCATCGTGGCCCCGATGGGGGACGCGGTGGCAAAACTGCTGGGCCAGTCCGTACCGCTGGGCCAGCTGCTGTTCATCCGCTTTGCCGTGCAGGCGCTGGTGCTGATCCCGCTGGTGTGGGCAACCCGGCGGCTGTGGCGCATGCAGGGGCGTGTGCTGCGGCTGACCATCCTAAGGACGCTGCTGCATATCTTCGGCATCGGGGCGATGTTCTCGGCCCTGCAATACCTGCCGCTGGCGGATGCTGTCGCCATCGCCTTTGTCATGCCGTTCCTGATGCTGCTGCTGGGCAAGTTCGTGCTGGGCGAAGAGGTTGGTGCCCGCCGCCTCTGGGCGTGCGTCGTCGGTTTTGTCGGAACGCTGATGGTCGTACAGCCCAGCTTTGTCGAGGTGGGTTGGCCTGCGCTGTTGCCTCTGGTGGTGGCCGTGAACTTTTCGGTCTTCATGCTTGTGACCCGCCAGATCGCGAAGGAAACCGACCCGGTTGGCCTTCAGGCCGTGAGCGGTGTGATGGCCGTGGTGATCATGGGGCCGATCCTGTTGCTCACCCAGTCCAGCGGCATCTTTGCCCTGACGCTCCAGACGCCGACGGGCATGGAGTGGTCGCTCCTGCTGGCCATCGGCCTGCTGGGCACGCTTGCCCACCTGCTCATGACATGGTCGCTGCGCTATGCGCCCTCTGCGACGCTGGCCCCTATGCAATACCTCGAAATACCGGTCGCCACGATCATCGGATTGATCGTCTTTTCCGACTTTCCCAACGGCCTTGCGCTGGCGGGGATCTGCATCACGATTGCGGCCGGTCTTTATATCGTGCTTCGCGAGCGGGCCATCGCCCGGATGGAGGCGCAGACACCAGCGCCTGTATAAGCGCGTCCAGCTGCGCCAGCGGGGCCATCACCAGCATATGCGGCGCATCCACCGCGATCTCTATCGGCCCCGTCGCTTCGTTCGATGTCCCGATCTGGGTTATCGGCCCAAAGGTCAGCCCGTCGATGGGCCAACGCAGCCCCTCGGACCGGCCCTGCACCGGCCCCATCGGAAACAGCGACACCACATCGCCCGCCTGCGTGGGCAGAGACAGGCGCGGCGGGCACAGAAACGTCACCTCATCCTCGCCGATCACGACACAGGGTCGCTCCGGATACTTGGTCAGCACATAGAGAACCGCCAGCATGTGATCGAGCCGCGCGCCGGTAAACCCCACCGCCAGCACCAGCGGCGCGTCGATATTGCGCAGCGCCTTGTCGAAATCGGTGCTGTTCTGTTCCGGGATATGGTGCAGCCGGTCGGGCGGCAGGGCATGGCGCAGCCGCGGCGCAAGGCTGTCGAAATCCCCGATCACCGCCGTCAGATCGACCCCCGCCTGCACCGCGATCGCCGCCCCGCCATCTGCCGCGACGCACACAGGCGCGCGGTTAACCGTGTTCAATACTTGCTCAACCGACGCATTGCCCCCACCGACGAGTGTAATGGGCTCCAAACTGTAAACAATGCTCGTCGACATGCCGCTTTAATGCAATTTTGAGAAACAAATCACAATGTCGCCTCGAAATGATACCGTACCCGGCACAGATTCGGGCCGAATTGGTCCATAGTGGGACGTTAACCCTACGGTCGCAAATCGGCAGAGGATGAGCATCCGATGATGAGTAATAACAAAATATTGACGGTTTCCTACGGCACATTCTCGTGCACGCTGGAAGGATTTGACGACAGCTTTGGCACCATGAAGGCGATTGCGGAGTATTTCCGCGATCTGGCTGCCGATGACAGGTATTTCGGGGCCGAACCGCCCCAGCCCGATGCCGAGATGCTGGCGCGCATTGCCGAGCGTGAAGTGTCGCGCCGGGTCGAGGCGCGCGAACAGGAAGGCCGCATTGTGCTGAGCGCGCAGCCGGCCACACCCGCCGCGCCCGAGACCGCGCCTGCCGCCCTCGCCGTCTCCGACATCGCGGCCAGGGCCCCCGACACCGTCGCGCCAGAGCCGCTGGTAGCAGAGGCCGAAGCCGAAGTGGCCGAGGCACCCGTTGCAGACGCCGCACCCGAAGTGGCCGAGACTGACGAAGACGACGCAGCCGTCGACCTCGATTCCATCACCGCAGCACTGGATGCCGCCGAAGAGGAAGAGGCGCCGCAGGTCGAAGACGCCGTTGCCGAAGACGAAATCGACGCACCCGAGGCGCGCGCCGTCACCGCCGACGACACCGAGGACGAAGACACCGCCAACGCATTCTTTGCCGACAGCCCGACCGACAGTGTCGATGACACCGAAGACGAGGCCGAAGCCGTCGCCGAAGACATCACCGATGCCGAACCGGTCGAGGAGGCCGCAGCGCCCGCCCCCGACAGCATCGCGGCCAAGCTGCAGCGCATCCGCGCCGTGGTCAGCCAAAGCAAGGAAGACGTCGCCGACGACGAGATGTTCGAAGACGAACACGCCGACGCCTTTGTGCCGTCGGCCGAGGTCGAAGACATCGCCGGGCCCGCGTTCGACGCTGACGAGACGGCGGAGGTTGAAGAGGAGGTTGAAGAGGTCGAAGAGGAAAGCCTCGCCGACGCGCTGGCCGCAATCGATGACGCCGCCGAAGCCGACGCGGCAGGCGGCGACGTGCTGGTCGACCACACCGATGAGGCCGACGAAACCGACAACCTTGCCGACCTGCTTGCACAGTACGACACCGACGCACTGGAAGCCGACGCCGTCGCACCGGTCTCGGACGAGGCAGAGGCCGAAGGCAGCGACTCGCTCGCCGCCGACCTCGACACGGACACGGACGACGCCGAAACAGCAGATGCTGACGCCTCCAAAAACCTCTTTGACGACACCGCCGAAGAGCTGGAAGTGGACGCCAGCGAGGACAACGTCGCGGACGTCGAAGAGCTGGAAGTGGAAGGCAGCGAGGACAGCGTCGCGGACGTCGAAGACACTGACGTCGAAGACGCGCCCGAGGCCCCCGCCCCGCGCCGCGCCCGCATCATCAAGGTCAAGCGCGCCGATATCGACGCCGCTTTGGCCAACGGCCAGATCGAAGAGATCACCGACGAAGACGGGATCCCCGATGAAGACGGGGCCGACGCAGCCGCCTCCTCCCTCAGCGACGCCGAAGAGGCGGAGTTGCAGGCGGAGCTTGACGCAGTAGAGGCTGAGTTCCCGGCCTCTGACACTGTCGATGCGCCTGAGATCGAAGACGCGCTGACCATCGACGACGCCCCTTTGGCCGAAGAAGAGGTGGCCGAAGCCGAAGCCGAAGCAGAGGCCGACACAGCCGAAGAGACCGAAGAACCGCAAATCGCCGACGCCGACGTCTCACGCCTGATGGCCGAGGCCGACAGCCAGATGGAAGAGCCCGAAGGCTCGCGCCGCCGCAACGCGTTCCAGCACCTCAAGGCCGCCGTCATGGCCAAGAAGGCAGACGCCGCGATCGGCGACGACACCGTCAAGGACGAAGGCGCGTTCCGCTCCGACCTGGCCTCGGTCGTGGTGCCACGCCGCCCGGCGGCCTCAGGTGGTGCGCGCGACGACCGCCCCGCGGTCGAACGTCCGGCCCCCCTGAAACTGGTGGCCGAACAACGCGTCGACATCGAAGGCGCCGCATCCAACGGTCCGGTCCGTCCCCGTCGCGTCGCGCAGACTGACGAGGACGAGGTGCAAGCCGCGGCCGATGGCAGCTTTGCCGACTACGCCGCAGACATGGGCGCGCACAGCCTGCCCGACCTGCTCGAGGCGGCGGCCAGTTATCTCAGCTTTGTCGAAGGACACGACCAGTTCTCGCGCCCGCAACTGATGACAAAAGTGCGGCAGGTGGAGAAAGAGGACTTCAGCCGCGAAGATGGGCTGCGCTCCTTTGGCCAGCTGCTGCGCGCGGGCAAGATCGAAAAGCAAAAAGGCGGTCGGTTCACCGTCACCAGCGACATCGGCTACCGCCCCGACGAACGCGAAGCCAGCTGATCTTCATCCCGGATCAACGTCATGAGGGGCGGTGCAGCCATGCGCCGCCCTTTGTCGTGCAGCCGTTTTCCGCCCCGGAAAACGGCCCGGAATTTTCCAAAAATTCCGGCACGTCACCGTCACGCGTCAGGATCAGGCTGCCCGATACCCTTGAAGATGAACTTGAGCGGGATCGCCCAGATCACGCCGAGGCCGATGTAAATCCCCAACTCCACCAGGATCGACGGCCGCTCGAACAGCGCCACCAGGCTCACCGCCGCCATGATATACAGCGGCACGCCCACGATCAGGATCAGCAGCGCCAGCCGCTTGCGGGTCTTGTAACGCAGCGCCATGTGCCCTCCTCAGTCAGCAAACGGATCACGGACAAGGATGGTATCTTCCCGCTCCGGCGAGGTGGAAAGTAGGGCGACGGGGCAATCGATCAACTCCTCGACCCGGCGCACATACTTGATGGCGTTGGCCGGTAGATCGGCCCAGCTGCGCGCGCCTTCGGTGCTCTCGGACCAGCCGGGCATCTCTTCGTAGATGGGCGTGCAGCGGGCCTGCGCGTCGGCGGCTGTGGGCAGGTAGTCCATGCGCACCCCGTCCAGCGCGTAGCCCACGCAGATCTTCAGCGTCTCGAACCCGTCAAGCACGTCGAGCTTGGTCAGCGAAATGCCGTTCACGCCGCTCGTCGCACAGGTCTGCCGCACGAGGCAGGCGTCAAACCACCCGCAGCGCCGCTTGCGGCCCGTGGTGGTGCCAAACTCGTGCCCGCGCTCACCCAGCCGCTGCCCGTCCGCATCCTCCAGCTCGGTCGGGAACGGCCCCTCACCGACCCGCGTGGTGTAGGCCTTGACGATGCCGAGGACGAAATCGATGCTGCCCGGCCCCATGCCAACACCCGTCGCGGCCTGCCCCGCGATCACGTTGGACGAGGTCACGAACGGATAGGTGCCAAAGTCGATGTCCAGCAGCGCCCCCTGCGCCCCCTCGAACAGGATGCGCTTGCCCGCCTTGCGCGCCTCGTTCATCACCTTCCAGACCGGGGCCGCATATTCGAGTATGGCGGGCGCCACCTCTTCCAGTCGCGCAATCAGCGCGTCCCGGTCCACCGGATCAAGCCCCAGGCCCCGGCGCAGCGCATCGTGATGCACCAGCGCCCGGTCCACGCGCAGCTCCAGCGTCGCCTTGTCCGCAAGGTCCGCCACCCGCACCACGCGCCGGCCCACCTTGTCCTCATAACACGGGCCAATGCCGCGCCCGGTCGTGCCGATCTTGGCCACGGAATTCTGCGCCTCGCGCGCCCGGTCCAGCTCCCCGTGGATGGGCAGGATCAGCGGCGTGTTCTCGGCAACCATCAACGTGTCGGGCGTGATCTCCACGCCCTGCCCGCGCAAAGTCTCGATCTCCGAGATCAGATGCCAGGGGTCCAGCACCACACCATTGCCGATCACGCTCAGCTTGCCGCCCCGCACAACCCCGGACGGCAACGCATGGAGCTTGTAGACTGCGCCGTCGATCACCAGCGTGTGGCCCGCATTGTGCCCGCCCTGAAACCGCGCGATCACATCCGCCCGCTCGCTCAGCCAGTCGACGATCTTGCCCTTGCCCTCGTCGCCCCACTGCGCGCCGACAACCACCACATTGGCCATGCTTGAGCCCTTTCGATGCAAACCCGCGCCGGTATAGCGACCCGGCCCCGAGACGCAAACCGATAGTTTCTTCTGACCGGAAATACCACCGCCGGAGGCTCCGACGGACGCCCCACGCACCGCGTTTCAGAGTTGCAAAACAGCCCCCAAACATCTGCCTCCTGGGGGCCAGCCCCCAAACCCCCGGGATTTTTCAGGGACAGAGACGGATCAGCCCAGACGGACCGGGGCGCCGTGCGGGGTGGCAAGAAACGCCTCTTCCCACGCGTCGCGCAGCCCCTGCAAGGCCGTGGGGTCAGCCAAGTCCATGTCGCACAGCATGGCCTCCAGCGTCTCGAGCCAGGCGGCGAAATAGTCGTCGCCGCCGTTCAGCTCAGCCGACGCGCCATGGGCCTTGAGCGTGGCACCGAAACGCGCCGCCCAGTCGGGCCATGCAAAATGCCCCGCCTCGTTCAAATGCACGGTGAGCGCAAAAAGCTGCGCGTGCCAGGGCGCCTCGAACACGGGCTCGGGCCTCATGCGGTCATGCCCGGCTCAGATAGCTTTGCCACAGGTCCGCCACCACCTCGTCGCCGGGATGTTCGGGATGCGCCCAGAGGGTCTCGGCCTTGAACGCCACCGCATAAAGCGGCTCTGGCGCTTCGCCGAAGCCGTGCGCGTTGCTGTCGGGCAAAACATGCGTGCCGTGGTGCCGCACGATCACGCCGGTGGCGCCGGCCAGGTAGGCGGGCAAGCGGGTGTGCCCGCCTGACACCATCATGTTCTCCGCCGATTTGCGCACCACGACCGCGTCGCCGGGCGCATAGGCCGCATTCGGCCCGCCCATGCGCGTGGCAGGCCCACCCCGGGCCAGAACCCCCGCCACGGCGGACCGCTCCAGCCGTTTGCCGGACAAGGGCGACAGCCCCTCCGCCACACCGCCTTCCAGCTCGGCGCGGGTCAGCGCGCCGGTTTCCACCAGCAGGTCGGCCAGCGCGGCCAGCCACTTTTCGTAATACGTAAAACGGGCGTAGTCAGAGGGCGCCAGCCCCTCCCGCCGGTGGCGTGACAGATCCAGGTTCCACAGGCCCAGCGTGCCGCAGGACAGCGTCACCGCCAACGCGCGCGGGTGCCAGTCGGCGTGGAACTTCACCTCCTCCGCCTCGGGCACCACCGGCCCGTCACCAAAGCGGCCGCCCATGTCGTGCACCCGGCTCATGGCATGCGCGCCACTGCCGCCCACAGGACGCTCACGCCAGCACCCCGCAGCCGATCATCGAATCGCGTGTGACCAGCGCCTGCAGCGCCTCTGCGTCCATCGCATCCGTCCCCGCGGGCCGCATCGGCAGCACCAGATACCGCACCTCGGCGGTCGAATCCCAGACCCGTACCGCTGTCTCGTCCGGCAGGCGCACGCCGAACTCCGCCAGCACCTTGCGCGGCTCGCGCACCACGCGCGCCCGGTAGGCGTCGGATTTGTACCAGCCCGGCGGAATACCCAGCAGTGGCCACGGATAGCATGAGCACAGGGTGCACACGACCATGTTGTGCACCGCTTCGGTGTTCTCGACCACGACCATATGTTCGCCCTGCCGCCCGAAATACCCCATCTCGGCCAGCACCGGGTCCGCATCCTCCAGCAGTGCCGCCCTGAAATCCGGGTCGCTCCAGGCCCGCGCCACCACATGCGCGCCGTTCTTCGGCCCGATGCGGTTTTCATAGGTGTCGATGATCTCGTCCAGTGCCGCAGGATCGACCAGACCCTTGTCCACCAGCAACGTCTCCAGCGCCTTGACCCGCAGCGCAGGCTCGGACGGCAACAGGGCGTGGGGGTGGTCGCTATCGTGATCGTGCGGCATATCGCTACCCTGCGCACAGACAGGCGCATTGTCCAGCGCCTGCACCCTTGCCCCCTTTGGCAAACTTGCATAGATACCGCGCATCGCGCAGCAAAGGTGCCAAAAGCCTCCATGGAAAACGTCGTCCTGATCATCCATCTGATCCTCGCCCTCGGCCTTGTGGCCGTGGTTCTGATGCAGCGCTCCGAAGGGGGCGGTCTGGGCATGGGCGGCGGTGGCGGTGCCGCGACGGGCCGCGCGCCAGCAACGGCCATGGGCAAGGTGACCTGGGTGCTGGCGATTGCCTTTATCATCACGTCGATCACGCTGACCATTCTGGCGGCGCGCAACGCCTCCGGCACCTCGGTGATCGATCAGCTGGGCATCACGCCACCCGCACAGAACGTGCCGTCCGACGATCTGCTGCCCCCCGCGGGGGATCTGGTGCCGCCCGCCCCGGGCGACAGCGGCCCGCTGGTGCCCTCGGCCGACTGACGCAAGGTCACCCGACCAAAATCTTGAGGTCCCGCAAAATGCTGCAACATCATGTTGCGGCGTCCTTGCCCCTCTGAACCGAATCCTGTTACACTGAGGTCCCGTGGGGTGCGCAATTTGCGCGGCACACATTCGGGCGTCAGGCCTGATATCGACCACGGGAGAGCACTGAAAATGGCGCGCTATATCTTCATCACGGGTGGGGTTGTGTCCTCATTGGGCAAGGGGCTCGCCTCTGCCGCTCTGGGCGCGCTTTTGCAGGCGCGCGGCTTTTCCGTCCGGCTGCGCAAGCTGGACCCCTACCTGAACGTCGATCCCGGCACCATGTCGCCCTTTGAACATGGTGAGGTGTTCGTGACCGATGACGGGGCCGAAACCGACCTCGATCTGGGCCATTACGAACGCTTCACCGGTGTGGCCGCGCGCAAGACCGATTCCGTCAGCTCGGGCCGCGTCTACTCCACCGTGCTGGAGAAGGAACGCCGCGGCGACTACCTCGGCAAGACGATCCAGGTGATCCCCCACGTCACCAACGAGATCAAGGAGTTCATCAATATCGGCGACGACGAGGTCGACTTCATGCTCTGCGAGATCGGCGGCACCGTCGGCGATATCGAAGGGCTGCCGTTCTTCGAGGCCATCCGCCAGTTCAGCCAGGACAAACCCCGCGGCCAGTGCATCTTCATGCATCTGACGCTGCTGCCCTACATCAAGGCGAGCGGTGAGCTGAAGACCAAGCCGACCCAGCACTCCGTCAAGGAGTTGCGCAGCATCGGCATCGCGCCCGACATCCTCGTCTGCCGGTCCGAAGGGCCGATCCCCGCCAAAGAACGCGAAAAGCTGGCGCTCTTCTGCAATGTCCGCCCCGAAAGCGTGATCGCCGCACAGGACCTCGGCACCATCTACGACGCCCCGCTCGCCTATCACCGCGAGGGGCTGGACCAGGCCGTGCTCGACGCCTTCCAGATCAGCCCAGCGCCCAAACCCGACCTGCGTAAATGGGAGGACGTCAGCGACCGCATCCACAACGCCGAAGGGCAGGTCAAGGTCGCCATCGTCGGCAAATACACCCAGCTCGAGGACGCCTACAAATCCATCGCCGAGGCGTTGACACATGGCGGCATGGCCAACCGCGTCCGGGTCAAGGTCGAATGGGTCGACGCCGAGCTGTTCGATACCGAAGACCCCGCCCCCCACCTCGAAGGGTTCAACGCCATCCTCGTGCCCGGCGGTTTCGGCGAGCGCGGCACCGAAGGCAAGATCAAGGCCGCCGAATTCGCCCGCACCCGCAAGGTCCCCTATCTGGGCATCTGTCTGGGCATGCAAATGGCGGTGATCGAGGCGGCGCGCAACGTCGCGGGCCTCAAACACGCGGGCTCCGAGGAGTTTGACCACGAGGCGGGCAAGAAACGGTTCGAGCCGGTGGTCTACCACCTCAAGGAATGGGTGCAGGGCAATCACAAGGTCGAACGCAAGGTCGGTGACGACAAGGGCGGCACCATGCGTCTGGGCGCCTATGACGCGACCCTGTCGGACGGCAGCCGCGTGGCACAGGTCTATGGCAAGACGGCGATCGACGAACGCCACCGCCACCGCTACGAGGTCGACATCAAGTACCGCGAACAGCTGGAAACCGCCGGCCTGTGCTTTTCCGGCATGTCCCCCGACGGCCGTTTGCCCGAGATCGTGGAATGGTCCGACCACCCGTGGTTCATCGGCGTCCAGTTCCACCCCGAGCTGAAGTCAAAACCGTTCCAGCCGCACCCCCTGTTCGAGGATTTCGTGCGCGCCGCCAAGGACATGTCGCGGTTGGTGTAGCGCCTAGGCGAAGGTCGGCTCCGAGCCCAAAGCAAACCTTGGACGGAACGCTCAGCTGCGCTTGCGCCGCACCAGCGCCAGCGCCCCCAGACCCGCCGCCAGCAACGGCAATCCCGCAGGCAATGGGACCGGAGCAGGCGGGTTGGTCAGGTTGGGCGTCACAGCGAGTTCATGGAGGCGTATTGAGGAGAAACACAGAGCGTTTCCAGGGACGGATGCTGTGTCGCACATTGAGCTGCCAAATGTCGAGGACACAAAGATTTCAAGCTCACCTGCACCCGGGTTCAGATACCGGTTGAGGTCAAACGCGTCATTGGTCCCACGGGTCAGGGTGAGTGATTGGGTTTGTCCAACGGGCTGTGTGACATCAATAAAGTCGAAGGATCCGCCAAATCCCACCGCACCGATGCGAATGTCAAAGAGTCTTGCGCTGGTCGAGCTAAAATCATCAACCACAAAATGCCGCCCACCGACTGTGACCGAGACACTGTCAAAAGCGCCGAGGCCAGAGACATCGTAGCGCAGCGCCACAACCGGCGAGCCCGTACCTCCACCATCTCTCGATCCGAAAGAGAAGCTGGCCACGCTTGTTGGGTCGCCATCGTTCAATCTCGGAATGTTTTGCGCTATCTCGGTCACGCCGACGACCTGATTCTGAAACTCGAAATCTTTCAGATCAAGGGTCGCCGCCGACCCAGCCGTACACCAGAAAACTGCAGCAAGGCAAAAGACCAATTTCTTGAACATGCGATCAATTCCTTTTTCCAAACATGGAAACTGAAGCCGATATCACTTGATACAGCAACAAAATCTTGTGCCCCCCTCTGCCAAATGCATCATAAGGGCGTGATACGGCACGTGCTCTGTTCGGCAGTTGGTAGCGTAGAACAGTGCGATCCAGCGTTCCCAGATATCACTGTGCCATGTTTCCGCCATCCGCTCTGGAACCTGCGTGCGGTGCGAAGTGGCAAAGACGGTTCTCCGATTGCGCCTGTTTCAAGCGGATCTTTGTCCATAGGTGGGCAACGGCAACAAAGTCCCGCACAACAAACCTCCCCAAGCCCACCCCCATCACGACCCCGTGACAGCGGTTTATCCCGCGTGATACCACCTTACCTCAAGGCCATGACCCCAGAGGAGACATGTCCATGACCATCTCACTCCCCCGCCGCACCCTGCTTGCTGCCGGTGCCGCCGCCCTCATCACATCCACTGTCCCCGCCCGCGCCAGCGGTGTGGCCCCGACCCCCACCATGCGCGGGGGGGCCAACAACTACCGCCCCGGCGCGCCCATCGTCGACCGCATCGGCGGCGGCGGCTTTGCGATGACAGGCACCGTCCTGCGCGCAGGCGACGGCGCCCCCATCCCAAACGCCCGCATCCAGATGTGGGCCCACACGACCGAAGGGCACGAACGTGACCAGCGCTCGCACGGGGCGACGCTGACGGATGCGCAGGGCCGCTTTGTCATGGACATGCCCCAGATCGTGCCCGCCTTTGGCCAGCCGCATGGCCACCTCGCCTATGATGCCGATTATGACGACAACGGCTTTCAGACCGTGTTCCTGCGCCCGATCATGCGCCGCGCGTCCGACATCACGCTCGACGTGCAATTCGTGCTCGTCCCGGCCTGAGGCGCGGTGCGCGACACGCTCATCTGGCTCGGGCTCGCCACGGCCATTGCCGCCCCCATCGTCGCCGCCGCGTTCAGCCCGCTGCTGCAATGGCGCGACGGGATCTACATCACCGCCGGGTTCGCGGGCATCCTCGGCATGGCGCTGCTGCTGGTGCAGCCGCTGCTTGCCGCCGGGGATCTGCCGCTCAGCCAGTCGCGCGCGCGGCGCGTCCACCGCGTGACCGGCGCACTGCTGTTCACGGCCGTTGTCGTGCATGTGGCGGGCCTCTGGATCACCAGCCCGCCCGATGTGATCGACGCGCTCACCTTTACCTCGCCCACGCCCTTTGCCGTCTGGGGCGTGATCGCCATGTGGGCGGCGCTGGCCGCCGCGCTCATGGCGCTCTTGCGCAAACGCCTGCCCCTGCGGCCCATGACATGGCGGCAGGTGCACATGACCCTCGCCCTGATCATCGCGGGCGGCACCATCGCCCACGCCCTGCTGATCCAGGGCACGATGGAGGTGGTGACCAAATCCGCCCTCAGCGCGCTGGTCGCACTCGCGGTCCTGCGCACCGCCCGCCTGATCTTCCGGCGGCGTTAACCCCGTGTTTACACGTTCACCGTTCGCCCCGTTAATCCACCCTGCGGTGCACCGGGCGGTGCACGGGTTGTGCACAGGGTGTGTACGGGTTGTGACCGCCCCATCGCCCTGTTTTGCAGGGCGTTAACCCGCCTCGCCGGGACGTCCGCGTTAACCGTTGCGCGTACGCTGCCCCGCGCCCATAAGCGGGGGATGCTCAGCTACCAGCATATCTACCACGCCGGCAATCTGGCGGATGTGCACAAGCACGCGCTGCTGGCGTGGATGCTCGCCTACCTCACCCGCAAGGACAAACCGCTCAGCTATCTGGAAACCCATGCAGGCCGGGCCCTGTATGATCTCAGCGCGGACGAGGCGACCAAAACGGGCGAGGCGGCGCAGGGCATCGCGCGGGTTGCGGACTGGTTCGACGCGGATGATCCATACCTCAGCGTCATCCAGCAAACCCATGAAACGCATGGACAAAATGCCTATCCCGGCTCGCCCCTGATCGCCGACATCCTGCTGCGCGACGGCGACACGATCACGCTCGCCGAACTGCACCCCCGCGAATGCGCAGCGCTCCAGCATGCGCTGCCCACGGCTCAGGTCCGGCAGGTGGACGGCTTTGCCATGGCCCACGCGGCCTTGCCGCCCACCCCCCGGCGGGGCCTGATGCTGATCGACCCCAGCTATGAGGTCAAGGCCGACTACGATGACATCCCCCGCCACATCCGCAAGTACGCCCGTGCCTGGAATGTGGGCATCATCGCGCTGTGGTATCCAATCTTGACGTCAAGGGCGCATGACAACATGCTGAAAACCCTCCAGAATGATCAGCCGGAGGCGCTGCGGCACGAGGTCCGCTTTCCCCCCGCGCGGCCCGGTCACGGCATGGTCGGCTCCGGCCTCTTTGTCATCCGACCACCCTTTGGACTTGCCGAACGCGCCGCAAAACTGAAAACTCGCTTTGACCAGTCAAAGTGATACCAATGTTCGAACGCCTCTTTCCCAAACGCCCCAAGGAAAAACCGCCCTTGCCCGAACCCACGCCGCAGCTGGCGCTGGGGGCGCTGCTGGTGCGTGTGGCCATGGCCGACAGCGATTATCAGGCCGCCGAGCTGGCCGCGATCGACCGCATCCTAAGCGGTACTTTCGCGCTCAAACCGCTCGAGGCCGCCAAGCTGCGCGCCACCTGCGAGGCGCTGGAACGGCACGCGCCGGGCACGCCGGAATACGCGGGAATCCTACGCGATACAGTGCCTTACGCGGACAGGCTCGGGCTCGCCATGGCGATGTGGCAGGTGCTGCTGGCCGACGGCGAACACGCCGCCATCGAAGAGGCATCGCTGCACCAGATCGAGGCCGCCCTGGGCATCACGCCTGATGACAGCGCCGACATCAAGACGCGCGCGCTTGGCTAGGGCCACATCCGCCGCTATATGCACCTGATGATCAAAGACCTGCTGAACCGCCTCATCCAACCCGAACCCGAGCCGCTGCCCGACGAAGACGCGCGCCTTGCGCTGACAGCGCTGCTGGTGCGCGTGGCCCGGTCCGACAACCAGTACACCGCCGACGAAAAGGGGCGGATCGACGAGATCACGCAGGCCCGCTATGCACTTTCTGCCAGCGATGCCAGTGCCTTGCGCACCGAAGCCGAAGCGCTGGAGGCCGAGGCGCCCGACACCGTCCGCTTTACCCGCGCGATCAAGGATGCGGTGCCCTACGACGACAGGCTGGGCGTGATCGAGGCGCTGTGGAAGGTCGTGCTGGCCGACGGCAAGCGCGAGCAGGAAGAGGACGCGCTCTTGCGGCTGGTGTCCAACCTGCTGGGTATCACCGACCGCGACAGTGCCCTTGCCCGTCAACGGGTTACCGGGTGATCGCAAGCCTGCCGATGTACGACATGCCCCATCTGCGGGGCGCACATGACCGCTACTGGACCGCCATCCGCGACGCATTGGGATACGGACCCGATGCGCTGACCCGTGGGCGTGATCCATGGGCGGAATGGCAGTCGCCGGACCTGCTGCTGGGCCAGACCTGCGGGCTGCCCTACCGGGCGCGGCTGCATGACAAAGTGACGTTGGTCGGAACCCCGGATTACGACCTGCCGGACTGCCCGCCGGGTCACTATTTCAGCTATCTTATTCGCCGCCGTGCCGACCCTCGAAGACTGAAAGAGCTTTGCAAACATGGTGTAATGGCCTTCAACGATCCAGTGTCGCAATCCGGCTGGGCCGCCCCCGTGGCGCACCTCGCCGCGCAAGGGCTGTATCCCGGAAAGACCCTGCACACCGGCGCGCATCTCAGCAGTATCTCTGCGGTCGCGCGCAAGACAGCCGACTTTGCCGCAATCGATGCTGTGACATTCCTGCTATGGGCGCAACACGATAGGGATGCGATCGCCGCCCTTGATGCCTTTGCCAGGACCGCCCCCACTCCGGCGCTGCCCTATATCACGGCGCGCGACACCGATCCCGCGCCAATCGCCGCCGCCCTGTCAGCCGCCATCAACACCCTGTCCGAACTGGACCGTCTCGACCTGCGGCTGCGCGGTCTGAGCCATATCCCGGCCGAGGATTACAGGGCGCTGCCGGTCCCCGCCCCGCCTGCTGAACTTCGCATCACGTGACGTAATTTCAGGCATTCGCGCCCGAACGCAGGGCGTTTGCCCATGGACAAGGGCTGGATTTTGTTTCCTTATACCCGCTGACCAAAGCAATTCCGCGAGCGCCCTTGCCCGACACCCCCGTTATCGAAATCCGCGACCTGCACAAGGCCTACGGCGCGCTGGAGGTGCTCAAGGGCGTCGACATCACCGCACAGCGCGGGCAGGTCATTTCGCTGATCGGCTCCTCCGGGTCGGGCAAATCAACGCTGCTGCGCTGCTGCAACCTGCTTGAGGACAGCCAGCAGGGCACGATCCGCTTTCAGGGCGAGGACGTCAGCTGGAAAGGGGCCAATCACGCCCGCCGCCCCGCCGACGCCCGTCAGGTGCTCCGCATCCGCACGAACCTTTCCATGGTGTTCCAGCAGTTCAATCTGTGGGCGCATATGAGCATCCTGCAAAATGTGATGGAAGCGCCGGTGACCGTGCTGCGCCGTGACCCGACAGAGGTGGAACAGGCCGCCCGCGCCTATCTCGACAAGGTGGGTATCGGCGACAAATGCGACGTCTACCCGGCCCAGCTGTCCGGTGGTCAGCAACAACGCGCGGCCATCGCGCGCGCTTTGTGCATGGAGCCCGAGGCGCTGCTGTTTGATGAGCCGACAAGCGCGCTGGACCCCGAACTGGAACAGGAAGTGGTCAAGGTTATCAAGGACCTGGCCGCCGAGGGCCGCACCATGCTGATCGTGACCCACGACATGAAACTGGCCGCCGATGTGAGCGACCATGTCGTGTTCCTGCATCAGGGCCTGATCGAAGAGGAAGGCCCGCCCGGCAACCTCTTTGGCACCCCCAAATCCGAACGCCTGCGCGGGTTCCTATCCGCAACCCAGGCCGCGTAACATCAATAAAACCAAGGGAGTAAACGATGAAAAACATCCTTCTGACCACCGTTGCCGTCACACTGACCGCGACGCTTGCCATGGCCGACGGCCACTCGGTCGTCCGCATGGGCACCGAAGGCGCCTACCCTCCGTGGAACTTCATCAACGACGCGGGCGAAGTGGACGGGTTCGAGCGCGAGTTGGGCGACGAACTGTGCTCGCGGGCCGAGCTGACCTGCGAATGGGTCACCAACGAATGGGACAGCATCATCCCCAACCTCGTGTCGGGCAACTACGACACGATCATCGCGGGCATGAGCATCACCGCCGAACGCGATGAGGTCATTGACTTTACCCAGGGCTACACCCTGCCGGACCCTTCGGCCTACGCCGCCGCGTCCGCTGATGTGGACGTCGAAGGCGGGACCATCGCCACCCAGACCAACACGATCCACGCGTCCTTTGTGGCCGAACAGGGCTGGGACCTGCTGGAGTTCGCGACCCCCGAAGAGACCATCGCCGCCGTCAAAAACGGTGAGGCGGACGCGGTGCTGGCCGACAAATCCTACCTGTCGGATGTGGTCGGACAGGACAGCGAACTGGTGTTCCTCGAGCGTGAAGAGCTGCTGGGCGGTGGCGTCGGCATGGGCGTGCGCGAGAGTGACGCGGAGCTGAAAGCCAAGTTCGACGCGGCCATCGATTCGATGAAAGCCGACGGCTCGCTGAACGCGCTCATCACCAAATGGGAGATTGGCGACACGTTCTAATCGCCCTGCGTGGGATGGGCAACATTGCCCATCCTACTCTGAACACACATGTTTTCCTTTTGCACAGATCCCGGCACCCTGCCCGACTGGCAGTGGATGGCCTGCTACCTGACCACGACCAAACACATGTCGCTTTATACGTCGGTGTTCACAGTCCTGTTCCTGTTGGCGGTCACAGCGCCTGCTGCGCTGGCCTTCGGCTTTGCCGGGGCATCGGCTGCGCGGTCCAAGGTCGCGCCGCTGGCCTGGATCGGCAAAGGGTATATCGCCATTGTCCGGGGCGTGCCCGACATCGCGTTTTTCCTGTTCTTCGTGATCGCGCTGGATCAGGGGATCGAGTATCTGCGCCACGCCGCCCTGTGCCCCGACTGGTCCGAACCGGTCCGGCAGGGCAATGACTTCGTCGTCTGTCAGGCGGCCAAGATGCCCTTGGGCAATGCGCCGCAATGGATGCACGAGGCCTACGGGTTCACCCTTGCCGTCGTGACCTTTGCCATCGTGTTCGGGGCCTTTGCCGCCAACGTGCTGTTCGGCGCGATGCGCGCGGTGCCCCGTGCGCAACTGGAAACGGCAGAGGCGTACGGCATGTCGCAACGCCAGACCTTCTGGCGGGTGCTGGTGCCGCAGATGTGGGTCTATGCGCTGCCCGGTCTGTCGAACCTGTGGATGGTGCTGATCAAGGCGACGCCGCTGCTGTTCCTGCTGGGGGTCGAGGACCTTGTCTATTGGGCGCGGGAGCTGGGCGGGATCAAGACGCCGCGCTTTACCGACTACCCCCACGGCGACTGGCGCATGTGGTATTTCCTTGCGCTGCTGGTGTTTTACCTCGCGTTCACGCGCGTGTCCGAGCTGGCCCTGGACCGGCTGATGCTGCGCCTGACCCACGGGCAGGCCACTACCGCGGGCGAAGCGCAGCGGAAGGCAGCAGCATGAGCTGCTGGGAGACGATCCAGGCCTACGGGCTGCGGTCCATCGGCATTGGCGAGCGGCGCTTGCCGCGGGACGAGTTCACCTTGTGCGAGCAGTTCACGCTGATCGGCTCGGGCATGATCTGGAACATCTATTTCGGCCTGCTGGCGCTGTGCGCGGGCTTTTTCCTCGCCACCGCCGTGGCTCTGGGCAAATCCTCGGCCAACGCGTGGCTGCGCAAACCGTCGGAATGGTTCATCTTCGTGTTCCGGGGCTCGCCGCTCTTTATCCAGTTCTTCTTTGCGTACTTCTTTTTCCTGCAACTCAAAGCGCCCATGCCCGTTTTCGACGTGTTCACGGCCGCCTGGGCCGGGGCGCTGGTGGTGCTGTTTTTCAACACCTCCGCCTATTCGGGTGAGATCTTTTATGGCGCGCTGCAATCGATCCCCAAAGGCGAGGTAGAGGCGGCGGATGCCTACGGGCTCAGCGGCTGGTCGCGGTTTCGCCGGGTGATATGGCCAACGATGCTGCGGCTGGCGTGGCCCGGTTACACCAACGAGGCGATCTTTCTGTTTCATGCCACGACGCTGGTGTTTTTCTCGGCCTTTCCGGTGCGCGGGCAGCGGGGCGATGCGCTCTATTATGCGAACTACTTTGCCGACAAGACGTTCAACCCGTTCATCCCCTACCCCATTCTGGCGTTCTACTTCATCCTGCTGACCTTGCTTGTGATTGGCATCTTTGGTCTTGTGAACCGCCGGCTGAACCGGCACTTGCCGGACGGGGCGCGCAAACGGCTGAGGATGCGGCCCAATTTGATCCGGTAGCGCAAAGATTTGATGCCACCGGCGATGGTATTTTTAGTCAAAAGAAGACGACATGCAGGACTGGTTGACCGAACACCCCGAGATCCGCGCGCTGCGCGTGGCGGCGTCCGACCTCAATGGTGTGGCGCGGGGCAAGCGGGTGCCGGTGACGTCCGGGGCCAAGGCGCTGGCGGGGGGGATGCGGTTTCCCCGGTCGGTGCTGAACCTCGACATTCAGGGCGAGGACATCGCGGACAGCCCGCTGGTGCTGGCCTCGGGCGATCAGGACGGCGTCTTGCGACCCACAGAGCGCGGGTTTGTGCCGCTGCCCTGGCTCGACACGCCCACCGCGCTGCTGCCGGTGTGGATGTTTGACGAGGACGGCACGGCCTTTGCCGGCGACCCGCGCCATGCGCTGGGAGCTTCGGAGGCGCGGCTGGCAGCACTTGGGCTGCGGGTGGTGGCGTCGGTCGAGCTGGAGTTTTTCCTGATCGACGACAGTGGCGATGGTTTGCGCGTGCCCGCCTCGCCCCGGTCGGGCAAGCGGCGTGTGGCGGGGGAAATCCTGAGCCTTCGGTTGCTGGACCAGTTCGATGCGTTTTTTACCGCGCTTTATGATGGCTGTGCGGCCATGGGCATTCCGGCGGATGCCACCATCTCGGAAAGCGGGCTGGGGCAGTTCGAGGTGACGTTGACGCATCAGGAGGGCGCGTTGAAGGTCGCCGACGATGCGTGGCTGTTCAAGATGCTGGTCAAGGGGCTGGCGCGCAAACACGGGATGTGCGCCAGTTTCATGGCCAAGCCCTATGCCGACTGCGCTGGGACGGGCATGCATATGCATGCGTCCTTGCTGGATACGGCGGGGCGCAACGTGTTTGACGATGGCGGCGCGGAGGGCACTCCGGTGCTGCACCACGCCGTTGCGGGCTGTCTGGCGGCGATGCCGGGCAGCACGCTGATCTTTGCCCCGCACGCCAATTCCTATGCGCGGATGGTGCCCGGGGCGCATGCGCCGACGGCCGTGTGCTGGGCCTATGAGAACCGCACGGCGGCCCTGCGCGTGCCCGGCGGGCCACCGGCGGCCCGCCGGATCGAGCATCGTATGGCGGGCGGTGACATCAACCCGTACCTGATGCTGGCCGCCGTGCTGGGGGCCATGGCCAACGGGATCGAGGATGCCGCGCTGCCGCCCGCACCGATCACCGGCAACGCCTATGCGCAGGACCTGCCGCAGGTGCCCCGCACGTGGACGGCAGCCATGGACGCCTTTGAGAGCAGCCCCGACATGGCGCGCATTTTCACGGACCAGCTGCGCGGCAACCTGATGATGACGAAACGGCAGGAGGCGCGGCTGGTGGCGTCGCTGACGGACGCCGAACAGGTCGAAATCTACCTCGACACGGTCTGAGCGCGGCCTTATCCTGATCGTGTAAGCCCAAGAGAGACCCATGAAAATCGGCATTCTGCAAACCGGCCATGCCCCTGACGAAGTGTTGGGGACGCTGGGCGATTACGACGCGATGTTTCAGCGATTGCTCGGCGGGCACGGGTTCTCATTCGAGACGTTCGACGTGGTCGACATGATCTTTCCGTCCGGACCCGAGGCCTGCGACGGCTGGCTGGTAACGGGCTCCAGACATGGGGCCTATGAGGATCATCCGTGGATCCAACCGCTGGAGGTGCTGATCCGGGACATCCATGCCAGCGGTCGGCCCATGATCGGCGTCTGCTTTGGCCATCAGATCATCGCGCAGGCGATGGGCGGCAGGGTTGTCAAGTTCGACGGCGGCTGGGCCGTGGGGCGGCAGGCCTACACCTACAAGGGCGCACCGGTGACCATGAATGCCTGGCATCAGGATCAGGTCGTGGCGGTGCCGGAAGGGGCCGAGGTGATCGCCACCAACGCGTTTTGCGAGAACGCAGCACTGGTCTATGGCAACCGCATCTGGACGGTGCAGGCACATCCCGAGTTCGGCGCAGAAATGATCGCCGCCCTTGCCACCCATCGCGGCCCGGGCGTGGTGCCTGACCCGCAGTTGGAGGTCGCACGCGCCGACCTCGACGCACCCACCGACCGCCACGCGGTGGCCGCGGAAATGGCGGCGTTTTTCAAACAGGGACAGCCCGCATGAGCGACTGGACACGGAACCTGCCGGACGCGGCGCGCGCCTACCTCGAAGGGCGGAGGCTGGACGAGGTGGAATGCATCGTGGCCGACCTGCCCGGCATCGCGCGCGGCAAGGCGGTCCCGGCCTCTAAATTCGCGCGGCAGGACTTCTTTCACCTGCCTGACAGCATCTTTTACCAGACCATCACGGGCGGCTGGGGTGAGGCTGCGGGCGAGGAAGGGTTCATCGAAAAGGACATGATCCTGCGCCCGGACATGGAGACGGCGACAGCGGCCCCGTGGACCGGCGACTGGACGTTGCAGGTGATCCACGACGCCTATGACCGCAAGGGGGCACCGGTGCCGTTTTCGCCGCGCAATGTCCTCAAACGGGTTGTCAGCCTCTATGAGGCGCAGGGCTGGACGCCGGTTGTGGCGCCGGAAATGGAGTTTTTCCTGATCGCGCGCAACCTCGACCCCGCGCAGGAGATCGAGCCCATGACGGGCCGGTCCGGGCGACCGGCGGCGGCGCGGCAGGCCTATTCCATGACGGCGGTGGACGAGTTCGGCCCGGTGATCGACGACATCTATGACTTTGCCGAGGCCCAGGGCTTTGAGATCGACGGGATCACGCAGGAAGGCGGCGCGGGCCAGTTGGAGATCAACCTGCGCCATGGCGATCCGGTCAAGCTGGCGGACGAGGTGTTTTACTTCAAACGGTTGATCCGCGAGGCGGCTTTGCGCCACGACTGCTTTGCCACGTTCATGGCCAAGCCGATCGAGGACGAGCCGGGATCGGCCATGCATATCCACCATTCGATCCTCGATGCGGACACCGGCCAGAACCTGTTTGTAGGCCCGCAGGAGGGCGACACGGACGCGTTTTTCTACTTTGTCGCCGGGTTGCAGACGCACCTGCCTGCCGCACTGGCGGTCATGGCGCCGTTCGTCAATTCGTACCGGCGCTATGTCAAGGATCACGCGGCCCCCATCAACCTCGAATGGGGGCGGGACAACCGCACGACGGGCATTCGCATCCCGCTGTCGGAGCCTGCCGCACGGCGTGTGGAAAACCGGATCGCGGGCATGGACTGCAACCCCTATCTGGGTATCGCGGCCTCGCTTGCCTGCGGGTATCTGGGCCTGATGGAAGAGCGCCGCCCCTCGCCGCAGTTCCGCGGTGACGCCTATGAGGGCGAAGGGGACATCCCGCGCGTGCTGGGCCGCGCGCTGGACCTGTTCGACGATGCGACCGATCTGCACGAGGTGCTGGGGCCCGAGTTTGCCCGGGTCTATTCGATCGTGAAACGGGCCGAGTATGATGAGTTCCTGCAGGTCATCTCTCCGTGGGAGCGCGAGCATCTGCTGCTGAACGTCTGAGCGGCGGACCGGCCCTCTGGGGGGGATTTTTTTGGGACAGAGACGGTGAACCTGCTTTATGCCAACGACCGGCCCGGGGCCTATCCTGACAGCTGGTATGCGGCGACCTCCGAGACCGGGCCGGCGCGTGATCCGCTGCGCGGGACTGTGCGCGCGGATGTGTGCGTGGTGGGGGCCGGGTATACCGGGCTGTCGGCGGCGCTGCATCTGGCGCAGGCCGGGCGGCGGGTTGTGGTGCTGGAGGCGCAGCGGGTCGGCTTTGGCGCGTCGGGGCGCAATGGCGGGCAGCTGGGCGCGGGGCAGCGGGTCGAACAACCCTCTCTCGAGGCGATGGTGGGCCGGGACAGTGCGCGCGATCTGTGGTCGTTGGGGCGCGAGGCGGTCGCGCTGGTCAAGGCGCTGGTGGCCGAGCACGATATCGACTGTTTCCTGAAGCCCGGGCTGGCCTGGACGGCGGAGCATGCGGGCGATGTGGATGATCTGCACAGGTACGCCGATCACATGGCGAGGCAGTACGACTATCCGCTGGATGTGCTGGGGGCGGAGGCTTTTGCCGCGCTCTGCCCGTCGCCCGCCTACAAGGGGGGCATTCTGGATCATGAGGCGGGCCACTTGCATCCCCTGCGCTTTGCCCTTGGGCTGGCGCGGGCGGCGGAGGCGGCAGGGGCTGTCATTCACGAATGCAGTGCCGTTCAGGACATCGTCGAAGGCGGCGTTGTGCAGGTGCGCACCGACAGCGGAATGGTCGAGGCGGACCATCTGATCCTCGCCTGCAACGGCTATCTGGGCGGGCTGTCGCGGCAGGTCGCGGCACGGGTTATGCCGATCAATAACTTTGTCGCCGCAACTGCGCCGCTGGAGGAACCCAAGCGTGTGCTGGCGCAGGACATCGCCGTGTCCGACGGCCGCTTTGTGGTGAACTACTTTCGGCTCGGTCACGACAAGCGTCTGCTGTTCGGAGGCGGCGAAAGCTATGGCTACCGATTTCCGCGCGACATCGCGGCCAAGGTGCGCAAACCGATGACCCAGATCTTTCCCCACCTGCGGGACGTGCCCATCGACTATGCCTGGGGCGGCACGCTGGCCATTACGATGAAACGCCTGCCCTATCTGGTGCGACTGGGGCCCAACATCCTGTCTGCGTCCGGCTATTCCGGGCACGGCGTGGGCACGGCGACCCATGCCGGGCAGCTGACGGCACAGGCGTTGCAGGGCGACGGCGACGGGTTCGATACGATGGCAGCCATTCCCACGATGCCCTTTCCCGGTGGTACTGCGATGCGCATGCCGCTGCTGATCCTTGCCATGACCTGGTATTCCCTGCGCGACCGCCTCGGCCTTTAGCGCTCAGACAGCGTGAGATTGCGCGCAAAGCCCGGTTTGTCACAAAATCGTTTCCTTTTGCTCCTAACGGATTTAAAAAATCCAAAGACAGGCATAAGGATTCTGAAATATGTCCCTCCCCGATATGCACACCGCCGAAGCGATCCCACCCGAAGCCCGGACCGAGATTGATCGGTTGCTGACCTCTGGCGACCTCTTTCGCTACACCGCGGCCGCGGATGCGCCCGTATCGCTGCTGGAAGCGGAGTTCGCCGCCATGATGGGCAGTCGCTTTGCGCTGGCGGTGTCGTCCTGTTCGGCGGCCCTGTTCCTGTCGCTCAAGGCGCTGGACCTGCCGCGCGAGGCACGGGTGCTGATCCCGGGGTTTACCTTTGCCGCCGTCCCATCCTCCGTGATCCACGCCGACTGCCTGCCGGTGCTGTGCGAAGTGGGCGACAACTATCGCATCGACATGGCGGACTTCGCCGCCAAACTGCCCGGCTGTCAGGCCGTGATCGTCAGCCACATGCGGGGCCACACCTCGGACATGGACGCGATCATGGCGCTGTGCGATGCGGCGGGCGTGCCGGTGATCGAGGATGCGGCACACAGCCTGGGCACCACGTGGAACGACGCCAAGATCGGCACAATCGGCACAATCGGCTGCTTTTCCTTCCAGTCCTACAAGATGATCAACGCCGGCGAAGGCGGGATCATGATTACTGACGACGCCGACCTTGTAGCGCGGGCGATCATCATGTCGGGCGCCTACGAGCACAATTGGAAGAAACACCCGGTGCTGCAGGATGCCTTTGCCACGCACCAGAACCGCTTGCCTCTGTACAACCTGCGCCTGTCGAACCTGAGCGCCGCCGTGATCCGGCCGCAACTGCCGCATCTGGCGCGGCGTGTCGTCGACGGGCGGCGCAACCATGACCACGTGGCCGCGTTGCTGGCGCAAAGCCCGCATATCGCCGTACCGCCCCCCCTGCCGGGTGAGGTGCGCGCACCGGATTCGATCCAGTTCAATCTGGTGGACCTCGACGATGTGCAAGTGGCTGCTTTTGTCGCCGAAGCAGCCATGCTGGGCGTCAAGGTGCAGGTCTTTGGTGCCAGTGCGGACAACGCGCGGGCCTTCTGGAACTGGCAGTTCGTGCCGGACCTGCCGGAGCTGCCGCAGACGCGGGCGATGCTGATGCGGGCCTGTGACGTGCGCCTGCCGGTGCACCTGCCGATGGACACGCTGGACGCCGTCGCGGATGCGCTGCTGGCCGCCATCGACGCCTCGGTCGCGGCCAAGGCGGCCTGAGCAACCTTCCCTCGGGCCGAAACGCGCCCTAGGCTCCGGGGCTATGACAGATCTTTCCAAAGGGGCCGCCTGGATTGGCGGCCACATCATACCCATCGCCGACGCGGCCATCCCGGTCACCGACTGGGGCGTGACCCATTCCGACATCGCCTATGACGTGGTGCCGGTCTGGCAGGGTGCGTTCTTTCGGCTGGACGACTACGTGGCGCGGTTCATGGCGTCGCTCACCGCATTGCGGTTCGACATCGGCATGGACGCAAGCGCTGTGTGCGCAGCGCTGCACCAGATGGTCGCGGCCTCGGGGCTTAGCGATGCCTATGTGGCGATGGTCGCGGCACGCGGGCGCAACCCCGTCCCGGGCAGCCGTGATCCCCGCGACTGCCACAACCACTTTTACGCCTGGTGCGTGCCTTACGTGCACATCGTCAAGCCGGAGGCCGCGGCCAAGGGCACGACCGTCTGGATCGCCAAAGCCGTGCGGCGCATCCCGCAGGACAGCGTGGATCCGACGGTCAAGAACTACCACTGGGGCGACTTCACCTCGGGCCTGTTCGAGGCCAAGGACCGCGGGTACGAGACGACGCTGCTGCTGGATCACGCGGGCCACGTGACCGAAGGGCCGGGGTTCAACGTCTTTGCCCTGTTTGGTGACCGGGTCGTGACGTCGGACCATGGTGTGCTGCACGGCATCACACGGCGCACCGTGCTCGAGATGTGCGGCGAGGCCGGGCTGAAGACCGAGGTCCGCCCTCTGCCTCTAGACGAGTTTTGGGAGGCGGATGAGGTATTCCTGTCCTCATCCGGCGGCGGTGTCATTCCGGTGGCACAGGTGGACGACCGGCATTTCTCGAACGGTTCTGTGGGGCCGGTCGCCACGGCCCTGCGCCAACGCTACTTCGACTGGATCATGCGCCCGGCGCACCGGACCCCGATATCAGGACAGCTTTGACAGTTTGGCCTGCAACTCGGCCAACTGCTTTTTGATGGCGTCGAGGTCTTCGGTCTCTTCACCACCGTCGGGCGCGGGCCCGCTGCCGCCGGTCCAGCCACTGCCCAGCCCGCCGGTCATCGCCTTCATGAACGCCTCTTGCTGCGCTTGCATGGCGTCAAAGCCGGGCATCTTGGCAAGCGGGTTCATCGCCGACATGTTCTCGACCATACGGCTCTGTCCGTCGCGCAGCATCTCGAACGAGGCTTGCAGGAATTGCGGTACCACGGACACGTTGCCCGTCATGTAGCTGCGCACCAGATCGTTCAGCACGTCCACGGGCAGCACACTCTCGCCACGGCTTTCGTGTTCGGCGATGATCTGCAGCAGGTATTGCCGTGTCAGGTCGTCGCCGGTCTTGAGGTCGACGATCTGCACCTCGCGCCCGTCGCGGATAAAGCCGGCGATATCCTCGAGCGTCACATAGTCGCTGGTCTCAGTGTTGTAGAGGCGGCGGCTGGCATATCGCTTGATCAGCAAGGGCGCTGGTTTTTCGGTCACGTGTGTTCTCCCCGCGTGCGTGCTGCATTGCAGCTTAGGCGCGTGCCCGGGAAAAAGAAAGGACCACGTGCGTCATTGCGTCAGGTCAGCCGGTTTCCAAGCGGCGAGCGCTTTGGCGATGGCCTGTGCCGGTGGGGTCCTCGGCAGATCGGGCAGCACCTGCGACAGCCGGGTGCCGTCGACGCGGTGCGGCACGCGCCACAAATACCGCATCTCGGCCACCTCGCGCATGAGCGGCAAGACGAGCCCGATGGCGCGCACCACCGGCCATGGCATGCCGCGCACGCGCATGGGTCGCCCCACCGCTTGTTCGATCAGCGCAATCAGCTCATCACCGGTGAGCGCGTAGCCGTCAAAGCCGAATTCTACAAAGGGATCAAAGGCATCGCGCTGATCCGCGAGCGCGGCCATGGCCGCAGCCATATCCGGCAGCCAAGCCCACGCGTGAACGATGTTGCGCGGGCCGGGATACATCACCTTGCCCTCCCACGCACCGACGGCGATATGCGTATCGAACCAGTTCCCGCTTTGCGCCGCCTCGAGGAAATCACCGCCGCGCAGCACGATCGTGCGCACGCCAGCGTCGCGATATGCGGTTTCCATACGAATGCGGATGGCACCCTTGCGTGTTTGCGCGGTCCAAGCTGTGTCTTCCCGCAGCACCTCGGGCATGGCCGCACCGAAGTTGTAGAGGTTGCCGGGGATCATGACTGTTGCGCCGGTCGCCTTGGCTGCCGCGATCACCGCGCGGGTCAGGCGGGGCACCTCGACCGACCAATCGGGGTATGGCGGGTTCAGCGCGTTGACGATCACGTGCTGCCCTTGCGCCGCCTCTGTCACCGCTTGCGGGTCTGACGGGTCAAGCGTCACCCGCCTTGCCCCCGCCTCAGGCCAGCGGCGCGCGGTTTGCGTGACCTGCCATCCGGCGTCCTGAAACGCTGTCGCGGCGGCGCGCCCGAACCGGCCCGTCGCCCCCAAAACCAGTAACTTCTGCATCGTGCATGTCCCATTGCTGACCAAACATGCACCCTATCTAAGGTGCCAAAATTCGAATATCATTTGGCAAAACCTGAATATACCCATTCATAAGTGGATGATATGAATGCCCGACTGGTCTCAGATCCAATCCTTTGCCGCGGTGGCCGCGCATGGCTCGCTTTCTGCGGCGGCACGCGCGGTGGGCAGCAGCCAGCCTACGCTCAGCCGCCATATTGCGCAGCTTGAAACCGAGCTGGGCACGCGCCTGTTCGACAGGGGGCGCGCAGGCATGGCACTGACGATAGCGGGGGCGGACCTGCTGGGCCACGCCGAGGCAATGGCCGACGCCGCCGCACAGTTCGGCCCGGCAGCGCCCACCTCCAGCCTCGACGGCACGGTGCGGATCACGGCCAGCCGTGTTGTCTCGCATTTCACCTTGCCCGCGATCATCGCAGACCTGCGCGCAGCACACCCGGAGATCGAGATCGAGGTCGCCGCCTCCGACAGCAGCGAAAACCTGTTGCGGCGCGAGGCCGACATTGCGCTGCGGATGTACCGACCGACGCAGGACGACGTGATCACGCGCCATGTGGCGGACCTCGAACTGGGCGCCTATGCCAGCCACAGCTACATCGCGCGGCGCGGTCTGCCGGAACGATTGCAGGATGTCCCGCAGCACGATCTGATCGGCTACGACCGCAGCACGTTGATCCTTGATGGGTTTCGCGCGCGGGGTCTGATGCTGGACCGCCACGCGTTTGGCGTGCGGTGCGATGATCAGGCGGCATGCTGGCAACTGGTACTGGCGGGCTGCGGGATCGGCTTTACCCAGTGCATCGTCGGCGACAATGACCCGCGCGTGCAGCGCCTGTTCGGAGAGGAGCCGGTTGAAACCCTGCCCGTCTGGCTCACCGCGCATCCTGACCTGAGGCGCGTGCCCCGCGTGCGGGTGGTCTATGACGCGCTCGCCACCGCATTGTCACAAATGTGATTCACACAAGAAAAAGGCGGACCCCCGAAGGAGCCCGCCACAGTCACCGCGCCGTATCAGGGAGGAGTTGGCGCGATATTCTGTTGAAGCGTGTCGCTTACTTGGCAGCCGCTTTTTTCGCAGCAGCTGTCAGGTCGCCGGTTGCTTTCTTCACAACGGCTTGTGCGTCTTCGCTCATGTCTTTGCCCGCGGCCATCATCAGCTCAACGGTGTCCATTTGGACCTTCTTCGCAACTTCGGCGAAAGCGGCCATGTGCTCGGCGGTCACTTCAGCGTAGGACGACGCGAAGTCGGTCATGGCTTTGGCGTAGTCGGCAGGCTCTGCCTTGGCTTTGGACATGTCGCCCAGTTTCGCCAGCGTTTCTTTGGTCCACTTGGAGGAGATCTCGGTGGATTTTTCGGCGGCGTCGATGGCGACGTGGCTCAGCTTTTCGTTCAGCGTGGTTGCTGTTTTGAACGCGTCTTCCATTGCTGCTGTGTCAACAGGGAAGGAACCCATAACGTCTTTGAACATTGCGGTCATATCTTGTGTGGCTTTTGCCATAGTCCTGATCCTTACTTCGTGCCGGGTGCAGGATCATTCCTGCGTTTCTGCATCTGCAAACAATATGCATGCTGCAGTGCAGAAAATCAACCCTTTTGCTGCGCTGCGGCAAAATGGCCTGCCCTTGCGGAAAGCCTAAGCAAATTCAGCGATTTGGGATGTGGGTGGTTCAGGGACGCGCCTTGACGGTAACGTATGTTCCGGGCGCATCACACAGGACCGGGTGGGCAGAATCGCCCGGTTCCCGTGCCGCAACCATCGCCCCGCTGCGCTTTTTCAGCCAATCGCCCCAACGCGGCCACCAGGACCCTTCGTGGAAATCCGCTGTCTCGCTCCAGGTGTCGGGATCGAGGGTCAGGTCCGGGTTCGTATAGTGGCCATACTTGTTCTTGGAGGGCGGGTTCACGATGCCGGCGATGTGGCCCGACTGCGTCTTGATGAACGTCCGGTCCTTGGAGCCGAACTGCTGCACACCGCGATAGCAGTTGACCCACGGCGCGATGTGATCCGTCTCGCAGGCGATGGAACAGATCGGCACGTCGATGTCGTCGAGCGTCAGCCGGTGGCCCAGCAACTCGAACCCGCCGTCCGCCAGTTCATTGCCCTGACACAGGCCGCGCAGGTACTGCATCGCCATCTTTTCCGGCAGGTTGGCACCGTCCCCGTTCCAATAAAGCAGATCGAACGCAGGCGGCGTCTGCCCCATCATGTAGCTCTTGATCGCGGGGGTGTAGACGAGGTCATTGGCCCGCAGGAACGTGAACGTGCGCGCCATGATGACCGACGGCAGGATACCCTTTTCGGCGCATTCCGCCTCGATCCCGTCGATGAAATCATCCGTCAGAAAGGGTGAAAACTCACCCTGATCACCGAAATCAGTGAGCGCGGTAAAGAAGGTGGCGGATTTGACCGACTTGTCCTTGCGCTGTTTCAGCAGGCTCAGCGTCAACGACAGCGTGGTGCCCGCGATGCAGTAGCCGATGGCATTGACCTGCTTTTCGCCCGTGATCGCCTTGGCCTCGTTGATGGCCGTCAGATAGCCGTCCTCGACATAGTCCTCGAGACCCACACTGGAATAGGCCGCATTCGGATTGACCCACGACACCACGAACAGGGTGTACCCCTGATCGACAATCCATTTGACCAGGCTGTTCTGCTGTTTGAGGTCGAGGATGTAGTATTTGTTGATCCAGGGCGGGAACAGCACGATGGGCGTCTTGTGCACCTTTTCGGTGGTGGGTGTGTACTGGATCAGCTCCATCATCCGGTTGCGATAGACGACCTTGCCCGGTGTGGTGGCGATGTTCCGGCCCAGCTCGAACGCGGTCTCGTCCGCCAGCCGCACCACCAGCTCGCCATTGTTGGCCTCAAGATCGCCGATCAGGTTTTCCAGCCCGTCGATCAGGCTTTGGCCTTCGGTCTCCACCGCCTTTTCCAGCGCGTCGGGATTCGTGGCGAGAAAGTTGGTGGGCGACATCATGTCGAGGATCTGCTGCGAGAAATAGGACAGCCGCTGCTTTTCCTTGGGATCAAGGTCGGTGACGTCATCCACAGCCTGCAACACCGCGTCGGCATTGATCAGGTATTGCTGCTTGACGAAGTTGAAGTAGGGATGCGTGTCCCACAGCGGGTTGGCAAAGCGGCGGTCCTTGGGGCCGGGATTGTCGGGCGCTTTCAGCTTGCCGCTGGCCAGCGCTTGCTGCGCTTCGACGAAATGGGTCACGGATTTGGACCAGAACTGCAACTGGTGCTCCAGCACCTTGGCCGGATCGCGCATCGCCTCGTGCCAGTAGGCCGTCGCGGCCTTGCCGAACAGCTCCTGATTCGGGCCGTCGAGGGCGGCATTGTGCGTGCTGCGGTGCGTCATGACCTGGGTGAGTCGCTTCGTCAGCTCCTCAACCTTTCGGAGATTTGTGTTCAATTTGTCGAGGTTTTCGCCCGTCACTGCACCAGAGGTGGTGTCACTGGTTGTCATGTTAACCTCTTCGTCCTACTCTCGCACTTGCAGCATTTGTGCACTTGCCTGCATGATGTCTGTGTATGGTCGCATGTTTCAGGGGGCAAAGCGACAAACCGTCCGATGCGGAACTGTCACGTTTCGCCCCTAGAGTAGGAGTATATGGTCATGCGCTACATGGTGAGCTACGACCTGATGGAAACGATGCGCAATACGAACCAATGGCTGGGCGCAACCGCGGCTGCCATAGGCGCTTACCCGGCCATGGCGATGCTGCCCAATCCTGCGATGGAATGGATGCGCGCCTGGGGTGAGGTGACCGAACGCACCTTCGAGCGTATGGTTGTCAAACCCGATTGGGGCATCCCCTCGATCACCGCCGAAGATGGCAAGGACCATCTGGTGAATGTCGACGTGGTGGTGCCGCGCCCCTTCGGTGATCTGATCCATTTCAACGTCACGGGGCGCAAGCCGCGCAAGCGCAAGGTGCTGCTGGTGGCACCCATGTCGGGCCACTACGCCACGCTGCTGCGTTCTACCGTGATGTCGCTGATGCCCGATTGCGAGGTCTACGTGACCGACTGGCATAATGCGCGCGACATTCCCGTCAGCGCAGGCAAGTTCGACGTCGAGGATTACACTCTCTACCTTGTCGACTTCATGCGCGAACTGGGGCCCGACACGCACGTGATCGCCGTCTGCCAGCCTGCCCCGCTGACGCTGGCCGCCACCGCCTACCTGGCCGAAGAGGACCCCAAGGCGCAGCCACGCTCGCTAACGCTCATCGGCGGCCCGATCGACCCCGACGCCAATGCAACCGACGTCACCGACTTTGGCCGTCGCGTGACCATGGGCCAGCTCGAAGAGTTGATGATCCAGCGCGTTGGCTTCAAGTATCCGGGCGTGGGCCGCATGGTCTATCCCGGCCTGCTGCAGCTGCAATCCTTCATGTCGATGAACGCCGAAAAGCATTCCAAGGCCTTCACCGACCAGATCAGCCGCGTCGCCAAGGGCGAGGCCGGCGACCATGACAAGCACAACAAGTTCTACGACGAATACCTCGCCGTGATGGACATGACGGCGGAGTTTTACCTGTCGACAGTCGAGCGCATCTTCAAACGGGCCGAGATTGCCAAGAACATGTTCACCGTCGCGGGCAAGACCGTCGACATGGGCAAGATCACCACGGTCGCGGTCAAGACGGTCGAAGGCGCGAATGACGATATCTCCGCTCCCGGCCAGTGCATCGCGGCACTCGACCTGTGCACCGGTCTGCCCGACGACAAAAAGGCAAGCCATGTGGAACCGGGCGCGGGCCATTACGGCATCTTTGCCGGCAAGAGCTGGCGCAACAACATCCGCCCCCTCGTGCTCGACTTCATCGACGCCAATTCGCCCAAGGGCGGGTCCAAGAAGGCCGCCAACAAGAACGCGGCGGCCTGATATATGGCGGGCGCGGACCTCAAATTCGCGTGTGATTGCAATAAATTACGTGGCACGCTGGTTGGCATAACGCCCGCCAGCGGGACCCGCGTGGAATGCTTTTGCCACGATTGCCGCGCTGCCGAGGTCTATGCCGGCCAACCCGACCCCGCGCCGGATGCCGTCCAGCTCTACCAGACAGCGCCCTACCATGTGCGCATCGACGCAGGCGCCGACCAGCTGGCACCCTTCGCCTTCAGTCACAAGGGCCCGCTGCGCTGGCAGGCGCGCTGCTGTGGTGCGACAATGTTCCTGACGGCGCGCTCGCCCAAGCTCAGCTTTACGTCGTTCCGCACCGACCGGCTGGAAGCACCCGAGGCGCTCGGACCGGTTGTCGCCCGCGCCTTTGTCCGCAAACCCAGCGGCAAGCGCGGCCACGAAGGGTTGCCCCGGTTCATCGCGGGTTTTGCCCGTCGCGCCATCGGGGCGCGGCTGACCGGCCGCTGGAAAGACACGCCGTTTTTTGGCACGGACGGAAGGCCCGTCGCCGACGTCCATCTGGTCACCAAGGCAGAGCGGGACGCCCTGCCCCTGACCTAGCCGCGCTTGGCCGCCGCCGCATCCAGCGCTGCGTTGACCTCATCCGGCGACATCCCCTCCACCAAAGCCCGCTGCAACAGCGCCTGATCACTCTCCGGGGCGAGCCCACCGACAGGCGGATCGGTGTCGAGGTTCGTGGGGAACGGATAACCCTCGGCGGCGGCTGCAATTGCGGCGACCTGCGCCAACCCCGAAACCTGCCCCAGATGCGGATAGACGGCCTTCGCCATCGCCAGCCGGTCCAGCTTTTCCAGCGACCGGCCCATGGGCGATGACACCTGAAACAGGTTCGCCATGCGTTCGGTATCCGTGGTGGTGTTGGCGCCCGCCGCATGAAACAGCGCGGGGTTGAAGAACAGCGCGTCACCCTTCTCGAGCGGCAGTTGCACCGCCGACCGGGCAAAGGCTGCGCGGAATTCGGGCAGGCGGAAGGCCACATAGCCTTCGGGATAGCACTGCGAATAGGGCAACAGCTGCGTCGGCCCCGATGCCACCGGCATATCGCAATGCGCGACCGCCCCCTGCAGCGTCAAAAGCGGCGACAGCAGGTGCATATGGATCGGAAAACCCGCCGCTTCTTCGGTCGTCATGAACCCCAGGTGGTAGTCGCGATGCGCCTCCTGCGCGGCCCCGCCGGGATGCACCAGATTGACCTGGCTCGTCATCTGGTAGCCACGTCCCAACCACGCCTCGCTGATCGCATCCAGCACCGTGTTTGCAAAATAGCGGACAAAGACATCCGGCGCGCGCAGGCACAGCTTTTCTTGCACATTCCAGATGCGGTCATTGGCACCGGCAGCGGCAAAATGATCGGCACCGCCGCCCTGTTCCGCCTTCTCCTCCGCGATGATGTCGGTGAAGATCTCGGTCGCTTCATCCAGCACGCCCGTATCGGCGTAGGCGCGTTTCAGCACTACGGCCCCCGGCCCCGCCAGCAGCACCTGCGCCCACTCGCTCATCAGCGCGCGACGGGTGTCAATCGCCTCCAGCTCCGGGCGCAGCGCCTCCATATCGTAGATCGGCACCTTGGACTGGATGTCGACCGCACGGGGACAGATGTCGCGCGATGTCTCCCGCGCAATCAGCGCTTCAAAATCGGCCACATCGCAGGCCGCCGCGTCAAAATACCCGATCCGGGCGTCCATCTGGTCTTTCATCTGGCATGTCCTCCCGTCGCGCAGCGTAGAACGCCCGGCCCGGTCCTGCCAGCCACAAATGCGCGCCCGGTGCTACCAGCCCAAACCGGCACCGGGGTCCCGCAAGCCGTGCAAACGGCGCGCCGCATGTGTGGCAAAGCCCTGGATCACCGACTTGCGCCGCGCGGGTGGCAGCTTGTCTTCGGGCGCCATGCGCACAATCTCGGCGTCATAAGCGTCGGCAAGGATCAGGCCGCTGTCTTCGGGCAGCAGCTCCACCGGAAAATCGCCGTCCACGGCCCAGAAAAACCGGTCGCACCACTCCAGATATCCCTGCCATTTACTGTCCGACATGAAATCCGCGCGCGATGATTTGCACTCCACCACCCAGATCTCGCCCTTGGGTCCCAGCGCCATGACGTCCACGCGCAGGCCGCGCGCGGGCACCAGCTCTTCTACCGTGGCCCAGCCAAGCGAAGCCAGATGCCGCGCGACACCACGTGCTAGCAATTGGCCGGGCATCAGGGTGGGGGCGTCGATCAGTTCCGTCATGCGCCAAGAATATGAACAAAGTGTGAACAAACGCAAGAGGCAGCCACCGCCCCTTGGCGCGCCCCGCGCCAGCGCTTAGCTTGGGCCAATCACGGCCAAGGGACACGAGGATGACCGACGACACTAGGCTGACAGCCGTTCAGGCGCGCGGCGTGCGCTATGCGCGCGAGCTTGAGGGGCATCTGGGCTGGCTCGACACGTTTTCCGGCACGGCCCTCGGTGTGCTTGCCACGGCGTCGGGCATCTACACCTATCTGGGCGTGTCATCGCTGCTGGATGAAAACGGGGCCATGTCGGTCCTCGCGGCCATCGCCTATTCGGTGGCCGTGTCGGTGGGCATCTTTGTCTTCTGGTCCTACATGCTGCGCCTCTTTCCCGCCGTCCGCTCGACCCGGGCGCGCACCGGGCTGCTCGCGGCCATGGGCCTCGGCTCGCTGGCCATCGTGGCGATGTCGTCCTGGCTGAACGCCGCCGCGCTGGCCGGGTCCGCCGCGGTCGAACAGCACCTCGCCAAGACCGTGCAGGACTACCAGTCCAGCCTCGAGCGCGCGCACGAGGTTGCCATCACCGCCCAGTCGCTGGAACGCGACGTGGCGCGGGTGCGCCAATCGTTCGAAGATCTCAGCGAACAGGAGGCTGCGGGCTCGCTATCGGGCCTCGCGGGCCGTGGCGCGGTGTTTCGCGTGCTGCGGCAAAAGGCGGGCGAGCTGTCGGGGCTCGAAGGGCAGATCAGCACCCAGACCCCGCTCGTCGATGCCGCCTTTGCCGAAGGCAACGCGATCCTGTCGCGCATGCGCGCCCTCACGGTCGAGCCGGGCCCGGTGGAGGTGCGCAGCGTCGAGTTCTCCGAACAGGCCGTGCGGCTGGCGGGTCTGATCACCCAGATGCGCCAGCTCTCCGTCGCGCCGCTGGTGGAACGCGCCGCACAGGACCTTGCCGCATCCGTGGTGCTGCCCGAACTTGACGGTCAGACCGCCGAAGGGCGCAGTGATCAGGCGGCCACGATCTCTTCAGTGCTGGAGGTGCTGGCACAGCGCGCGCAAACGCTGGAGCGCGCGGCACAGGACGTGATCGCCCTGCAGCCGCCAGCGGATGTGACATACACGCCGATCTCCTCGGCGGATGCCGTGATTCTCTACGCGCGCAACTTTGTCCCGTCATGGGCCGGGGCCATCGCGATTGACCTGCTGCCTGCCGTGCTGGTGTTCATCCTTGCCATCACTCAGGGTGCCATCCGCGGGGGCCGCGAAGGGGCCGCCGTCGAAGACACGATGACGCTGGCGGAATTGCGCGCCGCCATGGTCGCGATCCGCGATGTCGAAGAGGCGATGCAGGACATGCCCGACAGCGTCAGCGCGCCCGGGCCTCGGCCCAAACCCCGCCCCGCCGCCGAATGAGCGTGGCCCCCAAGAACCCGGTCGCCCGGACCCTCATGAGCATACTGATCTTTCAGATCGGGCTGGGCGGGCTGCTGATCATCGGCGATATGCGCGGATTGCGCCTGCCCAGCTTTGGCCCCGACGCCCCGCGCCTGACCGAACCGGTGCGCCCCGGCGATCAGCGCCGTACCTTCCGCCCCGACCGCGACCGCCCCGTGGTGCAGCCCGCGCGCGACCCCGGGCAGTTGCCCGAACGGCTGGTGCTGACCCGGGCCGAGGGCAGCACCTACCGCCTCGAAGGTGGGATCGAGGCGGGCGATGCAGCGCGCATCGCGGACCAGCTCGACACCCTGCAACCCCCGCCCGAGACGCTGATCCTGCAATCGCCGGGCGGGTCGGTGCAGGATGCGCTGGCCCTTGGCCGCCATGTCCGCACCAAGGGGATCGCGACCCGCATGCTGCCGGGCGAGTTCTGCTACTCCGCCTGCCCCTACCTGCTCGCCGCCGGTCCGTCCCGCGACATCGCCGAAGGGGCGTCGGTCGGCGTGCACCAGCACTACTTTGGCGAAAACACCCTGCTGCCCGCAGCCTTTGCGGTCGAGGACATCCAGCGCGGACAAGCCGAGGTGATGGCCTATCTGGATGAGATGGGAATCGACCCGCTGGTCATGACCCACGCCTTGTCGACACCGCCCGATCAGATCTATGTTCTGCTACCCGAAGAGCTGGAGCAATACGGATTTATCCAGCCTTCTGAGTAGCTTGTCGGCAATATCTAAGGCAAAAAACCTGATGCTTGACATAGTACCCTAAGGTATCTCATTTATATGATACCAAATGGAATCATATGGAGCGCCCAGATGAAACGCCTGCTCTGCCTTGCCGCACTCGCAGCCAACCCGGTCACCGCAGACCCGACCATAACCCTGACCCCCGACACGACACTGCAATGGGACACCACGCCCGAAGGTGTCGCTTTCGCTGCACTCTCCGGTGACCGCCAGATCGAGGCTTACTTTGCCATGGTCCGCCTGCCTGCCGGCACGATCAGCCCCGCCCATACAAAATCCGCCACCATGTACGGCCTGCTCGTCGAAGGTCAGATGACCCACGCCGCTCCCGGCACCGACGCACCCACCATCGGCCCCGGCGCATACTACGAAATCCCCGCCGACATGCCCCATGTCTCCGCCTGCGTCTCGGCGACGCCCTGCCTCACATTGCTCTATCAGGATGGGCCGTTCGACTTTGTCCCGGTGACGCCATGACCGACCGGACCCAGCAGGCCTTTCGCGCCCTCGCCGACCCGACGCGCCGTGATATCCTGCGGATGCTATCCCAGCAGGACATGACAATCGCGCAGGTCTCCGACCGTTTTGACATGACCCGCGCTGCCGTCAAGAAACACCTCACCGTGCTCAGCGACGGCGGCCTCATCACGGTGGAGGCGCGCGGCCGCGAGCGCATCAACCGCCTCGACCCCGCCGGGCTCGCCCCGGTGTTCTCGTGGTTCGACGTCTTTGACCGCTTCTGGGATGACCGCCTCACCAGCCTCAAATCCGCCATCGAACGGGACCTCCAATGACCGACCCAGTGCTGCGCAAGACGCTCTACCTCAAGGCTCCGCGCCAGATGGTCTGGGACTATCTCACCCAACCCGAGCACCTCGCCAAATGGTTCCACGCGCCCAAATCCCTGCTGACCGAAGGGCAGGACTATACCTGCTATGGTGCCGACAGCGGCAAGCCCGTGATCTGGGGCACCGTACGCACAGCCAACCCGCCTGCCGTGCTGGAATACACGTTCAGCGCCGGGCCGATGGGCGATGCGGTCACAATCGTGCGCTGGAGCTTGCGCGATGTGCCCGGCGGCACGGCACTCTCGCTGGAACACACCGGCCTGCCGCAAGGGGCAAAGGCGTTCGACCTGGCACTGGCCTTCGACGAAGGCTGGGACAAGCACCTGATGCGCCTGCGCGCCGATCTGCACGGCACCAAATGACGGACTATTGCGCAACAATCTCCACCCGCGCCGCCCCGGATGACGCCGCAAGCCGCATCCTGGACGATCTGGACAAATGGTGGTCCCAACGCGTCGAACGCCACGCCGCGGGCTTCACCGTGCGCTTCAACAACAGCCACGCCACCTTCGCCATTGAGGCCAACCACCAAACGCACAGGTTCAGCTGGCTCTGCACCGACGCCCATATGATCATCGAGGACGTCCCGGATCGCGCCGAATGGACAGGCACCCGCCTTCTCTGGCACATCGCGCCCGCCAATGCAGGCAGCAACATCACCCTCACCCATCAGGGCCTGACACCAAGGATTGCGTGCTTTGACGTTTGCCAACGCGGCTGGCAGCACTTCTTCGAAACCAGCCTGCGCCATCACCTCAACGGCGACGCAGCCCGGCCCCACACCGACAACTGACGCGCCCCACCCCGTCTCTGTCCCGAAAAAATCCTCCCCGAAGGGCCGGTTTGCCACGACGTCGCACTCATGTTTCCTTGCCGCCACCCCACCAACCCACTATGTAGATCGTTGGCGGGTTCTGCCCCTCATGTGGACGGTTGCATTCCGGTGGCCTTAAGCAATTCCGAGGGAGCTGGCTCTGTCCGGGTCCTGGCCCGGTTACCTGGCGCCCACCTGTATATACAGGTCCTCGGGAATGAGAGAACCGCACGGTCCGGGTGGTCCCGCCACTTCCCGCACATGCGCACAGACCCCGTTCGGGGCTGCCCGATTGCGGGTGTCGGCGCTGCACCTATCTTGGCACCAACACCAGACAGATGGAGGCGCAGATGTCCCTCAGACCCACACTCGAAACCCGTCAGGCCCAACCCACAATGGAAGGCGCAGGCGTGCACCTGTACCGCGCCTTCGGATTTCAGGACCCCAGCGAACTGGACCCGTTCCTACTTTTTGACGATTTCCGCAATGACGTGCCCGAACACTACGCCAGGGGTTTCCCGTGGCACCCGCACCGGGGCATCGAAACCATCACCTACGTACTGGAGGGCGAGGTCGACCACAGCGACTCGCTCGGCAATTCCGGCACGCTTGGGGCGGGCGCGGTGCAGTGGATGACCGCCGGGTCAGGCATCCTGCATCAGGAAATGCCCCGCGGTAATGCCAGCGGGCAGATGCACGGCTTCCAGCTCTGGGGCAACCTGCCTGCGGATCAAAAGATGACGGCACCGCGCTATCAGGACATCGCAGGTGCCGACATTCCCGAGGTGATCGATGATGACGGCACAAAGGTGCGCGTGATCACCGGCGCGTTCTGGGGCAAGACGGGGCCCGTGGACGGCATCGCCGCCGATCCGCAATACCTCGACGTTTCCGTGCCCGCCGGTGTGAAAAAGACGTTTCGCATCGACACCTACCGCCGGGCCTTCGCCTACGTGTTCCAGGGCGCCGGCGCTTTTGCCGACGCCTCGGCCCCATCAGGCGTTCTGCTGGAAAAGGAGGTCGCGGGCCAAGAGGTCAACATCCGCGATCTGTCGGGCGACCGCACGCTGGTGCGCTTTGGCACCGGCGACGAGGTCACCGTGCAAGCGGGTCCCGAGGGCATCCGGTTCCTGCTGATCTCCGGCGCACCGATCGATGAGCCCGTCGCCTGGCACGGTCCCATCGTGATGAACACGCAAGAGGAGTTGCAACAGGCCATGCGCGAGCTGCGCAACGGAACGTTTATCAAGGCAGCGCATTAAGGGCGCGGCTGCGCAGGCAGCCGCGCCCGGTGGCAAGGACATGTTTTGCCCGCAAAACATGTCGGCCACACCCAAGACGCCCAGGCACCCGATCAGGGGTCGGCGGGTGGGCGCCTTTTGTCCTCTAGGACGAAACAGTCCCACCCACCGACACCATCCGGCGAACCATCTGCCAGTACATCTCCTGCACATCACCCAGGCTCAGCCGCCCGTCAGCACGAAACCACGTGTTGACCCCCGTCAGCATCGCGATGATCGCCATCGACGCGATCCGCGTATCCGCAACGGCGAAGGCCCCGCCGTCCACGCCCATATCCAGCTGGTCCTGCAACAGCCGCTCATATTGGCCACGCAACTCCTCGATGTCAGCAAAATTGTCGGGCGTCAGGTTTCGCAGCTCCATATAGGCGATGAACACCGCATCCAGCCGCGCATGGTGAAACGCGATGTGAAACCGCACAAACGCCTCCAGCCGCGCCTCTGCCGGGCCATCCAGACATGGGCGCACCGCCTCCATCAACTCCACCAGATGGTCGCGCATCAACTCAAAGAGCAGCGTCTGCTTGTCCGGGATGTAGTTGTAGAGCGCACCGGCCTGCACGCCCACCTCGCGCGCAATCACCCGCATCGACACCGCCGCGTAGCCCTGCTGCGCAAACAGCCGCAGCGCTGCCGCGCGAATGCGGGGGCCGGTGATTTCCGCGTGAGAGCCTTGGGTGCGTGCCATGACCGTATGGTTAACTGAACACGCGTTCATATCAAGGCCGCGCTTGCGTGCCCCGCCGCGCTGGTGCATCACAAAGGCAATTCGCCAGGACGGAGCCGCGATGCGCCCCCCTTACCGCCGTTTGATACTGCCCCTTGCCCTGCTTTGCGCAGGCTGCACGCAGTTTCCCGAACTTGACGCGACCATCCCGCCTTCGGTCAAAAACGCGCCCTTTCCCGCCCTTGTCCCGCTTGAGCCACTGCTGGCCGCAAACGCCCGCGTGGTCAGCGACCCGGCAGCCACCACCGAAACGCTGGAACAGCGGGTGGCCGCCCTGCGTGTCCGGGCCCGCGCCCTGCAGAACCGCCCCGTGATCGATGCAAACACACGCGCCCGCCTGCGCCGCGCGCTGGCCGCCGCACCCGGCTGATCCGCAACGCGTTGCAGCGCCCGCGCGAACCCGCTACATCGCGGACAAAGACGCACCACACGACCCCGAAAGGACCTGCCATGACCTCCCCCTTGCGCCTCGGCATTGCAGGATTGGGCACAGTCGGCGTCGGCGTCGTGCGCATCCTGCGCAGTCAGGCGGCCCTGCTGGAGGCCCGCACCGGTCGCGCACTGGAACTGGTCGCCGTCAGCGCCCGCAGCCGCGACAAGGACCGCGGCGTGCCGCTCGGCCACTACGCGTGGGAGGACGACCCCGTCGCCCTCGCCACCCGCGAGGATGTAGATGTCTATGTCGAGCTGATGGGCGGCACCGACGGCCCGGCCAAAGCCTCGACCGAGGCGGCCATCGCGGCCGGCAAACATGTGGTTACCGCCAACAAGGCGATGCTCGCCATTCACGGCCAGGCGCTGGCTCGGGCAGCCGAGGCCGCCCACGTCTCGCTCCGCTACGAGGCGGCTGTGGCGGGCGGTATCCCGGTGATCAAGGCGCTCACCGAAGGGCTCGCCGGCAACCAGATCACCCGCATCGTCGGCGTCATGAACGGGTCGTGCAACTATATCCTGACGCGCATGGAAAGCTCTGGCCTCAGCTACGCCGACATCTTTGCCGAAGCCGACGGGCTGGGCTACCTGGAGGCCGATCCACAGCTGGACGTGGGCGGTATCGATGCGGCACACAAGCTCGCCATCCTGTCTTCCATCGCCTTCGGCACTCAGGTGAACTTTGACGGGATCGAGCTGGAGGGGATCGAGCGGGTCAGCATCGACGACATCCGCCACGCGGGCGACATGGGCTACAAGATCAAGTTGCTGGGCGTGGCCCAGAAAACCGGGCGCGGGCTGGAACAGCGCATGATGCCCTGCCTTGTCCCCGACACCTCGCCCTTTGGCCAATTGCAGGGCGGCACCAACATGGTTGCCATCGAAGGCGACGCGGTCGAACAGATCGTGCTGCGCGGCCCCGGCGCGGGCGAAGGGCCGACTGCCTCTGCCGTGATGGGCGACATCTGCGATATCGCACGCGGGCTGCACCTGCCTGTCTTTGGCCAGCCGGTGGACATGCTCGAGGCCGCGACGCCTGCCCGCTCCGTCCTGCCCGCGCCGCACTACCTGCGCATGGCGCTGCAAGACAAGCCCGGCGCGCTGGCCAAGATCGCCACCGTTCTGGGCGAGGCCGGGGTGAGCATCGACCGGATGCGCCAATACGGCCATGACGACGCCACGGCACCCGTCCTGATCGTGACCCACAAATGCACCCGCGCCGCACTGGACGACGCGATCACAGCGATGGGCCAGACCGGCGTGCTGGCGACAGCACCCGTCGTGCTGCGCATCGAAGACGTCTAGACCCCGAACAAGGAACCGCGTATGTCCACCACCGAAATCTTTCAGGATCGCCTGCTGTCGCTGGGTCTGGCCCGCGTCTCCGAAGCCGCCGCCCTCGCCTCCGCCCGGCTGGTGGGCCATGGCGACGAAAAAGCCGCCGATCAGGCCGCCGTCAACGCCATGCGCGAACAGCTCAACATGCTCGACATCGCGGGCGTGGTGGTGATCGGTGAGGGCGAGCGGGACGAGGCCCCGATGCTTTATATCGGCGAAGAGGTGGGCACCGGCAACGGCCCCGGCGTGGACATCGCCCTTGACCCGCTGGAAGGCACGACGCTGACTGCCAAGGACATGCCCAATGCGCTGACCGTGATAGCGATGGGGCCGCGCGGCTCCATGCTGCACGCGCCAGATGTCTATATGGACAAGCTCGCCATCGGCCCCGGCTACGCGCCGGGCGTCGTAACGCTGGACATGAGCCCCGACGAACGCGTGCACGCGCTGGCCACCGCCAAGGGCTGCGCGCCGGGCGATATCACCGTGTGCATCCTCGAACGGCCCCGCCATGCCGCGGTGATCGCATCCGTTCGCAGCACCGGCGCGTCGATCCGGCTGATCACCGACGGCGACGTCGCCGGCGTCATGCACTGCGCCGAGCCGGAGACGGGCATCGACATGTACATGGGCGAAGGCGGCGCACCCGAAGGCGTGCTGGCCGCCGCGGCGCTCAAATGCATGGGCGGGCAGATCTTTGGCCGCCTGCTCTTTCGCAACGACGACGAAAAGGGGCGCGCGGCCAAGGCCGGCATCACCGACCTGAGCCGCATCTACGCCCGCGATGACATGGTCACGCAAGACGTGATCTTTGCCGCGACGGGGGTCACCGACGGCTCCATCCTGTCGGCGGTGCAACGCGAACCCGGTTGGCTCACTTGCGAGACGCTGCTGATGCGGTCCAAGACAGGGTCGGTGCGGCGCATCAACTACCGCACGCCCGTCCACACGGTCTGAGGCGCGGTTGGCCTTTCTCGACGTCACTGAATCACTGACAGGACGGGCTTGGATCGGGCCCGACGCCGAACGCGCCCGCGCCGCCGAGGCGATGGCCCAACAGACCGGCCTGCCCCGCCCCTTGTGCCAGGTGCTGGCCCGGCTGGGGGTGACACCGGATGCAGCACCGGACTACCTCGCGCCAACCTTGCGCGCGCTGCTGCCTGACCCGCGGTCGCTGCGCGATATGGAAATGGCCGCCAGCCGGGTGCTGCACGCGGTGAATGCGCGTCAGCGTATCGCGATCTTTGCCGATTATGACGTCGATGGTGGGTCCTCCGCCGCGCTGCTGGTCACGTGGCTGCGCGGGCTGGGCCGGAACGCGACGCTCTATGTCCCCGACCGCATCGACGAAGGGTACGGGCCGAATGACGCGGCCATGGCACAGCTGGCCGCCGCGCACGAGCTGATCATCTGCGTCGATTGCGGCACCCTGTCCCACGGCCCCATCGCGGCGGCAGTCGGGGCGGATGTGGTCGTGCTGGACCATCACCTGGGCACCGAAACGCTGCCCGACGCCCACGCCATCGTGAACCCCAACCGCCAGGACGAGGACGGCGCGCTGGCGCATCTTTGCGCGGCGGCGGTGGTGTTCCTGATGCTGGTCGAGGCCGGACGGCAGTTGCGCGCGGCAGGCCAAAGCGGGCCGGACCTCATGGCGCTGCTGGACCTTGTCGGCCTTGCCACGGTGGCCGACGTGGCACCGTTGACCGGGGTCAACCGCGCCTTTGTCCGGCAGGGGCTGACCGTGATGTCCCGACGGGCGCGCCCGGGGCTGGTGGCGCTGGCGGATGTGGCCGGGCTGGACGCCGCGCCCACGCCCTATCACCTGGGCTACATGCTGGGGCCGCGCATCAACGCGGGCGGGCGCATCGGGCAGGCTGATCTGGGCGCGCGCCTGCTGTCGACAGACAACCCGCACGAGGCCGCGGCACTGGCCGAACGGCTGGACACACTCAACGCCGAACGCCGCGAGATCGAAGCCCGCGTGCGCGCCGCCGCCCTCGCCCAATGCGAAGAGCGCGGCGCGATCGGGCCGCTGGCCTGGGCAGTGGGCGACGGCTGGCATCCCGGCGTGGTGGGCATCGTCGCCTCCCGCCTCAAGGAGGCCACGAACCGCCCCGCCATCGTGATCGGGGTGGAGGACGGCGTCGGCAAAGGGTCGGGCCGGTCGGTCGCGGGCATCGATCTGGGCGCGCCGATCCAGCGGCTCGCCGCCGAGGGGCTGCTGATCAAGGGCGGCGGGCACAAGATGGCCGCCGGCCTGACCATCGCGGCGGACAAGATCGACGCGGCCATGGCGCGGCTGGGCGAATTGCTGGCAAAACAGGGGGCAGGTGCGCTCGGCCCACGGGACCTGACGCTTGATGGCGCGCTGATGCCGGGGGCTGCAACGCTGGAACTTGTCGAACAGATCGATGCCGCTGGCCCCTTTGGCGCGGGTGCGCGCGGGCCGCGCTTTGCCTTTGGCGGGATGCGTATCCTGCAGGCGCGGCGGGTCGGCGAAAACCATCTCAAGGTCACCTTTGGCGAGACGGGCGGCGCGCGGCTCGACGGGATCTCATTCGGCGCTTACGACAGCGCTCTTGGGCCGGCGCTGGAAAACCACGGCGGCGCGCCGTTTCATCTGGCCGGACGGCTCGAGATCAACACCTTTCGCGGGCGTCAAACGGTGCAGCTGCAACTCGAAGACGCGGCCCCTGCCCGCATGTAAATCCGTCCGAAATTGCGGCGTTTTTACCCTTGCGCGCTCCTGCAGAATTCCCTATCTCACGCGTCACGATAGCTGCGTCCCGTTCGTCTATCGGTTAGGACGCCAGGTTTTCAACCTGGAAAGAGGGGTTCGATTCCCCTACGGGATGCCACTATCATTTCCCTGAAATGGTGGGTGTTTGGGTAAGGCATGCCGGTCGCGCGCGGTGCGATCAGGCCTCCGGGTCCCCGTATGTGGCCGCACATTTGCCGTGCTTTGAAACTGTCACTTACAACTGGGTTGTTCATTTGGCCGAAGCCAGCGATGCAGTTAACTCAATTGAAAAAAAATAAATACAATCAGTGGATTGAAGCCCTTAATTCGAGCGAAAAACCAAGCTCTCCACAACCTCAAAAACTTCAAGCCCGTCGCGCGTCCTCGTCATCACCGTCGCGCAAACCCGGCTCGTAGAAACTCAACTGCGCGCGACCGGCGTTTTTGGACGCGTACAGCGCCAGATCCGCATTCTCCAGAACCTCTGCCGCGGAATACGTCCCCGCAGGTTCGTAAAACGCGATACCGATGCTGGCGGACACTTTGCATTCCTTGCCCTGAAACGGAATCGGCGCGCCCAGCCGGGCAATCACACGCGCGCCTATGGCGGCAAGATCCCCCATCTCTTCGGCCATGGGCAGCAGCACGACAAATTCGTCGCCACCGATGCGCACCACGGTGTCGTTCTCGCGCGTCTCCTCGACCAGAATGCGCGCGACGGTTTGCAGCACGTGATCGCCCGCCGCATGGCCCAGCGTATCGTTGACCGCCTTGAACCAATCCAGGTCGATCTGCATCAGACCGAATTGCGTGCCCCAGGTACTGTAACGCGTGATAACGTGATCCATCGCGCGGCGGTTCTTCAGACCGGTGAGCGTATCGGTGAATGCCTGTTCTTCGGCGGCGATCTTGGCGCCTTGAAGGCGCAGGTTCAGCTTGCGCGAGGCCGCCATCGCGGCGGATTTCGCCTCAACCAGATACAGCATCTCGACGGCCAGGTCGGTGGCGGCAAAGTCACCGCTATTGAGCGCGTAGTCGCTGACCGCATCGACGATGGAGATGCCAAAGGACAGGTTGACGATGCTGTGCCCGTGGTCGGGGCCCGGCACCAGCACGCCCTTCACCTCGGTGCGCGGCGCGTCCCGCAGCCGCATGTGCAGTTTGGTCCCGGCAGCAGCACGCAGGTCTGTCATCGTCGAAATTGCACGTGGCCGCTTGAGGTCGAACACCTCGAGAAAGCGCTGACCGATGAGGTTGGTGCGTGGCCGGAGCTTTTGAGTGGTGGGCCCGACATGCACGATATGGCCGGTATCCGACAGCATCAGATGCATCGGGCACAGAACATCCAGCGCGTCGGTGAGCGGCGCACTCATCCCGCGCGCGCCCCAAGGTCGAACACACGGCCCTCGGCAAATTCCGTCTCGATCAGCGAGACAGCGATCACTTCGGTGCCGTTATCGCTGCCTTGATGGTCCAGCAGCGCCAGCACGCCGTAATCGTCGGCCATGGCACGCAAAATGCCCATCATCACGTGGCCGTAGCCCGACACCGGGCAATCACACAATAGGCTGTAGCCGCCCGCACCATGTTCGCGCAGCTCAATCTGCGGCAGGTGCAGGTCAGACACTGCCAGCCGAGCGCGGTCCGGCAGGTCATCAAGTGATTGCAGGAATTCGACGAAATTCACGCCACCAAAGCGCAAGAGCCGCCGCAACGCCTCTGTCGTGGGGTGGGAGACGAGGTAGGTGCCCAAATCCTCCATCATCTCGCCGCGGTCCCGGTCCAGCACGCGGGCAATCGCATCAAGGACGCGCGGGGTGATCCCGTCGTCGTAGATCATCATCGCCTCGAAATCGACGAGGTCGAGATCGGCCACGCGCGTCGCCTCGACCCATTTTTCATGGCCGTAGGCGTCCGTCACAAAACACTGGATCGCCCTGTTGATCAAACCGTGCATCGTCGCATCATCCCGTCTTCACACGCGGGACAATGGCCCAGACACCCCTAACATCCGGCTAACAGCGGCAATTGTAGCTATTTTCCGCCTCAGAAATCGGTGGGCGCGCCGCCTTCGGATTTGCGGCGGGCCACGAAATCGGCCAGCTCATCCCGGATCGCGGCGTCCATTGGCGGTGCCTCGAACCCGCCAACGATCTCCTTGAACATCGTATGCGCACGCTCCGGCGTCCAGACGGCCCCGGCGGCCTGCCAGCCTTCGAAATTCTTCCAGTCACTCAGGAACGGCTGATAAAACGCGGTCGAATAACGATCCTGCGTGTGCTGAATCCCAAAGAAGTGGCCCTCGCTGCCCACCGACTTGATGGCGTCCAGCGCGATGGCATCGGGGCTGGTGTCCACGATGATCGGGTCAAGATAGCGCTGAATGTGCTGCAACACCTCGCAATCCATGATGAATTTCTCGGGCGACGCGATCAGCCCGCCTTCAAGCCAGCCCGCCGCATGGTAGACCATGTTGGTCCCGGATTGCACCGCGGCCCATAGGCTGTTCGACGTCTCCCACATGGCCTGCCCGTCGGGCACATTGGCCGCACACACGCCCGAAGACCGCACCGGCAACCCGTAGAACCGCGCCAGTTGCCCGGTGATCTGGGTGGCGCGCATGTATTCGGGCGTGCCAAAGGCGGGCGCGCCCGATTTCATGTCCACATTCGAGGTGAAGGTGCCGATGACGCAGGGCACACCGGGTGCGACATACTGAAAGAGCGCAATGGCGCAAAGCGCCTCGGCAATCGATTGCGCCACAGCGCCCGCCATGGTCACCGGCGCCATCGCACCAGCCAGCGTAAAGGGGGTGACAACAACCGCCTGCCCACGCCGGATCATGCGCAGGCAGCCGTCAATCATCGGCTGGTCGTGTTTCAGCGGTGAGGTCGAATTGATGTTGGTGTACATGTGCGGGCGCGCTTCGAATGCCGCATGGCTGAGGCCTCCGGCGATGCGCACCATCTCCATCACGTCCTCGACCCGTTCCTTGCCCAGCGAATAGGCGTGCATGACTTTGTCCGTGAGCGTCAGCTTGTCATAGAGCACATCGAGATGGCGGATCGAGGCGTGGATATCCACTGGCTCCACCGGATAGCCGCCCGCAAAGTGGATGCAGTTGAAATACTGCGTCAGCTTGAGCAGGTTGGCGCACATTTCGCGGGTGCCGGGGACCTTGGTGCCGATCTCCATGTCCCAGTAATTCGGCGGCGACGACACGTTGCCAAAGTTGATGTGCCCGTCGCCGATCGTGATCTGGCGCGCCGGGTTGCGCGGCATCAGCGTAAAGGAGCACGGCGCCTTGGCCACCATCTCCATCACGAAGTCGCGGCCCATGCGCACATTGGCCCCGTCGATGGTGCAGCCTGCCTCGCGCAAGATTTCCAGCGCTTCCTCGTTGAGGAATTCGACACCGATTTCCTCGAGGATGCGCATCGCGCCGTCGTGGATCGCCGCAACGCCTTCGGGGCGGAGCGGCTCGACCGGCGGGTCGATCATCCGGGGCGGGTTCCATGGCATCTGTTCGATCACGGCCTGACCGCGACGTGCGGCGGCGCCTGCGCGCCCGCCGCCCCGGCGTCGGGTTCTGGTGTCGGTCATGATGTCCTCCGTCGCACTTGGCTGGCTGGCCCAACCTGCGCCCGGCAGGCCGGGCGTCACCTGTCCATTTGCGACGGCTTTGGTCGTTTTTCCCGGCTAGGGGGTCGCTTGATCGTCAAGCCAGGCGGGCAGCCCGCCGATGTCATCCAGCACCGCAACCGAATGGGGCGCCAGGTCCTGCGCTGTGGCCATACCCGTGAGCACAGCAACGCAACGCATGCCCGCCGCGCGTCCGGCCAGCAGGTCATGCAGGCTGTCGCCCACCATCACCACCTCTGCAGGCTCCAGCGACACTGCGGCGCAAAAGGCGAGCAGTTGACCGGGCGCGGGCTTGCCCCCGTGGCCACTGTCAAAGCCTGCGACGAAGTCGAACCGCGCCGTCACACCAGCCCCGTCCAGATGCGACCGCGTCGGGCCCTCGGAATCGTTGGTGGCCACACCGAGCTTGAGCCCGCGACCGCGCAGATCGTCCAATAACGGGGCCAGCGGCACCGCCTCGGCCTGCGGGGCACGGGCGGCCTCGGCGTTGATCAACGCCATCAGCGTCTCGGGCGAGGACGCGGGAAAGGCGGGCATGAGCGCCTCGACAACCTCCTGAGCGGTGCCCGCAATCGCGATGCTGTCGGGGTGAAACTCCGCCTGCACCAGATCAAACCCGATAGCCCGCCCCGCACGGGCGGCTTGCGCCTCGTCCCCGTCCGCCGCGCGGCGCAAGAAGGCTGCGGCCCACGCCTCCCACGTGGTGCGGAAATCAAAGAGCGTGCCGTCCTTGTCAAAGATCAGCCCGCGCACCGGCGTGGTCATGTCCAATGCACCGCCTCGCCGCCCGGCAGCATCGCGCGCGCCATCATCGGCTGGTCATAGCTCATCTGTGTCGCGTCACACAGCGCCTTGACCAAGGTGTCGTCCATCAGGATGAAATCCAGCACCGCGCCCAGGAACTCGGGATTGGCCGCACCGTTGCGCAAATCGTCCGCACCGGCGCCCGAGGCACCCATGAACACCGACAGCACGTCCTCCTGGCCGATCAGCCATCCCAGCGCCTTAAGTCCCACCACTTCGGCGGATTCTTGCGACATCGCCACGGCAAAACCCTCTCATCCACGTTTGGAAACGCTTTGTTAACCTAATTCACCCGATACCGATACACAGCCTTTATAGAAAATTGGAACGGTCCATGCATGGCAAGGTCTTGGTTATCGATCCCATCGCGACACACCGCATCGTCTTGCGGGTGAAACTGGCCGCCAGCCAGTACGAAGTTTTGCAGGCCACCAGCATCGCCGAGGCGATGCGCGTGATCAACCAGACGCAGCCCGATCTGATCCTGTGCGCCACCAGCCTGCCGGACGGCAAACCGGACAAGCTGCTGGCCCGTCTGCGCAAGGCGGGGCTCTTTGGCAAAGTGCCGTTGATTGCCATCGGCGCGCCGGTCGACGCAGACCAGCGGCTGCACCTGCTCGGTGCGGGCTATGATGACGTCTTGGCGCGCCCCATCGATCACCCGCTGCTGCTGGCGCGGGCGCGCAGCCTGCTGCGCAGCTATTCCTCGACCAACGAATGGCAACTGCGCGAGGGCACGTCGCGCGCCCTCGGGTTTGCCGAGCACAGCGCGCAGTTCGGCCCGGCGGCCAGCGTGCGCGTGGTGACACGCAACCCGCATCTGCACGCCGAATGGCGGCAGGACCTCGCCGCCCTGCTGCCGGCTAAGATCAGCATCTGCCTGCCCGCCGAGGCGGTCCAGACCATCGAGGACGGCAGCGCGCCGGATGCGTTTGTGCTGATCCCCAGCCCGGACCGTGATCACGAAACGCTCAGCCTGCTGGCCTCGCTGCGCAGCCACGCCACCACCCGTCACAGTGTGATCATGGTGGCGCAGGATCAGGCACCGGCTCAGCTGGGTGCACAGATGCTCGACATGGGTGCCAACGATCTGGCCCCCCATGGCGCGACCCTAGAGGAGATCTCCATACGCCTGCGCACGCTTCTGGCGCGCAAGATGATGACCGATGCGCTGCGCGCGACCGTGCGGACGGGAATCGAGGCATCGGTGATCGACCCGCTCACCGGGTTGCACAACCGCCGCTATGCGATGCCACATGTCACGCGCATCGCCGAACGGGCACAGCGCACCGGCAAGCCCTTTGCGCTGATGATCGCGGATATGGACCATTTCAAAAGCATCAATGACAAATACGGCCACGCCGCCGGCGACGCTGTCCTGATCGAGGTGGCCAATCGGCTGCGCAGCAATCTGCGCGCGGTCGATCTGGTCGCGCGCATCGGGGGCGAAGAGTTTCTGATGGTGCTGCCCGGCGTCACACTCAAGAATGCGCGCGCCGCAGCCACCCGATTGTGTCGTCGGGTGGGCACGCCCGCAATCGCCATTCCGGGCCAGTCGCAGCCTGTCAACGCCACGATCTCCATCGGTCTGGTGGTGTGCGACACCGATACGGGCCTGCCGCGAGGCATGGCCCTGACGGCCGAGGCCCTGCTCGACCGGGCGGACCGGGCGCTCTATGATGCCAAGGCCGAAGGGCGCAACCGCGTGACCCTCTGCCGCTCCGCGGCATAGGCAACCTAGTCGGCCTTGCCGGGTGCGTTGCCCTTGCGACCGCGCGGACCCTTGTTCAGGATTTCCTCGACCCGGGCCGCGTAGGCCGCGCGTTCCACGGGCGTCATGGCCGCAACACGGTCCAGCCACGCCTCCTGCGCCACGGCCTGCACCTGTGCCACGCCGCCCGCCTGACGGGTCAGCACTCCGCGCACCGCGTCGCGGTCCAGCGGGTCGGCGCGCAGGGCGGTCAGCATGTCATCGAATTCCGCGCGCCGGACGCTCCGGTCCGGCAGGTCGGGATTGCCCCGCACCGCCCCCATCACCGCACGCCGCTCGGAGCGCTCCAGCGCCACGATATAGGGCAGCGCATAGCTCAGCCCCGGCCCGCCCCCGCGCAACGGCCCGTCGCCGCGCATCACCAGCCCGGCCACCAGCCCCGCAATCGCCAGGTTGATCGCCAGCGACAGCGCCAGCAGGACCCTGACCCAGATCGGGCAGCGCGCCCGGCGCGGCTGGGATATGTTCGTGTCCGTCATCCTACCCCTCCTCAAAGTCCCAGCCGTTCACGCTGAACCCCAGAGTGTCGTCATAATACGCGCCGTATTCGCCCAGCCACAGCGCATCAAGGCCGACAGTGCTCAGGGCACCCAGCCCCACCGCAAACCCCACAGCCGTCGCAGCGACCAGCCCGCCCACCGACAGCCAGCCGCCCAGACCTGCCAGCATCTGACGCCACAGACCCTCGCGGACGGGCGCGCCGCCCGGGGCGGGCATTGCAGCCTCTGCATCGGCCAGCACGCGCGCCATCAGGTCGCCCGAAGGGTCAGCGGGGGCCGCGCCGCCCACATCGTCCAGCAGCGCATCCACCCAGTCCACCTTGTCCTGCCGGTCCGTCATCTCATCTCATCCTTCGTAACCAAGGGCCGCGGCCTGCCCCTTGAGGGCTGCCGCCAGCGCCCGCTTGCCCCGCGCCGTCAGGCTTTCCACCGCCTCTACGCTGACACCGAGCCGTTCGGCAATCTCGGGGTTTGTCGCGCCGTCGAAATGGCGCAGCATCACGGCGAGGCGCTGACGCTCCGGCAGACCGGCCAGAGCCGCTGCCAATGCGCTGCGCCGGGCCTCGGCCTGCAAGTGCTCTTCGGCACCGGGGGCGGGGTCCGCAGGCTCCGCCACCTCATCAAGCGCCACGGGCCCCCGGGGGCGTCGGCGCAGCCGGTCGGTGCACAGATTGGCCACCACACGATAGAGCCACGTGGTCACCTTCGCCTCGCCCGCGCGCCAGTCCGGCGCGATCTTCCACAGGCGCATCATGGCGTCCTGAGCCACATCCTCCGCCTCGGCCCGGTCGCCCAGCAGGCGCATCGCCTGCGCATAGGCCCGCGGCGTCAGTCGCAGCGTCAACGCCCGCGCCGCCGCCGCGTCGCCCCGCGCATAGCGGGCCAGCAACGCAGCCTCGTCCGGTTCGTCCGTGGCGTGGGCATCAAGCGGCATGGTCATCGTCACATCGGGCTAGCGTGCCCCTGCCCCCCTCCACAAGGGGCAAGGGCACTGCGGCATCAATCCGCGTTCTGGCGTTTGGCGCGACGGTCGCGAAACCGGTCGCGCGCCGCATCAAATTCCGCCTGCGTGATCGTACCGCTGTCGTCGCTGTCGATCCGGTCAAACATCCGGCCCGCATTGCGCCGCTCACGCAGCTCGTCCTGCGAAAGCTGCCCGTCACCATTGGCATCCATCCGTTCGATCATCCGGGTGGCGCGATCCTCTGCCCGCTGCGCGGCATGCGCGGCCAGCTCTTCGGCGCTCAGCAGCCCGTTGCCGTCGGCGTCTGCCTCTTCGAACATCACAGACCCGCGGGCCTGCAGCTCTTCGCGGGTCAGCTCGCCATTGCCATCCGCATCCAGCGTGGCGAAATCCGGGCCTTGCCCGCGGGCCTGCGCGCTGATGCCGGTCACAGCGGTCGCCGCGATGGCGACAGCAACGATAAAGGCGGTTCGTTTCATGTGTTCTACTCCGTTTTCATGGTCGGGCACCTGCTCTTTGCGTCCCGAATGCTGATCAAACGCAGCCCGTCGGCGGTTCCGTCGAAAAAAGTTTCAACGCCCCTGCGGCGCGACATGGGGACGCAAGGACAGAATGCGGCATTCCGCTTTGGCCTGCCCGTCCCCATCCTAGTTCTACGGAACACACGAGCATCCCATGCGACACGAGCAGATCACACATCACGACCACGCCCACGTGGACGAGGGCCCCCGCGCCCTGCGCCCCGCGCTTTTGCGCGGCTGGCGGCGGCGCTGCCCGCGCTGCGGACGTGGCGCCCTGCTCAAGGGGTACCTCAAGGTCGGCAGCACCTGCCCGGTCTGCAAGCTCGACTATTCGCACCACCGCGCCGACGACGGGCCCGCCTACCTGACCATCCTGCTGGTGGGCCACCTGATGGCCCCGCTGCTGCACTTCGTCTTCGTCACCTGGCGACCTGAGCCGTTGATCCTGTTCACCATCTTTGCGGTTGGATGTGTGGGCCTGTCGCTTTACCTTCTGCCCAGATTGAAGGGGGCGATTGTCGGGTTCCAATGGGCCCGCGCCATGGGCGGGTTTGGCCAGCACGGCTGACGCGCACGCCCCGACAAGGGGCATAATGAGCATCGACAAGAGCCAGATCAGGGACGCCGCCACGGTCATCGTGCTGCGCGACACCGACACCACGCCGCGCATCCTGATGGGGCAACGCGGGGCCAAGGCCGCGTTCATGCCCAACAAGTTCGTCTTTCCCGGCGGAGCCGTGGATGCGGGCGACGCCGCCGTGCCGCTGGGCAGTGCCGTGGCCGCGGCCTGTGCCGCACGGCTGGAGGCAGACAGCACACCGGGCCTCGGCCCCGCTCTGGCCGCCGCAGCCGTGCGCGAGCTGTTTGAGGAAACCGGCCAGATCCTGGGCACCCCCGGGCACTGGCCCGAGCCGCCCGCCGATTGGCAGGCCTTTGCCGCCACCGGCCACCTGCCCCACGCCGCCCCCTTGCGCTTTGCGTTTCGGGCGCTCACACCGCCGGGCCGCCCGCGCCGCTTTGATGCGCGGTTCTTTGTGGTCGCGGCAGAGGCGCTGGTGTCCGACCCGGACGACTTTTCCGCCGCCTCAGATGAGCTGTCGCACCTGCAATGGGTCGATCTGGCCGAGGCACGGCAATTCGATATGCCCTTCATCACCGAAGTCGTGCTGAGCGAGGTGCAGGCGCAGCTAAACGGCGCACCGCCCCTCGACAGCGTGCCCTATTTCCGCAACGACGACGAAGAAAGCCTGTTTCTGCGCCTGCGCGGCCACCCCATGACAGACTAGGGTCAGGACCCATTCATACTGTGCCCCCCTCTCACACATGCTCTGCATGTGTTGCCGGGTAATACAGTCGCCAAATCCGCGAAATATCAGTGGTTTGGGACGTGCAGGGAAGTGTGGTTCACTTTTCAAGCGGCCCGAGCCGCTGAGATGAAGCGGATTTGACGTCCGTCGATCCAAAGGATCGCCGACTAGAGATACGGTCCACCTCCGGTGGAACGGATTTGACGGATTTTCAGCCGGACGTCGTCTCAGGGCCTTAAAATAGAACCACCATCGACCGGCAGTGTAGTGCGCAGCACTGCACGAGAGGGAATTCCTGCGGCCCTGATCCTAGTCCGACAAAAAATCTGTCAAACCAGTGGCACAGTATGAATGGGTCCTGACCCTAGATCACCAGCACCAGCGTCAGGATCGACACCATCAGGATCGCCATGCCGCCCCATTCCCGCCCGCTCACGCGTTCGCGGAACACCAGCACCGAGGCCAGCGCGCTGAACACCAGTTCGATCTGGCCGACGGCATTCACATAGGCCGCGTTCTGCAAGGTAAACGCGGTGAACCAGCAGAACGACCCGGCCATCGACATCAGCCCGACCCAGACCGCCACGCGCCGCGCATCCCAGACCGCGCGCACCTGCCCCGGATCGCGCCAGCGCAGCCAGATCACCATCGCAACGGTCTGCATCGCCGTGACCGCCGCCAGCGTCAGCCCCGCCCGCGCAAACGGATCATCCAGCGCAAGGCTCAGCGACGCGCCGCGATAGCTGACCCCGGAGACGGCAAAGAGCAGCCCGGCAGCCAGCCCCAACCCCGCGGCCCGGTTCAGCATGTCGCGCGCCCGAAACCGCGACAGCTCCGGCGGGGCCGACAGCAACAGCACGCCAACCAGCCCCAACCCGATCGCGGCAAAGCCCCAGGGCGACACCGTGTCCCCCAGCACGACCCAGCCCACCAGAACGGCCTGCATCACTTCGGTCTTCTTGAAGGTGATCCCGATGGCAAAGTTGCGCGCCTTGAACAGCATCACCACGGCCACGGTCGCCAATATCTGCGCCAGCCCCCCGGCCGCACCGTAGGCCCAGAATGCCAGCGGTACCTGCGGCACCGCTTGGGCTGTTACGGACATGTACATCGTGATGCCCACCGCAATCAGCGGCGCGGAATACAGAAACCGTGCCAGCGTCGCCCCGGACGCGCTCAGCGTGCCCAGCGACAGCTGCCGTTGCAGCATGAACCGCAGCGTCTGGAAAAAGGCCGCCGCCAGCGTGATCGGAATCCAGAGGGTCATGACCCTCTATCGGTTATCGCTTTCCCGAGGGCCAGAGCGGATGCGCCACCGGGTCCTTGGCCCGCCACGCATAGCGCGCGAACACCTCCCCGTATGACGCATAGCGATACCCTTCGTTACAGCCCAGATAGCGCGCTTTGTGCGCCGCATAAAGCGTGGGTAACCGGTACCACGGCACCCGTGGATGCATGTGATGAACAACGTGGAAGTTGTTGTTCAGGAACAGAAAAGACAGCAGCCCGCGGTCCTCGACAATCACCGTGCGCCCGCGCGCCTTTTCATGGGCCTGATGCTCCAGAAAGGTGCGGATCTTGAGGATCGACAGCGCCACGTAGCAACAGATCAGGTAGTGCCACAGCGTCATCGGCGAGGCCACGACAAGGCCCAGCACCAGTGCCACCCCCGGCACATGTGCCACCCAGCCCAGCAGCACCTGACGGTCGCCCGCCCGGATCGCCCGCCAGTCTGCCGCGACGAACGCCGCTTGCGCCACCAACGGCCCCAGCGCCATGCGGCCCAGCAGCGTGTTGTTCCACCCCAGCACGCAGCGCCGCCAGCGCGGCAGGGCCGCCCAGACGACCGGGTCCAGATAGTTCGTCTCCGGGTCGTCATAGGGATCGGTCAGATTGGCGTCCTGATGGTGCGCCAGATGGGTGTCGCGGAACCGGATATAGGGGATGAACAGGCCCGGGTTCACGATCACCAGCGCCTCGTTCAGCCTGCGCGACGGGAACGGATGACCATGCAGCACCTCATGGCTGAGCGACGCGTGCAGCACCAGCGCCAGCACCACAACGACACCCGCCACCAGCGGCATCGCCGCCAGCACCCATACGCCCACGCACAGCGCCGCAACGCAGGCGGCAAACAACCCGACCGTGGCCCATTCGATCCGGTGTGGCAGTGCCTTTGGCACATGGCGCGTGGCGACGCGAGACGACATGAACAACCCTTCGACGATGTCAGAGACCCGTCGTGTCTACGCCGCGCTCACGCTCGCGTGAATTCCGAATATTGTTAACAGGCCCTGCAGTACGTGATATTTATCACCACATGAGCGATATTATCGACAAACGCGCCCGCGCCAGCCTCTTTCGCAGCCGCCTCGCCACCGCCATGGCCGACCAGAACATGACGCAAAGCGGGCTCGCCCGCCTGATCCGCGCCGACCGCTCCACCATCAGTCAGGCGCTTGCCGACACCGGCACCCGCCTGCCCGGCGCGCATGTGGTCGGCGCCTGCGCCCAGGCGCTCGGCGTGTCCGCCGACTGGCTCATGGGCCTGTCTGACCGCCCCGAGAGCGCCTCTGCCCTCACCGCCATGGCACTCAGCCTGACCGAAGCGCCCCGCGCACTGATCGACGAACGCATCTTTGCCTGGCATCAGGAGGCGGCAGGCTACAAGATCCGTCACGTGCCCGCCGGCCTGCCCGATATGCTCAAGACCAGCGATATGCTCGCCTGGGAATACGGGCCCCATCTGGGCCGCACGACAACCCAGGCCATCAACGCCTCGCGCGACCGGCTCAACTGGATGCGCGCCTCCCCCTCCGACTACGAAATCGCCATGCCGATCTACGAGATCGACAGTTTCGCCCGTGGCACCGGCTACTACGGCGACCTGCCCGGCGATACCCGCGCCGCCCAGCTCGACCACCTCGAAGCGCTCACGCGCCAGCTTTATCCCCGCCTGCGCCTCTACCTCTATGATGCGCGCAGGCTCTATTCCGCGCCCGTCACCGTGTTCGGCCCGCTGCTCGCCGTGCTCTATTCCGGCGGGCACTACCTTGCCTTCCGCGACCGCGAGCGGATCGAGACGCTGACGGGTCATTTCGACCAGCTGGTGCGCGAGGCCAGCTATACCGCCCGCGACATGTCCGACCATTTCACGCAGCTGCGCGCCGCGCTTTAGGGCCGCTGACCCACCGCGCGCCCGGCCCCCTCGGGCCGCTGCAACGCCGCATGCGCCGACGCAATCCGCCCCAGTGCCGCTGCAATGCCCGGCGCAGGCTCCGACGGTTTGCGCGTCTCGAGGCTGACATGCAGCAAAAAATGCTCCGCCGTGGCCAGCAGCCGGTCGCCGTCGCGCATCTCGTGCCACAGATGCATCTTCTTGCCGCCCCCGCTCAGCACCTGCGTGACCACCTCGATCCGCGTGCCCGCATGCACCTCGTCCACATGCCGCAAATGCGTCTCGGCGGTGAAATAGCTGCCGCCGGTCGCGATATAGTCCGCGTCACAGCCGATCAGCGCCATAAATCTATCGGTCGCATCGCCAAAGGCCTGCAAATACCGCGCCTCGTTCATGTGCCCGTTGTAATCCGTCCAATCCAGCGGCACCGTCCGCCGCACCGTGGGAATGGGCGCGCTCACATCCGCCAGTTCATCCGCCCGCGCCGCCAGAACAGACCCCGCAGCCAGCGCCGCATCATGCGCATTCAGCACCGCACCCGCGCCCCAATCGGTCTGCTTGAGCGCACGCAAAAGCCCAACGAGGTTGTCATCCCGCGCGCGCAACATCTCCGGGATGCTCATATGCCCCGATTGCGCGTCCGACTGCCCCGCGATCAGCTCCACCAGATCGTCGGTAAACTCCGGCACATCCATCAGCTTGGTCCACGGCCATTGCAGCGCCGGGCCGAACTGCGCCATGAAATGCCGCATGCCCGCCGCACCCCCGGCGGTCCGATAGGTGTCAAACAGCCCCATCTGCGCCCAGCGAATGCCAAAGCCCATGCGGATCGCCTCATCAATCTCGTGCGTGGTGGCGACCCCGTCCTTGACCAGCCACAGCGCCTCGCGCCACACCGCCTCGAGGAACCGGTCGGCGATATGCGCATCGATCTCCTTGCGCACATGCAGCGGGTACATGCCCAATCCGCGCAACACATCCTGCGCCCAGCTGACCAGAGCCGGGTCCGTGGCGGGCGACGGCACCACCTCGACCAGGGGCATCAGGTAGACCGGGTTGAACGGATGGCAGACCATGATCTGTCCGGGCCGCGCGGCACCCTGCTGCAACTCGCTCGGCTTGAAACCGGACGTGGACGAGCCGATGACCGCACCCGCCGGGCACGCCGCCTGCACCTCCGCCAGCACGCCGTGCTTGATCTCCAACCGTTCCGGCACGCTCTCCTGCACCCAGATGGCACCGGCGACGGCACCCGCCACGCTGTCATGAAAACTCAGCCGCCCCTCCGGGGGCAAGGCGACATCCGTCAACCCCGGCAACGCCCGCCGCGCCTGCGCCAGCACCGGGGCCAGCGTCGCCTCCGCCTCCGGGCTGGGGTCAAAGACCTGCACATCCCAGCCATTCAGCAGGAACCGCGCCGCCCAGCCGCCACCGATCACCCCGCCGCCAATGATTGCCGCGATTTGCGCCATGCCGCGCCTCCCCCTCGTCAGAATGTGCCGTCCGGCACCAACACCCAGATCAGGATCCAGACGGTCGACACCGCGAAATAGACCACCGCCGCCACCATGCTTTCATCCACCAGCATCGCCGTGCCGATCAACGCCGCGATCCAGCCGACCGCCACAATCGCCGCCAGATAAAGCGCGACCGGCACAACGATCCCGACCGCCAGCAAGGCGACGACCCCGGCGGCACCCCACCAGCCCGGCCGCTCCATCAGCATGAACGCCACCAGCGCCGCCAGTGCCGGAACGCCACCCAATATCAGGACCGTGCTCATTGCGGCCGCATCCGCATCTCGCGCAGGTCAAAGCCTGAAAACTCCAGCACCCGCCGCGCCGCCGCGATCCGGTCCGCACCGCCCGTCGGTGCGCGGTCCAGCACCCAGGCAAAGCGGCCATCCGCATCGCCCACCGCCGCCGTGCGAAACCCATCGTCGACCCAAACGACAACCGCCCGGCGCGCGGGCCCGCCCGCCGGGTCTCGCAACGTGTCGGCGCCGGGCACATCCACCTCCGCGACCCAACGCGTGACTTCGGTCGTGCACGCACCACCCGGCGCGCAACGCCGCATCTCAAGCGCCCAGACCGATCCGTCACCCAACCGCTCCACCCGGCGCAACGCATCATCCAGCGGATAGGCCCCCCGCACATGCCAAGACCCGGCAAACCGCGCATCCTCATAGCGGCTGGTCACCCCGATCGGCGCGGTCGGATTGCGAAACGGAATGGCCAGGTCACCGGACGACGGCACCGCGCCGCCGCACCCGGCCAGGATCAGCGCAAGCCCGGCGGATGCACCCAACCGGTGCACAGCCTGTGCACAACGTGTGCACACGTGGTGCATCGCCGTTTTCACGCCCTCGGCGCCTGTTTCACCAGCCCCATTTTCGCACGCACCTCCGCCGGTCCGATCACCCGCGCGCCCATATTTTCGATGATGGTGCCCGCCCGCTCGACCAGCTGCCAGTTCTCCGCCAGCACCCCCTTGTCGAGCCACAGATTGTCCTCCAACCCCACTCGCACATGCCCGCCCGCCAGCACCGCAGCGGCCACATAAGCCATCTGATCGCGCCCCAGCGAGAATGCGGAAAACGTCCAGTCGTCGGGCACATTGTTGACCATCGCCATGAACGTATTGAGGTCATTCGGCGCCCCCCAAGGCACCCCCATACACAGCTGCACCAGCGCGGGCGCATCCAACACACCGTCGCTAACCAGTTGTTTTGCATACCACAAATGCCCGGTGTCAAAGGCTTCGATCTCCGGCTTTACGCCCAAATCCGTCATCATGCGCCCCATCGCCTGCAACATGCCGGGCGTGTTGGTCATAACGTAATCGGCCTCGGCAAAATTCATCGTCCCGCAATCCAGCGTACAGATCTCGGGCAGGCATTCGGCAATATGCGCCACCCGTTCGGCCGCGCCCACCATGTCCGTACCATCAACAAGCGGCAGCGGGCTCTCGCTGCCACCAAAGACGATGTCGCCCCCCATCCCCGCCGTCAGGTTCAGCACCACATCCACGTCCGCGTCGCGAATGCGGTCCGTAACCTCCCGATAATACAGCAGATTACGGCTCGGTACCCCGGTGTCGGGATCGCGCACATGACAATGCACAACCGCCGCCCCCGCCTTGGCCGCCGCAATCGCACTGTCGGCAATCTGCGCCGGCGAACGCGGCACATGCGGGCTGCGATCCTGCGTGCCCCCCGACCCGGTCACGGCACATGTGACAAAGACCTCGCGGTTCATAGAAAGCGGCATAACAATCCCCCCATTTCGCCAAAGCCTCGCAAATCCGACCAGCACCTGCCAGCCGGAAAACGAAATCCCATGGCGCAAACACGGCCTTTCACCTTGCCGGGTAAACTCCCCCCGGAGGGCCTGCACCCCAGATGCGCGAACAATCGTTCAACGGGGCCCGCAAACCCTCCCGGTCCCTTCCCCCGAGGGGAAGGCCAGGATGGGGGTCACCGGCAGGTCACGCGCCGCGACAGCGGCTCAATAGGGCATCGGATGGGCGCGGTAGGCGGCGGCGATTTCGGCCATGACCTCGTCGCTCAACTGCACCTCGGCCGCCCCCAGCGCCAGTTCCAGCTGGTCCTCGCGCGTCGCCCCAAAGATGACGGAGCACATGAAAGGCCGCGTCAGACACCAGGCCAGCGCCATCTGCGACGGGTCCAGCCCATGCCGACCCGCGATGTCCAGATAGGCATCAACAGCATCGAACACCTGCGACGTCTTGCGCCCGCCCATCTCGGGGCTCAGCGACATGCGCGAGCCATCGGGCACCGCGCCACCCTGGTACTTGCCACTCAGCAAACCTGCCGCAAGGGGCGAAAACGCCAGCAATCCAACATCTTCATACACGCTCATCTCGGCCATGTCGGTGTCATAGAGCCGGCATGTCAGCGAATACTCGTTCTGCACGCTGGCCACACGTGGCCCGCCGGTGCGGTCGGCAGCTGCCAACCACTGGGTCGTGCCCCAGGCACTTTCATTGGACAGACCAAAGGCGCGGATCGTGCCGCGCTTGACCTCATCCTGCAGCGCGCCCAGACAATCCTCCATGTTCTGGATCACAGCCGCCGTATCCGTGCCGCCCTTGGTCGGATCATAGCCCCAGTTCTGCCGGAACATGTAGCTGCCCCGGTTGGGCCAGTGAAACTGGTAGAGGTCGATGTAATCCGTCTTGAGCCGCCGCAACGACCCCTCGACCGCTGCCGGGATCGTCTTGGCCGTGATCGGCGCGCCATCGCGCACATAGCCCAGACCCTGGCCCGAATGCTTCGTCGCCAGAATGACGTTGTCGCGCCGGCCCACCCGCTCGAACCAGAGGCCGATGACCCGCTCCGTCCGGCCAATCGTCTCGGCACTGACAGGATTGACGGGATACATCTCGGCGGTGTCCATGAAATCGACGCCCGCATCCAGCGCGCGCTCGATCTGGGCATGCGCCTCTTCGACGCTGTTCTGGGTGCCCCAGGTCATCGTGCCCAGACACAAGGCCGACACCTCGATCCCGGTGCGTCCAAGTTGGCGTCGTTCCATGGCAGTCCCCTTCCGTCTGGCCGTTCCGCAGACCCTAACGAAGCAAACGCGACCTGCAAGTGAACATCCCTGCTTTTTCAACGATATATGTTGAGAACAAATAAAGAACAAACTACATTGTGCACATGCCCGTCCCCGCCGCCCTCCATGCCGCGCGCAGTGCAAATGCGCGCCCCTGCCTGCCCCTCCTGCCGGAGGCAGAGCAGCATGGTGCGGGTCAGGGCCTGGCGCTGGGGCGTGTACACGAGCTGTGCGGCCCGGCCCGGCACCGGCTCGCCCTGTGGCTGGCCGCCCAGACCCGGGGGGCGGTGCTGTGGATCGCCCCCGACTGGGGCGCCGACACGCTCAATCCTTGCGGGATCATGCCCTTTGTCGATCCCGCGCGGCTGATCCTGGTGCAGCCCAGACGCGCCGACGATGTGCTGTGGTCCATGGAGGAGGCGCTGCGTTCCGGCGCGGTGGGGCTTGCGGTGGCCGACCTGCCGGGCCTGCCCGCCCTCACCCCTGTGCGGCGGATGCACCTCGCCGCCGAAGCCGGCGGGACAAAGGGCGGCCCCGCCCCGCTGGGGCTCTTGCTGACGCCCGGCATGGGCGGCGCGCAGGGCGTGGAAAGCCGCTGGCACCTCAGCCCCGATCACCGCGCCCGCCCCGGTGCCTGGCAACTGACGCGCCTGCGCGCCCGCATGGCCCCGGAACAAAGCTGGCAAGTGGTGCGCAGCGCAGGCCAGCCCCTGCCCCGCATCACCGAAACCATCAAGCCTGCGTGACGGACCGATTAAAACCGGCGCTGCGGTGTTACCTCCTCAGACACGCAGCACGAGGAGCCGCAAAATGCACCGCCGCCACCTTCTTGCCATCGGGCTCGCCGCCCTGGCACAGCCCGGCTTCGCCGCCTCCACGCCCTACCGCCTGGGCCCGAACGGCGCGACGATCACCTACCTGTTCACCCTGAACGGCGCGCAGGTCAAAGGGACGGTGCCCGTGGGCCGCGCCGATCTGCGGATCGATCCGGGCAACCTTGCCGCCTCCACCGCTGATGTCACCGCCGACATCCGCCGCGCCCGCACCGGGCTGATCTTTGCCACCGAAGCGCTCAAATCCGAATCCGTGCTGAACGCCCGCAACTTCCCGCAGGCGCGCTTTACCTCCACCCGCGTGATCCTCGGGCCAGGCGGGCGCATCTCCAACGGCGCCGCGATCGAAGGCAACCTGACGCTGCGCGGTGTCACGCGCCCGGTCCGCTTTTCCGCGGACCTGTTTCGCAAACGCGGCAGCGCGCCGGGCGATCTGAGCACGCTGGACGTGCGTCTGCAGGGCCGCATCAACCGCAGCGACTTTGGTGCCATAGGTTACGGCGATATCGTCGAGAACCCTGTCGGCATCGACATCCGGGCCGATATCGTGGCCGTCTGAGGGATGCGCGGGAAAACGTCTTCGTTTTCCTGCCGATTTCCGACGCGGAAAACGCGCCCCGCTCAAACGGACCGAAATGTCGAAAACGACGCGCGCCGGTCGGCCATTCGCTAGGCGCGCGTGTCAAAGCGGTGCAGGGTCCGGGGCACCATGCGCCTCCTGATCTCATTTGCGGCCCTGTTCCTGTCGGTCATCCTGTTGCAACTCAGTTCCGGCGCGCTTGGCCCGTTGGATGCACTGTCAGGCCTCGCACTCGACTTTTCACGCCAGCAGATCGGCATCCTCGGCTCGGCCCACTTCCTCGGCTTTTTCATTGGCTGCTGGTGGGCACCGCGCCTGATGGGCAGTGTCGGCCATTCCCGCGCCTTCGCCGCCTTTACGGCTGCAGGTGCCATCGGGCTGCTGGCGCACATGTTGATTGTCGACGCCTATGCCTGGGCAGTGATGCGCATCGCGTCGGGCCTGTGTGTCGCCGGCTGCTACACCGTGATCGAGGCGTGGCTGCAGGCCAAGGTGACCAACGCCACCCGCGGTCGCACAATGGGGGTCTACCGTGTGGTCGACATGGGCGCGTCGCTTGTCGCACAGCTGTTTATCGGCGTGCTAGAACCGGCCAGCTACGTGAGCTACAACCTGCTGGCCATCATCTGCTGTGCCGCCCTGCTGCCGCTGACGCTGACCACCGTCCGCCAGCCCGAAACCCCCTCTGCCCCGCGCCTGCGACCGCGTCTGGCCGCCGCACGCTCCCCCCTCGCTGCCGCAGGCGTTGTCGTAGCCGCCCTGTCCAGCGCGTCCTTTCGCATGGTCGGTCCGGTCTATGGTCAGGAGGTCGGGCTGACCACCGGCCAGATCGCCTGGTTCATGGCCGCGTTTGTGTTCGGCGGCGCGGTTGCGCAATACCCCATCGGCTGGCTTGCCGACAAACACGACCGCCGCTGGGTGCTGATTTGGCTCTCTGGCGCAGCCATGCTCAGCTGCGCGGTCACCGTGGGCGCCGCAGGGCTGGGCACAGCGGGCATCATGCTGGCAGCCGGGTTCTTTGGCTTGACGACCTTCCCCATCTACTCCGTCGCCGCGGCCCACGCCCATGACTTTGCCGACAGCTCCGAACGAGTCGAGCTGTCGGCGGCACTCATGTTCTACTTTGCCCTCGGTGCGATCGCCGCACCCTTCACCGCCTCGGCGCTGATCGACGCTTTCGGCCCACCTGCGCTCTTTGCCATGATCGCGGTGGGCCATGCCGGTCTCATCATCTTTGGCCTCGCACGGATGCGCGCCCGGGCCACGCCCGCAAGGCGCACGCGCTATGTCTACGCGCCGCGCACCTCGTTCCTGATCGGCAGGTTGACGGGCCGCACCCGCGAGCGTGACTGAGGGGCCTTTCCCCGCCCTGCCCACGCTGCTAGACCGGCGCAAATTTCAGCCGGACGAGACCATGCAGCGCCACCTGATCACCTCTGCCATTCCCTACATCAACGGCATCAAGCACCTGGGCAATCTGGTGGGCAGCCAGTTGCCCGCCGACCTCTACGCACGGTTCCAGCGCGCCCGCGGCAACGAAGTGCTGTTTCTGTGCGCCACCGACGAACATGGCACACCCGCCGAACTGGCCGCCGCCAAGGCCGGTCAACCGGTCGCCGAATACTGCGCCGAGATGCACGCGGTGCAGGCAGACATTGCCCGTGGCTTTCGCCTGTCGTTCGATCATTTCGGACGGTCGTCTTCGCCGCAGAACCACGCGCTGACGCAGCATTTTGCCGGTCGCCTCGCGGACGCGGGTCTGATCCGCGAAGTGTCGGAGCGTCAGGTCTATTCCAATGCCGACGGGCGGTTTCTGCCCGACCGTTATATTGAAGGGACCTGCCCCAATTGCGGCTACGACCGTGCCCGCGGCGATCAGTGCGAAAACTGCACCAAGCAACTGGACCCGACCGACCTGATCGATCCGCGCAGCGCCATTTCCGGCTCCACCGATCTCGAAGTGCGCGAGACCACGCACCTTTTTCTGCGTCAATCCGCGCTCAAGGACGACCTTGATGCGTGGATCGACAGCAAGACGGATTGGCCGATCCTCACCACCTCCATTGCCAAGAAATGGCTGCACGACGGCGACGGTTTGCAGGATCGCGGCATCACCCGCGACCTCGATTGGGGCATACCGGTGCGGCGTGGCGCCGCCGACTGGCCCGGGATGGAAGGCAAGGTGTTCTATGTCTGGTTCGACGCGCCCATCGAATACATCGCCTGCGCCGGTGAGTGGGCCGAAGCCGCGGACGGCGCCGATTGGGAACGCTGGTGGCGGACCGACAAGGGTGCGGACGACGTCCGCTACACCCAGTTCATGGGCAAGGACAATGTGCCGTTCCACACGCTCAGTTTCCCGGCGACGCTGCTGGGCTCGGGCGAGCCGTGGAAGATGGTCGACCACCTCAAATCGTTCAACTACCTCAACTATGACGGCGGCCAATTCTCCACCAGTCAAGGCCGCGGTGTGTTCATGGATCAGGCGCTGGAGCTTTTGCCTGCGGATTACTGGCGCTGGTGGTTGCTGTCGAATTGTCCCGAGACTTCGGATTCCGAATTCACATGGGAGCTTTTTCAGCAAGGTGTGAACAAGGACCTTTCCGACGTGCTGGGCAACTTCGTCAGCCGGGTAACCAAGTTCTGCCGCTCAAAATTCGGCGAGGTCGTGCCGGACGGCGGCGCATTCGGCCCGCTGGAAGAGGCGTTGATCGCTGAGTTTGACCAGCGACTTGCGGCGTATACCGGCCATATGGAAGCGATGGAAGTGCGCAAGTCGACGCAGGAATTGCGCGCCATCTGGGTTGCGGGCAACGAATACCTTCAAAGCGCGGCACCCTGGTCGACCATCAAGGAAGACGAGGCACAAGCCGCTGCGCAAATCCGGATGGGTCTGAACCTGATTGCGCTATATGCGACGTTGTCGGCACCGTTCCTTCCCGACACGGCAGCCGCGCTGTTCAAAACGCTGAACATCGGACCCATCGACTGGCCTGAAAGTGTTGCCGAAGCGTTGCAAACACTGCTGCCCGGCCATGCATTCGAAGTCCCGGACAATCTGTTTGCGAAGATCGACGATGCCACACGGGCCGATTGGGAGGAGAAGTTCGCCGGGGCCGATTAATAACCGCTTGGAGATGCATCAGCCGGGCGTCGAAACCGCTCAGGCGTTCAAAAAAGCTGTCTGCAGCTTTGTCTCTGCGAGCAATACCAAGCCTCTGACTGCTGTTTGTACTTTCAAAGCATCTGACTGCAGTACTTCGTGCTCGATACTCGGACTTCGCAGAACGACGAGGCGGCTATAGCCAAACTTTGAAGATCAGAAGTAATCCTGCGGTTTGACTCCTTGGACGCCGGGTACGCCCGAAACAAGCTGTTCGAATGAATGGTGCAAATTGTGAATTTCAGCGCGCCGCGAACGGCAGCGGAGATTGGTTGACCGTCAAAGCACGGCGCAATCCGTACTCCTGACCCGACGCGTTCCGCTCAAAACTCCTCCCACCCGGTGGTATCAATCTCAGCCTCATCGGCAAGGGCCAGTGCGGCAGACCCTGAAACGGACGGGACGGCTGGCGCGCGCGGTGCCGGTTCGGGTGCGCGCGCTGGCGCTGACACAGGCGTCGCACCCAAATCGAACCGCGCGACGGCAGCACTCAGCGCGTCCGCCTCTGTGGTCAGTGCGTGGCTGGCGGCGGTCGTCTCCTCGAACATTGCGGCGTTCTGTTGCGTCACCTGATCCAGCTCGTTCATCGCGACGTTGATCTCGTTCAGACCCGAAGATTGCTGACGCGCAGATGTGGCAATTTCGGCCACGCGAGAAGAGATATCAGAGACTGAATTCACGATCGATGCCAACGCAGAACCGGTCTGGTCCACAAGATCAACGCCTTTTTGCACCTGTTCGCTCGAGGTCGAGATCAAGGTGTTAATCTCACGCGCGGCTTCCGATGACCGCTGTGCCAACGCACGAACTTCGGTGGCAACCACGGCAAAGCCACGACCAGCCTCACCCGCGCGGGCTGCTTCAACGCCAGCGTTCAAGGCCAGCAGATTGGTCTGGAACGCGATATCATCGATGACCGACGTGATTTTTGAGATTTCATTGGACGAGTTCTTAATGCTGTCCATCGCAGTGACCGCGTTGCGCGCGACCTCGCCGCCTTCTTCGGCGTTGTGCTGTGCGTTTTCGGACATCTTGCTGGCTGCATCCGCCCCCTCGGCAGCCGAGCGGACAGATGTTGTGAGCTCGTCCAGAGCCGCTGCGGTTTCTTCCAGGGTTGCCGCCTGCTTTTCCGTGCGCCGGGACAGGTCATCCGCAGCGCTGCTGATCTCGCTGGTCTCACCCCGGATGGAGCTTACGTTTTGCGTGACCGCGCCGACTGCCTCCTTCAACCCGGCGACGGCCGTGTTGAAATCAACCCTGAGCGCCTCGTAGTCTTCCGGGAAGGTGTTTGTGATTTCGGTCGTCAGGTCCCCCGATGACAGGCTCTGCAAACCCGACCCAAGCGCATCCACCACCGTTTTCTGTTCCGATGCCGTACGCGCCTGCAACTCGCGCGCCTTGCGGATATGCGTCTCGGCTTCGGTCACATCGGAGGCGAGCAGGATGACGCGTTCCACCTGTTCATCTTCGGCGCGCACGTAGATAAACCCGCCCTCTATCACCAATGCCGCACGACCAGGAGCGTGCATATCGAATTTGCCGTTCAACGCAGCACCTTCCCGGGTCTTGGTCGCAATCTCCGGGACGCTGATCGCGCCAGATTGGTCAACCGAGAACAGCGTGTCGACACGTGCGCCATCGAGATTGTCCATATCGAGGCCCAACTTGGATGCCGCGAGCGCGTTGATACCCGTGACCTGGCCAGCCGTGTCGAACTCGATGCGCAACTGCGTGATGTCGATGCCGTCCAGCATGGCGGCGTTGCGTTGGGAAATCGTCCGGTCGCTCCATTCGACAACTGCGCCGATGATCCCACCCTCGGGGTCACGCGCCTTGTTGATCTTGATACGGATATGGCGCGCGCCAATGCGTGCGGTCACATTGCAGGGATCGGGCAAATCCTCTGCCGAGCCGCTTGTGCCGATCTTGCGCGCGACATCCACCAGACCTGCAAGAGACGCGCCTTGCAACTCGTCCACGTCCGCACCCGGCCAATTGGCACCGAGGTCTTGCCAGACTTCCTTCAACAAGTCCTCGCACGCCGGGTTGACATATTGCACCGTCAGGTTTTCATCGACCATCATCAGCGGCGCACTGGATCCTTCATAGGCAGCACTCTTGAACGCATTTTCGCGTTCAGCGCCCTTTGCCTTGGCCAATGCAGCGCGAAATTTCTCGAGCCGGACAGCCATTTGTCCGACCTCGTCTGCCCGCCTAACATACGGAATCTCCGTGTCGAAATCGTTGTCGGAGACACGCTGCATCGCCTGTCCCAACGTGTGCAGAGGGCGCGACATGGCAAACCACAGAAACACGGACATCAACAGCAATGCGGCAACGAGGATCAACATGCCGGCCATGATCTGGCCCATCTCATCCGCATGCAGCTGGCCGATTTTCCGCGCGTCTGTCCACCTGGTGACCACCACGCCAACGGCCGCCCCCTCCTCACCAAACAAGGCCGGGGAGGCGACGGTCAAACCATCCTCGGACAAGGCGCGCTGACCGGTCTCAAAGGCGCGCGCCGTCAATGCCTCCAGCGCGCTGCCCATCTCGGCCGTCTCGTTAGAGCTGAAAAGAACCGTTCCGGATGCATTGACCACATAAGCCCCGAGGAGGTCAGCGCCCGCCGTTCCAACCGTGCCATTGACGATTTCGGTGATCGCACGTTCGTTCCCGAACTTGATCGAGCCGCCCATTTGCAACGCCAAAAGGTCAGTCACATCAATCCCGCGCAGCGACACCGCCTCGCGCATCTGCTTGACCCCATTGACCCGGTCGATCGCCATGATCGCGGCAACAACGAGCAGCGCCGCCAAGCCGGCAATCAGCGTGGTTTTCACCAGCAGGCTGTTCAACTTTGCCGCCATCTGGCGCACACCGGAAAAAACGTTCATGTCTCAAACCCTCGATTTCGCAAGCGGGCTGCGCATCAACTGACGATGCCCACACAAGCGCTCATAAAGGCGTGTTCTTACCGCGGGATTAATCGGCACCGCTTTCGATGCTTCCCCAAAGGCGGAACTTGAGAAACGAGGGATTGTGGTGCGGGCGGTGGGATTCGAACCCACACGGGCGTCAGCCCTTCGGATTTTAAGTCCGATATGTCTACCATTCCATCACGCCCGCGACTGCCCCTTGTTAGGCAATGGCGCGCAGGGCGACAAGGGTCTGGGCTAGAGATCCTGACCAACGGGCCCGAGAGGGGCACCGTCAGCGACCAACGCGCGCTCCGACAGCCACGGATTGTTCTCGAGCGCGGCCAGCATCTGAACCCGTGCCGCGTCGGTTTTTCCCAGGTTCATCAAGGTCAAAGCCCGCCCGGACTGTGCGCCCACATGATCCGGCACAATCGCCAGCGCCGCATCCAGATCGACCAGCGCAGCCGCAAAATCCGCGTTCAGAAAATGCACGAAAGCGCGCTGATTGTACCCTTCGGCATAGGCCGGGCAGTAGTCCACAAGCCGGTCGAAACTGCCCAATGCCCCGGCAAAGTCGAACTCCGCCCGCTGCCGCATCCCACGGTCCAGGATTTCCTGAGCCGCCGCATCCGGCGCGTCCAGCCAGAGCTCCCACATCTTGCCGGAGAGCAGGCGACCTTCCGCCTCGCTCGGCGCGGTGCGCGCCTCTGCGAACAATGCAGACAATTCGACCGAATGATCGGGGGCGTCGGGGCATGTCTCAGCCATCAGCGGAGAGGCAAGCAAGGCAAAGGCGAGCAGATAGCGCATAGCGCAAGGGTGATGCTTTGGCCGCTCAGGTCAAGCCATCTGCGCCGATGTCGGGCAACATGACCTCCTTGACCGCTTCCATCGCCACAAAGGTGGAGGTCGCATCGACATATGGCAGGTTTGAGATCACCTCGCCCAGCACATGGCGGTAATCGGTCATGTTCCGGGTGCGCACCTTGAGCAGGTAGTCATAGCGCCCCGCGATCATGTGCGCCTGCTCGACCTGCGGCACGGTGCGCACCGCGGCGTTGAACGCCTCCAAAGCCGCCTCACGCGTTTCGGTCAGCCGCACCTCGACAAAAGCGACGTGATCCAGGCCCAGCCGGATCGGGTCGAGCAATGCGCGATATCCCTTGATCACGCCGCGCGTTTCAAGCCGCCGCAGCCGGGCTTGCGTCGGGGATTTGGACAGACCGATGCGGGCGGCCAGATCGGTGATGCTGATCCGCGCATCCTGCGCCAGCGCCACCAGAATCGCATTGTCCAGCCGGTCAAGCCTTGGCCGATCGCTTTCACCGTCCTGAGGGGTAACTTTGGTCGAATTGCGGGTCATGGCGGCTACTTTCGGCAATTTATGCTGCAAATTCTCTGATAAGCTGCCCATAACGACTTGGGAAGAGACAATGAACCGCGCACACGCCATCGACCAGCACAGCTATGCAGACCCCGCCACCTGTCTGCCCGCCCTCATCGACATGGCCGCCCTGTCGCAAGACGACCGGCACGCCATCCACAGTGCGGCCACGCAACTGGTCGAGGCGGTGCGTGGCGCCACCGATCCGGGCGTGATGGAGGTGTTTCTGGCCGAATACGGCCTGTCCACGGACGAAGGTGTCGCACTCATGTGTCTGGCCGAGGCGTTGCTGCGGGTGCCCGATGCCGACACGATCGACGCGCTGATCGAGGACAAGATCGCACCATCGGACTGGGGGCGGCACCTGGGGCAGTCGACCTCCAGCCTCGTCAACGCGTCCACATGGGCGCTGATGCTCACGGGCCGTGTGCTGGACGAAGGGCCCAAGGGCCCGGTCAGCCACCTGCGCGCGGCCATCAAGCGGCTCGGCGAGCCGGTGATCCGCACCGCCGTGTCGCGCGCGATGAAGGAGATGGGGCGGCAATTCGTGCTGGGCGAGGATATCGCCAAGGCCATGACACGCGCCGCCGGGATGGAGCGCAAGGGCTACACCTATTCCTACGACATGCTGGGCGAGGCCGCGCTGACAGAGGCGGACGCCCGCGCCTACCACCTGAGCTACAGCCAGGCGATCTCGGCCATCGCCAGCGCTTGCGTGCATGACGACATCCGGGAAAATCCGGGCATCTCAGTCAAGCTGTCCGCGCTTTTTCCACGGTACGAACGTGCGCAAGAGCGGCAGGTGATGGAGCAACTGGTGCCGCGCCTTTCCGCCCTTGCCCTGCTGGCGAAATCGGCGGGCATGGGTCTGAACGTCGATGCAGAAGAGGCGGACCGGTTGTCGCTGTCGCTACAGGTGATCGAGGCGGTGCTGGCCAATCCCGCGCTGGCCGGGTGGGACGGCTTTGGCGTTGTGGTGCAGGCATACGGGCAACGCGCGCCACACGTGATTGACGCGCTTTATGACATGGCGGTTCAGCACGATCGCCACCTGATGGTGCGGCTGGTCAAGGGCGCCTATTGGGACACCGAGGTTAAACAGGCGCAAGTGGCGGGGGTCGCGGGTTTTCCGGTGTTCACGCAAAAGGCGGCGACGGATGTTTCCTACATCGCGAATGCGCGCAAGTTGCTGGGCTGCGCGGACCGGATCTACCCTCAGTTCGCCACGCACAACGCACACACCGTGGCGGCGATCCAGCATATGGCGCAGGGCGAGCGGTTTGAATTCCAGCGCCTGCACGGCATGGGCGAGAGCCTGCACGAGATCGTGCGTGCAGCCGAAGGCACGCGCTGCCGCATCTACGCGCCTGTGGGGGCGCACAAGGACTTGCTGGCCTATCTGGTGCGGCGGCTGTTGGAAAACGGGGCCAACTCCAGCTTTGTGAACCAGATCGTGGACGCGGATGTGCCCGCGCGCGTGGTCGCCGCTGACCCGTTCGATGCGCTGGACGACCCTCAGCCCGCGCTGCCGGACGGCCTGGCGCTGTTCCTGCCGGAGCGGCGCAATGCGGCGGGCTTTGACCTGAGCCACGTGCCGACGCTGACCCGGATCGAGGCGGCGCGTGCGCCGTTTGCGCAGCATCGGTGGAGCACGGAACCGCTCACCGTCCGCCCTGCCGACGGCGTTGCGCGCAACGTGCTCAACCCCGCCAATCCCGCCGACCAGGTCGGCACCGTGACCGAAGCCGCGCCAGAGGCGGCTGCCCACGCCTTTGCCGACGCGGCCCGCTGGGACGCACCGGCGGCTGAGCGGCGGCGCGTGTTGGAGGCGGCCGCGGACCTTTACGAGGCGCATTACGGCGAGATCTTTGCCCTGCTGGCCCGTGAGGCGGGCAAGACCTTACCCGATGCGGTGGCCGAACTGCGCGAGGCGGTGGATTTCCTGCGCTACTACGCGGGCGCGGCTGAGGACCGTGACGCCCTCGGCACGGTGCTCTGCATTTCGCCCTGGAACTTCCCGCTGGCGATTTTCACGGGCCAGATCATGGCTGCACTTGCCGCAGGCAATGCGGTCATCGCCAAGCCCGCAGGCCAGACCCCGTTGATCGCCACCTTTGCCGTGCGCCTGTTGCACGAGGCGGGTGTGCCGGTGGTGGCACTCCAACTGTTGCCCGGCGGTGCCGCCCTTGGCACCGCACTCACCGCCGCGGGGCCGGATGGTGTCGCCTTTACCGGCTCTACCGCAACGGCGCTACGCATCCGCGGCAGCCTGGCCGACCACAGCCGCCCCGGCACGCCGCTGATCGCGGAGACGGGGGGCATCAACGCCATGATCGTTGACAGCACGGCACTGCCTGAACAGGCCGTGCGCAGCGTCATCGAAAGCGCGTTCCAGTCCGCAGGCCAGCGCTGTTCGGCGCTGCGCTGTCTCTATGTTCAGCGCGACATCGCCCTCACGTTCGAAGAGATGCTGACCGGCGCAATGGACGCGCTGGTGGTGGGGGCGCCGTGGGCCTTGTCCACCGATGTGGGCCCGGTCATCGACGCCGAGGCCCGAGAGCGGATCGAAGCGCACGTCGCCACGGCGCGCGCCGAAGGCCGGATTGTCCACGAACTGACGTCGCCCACCGACGGCACGTTCGTGCCGCCGACCCTGATCCGGGTGAACGGAATTGCCGACCTCGAGACCGAGGTGTTTGGCCCGGTGCTGCATATTGCGACCTTCGCAGCTGATGAGATTGACCATTTGATCAATGAGATCAATGCGACCGGATATGGCCTCACCTTCGGCTTGCACACGCGCATCGACGACCGGGTCGAGGCGGTCACGCAGCGCATCCGCGCCGGCAACATCTACGTCAATCGCAACCAGATCGGCGCAGTTGTGGGCAGTCAGCCCTTTGGCGGGATGGGGCTGTCGGGGACAGGGCCCAAGGCGGGCGGGCCGGATTACGTGCCACGCTTTTTTGCACGCGGGGACGCGGCGGATGGCTTGGACCCTGCCCCGATGCATCTGCCCGGGCCCACGGGCGAAGCCAACACGCTGCACCACAGGCCCAAATCCCCGATCCTGTGCGCAGGCCCGGGGGAAGAGGCGATTGCGGCTCAGATGGAGGCGGTGCGCGCTTTGGGTGGCAGGGCGACACGTTTGGCGTCTATGCCAGATCAGGACGAACTACGCGACGGGCCAGACTATGGTGGTGTGCTGTGGTGGGGTGACGCCGAGGCGGCGCGGGTGCTGGAGCAAGCGCTCGCCGCACGGGACGGGGCGATCGTGCCGCTTATCACGGGCGCACCGGACCGGGCCGATGTTCTGGTCGAATGGCATTTGTGTGTCGACACCACAGCCGCGGGCGGAAACGCAGCCCTGCTGGGTGAATTCGGCTGAGCACGCCGTTTTCCGACACGGAAAACGGTCCGGAAAACGTGTCGTTTTCCGGACCGCTCTTGACCCGGGTGCCGTGGAACTTCAACTGTGCGCGCATGTTTCCGATCCGCGATCATAACCCGTCGGGCCGCACGCCCTATGTCACCTGGGCACTGATGGCGATCAATATCGCGGTCTTTCTGGGCTATGTCGGGCTCTTCAGCGATCCGCGCGCGCTGAACGGCTTTTTCTTTGAATACGCCGCGATCCCGGCGCGCATCACATACGGCGACGGGTTCGAGACCCTGCTGACCTCGATGTTTTTGCACGGCGGCTGGATGCACCTGATTGGCAACATGCTGTTTTTGTTCATTTTCGGCGACAATGTGGAGGATGAGATGGGGCATCTGCCTTATCTGGGCTTTTACCTCGCCACCGGGGTGATTGCCGGGCTCATCCACGTTTTGTCAGCCCCCTATTCGACCGTCCCCACGGTTGGTGCGTCGGGGGCCATTGCGGGTGTGATGGGCGGCTATCTGCTGCTCTTTCCCAAGGCGCGTGTCGATATCCTGCTGATCCTGATCGTCATCTTTCGCATCTTTCCGATCCCGGCCTGGATCATGCTGGGCGTCTGGTTTGCGCTGCAGTTCTTTGGCGGCATCGGGGCGAACCCAGACGAAGGTGGCGTGGCCTATTGGGCGCATGCGGGCGGGTTCATTGCCGGTGTGCTGCTGACTGTGCCGCTGTGGCTGAGGCGCGGTGGGCCGGCCTTCTGGCGGCGGACCGAAGGGCACCCGCCGCATCCCGAGGCGGTCTATGCCACGTCGCGTATTCCGAAGATACGACGGTAGGTCAGCCGAGCGGCGTCGTGGCCAGTCGGCCCTCCGGGGGGGACTTTTTTGGGACAGAGACCGGGACCTGCGTGGTGCCGTTGTGTTCAGCCGCGCACGGCCTTGGCCAGCGGGGTGAAGAGGCCGTCATTGGCGCAGATCATTTCACCATCCTCCAGCGGGTCAGCACCTTTGGTGATCGGCTCGACCAAGCCGCCTGCCTCGCGCACGATCAGCAAACCTGCGGCGATATCCCAGGCATTCAGGCGTCGTTCCCAGTAGCCATCGTAGCGCCCTGCGGCCACATAGGCCAGATCGAGCGCTGCTGCCCCGAACCGGCGCACGCCGGCGCAGGTCGGCAGGACGCGGGCCAGTTCCTGCAGCGTCTCGGGCAGGTCGGCGCGGCCGCCAAAGGGCAGGCCGGTGGCAAAGAGCGCCTCGATCATGCGGCTGCGGCCGGAGACGCGCAGGCGGCTGTCGTTCATCCAAGCACCCTGCCCTTTTTCGGCAAAGAACATCTCGTCCTTGGTCGGATCGTAGATCACGCCAGCCACGATCTGGCCCTTGTGTTCGAGCGCGATGGAGACCGCCCAATGCGGCAACCCGTGCAAGAAGTTGGTGGTGCCGTCGAGCGGGTCCACGATCCAGCGGCGGGTCGGGTCTTCGCCCTCTTCCTCGGTGCTTTCCTCGGCGAGCCAGCCATAGGTGGGCCGGGCGGTGCGCAGTTCCTCGCGCAGGATTTCTTCGGCGGCGATATCCGCTTTGGAGACGAAGTCGCCGGCGCCTTTCATCGACACCTGCAGGTTTTCCACCTCGCGAAAGTCCTTGGACAGCGAGCGGCCCGCCTTGCGCGCGGCCTTCATCATCAGGTTGAGATTTGCGCTGCCTTGCATGGCTCAGGCTCCGTGCGGGTTGGGGATCAGAGGGGCGCTATACGCCCGCATCGGGCCATTGCCAAGACCTCGCGCCACCTCACGGACCGGTCAAAGGCCGGAGAGCTTCGTTTCATGGCGTATCCATTTCGGTTGAGAAACCGTAGCCCTGTTCACATCAGCCCTTATCCCAAAGGATTTACCAATGACACGGCTATGCTTTGACGGAAGGAAATGGAGCCCGGACCTGACGGTCTTCGGTGCACGCAATCATCGCTTTGGCAAACTGGCCGAACGCGGCGCAAAGGCGTTCGGCGGCAGTTCCGCCTATACATTTATCGGACCCGACGTGATGCGACCATGTGTTGCGTCGCATCGCAGCGCAGCCGGCCATCGCGCCGCTGGACATCTGCCCGGTTTTCGGATGGGCGGCGCGCGCGGCCTGCCCGAGAACACGTTTCCTGTCCCAGAGCAGGCGCAGCGCGCATTCGGGGAGACAGAAGCCGCCACTCAGAACACTATCCGCGGCGGTGCGTCCGGTGGCGCCGCGACCCCGACGCCTACACCCGCGCCATGTGTGGCCGGACACCTGATCAGCGGTCAGATGGGTGGGGGGCATGGAATGCCCGCCAATATCTTTCCGATCACGCAACAGGCGCACGCTCAGATGCAAGGCATCGAAAACCGCGTCCGCATCATCACCGGGATGTGCCGGACGTTTGACAGGACGAATAACGGCGAGATCCCGCATTGGTACGGGGTACGCTATTGGGTACAGACATCGGACCAAGCGCTGGCCTCAGACGGCGACGCCGAAAACCCGCACAACCATGCGCCGCGCGCGATCAAGATTACCTGGCGCCTTATGCGAGTGACAAAGCCGGTGGGCGCCTCCGGAACCACCTTGACCGCGCACCTTTCTGCCGCTGCAGGGCATCTGAGCACACCTCCGGTCCACGTGGTCACACCGGCAAGCGCAGCGGATGTTGCCGTTGATCTGCCGCCACCACCCCCCGCGCCCGCGCCGTCTGGCGCGGCGACACCAGCCCTGTCTGCGCATGATCCGGCCTACGATCCACCTATGCCCAACCAGACACCGCAGTTCATTGGTGCAAGTATCCCGAGTATTTACCTGCCACCCCCCAGCGGTGCGCCGCTCGTCGGCCCGGCCCAGTCTGGATATGACGGCGAAGCTGTCGTGAGTCTTTAGGCGCAACTTGCAAAAAACGGGATCCGTTCGTTGCGTGGACACAAATGCGCAAGCAGCGTGCCCTAAGCCGCCTGCAGCTTGCGCGCCTCGACGCGGGCAAGCTCGATCAGCTTGGCCATGTAGGGCTTGTCGCGGTCGTCGCTGCGCACCGCGGCATAAAGCCGTCGGGTCAGGCCCCGTTCGGTGAGCGGTCGGGTGACGTAATCGCTCGAATACTTTACCTCGCGCACCACCCAGTCGGGCAGCACGGACACGCCCCGGTTCGACGCCACCAGCAGCAGGATCACAGCCGTCAGTTCGGCCTGTCGCACCGATGCGGGCTCCACCTTGGCTGGGATCAGCAGCTGGCTGAAAACATCGAGCCGCGTGCGTTCCACCGGATAGGTGATCAGCGTCTGGTCGCGGAAATCACGCGCCTCGATATATGGCTTTTGCGCCAGCGGATGCGTGCTGGCGGCAACGAAAACCGGCGCGTAGTCGAAAAGTTCGACAAACTCGATCCCCGGCAAATCCTCCGGGTCCGACGACACGACCAGGTCCACCTCTTCCTTCATCAGCGCGGGCAGCGCGTCAAAGGCGAGGCCGGGGCGAATATCCACATCCACATCCGGCCAGGTCCGCCGAAAGACCTCAAGTACCGGGAACAGCCACTCGAAACAGGCGTGGCACTCGATTGCGATGTGCAACCGGCCCGTGGAGCCGTCGCGCAATGCGCTGAATTCGGCTTGCAATGCCTCGATTTGCGGCAGCACCTGTTCCGCCAACCTGAGCAGCCGGAACCCCGCCGCCGACAGGCGCAACGGCTTGGAGCGGCGGACAAACAGCTCCACCCCCGCCTGCTCCTCCAGCCCCTTGATCTGATGGCTCAGCGCGGATTGCGTGATGTGCAACTGATCCGCCGCCTTGGCCAGCCCACCTGCCTCGTGGATGGCCTTGATCGACCGCAGGTGGCGAAATTCGATATGCATACGCGCCTCATGTTCATCTTGAGAGTTATGAAATTGCTTCATGATATGGCGCGGGCAATAAAGGACGCAACCCATCAGGAGATCGCCATGACCGCCGTATCGTTCGAAACCTTCCCGCCGAAGTCGCTCGATGCGTCGTTTCATCTGTGGGACACGGTGCGGGCGCTGACGCCGCTGGCGCCCCGTTTCGTGTCGGTGACTTATGGCGCGGGCGGCTCGACCCAGCGGTTGACGCAGGAGGCTGCGCAGACGCTGCGCAAATCCTCCGGGCTGCGGGTGGCGGCACATCTGACCTGCACCGGGCAAAGCCGGGACGAAGTGCTGGACACCGCCCAACGCTATCGTGCGGCAGGTATCACCGATATCGTCGCCCTGCGCGGCGACGGCGTACAGGGCGGCGCGTTCGAGGCGGAACCTGACGGGTTCACCAACTCGGTCGAGCTGGTGGAGTCGCTGGCCGAAACGGGAGACTTCAAGATCCGCGTGGGGGCCTATCCCGATGGCCACCCGGACGCCGCATCGACCTGTCAGAACATCGACTGGCTCAAGGCCAAGGTCGACGCGGGCGCGTGCGAGGCGATCACCCAGTTCTTCTTTGAGCCCGACAGCTTCTTGCGGTTCCGCGACGCCTGCGCGGATGCGGGCATCGCAGCGCCCATCACGCCGGGCATCCTGCCCGTGGCCGACTGGGGCCGCACACGGCGTTTTGCCCAGCGGTGCGGCACGCCCGTCCCGACCTATATCGCGACGAACTTTGACCGGGCCGATCGGGAGGACCGGGCGGAGCTGTTCGCGCTGACCCATTGCGCGGACCTGTGTGACACGCTGATCTGCGAAGGGGTGGAGGCGCTGCACTTCTACACGCTGAACCGGCCTGACCTGACGCTCAAGACATGCCGGGCACTGGGGCTCGCCACCCCGACAAGCGCGCTGCATGTGGCCTGAGCATTGGGGCTAGACTGATCGGTCCAACCGGCCTAGCGTCCGGTTCAGACGCAACAGCCCGGACCGGCCCATGACCCGTATCGCCACCGCCCTTGAGGACCTGCCTGCCCCGGCCGAACTGCTGTCGATGTCGGGCCTTGCCTTCATGCAAGGGATGCTGGACGGCACGCTGCCCGGCCCGCCGATTGCAGAGACCATGGGATATGTGCTGCACAGCGTCGGTGACGGCACGGTGACCTTTCGCGGCACGCCCGAATTCAAGGTGTGCAACCCGATGGGCACGGTGCATGGCGGGTGGTACGGCACGCTCCTCGATAGCGCGATGGCCTGCGCCGTGATGACCAAGGTGCCGCGCGGCAGCGTCTACACAACGCTGGAATACAAGATCAACATCACCCGCGCGATTCCCCAGGGCATGCTGATCGAATGCGTCGGCACGGTCGAGCATTCCGGCCGCTCGACCGGGGTGGCCAATGGCACGTTGCGGGGCGTGGAGGACGGCAAGCTCTATGCCACAGGCTCCACTACCTGCATCATCATGAAGATGGCGGACTGACACTGCGGGCCGTTGCCGTGCTTAGGCAGCACCCTACCTCTGGCGCGAACGTGTTTTGAGACCGGAGCCGTACACGATGCGCCACCTCTTTGCGGCTATCACACTTGCCGTTGCCACATCCGCGAACGCCGACGACATGTTGCGCGACCCGGTGCCCGACACCGGCGGCGAAGCGCTTGACCTGCACATCCACGACCCGTCCCGCGTGATGCGACGCGGCCCGGTCGAGATCATCGCCGTCACGGGCAAGGAACAGACCGAAAGCTATGAATGCGGGCTGGAGCTATGGGAGCGTCCGGCAGGCGCTGCGGGTCCATGGCGCCTGTCCGACTGTCTGCTGCGCGACAAGCCCGACTGGGTGGCCGACGCCGTCCCCACCAACGACGGGGCGTATTGGGCACCGGACTTTGTGGGCCCCGACAGGATCATCTACAGCGCCGCGTCGGCCTTTGACGACGGAGGGCAAGCCTGCCTTGGCCTGCTGGTCGAGGGGGAGGACGACATCTGGCGCGACATCGGTGCGCCGCTGTCCTGCGGCGGCGCGCTGGAGGAGGACGTGCCGGAGGTCAGCATCATCGACCCTGCGTTTTTCGAGACGTCCCAAGGCGACACGTACCTTGTGACCGGCGGCGGTACCATTCACGTCGCACCTGTGAACCTGACGGCTGAGGACCTTGACCTGCCCGATGCGTATCCCGGTCCGGGCTGGACAGCGCTGGCCCGCGGCCCGGTGATCGCGGATGACGAACACGCATGGGTCGAGGCGTCCTTTCTGCATGAACACGACGGCGCCTATTACCTCTTCGTCAACTGGGGCAGCTGCTGCGCCGGGGTCCGCTCGACCTACGAGATCCGTGTGGGCCGATCCGGCAACCCGCAAGGCCCGTTTACGGATCGCGATGGCAACGCGATGCTGGACGGTCACGGCACGCTGGTGCTGGACAGCGACGGCAACATGCGCGGGCCCGGTCATCCATCCGTGCGCGCGGGCGCAACGGGCGATATCCTGTCGTTCCACTACTACGACGCGGATCGGGGCGGCCTGTCATGGCTTGGCGAGGTCGGCCTGACATGGGATGACGGCTGGCCCACAGCCGTGCCCTTTGCCGCGGACTGACCACACATCAGAGACAGGCTTGCGGGGTCGCGCAGACAGGCGTAATGCCGGGATATGCAACACATGTCCTACCGCGGCCACACGCGCGCCATTCTGGCGCTGGGATTGCCCCTGATCGGCGGGCATCTGGGTCAGGTCGCCATTGGGGTGACCGACACCATGATGCTGGGCTGGTACGGGGTGACCGAACTGGCCGCACTGACGGCGGCGGGGTCTTGGTTTTTCGTACTGTTCCTGATGGGGTCGGGGTTTGCCTGGGCGGTGATGCCCATGGTCGCCGCCTCCCATGCCGAAGAAGACGACACCGCCATTCGCCGGGCCACGCGCATGGGCCTGTGGCTGAGCATGGGGTTTGCCGCCCTTGCCATGCCGCTGATGATCTGGTCCGAGCCGATCCTGCTGGCCCTCGGCCAGACAGATGATGTCGCGCGGCTGGGCGCGGACTACCTGACGATCGCGGGCTGGGGCATCATCCCGGCGCTGATCGTCATGACCCTCAAGAGCTATCTTGCCGCGCTCGAGCGTACTCAGATCGTGTTCTGGATTTCCGCAGCCGCTGCCGTGATCAACGCGCTGGCCAACTACGCCTTTATCTTCGGCAACTGGGGCGCGCCCGAGCTTGGCATTCAGGGCGCCGCCATCGCCTCGCTCGCCACGCAAATGGTCATGCTGGCCGGTGTGCTGCTTTATGTTTTGTGGCGGGTGCCGGAGCATACGATCTTTGCCCGGCTGTGGCGGCCTGATTGGGAGATGCTGGGCCGTGTCTACCGCTTGGGCTGGCCCATCGGGCTGACCAACCTCAGCGAGGTTGGCCTCTTTGCCGCGTCGGCTTTCATGATGGGGTGGCTGGGCGAGATACCGCAGGCGGCGCATGGGATCGCGCTGCAACTGGCCTCCATCACCTTCATGGTGCATCTGGGGCTGTCGAACGTCGCCACGATCCGGGCAGGCAACGCGCTGGGGCGGCACGACCTGCCGCATATGCGGCGCGGTGCCTACACGGTGACCGCGCTGAGCGTCGCCATGGCACTGGCAACCATCGTGCTGTTTGTGGCCCTGCCCGAGCCGTTGATCAGCCTGTTTCTGGGCCGCGACGTGACGGGCCGGGAAGAGATCATGGCCATCGGGATCGTCCTGCTGGCCATGGCGGCGATCTTTCAGCTGGTGGACGGGGCGCAGGTCATCGCGCTTGGGCTGCTGCGCGGGATACAGGATACAGCCGTACCGATGGTGCTGGCGGGCGTGTCCTACTGGGCGATCGGTATCCCCTGCTCCTACCTCTTTGGCTTTGTGCTGGGCTGGGGCGGCGTGGGCGTGTGGCTGGGCCTTGTGGTTGGTCTGGCCTTTGCCGGGGTTGCGCTGATGATGCGGTTCTGGGGCACGTCGATGCCCCGGTTGGTGCGCACCGAACAGGCGCCCGAGGCCGCGCGCGCCGGATAGAGCCGGCACGCGCCAATGGGTCAGAGGATAAAGTCGCTCTCGACCACCTCGTTGACCCAGCGCAGCTCGATCCGTTCGTCGGCAGCGCCATCGCCGTCGTGGTCGATTTCGACGTAATCGCCGTCAAAGCGGACCTCCGCCGTGGTGCCGCCAAACTCGGCCTCGCCCACGAAACCGAGCCCGCCAAAGGCGCTGAGGTCGATCACGTCGACCCCTGAGTCAAATCCCAGGATCACATCCGCGGACGCCACCGCCAGCCCGCTGTCACCCTGGGCAAAGACAAAGACGTCGCTGCTGTCAGTGCTTTCCCAATCCTTCAGAAGGTCTGCACCCGTGCCGCCGATGAACACATCAACGCCCTCGCCGCCGACCATGTCGTCGCGCCCGGCACCGCCGTCAAGCGTGTCGTCACCGTCCTGACCGTAGAGCGTGTCGCGGCCATCGCCGCCCAGCAGGCTGTCATCGCCCTCGCCACCCCCGATCTTGTCACTGCCGGTTCCGCCCATGACAGTGTCGTCGCCCGCATGTGCCCAGACCGTGTCTCGCCCATCCCCGGCAAGAATCTCATCGTCGCCAGCGTTCCCGAACCCGGTGTCGTTGCCAGCACCCAATGTAATTTTGTCATCACCGTCACCTCCGCCGACCTTGTCATCGCCGGAGCCGGCATCGATTATATCATCGCCTTCCTGACCCCATATCTTATCGCGGCCCCAACCGCCCCAAAGGCTGTCATTCCCGGTCCCGCCCCCAAGGGTGTCGCGCCCCTCTGCGCCCCGGAGCATGTCGTTGCCCGCCTGACCCCAAAGCTTGTCGTGCCCGGCACCGCCATCGGCGCTGTCGTCGCCTTCACCACCACCCATCGTGTCATTGCCGCTGCCACCATCGAGCGTATCCGCCCCTTCCTGGCCCCACAGCCTGTCGTGGCCGCCCTCGCCCATCAGGTTGTCGTCACCCTCACCTCCGCCTGCAACGTCATTTCCAAAACCGGCATAGACCCAGTCATTGCCGATACCGGCCCAAATTCTGTCATTTCCGCCACCCGCCTCGAAAATCTCGTTGGCCGCATCGCTGAGCGGGTCGCTATACGTGCCGGAGTACAGCGTCTCGCTCTCGCTGGAGCCATAGACGCGGATCTGTCCGTTGACAAAGTAGTTCATCCACCCCGCCACGTCTGCCACCGTCTCGTTCTGGTCGCCGTCCTCGTTCTGAAAGCGGCCATCCACGATCTTGAAGCCCACGTGGTAGATCGCATCGGCCACGGTGTTGATAAACGCGCGCCCCTGGAATTTCAGTGTGCCGCCGTCGCCCTGCACAAGATGAAAGCCGGTTTCTTCGTTCCCCTCGTCGTCGCCATGACCGATCAGGAATGTCTCGTACAAGTCAGCGTCATCGCGAATGTAGGCCGACAGGGTCCGCAGGTCTCCGACCGACAGTTTGCCATCGTCATTGACGCCGGTGGCCGCCATCGCCGTTTCGATCACCTCGTTCATCTGCCGCGCGGCGTCCACACCACCCTGGATGTCGGCGTCGGATGTGTTGGCAATCAGGCCGGGATCCTCCGCCGTGATCTGTGCGATGGTCTCAAGGCTGATGTCGGCGGTGCGGGGCTCTGGCATCGATGTCTCTCCTGGCTGGCGTTACCTCCGCCCGATGACACGGCGCAGGGCTTGCCCCAAGCGGCGCGTGCAGGGCTGCACACACTCGGCGGATATCCTCGCAATCCGCTGTTGCCGTTGACATAATCTCGGAGAAGCGCCGCCGACCGGTTTTTGCGCGGGACGCAAAAACCACACGACAACGTCTAGCGCGGCTTGACGAGCCGATCCGCTTTTTTGCGCACCAAGACCGACCGCAGATCATGCATGGCCAGCAACAAGGCGTCCGTCACCGCCTCCAACTGCTCGTCCGTGGCGCGCGACTGCGCCCAATGCGTTGTGAGGTTGAGGTAGTCCACCGCCCGGTGGATGTCGTCGATGTCGCGATGTGCCAGCACCTCGGCGCGGTCCTGCATCCACGCCTCGATCCGGGCCATGTCTTCGTCGGACAGGGTGCGATCGCCATGCGGCTTGACCTCACCATTGCGGATGTTGATCACCGCAATCTGGTCCATTTCGATCCGGCGCTGGCGGTTCTCGGTATCCACGCGGAACACCGCCGCGCCGTTTTCGCGGACCCGAAAGTAGTAGTCTGGCAGCTCGGTGCCCATGATGTTCCTCGTTATGTGAGCCCCGCGCAAAAGGTCTGGATGCGGGTGCAGGCCTCTTGCAGGGCCTCATCCGACGTAGCGTAGCTGACACGAAAGTTGGGCGATACCCCGAATGCAGCGCCGAACACCACCGCCACGCCCGTTTCCTCCAGCAGGGCCGAACAGAACGCCTCGTCATCCGTGATCCGCGTACCACCCGCCGAGGTCTTGCCGATGCAGCCCGCAATCGACGGATAGACATAGAATGCGCCATCTGGGACAGGGCAGCGAATACCGGGGGCCGCGTTCAGCACGTCGACCACCAGATCGCGACGCCGTTTGAAAGTGGCGTTGTTGGGCGCGATATAGTCCTGCGTGCCGTTCAGCGCCTCCACCGCGGCCCACTGGCTGACCGAACAGGGGTTGGAGGTGGATTGCGACTGCACCTTGCGCATCGCCTTGATCAGGTCCTCGGGCCCTGCGGCATAGCCGATCCGCCAGCCGGTCATCGCATAGGCCTTGGACACGCCATTGACCGTCAGCGTGCGATCATAAAGGCGCGGTTCGACCTGCGCCGGGGTGCAGAATTCGAAGTCGTCATAGACCAGATGCTCGTACATATCGTCCGACATGACCCACACCTGCGGATGGCGCATCAGGACATCGGTGATCTCTTTCAATTCGTCCCGCGTGTACCCCGCCCCGGTCGGGTTCGACGGCGAGTTGAAGATCAGCCATTTCGTGCGGTCGGTGATGCACGCCTCCAGCTGTGCGGCGGTCAGCTTGAAACCGGTCTGCAAGGACGCCTCCGCGATCACCGGCGTGCCGCCGGCCAGCAGCACCATGTCCGGATAGCTCACCCAGTATGGCGCGGGGATAACGACCTCGTCGCCTTCGTTCAACGTTGCCATGAGCGCGTTGTAAAGAATCTGCTTGCCGCCCGTGCCAACGCTCACCTGAGCGGTGGTATAGTCGAGGCCATTGTCGCGCTTGAATTTGGCCACGATGGCCTCCTTCAGCTCGGTGATACCATCGACAGCCGTGTATTTCGTCTTGCCCGCCGCGATGGCGGCCACGGCAGCATCCTTGATGTTCTGGGGCGTGTCGAAATCCGGCTCGCCCGCGCCCAGCCCGATGATATCGCGCCCTTCGGCCTTGAGGGCGGCCACCTTGCCGGTCAGGGCGACGGTCGGGGACGGTTTGACGCGGTCGAGTGTCGCGGAAAGGAATGTCATGGTGGGCCTCGGCAGGTTAGACGTTTATCCGAGGCCGTGATACGCACGCGACCGCAACCGATCAACCGCACATTCAGCCAAGGAGAGGCCCCATGGAAGATATGCAGGACTGGTACAGCGAGGACGCCGCCACGTTCGGAGACCGCGTCGCAGGCGCGCGCGAACAGGCCGGCATGACCCAGAAACAGCTGGCCAAGCGGCTGGGCGTGCGCCTGTCGACCGTGCGTGGTTGGGAGAACGACCTGAGCGAGCCGCGGGCCAACCGGCTGTCGATGATGGCCGGAATTTTGAACGTGTCGATGATGTGGCTGATCACCGGTGAGGGCGAAGGCGTGGATGCGCCGGTGGATGCAACGCCCGTGAACGACACCGTGCGCGACCTGATGGTCGAGATGCGCGATCTGCGTGCAGATCTGCTCAAGCGCGCCGAACAGGTGGGGCGCCTGGAAAAGCGTCTGCGCGCGGCGATGAACGAGGCCACCGATGGCTGATGAGCCGCGCGAACATGCGATTAAGCGACTGCACATGCGGTCGATGCGCCGCGGGATCAAGGAGATGGACCTGATCCTGTCGGCCTACGCGCAGGCCGAACTGGCGGGCATGTCCGACGCGCGCCTGGCACTTTATGATTCGCTGCTCAGCGAGAATGATCAGGATTTGTACCAGTGGGTGACCGGCCAGACCCCCGCTCCAGAGCCGTTCGCAGATATGATTTCCGACATCTCCATGGTGTTTCAGAAGTAAAATCAAAGCCTTGAGCCTTTAACCGAAAATTTCCGAATCCCCCTCATTTTGAAACCTGAGCAGAATGAGTCGGAGCCATCGGATGAGCCTTCAAGACCCGATACAGAATCCTCTCGGCACCCCGGACGGGGGTGGCGACCGCAGCTTTATGGTCGCCTATCTCGAGGCGCTGTCGCTGGTCGAGCGGCTGCACCGGTTGCTGCTGGATGTGATCAAGGACGAGTTCGAGCGCGTCGGCGTGCTGGAGATCAACGCCGTCCAGGCGCTGCTCCTGTTCAACATCGGCGACAATGAGGTCACGGCGGGCGAGTTGAAGAGCCGCGGCTATTACCAGGGCTCCAATGTCAGCTACAACCTCAAGAAGCTGGTGGAGATGGGGTACATGCACCACCAGCGTTGCGAGATCGACCGTCGGTCGGTCCGTGTGCGTCTGACGGAAAAGGGGCGGCACATCCGGTCCGTGGTGTCAGAACTGTTCGAGCGCCATGCCGAAGGGTTGCAGGCCAAGGGTGTGCTGGGTCCCGAAGGGATCACCGACATCACCAGCTCGCTCAAACGGGTTGAGCGTTACTGGACGGACCAGATCCGCTACATCTACTGATCACGCGGCATCGGCCCCGCGTCGCAACCGCGACAGCCGGTCGCCCCACGTCATCGGTGGGGGTGCCTGCGCCACACTCGGGTGCACACGCTCTGACGGATCCAGCCCGATCTTGCGGGCGCGGCGGGTGATGAACCATCGGCCAAATCCGGCAAATGTCCCGATTGACGGCGCGCCCGGGTCCTGCGCGTAACGCTCCGCCCACCCCTCGGGCAGCGGCAAGCCGCAGCATTCCGCCTGTTCCAGCATCCAGACAAGCGGAATATTCGACAACGGGCGCGCCCAATTGCGATGCGCCAGCTGCCCCCCGACATCGCCATGAGTGCCCCGGAACCACATCTGCACCAGATGCCCGTCCCAATCGTCGGTCGTGTCCCACATCACCGGCGCATAGGCCACGCGCGTCTCGTTCCGCGCCAGCGCGTGAAAGCCGCGTTTGACCGACTTGCCCAGATGGTGGTTGTGAAACGCGTGCCGTGGTGCGCTCAGCCGCCACAACACCGGCATGTTCAGACCCAGCGACTTGACCGTGTCCCAAACGCCGATCATCTCGACCTCCACCGCCTCGTGGCAGGTGTTCTCGGCCATTGTGCGCGCCGCGGCGCTGTCCGGCGTGCATTCATAGTGCCGGTAGATGTTGCGAATGTTGCGTTCGGTCGCGTGTTCGGCGCGCAGCAGCCCCACCCGGTCAATCACACCCGCCAGCGACCGGATCGCATAGGCCCCGCGCGAATACCCCATCAGGTAAATCTGATCTCCGGGCCGGTAGCGGGAGGCAAGGTAGCCATAGGCGCGCCTGATCTGCCGGTTGATCCCGCGGCCAAAGATCACGTCTCCCGCCCGCCGCCAATGCGACCATTGCAGGCCCGGCTCGTAATAAACCGACACCTCCGAACCCATCTCGTGCAGCAGCTTGGCGGTCAGGCCGGCATTCGTTTCCTCACCGGCCTCGAGCGTGGACATGGTCCCGTCGATGATGATCACATGGATGGTCTGGCCGCGCACAGGCGGGGCCACCTCCGGCAGACCCTTGCCAAAGCGCCCCTGCAGCCAGTGGGCAATGCGTCTATTCAGCCGCGATAGCACCATGCGACAACAGTTCCCAAACGCGTCGCGGCGTGAAAGGCATATCCGCCTGGCGCACGCCACGCTCCCATAGCGCGTCCTGCACCGCGTTGGACACCGCAGCCAACGCTCCGACCGTACCCGCTTCGCCGCAGCCTTTCATCCCCATGATGTTGGCCGTCGACGGCACGGGTTCGGACGTAAACCCAATCATGGGAACGTCGCCGGCACGCGGCAAGGCATAATCCATGAACGTTGCCGTGAGCAATTGCCCATCCTCGTCGAACTGCACATGCTCGGTCAGTGCCTGGCCGATGCCTTGCACAACACCGCCATGCACCTGACCTTCGGCCAGCATCGGGTTGATAAGGTTGCCAAAATCGTCAACGACCGTGTAGCGATCCACCGAACATACGCCGGTGTCTGGGTCAATCACGACCTCTGAAACATGGCAGCCATTGGGAAAACTGCGCGCTTCCAGCTTGGCGCGACGTTCATGCACCATCAGGTCGTCGCGGCCCGCTTCGCGCGCCATCTCCGCCACTTCGATCATTGTGGGCGTCAGGTTAGTACCCTCGACCCGGAAGCGTTCGTCATCAAAGCTGATCTGGGACGCGGGCACGCCGCTCTCTTCGCTCAGAAACGCTGCAAACCCTTCGATCATCGCGCCGACGGTCGCCAGTGTCGCGTTGTTCTGCACGGTGACCGACCGGGACCCACCCGTGCCGCCGCCTTCCTTGATCCGGTCGCTGTCGCCCTGGATGACGTCGATCATATCGACCGGCACACCGGTCTGGTCGCTCAGGAACTGGGCATAGACCGTCTCGTGCCCCTGCCCGTTCGACTGCGTGCCCACATAAATCTGCACGCGGCCACCTTCGGCAAACTCCACCTTCGTCGTCTCCGCCGGATCGCCCAGGATGCTTTCGATGTAATAGCAGAGCCCAAGGCCCCGCATCCGCCCAGCGGCTTCATCCGCCGCCTTGCGCGCGGCGAAGCCGGACAGATCAGCCTCCGCCTCGGTGCGCCGCAGCACCTTGTCAAAATCGCCCACATCGTAAGTTTCGCCGACGGGCGTGGCGTATGGAAATTGATCCGGTTTGATGAAGTTGCGCCGCCGCAACTTCAACGGATCCATCCCCAGTTCGCGCGCCGCGCGGTCCATCACCCGCTCCAGCGTGTAGATCGCCTCGGGCCGCCCGGCCCCGCGGTAGGCATCGACCTGCGTGGTGTTGGTAAAGAACCCTTCGGACCGCATAAAGATCGTCTGAATGTCATAAACCCCTGTCAGCACACGGGAATAGAGCTGCGTCTGGATCGCTTGCGCGAATTGCGAGTTATACGCACCCATGTTCGCCTTGATATGGCTGCGATAGGCGGTGATGCGGCCATCGGCGTCAAAGGCCAGCTCGGCCAGGGTCGTCAGGTCACGCCCCGCATTGTCCGACAGCATCGCCTCGGTCCGCTCCGACATCCACCGCACCGGGTGACGCAGGGCGCGCGCGGCAAAGGGGACGAGGAAATTCTCGGGATACATCATCCCTTTCATGCCAAACCCGCCGCCGGTGTCCGGGTTTGTCACGCGCACCATTTCCGGGTCAACGCCAAAGGCCTCGGCGATCTGGTCCTTGGGGCCCCATACGCCCTGCCCGTTGATCGCAACGTGCAGCCGGTCGCCCTCCATCTCGGCATAGCAGCCTCGCGGTTCCATCGAATTCACGATGATCCGGTTGTCGCCCACCTCGAGCGATACAATCTGCGCCGCTGCGTCAAACGCGGCTGTTGTCGCATCCTCGTCCCCCATGGCCCAGTCATAGGCCACATTGTCGGGTGCCGCCTCGTGCAGTGCTTCGCCGCCAGCGGTCATGTCCATCTTGGCGGGCAGTTCATCATAATCGAACACGATCAGTTCAGCGGCATCCCGGGCCTGCGTCAGCGTCTCCGCCACGATCAGCGCCACCGGCTCGCCCACGAACCGCACGCGACCGCGTGCCAGCATCGGCCGTTCCGGTGCTGCACCACTTGAGCCGTCCCGGTTCTTGACCAGCGCTGCGCGCATACCGACATTGAGGCCGCCCGCTTCGAGATCCTCGATCGTATAGACGGCCCGCACACCCTCGGCGGCGCGCGCCTCGGACACATCCAGCGTCGTAATCACGCCATGTGCCACCGGCGAACGGAAGACAAAGGCCTGGTAGGCATTTGCGGGTGCGATGTCGTCCACATAGCGCCCCTCCCCGGTCAGGAACCGGATGTCTTCGCGGCGGGTCACGGGCTGGCTCTTGCCGAATTTTTCCATGGGAGGCTCCTCAAATACAGGGGACGCGTTTGTTACGCGCGAACCTAGCGGGTGCGGCCCCGGTGTCCAGAGCCGAAGGCGGCGCGCGGGCGACCAAAAACGCCTTATTGCCCCGCCCCCGCCCCTTCGCTATCTGACGGCGCAACACTGCAAGAGGGATCAGGCCGATGGCGCTGGGAAAATTCAACGCAAAAGAGGCCGAGGCGCGCATTTACGCGGACTGGGAAGAGGCCGGGTGTTTCGAGGCCGGCGCGAACGCGTCGCGCGACGACAGCTATTGCGTGATGATCCCCCCGCCCAACGTTACCGGCGTTCTGCATATGGGCCACGCATTCAACAACACGCTGCAGGACATTCTGGTGCGCTGGCACCGGATGCGCGGCTTTGACACGCTCTGGCAGCCCGGCACGGACCACGCCGGCATCGCCACCCAGATGGTCGTTGAACGGCGTCTGGCCGAGACCCAGCAGCCGACCCGCACCGAACTGGGCCGCGAGGCGTTCACCGCAAAGGTCTGGGAATGGAAGGCCGAAAGCGGCGGCACGATCCGCGACCAGCTCAAGCGGCTTGGCGCCAGCTGCGACTGGTCGCGCGAGGCCTTCACCATGTCCGGCGCGCCCGGCGCGCCTTCGGGGGAGGAAGGGAACTTTCACGACGCGGTCATCAAGGTCTTTGTCGAGATGTACAATCAGGGCCTGATCTACCGCGGCAAGCGGCTGGTCAACTGGGATCCGCACTTTGAGACCGCCATCTCGGATCTGGAGGTCGAGAATATCGAAGTGCCGGGGCACATGTGGCACTTCAAGTATCCGCTCGCGGTTGGTGAGACCTATACCTATGTCGAAAAGGACGAGGACGGGAATGTCGTGCTGGAGGAGGTGCGGGACTATATCTCCATCGCCACCACACGCCCCGAAACCATGCTGGGCGATGGCGCGGTTGCCGTGCATCCATCGGATGAGCGTTATGCACCAATCGTCGGAAAACTCTGCGAAATCCCCGTCGGGCCAAAAGAGCACCGCCGCCTGATCCCGATCATCACCGACGAATACCCCGACCCAGACTTCGGCTCGGGCGCGGTCAAGATCACCGGCGCGCACGACTTCAACGACTACCTCGTCGCCAAGCGCGGCAACATCCCGATGTACAACCTGATGGACACGAAGGCCGCGATGCGCGCCGACGGCAAACCTTACGCCGAAGAGGCCGCAGTGGCCCAAGCCATCGCGAACGGAGAGCAGGAGTTTGACGAGGCGATGATCGCCGCCATGAACCTGGTCCCCGACGCCTATCGCGGCCTCGACCGGTTCGAGGCCCGCGCGCGGGTCGTCGAAGACATCACCGCCGAAGGCAACGCGGTCATGATCCCCAACCCCGACTACGACGCGCAGGCTGACCGTAGGGTGGGCAATCTGCCCACCATCCCGATGGTCGAAAACAAACCCATCATGCAACCCTTCGGCGACCGCTCAAAGGTCGTCATCGAACCCCTGCTCACCGACCAATGGTTCGTCGACACCGCCAAGATCGTCGGTCCCGCGCTGGACGCGGTCAAAAACGGTGATGTCAAAATCCTGCCCGAGAGCGGGGAAAAGGTCTATTACCACTGGCTCGAGAACATCGAACCCTGGTGCATCTCACGCCAACTGTGGTGGGGTCACCAGATACCTGTTTGGTATGGGCCAAGTCTGAAATCGGTCCAAGAAGCAGGATATGCTAAGGGTGAAGCAGAAGACTGGAGTAACCCAGCGAGCTTCTGCGGTTCAACTTTCGAAGAAGCACAGACGAAAGCGCAACAATACTATGACGAGCATTCAAAATACCCGTTGACTGTTGCTGGCGAAAGCGCGGATGAGAAGGAAGCTATAGAACGCGCCGATGATCACGCGACAGATATTGATCCTATTTTCCTCTACCGTGACCCCGACGTCCTGGACACCTGGTTCTCCTCCGGCCTCTGGCCAATTGGCACCCTCGGCTGGCCCGAGGACACGGACGAGCTGAAAAAATACTTCCCCACCTCCGACCTCATCACCGGTCAGGACATCCTGTTCTTCTGGGTCGCCCGGATGATGATGATGCAACTGGCGGTCACCGACAAAGTGCCCTTCGACACCGTCTACCTCCACGGCCTCGTCCGCGATGCCAAGGGCAAGAAGATGTCGAAATCCACCGGCAACGTCATCGACCCGCTCGACCTGATCGAGGAATACGGCGCCGACGCCCTGCGCTTTGCCTCCGCCGCGATGGCCTCGCTCGGCGGCACGCTCAAACTCGACACGCAACGCATCGCAGGTTACCGCAACTTCGGCACCAAGCTCTGGAACGCCGCCAGCTACGGCGACATGCGCGGCGTCTTCGACCTGCCCCACAGCTCAGATGTCCCTGAGACAAAACACCCACTCAACCGCTGGATCAAAGGCGAACTCGCCAAGACCCGCGAAACCGTCGATCAGGCCCTCACCGACTACCGCTTCAACGACGCGGCCAGCGCGCTCTACGCCTTCACCTGGAATACTTTCTGCGACTGGTATCTCGAGTTCACCAAGCCGATCTTCGACGAAGGCACGCCAGAAGACATCGAGGAAACCAAAGCGACCTACGCCTGGGCGCTCGACCAATGCCTGATCCTGCTGCACCCGATCATGCCCTTCATCACCGAAGAACTGTGGGGCCAAAAGCCGCGCCCCAAACGCCTGATCCACGCCGACTGGCCCACCTACACCACCGATCTGGTCGACCCCGACGCCGATGCCGAGCTTAACTGGGTCATCAAGCTGATCGAAGCCATCCGCTCCGCCCGCGCCCAGATGCACGTCCCCGCCGGCGCCTACGTGCCTTGCGTCGTCAAAGGCTTCGAGAGCCAAGCCAAAGCCGCCTACGACCGCAACAAAGCGCTCATCCACCGCTTCGCCCGACTGGAGTCGCTCACCGACGTCGACGACTTCCCCAAAGGCACCGTCGCCCTCGCGATCACCGGCGGCACGTTCGGCCTGCCACTGGCCGACGTCATCGACGTGGACGAAGAAATCGCGAGGCTGGAAAAAACCGTGGGCAAACTCGCAAAGGAACTCGGCGGCCTGCGCGGACGCCTGAAAAACCCAAAATTCGCCGCCAGCGCCCCCGCCGAAGTGGTCGAAGAGACCAAGGCCAACCTCGCCCTGCGCGAAGACGAAGAAACCAAGCTGCAAGAGGCGCTCACGCGACTGAAGGAACTCTGACAACCGCTAGGCTTGCGGCAACACTCATCGCAGTCCGTATTTGGAAAGAGAAGAAGCACAGGACCGGCTTGACCTGTAGCCCTTCTTCTCTTTGAAAATACGGACGAGGAGTTTGAGGGGTGGAACCCCTCATCAGCAAAAATGAATCGCGTCGCGCAGCGTCCTCTGGATCACTTGAACACAGGCGCGCGCTTGGCGAAGGTTGCGGCGACAACCTCCATCTGCTCCGGCGTGCCCATCAACCCGGCCTGCACCCGGCTCTCCTCAAGCAGGACCTCGTCCGCGCCATGCGTCTCCGCATACCCGATCAGCGCTTTGGCCGCGCGTAAGGCCGTTGGTGACTTCAGCGTCAGTGCCTCGGCCAAGGTCATGGCCGCCGCAAGCGGATCGTCAGCAAGCTCTGTCACCAGCCCCCAGGCCTCTGCCTTCTCTGCCGGGACCGGCTCCGCCGTGTAGGTCAACCGCCGCAGCACGTCCGACCGCACGAGGCGCGGCAGCAGCACCATGCCGCCCATGTCCGGCACGATACCCCACTTCATCTCCATCACGGCAAATCGCGCATCGCGCGCCGCAATCCGGATGTCCGCCCCCAGCGCCAGCTGCATGCCGGCGCCAAAACACACCCCGTGTACCGCCGCGATCACCGGCTGCGGCAGGCGCGCCCAGACCATTGCGACCTCCTGCCACTGGTTGGTCGTCCCGTCTCCGTGGCTGCGCGGCATCAGCAAGCCGTTGGGATCCTTGCCGATCATCGCGCCCAGACCGCCGATGTCGATCCCGGCACAAAACCCCTTGCCCTGCCCCGACAGCACACAGACCCGCGCGTCCGACGCGGCGACCTCCTGCCCGGCTGCGATCACGGCGTCGATCATCGCCTGATCCACCGCATTCATCTTGTCGGGCCGGGACAGTTGCACATGGGCGATGTGGTTTTCGGACGTGACGGTTACGCGCGCTTCGGTCATGGGCCGCTCCTCTTTGCGCCAGACAAGCGCAAAGCACCGCCCTATGCCAGCGAAACGTGACGGCAGCCGTTCTTGCCGCAGCCGGGCGCACGCGGTACCTCTGCGCCCATGACGACGCACCGCCTGACCCCGCTTGCCGCCAGCCTGCCCTCCACCGTGCCTTTTGTCGGCCCCGAAACGCAGGAGCGTGCCCGCGCCCGCCCGTTTCAGGCACGTCTCGGGGCGAACGAAAGCGTCTTTGGCCCCTCGCCCAAGGCCATCGCCGCCATGTCGGGCACAGACATCTGGAACTACGGCGACCCCGAAAGCCATGACTTGCGCGCCGCACTCGCCGCGCATCACCACATCAGCGCCGACAACATCATGGTTGGCGAGGGGATCGACGGGCTGCTGGGATATCTCGTGCGCCTGTTTGTGGGGCCGAGCGATGCGGTTGTCACATCCGACGGTGCCTACCCGACCTTCAACTACCACGTGGCAGGTTACGGTGGCGATCTGCACAAGGTGCCTTACCGCGACGATCACGAGGATCTGGTTGCCCTGTGCGCCCGCGCGGCGGAGGTAAACGCCAAGCTGGTCTACCTCGCCAATCCCGACAATCCGATGGGCAGTTGGCACAGCGGTGCCGACATCGTCGCGGCGCTGAACGATCTGCCCACAGGCACGCTGCTGGTCCTCGACGAGGCTTACGCCGATTGCGCCCCGGCCGCGGCACGTCCCGACATCCCGGTCGATGATCCGCGCGTGATCCGGCTGCGCACCTTTTCCAAAGTCTACGGTCTTGCCGGGGCGCGCGTTGGGTACGCGATGGGCGAAGCGTCGCTGATCGCGGCCTTCAACAAGGTGCGCAACCACTTTGGCATGAACCGCGCCGCCCAGGCCGCAGCGCTGGCGGCACTGCAGGACCAGGCGCACCTGCAAGACGTCCTGCACAGGATCGAAACCGCCCGGGACCGGATCGCAGAGATCGCAAGGCATAACGGTCTCACCCCACTGCCCTCTGCCGCGAATTTTGTTGCGATCGACTGCGGGCGAGACGGCAGCTTTGCCAAGGCGGTTCTGGACGGCCTGATTGCGCGCGACATCTTTGTCCGCATGCCATTCGCTGCGCCACAGAACCGGTGCATACGTGTCAGTTGCGGCACCGACGCCGATCTGGACGCCTTTGCCGCCGCGTTGCCGCCCGCGCTGGCCGACGCGCTCGCTCACGCGGAATCGAGATGACAGGACATTGTGTCGCACTATAGTCTGCGACAACCAGCATCGCGTGAGGCCGCAATGGATGATCGGACACAGGGCAAGGCGCCCAACTACACCAACGCCTGCATCGTCATGTTCGGCGTCAACATCACCTGGATCCTGGTCGCCATCTGGGCGATCTGGGGTTTCATTGCTGCCGTGCTACTGGCGCTGGGGGTCAATCATCTGATGGACCGGATGCGCGTCTGGGCCGCCGCACGGCAGGCAGCCTCGATCCGCCGGGGCAAGCAGGTCTAGTCAGCCCGCCGCGATCACTGCCGCTGCCGCCTCGACAGCACCAGCACCTTTGGGGACGTCCAGCGCGGTCAGCCCCGCCTCGATCCCGCCGAGCAAGCCCAGTACCATCTGCCCGTTCACATGGCCCATATGGCCCAGTCGGAAAAACGCATCCGCCGCCGGATCACCCGGCGTCGCCATGCCAAGGCCAATGCCAAGCGTCAGACCCAGATTGCCTTCGACCCAGCGCCGCAGGGCAGTGCCCTGCGGGCTGGGCAGGCGCAGCGCTGTCACAGCCGTACTCCGATGCGCCGGGTCGGCCACGTTCATCGCCAAGGCGCCACCTTCGCCCCAGCGGTCGCACGCCGCCCAAATGGCGCGGGCCAGCACATCGTGCCGGGCCCAGATCGCCTCGATCCCCTCGTCGTGGATCATGTCGAGCGCGACGCGGAGGCCATGCAGGTGGTGTGTGGGCGCCGTCCCGTTCCAGTACTGATAAAACTCTTGCGGGTTGGCACGCGGCGTCCAGTCCCAGTAGCGGCTGACGCGCGGCATCGCGGCGCGCGCCTCTGCCGCCTTGTCGTTAAAGAACACGAACGCCATGCCCGGCGGTACCATCAGCCCTTTTTGGCAGCCTGTCACCATGACATCGACACCCCAAGCGTCCATCTCGAACCGGTCACAGCCCAGCGACGCGATACAGTCGGCCATCAGCAGCGCAGGGTGGCCTTCTGCATCCAGAACGTCGCGCAGAGCACTGATATCGTTCAGGATAGAGGTGGATGTGTCCACATGCACCGCAAGCACCGCCTTGATCCGGTGGGCGGTGTCTGCGCGCAGCGCCTCGGCCACGCGGCCCGGATCGACCGGGGACGACTTGCCGAAATCGATGATCTGAGTCTCCGCCCCGAGGCCTTGGGCCATGTCCGCCCAGCCGTGCCCGAACCGGCCCGTCGCGGGCACCAGCACCAGATCACCGGGCGCGATGGTGTTGGCCAGTGCGGCCTCCCACGCGGCGTGGCCGTTGCCGATATACATCGCGACATGCCCCGAAGTGCGCGCCACCGCGCGCAGGTCCGGCACGATGCCCGCCGCCATCTCGACCAGCGCGCCTTCGTAGATGTTGGGCGCGGCCCGGTGCATCGCACGCAAAACCGCATCCGGCATTACCGATGGGCCCGGAATGGCAAGATACTCGCGCCCCTGCAGGGCGATGGGGGATTGGGACATGAGGGAAGATCCGGTCTGCTGTACTCCCCGGCACCCTAGCGCGCCGCCACGTGGCGTCAATCGGCAGCTGCCGCTCCTTGCCCCAACCGGTCACACAAGCTATCAGTGTCGCTCATGTCATTTATCGGAGCATGGCCACAGCGCCCTTGTCCCACCCCGTGAGCACTCCCGAAGCCCCAGATACACCCATGGCAGCCTCCGGCCCGCTGTTGCGCTGGCTGTGGCACGGCTACCTCAAGCGGCATATCGGGCTGATGTCGATCGCCGTCTGCTTCATGATCCTCGAAGGGTCGATGCTGGGCGCGCTGAGCTACCTGATGCAGCCGATGTTCGACGATGTGTTCGTGGCCGGTGACGGGCAAATGCTGATCTGGGTCGGCATCATGGTCATCACCATCTTTATCGTGCGGGCGTTTTCGTCCGTCGTGCAAAAGGTCATTCTGACCCAGGTGGCGCTGCGCACCTCTGCCGCGCTGCGGTTTGACCTGCTGGACCGCATGATGTTGCAGGATGGTGCCTTTCATCAGCAGCACCCGCCCGGCTTTCTGATCCAGCGGGTGCAAGCGGATGTGGGCGCTGTCGGCGATGTCTGGCGTGCGATCATCACGGGTGCCGGGCGCGATCTGATCGGGCTGTTCGTGCTCTTTGGTGTGGCGATCAGCGTTGACCCGGTCTGGGCCCTGCTGGCCTGCATTGGCATCCCCGTTCTGGTCCTGCCCGCCTCGGCCGCGCAACGCTATGTGCGTCGCTATGCGCGCACGGCGCGTGATCTGGGCGCGTACCTGTCGACGCGTCTGGACGAGGTGTTTCACGGCATCGTCCAGATCAAGCTGAACGCGCTGGAGGATTACCAGTCCGACCAGTACCGCACCCTCACCCGCCGTTTCATCCGGACCGAAACGCGTGCCGCCTTTGGCGGGGCCGCGATCCCGGCGATGATCGACATCATCTCTGGCGTGGGGTTCATGGCGGTCATCCTCTATGGCGGGTCCGAGATTATCTCGGGCGACAAGACCATCGGCCAGTTCATGACGTTCTTTACCGCCATGGGGTTCGCCTTTGACCCGCTGCGCCGCTTGGGTGGCATCGTCGGACTGTGGCAAACGGCGGCGGCTGCGATCGAACGGGTCAAGGAATTGCTCGATGCGCCGCTGATGCTGACCTCGCCGCCGGCACCGGTAAGCCGTCCTGTGGAGGACCTCGACATCGTGCTCGACGACGTATCGCTGACCTATGGCGACACGCAGGTGCTGCGGCATCTGAGCGTGGTGGCCGAGGCGGGCAAGACCACCGCGCTGGTCGGGGCATCCGGCGCGGGCAAATCGACGATCTTCAACCTGCTCACCCGGCTGGTGGACCCACAGGAAGGGTCGGTGCGCGTAGGCGGTGTCGAGACGACCGAAATGGACCTGGCCGAGCTGCGCGGCCTCTATTCTGTCGTGACACAAGAGGCGCTGCTCTTTGACGAGACGCTGCGCGAAAACATCCTGCTGGGCCGTCAGGACGTCGACGACACGCAACTGCGCGCGGTGCTGGATGCAGCCCATGTGTCGGACTTTGTCGATGCCCTACCCGACGGGTTGGACACGCGCGTGGGCCCGCGCGGCTCTGCCCTGTCAGGCGGTCAGCGTCAGCGGGTGGTGATTGCCCGCGCGCTCTTGCGTGACACACCCATCCTGCTGCTGGACGAGGCGACATCGGCGCTGGATGCGCAATCGGAAAAGGTCGTGCAAACCGCACTCGACAGACTGTCGGCAGGGCGCACGACGCTGGTGATCGCGCACCGCCTGTCCACCATCCGCGAGGCCGACAAGATCGTGGTGATGGACCGGGGCGAGGTCCAGGACGAAGGCACGCATGAAGTGCTGCTGGAGCGCGGCGGCATTTATGCCGACCTCTACCGGCTGCAATTCCGCGATGGCAAGACGGTGGTCGACGCCAAGATCGCGCGCGCGCTCAAGCCCGGCGATGGTCAGGCGCACGAGATTACGCCCGGCCTGATCACCCGCATCCGCGCGCGGCTTTTTGGCAACGTCTAGCGCCTGTAGCGCTGCGCCAACCGCTCCGGGTCGGCCCCGGCCATGAATTGCGCCAGCAGCCACAGATTGCGCGCGCCGCGCCTGACCCAGCCTTCGCCCCGGTAGCGCGCGGCACTGGTCGTGGCCACCGCATCGATGGGGCGCAACTGGCCGCGCAAGGCACGTACAAGCGCCACATCCTCCATCAACGGAATATCCCGATAGCCGCCGACCCTGTCATAGAGCGTGCGCGGCACCAGCAGCCCCTGATCACCGTAAGGCAGACCAAACCACTGCGCCCTGCGATTGGCCCATGCCGCAACCCAGCGCCCGCCACGATCAAACCGCAGCCGGAAATATCCCGCTTCGTTGGTCTGAAGATGCGCGCGCGCAGCCTCGGTCCAGCCCGGTGCAAGGCGCGTGTCCGCATGCAGTATCAGCAGCCAGGGCGCCCGTGCCGCCGCACACCCTCGCCGCAGCTGCCCCCCGCGCGACGCCGCGCCCTCGATCACGTTTGCGCCCCAGGCCTCGGCCAGCACTGTGGTGTCGTCGGTCGACCCGCCATCGCTGACAATCAGCTCGGTCACCAGCCCGGCGTCCAACCCCTCCACCAACGCCTCCAGCGTGTCCGACAGGGACGCCGCGGCGTTCAATGTGGGGATCACAACCGAGATCGGAGCGCGCACGGGGCAGCCTCTTTTGCTTTGGGCGGGGCCTGCTATATCACCATCAGGAGCAGGAAAGGAATTCGGTGATGTCAGACCGCACGGTGTTACGCCTCTCGGGTGCCGATGTTGGTACGTTTTTGCAAGGGCTTGTCACCAACGACGTGAACAAAGTCACCGACGGGTTGGTCTATGCCGCTCTGCTGACGCCGCAGGGGAAATACCTTGCGGATTTCTTTCTGGCGGCGGACGGTGAGGATGTTCTGATGGATGTGGCCAGCGAGCTTGCCCCGGGGCTGATGCAGCGGCTGAGTTTGTACAAACTGCGCGCCGATGTGACCATTGCCGACAGTGGGCTGTATGTGCACCGGGGGGTTGATGCCGTACCTGCGGACGGCTTGGCCGACCCGCGCCATGCAACGCTGGGCTGGCGCGCCTACCGTGCGGAACCCGCGCCCGAGACGGATGTTGACTGGACGGCGTTGCGCGTGGCCGAGGTCGTGCCGGAGACTGGGGTGGAGTTGACACCCGACAGCTACATCCTCGAGGCGGGGTTCGAGGCGCTGAACGGCGTTGATTTCCGCAAAGGCTGCTATGTCGGACAGGAAGTCACCGCGCGGATGAAACACAAGACGACCCTGCGCAAAGGTTTGGCTCAGGTTGGTGTTACCGGAGCGGTCGCGCCGGGCACGGATATCATGGCGGGCGACAAGGTGGTCGGCACACTTTATTCGCAGGCCGGTGGACGTGGCATTGCGCATCTGCGGTTTGACCGCGCCCAGCCCGAGATGCAGGCGGGCGACGCGCGCGTAACCTGGGACGTAGGCGGAAACTGACGCAGTTTCCGGTCAAAATCCGACGCGGATTTTGATGCGCCTCGGTTGAAACATACACCCTGAAACCGCGCCGGTTTCTTTGCGTTTTCCGCGCCGGAAAACGGCTACGCCCGTTCGGAATATTCCATCGTTTCGGTATTCACCACGATGTCCTCGTCGGGCCCGACAAAGGGCGGCACCATGACCTTGACGCCATTGTCGAGGATCGCGGGCTTGAAGGAATTCGCCGCCGTCTGCCCTTTGACCACCGGCTCGGTCTCCACGATCTTGCAGACCACCTTTTGCGGGACGGTCGCGTTCAGCGCTTCTTCCTCGTAGAATTCCACCACGATGGTCATGCCGTCCTGCAAGAACGGGCGGCGGTCACCGAGCAGTTCGGCGGGCAGGCTGATCTGCTCGTAAGTCTCGGAGTCCATGAACATCAGCATACCGTCATCTTCGTAGAGAAACTGCTGATCCTTCTGCTCGAGCCGCACCCGCTCCACCTTGTCGGCGCTGCGGAACCGTTCGTTCAGTTTGGAGCCGTTGCGCAGGTTGCGCATCTCCACCTGGGCAAAGGCACCGCCCTTGCCGGGCTTGACGTGATCCACCTTCACAGCGGCCCACAGCCCGTCATTATGCTCCAGAACATTTCCGGGGCGTATCTCGTTTCCGTTGATTTTGGGCATGTGGCGAAACCATGGCAAAAGGTTGATCATTGTTTGACGGTCCCTATATCTCGGGGAGCGCCACCCGGCAAGACAACGATATACTGTGTCGTACACACAAACAGCTATGCGGGGAGCGCAAGGGAGCCATGCAAATTCGGGGTATCCGAATCGGTGCGGATGCGCCATAAGGAACGCCACGCCGAAATCACAAGAGCAAGAATAAAGGAAGGACGACGAATGAAAGACTTCGTTGACGGCACAGCCTTTAACAACGAACAAGGCAACCGTGCACGTAAACTCTTTGCAGCCGTTGTGTTGGCTGCGCTCGACGACGCAATTGCCGACGACAAGAAATATGGCAACGGTCCCGAGCAGATTGCCCGGTGGGCACGGTCGCGCGATGGGCGCGAAGTGTTGAGCTGCGCGGGCATCGACCCCAACGAACGCGTTGTCGAGGGGCTGATGGAATTTGTGGGCAAGGGCGTGCGGACGTCCGTCGCTCTGAGCCGCGAGGAGTCCGAACGGCGCAACGCCGCGCAACAGGCCGAAGCGGCCTGACGCACACCACAGTGACAGAATGAGACAAGCGCGCCCAGAGTGGCGCGTTTTTCTTTGTGCGGCGTCAGCTGTCTACGAAAAAGAACAGCCACTGGCGGACGATCCACATCTCCATGCCCAGCAGGATCAGCGCGGTACCGCGCGCCCATATCGGCACGCCGCGCCACCAGAGCCACGCCGCCGCCGCGATGGCCACCAGCGCCTCGACCGGTGCAATCCACATCGCGCCGTGGTCCCTGTCCCAATAGCTGTACGGGCTTTCAAACACCCACCCGGTGAGCGGCCAGAAATGTGGTCGCCCATCATCGTGATGCAGCGGTATGTCCAGAGCGAGGTGCAGCAGCGCCGCGCCGGTCAATGCAATGGCCCAAGGGGTCTGCCGCCAAACGGCGATGGCGCACAGCGCACCCCAGACAAAGAACGAATTGTCGATGGCAAACACGGTTTGCCAGGCGTCGGAGAAGTACAGCTCATTGAAAACGATCTGCGGCGGGATCTGCAGCAAAAACAGCGCGGTACCTGCCATCAGGTAAAGCGATAGATCAGGTGCGAGCGCACCGAAAAGCGCCGCGATCAGGACCTTTGTGGTGCCCGGTCGGGCAAAGGCCGCAGCCCCCAGCAACAAGTGCGCAGGTGTGTTCACCGGATCGGCCTGCAGCGCATCGGCAGACCGCGCATGTGCTATTCGAGCTCTTGTGCGGCCAGCGCACGGTGGATTTCACGTCGTACTAGTTTGCGCACATTGCGTGTGATCCGTTCCCCCAACGCGCCTTGCAATTCTTCGCGGACGATGTCGGCCACGAGGTCACGCAGCGCGTCCTCGTCCAGCACGTCCTCGTCACTGGAAAACACCTGAGCGTCGGCGTCTTCGACAACATCCTCCGCCTCGACGTCATGGGCGGCTTCGGCTGGTTTCGCGTGGTGCGAAAAGGTCGGTGTCGCGTTTGTTTCGGCGTCTTCCCAGGCCAGCGTCGGCGCTTCGGTCCCGGCATAGGCGTCGGCACCGGGGTCATCGGGCTCCCATTCATCGGTGCGACCAGCCACCAGCGTCTCCAGCGTCGCGATTTTCTCGCTCAGGGATTGGGCTGTGCGGTCGTGCCTGTGCGCGTCTGCGGTGCGGGTGTCGGGCTCTGCCGCCTCATCGGTCGCCAGATCGTCTGTTTCATCTTCATCTGCGTCCGCGACGTAATGCGCTTCATCTTCGGCGTCAGATGGTGGCCAGGCGGCGTCAACTTCCAACTCTGCAGTGTCTTCTTCGGCCGCATCGTCATCATCAATGCTGTGCCGCAGGTCCTGCCCATGCCGCACAAAGCTCGAAAGGGTTTCGGGGTTCACCCAGAGGTCCTCTCTGGTCTCTGGCTCCGGCTCCGGCGTATCATCAGACGGCGCATCTCGGTTTTCCGTGATGAAGTCGGTCAGCGCGTAAGGGTCCGTATCGGGTAGAACGTCGGCCTCTTCTGCCACGTCATCCGACGAAACCTCATCCTCTGGAACGCGCAGTGACGGCGTCAAAACCAACCGGTCCGGCGCGGCAGGTGCCTCCGGTTCCGGCTCTGCCGGTTTGTCATCTGAAACCAGTCGGCGGATCGACGACAAGACGTCTTCCACCTCCGCATTTGTCATGGGGTCGGACATGCTACTACCACTCTCACCTCGGCACAAAGTCTACATGTTGGAAGAGAGTCGCACAACAGGATGCGGAAAACCTTAATCTTCTGGTGTCAGTGTCCGGATAATCCGATCCAATTGCCGCCCCTGTTCCGACAGCTTGGCCGGGCCATCCTTGACGAGATTGTAGTAGGTCGTCGGATCATAGAGCTGCACCGGCAGGCGCAGGCGTTCCGCCGTCAGCAGGCCCATCGATTCGAGCACGGAATAAGCCGCGATGTACTGATCGGCCTGCGCAGAAATGCGGTTCGTTTCCGCATCCAGCAGGTCCTGTTCGGCGTCCAGCACATCCAGCGTGGTCCGCGCGCCCAGCGTCGCCTCCTCGCGTACGCCCTGGAATGCCACGCGCGCCGCTCGGATCTGCCGTTCGGAGGCCGCAAGGCTGGCCCGCGCCGCCTCAAGATTGGCAATGGCATCGACCACATCCTGCTGCACATCGTGCCGGACAGTATGCAGGTTGCCGCGCGCCGCGTCCCGATTGGCAAAGGCCTGACGTTCTGCTGCAAACAGCTGCCCACCGCGATATATCGGGCCGGACACGCTGAGCCCGAACTGGCCCACGGCGCTGGAGTCGGAGCTGCTGAACTCTTCGTTCACGGACAGGCTGCCATCGACCGAAACGGTCGGGTTCATGTCCTGGCCGGCGGCGACCGCCAACAGGTCGCTGGCCGCGACCTGACGTTGTGCCTGGATCAGGTCGGGATGCGTGCGCACCGCAACGGATTGCGCGCGCGGGATCGACGTTTCGACTTGCGGCAGGCGCGGCAGCCCGGTCAGACGGCCCGGCGCACGGCCCACAACGTTGGTGAATTCGGCCTGCGCCTGGATCAGATCCCGCTCGGCGGCGGCCAGATTGCTGCGCGCCTGCGCAACGGCAGCTTCGGCCAGCGACACGTCGGTGCGGGTCACCTCGCCCACATCAAACCGGTCCTGTGCCGCGCGGAATTCCTGTTGCAGCAGCCGAAGGTTGTTCTGGCTGAGCGCCACGAATTCCTGCTGCCGGATCACGTTGAAATACGCGGTGGCCGCACGCAGCAACACCAGTTGTTCGACATTCAGAAGGGCCGAACGCGTCGCCAGCACGGTTTCCTTGGTCGCCTCGATCCGCGACCGGTCCGCACCACCGTCAAACAGTTGCAGCGTCGCCGTGATCCCCAGCGACACGGTGGTCTGCGCAATGCTGTTGGAAATCCCACCCGTCTGGCTTGACGACGAGTCGCCCAGCTGGCGCGTGATATCACCAGTCCAGTTGATGATCGGCTTGAGGGTCGCGCCCGCAATCGCAACATCTTCGTCCGCGGCGCGCAGCAGCGCCCGGTTCTGGTCGATCAGGCCGCTATGCGTGTAGGCTCCAATCAGCGCATCCGCGAGCGTCGTGGCCTGCGCGCTGCCAGCCACAAGGGCCGCCACAACGGCCAGCCCGGACACCCAGTGACGCGCGCCTCGCCATTCCTGTTTCCGTCCCATGTGCTCTACCTCAATGGTTTTTTGTACGGCTGAGTGTACTACAACTGAAACGCGCTGTGGCGCTCAAATCCGCGCATCACCGGTGCGCCAGCGTTGAACGCCCGCCGCCAGCTTACCTTTTGATCTTGTTTGTAGCCGATGCGGACCTCGCCCAGGGCGCCTTCGACAAAGAGGGCAGCAATCCGCCCTCCGTCCTTGAGCTGATCCAGCAGCGCCTGCGGCACATCGCCGACACCGCCCTGAATGACGATCACATCGTAGGGTCCATGATCCGGCGCGCCGTCGGCCAGTGCGCCGATATGCGGGACAACATTGTCCGCGCCGGCCTCCATCAACGCGTCCTGCGCGTCGGCAGCCATCGCCTCATCTTCTTCTAGCGCGACGACGGCCTCAGCCATGCGCGCCACCACGGCCGACGAATAGCCATAGCCCGCCCCCACATCCAGCACCAGTTCGTCACCCGCAATGTCCAGCGCGTCGAGTATCTTGGCCAGCGTCCGCGGCTCCAGCATGACCCGCCCTGCCCCAAGCTCCAGGTTTTCGCCCATATAGGCCGCCTCGCGCAGCGCTGTTGGCACGAAATCCTCGCGCGGGACACTCAGCATGGCATCGATGATGGGAAATTTGGTGACGTCGGAGGGCCGGACTTGCGTGTCGACCATCATGATGCGGCGTGCGGTAAAGTCAGTCATCTCAACTAAACTGGTCCGTTCAGGTTTTACTGCGCCAATCTGTGCCATACATTGCAAAGGGGGGCAACGCGGCAAAACGGATTGTGCAGAGCCTTGCGCGCGGCAGGTGGATAAGCTATCGCGTCGCTCACACCACGCGGGGCGAGTTGGCGGAGTGGTGACGCAGCGGATTGCAAATCCGTGTACACCGGTTCGATTCCGGTACTCGCCTCCATTTAAAATCAAGCACTTGCGTCACTCCTTGCCGTGTTTGAGGCCCCGCGTTTACAGGGGCGTTTACAATTTTGTGTCTTGAGACAGTGATTTTGCTCGATTGAGCTTGCGCAAAACCGCATCGCTTTCGTCCGGGCTAACCTGCGCATAATGCTCGATAACCTGCGCCGCGTAGCGGACGGACCACCCCATCAGCACCGCAATCTGGCGCAAAGACAGATCAGCATTCAGCAATCTTGTCGCCGCCGTCCCGCGCGTGTCAGACAAAGTCTTCTCTCGACCATCGATCCACGGCGGGATCTGCGCTTCACGCCGCCATTTGGTAATCTGGTTCGATGCCCAACGGGCCGTCAAAGGCCTGCCAAGCTCTGATACCAGCAGCACCTCTTGGCCTTCCGGCGTCTCTGCGATCAGTTTCTCAAGGGCTGATGTGGCCGGGATATAAGCGATTTGCCCACGCTTACTGGTCCTGAAACGAAGGCGCTTGCCGTGCGGCGTGTCTTCGAATTGGTCCATTTTAACCTGAACCAGATCGGCCGCTCGCAAGCCGGTTTCGCATCCGGCGGTCAGGATTCTCTGCACCCATTTCGGCGCATGCTTGTTGAACTGGGCGATGTCGCCACTCGTCCAGATGATTTCTGTGCGGTTCGATTGGTAGAGCTTCTTGAGCTTGTGACAGTGGTGCTCTTTCAGCTTTCCCTCCTCCACCGCCCAATTGAGGACGCGTGTGGCATGGGTGCCCGCCATGTCGTGTTGCTTAGGCGAATGAAGCCATTTCTTGCGCCAATTGTTGACCTCCCCCCGCGAGGCACGCTCTTCGAACATCGCGACAGGATCTGCACCGAATTCTTCGCGAAACAGTTCCAGCCATTTGCGGATATCAGCCTTCGAACGCTCAGCCTTGGGCAAGGACGCACTGGACAGGAAATCGTCGACCAAGTGAGTCGTCAGATATTCAGCCGGGCCCACCGGCGTACCGCACTGGGAAAACGCATGGAAAAACTCGGGTTCTTTCGGGTTCGGGGCCGTCCCTTCCCAAAATTTGGGGCCGCCCCGCCAGGCATAGAAATGGTAGCGAACCCCCGACACAACCTTGCGCCGGACACGGTGGACACCCTTGGGAAGATTACTTCTGGGCACGGCGCGCTCTCCGCTGTGCGACAAGGCTCGGTTGCGAAGTGGCCTCGCGTTCTGCCGCGCTGATGCCCTGAACAGCATCCAATCGCGCGCGAATGAGCTTCGGGTCATACCACCCGCGCCGCCCCGGCACCGGAGCGATGCCAGTCCTGCGGCAAAAGTCGTAGAAGGACGCGCTCGGTTCATTGTAACCGAAGAGAAGCGCGAGCTCTGGGGTTGGAATCAACTGGATATGGCTTGGGCTCATTTTTCAGCCCTCTCACCCACGGCTTCTTGCCGCGACATCGCTGCCCGCAAACAAGACACCACCTGCGCGCCCTGTGAGCGCAAGTTCCGCACGGCCTCTTCTTCAAGCCAGGCTTTCACGTCCGCTGGTAGGTTCAGTTTGAATTGGGTTGTCTTCATATTTACACCTCAACAAAAGGACATTAAATGTCCATATCATTGAGGACAAATATTGTCCATCATGGAATCATGAAAGATGAAGCCTTGGTCCAATTCAAACTCTTGCTTCCTGCCGCGCTGAAGAAGCGTCTGGAAACACATGCCACCCTGAACCGGCGCAGCCTGTCGCAGGAAATCGTCGTCGCCCTAGAGGATAAGTATCCGGCCACAGAACCGGATGCGACGTCTGATCCAGCAGCCCGGCTGCTCTTCTGGCTTGCCAAACGCATCCGCCGAAGGAACCCGAAGCCTGGCTCTCCTAGGGACAAGCAAGCCGCCCTGTATGAGCGTATTGCGGGCGACATTGCTGAGCGGATGAAGGACATCGGCGAATAGCCCTAGTAGGCCACCCACTCATATCCGTGGGTGCCTTCGTGATCCTCCCATTCAACACCGACCCCGCGCCGCCAGTTTGACGACGAACAGCGCCGTGACGGCAGAACCCATTGTGGGGCAGCCGATGGTGTCGTGCGTTGCCAGCCAAATTCGCCTTGTGTGCCATAGGTCCCGAGGCGCATGTTGTAACTCTCAGAGCAATCATCGTCGCGACCGCGTTCGCGATGACTGTAGTGCCGAACATCCCAGACACGGATCGAGCGCACGAAATCGAATTCCAAGCCACTGATGTCGATATCGGCACCGCCTTCAGCCACCTGAGCCAGAATGACTTCGCCGAGTGCCTGACCATTTCGGTAGCTGGCCTCCCAGATTTTAGGGGCCGTAATTTGCAACGGCGCGGGCTCAGAAACACCCATCGGGCAGCGCCAGATTTGCAACGGCGGCTCAATCGGCCAGGGCGTAATCCTGCGGATAAACACGGCACGGGCATGGGCGCATTCTGCTGACGCGGGCCACCCACCGGCCAGGCAAAGCAGAATGGCGCAGTCCACCTGATAGGCTTTCGCCGCTTGTGGAGCCACGGTTGAAAGCAAAGCCATAGCGACCCCGCCGAGCCAATTCCTGATGAATCTGCACCGCATATCAATTCATGCCTTTTGATTACATTATTGCACTATTGTTACCCTACCGCCACTCTCTGCCTTTACACCATATGCGAGCATGCTCTTTGTGAGGCTCGCGCGCGTTTTGTGGAATATATTCCGTAGAGCGGTTCTTGTGATCTGGCCGAATACAGGCCATGAAATTTCGAGAACGAGTAGGGTTAAATATCCGGAATCTAAGAAATTCCAGAGGATTGAGCCAAGAACAACTAGGCTTAGCTGCGGAAGTCGATCGCAGCTATATCAGCGAGATCGAACTCGCTAGGAATTCAGCATCGCTCGATGTTCTGGAGAGGATCGCAGATGCTCTCGGCGTCGATCCCAAGGAATTGTGTAACGAGAGGGGCTAGTTATGCCCGAACATGAAAGTGTTCGCTTAACGGCCGAAGCCATCGGCCGCATTACGTGTATAAAGACAGGCGAAGAAATCGGCCTGCTGTATCGGTGGGACAATGGCGAGACGCAGGCAGCGATCTATGAGAACGGCTCGATCGAGTTGCCGGACTACCAAAATCAGGTCAGGGAACCAAGCCTTTCCGCAAAGCGCAGCTAACGGCCGGTAGACCCATTTCGACCGATTCTGCGCTTGGCATGAGTGGGTGAGAACCACAGCGCGTTGCTGACATTGGCCGTGCTACATGTACGGCCCACAGCCGCCGTCCGCCGACCGGCCGGGATGCTGCGGTAGCAGCGCGCGTTGCTGACATTGGCGGCGTGCGCAAAATCGAGGCGATGGCGAACAGGTGGTATGCGGACTTTGCTGTCGTTCGCTGCGGGTGCGCCAATGGCTTCTCCTAAAAGGTCCGAATATCCATTCGGGATTTAAAATCGGTGGGTTTCTCTTATCGATGCCTTGTGAAACACGACTTCGAGTGAAGGGTCGAACTAACTTCGAGACGACTGATTGAAACGCTGTTGCACGGATAGTCCAGACAGAACCCTCACGTCTGAGTAGCGGAGCATCCTGACCACAAAGGCCAAAATGAAGATCGGAACCCTGTTTTCGGGCGCAAGACAGCACGATCAAAATAGTCGTAGAGACAGCCCCCGCACAAAGGCGGGGGCTGAAAATAACCTAGAAAAAGCCCAGCTTGTTTGGATTATAGCTGACAAGCATGTTCTTGGTCTGCTGGTAATGATCCAGCATCATTTTGTGGTTTTCGCGACCGATGCCGGACTGCTTGTAGCCACCAAATGCAGCGTGTGCAGGGTAAGCGTGATAGTTGTTCACCCAGACGCGACCCGCTTCGATCGCGCGCCCCATGCGGTAGCAGGTGTTCATGTCACGCGACCAGACGCCGGCGCCAAGACCGTACATGGTGTCATTGGCAATCGCCAAAGCTTCGGCTTCGTCCTTGAACGTCGTCACGGACACAACTGGCCCGAAGATTTCTTCCTGGAACACCCGCATGGAGTTGTCACCCTTGAAGATGGTTGGCTGGATGTAGTTGCCACCCGCCAGTTCACCGTCAAATTTGGCCGCTTCGCCGCCGATCAGAACCTCGGCACCTTCTTCGCGACCGATGGTGAAGTAGGACAGGATCTTTTCCTGCTGGGCGACACTGGCTTGCGCGCCGACCATGGTTTCGGGGTCACGTGGGTCACCGTGTTTGATGGCCTTTACCCGTTCGATAACGCGTTCCATGAAGGGCTCGTAGATGTCTTCCTGAACCAGCGCACGGGACGGACAGGTGCAGACCTCGCCCTGGTTGAAGGCGAACAGAACGAAGCCTTCGATAGCTTTGTCAAAGAACGCATCATCTTCTGCCATGATGTCGGAAAAGAACACGTTGGGGGATTTCCCGCCGAGTTCCAGTGTGACCGGAATCAGGTTTTCTGTCGCCGCTTTCATGATGGTGCGGCCCGTCGCGGTGGACCCTGTGAACGCGATCTTGGCTATGCGTTTGGATGTCGCCAGTGCTGCGCCGACCTCTGCGCCATAGCCGTTGACGATGTTCAACACACCGGCTGGCAGGATCGGGTTGATGATTTCGGTAAGCACCAGAATGGCGGCTGGCGTTTGTTCGGCGGGTTTCAGGACGATGCAGTTGCCTGCTGCCAATGCCGGTGCCAGTTTCCATGCGGCCATCAGGATCGAGAAGTTCCATGGAATGATCTGGCCAACGACGCCGAGGGGTTCGTGATAGTGGTAGGCGACCGTGTCGGCGTCGATCTCGCTCATGTGGCCTTCCTGGCCGCGTAGGATGCTTGCAAAGTAGCGGAAGTGATCTGCCGCGAGCGGGATGTCGGCGTTGATTGTTTCTCGGATTGGCTTGCCGTTGTCCCATGTTTCAGCCTGCGCCAGTAGGTCGAGGTTGTCTTCAATCGCGTCGGCCACTTTCATCAGCAGATTTGCGCGATCTGTCGCAGATGTCTTGCCCCATGCGTCCTTGGCGGCGTGGGCGGCATCCAGTGCAAGTTCGACATCAGCCGCGTCGGAGCGCGGGATGTCGTTGATTTTCTCGTTAGTGATCGGCGTGACGTTTTCAAAGTAGCGCCCGTTCACAGGCTCTACGAATGCGCCGCCAATGAAGTTCCCGTATTTGGTTTTGAACGGCGACGTGTATGTTCCCGCCTCTGTGTGCGTAAGATCTTTCATGATTTTCCTCCAATATGCCTCGGTCCTCCACCAAGGCTGGAGGCATCTAGGGGCAAGTTTCCGGAGGGGTCATCAGGGCGAAATCGAATGTTGCGGGGTTGTGTCTCAGGAGTGAGACAACTTCGGTCAACTTTCGTTCAGGCCCAGCCGTTTCATACGTCGGTACAGTGTGGCACGCCCGACACCAAGTTGCCGCGCTGCCTGTGACACGTTGCCATCAGCCCGTGCGAGGGCGCGCACCACAGCAGCGCGTTCGGCTTTCTGAAATCCGGTTGGGCCATCTTCACGCCCGAGGATGTCCGCAGCAGGCCGTGCAGATATCGTGCCGGTTCGTTGCAAACCGAAGATACTTCGCGCAGCACGGGTCGCGCCTACAACAAGGTCATCACGATCCACCGCCAGCAAGACCGCAGCTTCACAATCATCGCCGTCAGCTACGATAATACGAGAGGAAGTATAAGCCGCGCGAAAATAGGCTTCTTCGATAGCGCGGGCGGTTTGCCCGACCTGCGCGCTGATCAAACGGTTGAACGCCTCGGTTTGATCGGCCCGGGCTGAGGAAACGTCAAGCGCTGCCACCAGGGATCCGTCTGCGCCATAGATGGGCGCGTCGATGCAACTCATGCCGGTGTTACGTGCAAAAAAGTGTTCATCGCGGTCGACAATGACGCGGCGGTTTTCGGTCAGGCAGGTTCCGATACCATTCGTGCCTTGATGGGCTTCACTCCAATTCGATCCGGCTGCCAGGCCCCATGCCTCGAACGCAGAGGTGTCCCCGTCCGACATCCGTTGGTCTAGCACAATGCCCTCTGCGTCAGTCAGCAAAACGGCACAACCGGACTGTCCAACAAGCGAAAAGAGTGTGTCCAACCGTGGAGAGGCGACAATCATGAACCGTTCGAGCGCGGCCCGTCTATTTTCAAGGTCGGCCTGTTCGACCCGCTCCGGAGCGCGGGTTTCATCCGGGTCTAACCCGTATTTCAGGGCAGAGCGGTGCCAACTTGCTGCGACCTGCGACCGGGCGGCGGCAGAAGAAGACTGGGTCACCTCGATAATTTTGTCGGCATGTCGGGTTCGTCCCATCACTTAAACACCTTCCTAAGACAGATCGGAACCATAGCAAATCCCTCTGCGCTTTGCACCATTCGAAAGTCGTGGAAATGATAGCCGCAAAATGGCGCGGTCTTCTTGGCACTCCTTGTGGGATGTTGGCGGGTGATCGGCAGGTCGAGCAAAGCGGTCATTGGTGCAAGTTGCATCATTCGTCTAACTGGGCTCGGAGCCGCCGTTAGCTGCATCTTTGTCGAATGGCCGCTTTGGCGCAACTGCCAAACTTTGCAAACTCCGCTTTCTGCGCAAAGCCGCCGCTCATAACTGATGCAGCATCGGGGACTATGGGCTTTATCCTGCCAATAGATCTACCGCAGAATCTCTCTGAGTGGAGGGTCTGTCTGCCGCCAGCCGTACGAGCATTCTCCCGAGGATATTTTTGGAGAAACAAAACCAATTATATACTATTGATAACCGGGGTACATTCTAGCATAGAAGTGTAAGTCCCGTTTCGTGAAGATCATCCGATGACCAGACCAACCGACCTTGAACCAAACGTGATCACTGAACAGGGCCTACGCGAGCTTGCGGAGAAGGGGCATGGGGTCGAAGTGCTGTGTCAGACCGACCCGGAACGCAAAGGACCAAGCTGGTATGGCCTTTGGATTATGCGGACTGTAGGGGCTGACGGTCAGGAAAAGCTCCTTGTAACTGCAAGAACGCGCTTGACGCAGAACGCGATCAAGGTGCGAGAGTTCAAGACGGCGACAGGCGTGATTTCCTTCTTGATTGGCATTGGATTCGCTCACGCAGACATCCCGCTCCGAGAAGGTGAAACGACCCTGCACAAGCTAGGCAACAGCTAATGGCTGTGACCCGGTCCCCGGTCGATGTCGCGATCCTTCTCGACCTCCTGTTCGCGCTCGCCTTCGATATCCATCCAATGGCGCATTTCAAAACTATCGGCCCTGAGCCGCCGCTGGCTGATGTGTTGAATGCTTTGCAGCAGCGTCACCAGAACGGCCATTCGCACACAACGCAGCATTCTTGGTTAGGCAAGACCGCGCCCAGCATTCTGCGCCAATTTCGCATATGAGTAATACAAGCTCTGGCTGAGAAGCTAACTTGCCTGGAGTGACCACTTCGATTGGCCCGAAATGAAATCTATCTCACCCTCCTCTTCTCATGCGGACGCCCACAAGTACGGTGTGCTCTTCGTCTTTGCGGCGGGGGTCTTGTGGTCGACCGTCGGCCTTGGCATTCGCCTGATCGAAGATGCTGTCGTGTGGCAGATTCTGCTCTATCGGTCGATCAGCATGTCGCTGTTTCTTTACGTGCTTATCCGCGTGCGGTCTGGCGAAAGCCCGTTTGTTCAGATCCGCCGTATCGGCGCCCCTGCCATCATCGCAGGGCTTTCACTGGTCGCGGCCTATTCCGGCGGCATCTACGCGATCCAGAACACCTCGGTCGCGAATGCGATGCTCTTGTTCGCGACAGCACCGTTTATGGCTGCAGTACTCGGATGGATCGTGTTGCGAGAACCCGTTCGCGCGGCAACCTGGATAGCGATCGCCGTCGCAATCGGCGGGATCGCGATCATGGTCGCCGACAAGTCCGGAGGCGTCGCCCTGAAAGGCAGCCTTGCCGCGCTCGGATCGGCATTCGGTTTTGCAGTCTTCACCGTGGCCCTGCGATGGGGGCGAACCGGTGAGATGCTGCCAGCGGTCTTTCTTTCGGGTCTCTTCGCGATCGTAATTACTTTGGCCATATGCCTAGGCCTCGGGCTCTCAATCGTATTGAGCCCCAGTGATGGCGGCATTGCGATGGGTATGGGGGTATTCCAGGTCGGCGCCGGTCTGATCCTCTACACGCTGGGCTCGCGCAGCCTCCCGGCAGCAGAGCTCGCTCTGCTGTCTCTGGCCGAAGTCCTGCTCGGCCCACTCTGGGTGTGGCTGTTTCTGGGGGAAACCGCGACCGAAAATACCCTGATCGGCGGCGCAGTTCTGCTCGCGGCGATTGCGGGCAATGCGCTGTCGGGCAAGAGAAGAAAGCCACCTCCCATTACCGCACCGTAGAATAGGAGCCAACGGCCCTTAGCGGACGTTCGGTCCAAACCCGTCCAATGGCTTCTTTATCTCATAACCTATCTAAGGCGTGAAAACCGGCAAGTCCGACGGGGCGCGCATGCGCCCCGCCCTTTGGCATAGCAGGAAAATGCCGTTATTGCCCCGAGAGGGCCGCGTAGACCGCGCTCTCGAAATCCATATACCCTGGAAAGGAGACCCCATCTGCGAACGGCAGGATCTGCGTTGCCCAGTAGCCGCCGATCCCATTCTTTCGATCTATCCAATAGTAGCTGTTCGCCAGCCCGGCCCAGCCGATGGCGCCGGCCGGGCGCCCGGTGGACGCGTCTTCGGTGTTGACCATGAAGGTGTAGGACCAGTCCTTGGGTATGCCCGGAAAGAACTCTGCATCATTCGAAAGCGAGGGAATGACGCCGGGCAGCATGGTGACTTTCTGCGGTGGGACAAGTGCGCCCTGCACGGCCCATTCGACGGTTTCGGGTTTCAGGACCCGCCCGTTCGGACCGGCACCGTCGTTCAACCACATGCGGATAAACTTCATGTATTCCGGCACAGTCGCGTAGAGCCCGTGGCCGCCCATGTGGACCTCAGGGTCATCAGGTAGTGCGAAGTCGTCCATCGGGGTCAGCCCGCCATCCTCGCCCCGCGCGTGGATGGTCGCGGTCCGCTCCTTCATGTCGGGCGTCCGGGTAAAGGCGATATCCTGCATGCCGAGCTGGTCGAAGATCCTCTCTTTCATAACCTCGCCCAGGCGTTTGCCGCGGATGCCTTCGACGACCTGTCCGACCCAGTCGATGTTCGTGCCGTATTCCCACTTCGTGCCCGGATCGAATAGCAGCGGGGTTTCGATGCAGGCGCGGCTGCCGGTGACGACAGAGGGCTGGCCCTGCTCTTCGGCGAGGCGCTTATAGGTCTCGTTAAAGAAATCATAGCCAAAACCGGCCGTGTGCAGCATCAGTTGGCGGGTCGTGACATCACTTTTGGGGGCGCGCAGTCTGGGGGTGCCGTCCGCGTCGAACCCGTCGATCACCTTCAACTCACCGATGGCCGGGGCGTAGTTTTTCGCAGGCGCATCGAGGTCCAACAAACCCTCCTCGACACATTGCAGGGCTGTGGTGCCAGCGATTGCCTTGGTGGTCGAGAAGATGGCGAAGACCGTGTCCTCCGTCATTGCGTCGCCGTCCAGCCGCCGCTCTCCGGCCGCGCCGGCGTAGATATCGCCATTGCGGTCCGTTGCCATCGCGACAACCCCGGGCACACGCGACGGACCGGTGCCCAGTCCGTTCAGAACGGCGTCACACCGGATTTTCAGATCGTTTGGGTTGATGTCCTTCATTGGTTCCTCCCTTGAAGATGTGAAGAGAAGAATGCGGAACACTGATCGGCCGCGCTGTTCGCAACCGGTATGTTCTGTCCGATTTCGGAAACGAAGTCAGTGCGGGCGGACGCGTCGTGCGACCCGACCACGCGTCTGCGACGGCGTTTCTCCGAACCTTTCTCGATACCGGCCGGCCAGAGCGCCGAAGTTCGAAAAGCCCCAGTCTGCGGCGATCACGGTGACGGTCACATTGGCTGGCAAAGTTTCAAGATCCCGGCGAAAGCCGTCAAGCCGCCGCGCCACGAGGAATGCCCGAGGCGAAATACCTCGAAACTTCTGAAATCCGCCGGACAGTGTCCTTGCAGAAACGCCGACACGCTTGGCCACATCGCCGATTGAAGGTGCTTCGCGCGCTTCGGCTTCCATGATCTCCTCGGCCGCGCGAACGTAACCGGGGGCTGCACAGCGGGCCCCGGTCTCAAGGCTCAACCCAGCGGCCGATGCCCACTGTCGCAGAAGTTCGACGCAAAGCATCTCTTCGATATGCCGCACCAAGACTGCGTCGGATGAGACTTCGCCCGCGCGCGTTAAGGCACGGGTGGCATAATCGAGAAGCGCGGGCCAGGCTGAGTTGGGGCCGCCGATCTTGACACGGCTCGTCCACAGGCGGTCATCCGGCACGAAACCGAACCACCTCTCGGCCGTATCAACCATCGCCTGATGCGGGATCGTGAGGTTCAGCTGCATATGGTCGGGATCACCCTCAAGCCAATATTCGGCTCGGGAGCAATCTACGACAAAGCTTTCCCCGGCAGCGGTTGCAATAGAGCCACCATCGGTTTGATGATCCAATGCCCCGCGCAGGGTGTTAAGAACAAGGATGTTTCCGGCATCAGGATCGAAACGGTCAAGATGAATGCCGGTGCCGTAGGCAAACCGGGTCATGGTCACACAGCCCGCCTTCGCCGAAATCATGGTCGCATCCGGCAGGGACAAGCGATCCAAAGGCCGCACCCGATATCGCATATAGACCGACCGGCAGAAGTCCTCCACTTCGTCCCAATCAGCTGAATGGGTTTTCTGCCGGTGCCTGATCGGCGCCCCTAACGAATCCAGAACAAGTGCATGTTCCAGCAAAACCCCGCTCCTCCTCGTGATTCCATTGTCAATGTAACACGATATTGGCGAGGTAGACATCCGGCTTTGGTCGTAAAGAAATGAACGTGTTGGTGGGGACGCGCCGACACGGTCGCGATCTGGCGTAGGTTCTGATCGAGCGCGTTGTCCCCCCGGCGTGTGAGGCTCTACAATGCCGACATTGGTTCAAGCCGCAGCGAATGACCGCTCCCCGCCCTTGGTGTTTTTCGCTGCGGTCGCAATACTCAGAAAGCGGTTGTTGAGGCTGGCGCGGCGAATTCACACTTTACCCCGCATGGGAGACCTTCGCCGCAGCTTTGTTGAGCGCCAGCTTTCCCTACTCGAGGACCGGTGTCATTTCCTCACGCCGTCCAGAAGCTCCAAAACGCGCGCGTAGTCTTCGGTGAAGTCCCTAACCTGCTCAAAAACCTCCCGTCGCTCCTGATCCAGGCAACGGAAGTACCGCTCGACATCGGTAAAATACGTCTCCGCATCACGCTGCAACAGATCTGCATAGGCCTGCACGTCATGTGCATTGGTCGGCATCCAGGGCGGCACAGGCGGCAGACAACTGCCCGCGATCGAGGCAGAACTCCAGCTCAGAACGATCATAACCGCCAATGTTTGTTTCAAAAGCGCCATATTATCTTGGCTCAGCCACTCCGTTGCAGTAAATTCGTTTCAACGCATGAATGGCGCAAAAACTCAAAATGCACCTATTGATTGCATTATTATAATATTGTATCGGTTCGGTAGTCCATGAGGGACTGCCGGGCTCATGCACAATTCTGCAAGGCTCGATCCTATGAATTTGATGCAAGACGCCCCAAATGTTGTCAGCGAAGAAGGGCTGCGCACACTGCTCGCCGAAGGACATTCGGCGGATGTCGTGTGCCGAGTTACGCCCAAACGTACAGGTGCTCAGTGGTCCGGAGTTTGGACCGTGCATTGCGTCTCGCCAGATGGCGAGACGCGCCGCCTGCTTGTCACCGCGCGCAACAACATGGCTGCTAGGGAATTCAAGACGATCAACGGCTTATCCAGCTTCCTTGCGGGCCTTGGTGTTTCGATCGTCTCGATCCCGATGCTTGAAGGCAAGATCGCCTCACACAAGCTGGACGACGCGGGCTAAGCCACTTGCCGTCCTCGCAGCATTACTTGCTGCACCCGCCTATTCTGAAGGCTTCGTGCTTTCCATGCGGGCCGATGGCCAGCTGGAAACCAAAGCACCCCAATCAGGGTTTGCACAAAGCTATGTCGACGGGATTGGCGCAAACCCACCAGAGCTGATCGTTTTTGCAGCGCCAGAGCCTGAAGCTCCCCCTCCTGCACCCGCCCGCGCAGTTCCCCGCCCCGAAATCCTCGCTGCCATTGAAAGCACCGCGCACCGTTATGGTGGGCATCCTGCACTACGCCGCGCCGGGCTCTCAGTGACGGAATGGCAGACGCTGTTCCAGGCCAATATCGAAATCGAAAGCGCCTATCGCCCGAATGCGCGTAGTCCCGTAGGCGCGATTGGCCTCGGACAGTTGATGCCAGCGACGGCCGCGCAGCTCGGCGTGGATCCGCATAACTGGCAGGCCAATCTGGATGGCTCTGCCCGTTACCTTCTGATGATGTTGGCGCAGTTCGGCACGCCCGAACTCGCGCTTGCCGCCTACAACGCGGGGCCTGACGCGGTCGCGCGCTATGGCGGCATCCCTCCCTACCGAGAAACCCAAAATCACGTGCGCCGCGTCATGGCCGTGCGTGATCGACTGACTGGAGCCTCCTGATGCACATTCAATTCCGCACAATCCTGTCGCTGGCTCTGGCCAGTTTAATGATTGCCAATCCCGCCTTCGCGCAGAGCATCGACCTCTCGCCGGTCCAGAACCTGCTGCAAGGCATCGTCGACACGATCACCGGCCCCCTAGGCATTGTCATCGGCACCTTGGCTTTGATCGGCGTGTTCCTCTCCTGGCTCTTTGGCATCCTCGACTTCCGCCAGGCTCTTTGGGTACTGGTCGCGATCGCAGGCATCGCGGCTGCACCGACCATCGTGACCGCGATCTGGGGCGCGTAAATCTGACATGGCAACGCAAACCCGCCTCTTCCTGGGCCTGATCCGGCCGCCAAAGCTCATCGGCTTGCCGATCATGTATGCCATGGTTTGGCTCTTCGGGTTTGTGTTGCTGTTTCTTTGGGTTCAGAGCTGGCCGGTGATCATCATTGCCGCTCTGGCCTATCCTGCGCTGTGGAAAGCGGCGGATTGGGATCCGGCCTTTCTTGAGGTGATGGTCACTGCCCTGCAAGAAACGCCGCCTACCCCGAACCGCAAGATCCATTCGGGGGACAGCTATGCTCCGTGATCCTTCGGATGATCTTGCAACGCTGCCAGACTGGGCGCGCAAAGAGCGCCCGATGGCCAGCATGCTGCCCTATGTCAGCCTGGTGAATGACGTGACGATCCGCACGCGCGGCAATGCTTTGTTCCAATGCCTCCGCCTCGATGGGGTCAACAGCATGACCAGCGATGACGCGCATCTGGAGAAGATCCGCGCGCTTTTCGCGGCGATCATCGCGCAGATCGGACCAGAGTACAGTTTCTACGTCCACAAGGTTTCAAAAGCGATCGAGACCGCTTTGCCACCGGTACCCAATGAGGGGTTTGCGCAAGCATTGGATGCCCGCTGGCAAGCGGCCATGACGCGGGCGGGCCTTCGAGACAAAACACTCACGCTCACGGTGCTGAAGCGTCCACCCTTGGGCGCGCGGCTGCGCCTGAAACGTTCAGAATCCATCGCACAGCTGAAAGATCAGACAGCCAAGCAGCTGCGCAAACTTGAGGAGGTCGTCGGGTTTCTGCTGTCATCTTTTGCCGAGATGAATCCGCGCCTGCTTGGGGCTGAGAGCGGCGAACTGCTCGGGTTCCTCGGGGCGCTCAATATTGGTCAGGAACGGCCGCTTTTCGCAAAATCCCGCTTTGGCATCATTGCCGAGGATGTTGCCAACACGCGCGTCACGTTTCAGGGGCGAGGCTTTACGCTCGCAGATGGGACGGCGGGCAAGCGGTTTGGCACCAGTTTCGCGATCAAGACCTACCCAGCCAAAACCAACTGCACCATGTTCGATGAGCTGAACCTGCCGGTCGATATGGTGGTCACGCATTCCTTCTCGCCGATCAACGGCAACATCATGGCCAGCCGGATCAAGCGCCAACAGCGCCTAATGAAGGCCAGCGATGACGGCGCGATTTCCCTCGCCGAAGAACTGGTCGACGCGCTGGACGATTTGGAGTCCAAGCGCCTCAGCTTTGGCGATCATCACATGACGGTCACAGTTTTCGCCGAGACCGAGGAAAAGCTGGAAGCAATTGCCGCCGAGGTACGCAACATCGCCGCCAGTGAAGGCGTCAATTTGGTGAATGAGAGTTTTGCGGCTCGCACCCACTATTTCGCGCAGCATCCGGGCAATGGGCAGATGCGCAGCCGCAAGGCCGCCATCACAAATACGAACTTTGCTGACCTCGCAGCACTGCATCGCGGCCAGCTGGGCAAACCCGGACACAAAGTGCCTTGGGGCAAGCCGATTACCCTGTTCCCGACGCCTGAACGCTCGGGCTTCCTGTTCAACTACCATGAGACAGGTCAGCCGGACAAAGAACCGACAGGCGGGCACACCTTGATCCTCGGCCGCCCTGGCTCCGGCAAGTCGGTCTTGTCAGCCTTCCTCATGACCCAAGCCCGGCGCTGCGACGCACGCGTCTTTGTCTTCGACTATCGCGCGGGCATGGAAATGGCCGTACGCGCCAATGGCGGCCGCTACAGCGCTATCAAGCCGGGCGAGGCAACCGGTCTGAACCCGCTCCGCACAGAAATCGATGGGCGCGGCCAAGCCTGGCTGTCAGATTGGTTGGCCACGCTGTTGCATCGAGCTGACAAGCCCCTGAGCCCGGTCCAGATCAACCGCATCCAAGAAGTGGTGCGCCAGAACGCCGGAGCCAGCGATGCCGCCCTTCGCAATTGGCTGGATTTGGCCTCGCTCTTTGTCGCCGGGGCGGATGAGGGGAATCTGTTTGAGCGGATACAGGAATGGACCGCTGATGGTCGTTATGGCTGGATCTTTGGGCAAAGTGCCGAGGACACCTTCTCGCTCGATGGTGACGTGGTCGGGTTCGACCTGACCGGCATTCTCGACAGTGAAAGCGAGAAGGAACGCATGGCGGTCCTCTCCTACCTGTTTCGGCGGGTGGAGCGCGTGATCGAGGATCGTAAGCCGACGCTGATCATCATCGATGAGGCCTGGAAGGCGCTGGATAACCCATATTTCGCAGACCGGCTGAGCAATTGGCTCGTGACCGCGCGCAAGCAGAACGCTGTCGTCGTGATGATGACTCAATACGCAAGCCAGCTCGAGAAAACCCGCACCGGCAAGACGATTGTCGAGGCCGTTCCGACGCAGCTCCTGCTTCCCAACATCCGCGCTTCGGCCAGCGACTACACCATGCTGGGCCTCACTGAAAAAGAGCTCAGCGTTCTGCTCGGCACCGGCAGTAATTCCCGTCTGGCGTTGGTACGCGACGATCAAGGCTCCGTCGTGATCGATGCCGATCTGAGCGCCCTTGGGCCCTACCTCACGATCCTTGGTGGCATGGAAAAAGGCGAAGCGCTGGTCGGCGCGGATTATCGCCAGAACCCCCATTTTTGGAGACAGATTGATGCGTAGACTTTGCGTGCTGACCCTCACCCTTTTGACCCTGACAGCCTGCGCGGAATACCGGCCGTCAGAAGCTGAATGCTTCAACTCCTTTGCCGAGGTCAGCCGCAGCAATTGCCATTTCGAGCTGCTCGGGCCGATTGGTTCGCTGCATGAATAGCCTCCGCCCGCATATCCTTGCGGGTCTGGTGTGGCTCACCGCGCCAATGGCCTTTGCCCAAGGTGTGCCCACATTTGATGCCGGCATGTTCTTGCAGCGCGAGCGCGTGCTGCAGCAGGGCGAACAAGATCTTGCACTGCAACGGGATCGGCTGCCCAAAGAGGAAGAGCTTGAAGCGCTCGAGCAAGAGCAACTCCAAGCGCTGGAAGACATCCTAGATGCCTCGACGCTTGCCAGCGGAAACTCAGGCGCACTGGTCGCAAGCTTGGAAGCAGGCTCATCGCCTGAAAGCGCCGCAGAGACGCTTTACGGTCCGGTCGATCCAAACCCCGGCGCGGCCCAGATGTTCGGCGACGCCTCTGGCTCGATCGAACAACTGATCATTCGTGCGGCTCAGGAAACACACCATATGTCCGGTGTGCGCGCAGCAGGTCTGTCGCCTAAGCAATGGCGCTGCCTGCTGCAGGCGCTGATCTGGCAGGAAAGCCGTTTCACCATCGGCGCGCGTTCCCCTGTCGGAGCATTCGGCCTGACCCAGATCATGCCAGGCACAGCACAAGATCTCGGGATTTACCCGGCCTACTACGAGAACCCCTACATCCAGCTCACGGGCGGTGCACGGTATCTGGCGCAGATGCTGGCCATGTTTGACGGCAACATCATTCACGGGCTAGCTGCCTACAATGCCGGTCCCGGCAATGTGCAGCGCTACGGCGGTGTGCCGCCTTTCGCAGAAACCCAGCACTACGTTCAGGTCATCCCTGAGCGCTACAACCTCTACCTCGCCCGTGTCGGCGGCGTCGATGCGCTTGGCACCATCGATCCGGTTCTGCTCGCCAATTCCACCATGAGCCTGACCGCCTTTGGGGCGGGGGTTTATGGCGACTACTCCTTGGTCTCGGTGCAAGCGGCCGCGCTGCGCGTGCAGAACATCATCACCCGCATCGGCGAAACCGACGACATTCACGCGGCCATGTCGCTCAACACCTACGCGCGGGCCGAACTCGCTCGCCTGATCGCGATCCGCACGCGCCTCAAGGCCGCCCATACCCGCCCGCTTAGCGCGGCAGAACTGGCCATGGCCGCCGCGCAGGCGCGCGAACAAGACTTCATGCAATTCGATCTGGAGGCACTTCAATGATCCGCATCTTCTCCGCCATCGCCACCTGTGTGCTGTTGGCTGCCTCACCTTTGTCCGCCCAAGGCGTACCGACGGTCGACACGCGCAACATCGCTCAGGAAATTCGCCAGCTGCAGCAGATGCTGGAGGATTTCGGGATCCAAACAGACCAGCTCGACACGCTTCTCGAACAGCTCGATCTGGTGCAGCAGCAACTCGACACACTCAATGAGACCTACGCCGCGCTGACCGGCGCGACGGATATCATCGAAATGGCCATGGGAGGTGACCTCGACGGCCTCCTCGATCAGGAATTCGGCGATCTCCTTGACACCATCCGGCAAATCCAAAGCGGTGACTTCAGTGGCCTGATCGGCAATGCGGCCCCACAGATGGAAGGCCGCATGACGCAAGCCCTGGAGGACGCAGGCTTTGACCAAGATACCCTCTCTGACATGGCCAGCAGCGGCAATCCGGGCGCGGAACGCATTGCCAGTCAGGCAGGCACCGGGGCGGTGATGTCGGCAGCCGCTGAGAACAGTTATGGAGAGGCCGCGCAATCCCTTGAACGGGTCGAACAGCTGGTCTCGCTGATCCCGGACATGGAAACGCTCAAGGAAGCCGTCGATCACAACACCCGCGTCACGGCCGAACTGGCCATTGCCATGACCCGCATGTGGGAGCTCGAAGCCATTCAAACCGTCGGCGCGGGCCAATCCGGCGTGGTGGATGCCGCGACGCTGGCCGAAGAGCGCCGCTACATGGACTTCACCCTGCCAGAGCTGCGTGCGGACTGATCCATGAGCAGCGAGGCTGAAATCATCGAGGAAGAGCTCGTCTACGGCGCACGACGACGCGAGCTCATGTGGCAGAAACTGGGGCTGACAGGCATGGCGTTTGGCATGGCAGGTTGCCTCGCCGCCGCCCTCGTGGCCCTGCTCGACGTGGACCCGCCGCCCATGATCGTGCCCTTTGATAGCGAAACCGGCATGGCCCTCCCCAATGCCATGGTTGAAGCGGTCTCACTCACGGAACGCCCGGCTATCATCGAGGCTCAGGTCTACCGCTATGTGATTGATCGAGAGACGTACAATCAGCTCGACAATGACGTGCGCGTGCGGCGGGTCCTGGACCAGTCGGACGGCGCGGCCGCCGCTGGTCTGCGCGCGCTTTGGACCAGCGGCCACGAAGCCTATCCGCCGGACAGCTACGGCACAGATGCGCGGCTCGATGTCGAAGTTCTATCGATCACACACATCAGCGCAAACCGTGCCCAGGTGCGTCTGCGCAAACGCTTGAACTCGCCGCGTGGCAGTCAAAACGGTCTCTTCACCGCAACCCTGATGTTTGAGTTTCGGCCAGAGAATAGCCGGTCGATCGACGATGTCTGGCAGAACCCTTTCGGCTTCACCGTCACCGAATACGCGATCCGCTCGGATCGTCTGGAGTAACCAATGCGCCGCCTGTTCCTGATCCTCGCCCTCATTGTTCCGCTTGCTGGCACCGCCTATGCCGAAACGCAGCCGCGCCAAGGCCCCTATGATGCCCGCGTCCGGCTGGCCACCTATCAGGATGGGCAGGTCTATCGCATCCGCACCAGCCTGACCCATGTGACCAGCATTGAATTTGGCCAAGGTGAGACCATCCGCTCGATCATTGCAGGTGACACCGAGGGCTTCCTGTTGGACGGCGTGCCCGGCGGTCAGGCCTTTGCGATCAAGCCCGTTACACGCGGCGCACATACCAACATCACGGTCTACACCAACCGGCGCAGCTATTATTTCAACGTGACCGAGGCGAGCTCTCTGACGTTTTATGTCATCCGCTTCACCTATCCTGAGGCGGCCCCTCGGCAATCGCGTGTAGCAGCGAACGCGCCAGCAAACCACGCCTATGGCGTCAGCGCGCGGTCCGAAATCACTCCGCGCGAGATTTGGGACGACGGCACCTTCACTTATTTCCGCTTTGCCGCAAACGCGCCGCTGCCTGCGATCTTTCGGTGGTCTGGGGGCAATGAGCGCAGCGTGAATGCGCTGGCCCGGCCAGACGGCGTGATCCGCGTGTCAGGTGTCAGCGATCGATGGGTTCTCAGGCTCGGCGAGGACGAGATCTGCGTCCAAGAGATGAGCGAGGCAAATCAGGATGAGTGAACCATCTGAGCTTAAGAAGCGCCTCGAAGCGCTTGAAGGGAAACCACAAAACCGAAAGGCGCGGCCGTCGGCTGTCACTATTGTCCTAGGCATCGCGGCAATCGCCGCCCTTGGCGGCCTCTTGCTGTTGTTCTCTGGCGGCTCTGAACCCGACAGCCTGGAAACCGCGTCCCCGGATGAGTTCCAAGCAGCGGGACCGGGTTTTGGTGCGCTCGAGCCCACGCCTGCACCGATCGACACATCCCCACCGCCGGAGCCGGAACTGGCCAGCGAAACAGAAGAGCTGCGCGCGCAAATGGACGCCATGCGGAGCGAGCTCGAAGCTCTGCGCAACGCACCTGCACCTGAGGCTCCGGCCGTCGATACAGAAGCGCTGGATACCTTGGGCGCAGAAATCGATGCCCTGCGCAGCGAGGCAGCAGCAACGCAAGCCGCCTTGCGCGAAGAACTGGAAGAACGCGCACGGCAAATCCAGCGTCTGCAGAACGATCTGGAACTCGCGCGCCTTGAAACACCGCGCACACCAGCACCAACTGGCCCCTCGGCCGAAGAACTGCGCCTTCAGGAGCTCGAGCGGCGGCGGCAAGCTGAGCTTGAGGAACTGCAAGCCCGTATCGCCAGCCCAATTATCGCATTCGGTGGCACTGGAAGCGGCAACAATGATACCGCCGCCGAGCAGCGTCGACGTGATGGCGACACAGACTTTGTCCGCAATGGCGCTGAACCCGCTGAGGTGACGCAGGCTCAGTTGATCGTGAACCCGTCAAACACAGTTGTTCAGGGCACGATGATCCAAGCGGTATTGGAGACCGCAATCGACAGCTCGCTCGCCGGTCAGGTCCGCGCGATGGTGTCTGAAGATGTCCACGCCTATGACGGCACGCGGATCCTGATACCGCGCGGGGCGCGGTTGATCGGGCGATATCAATCTGGCCTCGACATCGCACAGCAACGCGTGACGATTGCCTGGGACCGGATCATTCTACCCAACAATCAGACCGTCGAAATCAGCGCCTTTGGCGGTGATGAGTTGGGGCGCTCCGGCACAACCGGTTTCGTCGACAGCCGCTTTGGCACCCGGTTTGGGTCAGCCGCCCTGATATCGCTGATTGGAGCCTTGCCTGCCGTGGCAGCCCAGAACACAGAAGATGAGATCGCCTCTGATGTGCTCGAGGGCATTGGCGAAGACCTGCAAGACAGCGCGCAAAGCGTGATCGGCGAATATCTCTCGGTCTCGCCCGTGATCTACGTCGACCAAGGTGCCCGCGTCACAGTGATGGTCGACCGTGATCTGGAGATTTTCTGAGCATGGCGGCCAGCTATTTGCAAAGCTCGATGGACAAGATCCCCGAGGCGCGTGATCCAAAGCTGATCGAGCTTTGCATCAACCCTGACGGCACGCTGTGGGCCGAGTTTCAGGGTGATCACTTCATGCGGTCCGTCAATCGTCGGCTCTCGCCCAATGAGATCAAAGACCTTGGCAATCAGATTGCTTCCGCCGCGAACACCACGCTCAGCCGGACCAAGCCCATCGTCTCGGTCAGCATCACCTATCGAGACCGCCCGATCCGCGCGCAAGTCATCCAGCCCCCCGCCGTTGATGGCGGTTACGCGATCTCCCTGCGGTTCTTTGCAGACCTGCCATTGGACCAGATCAAGCTGGCCTATCTCTTCGGCGAAGAGCGCAGCAACGAGGGTGCAAGACGCAAGCGCAATGCCGAACTGCGCGATGTCGTGGCCACCGGCGACATTGATGCTGCGATCAAGTTCTGCGTCACGCACAAGCTCAACATGATCGTGTCCGGCGGCACCTCGACCGGCAAGACCGTTACGGCGCGCAAAATCCTCTCGTTGGTGCCAGCCGACGAGCGCATCATCACCATCGAAGAAGCCGCCGAACTACGTCCAACGCAGGCCAATGTCGTGACGCTGATGTCTGATCGCGATGAAGCTACGCGCAACGCTGATGTCCTGCTGACCTCCACGCTCCGCATGCGGCCGGACCGGATTGTCTTGGGCGAAGTACGCGGCAAGGAGGCCATGACCTTCCTTGAGGCCATAAACACCGGCCATGGTGGCTCGCTCACCACGCTGCACGCTGAAACCCCTCAGCTAGCGGTCCAACGCCTGGCCATTGCCGCCCTGAAAACCGATGTGCCCATGACCTACCAGGACATGAACGACTACATCACTCGCTCGATCGATGTGATCATCCAAGCCGGTCGCCATGAAGGCGCACGCGGCATCACCGAATTCTACCTGCCGATTGATCCGGCCCATTCAAAGGAAACAGCCCATGTTTGAATACAAGATCGAACTGATCAACACCGCCAAGACAAAACCGTCAAAGATCGAGGCGCTGCTGACGGCTCTTGGCCAAGATGGCTGGGAGTTGGTCTCCGTCGTGCCGGATTTCGACGGCGAACACATCCTGAAGGCTTTCCTGAAGCGCGACATCTGGCGTGCCAAACCGACCGAGAAAGCATAGGAGCACGCAATGGGCGTAGTCACCTGGATGGTCGAAACAACCGACAACTTTCTGGACGACGCGGCCCAAACCACCTTTGGCAACGTCGCCGGTCAGCTTGGCGGCGTCATCGCCGTGGCCTCGACGCTCGCCGTGATCGGCGTATTCCTCAACATGGTGTTTCAGTACAAATCCATGGATGGGCGGACCGCCTTCTGGTTTGCCCTCAAGCTTATGCTCATCACCCTCTTTGCGATGAACTGGGTTCAATTCAACGCCGTGGCCAGCGCCCTGATCGACGGGCTCGACCAACTCGCGGGCGGTATGGTGGCGGGGCTCGGCGGCGGAGGCGCAGGTGCGGCCTATTTCGCCGAGGCCTTTGACGATCTTATCGAGGAGTTTGGCGACTACCTGAACGCCGCCGGTGACAACATGCATTGGATGGCCGGTGCCCTGATTGGCGCGATCGGCGCATTCCTTTTGGGCGTCATCGGCGCGCTTTGCGGGCTTGTCCTGATCTTTGCCAAGATAATGCTGGCCTTCATGATCGGCATCGCACCAATCATGATCGCGCTTTCGCTGTTCGACGTAAGCAAGGACTACTTCCATCGCTGGCTGTCCAGCACGGTATCCTATGCGCTCTACCCTCTCGTAATCGCAGGCGTGTTTTCCACCGTCGTCGGAATGTCGCGCTCGCTAATGACCGAACTCGGGGACCCCTCTGGAGCAAGCAACATCGGCGCACTGGTGCCATTCTTTATGATGATGTTCCTTGCAGGCGGCATGATCATCGCCACTCCGCTGATCGTCCGCTCTATCTCAGGCAACTTTATGATGGCCGGACCGCCGAGTATTCCTGGTCCGGGCAGCTTCGCCAAAGGCTTGATCGGCACCAAGGGCTCACGGGCGCGAGCAAGATTTGGGACGAGGTCAAATGCAGAGATCGCCGGGGCTGGGATACGCCAGGCGGGCGGTGCAACAGTTTCACTGGTTCAGAGGGTGGCAGATCGGGCGAAGCGGCTGGGATGAAACTGGCTCAGGCCAACCGTTCATCGCACGATCCGTTTCTACATTGTAGGCTTCCCACGCGCCGGTATTGGCTGGGAGACGTCCCCCAGCCAAAAAGCTTAATCCAGCTCATGCACTCGCCTTACGGTCTGCTTGAACCGCAAGATCGATTACGTAATGGACCAGAAACGCTTCAATTAAGGACAGGGCGTACTCGCTATCAATTGGAAGCATATCAGCGCTTAAATGGTGATGATCGATGTACTCTGCCGCATCCCAGAGCCGCCGCGTTTCAACTGGGTTATCAGGCTCAATCCGACGCATCACCATTTCGAACGTGCTGTTGGCCAGTTCAATCGCTTCTTCACGATAGTCTTCATCGACCGGCAGAGAAGTGATCTGATAGCCTGTCCGAGGCTCCAAATTCAGCTTCGGCTTCTGCGCATCATAGTCACGGATCAAAAGACCCCAGCTCGCGCAGCCTTCTTCGTTGGCGATACGCACATACGCTTGATTGAGCGGGATACCTTCAGAGCGGCGCAACAGCTTTGCTTTGCGTTTAAGCTCATTGATCGGTGCAGATAGGTTCATTTGAGTTTCTCCTATTGCGAGCTAAAATACACAATCCCTCCTTATGTGCGCGCTCGAACAGAAAAAGCTCTAATTCAAACCCTGCATGCTGAATACTTTCCCGTCGGAGGGGGGAGGCTGGGGCGACAGCTCAAACCAAAAATACGTTGTCACAAGATGGGTTTCAAGTGCCATCGGCCCATTCCTGCTATTCATCGGATCAGGGCACGCCGCAACGCAGCGTTACCGAAGCAAACTATCGCCGCAGTAACAAAGCCAACGCGCGTCCAAGTCACAGACTGCAGACAAAGAGAGCTTTCGCGGCGCTTGCTCTTACAACTGCTTTGCTAAGACTATAAAATGATCCAATCTAGCATGTTAGGTTCGTTCTATTTGAACTGAAACCGCCTGCCGCTCTGGAGACGAAGCCATACCAAAACATTTGCCGAAATCGACGAAAGAAAAACCGAAAAGGCTGACACCCAGGTCGGATGTCGTGAGACGCTTATACCTTCTATCGGGGAACGAGTGTGCGGAACCCAGCTGCAAAAATGTACTGATCGACTCCAATCAAACCATGACTGGGGACATCGCACATATAGAATCCGCTATGCCGGACGGCAAACGGTTCAACAAAAACATGACAAACGATCAACGGCGGTCCTTCGACAACCTCCTGCTCCTATGCGCAGTCCACCACCGCGCGGTCGATGGAAAAAACGCGCCTCACGATGTGCCGCAACTTAAGAAATGGAAGGCCGATCACGAACGACGATTTGCGGCCGCGGAACAGACCTTGTTGAAGAGGTTCCAGACTAACTACCCCGATGCGAGTAGCGACCTGTCACCGACCTTACCAGTCGAGTTTGTCACCTTTCGATCGGTAATGGGCTCCGACATGCTTGCGGACGGCGAGATCGCACCCACGGCAAAAGCCATTGCGGATTATGTGGACAGTCTAGAAAAGGCACCACCAGACCATCGTGATCTATTGCTTTCCGTCCTGAAGGGCGCGATCAAACGTAAAAGCTTCCAGTGGGAAAGACCAACCTTATTGTGTAACGAACTCACAAGTTCCTTCGGTGTTTCGGCTTACAAGCTAAAGCGGATGGTGCCCACAATGGAGAAATACGGTCTCGCCTGGTTCAGCGAAGATATGAACGACAACGCGACACTTGAGCTGGCTAACCCGTGTGACGAAATGAGTTGGGCTGTTATCGCCGATTTCGGACAAGCGGTTGGTATCGACCTCGAGCGTTTCGTAATTTCCCTGCAGTTTGGTGATCTTGACTGACGTCAGCCAGTATCTTCACCATTGCGCTGCAAAGCTTTTGGATGCCTGTCCGTTAACCCCGACCTTGTCGAGCCGTACCCCCACCTGCTACGCCGCCAAAACGGCATAGCAGTAAGTCTTGTTTTCGCACCAGAGGCTGCGGGTCGGACGGCCACTCTTGCCCTCCGAAAGCTGCTATCCGAACGGGTCGTAGCACTGGTCAATAAGGGCTCACAACCGCCGCTAGATCGATTGCAGCAAAGTCATGTAGCGTGTACCTATGGCGACTGCACTTTCCGGGCATTCGCCATAAAGTAGCGATGCTGAGGCGCGGCCCGTCAAACCAGACGTGATTGACAACGCAATGGACTTTCAGATCGCAGCTCGCAGTCGTCTAAGAACTTTTGATGATAGATCTTGCTGAAGGCTCCGCTCACAGAATCCTCAATTTATCATACGAAACACTGTTTAAGTCTACGGACAGTTCATCGACGAACACGGATTTGTAGGCACCAGCATCGAACCCACCAAATTTGACTCCTCTTTCATTGAGGCTTCCAAAAACGCGGCAAAGTGCGGAAATGAAAATGGGAATAATGTTGAGGTAGACTTGCTGGCTTGGATAGCGCTCGGCAGTCGTGTGCCTTGAAATCTCCGAGAAATTAAGTTCCGAGTTGATTTGCCCCAGTAACTTCTCACGGTTGCGCACGCCCATCCTATCTTCCAAATGAGGCGACGCCAATGTCTCATCAAGACGAAGGTAAAAGTCATCCAGACGATAGAATTGTCTCATAGTGTGGCCAGCGCCAACGACTTCGTGAGCGGCAAAGATAAACTCTGCACCTCGGCTTCGATCAATCCCACCGTTTAATGCCATTTCTTCATTCCAACTGGAAAACAGCGGGTGATCTCTGTGATGTATTGCGTTTCGAAGCATGACGAGGACAGCAGTGTCTGCGTGAGCAAAATAGTCGAATTCCACTTTGTCCACGTCGTAAAGGCTGTGAAATGCTTCTAGTTTTGCTTCAAACGTTCGATCAAGATTGTGCACAGCTTCTTCAAGGTCGATTTTCTTCAAGCCCTCAAACTTTAAGTTCGCCTCCCCAAATAACCGCATGGAATTTGCCAAACGGCTCAGCGCGTTTTGTTGAGCACTCATCTCTTCAACCTTACCCGCAGCCGACGCGCACGTTCTTTGAACGCGACTTCACCCCCTTCAAGGATGTCGCAAACCGACTTTCGGATTTCTGCGTTTTCTAGGCCACCCGACAAGTAGGTTATTTCTGGCAACTCTCCCCTTGTGTGGTTTTCAGCGTTTGCGATGATGATTTGGTCGGCGTCTGTATTGATCACCAGATTAGCGTTGTGGGTGACCATAATCACTTGTCGCTTTGCTTTAGCCGCGATGAACAAGTCGACCAACTCATCATTGACCGACTTTGGATCCAAATTTTCTTCTGGCTGATCGATAATCAAAGGGCGCGTGTCAGCATCATCAAGCGCCAAATAGAGTAGCAGAAGAACAATTCCGCGTGTACCAGGCGACAACTTGCGAATATCGACGCCATCAAAATCGATGCCGTATTGAAGGCTGATATGATCCGTCGAATACAACCACTTGGCAAAGCGTTTGAGCCAGTTGCGATACTCGATCTCATCCGATTTCGTAACATTGGCATGCTCGAGTAAAGCAGACATGTGCTCGGCTCGAAAAGCTGCCATGGCTTGGCCTACGGCTTCTGCATCGCCAGTTTCCCAAATGGCTTTGAGGTCATTGTTGACTTTCGACAGGAACGTGCCAGCGCCTTTGAATGGCGTATCCCTGCGTAGATCAATAAGATGCTTTTCTGCGAAGGCCGCCCATCTGTCGACGTCGACCGAACGGGATACTGTAAACGACATTTTTTTGAGGCTTCCGGTTGAACCGGACAGTCTATCAAGCAAAGGCTTGTAGAGTTCTGTCAGAACGGCCTGTTCTGAGGTAACTGCGCTAAATACTCGAGCATAGGCTTCGTCTCTTTCGGCCTGCAATTCTGTGATACGTGTGCGAGCTCCTTTTGCCACCTCGAGTTTTTCATTCAAGATGGTAAGAGATGTAGTTTCTGCTGAAATCTTCGATGTGAGGGCAGAGAATTGCTTCTTGGTCACTTCATCGGCAGCAACCAGTTTTTCAAGCCGCGAGATTTCGGCCTGTAGGAGCGCTAAAGGTTGCTTGCTGAGCTCAGCACCTTCGGGGATTAGAGAAGACTCCGCAGTCGCAGGCGCTGAGGGGGTGACACCCTTCCAAGAGTCTATGAATTTTTCGCAGTTCTCAAGAAGTTGAACGAGTTGGGCGTCGACATCACCTGTGTAATCAATCCGAAACGCATCCCAATCACTATTTTTTATCTGACTGGCCTTTCGACGCTCCTGAGTTGCTCGCAAAAGTTCAGGGGCCTTAGCTGTTCTTAGGTCCTTCACATCATCTGAAAGCCCCTCTAGCGCTGACTTTTGCTGATTGAAATGCCGGAGGTAACCGCGAACTGTTTCGGCTGCCGTTGAGAGCGCGTTTAAGCGTGCCATTCGGGTTTCAGAACCCTTAACGACCAGTTTGGCACGATCTTCGGTCAGCTGCTTAATGAGCTTGTTCTTAGTCTCAATATCTGCAGATAATTTGGACACCATCCGAACCTGTTCGTACTCTGTACTAATCCGATCCGACAACGAAACGATTGTTTCTTCTTCGCGCTCTCTGGCGTGACGAAACCGAGCCGACTTCAGCTCAAGCAGTTCTCGAAAATCAAGTGCGCCCTCCCTATCCGTCAGGGTGTGGGCCTCGTAAATCACGCGTTCGATTTCGCGCAAGAGGCCGTCGGTCATCGTATCTGCCGAGCATAAGTCCTCTACAAACTGCTGAGAAAGATAACGCGCGCGCTGATTAACTACGTCTGGATGATCACGGCCATCGAGGTATCTTGTGGTCGGCTCGCCCGCACGCCATATCGCCTTCACTTTGGCGTCCCCCAATAGATCGTTTGCGCGGCTCAAAAAGGACGGGCTTGGCTTGGAGCTGTGGTCGCCCTCAGTGGTTTGAGGCGTAGCATCGCAAACAGAGGCGACGATATCAGCCAGCGCGGTTTTGCCAGACCCTCGAGCGCCGATCACGGCAACCAGCCCTTGATTGAAGCCTATTTGAGGCGTCTTCGCCCACGGTGCGTTTACCAGTTCAACTTCATCGATGAGCTGAGACGGCGTTCCGAATGATGGTGGCGCCTCACCAACGAATGCGCGTCCGGCCGGATCGATACAAGCCTGCCTAAGAGCATCGAATTCTAGCCCTCCTTTAATCCAAGAAAAACGGTTTCCGTCTGGGTTCCCTACAGTCAGTATTTCGTGACTGTCGCTTCCATGCATGCATGGCTTCAGCCCCCCGTAACTTGACATGAGTTCGTCTGTGGAAGCGGCGCGAAGGCCCAGCCAAAACTCACGTTGCGCAACGCTACTCGCAAATATGATGTCGGCGAATTTCTCAATCTCTTGCCTTAGGGTCGCATCTGCAGCTTCCTTTACACCAGAGGTCCCGTCGTCCTTGCTTCCAGCAACCGCCACAAGGATATTTTCTTGCGCCCATTTTGACTTGTCAAACTCATCTCGAAGCTGGTCGAATCCGACTTTGAACTGCGTTGCACCATGCTCCAGAGCAAGCTCGTCAGTGGTTTTGGAGGGATCTGTTAGACGTCCTAAACGAATTAGATCCTCCTTGGTACAGTTGAAGCTTTCGTCGTGGGCACGAAAACGAAGGTTTCGAACAAACGCCTTCGCTTTCTCAAGATGGTCAGCGTCTTCAGGACTCACCATGAGGTGCATGTTCACCCACCCACCCTTGGTTGTGCCAATTCCGATGCGCAGCTCGACATTCAGAAAGATCAGTTCTATTTCGCTTAGCCGTCCGCGTCCTTTTGCTTCCCGTACTTTCTCGTAGGTATGGGTCAGGTAGTAATCAGTGACGCCCAATGCCTTGATTTTCGGTGACGCGTTTTCAAGCGCAGTGAGATACTCCTCCCACGCATTTGGACCCTTGAACTGATCATTCATGACAGTTCCGGGAGCATGAATATGTGGCTCCCACCTGCGCCACTCAGACCCCCTACTCAAAACCATTTAAGCTCCTGCCCTTCCAAAATTTATACTTTGAAAACCTATTGGTAGCATTGGATATTCCACGCCAATATACAACCCTAGCGTTTGCGCCACTGGACAATCACCGGAGAGATGACGGGGCCCTTCAATGTCTGCTTCTGAACGCCTGTAGCGAATGCGCGCTTCCCATCTGCTATCCTCGAGCAGCCTCTTCCATAAACCTTTCCACCCTTTCAGTCCCGGCTTGATAATCACCCAAACTAGCCTGATCACCTGACTGTGTATTTTGACTGCCAGACGCCAATTCTTCAACCTCATCGCGCCGTTTTCCACCACCTTCAAAGGCATCATCGGCAGCCCCTCTTGGCACCTCCAGCGCCCCAATCTTCGCCTCCAGCGCCTTCATCTGCCCTTGCAGCCCGCGCAGCTGGTCACCGGCTGACGGATATGGCAGATCGCCTGCCTGCTTGTCGAAGATCTGCTTAAAGAAGCGATCGTCATAGTACTTTATCCGCTTGGCACGCACGGGCATTTGCGCGTCGACCACAAGAACGATGTCATCCAGATCCATTCGCCGCGCCTCATCCTCGGGTAGCAGCGCGGTTTCTTCAGTCCGTTCAGACATGCTTCGCCCGGCAAATGGGTTGCGGCCGACCGACCGTGAGCGCGTCACAACACGCTTGGTGGTTTTGCCGACCGCTTTACTGAGCTCTTCGATGGTCTTTTCATCTGAGGGGGTCAGATAGAGCTTGATGCCCGCGTTACCCTGCAATGCGCGGCGGGCATTTTCGCCGTAGATTTCATCTAGCGCCGGGATCGTCTGAGTGACGACCGCGAGGTTGGCGCGGTAGGAGCGCAGGGTCTCGATGCTGTCGAGCACAATGGGCATTTTGCCCAAACGGTTGAACTCGTCGAGCATGATCATCACCGGCCAGGGCTCGTCCTTGCCGGGTTCATGGTCCTGCAGCGATGCCAGCAAGTCCGAGAAGAACAAGCGGATTAACGGCGCGAGGGGTTTTACCATTAGCGGTTCGACCACCAGATAGACCGAAAACGGTTCCTTTCGGATATCGCGAAAATCGAAGTCTGACGTTGCGGTTGCCCGATCGATCGCAGGGTTTGACCATTGCTTTAGGCCCGAGGTCATGAGAAGCGACAGGTAAGACGTCAGCGTGTCGTTGTTGGTCGAGGCCATGCGCATGAAAATCAGCTTGGCGGCTGGATTGACCACTTCATCCGCGCGGCGGCGATATTCCTTCTGCTTGTCCCCGCCAGATGCGGTGATGCGGTAAATCTCGCCCAGGGTCGGTCTCTTGCGCTCGAACGCTAAAAGCCCTGCCGCCACGAATAGATCGATACCGCCGTCGAGGAGCCCTTGGACGCGGTCGTTATCTGCTTGCAGAAACAGGGAGGCCAAGAGTTGCAGCTCCATCTGCTGGCGGTCAACGTTTTCCAGCGCCGATATTCGCAGCAAGGGATTGTAGCGGTGCGAGCGGCCGTCCTTCCAATCAGTGGGCGCAAACCGGAACACCTTGTCGCCCTGCGCAGCCCTATGGCGCGCCGTCGCCTCGAAATTTTCTCCCTTCACGTCCAGAACCACGGCACTGCCCTGGTAGGTCAGGAGGTTCGGAATGACGAAACCCGTTGTTTTACCGCGGCCGGTCGGGGCTACGATCAAAGCATGAGGGAACACCTTAGACATCACGTAGGGTTTGCGACCCTTGGGCTTGCCCATTTTACCGAGGACAAAGCCGTGGCCTGGTTTGCCAAAAAAGCCGTTCCGTTTCATCTCGGACATGTGCTGCCAGTGGGTTTCCCCAAATTTGGTCAGCGCATCGTTCATCAAGACGGCGCTGAGCAAAACACCGACACCGGTGCTGATCCCCACGATCAGGTGAACAATCTGCATATCGCTCGGATGTGTCGTTCGAAGATCCCCGTAACCGCGCGCCAGCATCAGGAAGTCGATATCCGCCCCAACCCCGAACCAGCGGAACGTCAGAAAGGCCGACGCCAAAACATACCCGAGCACTGCGCCCAGAAGAGCAAAGCTCATGACGCCGAGTGCGATCCGAGCCTTACCCATGCGTCACGCCCTTTTCGCCGTCGGCATCGACATGCCGCTCGCGTTGAACATCAATTTCTTCATTGGCGATCTCGTCGAGGACGTGCTCCATCGCCACGCTGCTCGCCAGAGCGGCATCGCTCTGCAGATAGGCTTTGGCCGCATAGAGCCGATCCAGGCGGTCTTCGATATGTGCGTCCAGCGCGGTCTCATCGCCAATCGCCAAGTCAGGGGTATTTTCTTCACCGACCAGATCCTCCAGTTCGGCCCTCAAGGTCTCGCGCTCCAGATCGCTGCGGAATGGCTCTGCGGTCGGATCATCTCTCAAACGGCTCAGGATTTCAGCCGTGGTCGGCGGCAGCCGATCGATGATGGCTTCCTGCCGGTCGGCCTCCACCGCCCCACTGTCTTTGAGAACATCGCCATCGGCCAACAAACGGCCCAGATCACTGTGCAACTGATCGAGACGGTCGATTGCTTTCTCGAGCTCATCGGTGCGAGACAGGTCAAAACCCTCCTTCTCGGCAATCGCCTTCAAGTCCTGGCCAAGCCATTGCCGCTCTAGCGCGGCATTACCTGCGCCGATTTCGACGCGACGCGTCATATCCTGCGCGTCAATGCCGGTGCCTTTCAAAGCCTGCTGCAGACGGTCTGCCAGAGCTGGATCCTGCAAAGCGCCTTGGGCCTCGGCCCGTATATTCGCAGCGGAATAGATCCCACTTTTGGACGCATCTTCGAGCAAGGTGTGGGACTGCGTTCCCATTGGGCTCAGATGGGACAAGGAGCGATAGATGTCGTTCAGCTCATGCTCTAGCGCGGCACGCCGCTCCACCGGGGCGTCCGCCACAATACGTTCAGCTTGGTTGATCTTTTCATGGAATGCATCCACGACCTCATCAAACGAATGCTGTTCTTCGGCCATACCATATACCTTTCCATCTGCTTCAATCGGTTTGCCCTGCGCCAAAAGCGTCGCGGCTTTGTCCAAGGCAACTGCGATGTCATGCTGGTTCTCGCGCGAGGCCTCGGCAGCCAGGCCGCGATAAAGCCGCGCGTTCTGCGCCACCTCAGCCAAAGCACGGTCAAGCTCCGGCCCCACGCGCTCACGCTCGGTCAGCTTCTGCCCCGTGGCTTCTGCACGACGCTGGTCTGCATCGCTTGGCCGCTTCGTCGTGATCCCTCGCTCCAGCTTTCGCGTCGCCTCAAGCCGCAGCCCATAGCGGTCCGATACCTCCACCATCGCTTCGCGAAAACTGTCGTAGTTGAAATGGTGCCCTTCCTTCAGAAAGAAGAATTCACCATCCTTGCTGCGCCGGTTCAGAACGATATGTGCGTGCGGGTGATCCCGGTCCTCATGCACGGCCGCGATGTAGTCAAAATGGCTGCCTTCGCCCTGAAAGAACCGCTCGCAAATCTCGCGCGTGATCTCGGCGACATCCTTTCCGCGCGTGCCAATCGGGAAGGCCATCAAGAGGTGCGAGGTATGTCCCAGCTTGGGATGAAACCCCTCATTCCACTGCGCTGAAAACCGGCGCGTGACCTGCTCGATCTCTTTGGCTGACAGAACGCTTTGGCCGTCATAGGTGCCACGGCTGTCTATGATGAAGCTCGACTTTGTGGTCAGGTATTCCAGCTGGTTGCGCAGCTGCGTTTTGTTGTGTGTGCCGCCATCGCGAATAGCTTTGAAGATCGCGGGTGAATGGCCCATGGCCGCGCGCGCCATCTGCTTTGCACGGGCGCGTGGAACGCTGCCGCGAATGCGGCTCCAGTCACGATCGAAGAAGGCCTCCTGCGCGGCGGCAACGGCGCTATTCCGGGCCATCAGCAAAGCCTCCCAGAACGCGGGCAACCTCGCCAGACAGCGCGCTTCGGCGACGCTGCGCCATGTCCTGAACCTGGTCTGCAATGTCGAAGATCAGCCCGGCCAAGGCGCGCACCTGACCATGGGCAGAGTTGCCATAGGGCGGCGTCTTGCCCTGGCGCTTTGCCTCGTTCAGGCGCTGCGCAATTTGGTTGATATTGTTGCCGGTACGATTGAGCGAAGCCGAGAGCCCCTGCATCTGGTTGGCCAGTTCATCATCGGGGACAAAGAGATCGTTTGAGGCATAGATCAGCCGCCGCAACCCCTCCGCCCGGCTGGCGATATCATGCCGCGTCAGCACCGCATCAAAGCTCGCCAACTCCTTAGGCGTCAGCCGGACATTCACCAGCTCTGATCGCACGCGTGCATCCAACTTGCTGCTTTGATCGGCCTTCAACGTGTAGAAGATGCTGCGGGTCGTGACGCCGAATTCGCGCGCCAGATCCTCGATCGGCACCCCCTCGGCACGCTTGCGCACGATGGCAAAACGCTGGTTTTGCGTTAGTCGCTTGTGTCGTGGTGCGCGCGGTCGGCCCATGTGAAGTAATCACCCCTATTTCTTGCCAGCATCAAACAGGCAGCCCTGTTATGGCACTTAGCCATAATTGATTCAATATTATAATATTGCATCAACTGCCTGTATTCCGTTTGGAGCAGCCATAGGCTGCGACCGCCGGGCAAAGCCCGGCCCCATGCGCAAGGCATGGCACCACTAATCGTGGTTCCATGCCTCGGCATCGCCAAGCAATTGCAAAGCTATTGCGCGGGCCGCGCCCTCGGCGCTGGAATAGGTTTGATTGTCGGGCAGCTCATGCAGATCAAAGGGCTGTTGCGGGTCGTCCGGCGTCTCGACTCGGACATAGATCGCCCAGCCGTCGATCAGTGCTGGATCGTCACAATACTCCTGCCCGCCATCGGGCAGATTGCAGAACCCATGAAGATGCACGCTGGCGCGGCCCTCTCGGGCCGCCTGCTTGATGTCAGAATACTTCATGTTGAACCTCTGCACTTTCCTTAATGAAAAATTCGTCAGGCTCGCCGTTCAGGCGGGTGCCATCCCGACTGGTCAAGCCGATAGCCGATCCGTTCCGCGTGAATGTGATAAGGTATTGCCCGAGGTCATCACGCGTCACCACATACCCGCTGTTGACCCAGTGAACGCGGTTGCCCGCGTCCACTGCTGCTTTGATGTCTTCCACGGTCATCGCAACGCCTCCTCAAGGATTGCGAGAGCCCCAAGACAATCGTCGATATAGGGCTGCTCCTCGCCGTCCAGATCGTTCAGCTCCAGCCGGTTCAACACCGCGTAAAGCGTGGCCCGCGCCTCACGGGCGGCGCTTCGCAAGCTGACGGTATCTTCCAGTCGCGCGGTCGCAAAATCATCACTGTGATAGTCAGGGGTCATCGGTTTTCTCCCGCCTTGTGTTTCCAACGTGGGGCGATGTCCTTGAAAGGCACCGTGAAGGGCGGCAGCGCGTCAAAGCCGTTCGAGTTTTTGGCCACCTTCACCTTGGCGCAATCATCCTCGACGCTGAGGATCTCGACGCAGAACACGCCGCCCAAACCCGACGGAACAACGATCTCCCTCAGCTCGTGCCGATGCTTCCCGCAATAGACGCAGGTGCTATAGAGACCGTCGATGATGTGACCGCCGGTCGCGCGATCACAGTCGCAGGTCCAGAATTTCGGGGGCTGATATTTGTGAGCCATTTGTGGCCTCCTCTTGGGTGCTGCGGTTGGGGCTTGGCTCCCCTTCCGCCGATGGGCTGCACACCGGCCAATCTGATCTGACCGAATACGCATGTATTCGGCGGAACAGAGTGGGTGGGGGCACAGCCCGACCCACGGCCTTGGAGCGACCAGTCAATGGGTCAAAGCCAGCAGCTGGTGCGGCCCGCAGCGCGCCCCGCGCGAGGACACGGGTTGCAGGCTTTGACGACGCGCCCACGCGGCGCTTGCCCATTGACGGGACGCGACAGGGATGTTGGGCGGACCAATCAAATTGAATTGTGCCTGAAGGAGGTGAGCGGGCAGAAAGCCAGTCGATCCTCCGCACAGTCCGTTTCTCAGAGCGGCCCGTGCGCAGCAGCACGGGCCACATTTTCTCATCCCGTTCAAAATGCCTGCGCCCCGCCGCTTGAGGCGGGGCGCAGGTGCTCAAAGCTCAACACCAGGTTTTAGGTTGCCGTCCGGATCCAGCCATTTGCGCGCCTCTGCACAGTCCAAGCAAATGCACGTGCAACTGCCTTTCACGATGACCGGCGCGAGAAAGATCACCGGGTTTGACACGCCGCATTTGCGGCACGTCATCGGGGGTAGGATTGCGGGGCCGCTCATGCCGCGGCCGCTTTCGATTGACCTGCAGCTTCTAGGACAAAATCGGCTGCCTTTTGCGCCTCGGACGCCGCGCGAAAAATTGCCCGTTTGTCCTCCTTGAGCGCTTTCAACCACCCTTCAACATAGGCGGCGCTTTGGCCAAATTCCGGCGCGACGCCGATCTGGGCACCAAGGAAACAAGCGCCGATTTCCGCCACCAGCTCTTCAAAGGCATAGGCTTCACGATTTGCAAACTTCTTGATCCGCTCCAGCCGCTTTTCGCTGCCGGTCCAATGGGCCTTATGCCGAGGTCGGCATAAGGCCCATAATGCCGAGGTTCGGATTATGCCGCGCCGTTTCTCAAAACCTGTTGTTCAGCGAGAAGACCGGCGCGGCATGTCGGCATAATTCAGAGTGCTTCCAGGAAGGCGAGCAGTTCATCTCCGGGTCGATAGCGTCCGCCTG
>JBCBXB010000021.1:0-56919 GCA_039816785.1 Pseudomonadota bacterium
GCCGTCGATCTGGTCATAGGCCTGGAAGTCGCCGAAATACTTGGTGATCGCCGCCGTCAGCGTCGTCTTGCCATGGTCAACATGCCCGATCGTACCGATGTTCACGTGCGGCTTGTTGCGTTCAAACTTTTCCTTTGCCATCTTGTCAGACGCCCTTTTCAGTTGTGGACCAGCTGCGGCCCAAGTTCACTCCGCGCGGCATGTATTGCGAATATCTGGCGAAATCAAGCACCGACCTCGCCGGGTTTGACCCCGTAGAGCTGCTGGTGAATGGACGCCGCGAAACCGCGCAGGGTCTGGCGGTAATCCTTGTCCGCCGCCGGTGATGTCACCGCGCCGATCACACCGCCCAGACGCAGCTGTTCGGAGATGCCGACAACCTCGGTCGGTGGCACAATCTGGGCACCGGTGGCCTGATCGACAACCGTCAGCGTGCCGGTGATCGCGCTTTGCCCGCCAAGGGCAAAGGCCTGACCGGGGGACACCAGACGGAAATTCGTCACAACCAGCTTGATGTCGGCATTGGCCGCCCCCGGACGCGTCAGTACGGCGCGCAATTCGCGTTCGATGTCCGCGGCCACCTGTTCGGGCGGCAGCTGGAATTCGCGCCCCTTGAGGCCAGCGAACTGGCTGGTGTCGATGTCGATGGACCCGACCACAAGCGACTGCGACCGGCTCTCGTCAACGAGCACCGTCGGCGCGCAGGCGGCCATCAGAATGAATAGGGAGAGCGCAGCAAACATGCGTACGGCAAGAGCCATGGTGGGATTTCCTTGTTGGGATGTGGTGTTGTTTTAGTTGGTCGCAGCGGCGGGTGCGGGAACCGGGACGTCAGCGTCAGGATCGTCGGAATCGTCGGGCATGAACCAGCCCTCGTCTTTCATCTGGCGCACCAGGTAGCGTTCGACCGATTTGGCCGCGTTCTGGCTGAGTTGCAGCAGCTGTTCTTCGGCGGACAGCGTGTAGCCGGAGCCGACGATGGTACCGGTGCCAAAGGTTTCCAGAACGGTGATCTGCTGGGGTTCGTCGTTCAGCTTCTTGCCCGCCGCGTCGTCCCAGACCGTCAGGTTCAGGATCAGCGCCGATTTGGGTGACAGGACCAGCGGCACGCCGGGCACGGCCAGCACGTAGCCTTCGACCGAGATGCCGAAATGATAGCGGCTGGGCCCGTCATAGCGGTCGAACCGTTCGGCAATCGCGCCGCGCACCGTCTCGATCAGCTGGTCATCGGTGGCGGGGCGGCTGAACGGCCCGCGCTGCGCGTTGGGGGCCACCACCACGTTATGGGTCAGGCTGAAGTCGCCCAGCGGCGCCGGTGCGTCGTCCAGATCGGCGCTGCCGGCGCAGGCCCCCACCAGCAGCAGCATCATCATGCCAGCAAAAAATCGCGTCATGGTGTACCCTAAGTCCCCTGTCGTCCCATATGAGGGATAGACGAGCCTGCACGGCGGCGCAATTGCCCGGACGCGCCCGGGGCTGCAAATTCACCGTGATCCGGAGGGGTTCATGCCCGATACGCTACAGACTGTCCGCACACCGGTCCGCGCCGATCTTGTCACGCGGCCTCTTGGCGTGTTCGGCAGCCTGAATGCGGCGCGTGAGAACATCCTCGGCATTGTGCCGGAGGTGGCGACGCGCCTGCCGATCCTGTCGGGCAAGACGGTCAAACGCTGGCACATGGTGATGCAGCCGGAGCTGATCGGCCTGATGCTGCGCGAACGGTTGGACATCTATCCGAAATCAGTTGTCACCAAGATGCTGCTGCGGCCTGCGGTTGGCGATTCCCTGTTTATTGCCGAAGGGGCGGAGTGGAAGTCGCAGCGACGCACCGCGGCACCGGCATTCAGCCATCGCAATGTGACCGCCCTTGGCCCGATCATGTCGGACGCGGCGGCGCGCTGTGCCGACCGGATCGGGGCGGCGCAGGGGCCGATCAACATGCTGGACGAGATGATCACCACCACGTTCGATGTGATCGGCGATGTCACGTTCTCGGGCAAGGAGGACATCGACCGCGCCGCCATCCATGCCGCCATCGAAGAGTACCTGACCGAAGCCGGGCGCATCTCGCTCTTGGATATTCTGGGCGCACCGGCCTGGGTGCCGCGGCCCAGCCGCGCCTTTGCCAGCGAGACGATGCGGGCCACTCAGGTCCTTGCCGACCGGGCCATCGACGCGCGCCGCCGCGCCGGCCCCCAGCCCACGCCGGACCTGCTGGACCTGCTGCTGGCGGGGCAGGATCAGGAGACGGGGCAGAAGATGAGCACGGAGACCCTGCGCAACAACCTGCTGACCTTTATCGTGGCGGGGCACGAGACGACGGCGCTGTCGCTGGCCTGGTCGCTTTACCTCATGGGGTTTGATCCGGCCGCGCAGGACCGTGCCCGGGCGGAGGCGCAGGCCGCACTGGGGGGACGCACGGCCACGGCGGACGACCTGCCCAACCTGCCCTTTGTCCGCGCGATCATCGACGAGGCGCTGCGCCTCTACCCACCTGCGGGCATGGTGTCGCGCACGGCCATGGCGGACGACGTGCTGGGCGATACCGAGATCCGCAAGGGCGACACGGTGATGATCCCGATCTATGCGCTGCACCGCTCGCAGCTGCTGTGGGACGACCCGGACGCTTTTGTCCCTGACCGGTTTCTGGATCGCCGCGCCATTCAGCGCTTTGCCTACCTGCCCTTTGGTGATGGCCCGCGCATCTGCATCGGCGCGTCCTTTGCCCTGCAGGAGGCGGTGCTGGTGCTGGCCACCCTGCTCAGCCGGTTCCGGTTTCACGCGGTGCCGGGGCACGCGCCTGACCCGGTGATGATCCTGACCCTGCGGCCCGAAGGCGGCGTGTGGCTGACGGCTGAGCCGGCCTAGCCTGTCCGCCCCTCGACAAAGGCGCGCGCCTCAGCCGTTTGCGGCATGGTGAACAGCATTTCGGTCGGGGCAACCTCGAGCAGGCGGCCAAGGTGAAAGTACGCAACCCGGTCCGCGATGCGGCGTGCTTCGGCCATCGAATGGGTGATGATGACGACGGCATGGTCCTGTTTCAGCTCAACCATCAGGTCCTCGATCAGCGCCGTGGCCACCGGATCAATCGAGCCTGTCGGCTCGTCCATCAGCAGCACATCCGGCTGGGTCGCCAGCGCGCGGGCGACACACAGCCGCTGCTGCTGACCACCAGAGAGGTCGGTGCCGACCTTGCTGTGCAAGACATCCTTCACCTCGTCCCACAGGCCCGCACGGCGCAGGCACGTTTCCACGTGCTGGGCCATTTCGGCCTTGCTGCGGGTCAGGCCGTGGATGCGCGCGCCGTAGGCGACATTCTCCCAGATGCTGGACGGGAACGGGTTCGGCTTTTGCGCGACCCAGCCAAAGCGGCGGCGGTGCACGGGCGGGTCGACGTCCGGTGCGTGGATGTCCTGACCCTCCATCTCGATCCGCCCCTCGATACGCACATCGCGCGTGCCGTCATGCATCCGGTTCAGACATTTCAGCGCCGTGGACTTGCCACAGCCCGAAGGACCGATGAAGGCGATGATTTCGTTGGCAAAAAGGTCAAAGGACACGTCCCGCAGCGCCTGCTTTTCTCCGTACCAGAGCGACAGGTCGCGCACGGTCAGGACAGGGGCGGCATTGCGGCGGGTCGTGGTGGGATCGGGGGCAGTCTGTGTGTCGAACATCGGGACCTCCATGGGGAAAACAGCGGGAACTTGGCCACAGCCTGCGGTCCTTGCCCGTCCGCCACTTTGATCCAGGGCAAAACGCGGCAGAGTTCACAAAACCTTCACATTCAAACGCAAACGGCCCCGCCGCTGGGGCGAGGCCGTTCGAAAGCATAAGCCGACACCTCAGTGCAGCTTGGCGTCCACTTCGGCAATGGCGTCGTCGATCAGCTTGTTGCCGCTGTCTGCGGTCATCTGCTTGGCGATGACGTCCTGCGCGGCCTGCACGGCGACCATGGCAGCGGTGTCGCGCACCTCCTTGACAGCACTTGCCTCGGCAGAGGCGATCTGGTCCTCGGCGGCGGCCAGACGGCGCGCAATCGAGGTCTTCAGCTCTGCGCGCGTCTGATCGGCGGCGGCCTCGGCGTCGACCTTGGCCTGCGCCACGATCTTGTCGGCCTGCGCCTGCACGTCCTGTTGCTTGCGCTCGTAGGAGGCCAGCAGCGTCTGCGCCTCTTCCCGCAGGGACCGCGCCTCGTCGATGTCGGACTGAATGCCCGCGGCACGGTCGTCCAGCATCCGGGTGATCATGCCCGGCACTTTGAAGTAGAACAGCACCCCGATGAACAGGATGAACGCAATGGACACGATAAGGTCGGTGTTGCTCAGCTTCCAAAATTCCGCCGAAAACGGGTTCTTGGAGGCGGCGTAGACCGGGCTGGCGGCCAGCAGGGCGACGGAGGCGAGGGTGAGATAACGCATGATCCTAACCTTTCATCCGCGCGTTGACGGCGGCAGTTATGCTGCGCGCGTCGGCCTTGCCACCCATCAGGGCGACGATGTCCTTGGCGGCGTCCTTGGCCACCTCCTTGACGGCCTCCTGCGCACCGGCGCGAATGTCCGAGATCGCCTTTTCGCTTTCTGCAGCCTTGGCGGAGATTTCCGCGTCGGCCTTGGCGATGGCGGCATCCAGGTCACCCTGAATGGCGGCGCGCGTTTCGCCCGCGATCCGCTGAGCTTCGGCCCGCGCATCGGCCAGCGCCTTGTCATAGGCCGCTTCGGCCTCCGACGCCCTGGCCTTGAGGTCTTGGGCGGCGGCGAGGTCGTTGGTGATGGTCCCCTGCCGTTCGGCAAGGATGCCCGCGATCCGGGGCAGGGCCACACGCGACAGCACGAAATAGATCACCACGAGCGCCACCAGCAGCCAGAAGATCTGGTTGCCGAAGGTCGTGATATCCAGCTGTGGCATACCGGGGCCTGCGGCCTCGGCTGCGGATGTGTTTTCGGTTGCCATGTCGGTCGTTCCCCTGAGTGGACCCTGCGACGAGGGCCAAAATGCGAAGCCGTTACACCGGGCAGCGTGAGGGTATCACGCCGCCCGACCGTAAGGAATGCGTCTTCAGAGGTGACTTAGACGGCGAACATCAGCAGCAGGGCGACGAGGAACGAAAAGATCCCCAGCGCTTCTGCAAAGGCGATGCCGATGAACAGGGTCGCGGTCTGGCCGGCGGCGGCCGACGGGTTGCGCAGGGCACCGGCGAGGAAGTTGCCGGCCACGTGGCCCACACCGATTGCGGCAGCGCCGGAACCGATTGCTGCGAGGCCTGCGCCGATATGTGCGAGTTCACCTTCCATGAGTATTCTCCTTACGATTGGAAGTTTGCGTAGGGTGGGCAATCTGCCCACCGAACATTAGTGATGCGGGTGCAGCGCGTCCTTGAGGTACACGCATGTGAGGATCGTGAAGACGTAGGCCTGAATGGCCGACACCAGCACTTCGAGGCCGTAGATCGCCATGACGCCGATGATGGCCACGGGGGCAATGGCGGCGACCTGGGCAAAGCCCGCGAACACCTTCAGCACCGCGTGGCCCGCCATCATGTTGCCTGCCAGACGGATGGAGTGGCTGACCGGGCGCACGAAGTACGAGATGATTTCGATGATCGCCAGGATGGGGCGCAACGCCAGCGGCGCGCTCGACACCCAGAAGAGACCAAGGAAGGAGGCACCGTTCTTGACAAACCCCAGAATGGTCACGGCAAAGAAGACGCCAAAGCCCAGGATCGCGGTCACGGCGATATGCGAGGTCGTGGTGAATGACATCGGGATCAGCCCGAGGAAGTTGGCGCACAGGATGAACATGAACAGCGTCATGATATAGGGGAAGTACTTGATCCCGTCCTTGCCGGTCACGTCCTCGACCATCTTGTAGACAAAACCATAGAGCAGTTCGGCAATCGACTGGCCCCGGCCCGGCACAACTTCGCGCTTGGAGGTGGTCAGCACCATCAGCGCGATGATCGCCAGCACGGCCATGACCAGCCAGAAGGTCACGTTGGTCAGTGTGAATGTCCCGATCTCACCGCCAAACAGGGATTTGACCTCGAACTGGTCCATCGGGTGAAACGACAGGCCACCGCCTTCTTTTGCTTCATCTGCCATCCGGCTCTCCATCTTCTGCGGCCTGCGCCGCCTCGCGTTCTGCCTGGACCTCTTTCGCACTGCGCATCATCGTCAGGATGCCGGCCGCGAAGCCCAGAAAGATAAATATGATCATCAGAAACGGAGAGGTGCCCAGAAGCGCGTCCAACCCGTACCCGATCCCAAATCCGATCCCAAGACCGGCCACCAGTTCGATCACCATCCGCCAGGCAAGTTGCGCCTGGCTGTGCGCGTCCGGGGTGCGGGGTTTCGGTGCGTGCGCGTCCTTGGCAGCGTCGATGCGGGCCTGCAGGGCCGCCAGTCTGTCGCTGTCATCAGGGTCGGTCACGCACCTTTGTCCCGCAATTTGGCTTGGGGCTGGGATATGCGGTGGCTGCGCCCGAGTCAACGCGGGGTGCGGGGTTGGATGAAGTGGGTCATCTAATTGTTTTTGTGAGATTTTTTGTGTTTGAAAAAATGGAGGACAACCCGCCGCACCCTGCCGGATCGCCCCTTCGGCCACCTGCGCGTTATTCAACCGTTTGGTTGATTTTCCGCGTGCCGCAAATCCGCCGTGCGCTCCAGCAGCCAGCGCCGCACCACCCGCACGGCCTTGCGCCGTGCCGATGCGCCGCTGCTCAGCAGGTAGAACGCCCCGCTCTGGATACCCACCTGCGACACCTGCACAAGACGTCCCGCCATCAAATCGTGATGCGTCGCATCCGAGCCCGCCAGAAACACGCCCGCGCCGGCCAATGCGGCCTCCACCGCCAGCGGTGCGCGCAGGCGGTACGGCCCCTCCATCAGCGGCAGATCGGTCCAACCCGCCGCGCGCGCCCATCGCGGCCACAGGTCCTCGCGCCGGTCCCGCAGCAGCGGCACGCGGGTCAGATGTTCAGGGCGCAGCACATTGCCGGGGATCAGACCGGGGGCCGCCACCGGGAAAATCGGCGCATTGCTGAGCAGGTCGGCGGGCACGTCCAGCACCCCCTTGTGCGCAAAGCGGATCGCCAGATCAGCCTCGTATCGGTCGAGATCCGCCAGGTCCGCCGACCCGATCAGCCGCAGGTCGATCTCCGGCAGGTCCGCCTGCATGTCGGCCAGCAGGGGGGCCACGACCTTGGCCGCAAACAGCGGCTCGCTGTTGACCACGACGCGGCCCGCGGGCGTGTCCGCCAACCCTTCGGTCGCGTCGCCGATCACGTCGAAGGCGGGCGCAATCCGCTGGGCATAGTGCTGCCCTTCGGGCGTCAGCACGACGCCCCGCGACTGATCACGAAACAGCGGCACACCCAGCCGCGCCTCCAGCCCGCGCACATGGCGGCTGATCGCGGAATGGCTCACGCCCAGCTCTTCGGCGGCCCGGCTAAAGCTTTCGTGCCGCGCCGCCGCCTCAAAGGCGCGCAGGGCGTTCAGGGGCGGCAGTGACCGCATGGCACCTCATCACATGTGCAAAAACTGCACATATCCTGTCAAAGAACTCTGTTTGTCGCAACGCATCAAAGCGACCATATTCAACGCATCGCTTCCACATAAGAGGCATCCCATGCATATCGCCCATCAAAACGCGCTGCTGCGCGCCCTCTTCACTTGTGCCAAATTCCTGCGCAACCTGCGCACACCACCCCCGATCAGGGGCAGCGCCCTGCCGCCCATGTCTGACCACATCGCCCGCGACATCGGCCTGACACCGCATGAACGTGCGCTGATGTCCCACCACTGGCCGTCGCGCGATGCGCGTCACCCGTTCCTCTGACGCGGCGGCCCTGCTATGACGCTGCCATGGCCGATCCGCTCGACACCACATTCCAGGCGCTCGCCGATCCGACCCGGCGGGCGATCCTGACCATGCTGCTGGAGGATGACATGGCTGTCACGGACGTGGCCGAACCGTTTGCGATGTCGCTCGCGGCCATCTCAAAACACCTCACGATCCTGACCCGCGCGGGCCTGATCCAGCAGGAAAAGCGGGGGCGCGTGAAGTGGTGCAAGCTGGACCCGGACGCGCTCAAGGCCGCGTCGGTCTGGATGCAGGGCTTTGGCCAGTTCGAGCCGGTCAACCTCGACGCGTTCGAACGTTTTCTGGAGGCCGAACTGCCGCCCGAGGCGTGACACGAGGGTCGGCGGGCGGGCGCCTTTGCCAGAGGCAAACAGAGCCGCCCCCCGACCTCAATCCTCGCGCAGCAGCAGCCCCAGGGCCAAGACCGTCAGCCCGACCCCGATCCACACCAGCGCCCCCGGCACGCCATTGCCAAGCGCCACTTCCCACAGGATCACCCAGCTGGGCGTGAGATAGGTGTAGGCCATCACCTTGGCCGAGGGCAGGCGCAGCGTTGCGAATTGCAACAGCACGAAGGTCGCGGCAGACGCGAACACCGCGATGTAGATAAGCGTCACCCAGACAATCCCCGGCAATGCGCCCCATGGCGTCGCCATAAGGTCGCGCCAGCCAAAGGCGGTCAGCAGCAGCGCACCGGCCAGCAACGTCCCGAGCGTGAACACCAGCGGGCTCTCGCCCCGGTTCAGCCGGCGCACCATCGGCGTGTATATCGCGTGGCTGAGGCAGCCAAAGAAATAGATCACCTCGCCCCGCCCCACCTCGAATGCGACAAGCGCCGACCAGTCCGCGCGAAAGATCACCCACAGCGCGCCCGTTGCCCCGATTGACAATGCCAGCGCCATGCACGGCGTCGTGATCTGCCGCAGCAGCAGCCAGCCGAACAGCCCGGCCATCACCGGAGTCAGGGTGAACACCGCCGCCGCACTGACCGGCGGCGCGGTCTTGAGCCCCTCGAACATCAGCACGAAATATATCGCAAAGAGCGCACCCAGCACCGGATAGCGCCATGGCGCGCGCAGTGCTGCCCGGGGCGCACCGCCTGTCACCAGCACGGCTGACCCGATGATCGCAGCCGCCAGCCAGAACCGTGCGGCATTCAGCGCGGCAGGCGCGATTTCATTGGCGGCCTGCGCTCCCAGCGAAAACGACCCCGCCACGAGCGCCGAAAACAGCAGCATCGCGGCGTGCCCCCAAAGGGCGGGGCTCACAGCACCTGCCAGCTCTTGGACCGCTCCTTGAGGAAGCTCAGAAACGCCTGCACCTTGTTGGTGCGGTGCAGATCGACATGTGTGACCAGCCACAAGGGCGATGACCAGTCCTCCTGCGGGGTCAGGACCTCGACCATATTGTCGTTGGCGCGCGCCTCCATCACCGGCAAAAAGCCGATGCCGGCCCCGGCCAGCACCGCCTGTTCCAGCGCGCGCACATCTGTCGACCGAAAGGTGATTGCCTCTGCCGGCGCATGGGCCCTCAGCCAGCGATTGAACGGCGCGCGGCTGTCCTCGTCATCGTTGCAGACGAAGCGGTGCCCGGTCAGGTCCTTGTGGATGCCGTCGGGGCGCCCGTAGCGCTCCACATAGCCGCGCGTCGCATAAAGGCCGACGGACTGCCGCACAAACGGCTGCACCACGTTGTCCGGCTGATCGGGCGCATTGCCGGCACGGATCGCCACATGCGCCTCGCCATATTCCAACCGGAACAGCCGCTCACCGGTGAGGTAGCGCACGATGACATCCGGATGTTCCAGCTGAAAATCGGTCAGCACTGGCGCCATCCGCGGTGCGAGATTGACAAGCGAGGTCACCACCAGCTCACCCGACACCTCATTCCCGCGCCCCTTGATCCGGCCCGCCAGCTGGCTGAACTGATCGTCGGTCGCCTGTGCGACGCGAAACAGGTCATCACCCGCCTCTGTGGGGGTGTAGCCGCGCGCATGACGTTGAAAGAGTTTCACGCCCAGCCGGGTCTCGAGCGCGTCGATATGGCGGATCACTGTGGCGTGGTGCACGCCCAGGACATCCGCAGCCCCACTGACCGTGCCCATGCGGGCCACCTGATAGGCGGTCTTGATTTCATCCCAGTTGTCCATGTGCGCCTCTTTGTGCACCAGCAAACAGATGCTGTTGATTTACCGGCGTTGCGTTCGAAAACGCAAGCCTCAAATATAGGCACACAGAACGCATTTCCTCTCATACAAGGACCCGAAACCATGACCATCCTGCACATCGACAGCTCCGCCCGTATCGACGGCTCCGTGACCCGCGACCTCACCGCGCAAATCGTGGACAAGATCGGCGGCCCCGTGATCCGCCGCGACCTCAAGGACCCCCTGCCCCAGATCTCCGAAAGCTGGGTGGGCGCCAATTTCACCCCCGCCGCGGACCGCGACGACGTGCAGCGCGACACGCTGGCCCTGTCCGACACGCTGGTCGACGAATTGCGCGCCGCCGACACCATCGTGATCGGCGTACCGCTGTATAATTTCGGCATTCCGGCCGCCCTCAAGGCGTGGATCGATCTGATCGCCCGCGCGGGCGAGACGTTCAAATATACCGAAAACGGCCCCGTCGGCCTGCTGGAGGGCAAGCGCGCCATCCTCGCCGTTTCCACCGGCGGCGTGCCCGTGGGCAGCGACATGGACTACGCGACCGCCTACATGCGGCAGGTCCTCGGCTTTGTCGGCATCACGCATGTCGAGATGATCGCCGCCGAGCGTGTCGTGCCCAATGGCGAGGCCGCGATTGCCGCCGCCAAGGCCGAGATCGAAAAGCTGGCGGCCTGAGCGGGCAATTTCTGCGCCTTGGCCCCCGGTGTTACCGCCGGGGGCAAACCGTTTGGATGGGCTCAGTGGCAATGCAACGGTTTGGATCCTGCATGGCAACACTGGCCAGGAGGCGAGCTTTTGCGGCAACCGCCACCATGGGCAATCTCGTCCGGCTGCATCCATCCGTGTGAGGTGTTCGCAGCACCGACTGGCGCGGCTCCCGCACAGATGACAGCCACTAGTGCCGCGCGAAAGATGTTAGTCATAGCTTTTTTCCTTTCCGTACCCCGCGCTTTGTTGCGCGTGTTAAGGGTTTATTAACAACTTCCGCCAGTCTGACATTGATCCGGATCAACATCTGGACGGCCCGCGCCGCCTCCCGTTACGGTCAGGCCATGACGATCGTGCGGAACCTGCCCGGCCAGTTGATCCTGGCGCATGCGCCCTGGCTGTTGGGCGGTGGGTTGATCGTGTGCATCATCGCCTGCGCCGCCGCCGGGCTGGCGCTGCTGTTTTCCGGACAGATGAGCGGGCTGCTGACGGTCTTGATCGGGGCGGCGATCCCGCTGGGCATCTTTGCGCTGGCGATCAAGCGCGATCAGGTGATCTTTGACGCGGGCGCGGGCACCGTCACGCTGCAACGCCGCACGCTGTTTCGCTATGACTGCGCGGTGCACCCACTGCACCGCGTCCGCCGGGCCGAGCTGGAGGACATGTCCGACACCGCCCGCCCGATCCTGACCTTTCACGACCACACGCCCCCCTATCCGCTGGTCGAGGCCTATTCGACCAGCGCCGCCTACCGGCGTGCGACCGACACGATCAACGACTGGCTGCGCGGCGCAAGGCGCAAGGCGGCATCGTAAACATCACGCACAAGACGGACGGGTGATCATGTAGAACCACCGTCGACCGGCAGTGTCGCGTGCAGCACGGCAAGAGAGGGAAGTCCGGCAGCCCCGGCCCTAGTCGCGCAGCACGCGCCAGCCGATCTGGTTCAGCAGCTCTTCGACATCGAGGTTGCCGCCCTTTTCCGCCAGCTCCGGGTTCATCGACAACATCGACAGCCCGTGCACAAAGCTCCACAGCATGAACGACCGCTGCTTGACCTTGTCGGTCACGCCGGGCTCGCCCAGGATGCTGGCCACTTCGTTCTGCACGATATCGTAGGTGTCCTGCCCCATCTCCTCGAGCGCGGGCAGTTGCGGTCCGTCGGTGTGGCCAAAGCGCAGCAGGAAGATGCCCGGCTCGCGCATGGCGAACCCGACATAGTTCCGGCCCAGCGCGCGGATCCGCTCAAGCGAGCCTTCGGGGTGCGGCGCAAGGGCGGCGAGCATCTCGTTCTTGTGGCGGGCCATGCTTTGCAGCATCACCGCGTTGATCATTTCGCCCTTGTTTTTGAAGTGCTTGTAGGGTGCCGCCGTCGACACGCCCGCGCGTCGGCACGCGTCCGAAACCGAAAAATGGTCAATGCCCTTTTCCTCGATCAGCTGCCGCGTCGCCTCGACCAGCGCGGCGCGCAGGTCGCCGTGATGGTAGCCGGATTTTTCTGGATGCACTGTCTCTGCCATGTCTGCCGCTAGACCTACCCGAATTTTAACCCTTGTCAAAGTTAGAAGCACTTACATATGTAAGAGACGCTAACTTTGACAGGTGTCATTATGCCTCGCCGCTCTTTTTTCGCCCGTGCCGTCCGGTTTGTGTTTGTTCTGACGACCACCGCCGCCGTGATCGCGGGCGCGGGATACGCCGTCCAGTCGGGCGCGAGCCTGCTGGCGGCACGGGCTGCGGATACACCACCCCCCGACCCGGCCCCGCTGATCGCGGTGAGCGTGCGCACGCTGACGCAGGACACAGGCTACAGCGTGCCGCGCAGCTTTGTCGGGCAGGTGGAGCCGCGCAAGACCGTGGCGCTGTCGTTCGAGCTGGCCGGGCGGCTCGATGCCGTGCTGGTGGACGAGGGTGATACGGTGACCGAAGGTCAGGTGATCGCCCGGCAGGACATCGACCTGCTGCGCGCCGACCGCGACCGGCAACAGGCCGCGCGCAAGGCGGTCGAGGCGCAACTGGCCTTTGCCCTGCAAACCGTGGACCGCAGCGAGGCGCTGCGCGACCGCGGCTTTGCCAGTCAGGAACGGCTGGACCAGTCCATGGCCACGCGGGACGAGCTGACCGCCCGCATCAGCGAGATTGACGCCGCCCTCGCCACCATCGACATCCGGTTGCAAAAGGCGCAGCTGTTCGCCCCGTTTGACGGGCGCATCGCCCGCCGCCTGCTGGACGGGGGCGAGGCCGTGGGCGCGGGTCAGGTGCTTGTCGAAGTGGTCGAAACCGGGGTGCCGCAGATCCGCGTGGGCCTCCCGCTCAGCATCGACGAAGGCGCGATGGACACTGCACAGATCAGCGTCAATGGCCGCAGCTATGCCGCGACGCTCGCGTCGTTTCGACCTGATATCGATCCGGTGACACGCACCCGCACGGCGCTGTTCGACATCGACGCGGACACCGCGCTGGCCTTGGGCCAGACCGCCCGGCTGGAGCTGCAGACCGAGGTAACCGAAGACGGCACATGGGTCCCCTTGCGCAGCCTCAAGGAAGGCGACAAGGGGCAGTGGACCCTGCTGGTGGTCGATGCCGACAACATCGTGCGCCGCGCCTCCGTGCTGGTGATCCACGCCACCTCCGATCAGGCCTATGTGCAGGGGTCCTTCCCCTCCGGCACGCGGATGATCGAGGAAGGGCCGCAGCGCGTCACGCTGGGCCAGACCGTCCAGATCGCCGAAACCCTCTGAGGCGGGCATCATGGAAACCCTCACCTTCCGCCAGCCCCGCCTTGTCGCCCTGATCCTCCTGGTGCTGATCTCGGCCGGGCTGTCGTCGTTCTTGTCGCTGGGCCGGCAGGAAGACCCGACAATCACCAACCTCTTTGCCACCGTCACCACGCAGTTCCCCGGCGCCGACCCCGCGCGGGTCGAGGCGCTGGTCACCGCCGAGATCGAGGAAGAGCTGCGCGAAATCGAGGAAGTGTCCGAAGTCACCTCCGTCTCCCGCACCGGCGTGTCGGTCGTGTCGGTCGAACTGCTGGAAACCCTGGACGAAGAGACCATCGAGCAGGTCTGGACCGAAGCCCGCGACGCCGTGGAAAGCGCGCGCGCGGACTTCCCCACGGGCGTGATGGCGCCCGACTTCAACGCCGAAGGCATCTCGGCCTATTCTGCCGTCATCGCGGTGGCCGCCGATCATGACGGCGTCCCCGTCGCCCTGCTGAACCGCCACGCCGAGGCGCTGTCGGACCGGTTGCGCAACATCCCCGCCACCCGCGCCGTCGAGCGGTTCGGCGTGCCGGAGGAAGAGGTGCTGGTCAGCATCGACCCGACCCGCGCCGCCGCCCTTGGCCTGACCGCCGCCGACATCTCGCGCCTGATCCAGGCCGCCGACGGCAAGGTGCAGTCGGGCCGGTTGCAAGGCGCCGCCGACCTGTCGATCACCATCTCGGGCGAGATCGAAAACCTGTCGCGCCTGCGCGATGTGGTGCTGCGGGAAAACCCGCAAGGCGCGACCGTCACCCTGTCGGACATCGCGACCATCACCCGCGGCGTGCGCACCCCCGCCGAAGAGCTGGCCATTGCCGATGGCCGCCCCGCCGTGCTGATCGGCGTGCTCGCACAGGACGGTGTGCAGATCGACCGCTGGATGGGCTTTGTCCGGGACGAACTGGCCGCCGGCGCGGATGCCGTGCCGCTGGGCATTTCTGAAGAGCTGCTCTTTGACCAGTCCGGCTATACCGTCCAGCGCCTGCAGGATGTGGCCACCAACATGGCCATCGGCGTGGGCCTCGTGATTGCCGTTCTGCTGATCACGCTGGGCGTGCGTGCGGCCCTGATCGTGGCGCTGGTGCTGCCGGTGGTGTCGCTGGCCACGCTCGCCACCATGAATTTCATGGGGCTGCCCCTGCACCAGATGTCGGTCACCGGGCTGATCGTGGCGCTTGGCCTGCTGGTCGATGCAGCCATCGTGATGGTGGACGAGGTGCGCAAACGGCTCAGCCAGGGCATGAGCCGCGAAACCGCCGCCGGGGACGCTGTGCGCAGGCTCGCCGCGCCGCTGCTGGCGTCGACCGTGACCACCGCGCTGGCGTTTACGCCGATGATCCTGCTGCCGGGTCCCGCCGGTGACTTTGTCGGCTCCATCGCCATTGCCGTCGTGCTGATGCTGTGCTGGTCCTTTGCCGTGGCCCTCACCGTCACGCCTGCCATCGCCGCATGGGTCCTGCCCGCCCGCGACACGCCCAAGACACCCGGCCTCATGGGCCGGGGGTTCGAGGCGCTTATCTACCTTGCCGTCACCAACCCGGTGAAGGCCATCGCGATCTCGCTCATCCTCCCTGTTCTGGGTTTTGCCAGCTTCCCGACACTCACGGCACAGTTCTTTCCGGGCGTGGATCGCGACCAGTTCTACCTCGAGGTCGACATGCCCCCCGGCACCGGCATCGGGACGACCCGCGACACAGCACTGGCCATGGACGCGATCCTGCGCGGCGATCCGGGCGTGAACTCCGTCTACTGGACCATCGGCAAATCCGGCCCGGCGTTCTACTACAACATCACCGGGGGCCGGTCGCGCGAACCGGCCTTTGCCCAGGCCATGATCACCACCGAGACCGAAGCCGACGCCGCCCGCCTCGTGGCCACGCTGCAAGAGGATTTCGGCGCGCGGTTCCCCGAAGCGCAGGTGGTCGTACGCGGCATCGTGCAGGGCCCACCCGTCGCCGCCCCCGTCGAGCTGCGCATCGTCGGTCAGGACCTCGACGTGCTGCGCGAACTGGGCGACACGGTGCGCGCCGAGGTGGCCAACCTCGATCTGGTGACCTCCGTCCGTTCCGGCGTGAACGGCGGCGCGCCGCAGATCCGCTACGAGATCGACGAGACCGAGGCGCGCCTGCTGGGCCTCAACGTCACCGACGTGGCGGCACAGCTGGATGCGGCCCTGACCGGCGTCACCGGCGGCTCGCTCGTCGAAGGGACGGAACAGCTGCCCGTCCGGGTGCGCATGGGCGACGGACTGCGCGCGGACCTCACCGCGATCTCCGACATGCCGATCCTCGTGCCCGGGGCGGCCACCGTGTCGGCCACCGGCGACTTCCCAGCCGTGCCGCTGTCCGAACTGGCGCGCCCGGTGCTGGAGCCCGCCGAAAGCGTCATCACCCGCCGCAACGGTCAGCGTGAGAACAACATTCAGGCGTTCCTCGTGCCCAATGTCCTGCCCGAAGAAGCGCTGCAAGACGTGCTGACCGCGCTGGACGACAGGGGCTTTGAGCTGCCCGAAGGATATGCGCTGAAACTGGGCGGTGACAGCGACGCGCGCGCCGATACCGTGGGCAACCTCATGGCCTCGGTCGGGCTGATCGTGACGCTGACGATTGCGAGCATCGCGCTCACCTTCAACTCGTTCCGGCTGACGGCTGTGGCGCTGGTGGTGTGTGTACTGGCGGCGGGGCTGTCGATCCTGTCGCTTGCGATCATGCAATACCCGTTCGGCATCGTGGCGATCATCGGCGTCATCGGCTCCATCGGGGTGTCGATCAACGCGGCCATCATCATCCTCACCGGCCTGCAAGCCGATCCGGAGGCCGCCTCCGGCGACCGCCGCGCCATGGCGCGGGTGGTCAACAGTTCGGCCCGGCACATCATCTCGACCACCGTGACGACCTTTGGCGGGTTCCTGCCCCTGATCCTCGACGGTGGCGCGTTTTGGCCACCTTTTGCGGTGGCCATCGCGGGCGGCGTGTTGCTGAGCACGGTGGTGTCGTTCTTCTTTACCCCGCCGGTCTTTGCGCTGATCGCACGCCGCGTGCCCCTGCCCGCAGCAACAGACGCCAAGCCCAGGCAAAAGGACGTTCTCGTCCTCCGCTCACCCAAGCTTGCCGCCGAATAAGCCCGTCGTTCACGAATCCGGGCCAGACTGTTTCCCCGGATTGCCTTGCCCGCACCCTCTTCATCTGTCACTGCGGGTCTGCGGGGCGCAGATAAACAGGACACCTATGTCGGTGATACGATATTTTGCTTTAGCGCTCGCGTTGCTGTGCACGCCTGCCTACGCGGTGACCTACACGTTCAATGCGTCGTCCACTGTCGCGTTCTCTGAAAACCTCGGCTTCATCAATCCGCCTGTCGGGTTGGGCGGTCCGGTCGCCGGCACCTTGCAGATTGACGAAACGGGCGACGGGCTGACGGCCACGCTTGATCTGGCGTCGGGTCTCATCGGCCGCTTTGACCCCAGCCAGACGATTGCCCTGACGCAAACCGGCGAAACGCTCAGCGGTGATGCGCCAGCGGACGGCACCGGGCCGGGGTTGATCGCCAACACCGGCACCCAAACGCTGAACTTTGCCCCCAACGGCACCAGCCTGATCAACATCACCGGCCTCGTCCGCGAGGGTGAGGCGTCGGTGGGGCACTACATGATCTTTACGATCCAGGTGCTGCTGGGGCTGGATCTGTCCGGCGGCGCTGCGGGTCAGACCATCTTTGTGACCGAAACCTTCGACGTCACCGACGTGACCGTCACAACCGATCCTGTGTCACCTGTGCCCCTGCCCGCCTCCGCCCCGCTCCTGCTCGTGGGCCTTGGCGCCGTCCTTGCCTTGCGCCGCCGCAGCACCAAGGCGTAGCCCGAACCCGCCAAGGGTTGACTCGCCGCCCCAAGCGGCGTAGCGCTCTGCCACATTCCGGAAGTGAGACACCTTCCGGTCCCATGGGTCATACCCGGGATCGCCCTCCGTCAGCGCGTTGCGCCCACGGGGGCGCTTGCGGTTTGGGCCATTGGGTTCCGAGCCGCCCGTGATTACCTTGCGGGCAAACGTCAACCGCCCGGGAGGCACGCATATGTTTGAAAATCTCTCCGAACGCCTCTCCGGCGTCTTCGACCGCCTGACCAAGCAAGGCGCGCTGAACGAGGATGACGTGAAAACCGCCCTGCGCGAGGTGCGCGTGGCCCTGCTCGAGGCGGACGTGTCCCTACCCGTCGCCCGCGACTTTATCAAGCGTGTGCAGGAGGCCGCCACCGGGCAGGCGGTGACCAAATCGGTCACGCCCGGCCAGCAGGTGGTCAAGATCGTGCACGACGCGCTGGTCGAGACCCTCACAGGCGAAGGCGAACCCGGTGCCCTGAAAATCGACAGCCCCCCCGCGCCCATCCTGATGGTGGGTCTGCAAGGTGGCGGTAAGACGACAACGACTGCCAAGCTCGCCAAGCGCCTGACCGAACGGGACGGCAAGCGCGTGCTCATGGCATCGCTCGACGTGAACCGGCCCGCCGCAATGGAACAGCTCGCCATTCTCGGCACCCAGATCGGCGTCGACACCCTGCCCATCGTCAAGGGCGAGGACCCCGTCGCCATCGCCAAACGCGCCAAGACGCAGGCCGGCATGGGCGGTTACGACGTCTACATGCTCGACACCGCCGGACGCCTGAGCATCGACGAAGAGCTGATGGCCCAAGTCGAGGCCGTACGCGATGTCACCACCCCGCGCGAAACCATCCTCGTGGTCGACGGCCTCACCGGTCAGGACGCGGTGAACACCGCCCAGAACTTTGACGACCGTATCGGCATCTCGGGCGTGGTCCTCACGCGGATGGACGGCGACGGGCGCGGCGGTGCCGCCCTGTCCATGCGCGCCGTCACCGGCAAGCCGATCAAATATGTCGGTCTCGGCGAAAAGATGGACGCGCTCGAAACCTTCGAGCCGGACCGCATCGCGGGCCGCATCCTGGGCATGGGCGACATCGTCTCCCTCGTCGAAAAGGCGCAGGAAACCATCGAGGCCGAACAGGCCGAGCGCATGATGAAGCGCATGGCCAAAGGTCAGTTCAACATGAACGACCTGCGCATGCAGCTCGAACAGATGATCAAGATGGGCGGCATGGAAGGGATGATGGGCATGATGCCCGGCATGGGCAAGATGGCCAAACAGGTGCAGGACGCGGGCTTTGACGACAAGATCCTGAAACGGCAGATCGCCATGATCCAGTCCATGACCAAAAAGGAACGCGCCGCCCCCCAGATCCTGCAAGCCTCCCGCAAAAAGCGCATTGCGCGCGGGTCGGGCATGGAGGTGAGCGACCTCAACAAGCTGCTCAAGATGCACCGCCAGATGTCCGACATGATGAAAAAGCTGGGCAAGGGCAAAGGCGGCATGATGAAGAAAGCCATGCAGGCCATGATGGGCGGCAAAGGCGGCATGCCCGATATGGGCGGCATGGATCCCAAACAGCTCGAGGCCGCAGCCAAGCAGATGGGCGGCAAGATGCCCGGCGGCATGCCCGGCCAAAATCCGTTCGGCGGCGGCGGCGGCATGGGCCTGCCCCCCGGCCTGTCGGGCTTCGGCAAAAAGAAATGATCACCGCGCTCATCACATATGTGATCGACCCTGCCAAGGTCGATGCGTTCGAGGTCTACGCCCGCGCGTGGATACACCTCGTGAACCGCATGGGCGGTCAGCACCACGGCTATTTCCTGCCTTCCGAAGGGGCGAACAACAAGGCATGGGCCATGTTCTCCTTCCCCTCGCTGGCGGCTTACGAGGTCTACCGCACCGAGATGGCACAAGACGACGACTGCCAACGCGCCTACGCCCACGCCCGGAACACCGGCTGCATCCTCAGCTTCGACCGCACGTTCACCCGCCCCGTCCTCGGCGGTGCCAGCCCGGAGGCTTTGGGCCTGTGACCGCCGCCACCACCCTGACCACGGCCCGGATGACCCTCCGGATGCCACAGGCGAGCGACCTGCCCGCCTATACGGCCTATTGCGCCAGTGACCGCACGCGCTTTGTCCGGGGGCCGTTCACCGCGCCGCAGGCCTTTGACAAATTTGCCGCCATCACCGGCCACTGGGCCCTGCGCGGCTTTGGCCGCTACATCATGGAACGGGCGGGCGCGCCCATCGGCCATGTCGGCCCCATGCAGCTGGACGACACCCAGCCGCCCGAACTGACCTGGACCCTGTGGGACGCAGCCTCGGAAGGCCACGGGTACGCCACCGAAGGCGCGCTTGCCGTGCGCGATCACCTCTTCGGTGACCTGCGCTGGCCGCAGATGATCATCTACGTCATGCCCGACAACACCGGCTCTGCCCGCATCGCCGAACGCATCGACGCCACGCTGACCGATGACCCGGCCCCCGACTGGTACGCCGGTTGCCTCACCTACCGCCTGCGCGCCGGGGTGCCCGCATGATCACCCTCACCGGCACCCCCACGCTCGACACCGAGCGGTTGCACCTGCGCGCGCCCCAGCCGCAGGACGCCGCGGCGTTCATCCGCTTTTACGCCACCGACCGGTCGCGCTTTACCGGCGGGCCGAAAACCGAACGCGCCGCCTGGGATTTCTTCTGCACCGAGTTGGGGCACTGGGTCATGCACGGCTTCGGCATGTTCACCGTCACCCGCCACGGCGACGACACGACGCTTGGCATCGTGGGTCACTGGTTCCCCCGCACGCGCCCCGAACGCGAGGTGGGCTGGGTCCTCTTCAACCCCGCCGACGAAGGCCAAGGCATCGCGCGCGAAGCTGCACAGGCCTGCATCGACCATGCCTGGAACAGGCTGTGCTGGGACACCATCGTCAGCTATATCGACCCGGACAACGCCACCTCGATCGCGCTGGCCAAACGGCTGGGCGCGACGCGCGACCCGAACGCGCCGCCGCTTGGGGCCGACAAACCGGCACTGGTCTACAGGCACCCCAAACCATGACCACCGCCCCCGTCATATCCGGCACGCAGCTGCGCCTGCGCCCCCATGTCCTGTCAGACATGGACGCCTTCGGCGCGTTCTACCAAAGCGACCGCGCGCAATACGTCACCAAACCCGACGGCCCCACCCACCTGTGGTACGGCTTCGCCTCCGAGGTTGGCAGCTGGGCCCTGACCGGCATGGGCAGCTGGGCCATCGAGGTCGGCGGACAGCTCGCCGGCCAGATCTCGGTGACCCACCCGCCACACTTCCCCGAAACCGAACTTGGCTGGATCCTGCTCGACACTTTCGAAGGGCGCGGCATCGCGTTCGAGGCCGCCACGCTGGCCATCGCCTACACCCGCGACACGATCCGGCCCGCATCCCTCGTCAGCTATATCGACGCGCACAACACCCGCTCCATCGCTCTGGCCAAACGGCTGGGTGCAACGCTGGACGCCACCGCCGACAGATGCGACGACGCAGACGTCGTCTACCGCCACAACGTGGGAGAGACCGCATGACCGTCCGCTTCTCCGCCCCCACGCTCACCACCGACCGCCTGACCCTGCGCCCGCCGCACCTCAGCGACTTCGACGCGCTCGCGGCCTTCTATGCAGCACCCCGCTCGCATTTCGTCGGCGGCCCGCAAACCCCGGAACTGGCCTGGCGCACATTGGCCCAGGAGGCCGGCCACTGGATCCTGCGCGGCTTTGGCCGCTGGACCGTGGTCGAAACCGCAACCCAAACCCCTGTCGGCACCGTCGGCCTCTGGCACCCCGAAGGCTTCCCCGAACGCGAACTGGGCTGGGACCTCTTCGACGGGGCCACCGGCAAGGGCTACGCCACCGAAGCCGCCATTGCCGCCCGCCACCACGCCTACGCCACCCTCGGCTGGACCACCCTGATCAGCCTCGTCGCCGACGGCAACGACGCCAGCGCCCGCGTCGCCAAACGCCTGCACGCCACCCGCGACGGCGACTTCACCCACGAACGCTACGGGCCGATGCAGGTCTGGCGTCACCCCGGACCGGAGGCGCTCACATGATCCCTTCATCTCGCAAGACAAACTCCCCCCGGAGGGCCGGCCCGCCCCAAGCCGCACAAAAGATCAAACGGGCTCACGGTCCAGCCGCCGCCAGAATGTCGTCGCGCGCCAGCGCGTCCGCCGGATCACGAGGGGCCGCCTGATGGGACATCGCGACATCCCCCGGATCGAAACCCGGCGCCTGATCCTGCGCGGCCCCACGGCCGAGGATTACCCGGACTTCAAGGCCACCTTCGCCTCGTTCCGCTCCCGCTTCATGGGCGGGCCACTCAACCCCTACGAGGCGTGGATGCTCTACGCCGCCGAAATCGGCCACTGGGAAATCCGCGGCTTCGGCATGTGGATGATCCACGACCGCGACACCGACGAAACCTACGGCATGGCCGGCGGCTGGCAGCCCGCCAAATGGCCCGAGCGCGAGATCGCCTGGATCATCTGGCCCGACAAGGCCGGCAAGGGCTACGCGCTGGAGGCGACCCATGCCGTGCGTGCCTATTACTACGCCAACGGCTGGGACGGCGCGGTCAGCTATATCGACCCGAAAAACCTCGACAGCATCCGGCTCGCCGAACGGCTGGGCGCGGTCAAGGATCACGACGCCGCCACCATCGACGGCAGCGACGCGGTCTACCGCCACCCGTCACCGGCGGCCCTGCAAGACAGCCAGCTCGCTCACGGGATCGAGATGGAGATCAGCCACTACGCCGACCCGATGTTCAAACCGAAAGGATGGGCCCTTGACTGACACCGACCGGCCCAACATGCACCGCAGCGGTGCACGGCCTGTGCACAGGTTGTGCACAGGGTGTGTACCGCCCTTTTGCCCGTCTGGAGCCCGCCCATGACTGACGCCACCACCCGCGCCGCAGAGCTGCTGGCCGAGCATCGCGAAAGCATCGACCGCCTCGACGCGATCCTCGTCTACACTCTGGGCGAGCGGTTCAAACACACCCAGGCCGTGGGGAAACTCAAGGCCACACACGACCTTCCGCCCTCCGATCCCAGCCGCGAAGCGGCCCAGATCGCACGGCTCGAAGATTTGGCGAACCGGGCCAATCTGGACCCCGAATTCGCCAAGAAGTTCCTGAACTTCATCATCGCGGAGGTGATCCAACACCACCGCAAACATCAATCGTAGGATGGGCAATCTGCCCATCACCCCTCTGTAACCAAAGGAAAAAACCAAAATGGCTATGAAAATTCGCCTCGCCCGCGGCGGCTCCAAGAAACGCCCCTTTTATCGCGTCGTCGCCGCCGACAGCCGCATGCCCCGCGATGGCCGCTACATCGAAAAACTGGGCACCTACAACCCGCTCCTGCCCAAGGACAGCGAAGAGCGCGTCAAGATGAACATGGAACGCGTGCAATACTGGCTCGACCAGGGCGCACAGCCCACCGACCGCATCGCGCGCATGCTCGAAGCCGCTGGTGTCATTGCGAAAAAAGAGCGTGCCAACCTGAAAAAAGGTGAGCCCGGCCAGAAAGCCAAGGACCGCGCCGAGGAAAAAGCCGCCAAGGCAGCAGAAGCAGCAGAAGCCCCCGCCGAAGAGGCACCCGCCGAAGAAGCGCCCGCCGAGGCAGCGACGACAGAGTAAGCCTCTGCCGATGCTGGAGAAAATCTGCGCCCGGCCGGATCACCTCCGGTCGGGCGCATCTCGTTTCGGAACGCTCAAACGCCGGGTTCAACACTTGTAAACCATTTGCGGGTTTACCTATGCGCCGAACCCGACCGCCTCAGCGCATCACTTTGACAAAGGTCACCTTGTCCTCACCTTCCCCGAAAAATCCGGGGATAACCGCAACCTCGGCGTAACCACGCGCCACGTAAAACCGCCGCGCCCGGTCCTGATCGAGCAATTGCGTCGTGTCGATCACGATCAGCCGCGCCTCGGCCAACGCAGCCTCCATCGCGGCGAGCAGCGCCGTTCCGGCCCCTGATCCGTGCAGATCAGGCCGCACCGCGATAGCGCGCAGGTTCCAGGTCCGGTCGGTCATCGCCTCCGGCTGCGCAAAGGCAAAGCCGACAGGCGTGTCGCCTTGGCGCATCACCCGCCACATGTCCTGCCCCGCGCCATCAAGCGCCGGGCTGATCATGCCCTCCAGCATCTCTCCGGGAAACAGGGTTGCGTCGGCAATGGCGGCAAGCGCCGGGATGTCGGATGCGCGCGGGGCGCGCGTGTCAAAAGGGTCTGGCATGGCCATCCTTTACTTTTAATTCAATATGTTAGATAGGCCTCTGGTGAGCCAGATACCGACCACGCGCGCATAACAAGGCCACCAAATGGCCCTGCCGCATCTCCCGTGATCGCTTGGGCCGCAGCCCGCGCTTATACCGACATAAAATCTCCATCCCACGCATCATGCGCAAGCTGATCACAGCGTGCATCGGTCAAGCCGCCAAGGCAAGCGCCCACTGGACAATTCCCGCATGCGCAGGGCACAACACGGGGCATGTTCGGTCTCATTCGCCTTGCCATCCTCTTGCCTCTGGCTTTTGTCCTGGGGCTGTTCTTTGAACGCTCGAACGCGAGCACGGCCTGCGCGGATGCCGGCGGAACGATGCGCGACGGGGTGTGCTGGAATGAGTGACGACCGGATCTGCGTGGGCTCCATCGCCGGGGCCTACGGTGTGCAGGGCGAGGTACGGATCAAATCGTTCTGCGCCGTGCCCGAGGACATCGAAACCTACGCGCCGCTCACCACCGAGGATGGCAGCCGCAGCTTTGCTCTCGCCATTCTGCGCCCGATCAAGAACGGCTTTGCCGGGCGCATCGCCGAGGTCGCGACCAAAGAACAGGCCGACGCGCTCAAGGGCACACAGCTATTTGCCAGCCGTGACCAGCTGCCCAGCCTGCCGGATGACGAATACTACTACACCGACCTCATCGGGCTCGAGGTATTCGACACCGGCGGCGCGCCGCTGGGTCGCGTGAAATCCGTGCAAAATCATGGCGCAAGCGACCTACTCGAGGTGCATGCCCCCGGGGCCACCGCCACCGTCCTGTTGCCGTTTACCCAGGCCGCCGTGCCCACTGTGGACCTCGCCGCACAGCGCATCGTCGCCGACCCGCCCGAGGGGCTGTTCTGATCCGCGCCGCGCCCACGCGGCCTGCCCCGACCTAGCGCTCCATCCGCAGCGACAGCACCCAGGCGAGCGCCGTGAGCGCCGCCAGCGCCAGCACCGCCACGCTCCACCCGGCCATGGCGAACACCTGCCCGATGACAAAGGCCCCGGCGATGCCGCCCAGATAGTAGCTGGCCAGATAGAGCCCGTTGGCTGCGGCATGGTCATGGGTCGCCGTGCGGCCCACGTATCCGGTGGCCACCGATTGGGCAAAAAACAGGCCCGCCCCAACCATCGCCAACCCTGCCAGAAACAGCACAAGGCTCTGCGTCAGCAGCAGCAGCAGCCCCACCAGCGACACGGCAATCGCGCCATGAAAACTGGCCCGCGCGCCGTAGCGTTTGACCGATGCCGCCGCCAGCGGCGTGGTCAGGATCGCCGGCGCAAAGACAAAGTAAACAAGGCCGATCATCGTCTGTGGCAGCGCGAAAGGCGCCTCGCTCAGGATGAAATTGGCGTAGGTGAACGTCGCCACAAAGACAAACAGCAGGATGAACCCGATGCCCACCATCGCCACCAGCCGCGCGTTGGTCAGGTGATCCTTCCACGCCTCGATGACGGAGCCTGCGTCGTCGGGCACATGCCCGTGCCTGTCCCGCGACCCAAGGTAGAGGTAGGCCGCCACCGCCCCGGCCAGATTGAGCGCGGCAAAGCCGTAAAAGCTTTGCGCGAGCCCCAGGTTGCCCGCCAGTTCCGAGGCCAGCAGCCGGCCAAAGAGGTTGGAGGCCACATTACCGGTGATATAGGCCGCCATCGCGCCGCCAATGGCGGTGATCGAACATTCCTCGCTCAGGTAGGTCAGCGTCAGGGTAAAGGCCGCCGACATGAACACGCCCTGCACCACGCGCAGCAGCGTAAAGGTCGTCAGATCATCCGTGTGCGCCAGCAACACCGTGGGGATGCTGAGCAGCGCGAGGCACACCCAGATGCCGCGCTTGCGGTCGATCCGGCGGGCGAACACCGCCACCACGAGGCTCGCGAACGCCATCCCGATGGTCGAGGCGTTGACGGCAAAGCCCATGGCCGCAGGCGTCACGCCATAGGTTTCGACCAGCGTGGGCAGCAGCGCCTGCGAGCCAAAAAGGTCGATCAGCGTGAGGAACGCGATAAGGGCAATCATCGAAGACCGGCGGATCACCATCCGCCGGTCTTCGGGTGACTTTTCAGCCAGTTCCGGGGCCATCCCGGTCATTTGGGCGGCGGTGGACATGGGCCTAGTTACCGCCGTGATGCGCCTGCACGCCGACCTGCGGCACGCCGTCCGTCTCCGACAGCGGCTCCACCACGCCAAAGAACAGCTCGGCCGGGGTGTCGCCGGTGTTTGCCCAATAGGCCTGCGCCCCGCCACCCAGATGCGCGCCCTCTTCGGCGGCCAGCGTCACGGGTGCGTCGGTGTCAGAGCGGTGTTCGCTCACAGCACCCTGCCAGACCCAGACCTGCAACGGCTCACCGGCGGCGGTAAAGCTGGGCAGCACGCCGCCCGGCTCGATCACCGCGCGGTAGGCCGACAGGGCCAGCCCGTCACCCTGCGCACCATCATAATGCGCCTCGATGTCCACCACGCCCAGCAGTTCGAGCACGGCACCGGACTGCTCCGGCAGGTCAAAGTCCTGCTGCACGGGCGTGTCGGCCATCTCCATCGCCTCGCTGCCCGCGTTGAACACGTCAAAGGCGATCAGGCGCACGTCTTCGGGCCCTTCGTTGAGCCACCAATGGGTCACGTCGCCCTCTTCGAGGCTGAGCCCACCGGCGCTGTGCAGCAGCCGTTCGGCCACGTCGCTGCGGTATTCGTAGATCTCACCGCTGAGGGTAAAGACAATCGCCGGGCGGTCGGCGTGGCTGTGGATCGGCACGATGCCGGTGTCGCCCGAGATGTTCCAGGACCGCGTGCGCAAGTTGTAGCCCGCGATCTGGCTCAGCCCTTCGTCCACCAGCGGTTCGTTCGCGATGGGCACGTTCTTGATGTTGCTGGCACCCGCGGGCCCTTCGAGGCCGTTCAAAACACGGGTCTTTACGTCGTCCAGTTCAAAGGCAAAGCCGTTCGTGCCGAGCGCCGCCAGTGCGAGCCCGAGTGTAGCGTACCGAATTTTCATGGGATCATCCCTTTCTGGATTTCAACTCCACAACGTTCCCCCGGTGGGGCGCTCCGAAGTCATCAAACATCGCACGCAAATCCAGCGTGCTCTCCTTTTCGATCTTGTCGAAATTCTGGGTCAGCCAGCGGTCCGCGTGTTCCCGCCCAAGGTCCCGCAAATGGATCAGAAAGGCCCATTCGGAGTTCAGCTTGGACGACGCATCAAGCGCCAGCATGTCGTCGCATCCGTCGATCATGTGCATGTTCATGACGCGGTATTCGTTGTCCGACAGCGCCCCGTCCTCGATCAGCCGGTGGATCAGGTCGATGGTGCGCAAATCGCGCAAGAGCGAGCCGTTGAAGGTGATCTCGTTCACCCGGTTCTGGATGTCGCGTGCACGCCGGGGTGCGCCCGGACGCAGCAGCGGGTTGATCTGCACGATGACGATATCGGGCGACGGCGAATGATCGATGAACGGGAACAGCACCGGATTGCCCATGAACCCGCCATCCCAATAGGGCACGCCGTCGATCTCGACGGCCTTGAACATCGTGGGCAGGCAGGCCGAGGCCATCACCACATCCAGCGTCACCTCGTGGCGCTGAAACACCCGCGCGCGGCCCGTCTCCACATTGGTGGCCGAGATATAGAGGCCCATGTCGTGGCAGCCCGCGACCTTGTCGAAATCGATGAACTCGCGGACCACATCGCGCAGCGGGTTAAAGCCCAGCGGGTTGAGGTCATAGGGCGAGGCCATCCGGCTCAGCAGGTCGGACATCAGGTAGGCCGGGGACGCATCCAGCGACCACGAACCGGTCCACATGTCCATCGGCGTGCGCTTTATCGGGCTGGCCTGCCCGGCCACGCTGACCGCGCGCCAGAACTCCTCGAGCGCCAGCCGCGCGCCTGCCGCCCCGCCATCATACATGCCTTGCGTGGCGACGACGGCGTTCATGGCCCCGGCAGAGGTGCCGCTGATCGCTTCGATCCACAGCCGGTCCTCTTCGAACATGCGATCCAGCACGCCCCAGGTGAAGGCCCCATGCGAGCCTCCGCCCTGCAGGGCGAGGTTCACCGATTTTTCGTGGCGCTTGCCACGGCCTTCTGCCTTGGACATCGGAACTACTCCTATTGCGCGGTCCAGCCGCCATCGACGGGCAGCGATGTGCCCGTGATGGACGCAGCCGCATCGCTTGCCAAAAAGACGCACAGCGCGCCCAGCTGTTCTGTGGTGACGAATTCCTTGGTCGGTTGCGCGGCCAGCAGCACGTCGCGTTTCACTTCTTCTTCGGTGATGCCGCGCGCCTTGGCGGTGTCGGGGATCTGCCCCTCGACCAGCGGGGTCAGCACGTAGCCCGGGCAGACCGCGTTCACGGTCACGCCGTGTTGGGCCGCCTCCAGCGCGATGGTCTTGGTCAGGCCGACAATGCCGTGTTTGGCCGCCACATAGGCCGATTTGAAGGGCGACGCGACGAGCCCGTGGGCCGATGCCACGTTGATGATCCGGCCAAAGCCGCGTTCCTTCATGCCCGGCAGGGCCGCGCGGATGGTGTGAAAGGCCGAGCTGAGGTTGATCGCGATGATCGCGTCCCACTTTTCGACCGGGAACTCTTCGATCGGCGACACGAACTGGATGCCCGCGTTGTTCAGCAGCACGTCGACCTGGCCCATATCAGCTTGGGTCTGCGCCACAAGGTCGGCGATCTGGTCGGGCTTGGTCATGTCAGCGCCGTTGTAGCCCACGGTGCCCGACGCCTTTGCGTCCAGTGCGGCGCGCGTCGCCTCGATTTCGTCTGCGTCGCCGAACCCGTTCAGCATCACGTTGAAACCTTCGGCCGCATAGGCTTCGGCGATGCCGAGCCCGATGCCGCTGGTGGAGCCGGTGATAATGGCGGTGCGTGTCATGAAAGTGCCCTCGTGTCTTGCGTGTCTGCGGCAGTGCATCGCCGCGTCTCCCAAGAGGTAGACCCTGAAGGTAACAGTCACAATGCTGCACTGCCGCACATCGCCTCTACGTGAGGTTGTGCGGCACATGTTTCAGCATTTCCCGCGGATTCAGGCGAAATTCTTCCGGTTTGCGGATGCGGGGGTTGCGTTTGTTACAGTCTCAGGCCGTGTTCCGCACCACGGTTTCGAAGGTTTGCACCGTCTTGTCCGTGATCATATCGCGCGCGGCTGCATCAAAGGTCTTGAAATGCGGTGCCTGTAAATGCGCATCGAACGCGGCCCGCTCGGTGTATATCTCGTAGAGGAACACAGTGGCCGGCTGACCCGGATCGGTGCAGACATCGAACTGCAGGCAGCCCGGCTCGTCGCGGACAGACGCTCGGGCGTTCTCCTCGATCAGCGGCGCAAAGGCCGCCATTTGCCCGGCCGCTATCTCGAACGTCGCTGTTACAACATAAGCCATGCCACCCTCCACGTTTTGCGCTTTGCCCTGTCCCACCGTATAGGAGATGGACCGCGTCACAATCCATGAAATGGACACGCCATGACCATCCGCGTTGCCTGCGCTGGCGCAGGGTATTTCAGCCAGTTCCACTTTGGCAGTTGGGCGCGCATGGACGGTGTAGATGTCGTCGGGGCCTGCGACAGGGACATCGCGCGGGCCGAGGCAACCGGGGTTCCGGCGTTCAGCGATCTTGCCGAGATGCTGCGGGACACCACGCCTGACCTGCTCGACATCATCCTGCCCCCGCCGGCCCATGTCGATGCGGTGCGCGCAGCATTGGCGGCGGGGATCACGTGGATCATCTGCCAAAAGCCGTTCTGCCGCGATCTGGACGAGGCGCGCGCCATCACCCAAGAGGCCGACGCCGCCGGGCCCACGCTCATCATTCACGAGAACTTCCGCTTTCAACCCTGGTACCGCGCGATCAAGATGCAGATCGACGCGGGCACCATCGGCACGGTGCTGAATGCCACCTTTCGCCTGCGGCCCGGCGATGGTCAGGGCCCGCGCGCCTATCTGGACCGGCAGCCCTATTTCCAGCAGATGCCACGGTTCCTTGTCCACGAAACGGCGGTGCACTGGATTGACACGTTCCAGTACCTGTTCGGGCCTATAGACAGCGTCTATGCCGACCTGCGGCGGATCAATCCGGTGATCGCGGGCGAGGATGCGGGGCACGTGGTGTTCGATCATGACAACGGTGTGCGCGCGCTCTTTGACGGGAACCGGTTGCTGGATCACGCCGCCGACAACACCCGGCGTACCATGGGCGAGGCGTTGGTCGAAGGGACAGGCGGCACGCTGACCCTGACCGGTGACGGGCGGGTGACCCTGCGCGCCTTCGGGTCGTCGGACACGGAGGAGGTGCTGGCCCCGGACACATGGGACGGCTTTGGCGGCGACTGTGTGCACGCGCTGAACCGCCATGTGGTCGCGGCGATGCAGGGTGCAGGCGCGCTGGAAAACACCGCGCGCGACTACCTGTCAGTGATTGCGATCAAGGATGCCATCTATGCCTCCGCCGATGCGGGCCGGCGCATCGATGTGACGGGCTGAGCCTTGGCCTTGCGGGTGGCGCGCGGCCAAAGTACGCTCGCGCCAACTGCAAAGAAGCCTGAAGGGGCACGCGCGTGGCATTCTCTCCCGTCATCACCGGCACCGGCGTTTTCACGCCAGAACTGTCCATCTCCAACGCCGAACTGGTCGAGGCGTTCAACGCCTATGCCGACCGCTACAACGCCGCCCATGCCGACGAGATCGCGGCCGGCACGGTCGAGGCCAAGGCGCATTCCTCCGAGGAGTTCATCCTGAAGGCGTCGGGCATCGAAAGCCGGTTCGTGATGGACAAATCCGGCGTGCTGGACCCCGGGGTGATGCACCCTCTGCTGCGCCAGCGCAGCGATGAGGAGCCGGGGATCATGGCGGAGATGGCCGTGGACGCGGCCCGCAAGGCGCTGGCGCAGGCGGGCAAGACGACGGCGGGTGTGGACGCGGTGATCTGTGCCGCCTCCAACCACGAACGCGCCTACCCGGCCGTCGCCATCGAGATACAGGAACTGCTGGGCATCGACGGCTTTGCGTTCGACATGAACGTCGCATGTTCGTCGGCCACGTTCGGGTTGCAGGCGGCGGCGGACATGGTGCGGTCCGGCTCCATCCGGTCGGCGCTGGTCGTCAACCCCGAGATTTGTTCGGCACATCTGGAATGGCGCGACCGGGACTGCCACTTTATCTTTGGCGACGTGGCGACGGCGACGCTGGTGGAGCGTGAGGAGGATGCCAACGGCCCCTATTTCGCGATCCGGTCCACCCGCTGCGCCACCGTGTTTTCCAACAACATCCGCAACAACAACGGCTTTCTGCGCCGCTCGCGGCCCGATGGGGTCAAGGACCGGCGCGACATGCAGTTCATGCAGAACGGGCGCAAGGTGTTCAAGGAGGTGCTGCCGCTCGTGGCCAAGCATATCGGCGACCACATGGGCGACGAGGCGCTGGAGGCGGATGACATCAAGCGTTTGTGGCTACATCAGGCCAACAAGACCATGAACGACTTTATTGGCAAGAAGGTTCTGGGCCGTGACCCGGCACCGGGCGAACAGCCCAACATCCTGCAGGACTACGCCAACACGTCCTCTGCCGGGTCGATCATCGCCTTTTCCAAGTATTCGGACGACATGGCGCCCGGCGATGTGGGCGTGATCTGTTCGTTCGGTGCGGGGTATTCCGTGGGATCGGTCGTTGTGGAACGCCGCGGCTAGCGTGTCGCCCCCGGCGCGCTTAGTGTGTCGTCCTCGGGGCGCTTAGCGTGTCGTCCTTTGGACGCCTAACGTGTCGTCAGGCCCAGCCCGTCACCCACCTCGTTGATCTGCTCTGACGCCGCCTTGAGCCGCTCAAGGCACCCGGCATCACCGACGCCGTCCACCTCATCGGCGCGCGTCATCGCCAGATCCATCTGCTTGTAGGCCGCCTCGAACAACTCGCGCCCCCGCTTCCAGTCGAGAAAGCTCATCCCCTTGAGCACCGACAGGTTCAGCAGCACGTCATCCTCGATGTCGATCTCGGTCAGCAGCTTGCGGGCGTTGACCACCATCGACCGCGCCAGAATAGCAAAGGCGGTGGGATGGCGCGGCACGCCCTTCTTGCGCCCGGCAAAGAGGCTGGCCACCACCTGCGCCCGGTTGGGCAGGTCCTCGTATTTGGCGCGCACGCGCCACGCCTTGTCGGGCAGGAAGTTGAGGATGATGTTCGGCCCGGGCTTGAGCTGGCGCATCGCGTCAATGGGCACGTTGTCGATCAGGCTGCCGTCGATCAGCACCTCGCCATCGGGGTTCAGCATCGGCGGGAAAATCCCCGGGATCGCGGTCGAGGCCCGGATCGCCCGCCACAGCGGGCCGGTGCGCAGCACGCGCACATCGTTGTCCGTCAGGCTGGTCGCCACGGCAAAGAAGTTCAGCGGCAGGTCCTCGATATCCTGCGTGCCGTAGTGGCGCAGGAACGCCGCATCGAGCGTGTGGTGATCCAGCAGCGAATGGCGCGGCAGCGTGATCTTGGACATCGCCTTGGAGCGGAGGAAGATGTCTTCGCACTGTTCCATGCAGTGATCCGGGTCGAACCCCATAGCCAGCGCGCCCGCCATCGCGGAGCCCACGCTGGTGCCCCCCACATAGTCAAAGGCGTAGCCATGCTCTTGCAGGTACTTGATGCCGCCCAGATGCGCGGTGCCGAAGGAACCGCCGCCGCACAGCACCAGCCCGACCGCCTCGCCACGCATGAACCGGCCCAGCCGCGCAAAATCCTGCGGCTGGTCGAGTGCGATGTGGTGGTGCAGCCCGACCATACGGTCATTCAGCCACCGGACCGTCTGCGCCCGGCTGTCCTGCGTCGTGTCGCGGTAGAGGACAAGTTGAACATTGGCCTCCATCTTGGCCTGATAGACCTGCCGTTCCAGCGCCGACGGCCCGTCCAGCGGGCTGAACTGCGCACCTTTGGGCATCGCGATCACGATGGTATCGCAATTGTTGGTCACCGCCTTGCGCCAGACCGGGTCGCCATCGGCATCGGCACAGATCAACAGGATCGTGTCGTGCACCGCCTCCATCGACCGCACCCAGCGGGCGGTTTCCTCGGGATCGTTGCGCAGTGCCTCCGGGCGCGATGTCTCGTCCAGCACCTTCCAGTTCGGCGCATCGGCAAAGGCGGCGCGCAGGCCGGCGATGAACTCCGGCGCAAGGGGACGGTTCGCCCCCGGCAGCACGGCACAGACCTGTCCCGCGCTCGGGCGCAACTCGGGCGCGCCGCGCACTGTGCGCGCCAGCCGCTGGCTGAGCGCTGCGAGAATGCCATTGGCCAGCGCCGGGGTCCGTTCCGACAGGGTATCGTATGCCTCGCGCGTCAGGCACAGGACAGAACTGTCCCGCGCCGCGATCACGCTCGCCGTCCGCTTGCCGCCGGCAAAGAACGCCAGTTCGCCGACCGGCTCGCCCGGCCGAATTTCGGCAATCGCCAGCGCGCCGGAAAACACCGTGAACCGCCCGCTGATCACGAGGTAGAGCCGGTCGGCCATGTCGCCTTCGCGGATCAGTGCCTCACCGCGCGACACATGCTGCACCTCCGACAGCTCGACCGCCTCTTGCAACACCTCGGCCTCGAGCACCGCAAAGCCATCGATGGCCCGCAGCATCTCCAGCATATCACTGTTACGATCCAGCTTGTTCATACCATACTCCCGCGCGCAGAGTGCATCGTACCGCCCAACCCCGCAAGCCCGTGCGGCAGGCAACCGGGCTAGCTGTCGGTGCTGGACACGCGTTTGTGCACCTCGGCCACGGATTCGATACGCTCGGAATAGCGGTCGACAAGGTATGGCGCGCGCCCGCGCACCATCCAGGTGAACTTGACCAGCTCTTCCATCACATCGACCACGCGGGCATAGAACGCGCCCGCAGGCAGGCGGTCGCCCTGAAATTCCAGCCACGCCTTGGCGATGCTCGACTGGTTGGGGATGGTGACCATGCGCATCCAGCGCCCCAGAATGCGCATCTGGTTGACCGCATTGAAGCTTTGCGAGCCGCCCGACACCTGCATCAGTGCCAGCGTCTTGCCCTGCGTCGGGCGAATGCCGCCCTGCATCGACAGTGGCAGCCAGTCGATCTGCGTCTTCATCAGCCCGGTCATGGCACCGTGCCGTTCGGGGCTGGACCAGACCATGCCTTCGGACCAGACGGCCAGATCACGCAGCTCTGCCACCTTGGGGTGATCCGGGGCGGCCCCGTCCACAAGCGGCAGGCCGGTGGGGTCAAACATGCGGGTCTCGCAGCCCAGCAGCCGCAGGATGCGCGCCGCCTCTTCGGCGGAGCGGCGCGAATAGCTGGCCTCGCGCAGCGAGCCATAGAGCAGCAGAATGCGCGGAGGGTGTCCGGGATCATCGGGCGCGCGCAGCGCCTCGGTATCGATCCGGGGCAAGGCATCGGCAATGAGCGCAGGCAGGTCGTCCGTCGGTGCGTCAGGCACTTTCGTCTTCCAGATGCAGCTTCATGTCGACCAGCACCTGTTGCAACAGCGTCGTTTCCCGCAGCAACCGCTTGGCCTCGTTGACGGTGATCACCCCGTCCTCGATGGATTGCTGATATTCGGTCATCAGCATGGCGAACCGCTGGCTGAGCGCGATAACATCGGCATTCACCCCGCCCTTGCGGTCCGCATTGGGCCGGCGGTCATCATGGCTGAGCGAAAGGCCCTGCAATTCGGCCAGCGCGCTGGTCACATGGGGGAACTTGGCGGCCTGTTCCAGCGCCACGACGGCATCGATCGGCATGAAACGGTCCGCATGTTCGGGATTGTCGGAATAATAGCGGCCCAGCGTGGCCTTGGACTTGCCGGTCACGACGCAGGCCGGTTCGATGCCCACATCCTTGACCAGCGCCTCGGTGTGTTTCTTCAGATAGCTACCCGTTGCCGCCATTGTCGCGCCCTCTTTGCCTGTCACCAATACAACCCAGAGTGTGGGGAACCTTCGCCATCTTTTCCCATTAATTGGAGGCGGCGGAAATGTCATTCGTTAATCGTCCCTGCGGTTTTCGGGGCGTGAAGCGTAACCGGTGCCCCCAGCGCCGGTCACAGGTGGGGATCACACGGCACTTCTGTCTGAATGGGGGGATGGCAGGCCGCGCAAGCGGCAGTCGGTGTGGTGGTCCTGTTGGTAAGAACAAGCGGTGTGCCGCGCGCTATCCCCAACGGGGTGACCCAAACACCCCAAGCGTGGCGGGTTAACAGTGAACCAGCATTGGCCTGGCGGTGGACTTGTCGTTGAGTTTGACACCGCCAGGTCCACCTCGGTTCTCCGGCATCTTGCCCCTAGCGACGTGCCCGCTTAGGAACGCGGCATGGCCAAGCTCTACTTTCACTTTTCGACCATGAACGCCGGCAAATCGACGGTGCTGCTGCAGGCGGCCTACAACTACCGCGAACGCGGCATGGTCCCCTATCTGCTGACTGCCCGTTTCGATGATCGCGCGGGTGCCGGGCAGATCGCCTCGCGTATCGGGATCGAGGCGGAGGCAGATATGTTCGGCACGTCCGATGACCTCTTTGTGCGCCTGCGCGACCGGTTGGAGCAAGGACCGGTCGCGTGCGTGTTCGTCGACGAGGCACAGTTTCTGAGCGAGGATCAAGTCTGGCAGCTGGCCCGCGCAGTGGATGACCTGGGCCTACCGGTGATGTGCTATGGGCTGCGTGTCGATTTTCAGGGCAAGCTCTTTCCCGGGTCGGCCACGTTGCTGGCGCTTGCGGACGAGATGCGCGAAGTGCGCACGATCTGCCATTGCGGCAAGAAGGCGACGATGGTGGTGCGCCAGGACGCTGATGGCCGCGTGCTGCGCGACGGTGCCCAGGTGCAGATCGGCGGCAACGAGACCTACGTGTCGCTCTGCCGTCGTCACTGGCGCGCGGCGATGGAAACGCTCTAGACGCGCTGTTTCCGGGTGCCGGTTTTCCGGCGCGGAAAACCACCGAAATCCGCGTCGGATTTCGCCCCGCTCAGACGGGGTTCGGCAGCGGATCACCTTTCAGGAACGCCGCGATATTGGCCACGGCCATGCGCCCCATGTCCGTGCGCACCTCAAGCGCCGCTGTCCCCAGATGCGGCAGCAGTGTCACGTTGTCCAACGCCAGCAACGCCTCCGGTACACGCGGCTCGAACTCATAGACATCAAGCCCGGCCCCACCAATGTGACCGCCACGCAGCGCGTCCACCAGTGCCGCCTCATCCACCACATCCCCCCGCGCGATGTTGATCAGATGCGCGTGGGACTGCATCGCGTCAAAGACCTGCGCGTCGATCATATGCCGTGTCTCCGCGCCTCCCGGCACCGCCACCACCAGAAAATCGACCGTCGCGGCAAGCGCCTGCAGGTCCGGTGCGCGCTCCACATCAAAGGGCACATCCTTGTCCGTCCGACTGACATGGGACACCTGCATGCCAAACCCGAAATGACACCGCCGCGCAATCGCCTGCCCGATCCGGCCCAGCCCAACGATCCCCACACGTTTGCCCGACATGTGCAGGCCCAGCATCTGCGTCGGGTGCCAGCCCGGCCATTGCCCGGCCCGCACCATCCGCTCGCCCTCGCCCGCCCGCCGCGCGCTCATCAGCATCAGCATCACCGCGATATCTGCGGTCGCGTCGGTCACTGCACCGGGCGTGTTGGTCACCAGCACTCCGGCTACCCGGGCCGCACCCACGTCGATGTGGTTGTAACCCACCCCGAAATTCGCCAGCAGGCGGCACCGTGGCGCGCCGACATCCGCAAAGACCTGCGCCGAAAACACGTCCCCCAGCGTTGGCAGCACCACGTCATATTCGGTCAGCGCCGCCCGCAGTTCCGCTTCGCTCAGCGGCCCGGTCTCCGCCCGCACGACGACATCAGCGTCCAGCGCATGCGCCTCCTCCAGCACCGCCTCCGGCAAGGGCCGCGTGATCCACAGCCGCGTCAATGCAAGCGCCCGCCCACCGGCACGTTCTGCCCCGGTCGCGCCAGCACAATCGCCCCGTCCGCATCCGGAAAGCCCAGCACCAGCACCTCGGACCGCATCGGCCCGATCTGCCGCGGTGGAAAGTTGACCACCGCCATCACCTGCTGCCCCACCAGCGTCTCCGGCGCATAATGCACCGTGATCTGGGCGGAGCTTTTCTTTTCCCCGATCTCGGGTCCGAAATCGATCCACAGCTTGATCGCAGGCTTGCGCGCCTCCGGGAACGGCTCCGCGCGCACGACCACGCCCACGCGAATGTCGACCTTCAGGAAGTCGTCAAAGCTGATCTCACTCACGCGCCAACTCCCTTGACCGGTCCGTGGCTGCCGCAACGGCGTCACCCACCAGCGCCGGGAACCCCCGCGCCTCGTCCATCAACACCTCCAGCGCGGCCTGCGTCGTCCCGTTCGGGCTGGTGACGTTCTGGCGCAACTGGCCGGGGCTTTCGTCGACTGCCATTGCCAGCGCCCCGGCACCTGCCACCGTCGCCTTGGCCAGTTGCAAGGCCAAACCCTCTGGCAAGCCCTGCGCAACACCAGCCGCCGCCATCGTTTCGATCAAATGAAACACATAAGCCGGTCCGGACCCACTCACCCCGGTCACCGCATCCATCTGGCTCTCGTCGTCCAGCCGCACCACCGATCCGATGGCCGACAACAGCGCCTCGGCCTCATCGAGGAATGGCGCGCCCGCCGCATTGGCACAGATCGCCGTGATCCCCTGCCCGATGGCCGCAGGCGTGTTCGGCATCGCCCGCACAATCGCCCGCACGCCCAAGGCCTGCTCGAATGCCGACACGGGCGTCCCGGCTGCAATCGACACGAAAACCGTATCGTCCGTGCCCAGATCGGCAATGTTCGGCAAGGCCTGCGCCATCATCTGCGGCTTGACCGCGATCAGCACAACCGCCGGGTCACCCGGTAAATCCGCATTCACATGCACGCCCGTGGACATGACCCAGTCCGACGGCGCAGGGTCCACGACCCAGACCGCACCGGCGGGCAGTCCCTGCCCCAGCCAGCCGCGCAGCATCGCCGACCCCATCTTGCCGCAGCCCAGGAGCACGATGCCCCGGGCCGCGATCCGACTGTCTTTCATGATATGCCCCCTCCGCTCTCAGGGGCAGAGGTTATGCGCGCCCGTAAGCCTCCGCAATGGCGACCTGCAACGCATCCGACGGCGTCCTGTCACCCCAGATCAACAGCTGCAGCGCCGGATAATACCGCTCGGCGCTCATCACGGCCGCCCCGATCATGGTGTCGATCTGATCCGGGCAGGCCACCTGTCCACCCGCCAGCACGAGGCCGTAGCGATACACCATCAGCTTCTGCTCGGGCCAATAGGTAAACGCACCGGCCCAACACTGATCATTGACCATGTTCAGCAACTCATAGAGCGGCGCCATCCGCTCTTCCGGCGGTTCCATCTCGAACGTGCACACCATGCGCAACGTCTCGTCATAGGCCGACCAGGCCAGCGTAATGGAATATGTGCGCCACTGCCCCTCGACAGCCATGGCGATCTGGTCGTCAGCAATCCGGTCAAAGTCCCACTCGTGATGCGTGGCCAGATGCTCGACGATGTCGATCGGGTGAATGTCGTCTTCCAGAAACTGCTCGGAAAGTGCCATGGTGCCACCTCTTGTTCGCTTGTGGCGAAGGGGGCTGGCAGCGCCCCCAAGCGCTCGGTGCCTGCTCTAGAAACCGGGGCTATTCCCCGTGCCTCTACAAGATATGGTGACGGTGCCCATACCATCTGGCAACCCTTTATTTGGGGATAAGCGCAATAAGTTGGGGACAACCCGTCAGGTCACGCAAAATAAAGAGGCGGCACATGCCACGGCCTCACCCGTCTCTGTCCCGAAAAATCCTGGGGGGCGCGCAGCGCGGGGGCAAAGCCCCCTCAACGGCGTCACACGCGACCCACCCCGAATTCCGGGCGATCACATGACACTTGCAGAATATGGAATGGCGCGGCAGCGCCTCCGCTGGATCAGCCTTTGGCCTCGAGCGCGTCGAGGCGGGCCTTGAGCGCTTCGTTCTCCTCGCGGGCCTTCTGGGCCATGGCGCGCACGGCGTCGAATTCTTCGCGGGTCACGAAATCGCGGCCCGCCAGCCAGCGGTCCACCATCGACTTCATCGCCGTCTCCGCCTCTTCCCGCGCGCCCTGGGCCACGCCCATCGCGTTGGTCATCAATTGCGAGATGTCGTCAAAAATCTTGCCACGGGCCTGCATGATGTCGTCACTCCTTCGTCTGGAGCCTATATGGGCCGCACGGGCGCGCGCCGCAAGGTTGACACTGCCCGACAGCCAGAGGCATTCAGACGCAGATGACACCGCTCATGATCCCCTTCCCCAATATCTCGCCCGAGATTTTCTCGGTCACGCTCTTTGGCATGGAGTTCGCCCTGCGCTGGTATGCGCTGGCCTACATCATGGGCATCGTGATCGGCTGGCGTATGGTTGTGATGGCGGCCAAGACGCCGCGCCTCTGGCCCGGCAACGCTCCGGTCATGACGCCGCAGCAGCTCGAAGAGATGCTGACCTGGATCATCCTCGGCGTGATCCTGGGCGGTCGGCTGGGCTATGTCGCGTTCTATCAGCCCGGCTACTACCTGCAGAACCCGGCGGAGATCCTGTATATCTGGCAGGGCGGCATGTCCTTTCATGGCGGGCTGCTGGGCGTCGTGCTCGCCGCTTATCTCTACACCCGTCGCGGGTTTGACCGGTTCAGCGTGGCGGACGCCATCGTGCTGGGCACCCCGCCGGGCATCCTGCTGGGCCGGGTGGCCAATTTCATCAACGCAGAGCTCTGGGGGCGGCCCACCGAACTGCCCTGGGGTGTCGCGTTCCCCGGTGAGGCCGCACAGTTCTGCCCGGATGTCGTCGGCATTTGCGCCCGCCACCCCTCGCAACTCTACGAGGCCGCCCTCGAAGGGCTGATCCTCATGGTCGTCCTGCTGTGGCTGGTCTGGCGTCGCGCCGCACTCAAACGGCCCGGGTTCACCTGCGGTGTTTTCTTCATATTTTATGGCGTCGGTCGCTTTGTCATCGAATTCGTGCGGCAACCGGATGCACAGTTCATCTCCCCCGGCAACCCGCTGGGCCTTGCCTGGCACATTGGCGGCTACGGTTTGACGATGGGCCAGATCCTGTCGCTGCCCATGATCGTGCTGGGCCTGTGGCTGATCCGGCGCGCACAGCGGCGCGCCATCGCCGAACCCGCATGAGCCTCGAGACGCTCCTGAAGGAACGGATCGCGGCAAGCGGCCCCCTCACGGTCGCGGACTACATGGCCGAAGCGCTGCTCAACCCGGATCATGGCTACTACACCACCCGCACACCCTTCGGCGCCGCCGGAGACTTCACCACCGCGCCCGAGATCAGCCAGATGTTCGGCGAACTGATCGGTCTGTGCCTCGCGCAGTCGTGGATGGATCAGGGCGCGCCCGCGCGGTTCACGCTGGCCGAACTTGGGCCCGGACGCGGCACACTGGTGGCGGATGCCTTGCGCGCCACAGCGCAGGTCCCCGGCTTTGGTGCCGCCGCCGACATCGTGCTGGTTGAGGCGTCGTCGCAGCTGCGCAAGGTGCAAGCTGACACGCTGGACGACTATGAGGTGAGATGGGTCGACGGCGCTGCGGATTTGCCCTCGGACGCGCCGCTCTGGTGCGTTGCGAATGAATTCTTCGACGCCCTGCCCATCCGCCAATTTGTCCGCGATGCGGATGGCTGGCGCGAGCGATGCATCGGTGCGCAGGACGGCGTGTTGTCCTTTGGGCTGGCGCCCGCGGGTGAGCAACCACAGCTGAACCACCGGCTGGAGGACACGCAGGACGGCCATGTGGTCGAGACCTGCCCCGCCGCGCATGCCATCCTGTCCGAACTGGGACACCGCATCGATGACCGTGGCGGTGCCGCGCTGATCATCGACTATGGCGACTGGCGCGCGCTTGGCGACACGTTGCAAGCGGTCCGGGGTCACGAACGCGCTGACCTGCTGGACGCGCCGGGCACGGCGGATATCACCGCCCATGTTGACTTCGAAGCGCTCGCACAGGCCGCAGCGCCCACCGCCCATACGCGCCTGACACCTCAGGGCGTCTTTCTCGAACGGCTGGGCATTACGACGCGCGCACAGGCGCTGGCGAAACCGCTGGAAGGTGCGGCACTGGAAACACATGTGGCCGCGCATCGGCGGTTGACGCACCCGGCCGAAATGGGAAACCTGTTCAAGGTGCTGGGGCTTTTCCCGGCGACCGCTGCCCCGCCACCCGGTTTGTCCACATGACTCTGGAAATCCTCACCGCCGACAGCCTTGCGCCCCTGCGCCACGGCTTTTTCACGCGCAAGGGCGGGGCGTCCTCGGGAATTTTCGCGGGCCTCAACTGCGGCACCGGCAGCAGTGACCAGTCCGAGATCGTGGCCATCAACCGCACCCGTGTGGCCGAGGCGATGCAGGTACCGACCGATCACCTTGTCGGCGTGCATCAGGTCCATTCGGCGGACGCGGTCACGGCAAAGGGGCCGCTGGACCCCAAGCCCAAGGCCGATGCGGTCGTCACCGCGACCCCGGGTATTGCCCTGTCGATCCTGACGGCTGACTGTATGCCTGTCCTCTTTGCTGCCCCTGGCGCGGGCGTGATCGGCGCGGCGCATGCTGGCTGGAAAGGGGCGCAGGCCGGTGTGCTGGAGGCGACGGTGGACGCGATGGTCGCCCTCGGCGCGGCACACGGCGATATCCACGCCGTCATCGGCCCGTCGATCAGCCAGCGCGCCTACGAAGTGGGGCCCGAGTTTTTTGAAAGCTTCATGGACGACGATCCGGACACAGCGCGGTTTTTCGCGGACGGCACCGGGGACCGGATGCACTTTGACCTGCCGGGATACGGTCTGGCACGTTTGCGCAGCGCAGGCGTGGCGAGCGCCGAATGGACGCGCCACTGCACCTATTACGACCCGCAGCGGTTCTATTCCTACCGCCGTTCGGTACATGACCGTGACCCCGACTACGGTCGGCTGATCGCGGCCATCACGCTGTAAATCACGGCAGGAATGGGGCACACACCGCCACCATCTTGCCCCAGCCGCACCGGCCATCCCATAAAAACAAGGCGCGCAGCGCGCCACATTCCGCCCCATTGCGACCTACAATTTTCGCCGAAAATTGTGCCGCCGGCCCTGAATATGCCCGAAACGCCAGCCATTACTTGGTTAACGAGGCAATACCGCGCCCATGGCGCGCGCAGAGGGACAAGAACATGGCCAAGCAACGCTTTATCAAATCCGTGGTCGCGACGGCTGCGCAGGACACACCGCAGATGCCTTGGGCCCGCGGCACACGTCGCGCCGCCTTCATCGCCAAGCGCAACGGCACGCCGGATCCGCGCAAGGCCGCCTGAGCGGACAAACAGAATCAAATTGTGGCGAACTGGCGCGAGCCGGCTCAACAATCCCCGTCAAGGCGCGCCATTGGTGCGCCTTTTTCGTTGAATGTGTCGCAGTCTTTGACAATTTGCGGCAAATCCCTGAATTATTGTGGCAGAGTTATGACATATGGACAGTATCCATCTGTCGTCGTCGGTGGGGGCCGACGCGGATGTGACCGAGTAAAAGAGGTTACACATGACACCTGCTGCTGCTGCTCTGCGCCTTCCGCGCACAGTTCAGGATCCGTACGCTGCGCCGGTTTCCGATCCCGGCACGGCGCCCTTTCGCACGTTCGAAGTGGCTGCAATGCGGGCCGATGGCTCGCGCAGCATCTCGACGTTCAAGGCCCCGGCGCTGCCGCTGTTTGAGGGCGCGTTTTCGGCCTTTACCCGCGGGGCGATCCTGTCGGCACCGCATGGCGACATCGCGGTCGAAGACCTGCAACCGGGTGACTGGCTGAACACATCCGCCGGGCAACCGGCGCAGGTGGTCTGGATCGGCTCATCGAACTTTGTGCCCGCAGACACCGGACGGCGTGTGCCGCTGATCCGGATCATGGCCGACAGCTTTGGCCAAAATCGTCCCGAGACATTCGTGACTGTAGGCCCCGCCGCGCGTCTGCTGCAAACGCCGGCGCATCTGCGCGGAACAACCGGTGGCGCGCCCCTGCTCACACCGGCCAAGGTGTTCACCGACAACGTCAACATCATCGAAGTCGTGCCGCCCACCCCGGTGCGCCTGTTCCACCTGTGCCTGACGCGCCATGCGGCGATCACGGTCGGCGGGATCGAGATGGAGACGTTTCACCCCGGCATGGGGGCCACACGGCAGGTCACCCACGCGCAGCGCGACCTGTTCCTGTCGATGTTCCCGCATATCGCGCATATCACGGATTTCGGCCCGCTCGCCCATCCCCGCGCGCCCGAGGACGATCTGGCGTAGGGTGGGCAATCCTGCCCACCGCGGCTCAGGCTGACTTGGCCAACCGCTGTTCCAGCACATCAAACGGCACGCCGGGGGCATCCTTGGCCTGCCGGATCACCAGCGATGTCTTGACCGATGCCACGTTGGGTGTGGTCAGCAGTTCGCCCGTCAGAAAGCTCTGAAAGCTGGACAGGTCCGGCGCCACGCATTTCAGGATAAAATCCACCTCACCGTTCAGCATGTGGCACTCGCGCACCAACGGCCAGGCGCGGCAGCGTTCCTCGAAGGCGCTCAGGTCACCTTCGGCCTGACTGGCCAACCCGACATTGGCAAAGACCTGCACCTCAAAGCCCAGCTCGTGCGCATCCACATCCGCGTGATATCCCCGGATATAGCCGTTTTCCTCGAGCGTGCGGACGCGCCGCAGGCAGGGCGGGGCCGATATCCCGACCCGCTTGGCCAGTTCGACATTGGTCATCCGACCGTCAGCCTGCAATTCCGCCAGAATCTTGCGATCGATCGGATCGAGCCGTGTGCTAGCCATATCGCCCCCCTGATTTGCGGTTCTTATAGCAGCCAGCACGGCTTGCGCAATATTATTTCACAACTGCGCAATATTTTGAAAGGCGCCGCCCAAAACCTGTGCGCAAGATCAGGGTTCAAACCGCCGGTCGCGCGTTCTATATCACTTGGGCTGCTTGTTCCCAGAGGATGCCCCCATGGCCACCACCAAACGCACCAAGGTTTTGATCGTCGGCTCCGGCCCTGCGGGCTATACCGCCGCCGTTTATGCCAGCCGCGCCATGCTGGATCCGGTCCTTGTGCAGGGGATCGAGCCGGGCGGCCAGCTGACCACCACCACCGAGGTCGAGAACTGGCCCGGCGACACCGAGGTGCAAGGCCCCGACCTGATGGTCCGGATGGAGGCGCATGCCAAGGCCATGGGCTGCGAGATTGTGGGTGACATCATCTCGTCCATCGACTTCTCCTCGCGCCCTTTCGTCTGCCAATCCGATAGTGGTACCGAATATGTGGCGGACGCGGTCATCCTTGCCACGGGTGCGCGGGCCAAGTGGCTGGGCCTGCCGTCCGAAGAGAAATTCAAGGGCTTTGGCGTGAGCGCCTGCGCCACGTGCGACGGATTCTTTTACCGCGGGCAAGAGATCGTCGTGGTCGGCGGCGGCAACACCGCCGTCGAAGAAGCGCTGTTTCTGACCAACTTTGCCTCCAAGGTGACGCTGGTGCACCGCCGCGATGAGCTGCGGTCAGAAAAGATCCTGCAGGATCGCCTGTTCAAGAACCCCAAGATCGAGCCGCTGTGGTTCCATGAGGTCGACGAGGTGTTCGGCACCGACATGCCTCTGGGTGTCGAAGGCGTGCGGGTCAAGAACACGCAAACCGGTGAGATCAGCGAAATTCCGGCCAAGGGCGTGTTTATCGCCATCGGGCACGCGCCCGCAAACGAGTTGGTCAAGGACGTGCTGGAAACGCATATGGGCGGTTACGTGGTGACCCGGCCCGACAGCACCGAAACCTCTGTCCCCGGCGTCTTTGCTGCGGGTGACCTGACCGACCACAAATACCGTCAGGCGGTGACCAGCGCGGGCATGGGCTGCATGGCGGCACTCGAGGCGGAACGTTTCCTCGCCGAAGCCGAGGACAGCGCGGACCTCGCCGCGGAATAATAATTGAATAAAAACCGCCCCGACACTGTTGGATAAGTTGCGCGTTGACGGCAACGCACGGGGCATCCACCTTGGACGGGCAGGCAGGATCGGAGAGGGGCATATGGCGAACGTGCTCTGGCGGGGCAGTTGGGCAACACGGGTCCGGATCGTCTCCGGCCTCGTACTGATGCTCTATGTGGCGCTGCACCTGCTCAACATCGCCGCTGTCCTGATCTCGCCCGACTTTGCCGAAGCGTACCAGAACGTCCGGCTTTTCATCACGCGCAGCGCGCCGGGCGGGATTGTCATGACCCTCGCCATAGGCGCGCATCTGGTGCTGTCGCTGACCAAGCTGGTGCGCCAGCGATCCCTGCGCATGCCATTTGCAGACTACGTGCAGATCGCCTTTGGCCTCGCCATCCCCATTCTGCTGTCCAGCCACGTGATCTATGCTGGCGTGGCGCATCAGCTGTTCGAGGTGAACACGCAGATCGGCTATGTCACGACACTGATCTGGGGCCGCACAGACGGGTGGTTGCAGGCCGCCCTTGTGGTGGTCGTCTGGACCCACGGGTGCATCGGGCTGCACATGTGGCTGAAGGGCACCGATTGGTGGCAGCGCAATGTGGGCTGGATGGTGGCGCTTGGCGTGTTGATCCCGACGCTGGCGCTGCTGGGCTATGTGACGGCGGCGCGCGCCATCTCCGGCCTGCTGACGGATTCGCGGGCGGAGTTGCTGGCCAAGCGTGTGTGGAACTGGCCCCTGCCACCCGAGTTCACGCAGTTGGCGCGCATCGACAGCCAGGTGGATCAGGTCATCTGGGTGACGCTTGCGGGTTTTGCGCTGCTGGTTCTGGGCCGTCAGGTCTTGGCCGTGTTGCGCAGCCCGATCCGGGTGACCTATGTCGACGGCCCCACGGTGCGCGCTCCGCGTGGCCAAACCGTGCTGGAGACGTCGCGCAGCACTGGCGTGCCGCACACCGCCCTGTGCGGGGGGCGGGGCCGCTGCACCACCTGCCGCGTCGTGCTGGAGGAGGGAAACGACAACGTACCACCCCCATCAAGCGCGGAGACGCGCAGCCTCAACGCCGTCGGCGCAGGGGGCGGCACGCGGCTCGCCTGCCAGATGCGGCCCACCGGGCCCGTGACCGTCTACCGCGTCTTTGCCGAGGACGGATCGCGCAAGCGCGCCCATGCCAGCCAGGGCGAAGAGGCGCGGCTGGCCATTCTGTTCCTCGACATGCGCGGCTTTACCGCCCGCACCGACGGGCAACTGCCCTATGACGTGGTGTTCCTGCTGAACCGGTTCTTTGACCAGATCGTACCGCCGATCAACGCGGCGGGTGGCACTGTCGACAAATACATGGGCGACGGGCTGATGGCCGTGTTCGAACAGGACAGCCCCGCCGCCTCGGCCCGCGCGGCCCTGCGCGCGGTCGAGGGGATCGGCCGCGCGCTCGACGCCTTTAACGCCACGCTGGACCGCGAGGGCAGCCCGCCGGTGGCGATTGGCGTCGGCATTCATCTGGGCAACGTCGTACTGGGTGAGATCGGCGCCGCAGGGCAGGCCCCCCGCACGCTCATCGGCGACGCGGTCAACACCGCCTCACGGCTGGAGGCCGAGACCAAGGCGCAAAGCGTCGAGGCGCTGATTTCGGACGACGCCCTGTCCGCTGCCGGGCTGCCTGTCGCACGCACCGAAATGCTGTCACTGCAACTGCGCGGCCGCGAAGAGCCGCTGGACGCCCTCGCCGTGCCCAAGGCCGCCGACCTGCAAGCCGTCCTCAAACGGCTGGGTCACGCGGTTCCGGCGGCCTGACCGCACCCGTTGCAGATTGACAACGCCTGCGGATTTCTGCGGCCCGGAAAAGTTTGTTCTTTCATGAACGCACTTTCTCTGACATATGTTCACCCGTGAACGTATACTAGTGACCCAGATCGCCCATGACATCCCCAAAGGCCAACCCAGAGCATGACGACCAGCTGTTTCGCCTGCTGCGTCAGCTCGATCAGGGGCCGCAAGGCTCCCAACGCGCCACGGCGCAGGCCATCGGTGTGTCGCTGGGCCGTCTGAACGCGCTGCTGCGCGAGGCCACCAGTGCCGGTTTTGTCGCCGTCGGCGACCATGATGGCCCCGACAAGCGCCAGCGCTATGCCTACACGCTCACCACCCGCGGTGCGGCGGAGAAAAACCGCCTCACCGATCAGTTTCTTGCCCGGAAATTCGCCGAATACGACGCGATATTCGCCGAGTTGACGGGCACCACCTCTGGCTTCAATCCCCTTACCCACAGGACCAAGTTGATGGAAAACAACCTCGCCCCGATCCCCGAGCTTTATGTCTCGTATGACAGCGCCCAAAAGATGAAGACCGAGGCCGCCGATCTCGTCAGCTGGGATCTGACCCCGCGCCAGATCTGCGATCTGGAACTGCTGATGAACGGCGGGTTCAACCCGCTCAAGGGGTTTCTGAGCGAGGCCGACTATCACAGTGTCGTGGACACCATGCGCACCGCCGATGGCGCGCTGTGGCCGATGCCGATCACGCTGGACGTGAACGATGACTTTGCCGCCAGCCTCGAGGTGGGGCAGGATATCGCCCTGCGCGATCAGGAGGGCGTGATCCTCGCCACCATGACTGTCACCGACCGCTACACGCCCGACAAATCGCACGAGGCCACGATGGTTTTCGGCGCAGATGACGATGCGCATCCGGCGGTGAACTACCTGCATAGCACCGCCGGCAACGTCTATCTGGGCGGCCCGATCACCGGCATCCAGCAACCTGTGCACTACGATTTCCGCGGTCGCCGCGACACGCCGAACGAGCTGCGCGCCTATTTCCGCAAGCTGGGCTGGCGCAAGGTCGTCGCCTTCCAGACGCGCAACCCGCTGCACCGCGCGCATCAAGAGCTGACCTTTCGCGCAGCGCGCGAGGCGCAGGCCAACCTGCTGATCCATCCGGTCGTGGGCATGACCAAACCCGGCGACGTCGATCACTTTACCCGTGTACGCTGCTACGAGGCGGTGCTGGACCAGTATCCGGCAGCCACCACATCCATGTCGCTGCTGAACCTTGCCATGCGCATGGCGGGCCCGCGAGAGGCGGTGTGGCACGGCCTGATCCGCAAGAACCACGGCTGCACCCACTTTATCGTGGGCCGCGACCATGCAGGCCCCGGCAAGAACTCTGCCGGTGAGGATTTCTATGGCCCCTATGATGCGCAGGACCTGTTCCGCGAACATCAGGAAGAGATGGGCATCGAAATGGTCGACTTCAAACACATGGTCTATGTGCAGGAGCGCGCCCAATACGAGCCCGCGGACGAGATCGAGGACCCCGACAACGTCACCATCCTCAACATCTCGGGCACCGAACTGCGCCGCCGTCTGGCCGAGGGGCTGGAAATCCCGGAATGGTTCTCGTTTCCCGAGGTCGTGTCGGAGCTGCGCAAGACCAGGCCGCCGCGCTCGCAACAGGGTTTCACCGTGTTCTTCACAGGCTTTTCGGGCTCCGGCAAATCGACCATCGCCAACGCGCTGATGGTCAAGCTGATGGAGATGGGCGGGCGCCCCGTGACACTGCTGGACGGTGACATCGTGCGGAAAAACCTGTCCTCCGAGCTGGGCTTTTCCAAGGAGCACCGCGACCTGAACATCCGTCGGATCGGCTATGTCGCGTCCGAGATCACCAAGAACGGCGGCATCGCTATTTGTGCGCCCATCGCCCCCTACGCCACCACGCGGCGTGCGGTGCGCGAGGATATCGAGTCCTTCGGCGCCTTTGTCGAAGTGCATGTGGCCACGTCGATCGAAGAGTGCGAACGCCGCGACCGCAAGGGTCTCTACAAGCTGGCGCGCGAGGGCAAGATCAAGGAATTCACCGGCATTTCCGACCCCTACGACGTACCCCAAAACCCGGAATTGAGCGTCGAGACCGAGAATGTCGAGGTCGACAACTGCGCGCATCAGGTGCTGCTCAAGCTGGAAAGCATGGGCCTGATCGCAGGCTGAGTGTTGCCATTGAAAACGCGCCCCGACCGGGCGCGTTTTCCTTTCGCTTTTATGGCAGGATGCCCAATCGCGGCTCTGTCAGCGACGTCACGACGACCCGGCCATCCGGCAGCGACACTGCCCCTGTCGTCAGCGCGTAAGCGCCTGCCGGGTCCTGCAACGTCTCGACCACCTGCCCCACCTCGTCAAAGCGCACGACAAAGCCATAGCGCGTCGGCGCAGGCTTCATCGAGTCGGGTAGGCGCATGATCACGCGCCGCCAGAACGGTGCGCCTGAAAGCTGGTCCATGATCGCGTTGCGCGGGCTGGCAAGGCCCAGCCAGAACGTCCCGTCGGGCCCCGCGTTGAGGTTGTCGGGGAACCCCGGCAGGGTATCCAGAATGATTTCGCCCGCACCACCGTCCAGCGGAAACCGCCAGACCCGATAACTGCCTGTTTCCGCGACAAACAGTGCATCACCCGCATCGTTCAGAGCGACCCCATTGGCAAAGGTCAGCCCCTGCGCGAAAACAGTCGTCTCGCCCGTGGATGGGTCGAATTTGAGCACACGCGCGTTGCCCGAATGCTCAACCAGATCCTGGATCGACGCGGCAAGTGTCCCGCCGGTTGCCTGTGCGCCAAACCGCGTCGATGCGTCTGAAAAATACACCGTCCCATCCGCCGCGATATCCACATCATTGGCATAAAGGATCGGGTTGCTATCCGCGGTTTGATCCGCCAGCAAGGTGATTGCACCTGACGGGTCAACCGCCATCAATCCCAGAAAGGCATCCGCCACATAGAGCGTCCCATCATCGGCAAATTCAATGCCCAGCGGCCGCCCCCCGGTCTGGACAAAGGGCGTCACGCTGCCATCAGCATCCACACGCAGGATCTCTCCGCCATGCGTCGCCATGTAGATCAGACCATCGGGTCCGACATCAGCGTCCTCAGGGCCGGTGCGACCGTCAAGGTCGATATATTCCAGCGATGCCAGCCGGTCATTGGGCGCAAAATCCCCAACATAGCCCGCATCTGCGGGCGCGTCCCACGCGACGGGCCGCACCGCGACCGGCCACAACGCCAGATAGGCGATCAGGGTGACCAAACCGGCGGCCAAAACTCTCAGGGTCAGCCTCATGTCACATCCTCCTGCCTTTGGTCTGCAACGGGTGCCTTGTGCGACACCTGACGCGCGTTGGCCACATCCATCACGCCCCCGTCGATACAGAACCGCGCCACGACAGCATCCAGCGCATCACGGCAATGCGCCACATCCTGTTGCGCCGTCTTTCTGATCCGGTTCAGCGCCAGCAGCCGCCGGGGCAGCGGATGCCAACGGTTGAAGTCGATGCCAAAGTGCTTCAGCACGCCCGGCGGCAGGTTGCCAAAGCCGACGAGCAGGTTGTGGTAGGACTGCGCCATCGTGGTCGCGGCAAAGGCGGATTTGTGCGCGGTGTACAACGTCTGAAGGTCAATGAAATAGAGGCCTGCCGCCCGCAGTTTGCCGGTAAAGAACAGGTGCGAGAGGATGAAACTGGAGTAGGTCGTCAGCAAATGCATCGCCTCACGCGGTGTGATCGACAGGATGACATCGTTGGGCGATAGGCATGCAGGCCGGTTCTCTATCGTGCTGGAGTGGAACACGCTGCCGGTGCAACTGACAAAGATGCTGCCGGGCGCGACCGGCATGACGGCCCCACCGCACAACCGCATCTGCGGGCCGTCCGAGCCGTCGATCACATCGTCGAGGTAATCCCAGACCTTGTCACTCAGCCCCGCTTCGATACGGGTGCTTTCCGCGTCCGACAGGATGCCCCAGACGTGGTTGCGGCTGCGCGCATCACAGACGGTTGCGTAGGTGTCGATGTAGTGCTGGCGCAGCACTTCTTCGTTGTGGCCGTCAAAGATCATGGCGCAGTCGCGTGCCATGTCCGCCGTGATCTTGCCGCTGAACCAGCGGCGCAGGCCCCGCGGGAATGCCCTGTCGCGGTTGAGGTAGTACGTCCCGCCGCCATTGATCAGGACAACCCGGCGTTCAGGGTTTTCGTCCAGAATGGCAAGGACCGTGTCCATGCCCGTTTTGCCACCGCCCACGACATAGGCCGGGGCGTCGGGATTTTGCGCCAGCACCGCATGCAGATCAGCGGGTGTAGTGGACACGACGTTGTCGGAGGTGAGCGGGATAGGACCGGGCGCGCTGTAGTTGAAGCCCGCCGCATGGATCACGCGGCCGGCGCTGACAGTCACGCCGTTCTCCGGCGCGCCGATGGGATGTAGGTCCACCTCGGCGGTCCATCCGTTGTCCTGCCGCACCTCGCGCACATCGCGGGCATGCTGGCCAAAGCAGGTGTCGAGCGTGCACGCCCCGCGCATCGCCTCAAGACACGCGGCCAGATGCGCCTGCACCTCATCCCGACGCGCCAGATAATTCGCCGGTTTGGCCCAGTCCCAGCGCATTCCACCCACCGTGAACAGCGGATGCGGCTGGTGCAGCCGGACGTAGTCGTAGGCCATCGTCCACATCCCGCCGGGCCGATCCTTTTCATCGACCAGCAACACGTGCGCATCTGGCGGCAGGTGCACCGTGGCGGCATGCAGCGCATTCAGACCAGCGATGCCAGCACCGACCACGACAAGGTCATAGCTGTCCCGCGCGGGGCGTTCCATTGGCTTGGGCGCTTTGCTTTGTTCCAAAATATGGCTCCGACTCTGTAGATCCGGGCAAGTGCTGCCACCGTCAGCAGTGCTTTGAAAAAGGGCATACGAATACTTGGATCATAGCCACGAACGCAGCAGTATGGATACCGCCCTTTTGGCGTGATGCCCGCGCACACACCGGGAGGGTTGGACGGACACCGGTCGTTGCTCTACAGCTGTGATGCGCCCCGCGCGCCGACAAGACCACCCACGAAGGAAGACCAGGATGCGCGCTGCCGTCGTCAGAGAGTTCAACCAAGACCTGTCCATCGAAACCGTGTCCGACCCGGCATGCCCGGAAAACGGCGTCGTGCTCGAGGTTGCGGCCTGCGGCGTGTGCCGGTCGGATTTTCACGGCTGGGTCGGTGAACACCCCAAGGTTTCGAACGGCTCGATCCTGGGTCACGAATATTGCGGCACAGTCGTCGAGGCGGGCGCGCAATCGCGCCACGCGGTCGGCGACCGGCTGATCGCGCCCTTTATCCTTGGCTGCGGCGATTGCCCCGCCTGCCAGACCGGCGCGTCCAATACCTGCGAAAGCGCGATTGTGCCCGGTTTCGGCACGGCGGGCGCCTATGCGGAGTTCGTCGCGGTGCCGTTTGACCACAACCTCGTCCATCTGCCCGAGACAATGTCGCCCGCTCTCGCCGCCGGGCTGGGCTGCCGCGTCACGACGGCCTGGCACGCCCTGACCGACCGCGCCGGCGTCCGCGCGGGCGAGTGGGTCGCGGTGCACGGCACCGGCGGCGTTGGCCTGTCCGCGCTGCTGCTGGCCAAGATGCTGGGCGCGCGGGTTGTCGTCGTGGACATTGTGGAGGAAAAGCTCGCGCATGCTGTACAGCTTGGCGCGGACGCGGCGGTGAACGCAGCGCAACAGGATGTCGCCGAAGCGATCCGGGACATCACGGGCGGCGGCGCGCAAGTGTCGATCGAGGCGCTGGGGATCGAAGCGACGACAAACGCGTCGGTCGCCTGTCTGGCCACGCTTGGCCGTCACGTGCATGTGGGCATGCCCGCGGGCGACGGCATGATACGGATCAACATGCGGGCGATCTACGCCAAGCAGCTGGCGTTTTATGGCACACGTGGGATGCCGTCGTGGAAATACCCATCGCTTCTGGGCATGATCGAGCGGGGCGATGTGGACCTGAGCCCGATGCTCGACCGCGAGGTCAGCTTGTCCGGTGCGAGCGCCGAGTTGCGCGCGATGAAAGGGCCGACACCACCCGGCACCGCCGTGATCACGGATTTCACCCGGTGACGTAGCCCGCGATCAGTCCAGCCTGAACCCACGCGCGCGTACGTAGTCGCCGAAATCCGCCCGCTCCGGCGTGCTGTATTGCCTGACCTTGTCCTCTGACCAGCCATAGCTGTCGCTGTGTCCAAAACTGTCGGTGGCGCGCTGGTTGCGATAGGGGTGCGTCTCTGCCCGCCAGCGGTCGTATTCGGCGACGGCCTCCTGCAGCCCGCCTTCGGCATACTGGTCCGTGTGGTAGGTAACGCCCAAGGGCAGCCGTTTCGAGATGAGGGGCGCGTGCGCTGGATAGCCAAAGGCGAGACCGGCAAAGGGAAACACGTGATCGGGCAGGTTCAGGAGGGTGGACACCGCCGTCGCCTCGTTCCGCACGGCGCTGATCGGGCAACATCCCAGGCCCAGAGCCTCCGCCGCAGTGACGAACGCGCCCATGGCGATGGCCGCATCGCAGGCCGCGTTAAAGAGCGCGTCGAGATGGTCATTTGCAAACGGAACGCCATGCCACTGATGGAGCAGACGTTGACGCCGATTGTTGCCGCAGAACATCGCGATCATCGGCGCATCCGCGACCCACGCCTGTCCAGCCACCAGTCCGGCGAGGCGCTGCCGGATGTCAGCCGATTGCACTACGATGATGTCGCGCTGTTGCAGGTCGCTCTTGGTCGGTGCAGCCAGTGCGGTGGCACAGAGGACGTCCAGCCAGGCAGCTGGTACCGCCTTGTTCGCAAACGCGCGGCACGACCCGCGCGCCGCCATGGAGTGCAACAGGGCGGCGTCGGGAATGGCGGCGTCCACAGCGGGCGCATCCGCGTAGCGCGCGGCAAAGGACTGCTGCAGGGTCTCATGCGGATCTTTGGTCATTTTCGCCCCATCCCTCCCAGGCGTTGTGAAAGCCAGCCTAACAAAAACAGAAAGTTTTATTCACGTTCATTAAGTCACGCTATCAGCTATGATGTGGCACAGACGCGCGCCACCCTCAGAGTTAACAGCTGTTATGACCGAACGGACCCTCAAAGTAACGATTGATCGTGGCCGCGACGCACCCGGGGTCCAGACCGAATTCGACGTGCCGGCCTATGACAACCAGACTGTTCTGGACGTCGTGTCCTGGGTGCAGCAGCACGCCGATCCGACGCTCAGCTACCGGTTTGCCTGCCGCGTCGGCATGTGCGGCAGCTGCGCGATGATGGTCAACGGGGTGCCGCGCTGGACCTGCCGGACGCATATATCCAAGGTCCTTGACGGTGACACCGTCACCATCGGCCCCCTGCGTAACCTGCCGGTGATCAAGGATCTGGCGGTAGACATGGACCCATTCTTTGACAAGTGGGTCGCGGCCGAAGGGGTGCACCACGGCGCGCTCACCCGGGATGATCCCATCGCCCCCATCGACGCAGGCACGCCCGCACGGGTCGAGGCGAATGCCGGGATCGAATGCATCAATTGTTCGGTCTGCTACGCGGCCTGCGATACCGTGACGGCAAACGCCAACTATCTGGGACCGGCGGCGCTGCAACGGGCGTGGACCCTGCTCAACGATGCCAAGGACGAGGGCAGGCAAGCGATCTTAGATGCCGTGTCCGACAAAGGCGGCTGTCACAACTGCCACTCGATGGGCTCCTGCACGACCTACTGCCCCAACGATCTTGACCCCATGTCGGCGATTGCAGGCCTCAAACGGGAAACCGCGAAATCCTTCTTCAAGTGGGGTCGCTGATGCTGAGCCTGCGCCTTTACATGCTGCAACGGATCACGGCGCTGCTGATGGCGCCGCTGGTGGCCGGGCATCTGGCGGTGATGATCTATGCCATTCAGGGCGGGCTGAGTGCGGCAGAAATCCTCGGGCGGACGCAGGGGTCGATCCTGTGGTTCCTGTTCTACGGCACGTTTGTGATCGCCGTCGCGGTCCATGGCGCCATCGGCCTGCGCACGATCGCGTTTGAATGGGGCGGGCTGCGGGGTCCTGCGCTGGAGGCGTTCATGTGGGTCACCGGGCTTGGCCTCTTTGCCCTGGGCGCGCGCGCTGTCTGGGCCGTGACCTTTGCGACCGGAGCGGGCGTATGAGGGCGGCACGTGGCATCACATCGCGCGCGCACCCGCTGTGGCTGGCGTATATCCTGCACCGGCTGTCGGGCCTGGGTCTGGCGTTGTTCCTGCCCTTGCACTTCTGGGTGTTGGCACTGGCCATGACCGACGCCGCCCGGCTCGACGGGTTCCTGCATCTGACGGAGGCGGGCATTCTAAAGCTGGCGGAGTTCGGCCTGGTGTTTCTGCTGGCGGTGCACATGTTCGGCGGGCTGCGCCTGATGGCGCTGGAGTGGCTGCCCTGGTCCGCCCCACAAAAGACACTTGCCGCAGGGGCAGCCGCCGCCTCATTCATGATCGCGGCCCTGTTTTTCCTGAAGGCGATTTGACATGCGCGTCTCCGACATCAAACGGCACGACACCGATATCCTGATCCTCGGCACGGGCGGTGCCGGCCTTTTTGCCGCGCTGCATGCGCAACAGACCGCGCCGAAGGGCACCAAAATCACCATCGCCGTCAAAGGGTTGATCGGCAAGTGCGGCTGCACCCGCATGGTGCAGGGCGGCTACAACGTCGCCCTTGGCGGCGGCGACACGGTAGAACGGCATTTCATGGACACGATCCAGGGCGGCAAGTGGCTGCCCAATCAGGACATGGCATGGCGGCTGTGCGAACAGGCCGTGGTGCGCATTCGCGAGTTGGAAAACGAGGTCGGCTGTTTCTTTGACCGCAATGCGGACGGGTCACTGCACCAAAAGGCGTTCGCGGGCCAGACCGCAGATCGCACAGTGCACAAGGGCGATCTGACGGGGATCGAGATCATCAACCGCCTGATGGAAAAGGTGCTGGCCAGCGGTGTGGACAAGCTGCAGGAGCATCGCGCCGTTGGCCTGATCCCGACCAAGGACGGATCGGCGCTGGCTGGGGTTCTGATGATCGACATGCGCACCGGGCGCTTTCGGCTGGTGCGGGCCAAGACAGTGCTGATGGCGACGGGCGGCGGCCCGACCATGTACAAGTATCACACGCCGTCGGGCGACAAAACGATGGACGGCCTCGCCATGGCGCTGCGCGCGGGATTGTCCTTGCGCGATATGGAGATGGTGCAGTTTCACCCAACGGGCCTATTGGCCGGCGACCATACGCGTATGACCGGAACCGTGCTGGAGGAAGGGTTGCGCGGCGCGGGCGGGCAGTTGATTAACCACGCGGGCCAGCGGTTCATGTTCGACTATGACGGCAAAGGCGAACGTGCGACCCGCGACGTGGTCAGCCGCGGCATCTATGCAGAGATGCGCAAGAACAACAATCCGGGGCAAGAGGGTGTGTTCATCTCCATGTCCCACCTTGGCCCGAACTGGGTGGCGGAGAAGTTCAAGGGCATGGTCAAGCGCTGCGCCGACAGCGGGTTCGATTTGGCTGCGGGCAAGGTCGAGGTGGTGCCGACGGCGCATTACTTTATGGGCGGCGTGGTTGTGGACGTGGACACGCGGACAGCGATGGAGGGGCTCTATGTCGCGGGCGAGGACGCAGGCGGCGCGCATGGGTCAAACCGGCTGGGCGGCAACGGGGTCGCCAACTCCACCGTCTATGGCGGGATTGCCGGAGATACGATGGGGCGCGACGTGGGCGGGATGAGCTTGCGCGACCCGGATGAGGACGTATTGGCCGCCGAGTTCGAACGGGCGGTTTATCCGCTGAGCCGGAAACCCGACCTGATCCTGCCCCTGCGCAAAGGGTTGCAGGACCTGATGTGGGAAGAGGTCGGCGTGATGCGGACCGAAGCGGGGATGAAACGCGGGCTGAAGGGGATCGCGCAGGTGTCGGATGCGCTGATGGATGTGGGCGTGGACGCCGGCAACCTCGCCTTCAACCTCACCTGGCACGACTGGCTGAACCTGCGCTCTCTATGTGATATCTCAGACGTGATTGCCAAAGCCGGCATCGCCCGCGAAAACTCACGCGGCGCGCATTTCCGTGAGGATTTCCCGGATGCGGGGGCGATGGAGGACAGCGACTTCACCGTGGCAACGCTGGATGGTGATGACGTCATGGTGACCCGCGAACCGGTGCGATTCACTATCGTGCGCCCGGGCAAGACGATCCTGCCCGACGGGGAGCCCGAAACACTGGTGGCGGCACAATGAGGTTTTGCGCCGACTGCGTCGTCGCCCGAAGCGAGGGGGGCGCTGCCCCCCTCGTGCTCCCCCCGTGGTATTTATGGTCAGCAGTGGATTGGATCGTCTGGATAGGAATCACAGTCTGCTCCTTCTTCTGACC
>JBCBXB010000018.1:0-63325 GCA_039816785.1 Pseudomonadota bacterium
AGGATATCTTCGACTACATCGAAATGTTCTATAACCCGAAACGTAAACATGTCAGAAACGGTATGCTGTCGCCCGTCAAATTCGAAAACAGACAGTTCAATGTGAACCAAGAAGGTGTCTAGGAAACTAGGGGCTATTCAGTCGCAATCTGAACGCGATCCTCTCGCTCGGGAGTTCGCTTGCTAAGTCCAGCGACGTTGTAGGTTTCAGAGAACTTCAATAGCCCTTCTAATTCCGTGTTTTCCAGGGCTTGGAAAGTCTGCTCGGCCAGTGTCCTTCTATCGACCAAGAACAAGATGCGCCGAAAACGTTTGTGTTTCAGGAGCCGGTACATGAGCGCGATGCAAGTCCTGGTCTTGCCCGTGCCTGTAGCCATCGCGGCAAGAATATCTTGCTGCCCTTCGGCTATTGCGCCTTCAATCGAAGTGATTGCCTCTTGCTGGTATGATCTGAGCCCGCCATACGAAAATGGTTCTTGGCGCAATTCGTCGGTCGCTGAGGTCGTCTCTTGCTCCAATTTCGCTCGAATATCTTCGGGGCTAAACCACTCTGGTAGTGCGTTGGAGCGATTGGTTTCGGCCCTCGCATCCCAGGTCCAGATGCCAGATTTTTCTCGGTATTGCTTAACAAACGCTCTGCTATTTGTGGCGAAGAGAAATGGAACACGGTATGTCGCAGCGCTATGAATGTAAGGTGCGCCTTCGACGACCTGTTCTGGGTCGATTAGGACGCCTCTGCCGTATCGCATCGCTTGTCTGAGAACTCCGGGAACATCGGTGCTATCCCGTTTCGCCTCGATCAACCCGACACAACGACCGTCTAAGAACAAAGCATAGTCGACACGACCTTTGTTGCCATTCTCAAGCGTGGGCCATTCGGAAATGGCTATGGCCTTGGCTGCGTCCGGACGCGTCCCCTTCGCATGCGTCAATTGCTTTGTATCTGCTTTCCAACCTGCGTCGCGCAACTGACTGTCGATGAGTACGCGAGTTTCTTCTTCGTTCAATTCTAACGGAACATCCGCCGGGAGAGGCTCCGCATTGGTCTCAATCTGTTGCAATCTGGCTTGCAGTTGGGCGTTTGTTTCTTCTGTTTCTTGAGCCAAGGTCTCCCAAAGATCGCGCTCTTCGCGGGTCCTTGATGCGAGTTCTTCGGCGGTCAAACGGCCTTCTTCATGTTCGAGTGCCTTGGCTTCAGCTTGTTCCTTGTCGGATAGAGCGGCCAAATAACTGGCGCGTAAATTTTCCAGCTCTGCTTTGACTTCAGCGTCAATTTCCTGTTTTGCCCTAGGCGGCACGAAAGCGGGAGGCACAAAGTTTTTGTCACCCCATCTTCGATGAAACCAAGCCCCCAAAGCATGCGCAAACTGGAGAGCCTTAAGTGCATCGCTGTGAGTGCCTGTAAACTCGTGATTGGCAGCATTTCCCTTCTTTCGGATCAGATGAAAGGCGCTCGCAACCCTTGCATCAAAAACGCCATTACGTTGAAGAGCACCCAGTAGCGCGACTTGAGTGCCACCCACGGCTTCTGCCATCCTTGCCTTGGCAGCCACGTGGCTGGCGAGTAATTCTCCGAACTGACGTACCTTGATCAATGTGGTGCCCGGGTCATCCGTGAAATATGTTTCGGACAACCCCGCCAAGCGATGCAATTTCGGATCATGCCCGATAAGGAACTCAAAATTAGGGGATTTCATCCGGTAGGTCTTCTCAACTTTGCAAGTTCTCGTATGGTGGAATTTCGAATGAACATTGAATGACTTGAGGTTGAAACTAGTCGACTGTCAGGGAAAGGGGAAGGTTGTTGACGAAGCTAACCACCAATCAACTTCGGCGCTATATCGCGTCTTACCCAGCTTGCCCCGCGCGCACGGTCGCCCTCGAACAGAGGATAAAGATTGGGACCGGATTTCATGGAAAATGGTACGGGTCTCAGAAAGAGCACTGGCTGGGTTGGTTGCTTGCTAAGGAATGTGAAGCCCGTTCAAAAGGGAAGGATGCGACGGGCGTAGAAGCTCAGTTGCGCTACCAATTCATCCTATGTAGCCCTGCGATCTTTTGGCTAGCCGAATGTGCCGGAGTGGCGGGGCAAAGACTTGACGAGGCTGAGACCATTTCAGAGTACGCGGCGGCGATCAATGACAGAGACGGCCATCCCCACGGAAGCCTAATGAGGATGGTCTTGCCTTGGCCATTAGTTTCGGCGGCGATTATCCAAGGATCAGCTCCATCGTCAGAAGAGCATTCAAATGAGATTTCCCGAATGGCATTTTACCAATTGTGCGATAAGGTCAGTAGATACCGGTCACTGAGAACTTGGCTGCATTGATCAAAGGCGTGGTAGACAGCCATCAGGATACTTATTCAGTGCTCTAACGCCTTGTAACTCTTAGATCAGTTGTGATTATTGTTGGTATCAGGTGATCATGATACATGCCAAGCATCTGCAATATATACAATTTAAAACTTAGTTTGGAGCCGCCCCCGCACCATACAGACATCCGCAAAAGTCCGCATGTGGCCAATGTATCTGTAACTTTTGCAGATTGGGAAATGCACTGCCCACGGTGTTCCGTGTTTGTCCGCGGTAATCCGCGAAATTTGTTGGTACTAACCCAAGGCGTGAGAGCCTGCCATCAGGCCACCCACAAATGAAATCCAACTCAAAATGGACCGCAAGAGCGCGCTTCTGGCCACCAAGGTCGACCGGTTCCGCCTGCCACTCACCCGGGTGCATCGCGATTTCAAATCGGACCAGACCGTTGGATGCTCGAACGTGGAATCGGTAAACCATACAGGCGCCGACTGTGTGCGCGGGCGTGACCATTCCGGTGATTTCCAATTTGCCGGGCTGGCATCGCCCTATACGCTTTCAGCAGGAAAATGGGACATGGAAGACCCCACGCCGCTTTATGCATATCTTTCGCGCAATTTGGAAACTGTAAACGGAAAACCGCGGTTTACCAGTTTCATGCCTGCGGACGACAGAACGTCGGATGTGATATCCGAGCAGGGCCCGATTGCGCCAGGGCGTCCGTTGCGCTTTGTCATGGACGCGTTGGACCTGCGCTGCAAAGACAACTGGCCCGGGGAAATCGGGCACATAAATGTCAGTGGCACGACGATTCTGGTGTCCGCTGCGGTGCGCGACCGCATCTTCGCCCGTTCACCAAGTGGCCTTTCACTCAGCGCCGCCGTTCTGGAGGATATCAGTGGACAATTCATCGAGCCGCTTTACCACCTGAGCGTTTATGAACGGCAAAACGTGTGGGACAGGGAAAAATCGGAATACCCCATGCCGTTCGATCCCGCGCGGGACACGTCTGCCAACCTGGACAGCATCGTCCTGGACCCCGCAGCGGTCGCAAATCTGTCGGACACTGCACGCCTCATTCTGCGCCTCGCAGAGGTTAGCCCACCAGCGATTTTGTTCGACGCCGCATTTGTGGCAGACCGCGCGCGCGAGGGGCTGACCTTGGGCGCCGTGTTCTACCCGCTCCCCGAATGGTTTGACGGGATCGAGTATCAATAGCCCGTTGGTCGATCCGCATCTTCCCGGCTGCAATGGCAGGGACACGGCACGTGACCGGTTTCATCGCCTTGACCGCTTTGATCAGAACTTCAGGTTGCGCCAGGGCTGCCAGAACGGGCGGAACACTTCGATCTTGCGGCAACGGTTCATGACCACCTTCAACGCTGCTGACCGTGATTTTCAAGCAGCGCGAGGCTGCGTTCGGACGGCCACCGGAGTAAGTCCCGGCACGGCGCTTGCATCATGCCGCACTCAGACGCCGTTTCCCGCGCACTGCGCCGTCACCGGGACATTTGGCTAACCCGACAGATGCGCCTTATCCATCATCATATGCACGCCCTTTTCGCGGTTGACGGTTTGCGTGATCCGCAGATCCCCGGCCAGCGAGCATAGCATATACGCCTCCTCCCGCGTGATGCCGGCGCGGTCAGTGACCAGCGCGATCATGCGGCGCAGGGCAATCTCGACACAGGTGTCGAGATCGGCGTGCAGACCCATCGTGATTACGTGGGTGGGTGTTTCAGCCTCCGGATAGGTCAGGGCGAGGTCCTTGCGCACGGTCAGCCGGAACGTGCCCGCCAGCGCTGTCTCGATGGCCGTCACACAGACCTCGCCGTCGCCCTGCGCGCCGTGCCCGTCGCCACAGGAAAACAGCGCGCCCTCTTCGAACACCGGCAGGTACAGGGTCGTGCCCGCAACCAGTTCCTTGTTGTCGAGGTTGCCGCCATGCGTGCGCGGCTCAATGGTCGAGATGCGGCCCCAACCCCGTGGCGGTGCGACCGCCATCACGCCAAAAAACGGCGCCAGCGCCAGATCACGCCCCCAGGGCAGGCGCGCCACCCCGGCGTCCGCATCGAGCCGCAGGTGCGTCAGCACCGTCCGGTCAAAATCCAGCGGCAAGGTCCCGACAAGGGGCCGGATCATGTTATAGCCCCAGTCCTGCCGCAGCGCGACATCGATAATGTCGACCTGCAACACATCACCCGGCTGCGCGCCCTCCACCGCGACCGGCCCGGTCAGGATATGGCCCGGCATCGCTGGCGGGCCCATCGCATGGATCGCGTGCAATTCGGACGGCACATGGAACCCCTCGCCCGGCAGCACCTCAGGCGCGCCGGACACGGTGTTGATCGTCACTTCGCCACCGCTGGGCACGGTCGCCACCGGGTCGCGCGTTGCGTCGAAATAGCCCCAATGGCAGGTGTCCGGGCCCGCCTCGACGATCATGCGGGCAGCCGCTGTTCGGCGAGGCTGACCCAATAGGAACAGCCCGTCGGGATCACGTCATCGTTGAAATCATAGGCCGGGTGATGCAGCCCCGGCCCCTCGCCGATGCCCAGCTGGATATACGCGCCCGGGCAGGCCTGCAGCATGTAGGCGAAATCCTCGCCCCCCGTCGTGCGCGGCGCGTCGGTGATGCAGGTGCCCGCCACCTCGCGTGCTGCGCTGATGCAATGGCCGGTTTCGGTGTCGTGGTTGACCATCACCGGGTAGGGTTCTTCGTCAAAGCCGAACTCTGCCACCGCGCCATAGCTTTGTGCCGTGAGGGTGGCGAGGGCTTCGATGCGTTCGATGGTCCGGGCGCGCACATCCATGTCAAAGCTGCGCACAGTGCCGCGCAACGTCACGTGTTCGGGGATCACGTTGAACGCGTCGCTTTCGGTGCGGAACGAGGTGACCGAAACGACCAACGGCTGTTGCGGGTCGGTGTTGCGCGACACGACCGACTGCAGGGCCATGACGATGGCCGACGCGGCGAGCGTCGTGTCCACCGTGTTGTTGGGCCGCGCGGCGTGCCCGCCCTTGCCCGTCACCGCGATGTGAAAGCTGTCGACCGCGGCATAAAACGCACCGGGCCGGATCGCGAACTGGCCTAGCGGCAACAGCGGCGAATTGTGCAGCCCGTAGATCTCCGAGATGCCAAAGCGGTCGATCAACCCGTCCTGCACCATGGCGTCCGCCCCTGCCCCGCCCTCTTCGGCGGGTTGAAAGACGACCGCGACAGTGCCGTCGAAATTGCGGGTCTCGGACAGGTATTGCGCAGCCCCCAGCAGCATCGCGGTGTGCCCATCATGGCCGCAGGCGTGCATCTTGCCGGGGACGGTCGAGGCATGTTCGGCCCCGGTCGCCTCGAAGATCGGCAGCGCATCCATGTCGGCACGAAAGGCGATTGTCTTGCCGCTGTGGTTCGTGCGCCCCTTGATCAGCGCCACGACGCCGGTGCGCCCGATACCTTCGACAACCGCGTCGCAGCCAAAGGCGCGCAGTTTGTCCGCCACCAGACCAGCGGTGCGGGGCAAATCGTATTGCAGCTCGGGGTGGGCGTGCAGATCGCGCCGCCAGGCGGTGATGTCGGCGTGCAATTCGGCAAATCTGTTGCGAACGGGCATTTGGGCTCCTTTCCTGGTTTATCGTGGTGGGGCGGTGGCAAAGACATCCTGCGCGCCTGCGTCGATCACGCGGGCCAGTTCGCCGCGCAAGGCGTTGAACCGCGTCTCGAGGTGATCGCGCATCGCGATGCGGGCCGCATCCGCATGCCCAGCGGCAATGGCGTCGATGATCGCCACATGTTCGCTATGGGTGACCTGCAACGATGCCGCGTCCCGCCCCTTGGCCCGGATGGCGACCCAGCCGGGGTTGGAGCGGATCTTGTCCAGCATGGAAAACGCGGTCAGCAGGGGGCGGTTGCGGGCGCATTGCGCAATCAGCCGGTGCAGCGAGCCATCCCACAGCTCGATGGCCTGCGCATCCGCAGCCTCCAGCTGCCGTTGCGCCAGCATCCGCAGGCGCGCCACTTCCTCGGGCAGCATCCGTGCGGCACACAAGGCCGCCAGTTCCGGCTCGATGCACAGCCGCGCTTCCATCACCTCCAGCGCGTTGGTCTCGCCGGTGATCTTGGCCGCCAGATCGCCGATCGGGTCCGACGGCTGACCGGCAAAGGTGCCCTTGCCCTGCTTGCGCCAGACCAGCCCTTCGGCCTCCAGCGCATCAAGGGCCTGCCGGACGAACCGGCGCCCGACGTCAAAGCGGTCCGCCAGCGCGCGTTCGGTTGGCAGCTTGCCTTCCGACCCGAGATCGCCGGACTTGATCAACTCCAGCAAGCGCTCGCGCACCTGGCCTGTGGGGCCCTTTGGCGACATGATGTTCATCTTCGCTTCCCAATCAACTCAACGCACAGCGCGCACCGTAAGGGTCGCGCCGCATTACTCAAGCTCAACCGCGTGGGACCGGCTCGGGCGGCCCTCGGCCTTGCGCCGCGCCTCAGCCGCCGCGATGTCCGCGTCAATCCCGTCGCGCGTCGGCAAGCCGGAGAACCGCTCCGCCGTGGGCATGCCCTTGGCGAAATGCACATAGCGTTCCTGTGCGACGTCCCACAGCCGTTCCAGTTCGGCCAGCGGGTCTGCGTGATCATCGGCCCGCAGGTCAAGCCACGCGTGGCGCTGGCCCCGGTGGATCACCAGCCCGGCCGCCTGCCGCCCGCGCTTGTCCCCGCCCGCCACTTCGCCCGCCTGCATCGCGGCGATCAGGCGCGCGGCAAAGGGCAGGTCGGCCCCTTGGGCATAGGCCTCCGACGTCGCCTCGATCACGCGCGGACCGGCCAGCATGTTACCGGCCACGGAATGATCTGCCGCAATCAGGTGCCCGGCCCAATCCACACAGTCCGCACCCGTATGCGCGGCAAAGCGGCCCTGTGCATCCATCATGTGCGCCTGCCGGATGGCCCGCCCCCCGTCCCGCGCCACGAGGTCGTCCAGCACGTCCTGCGCCGCCTCGCCCGCCATCATCCGGCTAAGCCCTTCGGTGCCCCAGACCGGGTTGCAGAACGCCTGACTGGCCACAGCGACAGTGTCGGAGACGAACGGCACCACGGCCCCGCAGGCAAAGAACTTGCTGGCGACGATCAGGCCGATGCTGCCGTCGCTGTCCCGCGCGATCAGCGAATAGGTCATCGGCCCACCGCATAGGCTTGCATCAGGCGCGGTGTCGCGGCGGCCCGAAGGGTCCCGTCGGGTGCGCGCATCGCCGCCGTCAACCGGCCCACGGTCCACGGTTCGGCCACGGTGACCTTGTGCCCGCGCCCCTTGAGGTCGGCAATCACCTCCGGGCCCACATCCGGTTCGATCATCATCTCACCGGGCCGCACCTCACGCGGAAAGAACGAGCCCTGAAAGTGCATCGAGTGAAACAGCGGCTGATCCATGCAATGCTGCAACCCCATGCCGAAATGCACGAAGCGCAGGAACCAGATCAACTGCCACTGGTCCTGCTGATCGCCGCCGGGTGTGCCAAAGACAAGTTGCACACCGTCCTTTTCGGCATAGCTGGGCGTCAGCGTCGTGCGCGGGCGGCGCTTGGGTCCCAGCGATGCGGGCAGGCCTTCTTCGAGCCAGTACATCTGCGCGCGGGAATTGAGCGCAAAGCCAAGGCCGGGGATCACCGGGCTGCTTTGCAACCAGCCGCCCGACGGCGTCGCCGCCACCATGTTGCCCCAGCGGTCGATGATATCCAGATGCACCGTATCGCCACGCTTTTCCGTCAGATGCGACATGGTCGGTTCCTGCGCCGCCACCGCGCCGACGTTGAAACCACGCGCGGCCCGTTCGACATAGGCATCCGCCAGCGCCTCGAACCCCGGCACGCGGCCCGGGCGCTGCTCCATCGACGCTTTCGCCCCGATCAGGCTGCGGCGTTCGGCGTTGTAGGCCTCGCTCAGCAGCGCCTCCATCGGCACTTCGCTGAAATCCGGGTCACCGTAATAGGCCTCACGGTCGGCATAGGCGAGCTTGATCGCCTCGATTACCGTATGCACGAATTCTGCCCCGTTCGGGTCCATCGACCCAATGTCGAACTCTTTGAGAATGGCCAGCGCCTGCAACAGAACGGGCCCCTGCGACCAGGCTTGGGTCTTGTGCACTGTCCAGCCGTGGTAATCAAAGCGCAGCGTCTCCTCATAGGTCGCGCGCCAGTCCGCCATGTCCGACCGGGCCAGAACGGCCGAGTGTTTGGCGTCGGAGACATCCATCACATGCGCGTCGGCGAGATAGTCAAAGATCGCGTCGGCCACGAACCCCGCGCGCCATTCGGCACGGGCGGCGTCGATCTGCGCCTCGCGGGTGTCGCCGGTGGCAGAGGCCAGCCGGTCATAGGTCCGCGCCAGATCGGGGTTCTTGAACAGGGCGTGCGGTTCGGGGGCCTTGCCCCCCGGCGTCCACACCGCGGCAGAGGTCGGCCACTCCGCCTCGAAAAAGTCTTGCAGCCCCGCAATCGTGTTGGCCACGCGCGGCAGCACCGGATGCCCGTCACGGGCATAGTCGATGGCCGGTTGCATCGCCTCGCGCAGGCTCATGGTCCCATGGTCGCGCAGCATCAGCATCCAGCCGTCGAACGCGCCCGGTACGACCGTCGCCAACAGGCCGGAGCCGGGGATCAGCGTCAGGCCCTGTTCCAGATAATGCGCGATGGTGGCGGCCTCGGGGGCGACGCCTTGGGCGCACAGCACCTCGACCTTGCCGGTCGTCGCCGAATAGAAAATCGCCGGCATGTCCCCGGCGGGGCCGTTCAGATGCGGCTCCACCACTTGCAGGGTCAGTGCGGTAGCGACGGCGGCATCGAAGGCGTTGCCACCCTTCTCAAGGATGCTCATCCCCACGGCGGAGGCGATCCAATGCGTGGAGGTCGCGACGCCGAACGTGCCTCTGATCTCGGGGCGGGTGGTGAAATCGGACATGGTCCCTCCGGTTCAGTGTTCGCGCGGGTCAAGCGCGTCGCGCAGGCCATCGCCCAGCAGGTTAAAGCCCAACACCACGAAAAAGATCGACAGGCCAGGCCACATGGCCATCCACGGCGCCTGGTTCAGGAAATTCTTGGCCGTGTTCAGCATGGACCCCCAACTGGGTGCCGGGGGTTGTTGCCCCAGACCCAGAAAGGACAGCGACGCCTCTGCGATGATCGCCGTGGCAATGGTCAGCGTGGCCTGCACCAGAATCGGCGGCAGCACGTTGGGAAAGATATAGCGCGTCAGTATCCTGGGCGTCGGCAGTCCTATGGCGCGGGCGCTGTCCACGTAATCCTCGGACTTGATGCTGATCACCTGACCGCGTGTGAGGCGGATAAAGATCGGCGTGGCCGAGATGCCGATGGCGATCATCGCGTTGGTCAGCGACGGGCCGAGGAAGGCGGCAAGTGCGATGGCGAGGATCAGGAACGGCACTGCCAGCAGCGCCTCGGTACAGCGCGAGATCACCGCATCCGTCCAGCCGCCGAAATAGCCCGCCACAATGCCCAGCGGCACGCCGAACAGCACGGCAATCCCGACCGACACGACGCCCGCCAGCAGCGACGCCTGCGCGCCCCAGATCAGCCGCGACATCACATCGCGACCGATCTCGTCCGTGCCCATCCAGTGCGCCCAGCTGGGCGCCTTGCGCACAGCGCCCCAATCAGTCGCCGACGGCTCGGGGATGGGCAGCAGGGGGGCCGCCAGCGCGATCAGGATGAAAAAGACAACGAGAACCCCGCCGATCATTGCGCTCTTGTGGCTGCGGAACTTCTTCCACACGCGGTTCTCGGGCCGAGTCTGCAACACCGGATCGGCGTTGATCGGCGTATTAGTGGCGGCCTGCGTCATATCACTGCCCCCTCAGCCGTGGGTTCAGCACGAAATACATCGCGTCGGCGAACAGGTTCATAAAGATGAACCCGACCGCCGTCACCAGAACGATCCCCTGCACCACCGCATAGTCGCGGTTGAACACCGCATCGACCACCAGCTTGCCGAAACCCGGGATGGTAAAGATCTGTTCGGTCAGAACCGCCCCCGCCACCAACTCACCAAAAAGCAGCGCAGTCAGCGTCACGATGGGTGTCAGCGCATTGCGCAGCGCATGTTTCAGGATCACGACCCGTTCGGCCAGCCCCTTGGCCCGCGCGGTGCGCACATAGTCCGCGCTCAGCACGCCGATCATCGACGACCGCGTGTGCCGCATCAGCGTCGCCGCCAGCGCGGTGCCCAGCACAAAGGACGGCATGAGCATGGTGCGGATCGACTGCCAGAAATCCTCGGACGGGGGCACATAGCCGGAGGCGGGCAGCAGCTGCCAGTTCACCGACACCAGCAGGATCAGCATGATGCCCAGCCAGAAATTCGGGATCGACAGGCCCGACAGCGCCACGACATTGGCCACGTAATCCGTCGCCGTCCCCTTCTTGACCGCCGACAGGATGCCCGCCGGAATGCCGATGACGAGGGCAAAGATCATCGACATGATCGCCAGCTGGATCGTCACGGGCAGCTTTTCGGCCATCAGCTCGGTCACCGGCTGGTTGGTGCGCAGCGACACGCCCAGATCACCCTGCAACGCGTTGCCGACCCAGGCCAGATATTGCACCGGAATGGGATCGTTCAGCCGGTATTTCTCGCGCAGCGCCTCCAGCACCTCGGGGTCCCGCTCTTCCCCCGCAAGCACGAGGAGCGGATCGCCGGGCAGCAGATGTTGCAGCGCAAAGACCATGACCGAGATGATCACGATCGTCGGTATGGCAATCAGAATGCGTCGCAGCAGGAACGGCAGCATGTCATGGCCCCAAAGGTCAAAGCCCCGCGCCACCCGGATGGGCCGCGCGGGGCGGGAAAGATCACTCTTCCCAGGTCACGTTTTCCAGACGGATCATGCCATCGGGATAGGGGGTAAAGCCCTTGAGGCTGGCGTTGTAGGCCCAGATCCAGTTGACGTGATAGATGAACACCCGGTTCAGATCCTCCATCATGATCGCCATCGCCTGATCATAGAGCGCCTTGCGCTCTTCGGTGCTGGGTGCGACGCGGGCGGCGTTCATCAGATCGTCCATCTTGGGGTTGGAGTACTTGGAATCATTGATCCCGCCATCGGTGGTCACGAACTGGTGGTTGTTGCCATCCGGGTCCACGCGGCCCGACCAGCCGATCTGGCTCGCCGTGTAGTCGCCCGCCGACTGATCGGCCAGCAGCGTCGCGAATTCCTTGGACGTCAGCTTGATGTCGATCCCGGCCTCGGCCGCCATCGCCTGCACCACCTGCATCACCGCCAGCGGTTCGGTCGAATTGGGCACCTGTACTTCCAGTTCCAGACCATCCGGGAAACCGGCCTCGGCCAGCAGCGCCTTGGCCTTGTCGATGTCGCGCGCCTCCAGCGGGAAGGACTGGTTGTACCAGGGCGAGGTCGACGGGAAGGACTGATTGCCCGGCGCGAACGCGCCCTCGAAAACCACCTGGTTCAGCGCCTCGCGGTCAATCGCATAGCTCAGCGCCTGACGCAGCCGCTTGTCGTTGCCCCACGGATTGTCGCCGCGCGCACCGTTGTTGATGTTGAACGTGATCCCCTGATAGCCGAGCGACACGGCACTATCGACAACGATGTCCGCGTCTCCGTTGGCCTGCGTCAGGTCCGTCGCCGCCAGCCGTTCCAGCATATCGATATCGCCAGATTGCAGGTTGGCCAGACGCACGGTCGTGTCGGGGATCGGCAGGAACGTCACGCTGTCAAAACTGATCGCATCCGCGTTCCAGTAATCGTCGAACTTGGTCAGCACGATCTTGTCCTGCGCCACCCGCTCGGTAAAGCTGAAGGCGCCGGAACAGACCGGGTTCAGACCGAAATCCGCACCTGCTGCCGCAGCTGCCGTCGGCGAAACCATCATGCCCGCCCGGTCCGCCAGCTGTGCCAGCAACGTGGCATCTGGCCCGGCGAGGTTCAGCACGATCTCGAACTCGCCCGTGACGTCGGTCGAGGTGATCGATTTCAGCTCGGACTTGCGACGGGATTCGTCAAGTGTCTGGGACCGCTCGATATTCGCCGCCACCGCTTCGGCGTTGAACGGTGTGCCATCGTGGAACACCACGCCTTCGCGCAGCTGCATGGTGATAGCGGTGCCGTCCTCTGACGTCTCCCATGAGGTGGCCAGTTGGGGGATGATCTCGAGGTCGGGCGTGATGTCGACCAGCTTGTCGCACATCGACGCATAAACGATCCGGCCCACAAAGGTGCGCGATTGGTCCGGGTCCAGAACATCCGCATCCGATTGCAACGCAATGCGCAGGTCCTTTGCCATCAGCGGGCTCGCGGTCAGCGCAGTTGCGCCGATCATCGCCGTGATCATGGCCGTTTTCAAATGTGACATGTGTCAGGTCCTCTCTGTCGGTTGTTGTTGTGCCTTGGTGTGGTGAATGACCGTCCCGCCCTCGGTCGCCGCGCGATAAAGCGCAAAGCGCGCCTCGGCGGCCTCGGATTTCGGCGCAGGCGCGCCGGGCGGGACGTGCGCGGCGAGCGTATCCCAGAAATGGCAGGCCACCTGATGCGCCGCGTCGCCGGATGCGCGCAGCGTGGGCGCTTCGGTCATGCACCTGGCCTGCGCATGCGGGCAACGGGTGTGGAACCGGCAGCCCGGCGGCGGTGCGGAGGGGCTGGGCATCTCGCCGACCACGGTCGCGGTGTGATCGACCGGCGTGCCGTCCATCGACGGGATCGCCGCCAGCAGCGCCTGCGTGTAGGGGTGGCGCGGATTGGCATAGACATCCTCGGTCGGGCCCGTCTCGACAATCCGGCCCAGATACATCACCGCGACCCGGTCGCTCATGTGGCGGATGACGCCCAGATCATGCGCGATGATCACCAGCGTCAGACCCAGATCGCGGGACAGCTCCCCCAGCAGGTTGATCACCTGCGCCTGCACCGACACGTCCAGCGCCGACACCGGCTCATCCCCGATGATCAGCTTGGGGCCGGACGCCAGCGCCCGCGCAATCCCGATCCGTTGCCGCTGGCCGCCGCTGAATTCATGCGGATAGCGGTCGCTGTGTTCCTGCCGCAAGCCGACCTGCCTCAAGAGTGCGGCGACCCTCTCGCGCCGCTCGGGCGCCGACAGTTCGGGCGCGTGCACCTCCAGCGGCTCAGCCACCAGCTTGCCCACGGTCATACGCGGGTTGAGTGAAGAAAACGGGTCCTGAAAGATGAACTGCATGTCGCCGCGCAGCTGTTTCAGCGCCGCGCCGCTGGCCGCGCTGACCTGTTGCCCGTCAAAGAGCACATCGCCGGAGGTCGGCGTCAGCAGCCGCATGAGCAGCCGCGCCAGCGTCGACTTTCCGCAACCGCTTTCGCCCACGATGGCAAAGGTCTCGCCCCGGCGCACCTCGAGCGACACACCGTCGACCGCCTGCACCACCGGCGTGCGTGAAAACCACCCGCCGCCGGTGCCGAAATGCTTGACCACATCCACCGCCTCAAGGATCACATCGCGGCTCATGCGGTCACCGCCACGTGGTCTTCGAGCGGGGCATAGTGGCAGGCCACGGCGTGCCCCTCCCCTGCCAGCGCGGGCCGCGTTGCACACAAGCCAGTGGCAAAGGCGCAGCGGGTACGAAACCGGCAGCCGTCGGGCATGTTGGCAATGGTCGGCACGGTGCCGGGCACGATGGCCAGCCGCCCGCCGGGCTTGTCCAGCCGGGGCATCGCGCTCATCAGGCCGATCGTATAGGGGTGCTGCGGTTTGTCGAACACGGCGCGCACCGGCCCCTGCTCGACCACCTGACCACCATACATGACCGCCACGGTATCGGCGATCTCGGCCACGACGCCCAGATCATGGGTGATCATGATCGTGCCCATCCCGGTCTGGTCGCGCAGGTCGCGGATCAGGTCGAGGATCTGCGCCTGGATCGTCACATCCAGCGCGGTGGTCGGCTCATCCGCGATCAGCAGCTGCGGGTCGTTGGCCAGCGCCATGGCGATCATCACGCGCTGACGCATACCACCGGACAATTGGTGCGGATACGCCCTGAGGCGTTGGGCGGGGTTGGCGATGCCCACACGCTGCAACATCGCCTCGGCCCGGTCGCGCGCTTCGGCACGTGTCCCGCCATGATGGCGCAGCACCGCCTCGCTGATCTGCTCCCCGATCCGGAAGGCAGGGTTAAGCGATGTCATCGGCTCCTGAAAGATCATCGCCATACGGTTGCCGCGCATCTCGCGCGGGACGCTTTCACGCGACAAATCAAACGCATCGCCGTCAATCTGCAGATTTCCAGTGGAAATGCGCGCTGCATCCGCCGGCAGCAGGCCCATCAGCGCCATCGCGGTCACGCTCTTGCCGCATCCGGATTCGCCCACGACGCACAGCACCTCGGACCGGCGCACCGACAGCGACACAGCGTCAACCACGTCATTTGCCTGACCGCGAAAGCGCAGGGTAAGGTCGGTCAGCGCCAAAAGCGGCGCCGCATCATCCCCCTGCAAGGTCGTCAAATCACTGTGCGCAGCGTCCAAAGAAGTCAGCCCCTCGAGTCAATTCAGCAAAACCTCAAACCAATTCAACATTGGTACAAGATTGCCTCGCGAGACGCAGAGTCAACTGTTTCGATGGATTTCCCCGCCCGCCCGCTCAAATCGCCCGCAATTTAGGCGCGCAGGTCAGGGACGGACACAATGTGCCCGATGTCGGCGGCAGCACAGACCGCCGCCAACACCAAAACGTGCAAATCACATGGGGGCCAGCCCCCTACTCCGCCGCCAGAGCGCCCTCGGCGCGGTCCGCCTCACCATATCCCAGCGGCACGGGCAGGTCCGGCAGGCTGGCCGCCCGCTTTTGCAGGGCACGGCCGATCACGACGCGGCTGATCTCGGTCGTGCCGTCGACGATCCGCAGCATCTGCGCCAGACGCGACAACCGATCAAGGCCGTAGGGCTGCAACAGACCCATCCCGCCCAGCACCTGCGTGCAGGTGTTGGCCGCCTTGACCGCCGCATCCGGCACAAACCGCTTGGCATGCGCGGCCATCACCGGCCCCTCGGGTGTGCCCAACGCCTCTGCCGCCTTGCGATAGAGCAGTTTCGACGCCTCCAGGTCGGTGGCCACCTCGCCCAGCATCCACTGAATACCGTCCAGATCCAGGTTCTTGCCACCGAACATCTTGCGGTTCTTGGCATAGGACAGCGCGGTATCGAGCGCGGATTGTATCAGCCCGCAACAGCCCGACGCGATGGAGACACGGGCAATGTCAATCGCCATCAGCGACCCCTGAAAGCCCTGACCGATCGGCAGGATGATGTTGTCCTCGCTCACCACCACGTTGTCGAGATACATCTCGGACATGGGCAGAAAGGTGTAGGACGGCGTCTCGTAGAGCGGGCCAAAGCTGATCCCCGGCGCATCGGCGGGAATGGCGATCATCGCCATGTCCTTGTGCCCCGGCGCGTCGCTAGTCTTGACCACGGTGAAATACACGTCCGCCACGGTGGCAAGGCTCACCCACGCCTTGGCCCCGCTGATCGTCCAGGTGCCATCGCCGTTGATCGTCGCGCGGGTATACATCTTCATCGGGTCGGAGCCCGATTGCGGCTCTGTCAGCGCGAAATTCGCCAGTTTGCGGCCCGAAGTCAGATCGCGCGCCCAGGCCTGCTTGAACGCTTCCGTCCCGTATCCGCAACCGGCAAAGGTGCAGATGTTGTGCATCGACAGCGCAAAGGCATAGGCCCCGTCGCCTGCGCCCAACTGCTCGTAGACCTGAATGCCGTCGGCCAGCGACAGCCCCTGCCCGCCCCAGTCCTCGGGCGCGTAGAGCCCTGTCAGACCCGCCGCACCCGCCGCATCCGACGCATCTCGCGGCCAGGCCTTGGCGGTGTTCCAGGCATTGACATTGGGGGCAATGACCGTGGTCGCGTGGTCGCGGGCAGCAGCGAGGATAGTGTCCAGTTTGTCCGACATCGAAAGGCTCCTGTAGGGCGGCATGCACAGTCCGATATCGCCACCCGCAGCAAAAGGGCAGCGACGTGCGAATTGTGAAATGCAGTGGGTTCAGCGTTGATATGGAACCACAGATAGGCGAACGTCGGTACGCACTCCATCTCGGGAGACGACAAGAGACTGTCCAAAAGTGACAAATTCAGCTGTTGCGCTCCGGGGTGCGGCGATAGACGCCGGGCGTGTCGCCCGTCCACCGCAGAAACGCCTTGTGAAAGCTCGCCGCCGAGGAAAATCCGACCTCCTGCGCGATGGCCTCGACACTCAGCCGTCCTGCGGCAAGGTGGCGGATCGCGATGTCGCGGCGCAACGCGTCCTTGATCGCCTGGAACGACGTGCCATCCGCGTCGAGCTTGCGGATCAGGGTGCGCGGCGTGACATGCAGCGCCTGCGCCACCTCCGTCAGATTGGCGGCGTCCCAGCCCACCCGGCTCAGGTGGGTGCGCACGCGCAGCGCCTGCGTATGTGCCACCGACCGGGTGAATATCCAGTCCCGCGGCGCATTCTCCAGAAACAGGTCCAACTCGGCAGAGCTGCGCCCCGGCACCGGCCCCAGCACCTCCCCCGCAAACGAAATCGACGTGCACTGCGCCGCGAACCCGGTCGGCGCGGGAAAAATCACCGCGTAATCCTCGGCAAAGCCGGGCCGGTCAAAGGCGAACGCGACCGCCTTGACCGGCACCTCGTACCCGGCCATCCACGACAGCAGCCCGTGGGCCAGCTTGAGGATCAGCATGTGGCCGAACCGTTGCGCCACGGCGTCGCTGACGAGTCTGAGCCTGAGGGTCAGCGTGTCCTCCGCCTTCACCAGGTCGAACTGATGATCGTCCAGCAGCAGGTTCCAGAACGTCGAAAACCGGTACAACGCCGAGGACAGCGATTGCGCCTCGCGCACGGATGTCAGCAGGTGCTGCAAGGCGCGGGGCCGGATTGGCCGGCTCCACAGCCCCATCATCTCGTCCCCGGTCTCCACCGCCGCCAACTGATAGAGCCGCACGATCTGATCCAGCGTGACGCGCCCGTGGGACTGGCGCTGATCCACCACAAGGCCCGCACGCGCCAGCAACGCATCGTATTGCGCCGCAGGGCACAGCGCGCGCAGCGAGGCCAGCCAGTCGTCAATGAACTGGCTGGACACGGTGGAATAAAGGGTCGGCGGCACGCGGGTCATGCCGACAGGACGTAGCACCGAAGGCCGCGACGCGCCAACGCGCAGCTTACGGCGACGCTTTCCCGGTCTCGATCGCGCTGGCCAGCGCCTCGGCGTTCTGGCTGCCCAAGGTGATCTGACTGCCATCGTCGAGCACCAGGCGCACCCCTTCGGACCCCGACATCGAATAGGCCCGCCCCGACGAACCATAGCGCAGCCCCCAGCCACCGAATTCGCGCAGCGGGCGGTATTCCAGCACCTGATGCTCGGTAATCTGCGCATGCGGGATCGACTCGGAAATCAGGTAAAACATCGAGATATCAACACTGTCGGCGGTGACCTCCGTCTGCATCCGCGACATCGCGACAAGGGCCGCCAGAAAGACCGCCGTGCCCCCCAGCAGCATCCAGACGGGGCGGCTGAGCGCGCCGCCCGTGCGCCAGTAGACCAGACCAAAGACCACCAGCACCGCCGCGACGATCGCAAGGATGATCAGCGGCGACAGCCTTTGCGTTTCCTCGAACAGAACGTTTTCCATGCGTCAAAACCTCCGTGCTCTCGATATAGGGGTCCGCGCGCGGCCTTGTACCGCTCAGCCCAGCGGTTGCGGCGAAATCGATCCCACGCGGATGACCTTGACCCCGACCGTCCGTTTGCCACGCGGCGTGTCGATGTCGACGCCGTCGGGCAGCGCAGTCTGCGCGCTGGCAACATCAGGCATCTCAGAGACATAGAGCGCGACAGCAGGCTCGCCGGTGACGTCATCGGCATCCAGGCCAAGGGCCACCACATTCGGCAGGGCGGTGAGCCGGTCGGCGTGATGCTCCAGCACCTGTTCCACGTCCGCCTCGGTGGTGAGGTCGGGGGCGTCGGGCTCAGCCATTCTGGTTGGCCTGGGTCACGACCTCGACCCCCAATGCGTCCATCACGTTCTTGATCTTGCAAAAGATGCCCACGACCGTGGAGCCCGCCATATGAAGTCCCACGACATTGCCCTGCATATCCAGCACTCCCGATCCGCTGTCACCGCCCGCCGTGTAAAAGGACGTCAGGCAGACGTCGGAAAACCCGACACGAGCAAGTGTGCCGTTCTTGTCCGGATATGTCGATGGCACGTGCAGGTGCACATCGCGCACCTGGGCGACGCTGAAGGTTGTAGTGCGCCCCATCTTTTGCACTTCGACCCCGCGTTTGACGTTCGGATCAACACCCTTGGGCACGCCCAGCTGCGCGATGGCCGCTGTCGCCGCGCCGTCATCCAGCTTGGCGATGGCGCAGTCGACCGTGTTGGGAAATCCCTGAGCTGTGTACTGAAAGGGGATCCAGTCCGTGAGGGTAGCGATCCCGTCGCTGGCGGGCAAACCGCCATCCGCGCATCCCGGCTGCACAATCCGGTCGCCCTTGTTGGCCCAGCCCGACGCGGCAATGGCGTGGCTGTTGGACAGCATGTACATCGGCCCCGTCGTGCCTTTCTTGCGGACGACAAGGCCAAAGGTGCCCGCCTCCTTGGGTTGTGTCGAAAGACCGATGGAAAAGCCGGGCGGCGCAGGCCGAACCCGCGTGACGTTGGAATGCAGCTCGATCTTGCCGATCTGTTCCACGTCGGTTTCCAGCGGCGGCAGGCCCTCGAATTCCAGCACCGGCGGCACGACAAAGTCGAGCTGGCTTTTGGGTTGCTTCTTTTCGACATAAACCTTGATGGCGAGCGCGCCGGGTATCTGCGACCCGGCATGGGTCCGCTCGGCGATGCCGATGGCGGCGATACCGGGCCGGTTGACCCAGTCCACCGGGATATCGGCTGGCCCGCTGCTGCGCGCGAGGGCCATTTTCGGGATGCGAATGCCCTGATTGTCCAGGCTCTTGGCGACGGGGCTGTCCACGGCGTTCATCATCAGGCTCAGCGCGTTTTCCAGATGGATTTCCTCGGCCATGGTCGGCTCCTTCTTTTCTATGATCTGAGCGCTCAGCCCACGCGGCGGGGCGCTGTCGTCAGCGGCGGCATTCCGGCCAGCCAGTGCGGCAGGTCGTCCACGCTCAGCATGGCCAGCCGGTCGCAGACCTCTTGCAGCGGCGCGCGCCAGTGCCCCTCCGGCCCAGGATCGCCCGGGCGACAGGTCAGCCGTGGAACGTCCATGCGCGCCAGCGCGTTCAGTTCCTGCGCCTCGAAGGTGGCCGGGCTGCGGTCGGTCCGCGTCTCCCGCAGCTGATCGCGCAGCATCGCGCGACGCCCGCCTGCCTGCCCCAGTACCGCGGGCGATAGCGACGCGCGCAGCATCGCACCGTAGCTTTGCGTGCCGCGCGCAACATATCGCCCGCGCGCCGTCGCAAAGGCCCGCAGCGGGCCGCCATCCGCGCTCAGCGCATCGCGATGCTGCACGAGGTCGCGGAACATCCACGCAAAGCCATCGGTCAGCGCATCGGGGTAATCTTCAGCCCCGTGGAACCGCCCGCCCAGATGCGGCAGGTTCTGACACGCGGGCAACCGGTAGGGCGTGGCGGTGCCGCCGGGTCCTGCGACCCGGATCGCCGTGGCATCGCCCGCACGGCTGCAAAACGCCGAAAAGTCCGACGCCGTGTCGGCCCCGAATGGCGGCAGCATCATCGTGTCGCGCAACAGGTCCTGCGGGCCGCTTGCACCCATCGCCCAAGGGTGGGGCTGGAACAGGGTTTCGGCATCCACCAGCACCGGACAACCACCCGATGCGACGATATTTTCCCTATGGATGTCAGTGGCTTGTAAAATTGTCAGCAGACAATAAAGCCCCCCCGCCTTTTGCCAGTATCCCTCCATCTCGGCCTGCGTCCGGCACGGATCATGCGCGACAAAACCCATCCATCCGTGATCTTCCCCCCACGCCAACACGGGTGCGGCATCGATCCGCGGGCCGATCCCCGCATCCGACAGCCAGCGGACCAGCCGGGCGAACTGCGCCTCCATATCCAGCGGGCGCGGCTTGTAGACCAGGTTGCGCCCGTCAGACAGCGCCAGCACCGCCGTCATGCGGCCCCGGTGATGCGGATCGGACATGGCCGGATCAATGTCCCGGATCACCCCGTCGATCAGGTCGACCTGCAGCGCTGCGGCATCACCCGCGAGGGCCCGCAACAGGGCTGAGGTGCCCCGGCGCCAGTCGGCTTCGGTCTGATCGGCAATGGCGGCGAGGTCGGGCAGGCCTGCCACAACCGCCTCCGCATCCGGCGCGACCGTGTCCCCGGCACCAGCACCGGCGGGCTGCATCCACGGCAACCGTCCCTGCAATGCCGTCTGCACAACCGCCTGCTCGTGCAGCGCAAACTGCGCGCAGACCACCAGCCGCCGGTCCAGATCCGCCTGTACCCTGCCGAACGCGTCGCGCGACATCAGCCGCACCAGCGGCTCCGCCTGTCGGAGCCGTGCACCGGCCCGCGCAACACGTTCGGCAAAGCGCATCAGGCCCGCTCCAGGATTTGCCGCCACTTGCCGCCTGCGCCGGTCTTGCGGCGCTGTGCAAAGCGACGCAGCACGCGCACCTGCGGCTCGGCCGCGCCGTTAACCAGACGCATGGTGCTCATGTGATAATGGCTGGCCTTCAGGTCATCACGCTGGAACCGACGAAAGACGTCGGCCATGTCCTCGACGCTGTTTTCCGGGTTCAGCCGATGCAGGTAATGCGACATCGGTGCGACCTGCACCTCGGATTCGATCCGGTTATCGATATAGACATCGATGCCCAGCCCCAAAGCCCGCGCATAGTATTCCAGCTCGCGTATGAAATGCGGCCCGTCCGCGTTGCCCACCAGATCGGCCACCAGATAGGCCGAACCGCCGGGCACCAGCACCTCGGGCAGGGCCTGGATGATGTCGCGCAGATAGCCTTGCCCGTCCAGCTCGGTACCCTGGGAATAGAGCGTCGCCTTGAGCTGCGGCGGATAGGCGACAAAGGGCGGGTTGCAGGTCAAGATGTCGAAGCGTTCGCCGCTGCGCAGCGTCTCTTCCAGCCGTTCTTCCCGGATCGTCAGCACATCCTCGCAGTGGTTCAGGCAGCGGTTGAACCGCACGATCGACAGCGGCACCGACCCGATATCCGTCGCCACCACATCGTCGCAAGACAGCGCCATGTAAAGCGCGGCAATCCCCGAACCGGTGCACAGATCCAGCGCGCGCGCCCCGCGCGGCATGGCCGACGGCTGGATATAGTTGATCATCGCGTAGCTGTCATAGCCGATATAGACCTCGTGCACCGCGCCGCCAAAGTTGATCCGCCGGTCGATCAGCAGGTCGCGCCCATAGGCCGAGATCATCTGGTACTTGGTCGGCCCGATCTGCCCGTCATCCTCCATCAGGATACCGGCGGCGATCATGGCGTCGGCGACCTGTATCTGCCCCGTGTCCAGATCATCGCGCCACACCGCCTCGTCGCCCATCAGCGGGCGCAAGAGCTGCGTGCGCGGATCATGCGCCAGCACTTCGTCGAAAAACGCCCCGATCTGATCAGCGGAGGTCTTTCCGATCACGGACGGCATCAGCGCGTAATTGTTCGGCCCGACGATGAACTTGTAGATTTCACCAAATCCCACGCGGTCGAGGTACCCGCGCAGGATGTCTGCGGCGTGCGGATCATTCAGGCTCATTGATCGATCACACCTTTTTGTCCCGCAACCCGCCCATGCGCATCGACGAGTGCGCCATTGTCGAACAGGTGGTTCAGCGTGGCCAGGGTGTTGTCCTCGGGCACGCCGTGCATATAGAGGCCGGCCAGCGCGATCTGCGACGCCGTGCGATCCCCCGAGCCGATCAGCTTGCCCAGCATCTTAACGTAGTCGCGATAGGCCGGACGCTCCAGCGCGATGGCGTGCAGCTTGGACGCAAGGATGAACCCGTCCTCGGTTTCGTGCAGGTCGAGGCCCGGATGGAACTGCATACGCATGTCCGCCGTGATTTCGGTCGTCATGTGGCGGTCGATCAGAAGTGTCAGCTTGTCGTTCAGGTCGTCGGCATCGGTGAATGTCATTTCGTCAAACACGATATAGCCCAGCGGCCATGTCTCGGAGGCGCGGCAAGGCGAGATCAACTTGACCGTGCGCGACATCATATTCAGCAGAAAACCCGACACACAGGCGATGGTGCCCGGCTCGACCAGCGACACGTCCTCGTCCTCTTCCAGCGTGCGTTCGATCTGTTTGGCGGTCTTTTTCAGCTTTTGCTTTTCGCGCTCCATCACGTGTTCGCGCTGCGCCGCGAGCGACCGGAAGTCGCCGGTATTGGCCTTGGCCACCGACGCGTCCTTCATCTGGCTGACGATCTCGACGTTCAACATCTCTTCCGGCGTGAAATAGTCGTAGATCTTCTTGAGGCTCTTTTCCGTAAGCACCGAGAACCGGTTGACCCGGCACCCCCGCGCCTCCGACATCGGCAACAGGTCACGCAGCCGGTCGAGGTGCAGATGCGCCTGCGCCGTGGTGGTCTGGGGAAAGATGCCGAACACGTCGGCAAAATCGTTGGCAAAATCCTCGTAGTCGGGAATGTCCAGCGGGTCGGTCGCCCAGTAGAGAAAGCCCCAGCGCCCGGCTGTGCCGGTCTTGTCGCGCAAGTGGTGCAGTGTCTTGCGCCAGTCTTCCTTGTTCTCGGCATAGGGCAGCGCATCCACGAACTTGGTCGCGCCGACGCCGCAGAACCAGCAGCCGACGGTGCAGCCATCCGTCAGTTCGATCGCCATGGGGGTGTGGATGATGTATTCGTCATATGCCCCGTTTTCAAACGTGTTGCGCGCCACCTGACGCAGCCGCCACTTGCGAAAACGTTCTTCCTGCGGGCTGCACTCTTCCTTGATCTGATCGCGCCACTTGGTCTTACTGTCGTAGAACGCGCGGTATTCCAGAACGGCGGGGTGGAATGCGTCGCCGCGATTGTACATTTCGATGCCAAGCTCGCTGTCCCACAGCGGGCGCAGCGGCATGAGGTCAAAGTCGAGGTTGTATTCGGCGGCACAGGCAACGGGGTCTTCTTCGACCCGGTCGCGGAAATGCTGCGACGAGGACCACCATTCGAGAACACGTTTGACCTGCGCGACGGATATGGCCGAGACCGGCTGGCCCGTTGTGGCCGTTGCGATTTCATTCATCTTTGTGTCTCCTTGGAAAAGTGTTGCGTGAATATCGGGTCGTCAGGCAAAGAGGTCGGCCAGCGAGGTGTCGCGGCGCGCAGCCTTGGTGAATTGCGGATCGTGAAGCGGGGCGGCCGACAGAAAGCCGGGCGGAAAGCTGTGCGGCGCAGGATAGGCGCGCGGCGCGCGGTCAAAGACCAGCGACAGGATCAGGTCACCGCGCCGCAGGATCAACCGCGCGTCCACCAGCGCGTCGATGCGCGCCTGCACATTGGCGGGCGTCGTGGTGTCCGACAGCCGCTTGTGGACCGCCGATTGGGTGCAACACGCGTCGCAGGCCCTCAGGATGGCCATATCCAGCGCGCCCAGCCGGTGGGTGTCGGCCACGCGCACGGGCCGGGTATCGGTCACGTCCCAACCATCACCCGCCGCATGGGCTGTCAGGGTCGGCGCATCGGCCCGCTGCACCGGAATGGGCCCGGACGGATCGGTAAAGCCGTGATACCAGCTGGCAATCGCCGCCGTCATGGCAGCGGTGCCCGGCCCGTCGCCCTGCCGGGCCGCGACATCCATCTCGCGGTCGGAAAAGTAGTAGGCCAGATCGCGCATCACGTCCCGCGAAAACGGGTATGTATGGGCATAGGCCCACGCCGGCTCGAGCGTCAGGCCAAAGGTGTCGGGACGTTCGGCATAGGGGCTGAACCGGTTGAACCGGATCCGGTTCATGCCGGGCGACGAGGGGGGTTGAAAATGCGACACCAGCGGCAGCCACGCGGCGGTGTCGGCATACCAGTCGTCCTGTTCGCCGGGCGCGCCGTTCAGGATGTGCCACAGCAGCCAGATGCCCTCCTGCCGGGCCCATTTGAGAAACTGCAGGTTGATCATCATGCTGGCCCCCTTGGTCAACAGCGCCAGCATCTCGTCCGACAACGCCTCGATCCCCGGTTGCAGCCAGCGCACACCGGCGCCCGCCAACGCCTCGAGCTGCGCGCGCTTGAGGTTGGCCTTGGTCTGGAAAAAGATGTCGAACCGCCGGTCCGAGGCGGCAAGATCAGGCAGGAACGACTTGAAATAGCTCGGTTCGACGATGTTGTCGGCGGGCGACATCCGGGTCACGCCGTAGCGGTCCGACAGGGTGTCCAGCTCGGTCCGGAACTGCGCGGATGACTTGGCGCGAAAGTTCATGCCGGAGGTCGAGATACCGCAGAAAGTGCAGTGGTGTTTCTGGCCCCACCAGCAGCCGCGCGCCGCCTCGACCGGCAGGCCCGGCACCACACGCTGGCCAAAGCCGGTCTGCGACAGCCCGTCGAAATAGGGATCAAAATCCGGCAATGCCACCTGGGACATGTCGGCAACCCGGGCATAAAGGGCCGCGTCCGGCGGGGCCGGCCGCCCGCGATGCGCGGGGCCGAACACACCCGGCGGCAGCCCGTCAGATGGCAGGTCCGGCGCGCCGGTCAGAATGTCGGTGCACAGTGGCGCCAGCAGTGCATCCGCCTCGCCCGACACCGTGTAGTCCACGAAATCGGATTGCTGGTGCAGCGTCCAGCCCATCCGCCCTTCGCAATTGCCGCCGCCCAGCAGGGTGACGACCGACGGGTCCAGCGCCTTGATCCGGCGCAACAGCGCGAGCGAGGCGTTGTTTTGCTGGAACACCGTGCTGGCACCGACGATACGCGCACCGCGCGCCAGAATGTCCCGCGCGGTCCGGTCGACAAACCAGGTGGCCGCGCGCTGCACCGCCTCCAGCCGCTGGGCGAGGCCCTCGATCGGCAGCAGCTCTTCCAGATGTGACAGGTAGCCGTCGGTATCCATGTCCGCGCCGGGAAACGCGGCCTGCGAAAACGACCACTCACCGATCTGGTAAAAGATCGGCGAGGTGTTGATGCTTTCGTAGGCATCCAGACCGATCAGGTCGGCAAAGCGCAGGTTCGGATAGTCCGTGTCGGCGTCCAGTCCCGCGCACCGCAGGCCAGAGGCGAGCGATCCGATGGCCAGCGACGCCCGTTCCACCGAGGCATAGGGCATCAGGACCAGCAGGATGTCCGTGCTGGCCCCGGTGATGCTATCCCTCGTGTCACGCATCCAGCTTTAGCTGACGGTGTTGGAGTTGGCGACGGCGTTGCCGGTGGTGGCGACATTGCCCGCCGCAACCACGTTGCCCGCGCCGACATTGTTGACCGCACCGACCGTGTTGCCGACGACGACCGCGATACCGGCCACCACAACGGCGATGGTCTGGGGCGCAATGGCTTCGAACTGGTCGTCGGGCACCACATCCGACAGCTTGAGGTCGCGCGGATCACGCGGCACCACCAGATGGAACGTATCGGCGTCCTCTTCGTGGACGTTCACCTTGAGGCTGTCGGGCAGCGAAATGTCGGGGTCGATCTCCTTGAGCGCGCCTTCCAATGCGCTCTTGGGGTCCTTCATCAGCATGGCCTTGTACTCGGGATCGCGCCAGGCGCGGGCGATGATCATTGCTTCGAGGTCGCGGCGCGACGATGGGGTGGGTGCCATGGTAAATGTCCTCCTATGGCGTTGGGAAACGGGTCAGGCGATGGCGACGCCGGTTGCGGCGACGTTCACGGCGGCGATGGCGGGTGTCGTCCCGCCCACACCGATGGCGGGCCCGACGACGATGGCCGTGACGACGACCTGCGGCGGCACCGGCCCGGTGAGCACCGCCACAGCGACGGTCTGCGGCGCAATCGCCTCAAGCTGATGATCGGGCACAACATCGACCACCTTCAGGTCACGCGGATCGCGCGGCAGCACCAGGTGGAACGTATCGGCATCTTCCTGATGGACGTTCACCTTGAGGCTGTCTGGCAATTCGATGGACGGATCGACCTTTTTCAGCTCTTCGGACACGACCGCCTTGGGATCAGCCTCCAGTCGTTTTCGGTAAGCAGGGTCGCGCCAGGCGTTTGCGATGATCTTGGCCTCAAGATCGCGGCGGGTCATGGATGTGGTCATGGCGGACTCCGTTCAAAATGTGCTCAGGATGAAAACAGGCTCTTCAGACTTGGGTTGAGGTTTGCGTCCTCGGTCGGTTTGGGATCGGGTTTCGACAGCAGCGTCAGCCCCCCGGCAAAATCCTGGAAGGGCAGGTACGGTTCGGGCACCTGATCAAAGGCGAGGCACAGATAGGTGTCGCCCAGTTTCAGGATCAGCTTGCGCGCGATCAGCGCCTCGAGGACGGGCAGCACCGCAGCCTCGTCACAGGGCAGACTCTGCGCCTTGAGGGCGGCCAGAATGCCGTAGGTCTTGCAGGCGCTGTCGCAGGCGTTGCAAATCACCGCCTCGAACCGGCTGAGCCGATAGCTGCGTTCGTGGGCGATAGGCCGCGTGTCGGTCACATCCGCGCCGGTGTCGTCCATCAGCATCAGCAGGATCGGGGCGTCCTCCCGCATGCGGGGGAATTTCAGGCCCTTGTTGGTCAGGAACCCTTCGTGCCAGGCGGTGATCGCGTCGTGCAGCCCGTCAGGATAGGGCCGATGCGTGCTGGCGTCGTAAAAGAAATAGGCGTGATCGGCGAGGTCATCGCCGCTGACCGGGTAGGCGACCTCGTAGCCGGGATAGGACCTCAGATCGAGCCCGTAGGCCTCCGCCTCGTTGAAATACGGGCTGAACCGGTCAAACCGGATCGGCGTCACGCCCGCACCCGAGGGGGGCTGCATATGGCTGATCTGGGGCAGCCATTCGGCCACCTCCTGATACCACTCGGGTTTGTCACCGGGCGCGTTCACCAGGTAATTCCAGATCACCCAGACACCATAGAGCCGCGTCCACTTCAGCAACTGGATGTTGATGGCCGCCGACGCGCCCTTGTTCAGCAGCTTGAGCGTCTCGTCATGCAGCGCCTCGATCCCCGGCTGCACCCAGCGGATGCCCGATTTCGCAAGCGCCTCGACCCGCGCGCGGCGCAGGTTCGACTTGATTTCGTAAAAAAACGTCTTGTCGCCCGTCATCTCGAGGGCCGGCAGCATTCGGTCGAAATACTTGTTGTCCAGGATGTTGTCGACGGTCATGAACTTTCTCAGACCATGCTTTGCCGTCAGCGCCTCCAGCTCGGCCAGCGCATGATCGGCGGACTTGGCCCGGTAGGTCATCCCCTGCCCGTTCAGCCCGCAAAAGGTGCAATGGTGCTTTTCGCCCCACCAGCACCCGCGCGAGGTCTCGATGGACAGCGCGGGCAGGATGTAGTCGCGGATGCTCAGCCGCGCCAGCTGGTCGAAATAGTCGTCGTATTCAGGCATCGGCAGCTCATCCATCGTCTGGATGACGGCGCGCGGGGCCCGTTGCCCGGGGTTCTGGCGCGGCACGGTCGGGTCGCGGTGAATGGGCCCGTAGACGGCATTGGGCAGGCGCGCCTGCGGCACATACGGCCCGTATTCAAAGATGTCCGCGCACAGCTTGGGCAGCAGCAGATCAGATTCGCCCGACACCACGAAATCCACCCACGGATACAGCTTGTGAACAGCAGCCCCCATGCTGCCCTCGCAATTGGCGCCCCCCATCATCGTGATCACGTCCGGGGCCAACTCCTTGACCCGGCGCAGCACCGCAAGCGAGGCGCATTGCTGTTGAAAGACCGAACTGCACCCGACGATGCTCGGGCGTTCGGCGAGGATCTGGCGGGCCATCTCGTCGACATGCGCCCGCGCCAGCCTGCGGCCTTCGGTCAGTCCGTGCAGCTGGTCGATTCCCGGGTTTTCGATGCCGTAGACGCGGCGCATCAGTTCCTTGGCAGAGGTGCCCGGCACACGGAACGCGGCTTCGGAAAACACCCACTCGCCCAGTTGCAGCGTGATGTCGGAATTGTCGAAACTGACATAGGCGGAAAGGCCAATCTTCTCAGCGAATTGGAGGTTGCCGTAGATGGATTTGCAGCTGATCCCGGCCTGCGTCAGGCTGGCCGACAAGGTGCCAAGCGCGACCGAGGGCCGCTCCAGCGCAACAAAGGGCATAAGTGCAAATACGACATCAGCCACAATCAGTTCCCCCAAACCAAAAACGTGCTTAAAAAATTAATACAACCTCTAGATGGTAACCGTGCCGGGCTATTTTTTCTACTCAAAAGTGTATGCGCTGATGTGCGATGCCCGATTGAGCGGTGGTGCGCGTCGGCGTTTTCAGACGGCGGATCGCTGGAATCCCCGCAAAACAGAGCCTTAGCGCTCACTGCTCGGCAAAAGGCAAAAAAGTTACGCAGCGAGGTCACAACCGCGCAAAACATCGCACATGTGCAGCCCCGAAACGGCACCTTTGCAAGCGCTTGCAACCTGAGATAGCTTCACCCCCAAGACGCGGTGATCAGCGCGCCGCGCCCCCCAAGGCAAGGCCCATGACCGACCTCATTCCGCTCGACATCCTGTTCGGCTCGCCCGACCGCGCGTCGCCCTCGCTCAGCCCGGATGGCGCGCGCATGGCGTGGCTGGCGCGCAGCGGCGATGTGCTGAACATCCACGTGGCACCGCGGGACACACCCGGCGCAGCCGTGCAGATGACCCACGACACTGTGACCGGCGTGGCGCATTACACCTGGTGTTTCGACAACCGGCACATCCTCTACCTGCTGAACCCGTCGGGCGACGAGAACTGGCATGTGCACGCGCTGAACGTCGACACCGGGCACAGCCGTGACCTGACCCCGTGGGAGGGGGCAGCCTCCGGGGTGCACACGCTCAGCCCCGACTTTCCCGACCGCGCGCTGCTCACCAGCAACCGCCGCGAGGCGGCACTGCATGACCTGATCAGCGTCGATCTGAACAGCGCAGAGACCGAAACGGTTTTTGAAAACCCCGGGTTCCTCAGTCTGGTGACGGATCGTGACATGCGCGTCCGCTTTGGTCTGGCACCGCTCGACGGCGGGGCGGTGCGCTGTCTCAGGCTGGACGGCGACAGCTGGACGCCGTTCATGGACGTCCCGGCCGAGGATGTGCTGACCACCCGGCTGACCGGCTTTACCCGTGCCAAAGACGCTGTGTACGCGGTCGACTCGCGCGGTCAGGACGTGGCGCGGCTGATCTCTATCGACCTGCAAACCGGGGCGGAGACGGTGCTGGCCGCACCCGAGGGTCGCGATGTCGTCGAGGTGCTGGCGCATCCCGACACCAACGCCTTGCTGGCGTTTACCACCAACACAGACCGGCGGCACTGGCACGCGGTCGATGCCGAAACCGCCCGCGATCTGGAACGGTTGCAGACCGCGCAGCCGGGCGACCTGCACATCGTGTCGCGCAGCCGCGATCTGGCCCATTGGATCGTCGCCTATACGCAGGATGATGGGCCTGCGCAATTTCACCTATATGACCGCGCTGCCGGAACAGTCAGCGCACTTTTTTCCGCCAGCCCCGCGCTGGAGGCGCAGCCGCTGGTGCCGGTGACCCCCGTCCACATCACCGCGCGCGACGGGCTGGAGTTGATCAGCTACCTCGCCCTGCCCGAGGGGCGCACCATCGGCGACGACGGACCGCCGCTGCCCTTTATCCTGACAGTACATGGCGGGCCGTGGGGGCGGGTCAGCTGGGGCTACGACGCCAGCCTGCAATGGCTGGCCAATCGCGGCTTTGCGGTGCTGAGCCCGAACTTCCGGGGCTCTACCGGCTTTGGCAAGGGGTTCCTGAACGCGGGCGATCAGCAATGGGGGGCCGCGATGCAGGACGACTTGCGCGATTGCGTCGACTGGGCCGAGGCGCAAGGCATCGCAGACCCCGCGCGCCTCGCGATCACGGGCGCGTCGTATGGCGGCTACGCGGTGCTCAGGGCCCTGACGCAGGAGCCGGACAGGTTCGCCTGCGGCGTCGCCATGTGCCCGCCCGCCGACCTTGTCGCGTTTCTGGAAAACGTCCCGCCCTATTGGGGACCGCTGGACGAAGTCTTTGCCCGCAAGATCGGCGATATCGGCACGGACGCGGGCCGCGCCATGCTGGCCGACCGCTCGCCCATGACACATCTGGACCGGCTGTCGGCGCCGCTGTTTCTGGTGCACGGGGCCAACGACGTGCGCGTGTCCCAGACCGACAGCGATGCGGTTGCGGCCCATCTGCGCGACCGGGGCGTGCCCTACCTCTATGCGCTGTTCGAGACCGAGGGGCACGTGCTGGCGCGGCCCGAAAACGTCCGGGCGTTCCACGCGCTGGCCGACCAATTCCTGAGCCAGATACTGGGGACCCGTGCCGAGCCGCTGCGCGATGTCTCATCCATCGAAGGCCTGCGCCTCAGCGGCCCCCTGGCCCCGCAAGACGACTGAGCGCGCGACGCGCTGCTGTCACGCGCCCTCGGGGGCCAGCACGATGTCGAACGCCACATGCAGGAACGGCGTGTCGACCTGCCCCGAGATGGCCATGCCCTCGGGAAATTCCGACGCCGGACGCTCGACATACCGCATCACCAGATCCTCGCGGACGCCAAACACGGTGTCCTGATCCAGATATGGATCGTCGTCGGGAAACACCTCCGTGACCAGCGGGCGAAAGCCGTCGGCCTTGACGATATAGTGCAGGTGCGAGGGGCGCCACGGGTGGCGACCACAGGCGCGCAGGATGTCCCCGACCGGCCCGTCGGACGGCACCGTATACTCCACCGGCTTGACCGTCGTGAACGCATAGCGCCCGTCATCGCCCACCGTCATCAGCCCGTGAAACGAATAGGTGTCCTGCTCTGCGTCCTGGCTAGCATAAAGCCCGTTCGGCGCGGTTTGCCAGATGTCGAGTTCGGCCCCCGGGATCGGCTGCCCGGCATTGTCGCGGATCACCCCTTCGGCCAGCAGGATCGGCCCGCCGTAATGCCGCTTCATGTCGCCGCCCACGGGCAGGGGCGGCGCACCCGAGATGTGGAACGGCCCCAGCACCGACGAACTGGTCGCATCGGGCCGCGAATGCAGCATGTCGACCAGTGACGACAGGCCCAGCACGTCCGAGGCCAGGACGAATTCATGCCGGTCGGGCGACTCGATCGCGGCGCAGTTTTCAAGAAACGCGATGCCCTGCCGCCACTCCTCGTGGGTGAGATTTGTTTCGCGCGCGAAACCATGCAGATGCTTGACCAGCGACCCCATGATCTCGCGCATGCGCGGGTCGGTGTCCTGTGCCAGATAGCCCATGAACACGTCGGTGATGTTGTCCTTGGTGACGTTGCGCATCGGGGCACTCCTTTAGATCAGGGCGAGACTCAGGATCGGGAATTCGATCAGTATGAACAGAACGATCAGCATCACAAAGGCAAAGGGCAGTGCGCCCATGAACACGTCCTTGAGCGAGATACGGTCGTCGTCGATGGTGGATTTGATTACGAAACAGGATATGCCCAGCGGCGGGGTCAGCAGGCCAATCTCGGCCCCGACAACGGTGATGATCCCGAACCAGATCAGCGACATGTCCAGCGCTTCGGCCAGTGGCAGGAACAGCGGCACCACGATCAGGATGATCGATGCGGTGTCGAGCAGCGTGCCCAGAAACAGCATCAGCAGCACGTAGAGCAGCATGATGACCCAGAACGTCGCTTCGCTCCCGACCAGCAGGCTTTCCAGCTGGTTGGGCAAACCGGCCAGCCCCAGCATCCGGCTGTAGATCGAGGCGGCGGTGATCAGGAACAGGATGGCGGCGGTGATGTGCCCCGTCTCCAGCAGGGCGTCCCAGAATTGCCGGGGCGACATGGAGTTGCGCAGAACCGCGATGATCAGCGCAACAAGCGCCCCGGCGGCACCCGCCTCCACGGCCGTCATCCAGCCGGTGTAGATGCCGCCCAGCACGATGGTTATCAGCAGGAGCGTCGGCAGCGTCTTGGACGCGACCTCGCGGCGGCTCATCCATTCGGTGTCCGCAACGATGCGCCCGCCGACGAAACCGGGCGTGAACCGGCCCATGAACCAGATCGCCGACACGTAGGCGATGGCGAGCATGACGCCCGGAATAACGCCCGCAAGGAACATATCGCCCACCGACTGTTCGGCGACAAAGGAATAGATGATCAGCATCGCCGAGGGTGGAATGATCATGCCCAGCACCGAAGAGCCCGCCACCACCCCCACCGCAAAGCGGGGGTTGTAGTCCTGCGCGATCATCTGCGGCACCGACACCTTGGTGAACACCGACGCCGACGCAATGGACGAGCCGGTCACGGCGGCGAACACGGCGTTGGCACCCACGGTGCCCATGCCGATCCCGCCCTTGATCTTGCGAAACCGCATGGTCATGACTTCGTAGATGTCACGCCCCAGCCCGGCCTTTGACACCACCAGCCCCATGAAGGTGAAGAGCGGGATGGTGGCGAACGTGTACTCCATCGCGCTGTCGCCCACCGCGATCTTGACCAGGTTCAGCGCGAGGGTGAAATTGTCCCGCATCAGCCAGATGGAGACGAATGATACGACGCCAAGGGCGATGGGAATGTAGACGCCCGCATAGATCAGAAAGACGATGGCGATGACCGAGATCAGGCCGATTTCGATGGGCGTCATTGCGCGGCCCCGTCCCGTTCGAGCGCACGGTCCCGGCCGCTGATGACCTTGAGCACAAAGATCAGGCAGGCCAGCGCGGTGCCAACGGTAATCACCAGCTTGACCGGCCACCATGGCAAGGTGAACAGGCCCGGCACGCCGAAATAGTCCTGCGTCGCCCACATCTTGAGGAACTCGGGGTAGGTGATGTAGGCGATCAACCCCATAAAGATCGCCGACACCGCGTTGATGATGCGCCGCATGTTCGCAGCGAGCGCCGGGCGGCGGCCCTGCACCAGTGTCAAAAAGCCGTCGGACCGGGTCAACCGATCCACACGCACCACGTCGGCCAGTTGCAGAAACACGATCAGCACGACCGAGAATTGCACCATCTCGTAGGTGCCCCTGAGCGGCGCGGAAAAGACCCCGCGCGCGATCACATCGACGTTGAGCACCACCACCAGCGCCAGCACGACAAGCGTGCCGAGCGCATTGGCGACAATGGCCAGCGTGTTGGCGACCCGGGTGAGGCCGGCCACGGCAGAGGTCAGCATGACAAGGCCCTTTCCCGGATCACGTCCCGAGCGCTTATTGCCCGGTCCAGTCGCGCACGGGGGTATGGCCCGCATCGGTCAGCTTGCCCAGATAGGCCGCGAGCATCTCGGTACCGGCCTCGCCCTTGTCGTTCAGCGATGCGGCCCATTCCTGCGCGATGTTCGGCATCGCGTTTGCCCAGGCCGCGCGGTCCGCGTCCGACACGTCGATGACGGTGCCGCCCTGTTCGACATAGGCCGCGCGGGACGCTTCGGCGCGGTCCATTGCGATGCCCGCGACGTGGTCACGGTAGTCGATTGCAACCCCTTGCAGCACCGTCTTGACCTCATCGGGCAGACCGCTCCAGTAATCGGCATTCACCGTGATGGTCTTGGAGTTGACCGCCCCCAGATCGGCGCGCAGCATGTAGGGCGCGACCTCCGCGATCTTGAAGGTCTTGGCCGCCTCGGGCCACAGCATGGCGCAATCCACCAGCCCGGTCTGGACCATGTTGTAGAAATCCGTCAGCCCGCCACGGACGCCCGCGGCATCCTTGATCCCTTCGAGGTAGCGCAGGTTGAGGCCGGCACCCGCGATCTTCTTGCCTTCGAGATCGGCGAGCGACGACACTTCGGACGAGCAGAACACCTGATAGGTGTCCAGCACAACGCCGGTGGCCAGGTAAACCTGGTTTTGCGCCGCGAACTCGTTGTTCATCGCCGGGAACTCGCGGGCGATCTCGTCGACGGCGCGGGCCACGGCGCGGGCATCGGACGCCACAAAGGGCGTGGAGCCGGAGATGCCCTGGCTGGGCAGTTTCGACGAATGGAAGATTGTCGTGACGATACCGATATCGCCCAGACCCAGCTGAACCCCTTCGAGCACGCCCTTGGGCTTGACGATGGAGCCGCCGTAATTCTCCTGCCAGTTCATCTGGTAATTGCCGCTCTCGGCGAGGCGCTTGTCGACCTCGGGGATGAAGAAGTTGGTGAACTCCTTGACCCACAGCGCACGCGCCGGGTAGCCGTCGATCACGACCGCGCGCAGGCTTTCCTGCGCAACGGCAGGCAGGGCCAGCATTGTAGACAGCGCCGCACCCGTCAGGGCGCGCTTGGCAAATCGTTTCATGTGTTTTTCCTCCCATGGAATGGGCCTTTACGGCCCCTTTGGTTCAGTCGGCCTTGATCCAGTTGACGGTCAGATCGGTGCCCGCCGCTTCGAACAGCTTGGCGATGGCGCAAAACCGCGATGTCTCGCGGCCCACCTGCGTCAGCTCCTCTTGCGTGGCGGATGTGGCGCATCTCACCGTCAGGGTGATGGCCGGAAACGGCACGTCGATCTCTTCCTCCATGAGAACGCCGCGCCGGTCGAATTTGCAGTCTGCGTCTATCGTCACCGTGCCCAGATCGACGCCAAGCCGCTTGGCGTTCTTGTGGCCGATCACGTTGGTGCACGCGATCAGGGCCGTCATCGCAGCCTCGGTCGGCGCGGGGCCCAGATTGGTGCCGCCCCGCTCGATCGGTTCGTCGATCACGACGGTCAGGTCACGCACCGGGATTTCGGTGCGCGCATGTGTCGGACACTGCGCGGTTGCGCGGTAGGTCACGACGGATTTCATCTTGATTGCCATGTGCCCTGCCCCCCTCAGACCATGCTGCAGGCCCGGTCAAACGAGAACCGCGGCAGTTTCTGGAACAGCGCGGTTTCGTCTGCGTAGCCGATATTGCACAGGAAGTTCGATTTCAGCGTCGTGCCCGCAAAAAATTCGGCATCCACCGCCGCGTTCGAAAAGCCGGACATGGCGCCCACATCCAGACCCACCGCGCGGGCAGCGATCATGAAATACGCGCCTTGCAATGTTCCGTTGCGAAACGCGGTGTCGGCGATCATCTGGTCCTTGCCTTCGAACGCGCCGCGGCGGTCCTCGTGCGGAAAGAGGAACGGCAGTTCCTTCCAGAAGGCCATGTCATGGGCGATAATGGCAGTGACCGGTGCGCCCATCATCTTGGGCACGTTGGCGGGCTTGAGCGCCTTGGCGAGACGGTCCTTGGCAGCGTCGCTTTGGACAAAGACAAACCGGGCGGGCAGCGTGTTCATGCTGGTCGCGCCGTTGATCGTGATCTCGTAGATCTCGTGCAGCAGCGCATCCGGCACGGGCCGGTCCGTCCATGCGTAATGCGAGCGTGCCTTGCGCAGGATCAGGTCGATCGCGTCGTCGGACAGGCGGTCCAGCCGGGCGCGCAGGTCGCGGTGATCCTGTTGCGCCTGCGCGCGCTGCGCCTCCACATCCAGCGCGGCGCTCATTGTGCGGCCACCGGCTTGGGCTCGTCGATGATGGGGCTGGCGCAGATGCCGATGCCTTCGATCTCGATCTCGACCGTTTCACCGGGCTTGAGCCAGCGCGGCCCCGGCTTTTTGGCGTGACCGACACCGGGCGGCGTACCCATTGCGATCAGATCGCCCGGCGCGAGCGTGGAATATTCCGACACGATGGAGATGATCGTGGCAACGTCCCAGATCATGTTCGCCGTGTTCGAGTTTTGCAGGATCTCGGTGCCCACGCGGCTTTCAATGGTCAGGCCGGCGGCACCGGCGGGCACCTCGTCCGGGGTGACCACCAGCGGGCCGATCGCGCCGGTGTCGTCGAAATTCTTGCCGGGTGTCCATTGGTGCGTCTTGCGCTGGTATTCGCGGACCGAGCCGTCATTGAACACCGTGTAGCCAAACACGTGATCCAGCGCGTCGGCCTTGGCGATGTGTCGCCCACCCTTGCCGATGATCACCATCAACTCGGCCTCGTAATCCAGCGTCTCGGAGCAGGCGGGGCGCACCATCGGCTGGCCTGCTGCCATGATGGAATTGCGCCCGCGCATGAAAAAGGCGGGGTAGTCGGGTATGTCGTAGCCGCCTTCCTTGATATGGTCGGTGTAGTTCAGCCCGACGCAGGTGATCGCGCCCGGCGACGCGATGGGCAGCGCCGGTGTGATCGACGCCAGCGGGACAGCCGGCGCCTCGGCGATGGCCAGCCCGTCCAGCAGCGCAGGGTGCGCGATCAGCCCCGTCAGGTCCGACCCGATGGCCGGGTTGAGCGTCGTCAGATTGACCGCACCGTCCCCCGTCACAGCATAGACAGCCTTCCCGCCCGACGTGGCACCCACCAAAAATTTCATGTGACTCGTCCTTGTCAGTTTTGCAAATTTCTGCCTACTATCACGCATCAAGTCAACTAATATCGATATTTTGGAGGCGCAGCGATGGTGGCGTGGGCAGAGTACAAGGCGCAGGCAAAGTCGCGCGGGGCCCTCGCGCTCGAGCTGTTCGTGGCGCACAGCACACCGGCCAAGGCACCCGAGGATGTCAAGGCCGCACTGCCCGATCACCTCGCCTATCAGGCCGAACTGGAACGCGCGGGCAGCCTTGCCTTTGCCGGGCCGATGTCGGACGAAACGGGTCAGGACATGCAAGGCATGGGCCTGATCATCTATCGCGCCGACAGTCTTGAAGCGGCGCGCGCGCTGGCCGATGGTGATCCGATGCACAAGACCGGCGCGCGCAGCTATGTGCTGCGGCGCTGGATGATCAACGAGGGGTCCCTGACAGTGCAGGTGGGGCTGTCGACCGGTGGGACGGTGCTGCGCTGAGGGGCGCGGAGATGGACGCAAGGAGACAATCCGATGAACGTGATGCGCGAAGGCGACGGCAAGGAACGTTCGGCCACCCATGACTGCTATCTGCGCCTGCGCGAGCTGATCGTGACCGGCGCGATGCCGCCCGGCAAAAAGCTCAAGATCGAGGACCTGCGCGGCATTCTCAAGACCGGCGCAAGCCCGGTCCGCGAGGCGCTGAGCCTGTTGACCTCCGATATGCTGGTCGAGCGGCTGGACCAGCGCGGGTTTCGCGCGGCCCCCGTCAGCAAGGCCAATTTCGAGGAAATTCTGACTCTGCGCTGCACCCTGGAGGACATGGCGCTGCGCGCCTCCATCGCCAATGCGGACGCGGCGTGGGAGGACAACCTCGTGCTGTGCCACCACCGCATGACCCAGGCCAAGAAGCGGGACGCGGGCGATTTCGAGACAACGCACAAGGCCTTTCACATGGCGCTGCTGCAAAACGCCGGCCTGCCCATGCTGGAGCGCTACTGCGCCCAGCTATATGATCTCAACATCCGCTACAGGTACCTCGCATCGGGTCAAAGCAGCTATGGCAAGCGCAGTATCGAGGCGGAACACCTGTCGATCTTCAACGCTGCGCTGGACCGCGATGCGGAGGCGGCCAGTGCCGCGTTGCTGGACCATTACCGCAAGACCGGCCGCTATCTGAGCGGGCAGATGGAGGGCTGAGCATGGGGCCGACTGCGTGACGACACCGCCCCGAGAGGCGCAGACGGATGCGGATGTGGTCATCGTGGGCGCGGGTCCAGTCGGCCTGCTGCTGGCCATCCTGCTGGGCCGGGCGGGCAAGCGGGTCACCATCGCGGAACGCTGGCCCGAGATTTACGATCGCCCGCGCGCGGTGACCATGGATGCCGAGGTGGCGCGCATCCTCGCCACTCTGGGCATCGACGTGGACCGGGACCCGGCCTTCGAGAACCACAAAGAGCTGTATTACTGGAAAAACGCGGACCTGCAGGACCTGCAGATCGTCGATTGGGAAAGCCTCGCGCCCTGCGGCTGGCACGTGACCTACTGGTTCAATCAGCCCGAGCTGGAAGCCCGCCTGACCGCCATGGCCAAGGCGCTGCCCACCGTGACCCTGCTGCGCGGCTGGACCGCCACCGGATTGCAACAGGACGACGCGCACGCGCAGGTGACACTGACGGAAACGGACGATGGCACGCAGACCAGGGTGGTGACGGCCCAGTTCGTCGTGGGCGCGGACGGGGCCAACAGTTTCGTGCGCACAGCCCTGGGCCTGAAGGTCATCGACCGGGGCTATTTCTTTGACTGGCTGATCCTCGACATGGTGCCGGAGCCCGGTTACCGGACCACGCCCGCGCAATGGCAGCTTTGCGACCCCGAGCGGCCCACGACCATCGTGCCCGGCGGGCCGGGGCGGCGGCGCTGGGAATTCATGGTGCTGCCGACCGAGGACAAGAACGAGATCGCACAACCGGCCAGCGCGTGGCGGCTGCTGGAACCCTGGGGCCTGACACCGGACAACGCCGTGCTGGAGCGGAGCGCGGTCTACCGGTTCCAGGCGCGGTGGGCCGAACACTGGCTCCGCGACCGCTGCATGATCGCCGGGGACGCGGCCCACCTGATGCCGCCTTTTGCCGGTGAGGGCATGTGCGCCGGGCTGCGCGATGCGGTGGCCCTGGGCTGGCGTCTGACCGGCATCCTCGACGGCACCCTGCCCCGCGATGTGCTGCACAGCTACGAGACCGAGCGTATCGCCCATGCCCGGCATTATATCCAGTTCAGCCAGGACCTTGGCGACATTATCTGCATCACCGACCCGGCCGACGCGGCGGCGCGCGACAGGCGCATGATGGCCGATCTGGCGGCCCGGGGGCACGCGCCGATCACCGGCGATCTGGTTCAGCTGGGCCCCGGGCTGTGGTGCGCCGACAGCCCCGGCGCAGGGGAACTGTCGCCGCAGGGCGTGGTGAAGTGCGCAGGCGTCACCGACCGCTTTGATCAGGCCGTGGGACAGGGGTGGTTCGTGCTGGCCATTGGGCAGTCGGCGCACGGGCTGCTGACCGACGCGCAGGCGCAGCGCCTGTCCCGGCTGGGCGGTCGGGTGGTGTCCGTGGGCGCTGCGGGCTGCGACGTGACGACCACAGACACCGCCTATGCCGACTGGGTGGCGCAGACCGGCGCGCCCTTTGTCATCATCCGCCCAGATTTCTATGTCACGGCGACGGCGGCCACGCAGAGCGGGCTGCGCGGCCACTTCGACAGCCTCACCCGGCAGTTGGGGCTGGGCTGAGCAGCGCTCAGGTCCGTTCCGGCACCGGCTCCGCGATATGCGCCGGCATCTCGAGCCCGTTGGCCTCGAGCTCCTCGCGGTCCCAATAGGCGATGTAGATGCCCGGCGGCTCCTTGCCCGCGGCCATACGCTCCACGATCCGGGGCGAGCGGGTGATCCGGGTGTGGTGCCGGCGCGCCCAGTCGAAATGCAGCTCGCGCAGGCGCGCGACCTGATCGGCATGGGCCGGGTCATCACCCAGATCATGCACCTCGCCCGGGTCGGTCTGCAGATCGAACAGCATGGGGCGCATCCGCTCCACGTGGATGTATTTCCAGCGCCCGTCAAAAACCATGACCATGCGCGCGTCGCCTTCGTCGATATCCACGGCCTGGCGCGCGTCACGCGTCGCATAGTCGTATTCCGAGATGCAGTGATCGCGCCACGGCGCGTCCTGACCGTGCAGCAGCGGCCCGAGGGACCGGCCCTCCATCACATGCGGCATCGCTTCGCCGCCCATCAATTCGTGGAATGTCGGGGCCAGGTCGATCCCCTCGACCAGCTTGTCGGTGGCGGTGCCACGGGTCGCATCCGCCTGCGTGCGGGGGTCGTAGACGATCAGCGGGATGCGCGCCGAACAGTCGTGGAACAGGTCCTTTTCACCCAGCCAGTGGTCGCCCATGTTATCCCCGTGATCCGAGCAGAACACGACCATCGTATCCTCCATACGTCCGCTGTCCTCGAGGTAGTCAAAGAGCCGGCCCAGATTGTCGTCCAGTTCCTTGATCAGGCCCATGTAGACGGGTGCGACCACGTCGCGGACATCGTCGCGCTGAAAGCTCTTGCAGATGCGCGTCTGCGCCCAGGCCTGCATCAACGGATGCGTATGTTCGCCCGCGCGCCGGTTCACCGGTGGCAGGTCGGCGGCGGTGTACATGTCGTTGTAGGGCGCAGGGGCCAGATAGGGCCAATGCGGCTTGATATAGCTGAGGTGGCACAGCCACGGGGCGTCGCCCTGCGTCTCGATGTACTCGATGCCGCGGGTGGTCAGCCAGGACGTCTCCGAATGCTCCTTTGGCACGCGAGCGGGCAGCGGCGCGGTCTCCAGCAGCCACCCCGACCGTTTCTCGCCATCCGGGCCTATGGCCGTGTTGGCCCATTCCTCCCACGGGGTCTGGCCGCCCATGCCGTGGTCGCGCAGGTACTGCTCGTAATCCGCCCCATGGCGGCTCTTGTCTGCGGCGGCATTGGTGCCGTCGTCGCGCACGAACACCTCGAAACCGCATTCGCTGACCCGCGCCCCGATGGGGCTTTGGGGATCGATGCCGAGGCGTTTCATCCCCGCTTCGTCGGGGCGCATATGCGTCTTGCCCACCAGCGTGCTGGCCACGCCCAGGTCGCGCAGATGATCGCCCAGCGTCGGCTCGCCCACCCGCAGCGGAAAGCCGTTCCAGGTGGCCCCGTGGCTGCGCACATAGCGCCCGGTGTAAAAGCTCATCCGGCTGGGCCCACAGATCGGCGACTGCACATAGGCGCGGTCGAACCGGACGCCACGGGCGGCCAGCCGGTCTATGTTGGGCGTGTCGATATGGGTCGCGCCGTAGCAGCTGAGGTAGTCCCAGCGCAGCTGGTCCGCCATGATCCAAAGGACGTTCATTCGTGTTCCCCCGTCTTTCGTGTTCGGCGACACGGCCCCTAGCGCGGGGGCCGGTAGTTGCCTTCGGATTCCAATGCCTCGATATCGGCAGCCTCGCGAGCCATGGCACGCTCCACCGACGGGCGCGCTGCGCTGAGTTTGTGGTGCCGCGCGATGTTGGGATAGGCCGCCCCGTCAAAGCCGACGCCGGTGATGCGTCCCCAGACCCAGAACAGGTAGCCGTCGACCACCGACCAGTCGGCCCCGTACCACCATGGCCCGGCCTCCAGCCGCGCCTCGATCATCGACATGATCCTGTGCATGTCCTCCGCCCCCTTGGGCCGCACGATGTCAAAGGACTGTTCTGCATCGGCGATCAGCTTCATCGGCATGGCGATGCGCGTGACCACCGGGTGCACAGTACCCGCGAAAAAGGCCAGATCCGCAATCTGCCGCGATGCCGCCAGCGGATCCGACGCGGCGGGCAACAGGCCCGCCTCCGGAAATGTCGCGTTCAGCCAGCTCAGAATGGCCACGTTTTCGGTCAGCGGGCTGCCATCGACGAGCAATGCGGGCACCTTGCCCTTGGGGTTCACCTGCAGGAATGCGGGCGAATGCTGCTGGCCCGCCGCGGTGCGCACCAGTGACGTCCCGAACGCGACGCCGATCTCTTCCAATGCGATGGTCGGCACCCGTGCGCAGGTGTTGGGCGCCACGAACAGCATCAAGTTTTGCATTGCATGGTGTCCCTTTCGCGGTATCATCCGACTTACAAAATATCGATAATTTGGCCGTTGATGCGATATAATCATCGAAATGAGACCGTGTCACGGCCAAAGAACACGCATCATCTGGGAGGAATAATGATGTCCACGAACGTTCTGGCCGCGTGTATCGCGGCGGCTTGCCTGGGCACTGCCGTGCAAGCGCAGGGGGTGCTCACGGCGGAGACCGCATCGCCCAACACGACGCCCGGCATCTCCATCATCGCCCTGTCGGAGGCTGCGGCCAAGGCGGGTGTGGCCGACATCCAGGTGACAGCCGGACAGACGCTCACCAACTCCGTCCAGAACGTCGCCGAGGGCAAGACCGACATCGCGGCGGCACCGTTCATCCTGCCGTTCCTGCTGTCGCGGGGCGTGGGCCCCTATGCGGGTCTGGGGGCCGAGGCCGGGGGCGAACTGACCTCCAACCTGGCGGTGCTCTACACCTACCGCATCTCGGTGCAGGGGCTCTATGCCTATGACAGTTCGGGCATTTCCGGCTGGGACGACATCGCGGGCAAGACGATATTCAATGGCCCGCCCCGCGGTGCGGCACTCACCAACGCGCGGCTGCTGGCCAAGACGATCACCGGGCTGGAGGACGGCAACGGCTATACCGGCATTCAGGTCAACTGGGGTCAGGCGGTCAAGACCATTCAGGACGGGTCGGCTGACGCGTTCGTGCTGCCGCAGGCCTTTCCCGACCCGCGCGTCACGGCCGCCCTCGCCTCCGGCGACATGACGCTGTTTTCGATGCCCAAGGGCCCGTTCGAAAGCGAGGCCTTCGCCAATGTCGCCAAGCTGCCGGGCACGGTGGCGTTTTCCATGCCGGTGGCCGACACCGGCTATGGCGACGGGGTGACGGTCGTGTCCGAGGACGACACCTTTCGCGGGCCCGGCACAGTCGGCGCCGATATCGTCAACACCAGCATGGATTTCGACACGGCCAAGGCGCTGACGGCGGCGTTCATCGCCAATATCGAGCCGATCTACCACGCCAAGGCCCCGTTCATGCCCGCCGCATGGCACGGTGAAACCGACCCCGCGATCACCGACATGTGCGGCCCCAACCCGCTGAAATACCACCCCGGCGCAGCCGCCGCATGGGAAGAGGCGGGCTATGACCTGCCCGACTGCGCCAAGTAGGGCGCGTGGTGCAGGGCCGGGCGCGCGATGTGTCCGGTCCGTCTGATTGAACGTCGGGGCGGAGTGAGTGATGGCGCAGGCACGGACGCAGGACATCCGCAGGCCCGGCATGGCGCCCCGGGCGCTCTATGCCCTGTCGCTGGTCATGGTGCTGGTCGGGCTGCTGAACGCGACGCCCGGCATCCCGGGCTATGACGATCTGGCCGCCACGCTGTGGGGGCAGGACGGCGTCAGGTTCCGCAAATTCGCCTCCGAATGGTTCTACCCGCTGTTCTTCGCGCTGATGATGATCGTGGTCGTGCTCAGGCATTCCATGTGGCGCGACTGGGCGGACCGGGGGCCGGGGCGGCGGCGGTTTGGCCTGATCCTCGACATCGCCATGGTGGCCATGGCCCTGACCATCGCGCTCACCTACCTGGTCGAGATCGAATCCGTCTGCCTGATCGACCGGATCAATGGCGACCGCGCGCGCCTGATCGCCGAGAGCCTCGCCGCCGCAGCCGAGTTCAACGCGAGCTTTGGCCTGCCCGCCCCCACCACCGTCGAGGACCCGCAATGCGTCAACACCACCGGGGGCTGGCTGGTGCTGATCGTCGGCCTCGGCGTTGTCGTGTTCCTGTCCTACAACGTCAAGGTCTGGGGCCTGCCGCTGGTGATCGTGGCGATCCTGATGTCGGCCTACACGATCCTGACCGTGCTGGTCTGGTATGTCTACGGCGCCGAGGACATCAACAAATACCTCGTCACCAAGCTCGCCGGCGAGCCCCGCATGCTGGCCGACGGACGCCCGCGTGTGCATGACGTGCTGATCAACAACGCCTCCGGCCTGCTGGGGCGGTTCATGGACATCGTGCTGAACACGATCTTTCCCTATCTGGTGCTGGGCGCGCTCTTTGGCAGTTCGGCGGGCGGGCGGTCGCTGATCAAGCTGGCGTTCCGCTGGACACGGCACCTGCGCGGCGGACCGGCGCATGCGGCCATCGTCAGTTCGGCCCTGTTCGGCACCATCTCGGGCGGGCCCATCGTGAACGTGCTGTCGACGGGCGTCCTGACAATCCCGATGATGGTCAAACGCGGGTTTTCCAAGGTCTTTGCCGGCGGGGTGGAGGCTGCGGCCTCGTCCGGCGGGTCGATCATGCCGCCGGTCATGGGCGTCGCCGCCTTTGTGCTGGCCTCGCTCACGTCAGTGCCCTACGCCAACGTGATCGTCGCCGCGATCATCCCGGCGCTGGCCTATTTCTTTTGCCTGTTCCTGTCGGCGGTGTTCCAGTCGCGCAAACAGGGCATCACCGCCATCGGCACGCTGACCGACGACATGGTGTTCGAGCGGCAGGACTACCTGAACCTCGTCATGATCTTCGGGCCGATCCTGCTGATCCTGGTGCTGCTGCTGACGTCCAAGGACGCGGTTGGCTGTGGCCTTCTCGGCCCACTGCTGGGGGCGGAGCGTGTGATCACCGACACCGGTTGCACCGTGCAGCGCCTCGGCTGGTTCCTGCAGACCCTGCAGAATTCGGCAGGCTCTGCGGGGGCGGCGGGCTGGTGGGCGGTGATGCTGCTGATGGCGCTCCTGCTGCTCGACCCGGAGGTGCGCGCCCGCCCGCGCAAGATCGTCGATGCGCTGGCCGATGCAGGCACGCTGATCGCCACGCTCTACCTGATGTTCCTTGCCGTTTCGATCATCGACTTTTGCCTGTCGTTCACGGGCCTGCCGGTCTTTTTGTCGCTCGACGTGCTGGCGTGGCTGAACAGCCTGAACCTGGGCGGCGGCGGGTCGTATTTTTTCCAGTTCATCGCGCTGTTGCTGACGATGTTGCTTGCCGTGCTGCTGGGCATGGGCATGCCCGCCGTGCCGGCTTATGTGAACGCCGCCCTGCTGATGAGCCCGGTTCTGGCGGGGCTGGGCATGTCGCTGTTTACCGCGCACATGTTCATCTTCTACTTTGCCGTCGCCAGCGCGATCACACCGCCGGTGGCGCTGGCCGCCTTTGCCGCCGCATCGATCACCAAGGCCGAACCGATGGCGACCGGGCTGTCGGCGGTCAAGTCGGGGATCGTCATGTTTGTAGTGCCCTTCGTCTTTGCCTTCTACCCCGAGCTGTTGCTGATCACCGAGGCTATCCTTGACCCGCGCGGGGCCGCGGGCAGCTATTTGCCGGGCTATGACGGCGGGGTGCATGTCGCCGCACTTGGGCTGTTGCTGCTACGGCTGGCTCTTGCGCTCTATCTGCTGTCCTCGGCGCTGGCCGGGTTCGACCGGGCGCGCCTGTCACCGCTGGATGTCGGCATCCGGCTGGCGCTGGCCGTCCTGATCCTGATCAAGACCGACGTCATCTGGATCAGCGCCCTGATCGCTGCCGTGGTCGTGCTGGGCGTGCACGGCAGGATGCGGCGCGGCGTCCGCGCGGCCTGATCACCGGCACGGCCCGAAACGCATGCGCCCTCAGCCCTGCGACACAGGCGCGCCCACACCGGAACACCGCTCACGGGCGAGCGTCCTCGCCTCTGCCCGGGCCAGGACATCCAGCGCATCCTGCGGCCCCAGACCCCGCGCCAGCGCCCGCGTCCACAGCCGCCGCGCCGAGGCCGGCGACCATGGCAGGGCCGCCTGCGACAACCACTGCCGCAACGGGGCAGGCAAGGCGTCGTAGCTGCGCATCGGGTCGCAGGACCGGCGCGTGCGGCGCAGGCTGGTGGCCCCCAGATTGCGCGTCATTCCCCGTCCTCGGCGTCGGTGACCGGATCAAGCACCAGCACCAGCCGCGTCTCACCCGTGCCCGCAATCGGCGGCGACCGGTGCAGCAGGCCAGACGCGGGCGCCTCTGGCCACAACGTGCCGCGCAGGATCATCGGCGCGCCCGTGGGTACCGTGAACACGCGCGCAGGCTCCGCCCCGTCGGTCGAGATGCCGTATTGCGTGCCGGTGCCGCGATAGGTGCAGATCAGCCGCGCCCGGATTGCATCGATGTGGAACCTGCGGCAGGCATCCGTGGTCATCACATCGAGACGCAGGCGCAGATAGGGCGCCGCCATCAACGCCGCAAAGCGGGCGGCGAGATCGGCGATGTCCTGTTCCAGCCAGACCTGCGCGGGGCAGGCCCCCTGCCCGGCCCCGCCCCACAGCTGCTGGACAGCGGCAGGCACGGCGCTGGCGGGCAGGATCAGGCGCGCCGCAGGCAGATCGTCGGGCGCAAGCGCGTCGATCCACGCCTGCACGTCCGGGGCCACCTGCCGCCGCCAGATGGCCGCCGCGCAGCCCGGCTTGTGGATCACCGACAGCGCGTCGGGCGTGTTCGCGACACCGACACCGATGGCCGCGTCCCGCACCTCCGCCTGCACCGGGCTCATGCCGCGTCCTCCACCCGGCGCCAGCCGGGGAACGGGTCGGGCATGTCCAGCGGCAGCGCGTCGGGCCCTGGGGCCGCCACCAGCGGCACCAGGCACGCATCCAGCCGCGCCTTGAGCGCGGGCCAGTCGATGCCCGCCCCGATAAAGACCAGTTCCTGCCGCCGGTCGCCCCACGGCTCGCACCAGTGTTCGGTGATGTAGTCCGCAGCCGCCAAATGTTCGGGCCACCGCTCTTTGGGGACAGACGCCCACCAGGTCCCGATCGGCTTGACGCTCGACAGCGCCCCGGCAAGCGAGAACTCCGCCACCCAATCGGGCCGCGTGGCGAGCCAGAAATGCCCCTTGGCCCGGATCACGCCCGGCATGTCGCCGTTCAGCACCTCGAGGATCTTTTCCGGCACGAAGGGCTGGCGCGCGCGGTAGACATAGCTGGTCACGCCGTATTCCTCGGTTTCCGGCACGTGATCGGCAAAACCATAAAGCTCCTTGGCCCACATCGGATGCGCATGCGCCTTTTCGAAATCAAAGAGGTTGGTGTCGAGGATCATGTCGGCGGGCACGTCCGAATGGTTCGTCTCGATGATGCGGGCGTCGGCGTTGAGGCTGCGGATGATCTTGCGCGCGGCATCGGTGCGCTGCGGGCCCGCATCGGCGGTCTTGTTCAGGATCACCACGTCGGCAAACTCGATCTGGTCGGTGAGCAGGTGGACCAGCGTGCGCTCGTCCTCGTCGCCCATGACCTCGCCCCGGTCCTTCAGGAAATCGTGGCTGGAGTAATCATTGAGCAGGTTCAATGCGTCCACCACCGTCACCATCGTGTCGACCCGGGCCACGTCCGACAGGCTCTCGCCGTCCTCGTCGCGGAAATCAAAGGTGGCAGCGACCGGCAGCGGCTCTGAAATACCGGTGGATTCGATCAGCAGATAGTCAAACCGCCCCTCGGCGGCGAGGCGGCGCACCTCGTCCAGCAGGTCATCGCGCAGGGTGCAGCAGATGCAGCCATTCGACATCTCGACCAGTGTTTCGTCCGTGCGGCTGAGTTCGGTGTCGGCCCGCACCAGATCGGCGTCGATGTTCACCTCGGACATGTCATTGACGATCACCGCGACGCGGCGGCCCTCGCGGTTGTTCAGCACCCGGTTCAGCAGGGTTGTTTTCCCCGCGCCGAGAAAACCGGAAAGGACCGTGACGGGAAGACGCGCATCTGACATAAACCGCTCCAATGTTGATAAGGACAGGTCTCGCAACCTACGCAGTTACTAGACTAATGCAACCGCAAAAGTTACACAAAAAGCCCCGTTCGGAGACATCTCGCACATGAAGCGCAATTCCCGCCTGTCGCTTGCCCTGCACACGCTCAGCCACATGGCCGGAGAGCCGGAGCGCGTCCGCACCTCCGCCGACATCGCGGCCCATGCGGGCACCAACCCCGTCGTCGTGCGCCGCGTTCTGGGCAAACTGCGCGAGGCGGGGCTGCTGGCGTCGGAAAAGGGGCATGCCGGTGGTTGGCGTCTGGCGCGCGCACCACAGGACATCACGCTCGCGGATGTGTACCTCGCGCTCAACGAACGGCTTGTGGCGGCGGACGAAACACCGCGCGAGGCACCAGCCTGTTCCGTCGAACACGCGCTGCACAAGCGCGTCTCCGGCGTGCTCGAAGAGGTCGAGCTGAGCCTAGTCAGAAAGCTGGGCGAGACGTCGATTTCCGAGGTGCGCGGGGCCTGATCCGGTAGCCCGACGACGCGCCCGACAGCCTGCCGCTCTCACCCCTGTGTGCCGCGCCGCAATGGACAGCCGCGCCACCGGATGCCAGATTGCCCGCATGAGACGCCTGTTCCGGACACTCACGCTCACCTCCGCCGCGCTCGCCGTCAGCCTCGGCACGTCCACGGCGCAGGTCGGCGACTGTTCGGTGGATGCGATGCTGGTCTTTGACGGCTCCGCCTCGATGGACGAGATCAGCTTTGACACCGGCCCCGACACCCGCATCACCGAAGCCCGGCAGGCCATGCGCCGCGCCATGCCCGACATCGCCCCGTTTCGACGTGTCGGGCTGTTGATCTACGGGCCCGGACCCGCCGGTGCCTGCGAAAACCTCGATCTGCGCTTTGCCCCGAGGACCGACGCCGCAGGTCCGGTGATCGACGCGGTCGACACCCTGCGCCCCGACGGTCTGACGCCACTGACCGAAGCCGTGCAGCAGGCGGCGGAGGCGCTGGATTATCGCGACCGCCCCGGCGTTGTGGTCCTTGTCACCGACGGCAACGAGACCTGTGGCGGCCGCCCCTGCGCCCTGTCGCAGGCGCTGAGTGCCACGGCCCATGACCTGACGGTGCACGTGATCGGCTTTCGCGCCGTCGTCGACTTTTTCGCGTGGAACAATCCCGAACAGGACCCGCAGAATTCGACCACCGTGGCGCGATGCCTTGCCGACGACACCGGCGGGCTGTTCGTCAGCACCGACACGGTCGACGAACTGGTGACCGCGCTGCAACGCACCCTGGGATGCCCCGTGATCGGGTGAGGCGCGCCGCCCCATGACGCGCATCACAGCCGCCCTACCGAAAACTGCCGAACGTCGGACGCGTGTCCAGTTTCGATCCCTTCCCGAGCGTCTTGTAAATCGTCGGCGCATCATAGGGCTGCGCGATGACCTTTATCACCACTGCCGGATCGACATTCAGCGACACCAGCCGCTGCAGCACATCCGGCGGCAGCACCGTTCCAGCCAGTTGCCGGAAATTGCGCGGGGCGAAATGCTGGCCCTTTTCAAACCCGTTTTTCCACGGCGCGATGAGCTCTTGGTAGTCCGCTCCTCCGGCCTTCATGTTCTCCCATATGGTGCCGCCAGCGGGGTGCGCACGCTCCAGCGTGCCGCCCGTCAGAAACCAGTGCTGCGGTGACACGCCCGTCAGATAGGTGACATGCCCCGATACATAGCCGTCCACGTAGGCCACGCGATTGTTTTCGTGCAGGTTGGAAAACATGCCAAGCGCGCCGCCCGCAACCGTCCACAACCCCGACAGAGTGCTCAGGGCAGCGGCACCCGTCACGAATTCCACCACATAGCCCGCCGCATCCAGCGGCATCCCGACCTTGGGGCCGGTGGCAAAATCCAGCATCTTCTTGGCCTCCGATTCCCGGACCCGCGCCGGGTTGGGCAGATCGCCCAGCGTGGTCGCAATCACCGCCGCCGCGTCGTTGATGGCGGCGGTCCGCTGTTTTTCCATGAACGCCTCGTGCCGCTTGGCCGCCCCGGCGGGCGAGCCCCAATAAGCGCGGTAGGTCGGCAGAAACGTCACGGTCGCGCCGGTGCGCATGTTCCGGTAGTCGAAGGACGCCAGCATCTCGCCTGTGTCGGGGTCCTGATACCGGAACGCCTTCCAGCCCTGAATGGGCGAGCCATAGATGGCGTAGGCGTATTTGCTGATCCAGTCGCCCGAGCGCACGGTGATCGACCCGTCCTCGCGCACCGTTACGGAAAAACCCCGCCGGCTGAATGTTCCATGCTGGACGCCCCACGCATCGGGCGACACCAACGGGGTGTCCTGAATTTTTTTCATGGCAATGACCCACCAAAAATGTCCGAGTTTCATTCGCTCAATTCATGCGAACGGCTTGCACTTGAGGTATTCGACGTCTGAATTCGGGTATTTGAACGGGGTAAAATCCCACCCGCGCACCCTACAGCGCAAACCGATTCTAGTGAACCGTTTTGCAACCCCTGCCCGTGATACCGCGCCGAAAACCGTGCCGATGCGGCCGCGCCTGCATCTGCCTGTTACACTTGCCCGCCACAGTGGCTGTGATGTTCACCACCCCGATACGGAGCTCACATGCTAAAACCGATTCTCGCCGCCGCCGCGGTGTCACTGATGGCGACAGCCACCCTTGCCGCCGATGTCTCCGGCAAGCTGGTGCTTTACACCTCGCAACCGAATGCCGATGCGCAGACGACCGTGGATGCGTTCACGGCCAAATACCCGGATGTCGAGGTCGAGTGGATCCGCGACGGCACCACCAAGGTGATGGCCAAGCTGCGGGCCGAGTTCGAGGCCGGCGCGCCGCAGCCCGATGTGCTCCTGATCGCCGACATGGTCACGATGGAGGGGCTCGAGGCCGAGGGCCGGCTGATGCCGCACCCCGAGGCCGACGTGTCCGCCTATGACCCGGCGCTGATGGATGACGGCAAGCACTATTTCTCGACCAAGCTGATCACCACCGGCATCGTCTACAACACCGCCGCGCCGATGGTGCCGACCTCTTATGCGGACCTTCTGACAGACGCGGCCAAGGACAAGCTGGCCATGCCGTCGCCCCTGACATCGGGGGCCGCGACCATCCACATGGCAGCCATCACCGCGCACCTGGATCTGGGCTGGGCGTTCTACGAGGGTCTTGCCGATCAGGGCGCCAACCCGCAGGGCGGCAATGGCGGCACCTACAAGGCGGTCGCCGGGGGCGAAAAGCTCTATGGCTTCGTCGTGGATTTCCTGCCCATCCGCAATCAGCTCGAAGGCGCGCCCGTCGCGTTCGTGTTCCCCGAAGAGGGCGTATCGGCGGTGACCGAACCGGTGGCCATCCTGTCCACCGCGCAGAACCCGACCGCGGCCAAGGCATTCGTCGACTTCCTGATTTCGCCCGAGGGCCAACAGCTTGCCGCCGACATGGGGTACCTGCCCGCGCATCCGGCGATCACCCCGCCCGAAGGGTTCCCGCCGCTGAGCGAGATCAAGCTGCTGGACTTTGATCCGGCGGCAGCACTGGCCGACGATCAGGCGAACAAGGCGCGCTTCGTGGACATCTTTGGCGGCTGATGACGCCCCGACTGCCGGGCGGCGAAGGGGTCACCCTCGCCGCCCTCATCCTCGTCTGTCTGATTATTTTTGTGTTGCCTTTGGCACAGTTAGCTACCGTTGCCCATGGGCAACGCCTGTCTGCGTTCGGCGACGCACTGGCCAGCCGGTCGGTGCTGCGGGCGATCTGGAACTCGTTGGAAAGTGCGGCCCTGTCGGCGCTTCTGGCGTTGGTGGCGGGCACGGCGGCCGCACTGGTGCTGGGGCTGACGGATGTGCGTCTCAAGGGGCCGTTCACCTTTTTGCTGCTGATCCCGATGATGGTGCCGCCGCATGTCACCGCGATTGCGTGGGTGCAGGCGCTTGGCCCGTCCTCGGCGCTGTTGCAGTCGCTGGGCATCGCGCCCGAGATCGGCTCGACCCACCCGCTCTATTCGCGCGAAGGGGTGATCCTGCTGTTGGGCATTCAGCACGCACCGCTGGTGTTTCTGGTGGTGCTGGCCGCGCTGCGCAGCCTGCCGCGCGACATGTCGGATGCCGCACGGGTGGCGGGCGCACGCCCGGCCCGGTTGCTGCGGCGCATCATCCTGCCGCTGCTGGCGCCCACGCTGATCGCCGGCTATGCGCTGGCCTTTGTCTCGGCGCTGGGGAATTTCGGCATACCCGCCCTGCTGGGCATTCCGGCGCGCTACACGACCCTGCCGGTGCTGATCTGGCAACGTCTGGCCAGCTTTGGCCCGTCGGTGCTGTCGGACATGGCCGTGATCGCGAGCCTCGTGGCGGTGATCGCGGTGGCGGCGGTGGCGGTGCAGATGTGGCTGGGCACGCGGCGGCGCAACGCGCTGATCGGGGTGCCGCAGCCGCCGGTCGATATTCGGCTGGGCCGGGTGCGCCCGGCTGTCGAAGGCCTGCTGCTGGCGGTCATCCTGACCACGCTGGTGCTGCCGGTCACGGCGCTCTTTACCACCGCGCTGGCGCCCACCTACGGCGTGGCGCTCAGCCGCGACACGGTGACCTTCGACAATTTCACCGAGGTCCTGTTCCGCCAGTCGGTCACGCTGCGCGCCTTTGCCAATTCCACGCTGGTGGCGGGTGTGGCGGCGGGTGTCCTTGGCCTGCTGGCGGTCTGTGTCGCGCGGTTCGCGACCGCCCGCAACCGTGGCGCGCGCGGCGTCGGCACGGTGTTAACGGCGCTGGCCGACATCACATACGCGATCCCCGGGCTGGTCATCTCGGTGGCGTTCATCCTGGCCTTCATCCGGCCCCTGCCCCTGATCGGCGTGTCGATCTACAACACGCTGGGCATCATCCTGCTGGCCTATCTGTGCGCCTTCTTTTCCATCGCGCTCAAGCCCGTGACCGCCGCGACGCTCCAGCTTGACCCCAGCCTCGACGAGGCGGCGCGGGTCGCCGGCGCTGGCTTTTTCCGGCGCATGACGCGCATCACCTTTCCGCTGATTGCACCGGCGGCGGCGTCGGGTGCGATCCTCGTCTTTCTGACCGCCTATAACGAGGTCACGGTATCGGCGCTGCTGTGGTCCAGCGGGACCGAGACGATCGGCACCACGATCTTCAACTACGAGGACGGCGGGTATACGACGCTGGCCTCCGCCATGGCCGCCGTCACGATCGTCGCCACGGTCCTGCTGATGGTGCTGCTGGACAGGCTGGGCCGCCGCGCGCCGCCGGGCGTGGTGCCCTGGCGGCTTTAGCCCGGCAGGACCCAGCCGCCGGTGAACCGCAGGGCCATACGCTCGCCCACCCGGACCGGCTGGCCGAGGTCGAGGGCGACCGGGTCGGCCAGCCCCTCCGCATGCGCCGCGACCTCCCAGTATCCACCGCGATACTGCACCGCCGCCACCTGTGCCGCGATGCCCTGATCGGCGATGTCCACGTCACCGGGCCGCAGGAACACCCGCCCCGTCCCGGACCCGCTGACCGCAAAGCGCTGCCCGCGGAGCGTGGCGTGGCCGCCCTGTACCTGCGCATCGACCAGAGTACCGCGCCCGATGAACCGCGCGACCGTTTCGCTGGCCGGACGGTTGTAGATGTCCTGCGGCGTGCCGATCTGCAGCAGCCGCCCGGCGTCCATCACCGCCATCAGGTCCGCCAGCGCCATCGCCTCGCGCTGGTCATGCGTGATATAAAGCGTCGTCGCCCCGGACTGGTCGTGAAAGGCGCGCAGCTCGGCCTCCATCGTGCCGCGCAGATGCGGGTCGAGATTGGCCAGCGGCTCGTCCATCAGGATCGTCTCCGCCGACCCCGACAGGCATCGCGCCAGCGCCACACGCTGCCGCTGTCCGCCCGACAGTGCCTCTGGCCGCCGGTCGGCGAACTCCGTCAGGGCCACCCGCGCAAGGTGCCCTGCCACCAGCGCCTGCGCCTGTGCCGGTGCAACCCCTTGCGCCGCGTAGGGGAAGGCGACGTTCTGCGCGACGCTCAGATGCGGCCACAGCGCATAGGACTGGAACACGACACCGACCTTGCGGTCCTCGGGCGGGACGTTGGTGCGCGCGTCGAACATCGTGCGCCCGCTGAGGTCGATCTGCCCCGCATCGGGTGTCTCGAGGCCCGCGATCAGGCGCAGCAGCGTGCTCTTGCCGCAGCCGGACGCGCCGACGACGCAAAAGAACGCGCCGCGCGGCAGCTCGAACGAGATGTCGTCGATGGCCCGGTTGCCGGCAAAGCTCTTGGTCAGGGACGCAACGCGGATGCTCATCTATCGCCTTGTGGTTGGGGTCGTCCGGCGCCGTGCCGCTGTCGGGTCGCCGCTACCAGCGGATATGGCGCGGCCACGCGAACGCCTCGGTGGACCGGACATTGCCCGCCGCGAGGCAGCGCGCCCTGAGCGCGTCGGCGATGTCGCGCCGTGGCAGCGCGCCGACGTCCTGCGACGACAGGGGCGCACCGACGGTCATGGCGACATTGCCGCCCATGCGTCGCCGGGTTTCGTGAAACAGCAGCGCCACGCGCAAGGGATAGGACACGTGGCTGGCCAACTGGAACAGGTGCGAGTTCTGGCCATGGATTTGCACGGGCAGTGTCGTGGTGCCCGCCACGCGGGCCAGCCGGGCCACAAACGGGTGCCAGGGCAATTCGGCGGCGGGGCTGCGGAGCGGTCGGTTGGAGGTCGCGACACTGCCGCCGGGAAAGATCACGACGGCACCGCCATTTGCCAGCACATCCGCCGCAACGCGCCGTGTCGCGGCGGTGTGCCTGCGGGCCTGCGACGTCTCGCCAAAGTCGACCGGCAGCAGGTAGGGGCGAAATTCCGGCACCGTGCAGAGCAGCGCGTGGGTCAGGATACGCGTCTCGCGGCGCAGCTGCGTGGCCAGCCATCCCAGAGCGAGGCCGTCCGCAATCCCGAACGGGTGGTTCGCAACCAGCAGCAGCCCGCCCGTCTGCGGGATGTCGGCCAGCGGCGTGCCGCCAAGGTCAGGCCGAAGCCGGAGCCGCTCCAACGCGGCGTCGAACGGATTTCCCGCGGCCCCCGATGCGACCCAATCGTCGTAAAGCCGCCGGAAATGACCACTGCCCGACGCCGCCTCTACCGTTCTGATCACCTGCCGCCGCAGCCAGGGCTGGCCGTCATGGGCGTAGGTGAACTGCACCTGTTCTGAGCGCCCATCCAGATGACGCGGCGCATCGCTTGCCATCTCATTCATCACTGCGGGGCCTTTCGCTGTGCCCCCTGCTTGGCATCACCATGTAACAGCTTGGTAACAGCGCGCCGGTTCTCCGATCAGGCGCGGCACGTCGCCCATGTCGCAGCGGCCCCGCCCCATGGAACCGAACCCGGAGCGGCGCGTTGACTGGTGCAACTGAAACGCGAGGCCGCACCATGACAGCATTCACGACGATCAATCCCGCGACCGAAACCGAACTGGTCGGCTACGACCTGATGTCGGCCGACGCCGCCTTTGACAAGATCGAGACATGTCATGCCGCGTTTCTGGACTGGCGCACCAAAAGCCATGCCGAACGCGCGCCGTACCTGCGGAAAATCGCGGAAATCCTGCGCGACAGGGCGGACGAATACGCCCACCTGATGACCGAAGAGACAGGCAAGCTGCTGCGCGACGGCAAGACCGAGGTGGAGCTGTGCGCGCAGATCTTCGAATACACGGCGGAACAGGGGCCGGACGCCCTTGCCGACGAGGACCGCCAGCACGGCCCCGACGGAAAACGCGGGACCGTCGCCTATTGCCCGATCGGGGTCATCTACAGCGTTCAGCCGTGGAATTTCCCGGTCTATCAGCCGACGCGGGTGCTGGCGTCAAATCTGATGGCCGGCAATGGCGTGATCCTCAAACATGCGTCGATCTGCACGGGCAGCGGGCTGATGCTGCGCGAGATCTGCATTGAGGCCGGGCTGTCCGAAGGGTTGTTCGACGTGGTGATCATTGATCATGACACCTCCGACGCGGTGATCGCGCACAAGCTGATCCGAGGCGTGACCATGACCGGCAGCGACGGCGGTGGCCGTCACATCGGTCAGGTCGCGGCACAAAACCTGAAGAAAACCGTGCTGGAGCTGGGCTCGAACGATGCCTACCTCGTGCTTGAGGACGCCGACATCGACCTGGCCGTCAAGACCTGCGTGCAGGGCCGTCTGTTCAACAACGGCGAGACCTGCGTATCGGCCAAACGGTTCGTCGTGACCGACGCCGTCTATGACGATTTCGTCAGTGCCTTTGTCGCGCAGATGGAGGCGGTGACACTGGGCGATCCCAAGGCCGAAGAGACACAGCTGGGCCCACTGTCAAGCAAGGCGCAGTTCGACACGATCTGTGAGCAGGTCGCCGAAAGCGTCAAGGGCGGGGCGGAGATCCTGTGTGGCGGCGACGCACCCGACCGCACCGGTCAGTTCTATCCCGCGACCGTTCTGGCAAACTGCCAGCCCGGCACCCCGGCGTATGATGACGAGATTTTCGGCCCCGTCGCCGCCATCATCAAGGCCAGCGATGACGAGGACGCGATGCGGATCGCCAACGACAGCCGCTACGGTCTGGGCGGGGGCATCTTTACCCGCGACGCGGACAATGCGCACAGGCTGGCGCGCGATCACTTCGACACCGGCATGGTGCGCATCAACTCCTTTGGGGCCGCGGACCCGAACATGCCCTTTGGCGGCGTGAAGGATTCCGGCTACGGCCGCGAGCATGGCGGCTTTGGCATGAAGGAGTTCGTCAACATCAAGGCGATCTATCGCCCCTGAGGCCGGTTATGCCGCACGGTCGCCACCCTTCCGGACCCCCACACGACAACAGCTTGAAACAAGGACGCCGCATCTGATGATTACCGTGCATTGCCTCGCCTATTCCCGCGCCATTCGCCTGATCTGGCTGATGGAGGATCTGGGCCAGCCCTACGACCTGGTTCGCTATGACAGAACGGATGCCTTTCGTGCGCCGCCCGAGCTGCGCGCGGTGCATCCGCTGGGCAAGTCGCCGGTCATCGAGGATGGCGACCTGCGTCTGGCGGAATCCGCCAGTTGCCTGCGCTATCTGACCCGCAAGTTCGACGACCGCGCCCACGCGCCAGAGCCGGGCACACCCGCCCATGCGCGCCACGAAGAGATGCTGGACTACGTCGAAAGCTCATTCGCGGCGGCATGCATGGACGTGCTCTTGCCCGCGATGACGGGTGAGGACCTGCCGGACCGCGCGCGCAAGACCCTGAACATGCACCTGGCCTATATCGCGCAGAACCTGCCCGATCACGGCCTGCTGTTCGGTGACAGGGCGACACCGGCGGACATTCAGATGTCCTACCTTCTGGCGAACCTCGCGGCGGGCGGCTTTCTGGCCAAGGAACCGCGAATGCAGGCCTATTGGGACGCCCTGCAACAGCAACCTGGCTACCGGGCCGCAACAGGCGTTGCCGGCCCGATGGCACCCGACCTCTGAGGTCGCGCGACCGGTGCGACCCATCCCGCAATTCAGCAAAGGAACACGCTATGAAAATTCTTGTCGCAGGTGCCACCGGGAACACGGGGCTGCGCCTCATGAACACGCTGGTGTCGCAGGGGCACAGCCCCGTCGCCCTGGTGCGGGAAAGCTCCGACACCAGCGGCCTGCCCGCCGGTGCCGAGCAGCGGATGGGTGACCTCGCCGATCTGCACGACGGTGTGTGCGACGGGTGCGAGGCCGTCATCTTTGCCGCCGGATCGGGGGGCGATACCGACGCGGACATGACCGACAAAATTGACCGCGACGGCGCGATCAGCCTGATCGATCACGCGGCCAAGGCGGGCGTGTCCCGCTTTGTCATGCTCAGCAGCGTGGGTGCCGACGATCCCGATCCCGACACCGGCATCGGGCATTACCTGCAAGCCAAACACGACGCCGACGCATACCTGAAGGAATCAGGCCTGACCTACGCCGTTCTGCGACCCGTCGCGCTGACCGATGACGATGGCGCCGGCGATGTGGTTCTGGGTGACGCGGTAGACCCGCAGGCCAAGGCCGCACGCGGCGACGTCGAGCGGGTTCTGGCCGACGCGGTGACAAGCGATGCGTGGGTCGGCCAGACCCTTCTGATGCAATCGGCCTGAGGGCGGGCGCGGTTTGTACGCGCGCCCCACGATTGACGGTGCGCAGGCATGGCATGGACCGCCTTGCCGGTCAGCCACCCCTGCCCGTCAGCCGCATTTGGAGTATCCGCAGGACGCGCAGGTCATGCACCCTTCGATCATCCGCATCTCGTAGCTGCCGCAGCTGGAACAGGCCTTGCCGCGCGGGGCGTCGAGGCCGACAACCTCGCGCTGCGGGTCGGTCTTGAGGCCCATGCCCTCGCCCTCGATAAAGCCGATGGCGACCATGTGCTGTTCGATCACGCCGCCGATGGCCGCAAGGATTGAGGGGATGTACTTGCCCTGCATCCACGCCCCGCCGCGCGGTTCGAACACGGCCTTGAGTTCCTCGACCACGAACGACACATCGCCCCCGCGCCGGAACACCGCCGAGATCATGCGGGTGAGCGCGACAGTCCACGCAAAATGCTCCATGTTCTTGGAGTTGATGAACACCTCGAACGGGCGGCGATGTCCGCCGATCACCAGATCGTTGATGGTGATATAAAGCGCATGTTCGCTGTCGGGCCATTTGACCTTGTAGGTGTTCCCCTCCAGTGCACTGGGCCGGTCCAGCGGCTCGGCCATGTAGATGACGTCGCCGTGGGGTTGCATCGGTTCGGCGTCGTCCAGCGCGATCACATCCTCGGTGCCTGCGTCCTTTTTGTCCTCCGCCACGCTCAGCACTGACCCGGTCACGTCGTTGGGCCGATAAGTCGTGCACCCTTTGCAGCCCTGATCCCAGGCGGCCATGTACACGTCCTTGAACGCGTCAAAGCTGATATCCTCGGGGCAGTTGATCGTCTTGGAGATGCTCGAATCCACCCATTTCTGCGCCGCCGCCTGCATCTTGACGTGCTCGGACGGCTGCAGGGTCTGGGCGTTCACGAAATAGTCGGGCAGCTCGGCCTCGCCGAACTTGTCGCGCCACAGTTGGACGGCGTAATCGACGACCTCCTCTTCGGTGCGGCTGCCGTCCTTTTGCAGGACCTTGCGGGTGTAGGCATAGGCGAACACCGGCTCGATCCCCGAACTGACATTCCCGGCATAAAGCGAGATGGTGCCCGTGGGCGCAATCGACGTCAGCAGCGCATTGCGGATGCCATGTTCGGCCACTGCGTCGCGCACATCGGCGTCCATCGCCTGCATCGCGCCGCTGGCCAGATAGCCGTCCGCATCGAACAGCGGAAAGGCCCCCTTTTCCCGCGCCAGATCGACCGACGCCAGATAGGCGGCGCGCGCAATCGCCTTGAGCCACGCTTCGGTCTGCCGCGCCGCTTCGTCCGAGCCATAGCGCAGCCCCACCATCAGCAGCGCATCCGCCAGCCCGGTGACGCCGAGGCCGATGCGGCGTTTGGCCTGCGCCTCGCGGGCCTGCGCCTCCAGCGGGAAGCGGGAGGCATCGACCACATTGTCCATCATGCGCACGGCGGTGCCCACCAGTTCGGACAGTTGATCGTCATCCAGTGCGGCGTCCGCGCCAAACGGGTCGCTGACCAGTCGCGCAAGGTTGATCGAGCCCAGCAGGCAAGCGCCATAGGGCGGCAGGGGCTGTTCGCCGCAAGGGTTCGTGGCGGCGATGGTCTCGCAATAGTTCAGGTTGTTGGCCGCGTTGATCCGGTCGATGAAAATCACACCGGGCTCGGCGTAATCGTAGGTCGCCTGCATGATCCTGTTCCACAGATCGCGCGCCTGCACCGTCTGGTAGACCCTCCCGTCAAACACCAGATCCCAGGGGCCGTCGGCCTTGACCGCGTCCATGAACGGATCGGTGACCAGCACCGACACGTTGAACATACGCAGACGTGCGGCGTCGGATTTGGCGGTGATGAAATCCTCGATATCCGGGTGGTCGCAGCGCATCGTGGCCATCATCGCGCCCCGGCGCGAGCCTGCCGACATGATCGTGCGACACATCGCGTCCCACACATCCATAAAGCTCAGCGGCCCCGAGGCGTCCGCCGCCACGCCGCTCACCGCCGCCCCCTTGGGCCGGATGGTGGAAAAGTCATAGCCGATGCCGCCGCCCTGCTGCATGGTCAGCGCGGCCTCCTTGAGCATGTCGAAAATCCCGCCCATGCTGTCGGGCACCGTACCCATGACAAAGCAGTTGAACAGCGTCACCGACCGCGCCGTGCCCGCACCGGCGGTGATCCGGCCCGCGGGCAGGAATTTGAAATCCTCAAGGGCTGCGTAAAACGTCTGCTCCCAGGTGTCGGGGTCGGATTCCACCGACGCCAGATCGCGGGCGATGCGCCGCCATGTGTCCTCGACCGTGGTGTCCAGGGCTGTGCCATCGGCCTCCTTGAACCGGTACTTCATGTCCCAGATCTGTTCGGCAATCGGCGCGGCAAAGCGTGTCATCGGAGAACCCTCATGGAGGCCGCCGATTCTGTCGGCAGCTGTGCAGGGGAATAAGCTACCATTTCTGACGGAAACCACAACAGATAGATGTACTTGACCTTAGAACCACCAAATCTAGCGGCTCGAAAACCACAACAGGTTGCAGTCTGTGTGCGGCGCGCTACAATATTTGGTGTGGGCGAAAGGTGAGTCTGTGGATAAAACCGTCAATCTGATCAAGTTGAGCGTCGGCAGCGACAGCTTTGACGACCTCGTGGCGTGGCAGTCGACCAAGCGGGCGCAGACGGCGGATGGCTATCCGCGCCACGTGACCCGGATGTGGCCCAAGCGCGAGGCCGAGATCCTCAACGGCGGCTCGATTTTCTGGGTGGTCAAGGGCGTGCTGACCTGCCGCCAGCGTATCCTGAGGCTGGACGAGGTGATCGGCCAGGACGGCATCCGCCGTTGCGCCATCGTGTCGGACCCCGAACTGATCCGCGTGCAATCTGCGCTCAAACGCCCGTTCCAGGGCTGGCGCTACCTCAAACCCGAAGACAGCCCGCCCGACCTGCCCAAGGGCCGCGCCAGCGAAGAACCGCTGCCCGTGGAACTGAACCGGGCGTTGGCCGAGATTGGCGTGCTCTGAGGAGGGCCGGGTGAGGTTGGGGGGCAAGGCGGTCTGGTTCTGCATTTTGGTCAAATGACCGCCGAGCGAAGGAAGCGGGCTTTGCAAAGTTTGATCGGATGACGGCTGCGATGAAGGTTTTTCGAGGCGGGCCATGGTAATCGGGATCGGCTGGGTGTGCGTGTGGCCCGCGTTGACAAACCTCTCAGGGAGGAAGCCGCGGGGGCTGGGTGGGACCTATGGGGAAAGTTTGCGGTCAGCTATGATCGGGATGGTTTTGCCGCGTACGGATTGAGATTCGAAGATTGCTACATCCGACTTCATTCCTGGTTTTTTGCCCCGGTATGATGCTGATTTGTGACGTCGCTTGCCCTTGGCGCTGCTTTTACGATCGCGGCAGACAAACGAGATCAGCCGGCCTGGCTTGGCTATCCGGTGTTTGGTGAACAGTATGAATGTGCGCCTCGTCATGCGGCCTGTTTCCTGGGTGGAGCGCGAGATCGCGGAACCTCGCCGCGCCTGAAGGTCTCTATGATGCGCATTTGCCCGCCGCAGTCTGGGCATGGCTCACGCAATGTCAGCGCGATGGTTTCGGTGATGGGTGTGTCTTCCTGGGCGCCGGCTTCAGCGCCGAGCAATGTGCGGATCTTCGCGATGTTGGTTTTGCGGGTGGCGCTGGCCAGCAGGCCATAGTGGCGGATGCGATGGAAGCCATCGGGCAGGACGTGGAGCAGGAAACGGCGGATAAACTCGCCAGTTCGCAGCCGCATAACCTTCATGCGGTCGCCACGCTTGATCCTGTAATCCTTCCAGTGGAACGCCACGGTATCGGCATCGGCGCTGACGAGGCGTTGGTTTGAGATAGCGACGCGGTGCGTGTATCGGCTGAGATAGGCCAGCACCGCTTCGGGGCCGCCGAAGGGCGGTTTGGCGTACACGACCCATTCGGTCTTGCGGAACGGGGCAAGCCATTCGGCGAAGGCTTCGGCATCGGTCAGTCCACTCAAGTTACCAAAGAAGGAGAGACATCCCGCGCGGTGCAGCGCCATGAGCCCGTCAATGAACAGCCGCCGAAACAGCCGCGACAAAACCCGCACATGCAGAAAGAAGCCCGGCTTGCAGGCGACCCACTTGGTCCCGTCTGACGAGAGACCGCCGCCCGGCACGATCATGTGCACATGCGGATGATGTGTCATCGCTGATCCCCAAGTATGCAACACACTGGTCATGCCGACGCGGGCGCCGAGGCGCTTGGGATCAGCGGCAATAGTTGTCACTGTCTCGGCCGATGATTTGAACAGCAGTCCATAAACCGCCCGCTTGTTCCAATAGGCGATGCGGGCGATCTCGGCTGGCAGCGTGAAGACGAGGTGGAAATACTCGACCGGCAGCAGGTCTTCGGCCCGCGCCTCCATCCAGTCGCGCGCCGCCGGGCCCTGGCACTTCGGGCAATGCCGGTTCTTGCACGAGTTATACGCGATATGCTGGTGCCCGCACTTGGCGCAGGCGGCGACGTGTCCGCCGAGCCTCTCTGTCCGGCAGGCTTCGATTGCAGACATCACCTTGAGCTGGATCAGGCTGACATGCCCGGCATTGGCCCGCCGGTAAGCGGGGCCATGAGACCTGAAGATGTCCGCAACCTCCAGCGCGTGCCGTGGCACGCCAATCGCTCCGTCAGGTCACATCTCGCATATGCTCGAACGGGCTGGCGACCTTGCCCAGCGTCTTGGTCGCCACGTGGGTGTATCGCGCCGTCGTAGTCAGCTTGGCGTGGCCGAGTAAGACCTGGATCACGCGCACGTCCGTATCGGCCTCCAACAGGTGCGTGGCAAAGCTGTGCCTGAGCGAGTGCAGCGTGGCGGGCTTCTTGATCCCGGCCATGCGCTTGGCCGAGTTGAAAGCCCGGTTTAAGGATCGGGGCGACATGGGCTCAACCCGGCTCTGACCAGGGAACAACCAGCCTCGCGGACGCGCCTCGCGCCAATAGTCGCGTAGAAGCTCGAGCAATGAGGGCGACAGCATCACGTCGCGATCCTTGCCGCCTTTACCGCGCTCGACATGGATCAGCATACGGTCACTGTCGATGTCTCGGACCTTCAGGTTGGTCACTTCGGAAGCGCGCAACCCCGCGCCATATCCAATGCCGAGCGCGGCCCGGTATTTGAGACCCGGCCCCGGCGCCGAGGCCAGAACGGCTGACACCTCCTCGAAACTCAGCACAATCGGCAGCTTGCGTGGCTCGGTGCGGAACCGCATGTACTTCTTCATGTCCTCGCGGTCGCAAGTCATGCCGAAGAAGAACCTCAACGCCGTGATCCGGGCGTTGTAGACCGACGGCGTCACCTCGCTGTCGGTCATATGAAGCTGATAGGCCCGCAACTCGTCCGGCGTTGCCGTGTCGGGAGACCGTCCCAGAAACGCCGTGAAATCCTTGAGCGCTCGGATGTGAGCTTTCTGTGACTTCTCCGCCATCCCGCGAATGCGCATGTCCTCGATCATCCGCGCACGCAGCGGGCTCATCTTCTCCTGTGTCATGGAAACCTCCTGTCCGATTGAGAAACCTCAATCGTCAGGCAGGTCAGTCAGTTCGCAAAATCCGCCAACATGTGAGATGGTTCAATACGTCAGCCACAAGCGCCATTGCCGCGCGAGCGGCTTAGTCCTTGAGCCCA
>JBCBXB010000024.1:0-21043 GCA_039816785.1 Pseudomonadota bacterium
CCTTACGCTGTCCAGATTTTGCAAAGAGTCGCTTTGGTCTCTTGCATCTGGGTTACTGAATCATAGCCATAGGTCTGGGCCGTGTTGGTGCTTTCGCCCAACACATACGGATCGGCGCCCTCGGGATATTTCGAGCGTTGATCCTCTCCCTGGAAATGACCGCCAAAGTGGAAGGGCATAAAGGCCACGCCCTCGCCCACCCGGTTGGTGACCATCGCCATAACCTTGACCTTGCCGCCTTCGGGCCCTTCGACCCAGACCTGACTGCCGTCCCGCACACCAAGGTTGTTGGCGTCACGCGGGTTGATCTCGACAAACATGTCCTGCTGCAGCTCGGCCAGCCACGGGTTTGACCGGGTTTCGTCCCCGCCGCCCTCGTACTCGACCAACCGGCCGGAGGTGAGGATGATCGGGTAGTCCTTCGAAAAATCCTGCTTCTGGATCGATGCGTACATCGTCGGCAGGCGATAGAACTTCCGGTCTTCGTAGGTGGGATAGTCGGCCACAAGGTCCCTGCGGTTCGAATACAGAGGCTCGCGGTGGACAGGCACCGGATCGGGGAAGGTCCACACAACCGCGCGGGCCTTGGCGTTGCCGAAGGGCGCACAGCCATGCTTGATCGCGACCCGCTGGATGCCGCCCGACAGGTCGGTCTTCCAGTTGGTCCCCGGACCGGCAACCGCGTCAATCGCGGCGCGTTCCTCGTCCGTCAGATCACCGTCCCAGCCAAGGTCCATCAGCATCTGCATCGTGAACTCAGGATAGCCGTCCTGAATTTCCGACCCGACACTATAGACCCCTTCGGCCAGCAGGTTATCACCGTCCCGCTCTACACCGAAACGCGCGCGGAAGGTCAGACCACCTTCGGCAACAGGCTTCGACATGTCATAGAGGTTCGGCGTGCCCGGGTGGTTCATCTCGGGCGTGCCCCAGCTGGGCCATGGCAGACCGTAGTAATCGCCATCTGCGGGGCCACCAATGGCCTGCAGCGTGGTGCGATCAAACGTGTGCTGGTTCGCCATGTGCTTCTTGATCCGCTCCGGGCTCTGGCCGGTGTAGCCCACCGTCCACATGCCACGATTGATCTCGCGCAGCGTGTCCTCCGGCTCGGGCGTCAGGCCGTCTTCCTCCAGCTTGATGTTGCGGAAGATGCGGTCATGGAACCCGAACTTCTGGGCGAACAGGGCAATGATCTCTTCGTCCCGCTTGGATTCAAACAGGGGATCGATGACCTTTTCCCGCCACTGGATCGACCGGTTCGACGCCGTGACAGAGCCACGCGTTTCGAACTGGGTACAGGCCGGCAGCAGATACACACCGTCGGTGCGGTCATGCAGCACGGCGGACACGGTCGGGAACGGGTCGATGACGACCAGCATATCCAGCTGCTCCATCGCGGTCTTCATCTCGACCATGCGGGTCTGCGAGTTGGGCGCGTGGCCCCACAGAACCATGGCGCGGACCTTGCTGGGCTGGTCCGTGTTTTCCGGGTCCTCCAGCACACCGTCGATCCAGCGCGACACCGGAATACCGGTGAGGTTCTGCAGCGACTTTTCCTTGCCATCGGCGCCGGTCACCTTGTCGAACTGACCAGCCAGCCATTCGGAATCCTCACCCCAGACGCGGCCCCAGTGGCCCCACGCACCTGCCGACAGGCCGTAGTAACCGGGCAGCGTGTGGGACAGAACACCAAGGTCCGTCGCACCCTGCACGTTGTCGTGGCCGCGGAAGATGTTGGTGCCGCCACCAGACGTGCCCATGTTGCCCAGAGCAAGCTGGAGCACACAATACGCGCGCGTGTTGTTGTTGCCGTTGGTGTGCTGGGTGCCACCCATGCACCAGATCACGGTGCCGGGGCGGTTGTTGGCCAGCGTCCGCGCCACGCGCTTGAGCTGGCTTCCGGGCGCACCCGTGACACGCTCGACTTCCTCGGGCGTCCACTTGGCAACCTCTTCCTTGATCTGGTCCATGCCCCAGACGCGGGTGCGGATAAACTCCTGATCCTCCCACCCGTTGTCAAAGATATGGTACAGAATACCCCAGACCAGCGCCACGTCCGACCCGGGCCGGAACCGCACGAACTCGTCCGCATGGGCCGCTGTCCGCGTGAACCGCGGGTCACACACGATCACCGGCGCGTTGTTCTGCTCCTTGGCGCGCAGCAGGTGCAGCAGCGACACGGGGTGCGCCTCTGCGGGGTTGCCGCCGATAATGAAAATCGCCTTGGAGTTATGGATGTCGTTGTACGAGTTCGTCATCGCACCGTAGCCCCAGGTGTTCGCAACACCGGCCACCGTGGTGGAGTGACAGATCCGCGCCTGGTGATCCACGTTGTTCGTGCCCCAGTAGGCGGCGAACTTGCGGAACAGGTACGCCTGCTCGTTGTTATGCTTGGCAGAGCCCAGCCAATAGACGCTGTCCGGGCCGCTCTCGTCCCGGATGTTCATCATGCCGCCGCCGATCTCGTCGATCGCCTGCTCCCATGAGACGCGCTTCCATTCCCCGTTCTCTTTCTTCATCGGGTACTTGAGGCGGCGTTCACCATGAGCGTGCTCGCGCACCGCGGCGCCCTTGGCGCAATGGGCGCCCAGGTTGAACGGGCTGTCCCAGCCGGGCTCCTGCCCCGTCCAGACACCGTCCTGCACCTCGGCCACAACCGTACAGCCGACCGAACAGTGCGTGCACACCGTCTTTTTCAAATCCACTTTGCCCGCTGCCGCCGTGGCAGCATTGGCCTGGGTGACGGTTCCGCCCGTGGCGGCAATGGCCGACAGGCCCCCGATCACCAGTCCCGATCCGCGCAGAAACGCGCGCCGGTCTACCGAAGCGTTCGCGGCCTCGGTCAGGATACTTGTCCGCTGGGGGCGTCGCGCAACCCCGTTGGTCTTTTTCCTAAGCATTATTGCTTCCTCCCTTGCTTGCCATCGTTCCCGAATGGCTCGCTTGGTCTCTCATGGCTCTCAGCAGTCGGGCGTCACGCAACCAGTCGCTGATCTCCGGCCCCGTCCGGGCTTATTCCCGGGCGTTGCGTCCTTGTGTGGCACCTTAGAACTTGGCGCTCTCGAAATACGCGCGCGTGTGCGCGGTATCCTGCATCTTGTCCGAGGTCAGGTCCGGCTCTGCCGCCGCCTGCGCCTCGCCTGCCGTTACCACGGCCACCGCTGCTGCGGGGGCTGCCGTTCCGGCCAGCTTGAGAAAGTCGCGGCGCGATGCACCGTCTTCTTTCTTGCTCATGCGATCGTCTCCTCTCGCTGTTTCGGGCAGGTCTCCCCGCCCCTTCTGACGCGTCACTCCGCGCCGCTCATCCGAAAGGCTTCTGCCTCCACGGCCATGAAAATCTTGCCCACCGTGCCCACGGGCGAATAGAAAACCGACGTCTTCGCCTCTTCCAGATCGGTGAAAAAATGCCCGGCCCACGGGCCGATATGCTTGTTGAAGAACGTCTTTTGCGCCGCGACATCCGCAGGCGTGCCAAAGCGTCCCACGATCATCGCCGCCATCATCTCCATCAGGCTGGCGATACTGTCTTCGGGCTCGAACACCGTGTCGGACCGTTGAATGCCCTTGGCCGCCATGTCCTGCCGCAGGATCGCCAGCGGCTTTTCGTTCAGGAACCCGGTCAGGTAATAGCTCGCGAACGGCAGCAACTCGCCCCGCCCCAGCCCGATGAACAGCTTGTTGAACTCGCTCTCCGCCGCCTTCGGCTTGGTCACCCGCGCCAGCCTCGCCAGCGTCCCAATCGCCTGCCCCAGCTCGGTCTCGTCTCCTGTCAGGCCCGCCGTCTGGCTCAGCAACATGTCATCCGGCGGACCTGCCAAGAGCGCACCCAAAAAGTTGTAGAGATCGGCGCGGGCGCGATCCATGTCGGCAATCTGGATGTCTTCGGCGGCTGTCATCTTTGGCTCTTCCATCAGGCGGTATCAAAATCGAACCGCATCCGGCGCTGCGGCATCGCAGGCGGCTCCGGTTCCGGTTCTGGCAGGGGGGTCGGTTCGGCGGCCGCCATCAGCGGCGCCTCTTCCTGTTCTTCAATCTCTTCGGCGGGGGCCTCTTCAGCCTCCTCTTCCTCGTCCTCAAGGAACGCAGTCATCATACCTTTGCCGACCTGATAGACGGTCTGCATGTTCTCGATCACCGTCGCCGCGTCGGTGTAATCCTCACCGTAATCCACTAGCCCGTCGAGGTTGGCGAGCATCGGGTTCAGCCGCCACATCCGCCGCAACGCCCGCGTCTTGAGCCGCTGCGGCAACTCTTCCTTCAGGAACGCGCGCACCGCGTCCGGGCTGTCCAGCGCTTCCGGCTCGGGCAGGTTCAACTCCGCCAGCAACTCCTCATCGGGCCGCTCTTCGAGCTTGGCAACCTCAGCCTGCGCCACGCGCGCCTCGACGGCACGTTCCTCGGCCTCAACCCCGGCACGCCGCCGGGACCAGAAATCGCGCGCCTCGCTCAATGCACCCGCCTCCGCTGCCGCGCGGGGGACGCGTAGATATCCGCCGCCGATGCAATGCGCGGATCACCGATACCGTCCTCCCGCAGGTCCGTCCGCTTCTTGTCACGCTTGCGCTTGATAAACACCTCGTCCTCGTGGAACGCACTGACAAAGTCCTGAACCCACGCCATCAGACCACCCGGCATCGGCACCTTTTCCACGATCTCTTCGCCGCTGTCGGTGTAATCCTGCGCCTCGTAGGGCGACGCCGTGACCAGCAGCACCTCGAGCGGCTGTTCGCCAGTGGTTTCGCGCATCACCACGTAGATCGCGGGCACTTCGGCGGACAATCCGTGCAGATACGCTTCGGTCTCGGCCCCGTGCAGGTCCAGCGGCAGGGTCGCGGCGTGGTATTCGACCGCGTCGCCCTCGCGGCGCAACTCCTGCCAATCGGCGGGTCCGGCGCCGGGCAGAACGGCCACCGCCTGCCAGCTGTGAGAGGCCCAGCGTGTCACGCCCGGAAGACGCCGCAACACGACGCCCAACGACATGGACTGATACTGGTCTGGGTTTCGGATCACCCTATGTCCTCCCTGAGGATTAACAAACTGCCAAAAGATTCATCGCGAAAGGGTCTTGTCCGCGAAACGTGACCCAACGGCACCGATCAGGCATTTTGGCCAGCCTGTCCGGAGGTGCCGCGCGCTCAGGGTCATAATGTCCATCATGAGCGTTTCAGTCGGGAATACATCCGTATACCGAATCGCGAATCATATGGGCCACGGTGGGCCGCCCTGCCCCGCCACCGCCACCCGAAAACGGTTTGTGAACTGCATCGAATCATGACTAGGCTGATGCACTGACACGGGCGAACAGGGGCCGAACATGGCCGCTGACATGGGGGAGGCAACTGTGGTCAAATCATTGATAACATGCGATTGTCTGGGCACACAGACCATCGACTCCGACGCCCTGTCACAGGCCTCCGGCCTGGATGTCCGCCCCCCCTGTTCGGCGCTCTGCACCACCCAGATCGACCGGGCACAGGCAGCCCTTGCCGACCCCGATGCCGTTTTTTGCTGCACTCAGGAGACCCGCGTGTTCGAGGAGCTGGCAGAGGCGCTCGACCGCCCCGCGCCCCCCACCCTCGACCTGCGCGACCGCGCCGGGTGGAGCGATGATGCCACCCCGAAACTGCCCAAAATGTCCGCATTGATCGCCGACGCGATGTTGCCCGCCGAACCGGAAAAGACGCTCGACGTGATCAGCGAGGGGCTGTGCCTGATCCTCGGGCCCGCGACGCAAGCGCTCGATGCCGCCGAACAGCTCAAGGATCATCTGGGCGTCACCGTCCTGCTGAGTGACGCCGCCGACATCCCCGACACCCGCGCCTATGACGTGGTCGTGGGCCGGCTGCGCCGCGCCGCCGGGGCCTTTGCCCGGTTCGAGGTGACCATCGACGCCCTGCAACAGGTTGAGCCCGGCGGGCGCGGGGCGTTCACCCTCACCGACCCGCAGGACGGCGCGCGCTCGCACTGCGATATCATCCTCGATCTGCGCGGCGACACGCCCCTGTTTCCGGCCCACGAAAAACGCGACGGCTACCTGCGGGCGGAACCGGGCCATGCGCCGGGCGTGGCTGCCGCGATCCTCGCCGCCTCGCACATGACTGGCACGTTCGAAAGGACGCTGTATGTCAAAACCGCGCCCTTGCTCTGCGCCCATTCGCGGGCCGAGCAGACCGGGTGCACCAACTGCCTTGATCTGTGCCCGACCGGCGCCATCACCTCCGCCGGGGATCATGTGAGCATCGACCCGATGATCTGCGCCGGTTGCGGCGCATGCTCTGCCGCCTGCCCGTCCGGCGCGATCACCTATGATGCGCCACCCGTGGACCTGACGATGCGCCGGGTGCAGACCATGGCCAAGGCGTTCCTGGATGCGGGCGGCAGCGCGCCCCGCCTGCTGGTCCACGACGCCCACGGCGCCGAGATGGTGCGTCTCAGCGCCCGCCACGGGCGCGGCCTGCCCGCCGACGTGATCCCGCTGGAGATGTCGGCCATCGGTGCGTTCGGTCATGCCGAGGCGGTCGCCGCACTTGCGGCAGGCTTTGCATCGGTCACCCTCCTGCCCGGCCCCAAGGCTGATGTGCCTGCATTAGAGACCCAAGTCGCCCTGACCGCCGCCATCGCGGGGCCGGGCCGCGCCACGCTGCTCGACACGCCCGACCCCGACGCGATGAGCGACGCGCTTTATGACGGCACGGCCCCTGCCCCGGTCGCCTCGCCCGTTCGGCCCATGGGCACGCGCCGCCAAATCACCCGGCAGGCTGCCCGCGCCCTGCATCCCGACACCGATCAAATCCCCCTGCCCGACGGTGCGCCCTATGGTGCTGTCCTGGTGAACACCGACAGCTGCACGCTGTGCCTCAGCTGCGTGTCGCTCTGCCCCTCCGGCGCGTTGGGCGACAATTCGGACAAACCGCAGCTGCGCTTTCAGGAGGATGCCTGCCTGCAATGCGGCCTCTGCGCCAATATCTGCCCCGAGGACGCGATCACCTATGCACCGCAACTGAACCTCACCGACGCGGCCCTGACCCAGACCATCCTCAACGAGGAAGAGCCGTTTCCCTGCATTGAATGCGGCGCGCTCTTTGGCTCCAAATCCACCGTCGACCGCATCACCGAAAAACTGCGCGATCACGCCATGTTCTCGGGCGACAAGCTGCGCATGATCCAGATGTGCGACGATTGCCGGGTGACGGCGCAGTTCCATGCCGACGACAACCCCTTTGCCGCGGGCGAACGCCCCCGCGTGCGCACCACCGACGACTACCTGTCAAAGCGGCGCGATCACTGATGCTCCAACGGTTTGCCCAGATCGGCCGGCGCAAGTGCTGCCACATAGGCCAGGATCGATTCCAGATCGTCCAGCGTCAGCTCGATCGGTGCGATGGGCGACGGGCGGTCGATGGGGAACGGGTCGGTGACCCCTTCCAGCTGCGTAAATGCCGCGTGCGGCTTCAGCACATAGAACCCCGCGAACCGCGCCTGCCAGTCCTCGAAACTCCGCATCACGAAAAAGCTGGGGGTGGAGCCGATGCCAAAGCCGCCCCTGCCCCGCTCCGTGACGTGGCAGCGCCCGCATTTGACCCACGACGCCTCTTGCCCCGCAATCGCGTCGCCCGACATCTCGACCGGCGCGATGGCAACCTGTTGTACCTGCGGCTCGGAGAATATCGGCGCGCCCTCGGGGGCAAAGCCCTGGATCGTGCGGCTGCCCACCTGCGAGGTCAGCCAGTCGGCAAAGCGTTTCGCGCCCGCGCCGTCGCCCCGCACCTCCAGATGCCAGGTCTCGCCCAGCCCGGTGAACAGCGCGCGCCCCTCGGCACCCAGCACGACCTCCGCCGCGGCGGGATCGTCGACCATGTCGACCTTCACCTGGGTTTTCAGCGAAAAGCGCGGCGCGATATGCTTGATCAACCCGCTGTCGACCAGCGCGGGGGCGGCGTGGAACGCCACCCGCCTGTCATCCGCCATTGCCAAAGCAGGCAGCAGAGCCAAAATCAGAACCAGGACGCGCATGGGGCCAGCCTAGGGCCCCGACGCGCGCGCCGTCAACGATAGGGAGGACCCCACGCCATGAGCGACGATTTCAACATGTCCATGCGCAAGTTCCTGAAACAGGTCGGCGTGACCTCGCAACAGGCCATCGAAGAGGCCGTGCGCGAGGCCGGAACGGGCGGCAAGACCTACGCCGTCAAGGCCGTGATCACCATCGAAGACCTCGACATGACCCACACGGTCACGGGCGAGATCACGGGTCAGGACTGAGGCGTGAGCAGGGATCAGGTCCTCGAGGTCCTCAAGGGGATCGACGCGCCCGGCGGCGATATCGTGTCGTCGGGTGTGATGCGCGCGCTGAACGTGGACGGCGGCGCCGTACGCTTCGTGATGGAGATCAACCCGGCGGACGCCGCCACCTACGAAGGGGTCAAGACCGCGGCCGAGGCGGCGGTGGGCGCGCTGGACGGGATCGACACCGTGTCGATCATCCTCACCGGCCACACCGAAAAAGCGCCCCCGCCCGACCTCAAGCCCCAGCGTGCCGCCGAACCGAAAGGTCCGCAAAAGGTGCCCGGCATCGACCGTATCCTGGCCATTGCGTCGGGCAAGGGTGGTGTGGGCAAATCCACCGTGTCGGCCAACCTCGCCTGCGCGCTGGCGCAGCAGGGGCGGCGCGTCGGCCTGCTGGATGCGGATGTCTACGGACCCTCGCAGCCGCGCATGCTGGGCGTGTCGGGTCGCCCCGCCTCGCCCGATGGCAAGACGATCCTGCCGATGCGCAACCACGGTGTGACGATGATGTCCATCGGCCTGATGATGAACGAGGATCAGGCGGTGGTGTGGCGCGGCCCGATGCTGATGGGCGCGCTGCAACAGATGATGACGCAGGTACAATGGGGCGCGCTGGATGTGCTGCTGGTGGACCTGCCCCCCGGCACCGGTGACGTGCAGATGACACTCGCGCAGAAATTTGCCGTAGACGGGGCAATTATCGTCTCTACACCGCAGGATGTGGCCCTGCTGGACGCGCGCAAGGGCGTCGACATGTTCCAGCAATTGCACGTGCCCATCGTCGGCATGATCGAGAATATGAGCACGCATATCTGTTCGAATTGCGGGCACGAGGAACACGTGTTCGGCCATGGCGGGGTCAAGGCCGAGGCGGAAAAGCTGGGCGTGCCCCTGCTGGCCGAAGTGCCGCTGGATCTGCAGATCCGGCTCGCCGCCGATGGCGGTGCACCGATCACCGTCAGCCAGCCCGACAGCGCGCAGGCCCGCGCGTTTCAGGACGTCGCCGCAGGGCTCGTGACCACAGGTGCCGCATGACCGACGTGGCCGAGGTCACATTCCCCCCGCTGATGTGGGGCGAGGAGGCGCCGGATGCGGCGTTCGACCACGCCGTGATGCGCGCGACGCTGGGCTGTGACGCGGGCCTGATCGCTTACAAATTGGGTGCGTCGGACATGGAAGCGGCGCTGGTCTTTGCCCCCGAAGTGCCGCTGCGCACCGCCATGGCGATGCTGCCACTGTGCGGTGTGGGGTTTCAGAACGCGCTTGGCGCGCTCGCCCCGCCCGAGGTGGCGGTGCATCTGGACTGGTGGGGTGGCATACGGGTGAACGGCGCGCGCTGCGGCGCGTTCCGGGTGATGGCCTCCGGCACGGATCCGGAGGCGGTGCCGGACTGGCTGGTGGTTGGCTTTACCCTGCCGCTGGTGCCCCCGTCCGACGAGATGGGGCTGACCCCGGACGAAACCGCGCTGTTCGCCGAAGGTTGCGCCGATGTGGCGCCGCCCACCCTGCTGGAGGCCTGGGCGCGCCACAGTCTGAACTGGCTGAACCGGTGGGAAGACGACGGTGCCGCCCCCCTGCATTCGGAGTGGCGGGGGCTGGCGCATGGTGTCGGCGAAGATGTGTCACATCAGTCTCTAACCGGGACGTTTCTGGGCGTGGACGAGGAATTTGGCATGCTCTTGCGCGATGACACGACCACCCATCTGATCCCCCTTACCGCTGTACTGGAGTCAAGCCCATGAAACTCGCCCGTGCGATCCATTTCGACGAAAGCGACATGAATGTCTTTGCCTCCCCCGCCCGCACCGGGGAATGGTGCATCTCGGGCGGGTTCGAGTTTTCGAACTGGGGCGAAGGCGACCTGACCGGCAAGGCGCGACAGGCCTTTGCCAACGGGTGGTTCGGGCTGGAAACCGGCGGGCGCGTGACATTCGTCGCCGTGACGCAGCTGGAAGAGGCGGAGCTGGCGACGCTGACCGACCTGCTGGCGGCACATTTCGTGACCTATTACGGCGCCCCGTCGGCAGAGGCCGCACGCCCCGTCGCGGAAGAGGAGTTGGCCCAGATGATCGCGCTCTGCGAGGACCATGACGCCAACACGCTCTTGACCGTGGCGCGTGAGTTGACCGAAGCCGGTGTGCGCGAGGCGTATCGGTCCATCCAGCCGCAGGATGCGGGGCTCGACCAGTTTGCGATTCATGGGGATATGGACCACTGAGAGTGGTTTCGAATTGGCTGCGCCAATCCGACAGACGCGGGGGCTCTGCCCCCGCACCCCCGTGGTATTTCTGGTCAGAAGAAACGAAAAGCGCCGTGTCAGGGCCTATTTTGCATTGAAGACGAAGAGGGTTTCGCCGTCGATTGTGTAGCCGTCGATGAGGGTTTTGGCGCGCTCTGACGTGAGCCAGGTTTCGAGTTTTTGGGTCAGGTCCGCTTTGACATGGGTGTGACGTGCTGGGTTTACGGGCAGGTAGGCGTATTGGTTGAAAAGAGCGGGATCGCCGGCGAAGAGCAGCGTCAGCGCGCCCTTGTTGCCAAAGTTCAGCCAGCTGGCGCGGTCAGTCAGGATGTAGGCGTTGAGGCCCGAGGCGGTGTTGAGCGCCGCCCCCATGCCCGCGCCAACGGCGTTGTACCATCGGCCGAATGCGGGCGGATCGAGGGTGGCGTCGGACCACAGGCTGCGCTCTTTCTTGTGTGTGCCGCTGTCGTCGCCGCGACTGACGAACGGGACCTGCGTGGCGGCGATGCGGCGGAGCGCGTCGGTGGCTGTGGTCGCGTCCGTGATCGCGGCGGGATCGTCCGCCGGGCCGACAAGAACGAAATCGTTATACATGATCTCGCGCCGGTGGGTGCCGTAGCCGTCGGCGACAAACGCCTCTTCCGCGGTGCGGGAGTGGACCAGGATTGCATCCACGTCCCCTGCCCGGCCCAGTTTCAATGCCTGCCCGGTGCCGACCACCAAGAGCTGCACGTCGAGGTCGAGATCGCGCGCGATTTCGGGCAGCAGGATGTCGGCGAGGCCGGAATTGTGAAAGGACGTGGTGACCGCCATGCGCATCTGATCTGCGGCGTGGGCGGTGGTGGTGATAAGCATCAAAAACGCCACTAACAGGGTCTGTTTCATTCCACGATGTCTCCTTTCAGAAAGGCGCGCGCCTCTGGCGTTTTGGGCGCATCGAAAAAGGTGTCTGCCGGGCCGGATTCGTGCACCTTGCCGCCCAGCATGAACACGACAGTGTCGGCAATCCGGCGGGCCTGGCCCATGTCATGGGTGGACAGGATCAGGCGAGTGCCGTCGGCCTTGGCCTTGTACAGGATCGCCTCGATCTCGCGCATGGCGCGCCCGTCGAGGGACGCTGTCGGCTCGTCCAGAAACACCAGCGCGGGGTCGGTGATGAGGGCGCGGGCGATGGCGAGCTTTTGCTGCTCGCCGCCCGACAGGACCATGGCGCGGCGGGTCAGATGCGGCTCTAACCCAACACGGTTGGCCCAATCCTGTGCCGCTGCACGGGCGGGCTTGCGGGCGACGCCGCGCAGGCGCAGGGGGTATGTCAGGTTTTCCTCGACCGTGCGGCGCAGCACCACGGGCCGCTGAAAGACAAAGGCCTGTGCGTGCCGCGCGGTGTCGGTGTCGCAAGCCCATGTGACCGACCCGCCAGTCAGGCGCGCGGTGCCGTGCATCAGCCGCAGGAGCGTCGTCTTGCCGGAGCCGTTGGGCCCCATCACGACGCAGAGCCCCTGCCCGTCCAGGCTCAGATCGACCGGACCCACCAGACGTTTGCCGCGGCGCGATGTCTCGGCTGCGCGAAGGGTCAATGGAAACAGCGACGCTACCACCGGCTGTCCCTTTCCGTCTGGCCGATCCAGTGAATGGCGAGGTTGACGCCGAGCGCCAGCGCGATCAGCACAAAGCCAAGAGCGAGCGCGAGGGCAAATTCGCCCTTGCCGGTTTCGAGCGCGATGGCCGTTGTCAGCACGCGCGTCACGTTGTCGATATTGCCGCCCACGATCATGATCGCGCCCACCTCGCCGATCCCGCGGCCAAAGCCCGCAAGTGCCGCCGTCAGCAGCGCCCGCCGCGCATCCCACAGCAGCGTGCGCATCTTTTGCATCTGCGTGACGTTCATCGAAATCAACAGGTCGTGGTATTCGGCCCAAAGTTCGCGCAGCGACTGGTGCGCGATGGAGGCGATGAGCGGCACGATGATGATGACCTGCGCGATGATCATCGCCGTGGGCGTAAACAGCAGCCCCAACGCGCCCATCGGCCCGGAGCGGGAGAACAGGATGTAGACGATTAGGCCGACAACCACCGGCGGCAGGCCCATCAGCGCGTTCAACAGTGCGATCGTGGCACGCCGCCAGCGGAACCGGCGCACGGCGAGCAAAGCGGCCAGCGGCAGGGCGATCAGGCAGGCGATGACCAAAGCCGTCAAGGTGACGCGGAGCGAGCGCAGCGCAATCTCTGCCAACTCCGCATCAAGCGTGACGACCAGCCAAAAGGCGTGGCGCAGACCCTCCCACAGATCGACGATGGCCGATCCTCCCGTGACTTGTTTTGCCCGAAATTGGACGGTTTTGCGGGGGGATACCAGCCCCGTTCTTGTGGCCTGTCAGCTTGTCTTGTCAGCGTCCCGCGCCGTCATCATTCAGGGTCACATTGTCCCTCGGGTCAAAAAATTGCCCACGGGCAACTTCCAAGCGCACCAAAAAATTGCCCACGGGCAATTTTCCCGGATCAGTCGTCGAACTCGGCTTTGAGGTAGGCGGAGAATGCCCCTTCGAGCTGCGCGCGGCTGATATCCGCTTCGAATTCAACGTGGATCTTGCGGCCGCGGCGCGAAATCTCGATCCCTCGGTCGTGGATGCTGCGCCGGTAGGTCTTGCCCGTCGGTTCCGGCTTGGGCGCGGGTGGACGGCCTGCCCGCGTGAGGCGGCGCATCACGGTCGCCGCATCGACGAAAGAGCTGCGCCCGCTGCGCGCCTGTGCCTGCGCACGGCCAATGGCAGCGGCCTCGTCCAGCACCGCGCGGGCGCTGTCGGGTGCCGACAGCAACGGTTTGAGTTCGCGCGCGTTGCGTTCGCGAATCTCGCGGATGTTGGGAAAGGCGTAGACGATCACCTGCGGCAGTTTCGCCAGTTGCAGGTAACGCGAGAGCCACGGCTGGCTGACCTCAAGCCGGGCGGCCATCGCCTTTTGCTTGCCACGGTAATAGCGCGCGACGGCGTCGGCATAGTCCAGCGCACGTTCGTAATCCGAGATATCCTCGCGGTCGCGATTCTCGATATCGGCGAGGCGAAACGCCTCCTCGTCGGACATCTGGCGCGCCTCGACCAGGTATTTGAACTGGGTGTAATTGTTGGCGCGGAGCCAGCTGACGGCGAAATGGCGCCGCGCACCGCAGATCACCTCGAAGTCGTAATCCGCATCCTCCACCGGTCGCACGATCGCAGGAAATTCCTGTTGCCCCTGCGAGCGGATGCCGTCGATCAGGTCGCGGCAATTGTCTTCGGTCAGCAGGGCGTAGTCGCGGTTGTGCCGGTCCCACATGCGGCAGCGGGCCGGATCGACCCAGCGCAGCGTCTTTTCCTCGACCTCGCCAGCCAGCCGGTCGCTGATCGCGGTGGTGCGCTTCAGAAACCGGGCACCAGCGCGGTCGGAGGCGTCGGGGGCAGTGTCCAGATCGCTCAGTACATCGTCGAAAATCGCGTCGTGCTTGCGGGTCATAGCAGTCCCTCCTTGCGCAATTGCGCGTGATGGCTTGGCCAGGTCTTGCGGATCAGCACTTCGATCTCGCGACACACGGCGTCCAGATAGGCGCGGCAGCGTTTGTGCGTCTCGGTCCGGGTGGCCGGGCCGGTCAGCTCGTAAACGGTGGACAAGTTCGCCGCGGCATTGTCGATTTCGGCGCTATCCTTGAGCACCGATTGCAACATGTCGAGGGGGAACACCGCGTCCATCATCCGTTTGATCGCCATATGCGCTGATTTACTGTCGTTCATCTTGGTTGCGAGGATCTTAACGAAAGCATAATCACGCGTACCCCCATGGCGGGCGAGCTCGTTCAGGGTCGCGCCCAGCATCTTGAGGAAATGCGCGGTCGAGCCGAAATCGATATTGTTGGGCGGGGCAGGGATCACCAGCGCATCCGCCGCGCGCAGCACCGACAGCGACAACATGCCAAGCGCCGGGGGCGGGTCGAGCAGGATGACGTCAAAGCGGTCCTTGATCGTCTCCAGCCCGTTGCGCAGCCGGTCGAGGACGAACACCTGTTCGCGCGCCATGCGGGCGGCAAACTCGTATTCCGCATCGTAAAGGCCGAGGTTTGCCGGGATCAGCGCGATGTTGGGCCAGTAGGTGGCGCGCAGGGCATAGCTGAGGTCTTGCGGCCCGCCATGGCGGAAAAAGGGGTAGAGCGTGTCTTCCTCCTCATCGACATCGACGTCGGGGTTGAGGCCAAAGACCGACGTTGTGCTGGCCTGACTGTCGCAATCCACGACGCAAACGCGGTAGCCGCGGAGGGCGAGGTGCTGGGCGAAATGGCAGACCATGGTGGATTTGCCGACGCCACCTTTGAAGTTCTGGATGGCGAGGACCATTGCCGGGTCGCTGTCGCCGCGGTGGGGCAGGGTGCCGAACACCTGCCGCATCCGGTTAACGTCAGACAGGGAATACCCGGTGCGACGGCCCGTGTTAGGGTCTTTTTCCGGCATCGGCAGGCGGCCATCGGCCTCGGCGTCGCGGATCAGTTTGTCGCTGCGCCCGACCATGTCGGCGGCGCGTTTGACGTTGAACCGCAGGTCGAGCGATTTTTGCGAACCCGGTGCATAGAGCCTGTCGCGCAGCCGGTCGATCACGGTCGCGGCGCGTGTGGCGATCTTGTCCAGCTCCTCGAGGGAGACGGGGGGAAGGGCGGACTGCTCCATAAGGACCTCTTTTGGGGCTTTGGAGCGAATCATGACGGGTGCGGGCGTTTGCCTCAAGTGCAAACTTTTGGACAGGTCGGGGAAAAAAGCGGAAATTGCGGGGCAGGGGGCTTAGGGATGGAAATTACCATGCGCTGCCGCCTTCTCTGGAAGTTTAGCGGCTCTGGCGCGCCATGACACCCATTACGTATGAGGTTGGGCATCTGGGCATCTGGGCAGCCAAGAAAACCCAAGACAATTCAAAATCAAAACACCCCTTTGTTCTTCTTTCTGAGTGTTCTGTGTTCCCAACCCTCAACATGTTGAAAACATGATGAAAGTGTGCTCAAACCTTACATCCCGGGACCGTCTGGCTTACGAACGGGGACGGGAAACCGTACATCCGGGGGCGGGTAACCTTACGTATCGGGTGGCCCTTTATCCTTACATCTGGGGTGAGTCCGACCCACGACTCAGCCCTTTGATTTCTGGGCGTATTTCGAATCACCTGGCGCAAGCGCCGACTCCCCCTTGCGCCACTAACCTTACGTATTGGGTGCCTCCGTTTTTGTAGACGCACAGGGCGCGTGCGGTTATTCTTACGTCACACTGCCCGTCAGAGGTAAGAGAAGAGCAGCATGGCAGATCGCCCGACACAACCTTACCGGACTGTTGACGCCCGGCCAAATGCGCAGAGCCTGGTCAAGCCGGGCGAACTGGTGGACCTGGTGGAGGTCACGCCGCTGACGCTGGCCGACCGGCGCATCTATAACCAGTTGCTGGAAAACGCGTGGGACGCGATTGAAAAGCCGGTGACACATGTGATCGCGAAATCCGATCTGCGGGGGTCGCACAATTCCAATGACCGTGTGGGCGAGTCCATCGAGCGGCTGATGGGGGCCATCGTCAAGGTCAAGGTCACCCACGCGGGCGAGGACGCCATCGAACGGGTGCAGTTGCTGGGCGGCAATATCGAGACGACGCGGCGCGACGGGGTGCTGGAATACGAGATCCCGCAGCGGCTGCGCAAGATTATCAAGGACAGCACCGTCTTTGCCCGGCTGCAACGCGAAGTGATGTTTGCGCTGAGTTCGAAATACGCGCTGACGCTCTATGAGATGATCCAGAAGCGGGGCAACCTGCGCTATCGATCGTCGGAGAAATTCGCGCTCGATGATCTGCGCGGTGTGCTGGGTGTGGCCAAGGGCAAGCTGACCTCGTGGTCGAACCTCAAGCTGCGGGCGATCGAGCCGGCGGTGGCGGAGGTCAACATGCTCTCGGATTACATGGTCGAGGTGGCGCCGATCAAGACGGGCCGGCGCGTCACGCATATCGAGCTGAAATGGTGGCGCAAGGACGGAGCAGGGACGGCTGAGACGGAGCGGGAACTGTCCTTTTCCAAGATCGGGCGCCGCGCGCGGATGGAGGGTACCGCCGAAGAGGTCAAACCGCGCCCCGCCTGGCTGGAAAAGGCGGGCCCGGCGCTGCGCACCGAAACCTACGAGACGGCGCGGCTGCGTTATCCGGGTTACGACATCTATCACGTGGAAAAGGAGTGGCGCGCCTGGGCGCAGGGCAAGGATGCGCCGCGCGATGCCGACCGCGCCTACCTCGCCTTTTTCCGGCGCTTTGCGGAAAACAACCCGCTGCTATAGCGTGGGCATATGAACTCCGTCCGTTTCCGTCTGCTGATCCTCGCGCTTGCGCCGATGGTGGTGCTGATGCCGCTGCTGCTGTTTCTGGGCATGACGCGGTGGACGGCGGATTATGACGAGGTGCTGATCGCCAATGTGGAAAGCGACCTGCGCATCGCGGAGCAGTACCTGTCGCGGCTGATGGTCGAGACGGGCGACCAGTTGCAGGCGGTGGCCGGGTCGGTCGAGTTTGCGCAGACGCCGCCGGGGGGTTTCGAGGCGTTCTTTGCCGACAAGCGGGCGGCGCTGGGGCTGGATTTTCTATACTACCTGCCGCAGGGCGACGCCGCCGGTTGGCCGGTGATCGACAGTGCGGCGCAGGGGCAGGGCCGGACGGAGGTCGACATATTCCCCGGCACGGCGCTGACGGCGATATCGCCCGATCTGGCCGAACGCGCCCGCTTGCCGCTGATCGAGACGGAGGCGGCGGTGCCCACCGACCGAACAGTCGAGGATCGCGGCATGGTCATTCATTCGGCCACGCCGGTGACGTTGCCGGGGCGCGACGGGGTGCTGGTGGGGGGCATTCTGCTGAACCGCAATCTGGGCTTTATCGATACGATCAACGCGCTGGTCTATCTGGACGCGGGTGCCGGGGGCGCGCGGCAGGGCACGGCGACCCTGTTTCTGGAGGACGTGCGCGTGTCGACCAATGTGCGCCTGTTCGAGGATGTGCGCGCCCTGGGCACGCGCGTGTCGGCAGCGGTGCGGGGGCAGGTGCTGGGCCAGGGGGAGACGTGGCTCGACCGGGCCTTTGTGGTGAACGACTGGTATATCTCGGGCTATCTGCCGCTGACCGACAGCTATGGCGCCTACGTCGGCATGCTCTATGTCGGATTTCTCGAAGAGCCGTTCACGACCGCCAAGCGCAATGCGTTCATTGCGATCCTGGGCGCGTTTGTGGTGGTCATGCTGATTTCGGCGCCGCTGTTTCTGCGGGTGGCCAAGGGGATCTTTTCCCCGTTGGAGCGGATGACGCACACCATGTTTCTGGTGCAGCGCGGCAACCTGTCGGCGCGCAACGGGGCCGAGGGCGGCACTGGCGAGATCGGCGAGGTGGCGGGGCATCTGGACGATCTGCTGGATCAGGTGCAGGAGCGCGACGAGGAACTGAACGTGCGCGTCGCACAGCGCACCGCCGAGTTGCAGCGCGCCAATGACAAGCTCGAAGAGACGTTCCGCCAGCTGGTGATGAGCGAAAAGCTCGCCTCGATCGGCGAGATCACGGCGGGTGTCGCGCATGAGATCAACAACCCCGTGGCGGTCATTCAGGGCAATATGGATGTGATCCGCGAGAGCCTGGGGCCGCGTGCGGACGGCATCGCGACGGAACTGGGGCTGGTCGACCGGCAGATCGCGCGTATTCAGACCATCGTGGGCAAGCTGCTGCAATTCGCCCGGCCGGGCGAGTTTGCCGACCTTGAACAGACCGTGCCGCTGGGGCCGGTGGTCACCGACTGTCTGGTTCTGGTCAACCACGTGATTTCGCAGTCCGACATCCGGGTCGAGACGCGGCTGGAGGCGGGGCAGGCGGTGCGGATCGATCCCGGCGAATTGCAGCAGGTGCTGATCAACCTGATCATGAACGCGGTGCAGGCGATGGGCGCGCGCGGGACGCTGACGCTCGCCACCGAGGACGCCGCGCGGGACGATGTGCCGGGCGTCTGCGTGATGGTGTCGGACACCGGGCCGGGCATTGCGCCGGACCGGGTGGATGACGTGTTTGACCCGTTCTTTACCACCAAGCCGGTGGAGGGGACGGGGCTGGGCCTGTCGATCTCGCAAACGCTGATCCAGCGCGCGGGCGGGCTGATCCGGGTCCGCAACCGCGCAGACCGGGGTGCCTGTTTCGAGATCTGGCTGCCTGCGGCGACCGCCGCTGCGGTGCCCGAACCGCAGGGCGTCTGAGCGCGACTCAGGGTCCTTTTCCCTCCGTGATTCTGGGTAGACAGGCGGGTTGTCACGCTTGGCTGACAATTTGTCACATGGGGCGGGCTGTGACTGTCCACCGCTAACAGTATGCAAAGGGATACCGTTCTACCAAAGCGGGAAAATGCTACGGTGCAGAAAAACATGGAAAAAATGCGGCGAAAATAAACGAATTTACAAAATGCCTAAGTGCGCAGAAGAAAAATTTACAGAAAAACACAGCAAGACCAGCAGACAAAGTATCTGTTTACAAATCGGTGTATTGTCACCTCTGACAGGCGCAAGAGGAACGCCACGGGTCAGGATACCGAAAACAACGCGGTTCTGACCCCTCACCGGAGGAGACTGATGAACATGCAAAGCGCGCCAGATCTGGCCACTATCACCCCGTCCGACGACACCGCCCGGCGCCCCCATGTGGACGCTGCGGGCTATGCCGACATGTATGCCGCATCCGTAAATGACCCCGAAGCGTTCTGGGGCGCAGAAGGCAAGCGGCTGGACTGGATCAAGCCCTATACATCGGTCAAGAACACGTCGTTTGCGCCGGGCAATATCGACATCCGCTGGTTCGAGGATGGCACGCTGAATGTGGCGGCCAACTGCATCGACCGGCATCTGGACACACGCGGCGACCAGACGGCGATCATCTGGGAACCCGATGACACGTCTAAGGATGCGCCCCAACATATCACATATCGCGACCTCCACCGCTCTGTCTGCAAGATGGCCAACATCCTGGAAGAGCTGGGAGTGCGCAAAGGCGACCGGGTTGTCATTTACCTCCCCATGATCCCGGAAGCCGCTTATGCGATGCTGGCCTGCGCTCGCATCGGTGCCATTCATTCCATCGTGTTTGCCGGTTTCTCCCCGGACGCGCTTGGGGCGCGGATCAACGGCTGTGACGCATCGGTCGTCATCACCGCCGATCACGCGCCCCGAGGCGGACGGGAGACCCCGCTGAAGTCGAACACGGACACGGCGCTGCTGCACTGCAAGGACAGTGTGAAGTGTCTGGTGGTCAAGCGGACGGGCGGCCAGACCACCTGGACCGACCGCGATTACGATTACAACGAGATGGCGCTGGAGGCGTCGGACTATTCCGCCCCGGCGGAAATGGGGGCCGAAGACCCGCTGTTCATTCTGTACACCTCCGGGTCGACCGGGCAGCCCAAGGGGGTTGTGCATACCTCGGGCGGGTATCTGGCCTATGCGGCGATGACGCATCAGTACACGTTCGACTATCACGACGGCGATGTGTTCTGGTGCACGGCGGATGTCGGTTGGGTCACGGGCCACAGCTATATCGTCTATGGGCCGCTGGCGAACGGGGCCACGACCATCATGTTCGAGGGCGTGCCGACGTTCCCCGATGCAGGCCGGTTCTGGGACGTGTGCGAGCGCCACAAGGTGACGCAGTTCTACACGGCACCCACGGCCATTCGCGCGCTGATGGGGGCGGGCAATGACTGGGTCGAGAAATATGACCTGTCGTCGCTGCGTCTGCTGGGGTCAGTCGGTGAGCCGATCAACCCGGAGGCCTGGACCTGGTACCATGAGGTTGTCGGCAAGGGCACGTGCCCCATCGTCGATACGTTCTGGCAGACCGAGACGGGCGGCCACATGCTGACCCCGCTGCCCGGCGCGACAGAGCTCAAGCCCGGATCGGCGCAGCAGCCGTTCTTTGGCGTGCAGCCCGTGGTGCTGGACCCGCAAAGCGGGGAGGAGATCACGGGCAACGATGTCGAGGGTGTCTTGTGCATCGCTGACAGCTGGCCCGGCCAGATGCGGACCGTTTGGGGCGACCACGAACGGTTCGAAAAGACGTATTTCGGCGACTACAAGGGCTACTATTTCTCGGGCGATGGCTGTCGCCGGGACGCCGATGGCGACTACTGGATCACGGGGCGCGTCGATGACGTGATCAACGTGTCCGGCCACCGGATGGGCACCGCCGAGGTGGAAAGCGCGCTGGTGGCGCATGCCCGCGTAGCCGAAGCCGCCGTTGTCGGCTATCCGCATGAGGTCAAAGGGCAGGGCATCTACGCCTATGTCACCCTGATGAACGGCGAAGAGCCGAGCCCGGAGCTGCGCAAGGAGCTGGAGGTCTGGGTCCGGACGGAGATTGGCCCGATTGCCAAGCCTGACCTGATCCAGTGGGCCCCCGGCCTGCCGAAAACACGGTCGGGCAAGATCATGCGCCGGATCCTGCGCAAGATTGCCGAGGA
>JBCBXB010000019.1:0-58380 GCA_039816785.1 Pseudomonadota bacterium
CGAGTAATCTGGAACCCGAGGTGCGGATCTCATCAAGGCCTGGCTGGCAAAATCAGCCACTGATCAGAGGCCGGATACATTTACGCAAGCCAAAACCGTCATCAAACAACTTGCAACCGCGGGGCGGACCATACAGTTTTTGAGCGTTCTTCTTAGGGATATTCTCAAGCAAAAAAGATGCCGACAGCCAGCGCCGCAGAGCTAAAGACGATAATAAACGCGGTCAGACTTCGCAGGCTAAGAAGGAACTTCCGAATTGAACTGGGGTATCCGCCAAAGCCACGTAGCAGGCATGTCCGGTTTGGACTGCAAGTGATCATCTGGGCCTTGAAAGCGAAAACGCACTTGGTCCGCCATCTGCAATTCAACAATCCTTGGATACCCCTGCTGCTCGATGCATCGACCCGCCACAGGCGCACAATCTAAGGACGGCCCGTGCGCCGGGACGCCACGTGTTGCGCCCTGCTGATCCAACTCTTTTTATTCGCTGTGCCCAGTACAACCCAGTACGCGCTGCCAAACTGTACCGCCCCGTTAAGGACGCGCGTCGCACTGATGGCTGATCAGTCGCTCAACTGCTCCATCACCTCGTCCGACGCTTCGAAATTCGTCGTCACCCGCTGCACGTCGTCATCATCCTCAAGCGCGTCGATCAGCTTCATCAGCTTTTCCATCGCGTCCAGGTCCATCTCCGTGGTGGTCGTGGGCCGCCACACCAGCTTGGTGCTCTGGCTTTCGCCCAGCTCCGCCTCCAGCGCGTTGGACACATCGTTCAGGTCCGTGTCGGCGCACCAGATCAGGTGGCCGTCCTCGGCGCTTTCCACGTCTTCGGCGCCGGCCTCGATCGCAGCCATCATTACCGTGTCGGCATCACCCGCCTCCGCCGGATAGGTCACCTCGCCCTTGCGCTCGAACATGAAGCCGACGCTGCCCGTCTCGCCCAGGTTCCCGCCGTTCTTGGTAAAAGTCGAGCGGACGTTGGACGCCGTCCGGTTGCGGTTGTCGGTCATCGCCTCGACGATCACCGCCACGCCGTTGGGGCCATAGCCTTCGTACCGGATTTCCTCGTATTCCTCGCCCTCGCCCGCCTGGCTCTTCTTGATGGCGCGCTCGATGTTGTCCTTGGGCATGGACTGGCCCTTGGCCTCCTTGACCGCCAGCCGCAGGCGCGGGTTCTTGTCGGGGTCCGGGTCGCCCATCTTGGCGGCGATGGTGATCTCCTTGGACAGCTTGGAAAACAGCTTGGCCCGGATCTTGTCCTGGCGCCCCTTGCGGTGCTGGATGTTCGCCCATTTTGAATGGCCTGCCATGGCTGCCTCCCCCCGTGGTCCAAATCGCGTCCGCGCTGCTATACGGCAAGGGCGGCACGCGGTTCAAGGCCGCCTTGTGCGCCTGCGCAGACGCGGTGCGCGTCGCAGGCGCGGGCGGTTGGGCTAAGGTTGGCGTTGCGCAAGGACGGAGGCCGCAATGGGCGTGATGATCGACGGGCAGTATCAGGTTGCGGACCCCGGGCCGGACACATCGGCGCAAGGCGCCTATGAGCGCGCGCGCAGCACCTTGCGCGACTGGATCACGCATGACGGGCCGTTCACGCCCGATGCCGGGCGCTACCACCTCTTCGTGGCGTGGAACTGTCCCTGGGCGCACCGCACCCTGCTGACCCGCGCCGTGCTGGGGCTGCAGGACGCCATCTCGATCAGCACCGCCCTGCCCCGCCGCACCGATCAGGGCTGGGTGTTCGACGGCGAGCCGCTGCTGGGCGTGCAGGCCCTGCACGAGGTCTACGCGCGCCAGACACCCCCCTATACCGGCCGCATCACCGTGCCCGTGCTCTGGGACAAACAGACCGCACAGATCGTATCCAACGAAAGCGCCGACATCACCCGGATGCTGTCCCATGCCTTCGATCCCAAACGGCGCCTCGTACCCGCGGCACAAGAGGCCGCCATTGATAAATGGAACGACATGATCCACCGGCGCATCAACAACGGCGTCTACCGCGCGGGCTTTGCCCGCACCCAAGCCGCCTATGACGAGGCCGTGCACGACCTCTTTGCCGCCCTTGATGAGCTCGACGCACATCTCGCCACGCACACGACTCTGACCGGCGACCACCTGAGTGAGGCCGACCTGCGCTTCTTTCCCACCCTCGCCCGCTTCGACGTGGCCTATCACTACGCGTTCAAATGCAACCTCGCGCGGCTTACCGACTACGACCACCTCTGGGACTATGCCCGCGCGCTTTATGCCGTGCCCGGCGTGGCCGACACCGTCACTTTCGACATCTACAAGGCCGGCTACTTCTCCCCGTCCGAGCTGCGCAACCCGCTGGGTATCGTGCCCGCCGGGCCGCGCGTCGACTGGTCCCCGCCGCCCCGCCGCACCATCACGCTGCCGCCGCCTGCGTCTTCTTCTGACTGAAAATACCACGGGGGGCCCGGAACGGGCGGGGGCAGCGCCCCCTCCTCCGCCAGATCAAAAGCGGCTGGCCTGCGCCAGCGCCCCGCCCTAGGGTGCGGCCATGAGCACCGACCAGATCATCCTCTTTGCCCTCTTCGGCGCCGTGTTCGGCCTGCTGCTCTGGGGCAAGTTCCGCTACGACATCGTGGCCTTCAGCGCGCTGATGGCCGGGGTCGTGCTGGGCGTGGTGCCGACAAAGGACGCATTTTCCGGCTTTGGCCATCCGGCCACGCTGGTGGTGGCGCTGGTGCTTGTGGTCTCGGCGGGGCTGGTGCGGTCGGGGGCGGTGTTCCTGATCACCCGGACGCTGGTGGATGCCTCGCGCAGCCTTGGTGCACACATCACCCTGATGGGTGCCGTGGGCGGCGTGCTGTCGGCCTTCATGAACAACGTGGCGGCCCTCGCCCTGCTGATGCCCGTCGACATCCAGACCGCGCGCAAGGCGGGTCGGGCACCGGGGCTCAGCCTGATGCCGCTCAGCTTTGCCACCATCCTCGGCGGCATGGTCACCCTGATCGGCACGCCGCCCAACATCATCATCGCAGCCATCCGCGAGGAAAGTCTGGGCGAACCCTTTGCCATGTTCGACTTTGCGCCCGTGGGCGGGGCCGCCGCGATTGCCGGGCTCGCATTTGTCGCGCTGATCGGCTGGCGCCTGATCCCGGCGCGCAGCGATGCGGCGGCCGAGCTCGAGGACGTCTCCGAGTACATCGCCGAACTGACCGTGCCCGAGGGCAGCAAGCATATCGGCAAACGGCTCGGCGATCTGTCGGGCGAAGCGGACAAGGCCGACGTGGCGATCATAGGCCTGATCCGCGACGGCAAGCGCCGCTACGGACAGGCGCGTAACGCCACACTACAGGCCGGGGACGCGATTGTGCTGGAGGCGACGCCGGATGCGCTGGACGAGTTTCGCGCCGCCACCGGCCTTGCCGTGGCCGACGCCAAGCGCGAGGAAAAGCTGCGTGCCGCAGGCGAAGGGGTCGAGATCATCGAGGTGGTCGTGACCGACCAGTCGCGCCTGATCGGGCGTACGGCGCAGGCGGTGGGGCTCAGCTGGCGGCAGTCGACCGTGCTCATGGGCATCTCGCGCGGGGGCAAGCGCATCACCCGGCAGATCCGCAAGACGAACGTGCGCGCGGGCGACATCCTGCTGCTGCTGGTGCCGCGCGACACCGGCGCGGACGTGACCGCCTGGCTCGGCTGCCTGCCGCTGGCGGGACGCGGGCTGGCGGTGACGGCGGATGACAAGGTGTGGCTGGCCATCGGCCTGTTTGCCGGGGCGGTGATCGCGGCCAGCCTCGGGCTGATCTACCTGCCCGTGGCGCTGGGGCTGGTGGTGGTGGCCTACGTGCTGTCAAAAATCGTGCCCCTGTCGGAGCTGTATACCCACATCGAATGGCCCGTCGTGGTCCTGCTCGGCTCGATGATCCCACTGGGTGCGGCACTTGAGACCTCCGGCGGCACCGAGCTGATCGCAGGCTGGCTCGTGGCGCTGACCAGCGGCATGCCCGCCTGGGCAGTGCTGACCGTGCTGATGATCGTGACGATGAGCCTGTCGGACGTACTCAACAACACCGCCACGACCATCGTGGCGGCCCCCGTAGGCATCCAGATGGCGCAATCGCTGGGCGTGTCGCCTGATCCGTTCCTGATGGCTGTGGCAGTGGCGGCCTCTTCGGCGTTCCTGACGCCCATCGGGCACAAGAACAACACACTGATCCTTGGGCCCGGCGGCTATGCCTTTGGCGATTATTGGCGCATCGGCCTGCCGCTGGAGGTGATTGTGGTCGCCGTATCGATCCCCGCCATCCTCATCTTCTGGCCACTCTGATCCCGGGCGGAGGCGGAAAACGACACGTTTTCCGGTCCGTTTTCCGTGTCGGAAAACGCTGTGCCCAAGCGTCAACGTTGCGCAATCACGGCACACGTGCCTAACCTCGCCGCAGGGAGGACAGCATGGACATACTGATCAACGTGGTTCTGCCGCTGTCGCTGGCCATCATCATGCTGAGCCTCGGCATCGGCCTGACCGTGGCCGACTTTGCCCGGGTTCTCAAGGCACCGGGCGCCTTTGCCATCGGTGCCTTTGCGCAGGTCATCGTGCTGCCGGTCGTCGCCTTCGGCATCGCGACCAGCTTTGGCCTGCCGCCGGAACTGGCCGTGGGTCTCATGCTGCTCAGCCTGTGCCCGGGCGGTGTCACCTCCAACATGATCGCCAAGCTGGCGCGCGGCGATGTGGCCTTGTCCGTCTCGCTCACCGCCGTGATCAGCCTGCTGAGCCTTGTCACCGTACCCAGCCTCACCGCGCTCACGGTCGAATGGTTCATGGGCGGCGCCGGGCCGGACGTCTCCGTCGCCTCACTCACCATCGCCGTCTTTCTGATCACCACGCTTCCCGTCGCCATCGGCGTTACAATCCGCCACTTAGCCCCCGGCTTTGCACAGCGCATCGACCCCGCGTTGTCGGGGCTGGCCACCCTGCTCTTTGTGATCATCGTGGTCGCCGCGCTGGCGGGCAACTGGGACATCTTCACCACCAACCTGCCGACACTGGGCCCGGCGCTCATCACCCTGAACCTCGCCCTCCTGCTCATCGGGCTGGCGCTTGCGCGCGTTGTCACCCTTGGCTGGAACCAGGCCAAGACGATCAGCATCGAGACGGGGATCCAGAACGCCACCCTCGGCATCACACTGGCCGCCCTCATCTCGGGTCAGGCCGACGGGTTCAGCGCCATGGCGCTGCCATCGGGGGTCTACGGCATAACCATGTATTTCGTCGCGGCACCGTTTGTGCTGTGGTTCCGCCGCGCCTGAAGGAGCATCCCATGGACCAAGCAGACGCCATCATCGTGGGCTCCGGCCTGTCGGGCCTCACCGCCGCCGCCGAGCTTGCCGACCGGGGCAAGCAGGTGATCATCGTCGATCAGGAGCCGCGCAGCTTTCTGGGTGGGCAAGCGTTCTGGTCGCTGGGCGGCCTGCTGATGGTCGACACGCCCGAACAGCGCCGCATGGGCATCCGCGACAGCCGTGCGCTGTGCCTGAACGACTGGATGGGCAGCGCCCAGTTCGACCGGCCCGAAGATGCGTGGCCGCGCAAATGGGCCGAGGCCTATATCGACTTTGCCGCCGGTGAGATGCGGCCCTGGCTGCACGCCATGGGCCATCGCTGGTTCCCCGTCGTCGGCTGGGCCGAACGGGGCGGCGGCTTTGCCGACGGGCACGGCAATTCGGTGCCGCGCTTTCACATCACGTGGGGCACGGGCCCCGGCATCATCGAACAGTTCGTGCGCCGCTGCGAAGACCACGAGCGCGCGGGCCTGATCACCTTCCACTTCCGCCATCAGGTCGACCGCATCGACATGGAAAACGGCGCGGCCAAAGGGGTCAGCGGCACGATCCTTGCCGATGATGGCGCGGAACGCGGCCAGAAAACCAACCGTGATCCGGTAGGCGATTTCGCGCTGCGTGCACCTTCGGTCATCGTCACCTCCGGCGGCATCGGCGGCAATTTCGAGATGGTGCGCAAGGTCTGGCCAACCGACCGCCTCGGTCCCGCACCCAAGGACATGGTGGCGGGTGTGCCCGCCCATGTGGACGGCCGCATGATCGCGATCAGCGAGGACGCCGGCGGCCACGTCATCAACGGCGACCGCATGTGGCACTACACCGAAGGGGTCAAGAACTGGGACCCGATCTGGCCCGCGCACGGCATCCGCATCCTGCCGGGGCCAAGCTCCATGTGGTTCGACGCCGAAGGCAACCGGTTCGCGCCCCCCGCCCTTCCCGGCTTTGACAGCATGGGCACCCTGCGCGAAATCCTCAAAACGGGATATGACTACAGCTGGTTCGTGCTGACCCAAAAGATCATCAAGAAGGAGTTCGCCCTGTCCGGCTCCGAGCAGAACCCGGATTTCACCTCGAAATCCTGGGTTGAGGTGATCAAGCAGCGGCTGCTTGCCGGGTCCAGCGCCACCGCCCCGGTGGAGGCGTTCAAGGAACGCGGCGAGGATTTCGTGGTGGCCAATGACCTCAGCACGCTGGTGCGCGGTATGAACCAGGTCGCAGGCGGCAACCTCATCGACGAGGCGCATCTGCGCACCCAGATCCAGGCGCGCGATGCGCAGGTCGACAACCCGTTCTCCAAGGATGCGCAGATGATGGCGATACATGCCGCGCGCAAATACCGGGGCGACAGGCTGATCCGCACCGCCAAGCCGCACAAGCTGCTCGACCCGGCCAGCGGCCCGTTGATCGCGGTCAAGCTGCATATCCTGACGCGCAAGACGTTGGGCGGATTGCATACCAATCTCGACAGCCAGATGATCGGCGCGTCCGGTGAGGTCGTGCCGGGCCTGTTCGCGGCCGGCGAGGTCGCAGGCTTTGGCGGTGGCGGCTATCACGGGTACAACGCGCTCGAAGGGACGTTTCTGGGCGGTTGCATCTTTTCGGGGCGCAATGCCGGGCGCAGTCAGGCGATTGCGTGACGGGAACAGGGCGACAGCGCCGCCCCATCCCGATGTGATTGCGCCTACTCGGATGTCAGCTGCGCAATGGCACCCGTCCAATCCTCGAGGTGGTAGATATGGGTGATGACACCGCCCTCGACCGTGACGATGTCAATCGACATGATCTCGAACCCGTTGCCGGTCGCCGGGTCCACCCCGAGGAATGGACCCACCGGCGTACCGCTCGCGGTGCCGCGCACGACAAAGCGGCCGTCAAGCTCGATGATCTCATCAGGTGTCCAGGTGAGGTCGGGCACCACCTGTCCGAGAAAGGCGACAGTGTTCAGCATCCCCTGCGCACCGGCCCCACCGGGCGGTGTCGGGATCGACACGACGTCGGGCGAAAACAGCTCATAATACCGCGCCTCCGTCGTTTCTGCCGGCGCGGTGAGAATATCGGAATAGAACGCGCGCACCGTGTCGATGTCACTGGCACTGGCACTGGCCGCACCAACCATCATGGCCGTTGCCAATGCAGCGGAAATCAAAGGCGTTTTCATGTCATACACTCCTTGCCCACCATCTGTGGGCCTTTGGCTTGAGATTTAACGTACCAAGTGGTACGAATACAAAGCCCGCCTGTCAATAAATAAATACCATACGGTACGTAAATATGTCCGATCCACCGAAACGGGGCCGCCCGCGCACCCTCGACACCGAAAAGACGCTGGATGTGGCGATGCGCGCCTATTGGCGGCAGGACCCGGCAGATGTGTCGCTGAATGCGATCTGCACGCTGGCAGGCGTGTCGAAACCCGCGCTCTACCGTCAGTTCGGCGGCGAGGACGGGCTGATGCGCGCCGTGCTTGACCGTTATGCAACGCAGGTGCTGTCGGACATCTTTGACATCCTGTCCCGCGACATGCCGCCGGAGGACACACTGGCGGCCCTGACCCATTTCGCAGGCACGGACGACAAGATGGAAACCGGCTGCGTGTTCTACAAGATGCGCGCGGGCAAGCACCGTCTGGGGCCGATGACGCGAGCCGGGGTCGAGGCCATCGATGCAAGCGCGGTCACCGCCCTGACCGCCTATTTCAAGGCGCGGCACGCGGCGGGCGACTGGGCAGGCGATCCGCCTGCGGCAACCGTGGCGCGCTACGTGGTAGAACAGATCGGCCTCGCGCTCAGCCAGCGCGCAGCAGGCCACGACCCGCAAGAGGTCCGTGACACGCTCGCCCTCGCCTTCTCCGCCTTGCGTCGGCCCTGATCCAAAAACTGCACGAAACCGACCACTTAGCGGGCCCGTCAGTCATCCAGAACCGCCGCCCTCGGTCTCTGTCCCCAAACATCCCCCCCGGAGGGCCGACCAGCCAACCTGCAAACGGCAGATCACGCAGGAACATCCAACCCAAAAGCCAACACATCGCCAGCCCCGTCGCTCACAACGGCCAGATAAACGGGATCACCGCCGACGCCAGCAGCCCCACGCTCAGGTTCAACGGAATGCCCACGCGCATGAAGTCGGTGAACCGGTACCCCCCCGGCCCATAGACCAGCATGTTGGTCTGGTACCCGATCGGCGTGGCAAAGGACGCCGACGCCGCCACCATCACGGCCACCACCAGCGGGCGCGGGTCGACCCCCAGCGCACCGGCCAGACCGATGGCAATGGGCGTCAGGACCACCGCCACCGCGTTGTTGCTGACCAGCTCGGTGAGCACCGAGGTCAGCAGGTAGATCGCCCACACGATCAAGAACGGCGGCAACATCGCCAGCCCGGGGGCCACCGCCTCCACGATCAGTTGCACCGCCCCCGACGCCTCGAGCGCCGCACCAATGCCCAGCATGGCAAAGATCAGCGCGAGCAAACGCCCGTCCACAAACGAAAACGCCTCATCCGCGTCGATGCAGCCGGTGACCAGTACAAGGGCCACGGCCAACACCGACAGCATCAGGATCGGCGCCACGCCAAAGGCCGCCAGCACCACGATCCCCAGCAGCGCCAGCAGCACAATCGGCGCGTGCCCCCGGCGAAAGCCGCGCTGCGTGGGCTTGGCCACGTCCACCATTTCCATATCCGCGGCCAGCCGCTGGATGTCTTCGGGCGCGCCCTCCAGCAGCAGGGTGTCGCCCACCTTGACCACCAGATCATCCAGCTGCCGCCCGATATTCTGGTTCCGTCGATGCACCGCCAGCGGGTAGACGCCATAGCGCCGCCGCAGCCGCATCGCACCCAGCGACCGCCCGACCATCTTGCAACCCGGCGTGATCAGCACCTCGACCGTGGTGGTCTCCACCGCGCCCACCTGATCAAGGCGCTTGAGCTCCTTGTTGCGCTGCAGGCTCAGCAACTCGGTCATCTGCGTGCGCAGGACGACCCGATCACCCACCTGCAGGGCCACATCCGCCAGATTGCGCCGCAGCGACGCGTCACCCCGGATCACGTCGATCAGGCGCACACCGTCGCGCTTGAACAGCTGCACCCCCAGCACGTCGCGTCCGATCAGGTTGGAATCCGGCGGGATCACGGCCTCGGTAAAGAATTTCATCTTGCTGCGGTCGCTCAGCAGGCCGGCAAGGCTGTCGCGGTCCGGCAGCAGCAGCGGCCCGACAAAACGCAGATAGATCATGCCCCAGATGACAAGGATGACACCCAGCGGCGTGACCTCGAATATCGTGAACGGCGCCAGCCCCTGCGCCCGCGCCACACCGTCCACCAGCAGGTTGGTCGAGGTCCCGATCAGCGTCAGCGTACCGCCCAGAATGGCTGCATAGCTCAGTGGGATCAGCAGGCGCGACGGGGCGAGGCCCATGGTCTTGGCCAGTTGGATAAAGACGGGGATCATGACCACCACGACAGGCGTGTTGGACACGATGGCCGAACTGACGATGACGAAAGCCATGAGCAGCGCAATCGCCATGAACGGATTGGTGCGCGCCTGCCGGTCGGCAAGGCCGGTGAACGCCTCCAGCGCGCCGGTGCGCACCAGCGCGCCCATGATGATGAACATCGCCGCGATGGTCCAGGGCGCGGGGTTCGACAGCACCGCCAGCCCCGCCTCGTAAGGCAGCGCGCCCGACAGCAGCATCAGCGCCACGCCCCCGATGGCCACCACCTCTGCGGGCAGGCTTTCGCGCAGAAACAGCACGAACATGATCGCCACGACCGTGAGGGTCAACGCCGCGTTGCCCGTCTGCGATAGCTCGATCAGCCCCATGCCGTACCTTCTGTCCTGCGCAAGGTCAGCGGCCAGTGTCCCCGATTGTCCCCGGCGCATCAAGCGGCGCTTTGCGCGGCTGGACAAGGTACATGCCCACCAGCATCAGCCCCAGCGCCATCCACACCGCCGGCGGATAGGCCTCGGCCAGCAGGGCGCGGGCCCAGAACACGCCAAACAGCGTCACGAGAAAACTGACCTGCACGGCAAAGACCGGCCCCGCCTGCCCCACCAGCCAGACATATCCGGCATAGACCAGCACATGGGTGATCGATCCCATGACCTGCGCCAGCTCCGGCGCACCATAAGGCGGGCGCGGGTCGATCCACTGGCCCGAGGCCAGCGCCAGCGGCAACGCGATGAGCGTGCCGATCAGCGACGCCCCCCACAGCACCTGGATGGGTCCCAGCCCCGCCGTGCCCCAGCGCGCGACGAAGTTGCCCTCGAACGCGTAGAACAGCCCCGAGATCAGGCCAATCGCCACCCAGAACACCGGGATGCTGCCCGACATCTGCGCGCCCGGCAGCACGATCAGCAGCACCGCCCCCAAGCCCGCGATCAGCCCGGCAAAGCGGCGCGGCTCGAACCGGTCCAGCGCCAGCAGCAGCGCGATTGGAAAGGCCCAGATCGGGATCATGCTCAGCAGGATCGACATCACCCCGGACGGCAGATGCACCGCCGCCTGATAGCTCGCCGTGTTGGGCAGGACCGATCCGATCAGCGCGATGATCAGGTAAACGCGCAATTGCGCACGCCCAAACGGCAGGCGCAGCCCCAGCGGCAGCGCAATGGCGCTCATCACCGCGACGCCGATGGCCAGTTGCCAGAACAGAAGACCAAAATGCTTGTAGCCGGTGCTGACCGCGATCTTGGTCAGCGGCATGGTCAGGCCCCAGCCCGCGCCCAGTGCGAGCAGGACCAGCACCAGCACCAGCCGCCGCTGCCCCGTCATGGCCCCGCCGGGGCCAGATGGCCGCCCTGGCGCACCATCTCGATCCGCGTGGCGCGCCCGCCCGCGCCCACCTCGACATAGACGCCCGACAGGGTGACCTCGCCCAGCGCGGGCGCAAACCGCTCCTTGGGCATGCCGGTGATGAACCGGCGCAGCGGCTCGTCGCGCTGCATTCCGATCACCGAATGATAGTCGCCGCACATGCCGGCATCCGTCAGATAGGCGCAGCCCTTGGGCAAGATCATCGCATCACCCGTGGGCACATGGGTGTGCGTGCCCACCATCAGGCTGGCGCGCCCGTCACACCAATGGCCCATGGCCATCTTCTCCGACGTCGCCTCGCAATGAAAATCAATCAGCGCCACATCCACGGCACCCCCCAGCGGGTGCGTCCGGAACACCGTCTCCAGCGCCGAAAATGGATCGTCAAAGGGCCGCTTCATGAACACCTGCCCCAGCGCCTGCGCCACCAGCACCTTGCGTCCTCCTGCCGAAAACACCCGCGCACCCTTGCCCGGCGCGGCCTTGGAGAAATTCAGCGGCCGCAGCACGCGCGGCTCAGCCTCGATGAACTGCAGCATGTCCTTTTGATCAAACGCGTGATCGCCCAGCGTCACGCAATCGGCCCCCGCCTCCAGCAGCGCCTTGGCATGCGCCCCTGACAGCCCCATGCCCGAGGTCGCGTTCTCCCCGTTGACCACGACAAAATCGAGGTCCCAGTCCGCGCGCAGCTTCGGCAAATGGTCCGTCACCGCCTGCCGCCCGGCCCGGCCCATGACATCACCCAGAAAAAGTATCTTCATGCCGCTCCCATATGCCGCGCCGAACCGTCACGGCAAGCGATCTGTCTTCTTCTGACCGAAAATACCACGGGGGGGGCGGCCGCAGGTCGCGGGGGCAGCGCCCCCTCTAGGGCTCGATCACACCGCGCTCCGTGATGATCATGTCGAGCCGCTGGTCCGTGGCCTCCAGCGGCACCGCATCCAGCTGCTGCGCGGCATAGGCAAAGCCGATGGCCAGCGTCGCGCGGCAGGCGCGCAACCCCTCCAGCGTCCTGTCATAGAACCCGCCGCCATAGCCCAACCGCCCGCCCGTGGCAGTAAACGCCACCAGCGGCACGATCACGATTTCCGGCTCGAGGAAATCATCCACCTCCGGCACCTGTGCCCCGAACGGCCCGTCGCGCAAGGGCCCGTCGGGCACCCAGCGCGAGAACCGCAGGGGCAGCCCCGCACCTTCGATCACCGGCACAGCCACAGGCCCGTGCGCGGCTGCCTCCGCCATGGCGGGCAACGGATCAATCTCCGTGCGGATCGGCATATAGCCGGCCAGCGGCACGCCCCGATAGCCCGCCAGAACCGATGACAGCACCCCCGACGCCCCGGCATGACCGGCAGCGTGCGCGTCCTTGCGCGCGGCAAAGGCCACCTTGCGCACGCGCGCCTTCTCTGCGCCAAGGTCCGTCACAGGCACCGCATGGGTCGGTGGGCGGGGCGAATTTGGCATCGCCAAACAGCGTCCGCACACCGGCTCACAACAACACCACCGCCGCAAGGCCCAGGAACGCAAAGAACCCGACCACATCCGTCACCGTGGTGACAAACGCGCCAGAGGCCAGCGCCGGGTCGATGCCGACACGGTCGAGGATCACCGGGATCGCCGTCCCGGCGAGCCCTGCCACCACCATGTTGATCACCATCGCCGCCGCAATCACATAACCAAGGTCGGGCGCACCGAACCAGATCACGCCGACAATGCCCATCACCACCGCAAAAACCAGCCCGTTGATCAGCCCCACAATCACCTCGCGCCGGATCACCCGCCAGACATTGGCACCCGTTAGGTCCTTGGTGGCCAGCGCCCGCACCGCCACGGTCAGCGATTGCGTGCCCGCATTCCCGCCCATCGAGGCCACGATGGGCATCAGCACCGCCAACGCCACGATCTGCGCAATCGCGGCATCGAACTGCGCAATCACCAGCGACGCCAGGATCGACGTCACCAAGTTCACCGCCAGCCAGGGCAGGCGCTGGCGCGTGGTGCTGACCACATTGTCCGACAGCGCCGATTCCTCGCCCACACCGGCCAGACGCAGGATGTCCTCCTCGTGCTCCTCGTCCAGCACCGCCATCGCGTCGTCGATGGTGATCGCCCCGATCAACCGCCCCTCGTCATCCACGACAGGCGCCGAAATCAGGTGGTACTGGTTGAACGCATAGGCCACGTCGCTTTCGTCCTGCGTGGCCGGGATCACCTGAAACGTCTCTTCGATCAGGTCCCGCAGCGGCACATCCCGGCGCGAGCGCATCAACTTGCCCAGCGTCACATTGCCCACCGGATGCAGCCGCGGGTCCACCAGCACCAGATGATAGAACTGGCGCGGCAGCTCTTCCTCGGAGGCGCTGCGCATCCGGTCGATGGCCTCGCCCACCGTCCAGTGCTCGGGCGCCATGACCACCTCGCGCTGCATGAGCCGCCCGGCGGAATATTCGGGAAAGGCCAGCGACTGCTCGACCATGGCCCGGTCGCTGTCTTCCAGCGCATCCAGGATCTGTTCCTGCTGCGGGCCGTCCAGATCCTCGATCAGGTCAACCACATCGTCGCTGTCGAGCGCCCGTACCGCGTCCGCCAGCACATGCGGCTTGAGAACGGCAATCACCTCTTCGCGGATCGCCTCGTCCAGCTCCGACAGGATGTCACCGTCAAATTCGCGATCATACAGCCGGATCAGACGGGATCGGTCAAAGGCGTTGATCTGCTCCAGAAGGTCAGCGATATCCGCGGCATGCAGCGGCTCCATCAGCGCTGTCAGCTGCGCCCGGTCCTCGATATCCACCGCATAGAGAATGGCCGAGACGTCCTTGCGGCCCAGCGCATAGTCACTGTCTTCGGGGCTTGGGTCGGTTGCGTCCGATGGCTCTGTCATGGCGCCCTCCCCCGGTGATCTGTGGCCGTTCGGATCAAACATATGCGGCACGTCAGGGCGAGACAATGGGGGTCGCGCGCCTGCCATTGCCATCGGATGCTGCGGCACGGCATAGTGCGGCGCATGTCCAAGCCCCACCGCCTGCGCGGCCACATTCTCACCTCCTCCGGCAACCCTTTCACGGATGGGTGGGAGGACACTGTAACCGTACTGGAAAACAGCGCCGTTCTGATCGCAGACGGCAAGATCGCCGCCGTTGGTCCCACAGCAGAGCAGGCCGACGCCACCGAGACGCGCCATGACGGCCACCTGATCTGCCCGGGCTTTGTCGATGCGCATGTGCACTATCCCCAGACGGCGATGATCGCGTCCTGGGGCAAGCGGCTGATCGACTGGCTCAACACCTACACATTCCCCGAGGAGATGCGGTTTGGCGACCCGGCCTATGCCGCCGACATCGCCGGGCGCTACCTCGACCTTGCGCTGGCCCACGGCACCACGAGCATGGCCAGCTACTGCACCATCCACCCCGCCGGCGTCGATGCGCTGTTCGAGGCGGCGCAGGCACGCGGCATGGCGGTGGTTGCGGGCAAGACCTGCATGGACCGCAACGCGCCCGACGCGCTGCGCGACACCGCGCAAAGCGCTTATGACGACAGCAAGGCGCTGCTGGCACGCTGGCACGGGACAGGGCGCGCGCGCTACGCGATCACGCCCCGCTTTGCCCCCACATCGACGCCGGCGCAGCTTGACGCGATGGGCGCACTCTGGGCCGAGCATCCGGATGTGTTGATGCAAACGCACCTGAGCGAACAGGTCGATGAGCTCGCATGGGTCACGTCGCTTTATCCGCAGGCGCGGGACTACCTCGATGTCTACGAGGCGCATGGCCTGCTGGGCGCACGCGGGGTTTACGGCCATGCCATCCACCTGAGCGCGCGCGAACGCGACCGGCTGGCCGAGCATGGCGCGGGACTGGCGCATTGCCCGACCTCCAACACGTTCATCGGGTCGGGGCTGTTTGACCTTGCGGGGCTGGCCGGTGCTGGTCAGGCGACCGGGCTTGCGACGGATACAGGCGGCGGGTCGAGCTTTTCGATGTTGCGCACGATGGCGGCCGCCTACGAGATTGCGCAGTTGCGCGGCCATGCGGTGCATCCTGCAGCGCTCCTGTGGCTGGCGACCGAGGGGTCGGCGCAGGTGCTGCATCGCGGGCACGAGATCGGGCGGATCGCTCCGGGATACGCGGCGGACCTGACCGTGCTCGACCTCGCCTCAACCCCCGCGATTGCCCAGCGGCATGCGCGCGCCCACGATATCTGGGACGCGGTGTTTCCGACGATCATGATGGGCGACGACCGCGCGATTGCGGATGTCTGGGTGGGTGGTCAACGCCGGGGCGGAAACTGACACAGTTTCCGGCCGTTTTCCGTCACGGAAAACGCGCTCAGCACGGGGCGGCAAGCACCATGACCCACCGGTTGCCCGGCGCACGCGCCACACCCACCGTCACCGCCCGACGGTCGAGGATGTTGCGCCGGTGCCCGCGCGAGCCCATCCAGCCGCGCATCACCTCATTCAGGCTGCGCTGGCCCTGCGCGATATTTTCGGCGGCAAAGCAAAACGGCACGCCACCGCGCCGCAGCCGGTTCCCGATGTCGGACCCGTCACTGCCGGTGTGCGAAAAGAACCCGGCCTGCGCCATGTCCCGCCCGTGTGCCCGCGCCACCGCCTCCAACCGGTCATCATAGATCAGCGCCGCGCGGCCCGCCTGCGCCCGTTCGGCATTGACCGCCTGCAGGGTCGCGGGATCGGCTAGCGCCGCCCCCGCCAGCAAGATCCACACCACCACCCACCGCATCTCACGCATCCTCCGCCAGCGCCCGTGCCAGCACGTTCTGCCGCGCAATGACCAATGACAGATCAATCGTGGTCACATGCCCGTCACGCACGATCTGGCGCCCTTCGACGAAAAGATCGCGCACGCTCGTCGGTCCGGCCAGCACCAGTGCGGCCGGGTCCCAACTGCCCGCGCTGTGCACGCCGCGCACATCCCAGATCGCGACATCGGCCCGCGCACCGGGCCGCAACACACCGCATTCGGGCCGCCCAAGCAACTGCGCGCCGCCGCGCGTGGCTAGCCACAGCACGTCGCGCGCGCTCATCGTGTCGGCCCCGTACGCCACCCGCTGGAGCAGCATGGCCTGCCGCGCCTCGGCCAGCATCTGGCCGGCGTCATTGCTGGCCGATCCGTCCACGCCCAGCCCCACCGGCACGCCCGCATCCAGCATCGCCCGCAGCGGTGCGATGCCCGAGCCTAGCCGGCAGTTGGAACAGGGGCACGAGGCCACGCCGGTGCCCGTCTTGGCGAACAGGTTGATCTCGCCGGGGTCCAGCTTGACACAATGGGCGTGCCACACGTCCGGGCCGACCCAGCCCAGCTCCAGCGCGTATTGCCCCGGCCGGCAGCCGAAATTGGCGATGGAATAGGCGACATCCTCATCGTTTTCGGCCAGATGCGTGTGCAACCGCACGCCCTTGTCACGGGCCAGCCGAGCGGCGTTCTCCATCAGGTCGCGGCTCACCGAAAAGGGCGAACAGGGCGCCACGCCCACCCGGCACATCGACGCCGGTGCGGGGTCGTGGAAGGCGTCGATGACCCGGATGCAATCCTCCAGAATGGCCGGCTCATCCTCGACCAGCGTGTCGGGCGGCAGCCCGCCCGCGCTCTCCCCGATGCTCATCGACCCACGCGTCGGGGCAAAGCGCAGACCCAGCTCAGCCGCCGCCGCAATCGTGTCGTCCAGCCGCGCGCCGTTGGGATAGAGGTACAGGTGATCGGAGCTCAGCGTGCACCCCGACAGCGCCAGCTCCGCCAGCCCCACCTGAGCGGAGACATACATGTGCTCCGGCCCGAAACGCGCCCAGATCGGATACAGCGTCCGCAACCAGCCAAACAGCATGGCGTCCTGCGCGCCCGGCACCGCCCGCGTGAGCGTCTGGTACAGGTGGTGATGCGTGTTCACGAGGCCCGGCGTGACCACACAGCCCGCCGCGTCGATCACCTCGCCCGTGGTGTCCAGCCCCGTACCAATCTCGGCGATGGCGCCGTCGCGCAGCCGCAGGTCGGCCCCGGCTAGCTCGGTCCGCGCGTCGTCCATCGTGACCAGATGGGCCGCACCGCGGATCAGCACCTCCGTCACGGCATGCCCCGGATCAGTGCCAGTGCTTCGGCGTGGATCTCGCCATTGGCCGCGGCCAGCGCCCGCCCGCCCGCATGCACCGGGCCGCCGTCCCAATCGGTGACGATGCCGCCTGCCGCCTCGATCAGCGCGATGGGCGCCTGAATGTCGTAGGCGTTCAGGCCCGCCTCGATCACCAGATCGACATGCCCTGCGGCGACCAGCGCATAGGCGTAGCAATCCATGCCATAGCGGGTCAGCTGCGCCCGCGCTGCCACGCGCTCGAACGCGGCGCGGTCCTGCGGCGTGCCGACCTCCGGGAATGTCGTGAACAGCGTGGCCTCAGACAGGGACCGTGGCGCGCGGGTGCGCAGCACCGATTGACCCAGCGGGCCGTGCAACACGGCGCGACCGTCAAACCCGATGAACCGCTCCCCGATATAGGGCTGATCAATCAGACCCAGACCCGGCCCCGCCTCCGGCCCCACCGCTATCAACACACCCCAGGTGGGCGTGCCCGACACGAAGCCCCGCGTGCCGTCGATCGGGTCCAGCACCCAGGTCAGGCCGCTGTCGCCGGGTTGCGCGCCAAATTCCTCGCCCAGGATCGCATCCCCGGGCCGCTGCCGCGCCAGCACATCGCGCATGGCGCGTTCGGCGGCACGGTCGGCCACCGTAACAGGGTCAAACCCCTGCGCGTCCTTGTTGTCGGAGGTCAGAGCCGCAGAGCGGAAATGCGGCAGGATCACCTCACGCGCGGCATCCGCCATATCATGGGCCACACGCGCCAGCGAAGGGTAGTCAATCACCATGCAAACGGACTGCCAGAGGCGCGGTCACGTTGCAAGCAATGGATCAGTGGTTGCTCAGGCCACGTCGCTCAGCACGCGGGCCAGCTCGAACAAGCGGCGGCGCTGGTTTTCGGGGATGGCGTAGTAGGTGCGCACGAGGTCCATCGCCTCCTTGTCGGACAGCATGTCCTGTGGCACATCGCCCCGCGCCTCGGCCCCGGATGCCGCGTCCCCTTGCAGCCCCTCAAAGAAGAAGGCCACCGGAACGCCCATCGCCTCGCCGATATCCCAAAGGCGCGATGCGCTGACCCGGTTCGCGCCGGTCTCGTATTTCTGGATCTGCTGGAATTTGATGCCCACCATGTCGGCCAGCTTTTGCTGCGTCATGCCGATGAGCCAGCGCCGTTGCCGAATACGTTTTCCTACATGAACGTCGACCAGATGTGCCATCTCAGCATTCCTTTGCTGTTGCCGCCCAAGCGGATGCGTACGGTGCGCGCCGACCATTGTAACCGGCAAGGCACAGTGCCCAACATGCGCGCCAGTGGCGGAAAGCTAACCTGTGCGCCCGTATATTTCAAACGAAACCACCCGGCATGCGCGAGCGTCAGGGCAAAACACAATCGTACCCGCGTGACGCTTTGCCGCAAAAAACTGGCTGATTATCAGTCGGTTGCACAATGTGCACGGTCACATCGGCACAGGTATGTGCAAACAGGATCAACAGCTTAGCAATTTATACGTGTGGCGTTAACCATTTTTGCACGTGACTTGAGCGCGGCGCGCAAAACCGGGGAATTCGCGGCCAAAGTAACCTTGCGGAAACACGCCGACGGGGGCTGTTTTCTGCAGAATTCCAGCGAATCACCGGCGAAACCGGGTCACACCGCCCGCAAGGTCACCGCCTCCCCGCCCCCGAACGCATGGCGCAAAAAGCCAACCAATGCGTCCTGTATCTCATTCGCCGCACCTGTCGCGCCATAGAGGTTAATGCGCTGCGCCGGCAGGTCCGGCAGCGCGCCGCCATGGTCGATCTTGTCCAGATGCGGCGGCGCAGTGCCTTCGATCATGGTGTGCACCGCCAAATCGGCGGCCACCGTGGCCTCGATCGTGCGGTCGCTTTCCGTCTCGACCACCACATCCCAGGGAATGCCCGCCATATCCAACCGCTCCACCACGCGGGGCCGAAAGGTGCATTGCCGCCCGAACGCCATTTTGAGCGGCCGCTGCCGCCAGGCCGACCCGCCCGGCGCGCCGATCCACACCAGCGGCTTGATGCACAGCTCTTCGCCGCCCGCGTCCATACCCGTCTCGGTCGTCAGGATGATATCGCAGGCCCCCTTGGCGAACTCGGACTTGAGCCTGCGCGTATAAGAGCTGTCAAGCTGCACCTTGACCCGTGGAAACGCCGCGTGGAACTGCTTCAGCACGCGCGGGATCGCCGGATAGACGATGTCATGCGGCACGCCCAGCGTGATCTCGCCCTCATAGGCCTGATCGGTCAGCCGCGTGATCACCTCGTCATTCAGCGCCACCATGCGCCGCGCATAGACCAGCAGCTGTTCGCCCGACGCCGTCAGCGCAATGCTGCGCCCCGACCGGTCAAAGAGGTCGAGACCCAGCAATTCCTCCAGCCGCTTGAGCTGCATCGACACTGCGGACTGCGTCAGATGCAGAAAGCCCGCCGCCCGCGTCACGCCGCCACTTTCGGCCACCGCGACAAAGGAACGGAGCGTGGTGATGTCCAGATTTCGCATATCACAATCCTTGATGCTTCGGGTCACAAACATTCGTTTTTAAAATATGCACCACTCCGCCATATACATCAAGAGCGTTGATGCAACGCACCCGATACATCACATTTACCAAGGAGTAGCCTCATGGCACTGATCGACCTGACCACCCGTTCCCGCCCCGCCGCCGCCCCTGCGCGCCCGCTGGTTTCCCTCATCACCCTCTATGATGTCTGGCGGTCCCGCCGGGCGCTGGCACGGCTCGACGCCGCCGGGCTCGAAGATATCGGCCTGACCCGTGACCGCGCCGACAACGAGGCCGCGAAACCAGTCTGGGATGTGCCCGCAACATGGCGCCGGTGACCCGATTGGCCACAATCTGCGGCAGCATGCGGCATTTATGACAAAAACCGTCAGAATGTCGCGGCTGCCTGCGGGTTTGTGGGCGAAAAAACCTTGAAAGACGGGCCGCGTGAACAGATATTCAGGCATGACGCGGGCGGAAATCCGCGACGGGTGGATCAATCTGCCCGAGCTGTAATATTCTTGGAGGTCTCACATGGCTGAGTTGAATACGATCCGGTCGGCTGCCGGAACACGCGCCGCCCAGATAGACGAGGGCCTGCGCGCCCACATGAACAAGGTCTACGGCACGATGTCCGTGGGCATGTTGATCACCGCACTGGCAGCTTGGGCCATTTCCGGTCTGTCGATCACATCGACACCCACGGAATACGCGCTTGGCAACGGTGAATACCTGACGCAACTGGGCTACACGCTCTACGTCTCGCCCCTGAAATGGGTGCTGATGTTCGCCCCGCTGGCCTTTATCTTCTTTGGCTGGGGCGCATTGATGAGCCGTGGCTCCGCCGCCGTGGTGCAACTGGGCTTTTTCGCCTTCGCCGCCGTGATCGGCGTGTCGATGGGCACGATCTTTATGATCTACACGCCCTATTCCATCGCCCAGACCTTTATCGTGACGGCCATCGCGTTCGCCGGCCTCAGCCTCTACGGCTACACCACGAAGAAAGACCTGAGCGGCATGGGCACGTTCCTGATCATGGGCGTGATCGGCCTGCTGGTGGCCATGGTCATCAACATCTTCCTGCAATCGCCCGCCATGATGTTCGCGATCTCGATCATCGGTATCCTGATCTTTGCCGGCCTGACCGCCTACTACACGCAAGAGATCAAGACGACCTATGTGGCGCACGCCTCGCATGGCGATCAGGAATGGCTGGACAAGGCCGCCTATGATGGCGCGCTGAGCCTTTACATCAGCTTCCTGAACATGTTCCAGTTCCTGCTGATGTTCATGGGCCAGCAAGAGTAACTGCGCGCACATCCGAATACCAAAGGCCGGTCCCAGCGACCGGCCTTTTTCGTTTGAAGGACCCCGCATGACAGTCATCAAAACAGGCACCGCAGAGGTCAGGACCGGCGACGCCGACGATCCCTTGGGCGCCTACCGGGCTGAACAGATCAGCGACACCGGCGGGCTGACCCAGTTCGGCGCCATTGTCGAAGAACTGCCGCCCGGCTCAAGTTCTTCGATCAGCCACTGGCACACCAACGAGGACGAGATGGTGTTTGTGCTCGAGGGCACGCTCACCCTGACCGAGAACGATCAAACCACAGTGCTGGTACAAGGCGATAGCGCCTGCTGGCCTGCCGGAGAGGCCGTCGCGCACAGCCTGCACAACCACGCGGACCAACCGGCGCGATACATGGTGATCGGCACGCGCGCACCGCAAGACACCGTGACCTATCCCGACCGCGACCGCGTGCTGCACCACGACCGCACGACAAACACCCGCCGCTACACGACGCTGGACGGACGCCCGACGACCAAGCCATGATCTCTGTCTCGGAGCCGCGCGCGCCTGAGATCTGACAGACAGAGACAGGACGGCGGTGCAAGCCAAATCGCCGAGGGGCCCCGGAACGGGGAGACGGCTATTTTGCTTGTTCCGACGGCATGGCCCTGTCAGGCAAGGCTCTGGCGTGTGTGGATGCACGGCAGATTTCTGTCTTGGTGAGCGTCAAGCCGGGACCACAAAACATGTCGTGCGCGCGTCAGCGCGCGCAATGTGGCAGCGCAACGGTCAAAGCCTGCGCGTCATCCGAATGGACGGAAATGAAATACCACCCTCCAGCGTCACATCCATCGGCCCCACGGTCTCGAACCCGCAGGCCTGATAGAACGGCTCCGCCGTCAGCGTGGCCCAGCATTCCATCCGCGTGACCCCTGCGCCGCGCGCGGCGTCAAAGCAATGCGCCATCAGCGCCCGCCCCACCCCGCGCCGCAGCGCGCGGTCATCTGTCACCACGTGGCGGATATGGCCCAGCGTCGCGTCGGCCCGGTCCCGCGTCCAGCCACCGGCCCCCAGCACCTGGCCCTCTTCCTCGACCACATAATACGTCCCGCAGGTCACCAGCTTTGGTTGCGCCCGCGAAATGATCGGCAAGGCGGTGACCAGCACCGATGGCGGGTAATCCGCCTTGAGCAGTTTGGGATAGGTGCGCGCCAGCAGAGCGTCGACGGCGGCAAGGTCAGCCTTTGTCGTGGGTCGGATGATCATGGCGCGACCTCACCGGTCAGATGCACCAGATCGTCGACATCGCTGCGCGCGCCCTCGCACGACACCCACCGCCCCTCGTGCGGACATGTGCCTTGATCCGCGGATGCGACGTCGCAAAGCGTTCCAATACTGCGCATACGTTTGAGCGTCCCACCCGGTCGCCTGAACGCGTCAATCATATCTGTCATCCCAGCGGTCCTTCAGAAAAGACAAAGGCCGCGTCCTTGCGGCGCGGCCTGTGTGAAAACGAAAAGAGGGGGCGATCTTACTTGATCTTGCCTTCCTTGTATTCCACGTGCTTGCGCGCCACGGGATCGTATTTCCGTACCACCATCTTTTCGGTCATGGTGCGCGCGTTTTTCTTGGTCACGTAAAAGTGGCCGGTGCCTGCGGTCGAGTTCAGGCGGATCTTGATCGTGGTTGGCTTGGCCATCGGGTCTCTCCTGCACCGCGGGGCGTCACTGCCGGCCAGCGGGAAAATTCGGTCTGAGCGCGCGTTTTACCCTTGTGCCCCCCCGAGTCAACCCTTCGCCGCCGCTGACAAGATTTTTCGCCGAAAAATCTTGGTCGGGCGGGTGCGCGCGGAGGGGCTGTAAGCCGGATTCTGTGCGGGACGGTTGCCCGCCCCGTGATGACCATTCCTCTCGGGATGATGTTGCCACCACCCCTCTAGCTGCCAACCCGGACCTGCTGGGGCAGAAGCAGCCCCGCCGGTTGCCCGGCGCGCGGTCCCTATTTGGCATTGCTCCCGGTGGGGCTTGCCATGCCCGGTCTGTTGCCAGCCCGGCGGTGGGCTCTTACCCCACCGTTTCACCCTTTCCCCTTTGACGGGGTGGTCTGATTTCTGTGGCGCTGTCCGTCGGGTTGCCCCGCCCGGGTGTTACCCGGCACCGTTGCTTCTGGGAGTCCGGACTTTCCTCTCAGGGTATTGGCGTCAGCCAATGCCCGTAAGCGGCCATCCGCCCCTCCGCGCCTGTCGCCTTTACGTGTGGCAGTCGGGGGGCGTCAATGGGGTGCGGGGTGCGTTTGGCATGTACGGGAGCCTCCGGCGGGGATTTTTCGGGGACAGAGACGGGGATGCGTGGCGCTAGGATTTGGCCTTCGTGAGCGCTGTGAAGTCGTCCGGGGCCAGCGGGCCGCTTGCCTTGGGCCGGTAGCGCAGGCGGACGGCGTCAAGCAGGGCGTGTGGGTCGGTGGGACACGTATAGCCGGCGGCGTGGGCGAGCGTGGCGAAGGCCTCCAGGTTGGTGTCGCTTGTTCGTGTGGGCGCAGTGGTGCGCGCGGCGCGCCCTTGCGCCTCGAGCCGGGGCCAGTCGAACCACGGGCCCGGGTCAAACTTGCGTCCCGGGGCCATATCCGAATGGCCGATGACGTTCTGCGCCGGGATGTCCCAGCCATGCAGCACCCTGTCCAGCAGTGCCTCTAGGCTGGCCATCAGCGGCTCGGCAAAGGGCCCCTGCCCGTCATTGTCCAGCTCGATCCCGATGGAGCGCGAGTTCATGTCGCGCAGCTCCATCCATTCGCCCGCCCCCGCATGCCAGGCGCGCGCGCCTTCGGCCACCAGTTGCGTCACCCGCCCGCTCTTGCAGATCACGTAATGCGCCGACACCTCCGCCGCCGGATCACAGAGCCGCTCAATCGCCGCCTCCGCCGTTGCCATCGCTGTGAAGTGCAACACCACAAAGCGCGGGCTCAGCCCGTCGCGGCGCGGGCCGGCATTGGGTGAGGGATGTTGGTGGACCTCCACCGCCGCCGGGCTCAGTTGCCGGCGGCGCGCCGGAACGGGGCCGGGTCCCAGGCGCAGGCAAAGCCGTCGCCATCCGGGTCCAGCCCCTTGCGGTCCCTTTGCGGGCCACCGCTGGCCAGAAAGTCGATCTGCGCCTCATCCGCCGAACTGTAGGCCGCACAATTGCGCTGCGTGCGCGCGGCTGAGGCGATGCTCACCCGCCGGTGCACCCGTGTGCCCTTGGTATGCGATGTGCGCAGCGCGTATTGCACCACGTTCGGCTGGCCATTGCCCGCCCGCGAGGGCAGCGCCGTGGGTTGCACGACCGTGTACTGTTGTTGCCGCTGCTCGAGCCGCGCCGCGTCCCCTTCGATCGAGCGGCGCGAGGCCACCGCGTCAAAGTCGTTCTCATCCGAGATGCCGGGGTTGTTGAGGATCACGGGCGCCGCGTTCGACGGGCTGGCGTTCACCACATCCTGCCCGGAATTGGCCGCCGCCGCTGCCGCGTCATTCTGCTGCGCGATCTGCGCCAGCTCCGCATCCAGCCCTGCCGGATCACTCACCGCGCGCGCCGTCTGCGTCTGTTGCGCCTGCGGCAGCTGCCGGGTCTGCACCACAGCGTTCTGCTGATTGGCCGATGTCGCGGGCGGCAGCGTCTGCGCCGCCACGTTGGGCGCTGCCGGCACCGATCCACCGTTCTGCAACTGCTGCGCGCGCGCCTCGCGCGCCGCCAACGTCGACGGATCGCCAAAGCCCACGCCGCGCCCGGGGTCCACGACCCCCGCCCCACTGTCGGGGATGGCTGGCTGACAGGCCGCCAGGGTGGCCAATGCGCCCACGATCAAAACACTACGGAATACCATTTCTGCTCACCCTGTTTCGGGATCTCGTTGCCGCCGGTCTACCACCATTTTCCGGGCTTGGCCACAAAACCGGCCCGCGCCTCTAGAGCGTAGGCGGTGTTCAGCAAATCACCCTCTTCCCAGGGCCGACCGATCAGCTGCAGCCCCAGTGGCAGGCCCTGCGCATCCAGCCCCGCGGGTACCGCAATGCCCGGCAGGCCCGCCATGTTGACCGTCACCGTGAACACATCGTTCAGATACATCTGTACCGGATCATCCGACGCCTCACCCAGGCCAAACGCCGCCGACGGCGTGGCCGGTGTCAGGATCGCCTCGATCCCTCTGGCAAACACGTCCTCGAAATCCTTCTTGATCAGCGTCCGCACCTTGCGCGCCCGGTTGTAATAGGCGTCGTAAAACCCCGCCGACAGCACATAGGTCCCGATCATCACCCGCCGCTTGACCTCATCGCCGAACCCTTCGGCGCGGGTCTTTTCATACATCTCGGTGATGCCATCACCCTGATCCAGCCGCGCCCGGTGCCCATAGCGCACCCCGTCATACCGCGCCAGGTTCGAGGACGCCTCCGCCGGCGCAATCACGTAATAGGCCGGCAGCGCGTATTTGGTGTGCGGCAGTGAGATATCGACGATCTCCGCCCCCGCATCGGCCAGCATCTCGCGGCCCCGCGTCCACAGCGTCTCGATCTCGTCGGGCATGCCATCCATGCGGTACTCCGCCGGAATGCCGATCTTCTTGCCCTTGATGTCGCCGGTCAGCATCGCCTCGAAGTTCGGCACAGGCAGGTCGGCGCTGGTGCTGTCCTTGGGGTCATGGCTGCACATCGTCTCCAGCATGATCGCCGCATCGCGCACCGACTTGGTCATCGGCCCCGCCTGATCGAGGGACGAGGCAAAGGCGACAACCCCCCAGCGCGAACAGCGCCCATAGGTCGGCTTGATGCCGGTGATGCCGGTGAGTGCCGCAGGCTGGCGGATCGACCCGCCGGTGTCGGTGCCGGTGGCCGCCAGACACAGGTCCGCCGCCACCGCGCTTGCCGAGCCACCGGATGACCCGCCGGGCGTCAACGCCCGGTCGTCCACTTTCCACGGGTTCACCGCATTGCCATAGACAGATGTCTCGTTGGACGAGCCCATGGCGAACTCGTCCATGTTCAGCTTGCCCAGCATCACGGCACCTGCGTTCAGCAGGTTGCCGCTCACCGTGCTTTCATATTCCGGCAAGAACCCTTCGAGAATGCGTGATCCGGCCTGCGACGGCACACCCTTGGTGCAGAACAGGTCCTTGATCCCGATGGGCAGGCCGCACATGGCGGGCGCGTCGCCGGCCTTGATCCGGGCGTCCGCCGCGCGCGCCTGATCGGTGGCAATCTCGGGCGTGTGGTGCACGAATGCGTTCAGCGCCCCGGCCCCTTCGATCTCGGTCAGACACGCTTCTGTCAGTTCAACGGATGTCACATCGCCCGCACGCAGCGCATCGCGCGCCTCCGCGAGGCCCAGTTTGTTCAACTCAGTCATTCGACCACCTTCGGCACGGCAAAGAACCCCTCGCGCGCATCCGGCGCATTGGCGAGCACGGCCGCTTGCTGGCTGCCATCGGTCACCGCGTCGGCGCGCCGCTTCAGGCGTTGCGGCGTGACGGATGTCATCGGCTCCACGCCCTCCACGTCGACCTCAGCCAGTTGTTCGATGAACCCCAGGATGGTGTTGAATTCGGAGGCCAGCGCAGGCAGCTGTTCCGGCGCGACCTTGATCCGTGCCAGTTTGGCGACCCGCGCGGCGGTGCTTTCATCGATGGACATGTCGGGGACCTCGTTTCGCTTGTCACGCGGCTTTACCGCGCGGTCTGCGCACCTTCAAGGGCGTGACGGCGATAGACCTCGATCATCCAGCCCAGCATGACGCCGTTGAGGATATGCCAGGCAAAATGCGTGCCCCCGGGGATCGCGGCACACCACGCCTCGTCGACACTGCGCGCAAACAGCGACACCAGCAGGATCACCGCCCCGATGACAAAGCCGCGCGCAACCTGCGGCTGGCGGAACCGCAACAGGGCGGCATAGATCAGGATCAGCGTCGGCACCGGCATATACCCCGCCGACACGCCAAAGACCGGAACCCCGGCCCATAGCGGGATGGTCAGCGCCGCGTAGGGCAGGAACAGGACCGTGCCCAGCAACGCGACCCACAGCTTCATGCCCCAGACATCGCGGTTGATGGCAAACAGATACAGCAGGATGAACGCCGCGATGGGCACCACATCCGCAATCGCCGCCCAGACCTGCGCATGGGTGTGAAACAGGTAACTCCCCACCCCGATGGCAAACAGAACCACCGACAGCGCCCGCGCCATCGGCACCCCGCCCGACCGCCGCCACATCCAGATGGCCGCGATCACAAAGGCCGCGTTGGTCACCGCATTGACCGGCTCGGCCCAATAGCCCGCGCCCAACCGCTCGCAATACCCGTCAATCTCGCGCAACAATTCCATGCCGCATCACCTACCCCGGCGCACCGCGCAATCAAGCCCGCACCGTACGCTGCGTTAACCCGTGTCCCCCGGTGCATCCCCGGTGCACAGGGTGTGCACACCTTGTGCACAGGGTGTGACAGGCCCAAAACGCCCTTAACCTCCCTGAACAACAGGTAAATCAGCCGCGAATCGCATCCCCCGTCTCTGTCCCGAAAAAATCCCCGCCGGAGGCTCCCGCAATCCGCCCCAGTCGCTACACTGTCCGCAACAGAGGGAGGATCACCATGAACATCATCTGGCTTGGCCATGGCAGCTTTCGCATCGAGATCGGCGATCAGGTCCTGCTGATCGACCCCTGGCTCACCGGCAACCCGATGCTGCCCGAGGACCGGCACGGCAAGGCCACTGACGGCGCGACCCACATCCTCGTCACCCATGGCCATTTCGACCACACCACCGACGTGGTACAGATCAGCCAGGACACCGGCGCGCCGGTGTCGGGCATCTACGAACTGGCCCAGCACCTGACGGCACAAGGCGCCGTCGAAGGGCACGCCTACAATCGCGGCGGCACGATCGAGCTGGGCGACGTGACCGCAACGCTGGTGCCCGCCTCGCATTCGTCGTCCATCGGCACCGATGCGGGTGCAATCTACATGGGTCAGGAATGCGGCTACGTGCTGCGCGGTGAGGGCAAAACCCTCTACATCTCGGGCGATACCGACATCATGGCCGACATGCAGTGGATCGGCGACTACCACAAACCCGATATCGGCATCCTGTCGGCGGGCGGATATTTCACGATGGACATGGCCGGGGCCGCCTATGCCGCGCGCCACTATTTCCACTTCGGCACGGTCATTCCCTGCCACTACCGCACGTTTCCAATGCTCGAGCAGGACGCCAAGGTCCTGAAGGAAGGGCTGCCCGGCGTTGACGTGATCGAGCCCGAAGTGATGCACCCGATCCCCCTCTGAGCGCTGCGGAAAACGACACGTTTTCCGGCCGTTTTCCGTGCCGGAAAACGCTAGCGTCGGGCGGCAAAGAACGCCTTCAGCAGGTCTTCGGAGGCGGCCGCCGACAGACCGTCATAGACCTCGGGTGCATGGTGCGATTGCGCATGGTCAAACACCCGCGCCCCGTGCGCCACGCCCCCGGATTTGGGATCGGACGCCCCGTAATACAGCCGCGCCACCCGCGCCGCCGCAATGGCCGCCGCACACATCGCGCAAGGCTCCAGCGTCACATAAAGGTCGTGCCCCCCCAGCCGTTCCGACCCCGCCGCCGCACAGGCCGCCCGGATCGCCAGCACCTCCGCATGCGCCGTCGGATCGCTCAGCTCCCGCGTGCGGTTGCCCGCCCGCGCCACCACCCGCCCGTCGGGCGACACGATCACAGCACCCACAGGCACTTCGCCGCGCGCCGCCGCCGCGCGCGCCTCGTCCAGAGCCTCGGTCATGAAACTGCGAAACACCATTCTTGCCGCCCTGCCCCTTTCGCAGCACTCGCGCAACCGCTAAAGCCGCGTGCATGACCACCCAAACCCCCAAGGGCGACCGCATCGCCAAGGTTCTGTCCCGCGCCGGCGTCGCCTCGCGCCGCGGGGCCGAAGCGATGATCACCGCGCGCCGCGTGGCCGTCAACGGCAAGACCATCGACAGCCCCGCGCTCAACGTGACCGAGGCCGACCAGATCACCGTGGACGGCAAACCGCTCGCCGCGCCAGAGCCGCCGCGCCTGTGGCTATACCACAAACCGCCGGGCCTTGTGACCACGAACAACGATGAACAGGGGCGGCAGACCATCTTTGACACCCTGCCCGACGACCTGCCCCGCGTGATGAGCGTGGGCCGCCTCGACATCACCTCCGAGGGGCTGTTGCTGCTGACCAATGACGGCGGGATCAAACGCAAGCTGGAACTGCCCGCGACCGGCTGGATGCGCCGCTACCGCGTGCGGATCAAGGGCGCACCCAACGACACCGCCTTCGAGCCGCTGCGCAAGGGCGCCACGGTCGACGGTCAGACATATCAGCCGATGCAGATCACGCTCGACCGCCAGCAAGGGGCCAATGCCTGGCTCACCATCGGCCTGCGCGAGGGCAAGAACCGCGAGATCCGCCGCGCGATGGAGCATCTGGGCTTTGTGGTCAACCGGCTGATCCGCATCAGCTACGGCCCCTTTCAGCTGGGTGAGTTGAAACAGGGCACCGTCGAAGAGGTGCGCCGCCGGATCGTGCGCGAACAGCTGGGCCTCGAGGTCGAGGCCCCCACCGGCACCGCCAAAAAGGCCCCGCAGCGCAAGCGCAAACCCGGCCCACGGCGCAAGCCCGGCTGAGCCAACCGGGAGATCAGCGCCCGAAAATTCCCCCTTGCGCCCGCCACGCACTGTCTCAATCCTGAGCGCCTGACAATTCAAGACCAATCAAGGCGCAAAAACGCGCCACCGGGGGACTGCGACATGGCCGAACTTCTGACGCTCGAAAATCTGGGCAACCTGCTCATGCTGTGCTTTTTGCAGGCGGTGCTGGGCTTCGACAACCTTCTCTATATCTCGATCGAGAGCCAGCGCGCGCCCGTGGCACATCAGGCCGCCGTGCGGCGCTGGGGCATTATCCTGGCCGTTGTTTTGCGGGTCATCCTGCTCTTTACGATGATCCAGCTGATCGATGCGCTGGCCGAACCTTTCGTCATCCTGAACTGGGAGGGCATCCTCACAGGTGGGGTGAACTTTGCCACGGTTGTCTTTGTTTTTGGTGGTATTTTTATCATGTACACGGCGGTCAAGGAGATCGGCCACATGCTGACCATCCACAACCTCGACACGGATGTCGAAGCGAAATCCGGCAAGTCGGCGACGCAGGTGGTGATGCTGATCGTTCTGATGAACCTCATCTTTTCGTTCGACTCCGTCCTGTCGGCGCTGGCCATCACGGACGTGTTCATCATCCTGGCCACCGCGATCCTGCTGTCGGGACTTGCCATGCTGCTGCTGGCGGACGGGGTCACGCGGTTTCTGGAAAAGAACAGGATGTACGAGGTGCTGGGTCTCTTTATCCTGCTGATCGTGGGCGTCGTGCTGCTGGGCGAGGCCGGACAGGCCGCAGCACATGCGATGCATGACGACACGCTGGCGCTCAGGGTCTTTGGCTACGAGGTGATCCCGATGTCCAAGACGACCTTCTACTTCAGCGTCCTTGTGCTCGTTGCGGTCGAGGTGATCCAGTCCGGCTATACACGCAAACTGAACGCCGAACGTCGCACCGGCGCGCGGCACTAGTTCTGCACGTGCAAAGGGCTTATAGTCTGACACAGTCAGAGGTGGGGACCCGGATGCAACCGACAGCTTTTCAAAAGATCGCCTTTGTGGTGCTGATCGCCCTGATGTTCGGCGTGACCACCGGCCTGATGGGGGGGCTCTAGGCAATGGCCAAACGCTTTGGCGGCAAGTACAGCCCCGACGGGAAGGCGCCGGAGGTCGAGGCGCGCCCGGCCTTTGACCGTGCAAAGGTTGATCCGGTGGGCGCACGCGCCAACCTGATGTTCCTGCCCGCAATCCCGATGGTGTTTCTGGCGCTCAATGACGGGGCCATCGGTCTGACGCTGGCGCTGGTCTCGGCAGGCGTCCTGACGCTGGGCGCTTGGCTCCTGCGCGAGGGGCTGCGGGCCGAAGCCGCCTATGCAGAGCGCAAGGTGGCGCGCCGCCCGGCCCTGCCCCGCAAGCTGGTCGCCGCCGTGCTGGCCGGTGCGGGCATCGGGCTGGCCGCCTACCGGGTGGAGCCGGGGCTGGTGGCACCTGTGCTCTTTGGCCTTGCGACGGGCGGGCTGCACATCGCGGCCTTCGGCATCGACCCGCTCAGGGACAAGGGGATGGAGGGCATCGACACCTTCCAGCAGGACCGCGTCGCCCGCGTGGTGGACGAGGCCGAAAGCCACCTGCGCGCCATGACCGACGCGATGAAACGCGCCGAGGACCGGCAGATGGAGCTGAAGCTGGAGCAGTTCCAGACCACCGCCCGCGACATGATCCGCACGGTCGAGGAAGACCCCCGCGACTTGACGGCCGCGCGCAAGTATCTGGGCGTCTACCTGCTGGGTGCACGCGATGCGACGATCAAGTTCGCCGACATCTACAGCCGCACCCGCGACGCGCAGGCCAAGGCGGATTACGCCCAACTGCTTGACGATCTGGCCGAGAATTTCGCCGCACGCACGCAAAAGCTGCTGGTCGATGACCGCAGTGACCTCAACATCGAAATCGACGTGCTGCGGGACCGTTTGCAGCGCGAAGGGGTGCGCATCGCGCCCGATGACAACAGTGAAGTATAAGGATCAGCCATGTCTGAAACAGTTCGCCAAAAGGCCCAAAGCGTTGTCGCACAGGTCGAAGAGGTCACCGCCGTCATCCTGCCCGAACCCAGCGAGGCGACCGCCATCGTGCCGCTGGCCGAGGCCGACGCACCCGTGAGCGCCGAAATCAAGTCGCGCATGGGCGAGATCGACATGGCCGACACCAACTCCATCGTGTCCTTCGGCTCCGCCGCGCAAGCCGAATTGCAGCAGATCAGCCAGGCCATGTTGCAGGATGTTCGCAACAAGGATGTGGGCCCCGCAGGCGACGGGCTGCGCGACATCGTGACGACGATCCGCGGGTTTTCGGTGTCCGAACTGGATGTGCGCCGCGAGCGCACGTTTTGGGAAAAGCTGTTTGGCCGGGCGGCCCCCTTTGCCAAATTCACCGCCAAGTTCGAGGACGTCCAAGGCCAGATCGACCGGATCACCGATAATCTGCTGACCCATGAGCATACGTTGCTCAAGGACATCAAGTCCCTAGACTTACTCTATGAAAAGACGCTGCAATTCTACGATGAGCTGGCGCTGTACATTGCCGCCGGTGAGGAAAAGATCAAGGAACTGGACGACACGACCATCCCCGCGCTGGAGGCCGCTGTCGAGGCTGCCTCCGAAGACGACAAGGTGATGAAAGCGCAGGAGCTTCGCGACATGCGCGCCTCTCGCGATGATCTGGAACGTCGGGTGCACGACCTCAAGCTGACGCGGCAGGTGACGATGCAGTCGCTGCCCTCGATTCGGCTGGTGCAGGAAAATGACAAGAGCCTGGTGACCAAGATCAACTCGACCCTCGTCAACACGGTGCCTCTGTGGGAAACGCAGCTGGCACAAGCCGTGACCATTCAGCGGTCTGCCGAGGCGGCCTCGGCAGTCCGCGACGCCAACGACCTGACCAACGAATTGCTCACCGCCAATGCCGCCAACCTGCGCGAAAGCAACAAGACGATCCGCGAAGAAATGGAACGTGGCGTGTTCGACATCGAAGCGGTCAAGCAGGCCAACGCGGACCTGATCGGCACCATTCAGGACAGTCTTCAGATCGCCGACGAGGGCAAGGCCAAGCGTGCCGCCGCCGAAGAAGAGCTCAAGAAGATGGAGGCCGAGCTGCGCGACACGCTGGCCTCGGCCAAGGCGCGCCGGGATGGTGTGGGCGACAACGCCGCCACCGCCGTGCCGCAAGAGGCCGGCTGAGGCAGATGCGCAGCGGGCCGCGCGCATTGGGACGGCTGAGCGGCATCGCCGCTCTAGCCCTCCTTGCGGCCTGCGACATGCCGGTGACGACCGCCCCGGTCCTGACCCCGCAGGCGCGGCCCGACCCGGTGGCCGCCGAACCGCCCCCGCCCGTGCGCGCCACATCCGAGGCAAGTGCGGCCCTGCGCAGCTACTTTGGCGCGGTGCAGTCCAGCCAGCTGACCCAAGGGCTCTTGCGCCAGGATGGTGGCGGGCCGGACACGCCGTTCACCGCCACGATGCTCGCGCGCAATTTCGAACAGATCGCGTTCTTTGACGAGTTCAAGCCGACCGGTGAACGCGGCGGTGGCGAGGCGCTGTTGCGCCGCTGGGAGGCGCCGGTGCGCATCGGCCTCGTCTTTGGCGCCTCCGTGCCGCCCAGCCAGCGTATGCGCGACACCGGCAACACGCGCGGCTACGCGCGCCGTCTGGCCCGCGCGACGGGGCATCCGGTTTCCATTGCGCCCAACCCGAATTTCTATGTCGTGTTCGCGTCCGAGGATGACCGTGGCGAGGCGCTGGACCAGATCGCCGGGCGGCTTGGCAATCCGCTGAGCCAGCTGCGCAACCTCTCGCGCGACACCTATTGCGCCGTCGTCGCCTTTGGCACCGGCGAGGGGCGTGCGACCACCACAGCTGCGGTCGCCGTGATCCGGGCCGAAAACCCCGACCTGCTGCGCCTCAGCTGCATCCACGAAGAGCTGGCTCAGGGCCTTGGCCTGCCCAATGACAGCCCCGGCGCGCGGCCCAGCATCTTCAACGACGATGATGAATTTGCCCTGCTGACCGATCACGACGAAGCGCTGCTGGCCATGCTCTATGACGACCGGCTGCGCCCCGGTCTGGCGCGGGCAGAGGCGCGCAGCGTCGTGCGGCAACTGGCAGCAGAGCAGACAGGCGAGGCGCTCACCAACTGAGCGCGGCACGGGCGTAAACGATTTATCCACCATAGCGGCCCTATACCCCTGCGATTGCAGGAACTCTCAGGGCCCCCCGATGGTCGCCTCACTCAACGGCGTGATCTTTGACCAGATCTACGCCGACAATACGCAAAGCGCGACGACCGATCCGGAATTCGACACCGACGGCGATGGCACCACCACGCAGGAAGACGAGTTCGTCTCGTTCACCAATACGACTGGCGCGCCGGTGGACATCTCCGGCTGGCAGGTCTGGTCCGACAGCGCGGGCAGCAATGCGCCGGACACAGCACAGGACGGCCTGTTCCACACCTTTCCGCCCGGCACCGTGCTGGCACCGGGAGAGACGCTGTTTGTCATCAACGAAATCACCGGCCCCACGCCAGACTGGGCGCAGGAAGCCTCCGAAGGTGGCGTGGAATCGGGTGCTGGCGGCGACAGTACAAACTTTTTGACCGAAGGCAGCAGTGACGACCCGGAATCCATTGCCCTAGTCAATCCGGACACCGGCGCGTTTCTGGTATTCAACATGGACGAAGACGACAGCGCATTTTCCGAGTTCGACGGTGGCGGCACCAGCGACAACGCTGACTTGGCCGGGTTTCCGGGCACCACCATGGTGGCCGAGATTGACGGCCACGCCGTGCAGGACGACACCCATGCAGGCCGTTCCTACCAGTATGACGCCAGCAGCGGCGGCTACCAGAACAGCCCCGCCTTCGTGTCCTGTTTCGGTCCTGATACGTGGATCGACACCCCCAACGGGCGCAGGCAGATTACCACGCTGCACACGGGCGATCTGGTCTCCACCGAGGACAGCGGCGCGCAGCCCATTGCGCGCGTGCTCCACAGCCGTGTGCCAATCGACGCCGACGCGATGCGCCCCATCGCACTGGCCCCGGGCTGCCTTGGCCCGCAGGTCCCCGACCGCAGGCTCACCCTGTCGCCACAGCACCGCGTGCTGCACATCCTGCCCTGTGGTCGCGAGGTGCTCAGCCCCGCCAAGGGGCTGCTGGACCGGCGTGGTGTGCGGATCAAGCGCGGGGTGAAGGTGGCGGATTACTACCACCTGCTGCTGCCCCGTCACGAGGTCATCCGCGCCAACGGCCTCGCGGTGGAAAGCCTATTTCTGGGGGATTACGGCCTGCGCCGGATGCATCCGCGCCTGCGCCTCGCGCTGGAACAGGCGCGCGCCCAAGGCCACACCCACCAGCCCGCGCGGCCCTTTGTCGGGCCGCGTGCGTTGCAGCGGATCGCCGCGACTGCCCCTTGGCCCGCCATGTGATCCATGTATTAATCGCCCCCGAAACACCGCCGCATGACCTGCGGACAATATGGGGGCCATCATGGGCATCTTCGACTTCCTCTCCGGCGAATTCATCGACGTCATCCACTGGGTGGATGACAGCCGCGACACGATGGTCTGGCGGTTTGAGCGTGAGGATCACGAGATCAAGTACGGCGCCAAGCTGACCGTGCGCGAGGGCCAAGCGGCCGTATTCGTGCACGAAGGGCAGCTGGCGGACGTCTTTACCCCTGGTCTCTATATGCTCGAGACCAACAACATGCCGGTGATGACGACCCTGCAACACTGGGATCACGGCTTCAAAAGCCCGTTCAAATCCGAGGTCTATTTCGTCAACACCACCCGGTTCAATGGCCTGAAATGGGGCACGAAAAACCCGATCATCTGCCGCGACCCGGAGTTCGGGCCAGTCCGTTTGCGCGCCTTTGGTACCTATACTGTGCGCGTCACCGATCCGGCCAAGTTCCTGGTGGAGATTGTCGGCACCGACGGCGAATTCACCATGGACGAAATCAGCTTTCAGATCCGCAACATCATCGTGCAGGAGTTTTCGCGCACGCTGGCCCAATCCGGCATTCCCGTGCTCGATATGGCGGCCAACACGCGCGAACTGGGCCAGCTTGTGGCCAAGGAGATTTCGGGCCAGATCGCGGAATACGGGCTGATGCTGCCCGAGCTTTACATCGAAAACGTATCCCTCCCGCCCGCGGTCGAAGAGGTGATGGACAAACGCTCGTCCATGGGCGTGATTGGCAACTTGAACGAATACACCCAGTTTCAGGCCGCCGAGGCGCTCGGGCGCGGCGGCGCGGCGGCGGCCACGATGGAGGCGGGACTGGGCGCAGGCCTGGGCATGCAGATGGGTCAGGCCATGGCCGCTGGCGCTGCCGCTGCCCCACAACCTGCCCGCGCAGCACCGCCCCCGCCGCCCGTCGAACATGTCTGGCACGTGGCCGAGAACGGCGCGACCAAGGGCCCTTATTCCAAGGCGCAGTTGGGCCGCATGGCCGGTGCCGGAGAGTTGAGCCGCGAAACCTATGTCTGGACCGCAGGCCAGGACGGCTGGATGAAGGCCGAGGACGTGACCGAGTTGGCGCAGCTGTTCACCATCCTGCCGCCACCGCCACCACCGGGCGTCTAGCGACCCGCTAGAGGAAAGAGGGCGCGTCGAGGGCCTGCACGCCGTGCGGGTCATCCGAGCTGCGGTAATCCTCAACGCGACGCGCAAACAGCGCTGCGTCATGTCCCGCCTGCCCCTCTGGCGACGGCACATCGGCAGCCATACCGGGCGCATAGTCCAGCGCGCCCGCATCCTTTTGCGCGTAGATCGCAGGCAGGAAGTTTTCGAACGTCCCGACCTCGATCACATTGTGGCGCTGCCACGCGGCAAAGAACTCGGACCCGAAATTGCCTGTGATCCGGCGGTTGATGAACCGCGATACCGGGCCTGTGCCGCGCACACCAATGACGACCTCATAGTGGTAATGCACCCCGACATGCGCCTCCCCTTCGAACACATCGCGGAACTGAATGCGCAGCACCATGACCGGGCCGAACAGGGGCAGAGCCTTGCCCATGGCCCAGTCGTTTGCGCCCACATTGAAGACCTTGAGCATCTGGTCGACCTTGTAGCGCCAGCCGTAGCGATCATATTGCATCGCCTCGCGGATGCGGATGTTGCACCCCGGCTTTGCCGTGCCGCCCGGGCCCGTCTGTCCCGACAGCTCCGCGCTGTGGTGATCGACCGGGTGCCACAGCCAATAGGCCGGAACGACCTGATCGTCATAGCCCGGCACATCCCGCAGCCGCACCTTCAGCGTCGTGAAATGCAGGAACCACCAGCGCAGCATCTCCTCTGACACGCCCCGCAACAGCGCGTGGTTCAGCACCACGCAGACCTGGCCGTTCGGTTTTTCGACAATCTCGAAATGCGATGACGAGACGGGCTTGAGCGTCCAGCCAAAGTCGCGGGCGGCGGGCATGTCCAGATCGGCCATCGGGGGTGTCTCCTGTCACGGTCTGCATGTTCCACATACAGGACAGGCGGCGCGCGCGACTGAACCTGGGTTAACCGGAGGCCGCTTTTTCGCGCCGCAGAAACCGCGACAGACCCTGCGGCGTGATGCCCAGAAACCGCGCGATGTCCTTTTGCGGCACGGTGCCTATGACATTGCGGTGGTACTGTTGCAGGAACTGGTATCGCACTTCGGTGCGGCCGGACGTCTTGGCGCAGACCAGTTCCTTGGCGAACACATGCGCCTCCATGACCTTGAGCCGCAGGTAGGTGCCAAAGGGACCGCCATGCAGGTATTCGTGGCGAAAGAACGCGTCGGGAAAGGCGAGCCCGGTCACTTGCGTCACCGCGCGCAAGTCATCGGCGGCGATGTCGCGCGTCCAGAGGCTGGTGAAATTGGCGCAAAACGATCCCGCTTCGAAAAAGCGGGCGATGGTCGTGGCACCATCGCTCCAGCTTTGCTCCGACGCCGCGATGCCGTCCGACACGAACACCCATTCCTGCGCGACCCGCGCCTGGTTCTGGATGGTTTCGCCCGGTGCGACGCATAGCGGCAGCGCCCGGCGCGCCACCGCCCGCTGCGTGTCCCCGTCCACCTTGACCCCAAGCCGCTTCATATCGGCGTCGAGGATCGCGAGCGCTGGCAATCCGGGCCTGCCGGTGCTGTTTTGTTGGTGGTCAGCCATGCCCCGCATTATGCGGCTGCCCGGACAGTCTGGCCACCATCCCTTGACAGCCAGCGACAAGACCGCACCATTCCGCCATGCAACTGCCCGCACGACGCACTGCCCTGAAATGGCTGCACTGGATGATGGTGCCGCTCTTTGTGTGGTTCCTGCTGGTGCAGCCTGATGATGTGACGCCGTTCGGGCCGCGGGCGTTTCAGGCGCATTCGACCCTCGCGTTGATCTTTGTGTCACTCAGCCTCGCGTGGTTTGCCGACATGATGCGGCGCGGGCTGGCGAGCCGTCCGGGGCCCAAGCTGACCGGCTGGATGCGTCGCGCACACCGCTGGCTGCACCTGACGCTGATCTGGGGGCTGTTCTTTGTGGCGCTGACGGGGTTCCTGCTGGGGCTGACCTCGCCCGTCCTGCTCAAGGCCGGAGGGTTCCTGCCCATTGCGCCGCCTCTGGGCCTCCGCGAGGCCAATGAGATCGTCGGGCTGGTCCATATCGTTGAGTTTTACGCGCTTGGCGTCGTGGCGGGCGGGCACGCGGCCTTTCACATCTGGCGTCATTACCGGCTGCGCGACAACGCGTTGCGCATCATGGCCCCCAAGCGGCTGCACAAGTACCTCTGAGCGCGCATTCGGCACTGGCGGCGTGGCAACCGATCCGTGTAACGTGCAGCGGAGCACCTGCCACAAAGGACGCCGCCACATGCGCCGCACCGCCACTATCACGCTTCACTGGCTGAGCCTGCTGTTGTTGGTGTTGCTTGTCGCTGGTGGGCCGCTGCCGGTACTGGCGTGGGCCTTTGGCCTCGTGGGTCTGACCCTTTGCACCATCGCGCTGCTACGCGGGCTGATGAACGGGCCGGGCCCCAAGCTCGAAGGACCGTTGCGCGCCGCGCACCCGTGGTTGTCGCGCGCCATGTATGCGGCCCTTGGCGCAGTTGCCGCCGCCACGCTATGGCACCTCGCCGTTGAGCCGGTTGCGGGGATCACGCAGCTGCACTTTTACCTGATGTCGGCCGCCAGCCTGCACGCGATCTTTCACCTGTGGCGTCACACGGCCCTTGGCGACGGCGCGCTGCGCCGCATCACCCCTGCCGCCCTGCACGGTATGTTATGAGTGAGCTGCCCCCTCTCGACGCGTCCGAGCCGACGCGGGAACACCGCTTTCCCTGCGACAATTGCGGGGCCGATTTTCGCTATGACCCGACAGGCCGCAGCCTGATCTGCGACCATTGTGGCAATACCGGCCTGATCGAAGGCACCGGGACCGGCCCCGCCACGCTGATCGAACTGGACTACCGCGCAGCGCTCAACGCCGACCTGCCGGAGGCGGAGATCGAGGAAACCCGCGTTTCCAAATGCCCCAATTGCGCGGCGGAGGTCGAGTTTGACGCCGACATTCACGCCACCGAATGCCCGTTCTGCGCGACGCCTGTCGTCACGGACACCGGCGCGCACCGGCATATCAAACCCAAGGGCGTGCTGCCCTTTGCGCTGAGCGAGCGTGAGGCGCGTGCGGCCATGACCAACTGGCTGGGCCGGTTGTGGTTCGCGCCGGGCGGCTTGCAGGATTACGCCCGCAAGGGCCGCGCGATGCAGGGCATCTACGTGCCCTACTGGACCTTCGATGCCGACACCCGCAGCGCCTACACCGGCGAGCGCGGCACGGTCTATTACGAGACGCAGACCGTGATGCGCGACGGCAAGCGCCAGCAGGTGCGCGTGGCCAAGGTGCGCTGGCAGCGCACCCGGGGCAAGGTCGCGCGGTTCTTTGACGATGTGCTGGTGCTGGCCTCCACATCCCTGCCCAAACGCTACACCGACGCGCTGGAGCCGTGGGACCTGTCGGAGATGGAGCCCTACGCGCCCGAGTTCCTCGCCGGGTTTCGGGCCGAAGGCTACGCGGTCGCGCTCGAGGACGGGTTCGAAGAGGCGCGCGGCTACATCGACCGCATCATCGCCCGCGACATCAAGTTCGACATCGGCGGCGACCGCCAGCGCATCCATTCCGTCGACACCAAGCTGGGCAAGGTGACGTTCAAGCACGTGCTGCTGCCGGTCTGGCTGGCCGCCTACAAGTACCGCGGCGAAACCTACCGCTTTGTGGTGAATGGTCGCACGGGCCGCGTGCAGGGCGAACGCCCGTGGTCGGCCTGGAAAATCGCCATCGCAGTGGTGCTGGGCGTCGCCCTCGCGGCGGCCATCGGCTACGGGATCGCGTTGCAGCAATGATGACGTTCGACGACGCCCTGTCACAGCGGTATTCCTGCCGCGCCTACCGGCCTGACCCGGTGCCCGACACCGTGATCGAGGCCATCGTGCGGTCCGCCCAACAGGTCCCCAGCTGGTGCAATGCGCAGCCCTGGCAGCTGATCGTCACCCGCGGCGCGGGCACGGACCGCTTTCGCGATGCGCTTTATGACGCGGCGAATACCACGCCGCCCGCGCCCGACATGCCCTGGCCCGACGGCTATCCGGACGTCTACGGTGACCGCCGCCGCGCCTGCGGCTTTCAGCTTTATGACGCGGTGGGCATCGAAAAGGGGGACCGGGTCGCGTCGGCCAAGCAGATGATGGAGAACTACCGGCTCTTTGGCGCGCCGCACGTGGCCATCGTGACCTCGGCGCGCGTGCTGGGACCCTACGGCGCGATGGACACCGGCGGCTTTGTCACCGCGTTTTGCCTCGCCGCCGCCACCCATGGTGTGGCGTCCATCGCTCAGGCCGCCATCGCCGCGCAGGCCCCGTTCGTACGCACCCATTTCGACATTCCCGAGGATCGGATGATCCTCTGCGCGATCTCGTTCGGCTACGCAGACACCGACCACCCCGCCAACAGTTTCCGCACCGACCGGGCAGAGCCTGTTGATGTCATCGACTGGAAAGACGCATGAAGGCTGTTTTGCAACGTGTGACCAAGGCATCCGTGACTGTGGGTGGCGATGTCGTGGGCCAGTGCGGCGCGGGCTTGCTGATCCTGATCTGCGCCATGCCGGGCGACACCAAGGACATTGTCGACGCGCTGGCGGCCAAGGTTGCGAAAATGCGGCTCTTCAAGGATGCCGACGGCAAGATGAATCTTTCGCTGCTGCAGACCGGTGGCGGGGCGCTGGTGGTCAGCCAGTTCACGCTGGCCGCCGACACGTCCCGCGGCAACCGTCCGGGTTTTTCCGGCGCGTCCAAACCGGATGAGGCGGAAAACCTGTACCTGCAATTCGCCGAAGCCATCGCGGCGCTTGGCGTGCCCACGGAAACGGGCCAGTTCGGCGCGGATATGGCCGTGTCGCTGATCAATGACGGCCCGGTAACGATCTTGCTGGACACCCAAGCCTGAGCGTGTGCCCTCAGGGTTCCCGAAACGCTTCGCGGGATTTGTAGAGCGGTCTGAGCAGGTATTGCAGCACGGTCTTGGCCCCGGTGTGCAGCTCCACCTCGGCCTGCATGCCCGGGCGCATCGCGATGCCGCGCTGGCGTTCGGTCAGCTGCGTTCGGTCCACGGCCACCGTCACCTTGTAATGCGGATCACCGCCCTCCTTGCGTTCGTCCTTGAACGTGTCGGCCGACACCAGCGTCACCGCCCCCTTGAGCGCGCCATAGATCGTGTAGTCATAGGCCGACAGCTTGACCGTTGCCTCCTGCCCCTCGCGGACGCCGGCGATGTCCTTGGGCGGTATCTGCGCCTCAACGAACAGCTCTTCGTCCAGCGGGATGATCTGCAGGATCTCTTCGCCCGGGCGCACGACGCCGCCGATGGTCGTCACGGCGAGGTTGTTGACCACGCCGCGCACCGGTGACGTCAGCACCGTGCGGTTCAGCTGATCCTGCGCGGCCTTGAAATTCTGGCGGAGCGTGTTCAGCTCCTTGAGCGTATCGGAATGGGTCTGGGCCCGCTCCAGCTCGGTCTGGGTGATGATCTCGTCCAGCTTGATCCGGGCATCCGCCCAGGCCTTGCGGGCGCGGGTCACCTCAATCAGCGCGACAATCTGGCGATCCAGCAGCCGCTCCAGCAGTTCCTTTTCCTGTGCGGCCTGATCCAGCACGCGTTCGGCCCCCTCGCGGCGGCTGACGAAATCGGTCTGGCGTGCTGTCAGCAGCGCCTGTTCGCTGGCCACGACGCCGGGCATCCGCGCCGCCAGCGCGGGTGGGACGTCAAAGCCGAACTGGCCGGCCAATTCCGCCTCCAGCCGCAGTTGGCGCACGGTGAGCGCGGTAATCTGGTCGCGCAGATCATCTGCCTGGCTCTGGAATTGGGTGGATTGCAGCCGGGCCAGCACGTCGCCCGGTTCGACCACGTCGCCTTCGGCCACGGCCAGTTCGGCCAGAATGCCGCCTTCGAGGTTCTGGATGATCTGCGGGCGGGACGACGAAATCATCTCCCCCTGCCCGCGCACGATCTCATCGACCCAGGCGAACGCCGCCCACAAGACAAAGACCAGCACCGCCGCAGCCACGATCCAGATCAGCCGGGCGGGCCCACGCATCTGATCCTCCATCTGCCCATCCAGCGATGCGATGCTCATGCGATTTTCCCCCGCATCGGCACCGGCGAGCCGGAGCCCGCGATATGGGCCAGCACCTCGTCCCGGGGGCCGTCCACGGTCATGCGGCCGTTTTGCAGGATCAACGTGCGCGAGGTCAGCGACAGGATCGGGACGCGGTGCGTCGCGATGATTGCCGTGCGGCCCTTCAGCCAAGTCTCGAGCCGGCTGACAAGCGTCGCCTCAAGCCGCTGGTCCAGCGCGGCGGTGGGTTCGTCCAGCAGGCAGATCTTCGGGTCCTGCAACCACAGGCGGGCCCAGCCGATGGACTGGCGCTGCCCGATGCTCAGCCCCTGCCCGCCATCCAGGATCTCGAGGTCAAGGCCCTTGTGGTGGTTGCGCACAAACGCGCCCAGCCCGGCAAAATCCAGCGCCTCCATCAAGCGGGTGTCGTCGCGCTCCAGCAGGGTCAGGTTCAGGTTGTCCCGCAGGGTGCCGGTGAACAGGCGCACGTCCTGTCCCAGATAGCCGATCAGCCGGCGCAAGTCGCGCGGTTCGATCTGGCCCATCTCGGTGCCGTCGATCAGCACCCGGCCCTTGATTGGGGCGTAAAGGCCCGACAGCAGCTTGAGGAGCGACGACTTGCCCGCGCCGTTCGGGCCCAGCACGGCCACCCGCTGGCCCGGCATGATCTGCACGCCCGGAATGTCGAGGGTCGGCGCACCGTCGGCGTCGTATTGGAACTGCACCTCGCGCATCTCGAAATGCCCACGCAGCGCGTCGCGGCGCAGATAGGTGCGTGACGGATCGGCGTCCTGAGGGGCGGCGGCCAGTTCCTCGAGCCCATCGAGTGCGGCCTTGACGTTGCCCCAGCGCGCCATGGTGCCCGCCAGTTGCGTCAGCGGGGCCAGCGTCCGGGACGTCAGGATGCCCACGGCGATGATCGACCCCACGGTGAACTGCCCGGCAAAGACCAGATAGGTGCCCGCGATCACCGCGCCCACATAGGTCAGTTGCTGGACGCCCTGCGACCAAAAGGTCAGCACCGAGGCGAGCCGCCGCTGTTCCGAGGATTTGATGGCGCTGATCGTCGTCAACTCGGCCCAGAGACGGGCCACGCGGTCTTCGGCGCGCAAGGTCTTGACGGTGTCGGCCTCAAAGATCGTCTCGTGCAACAGCCGCGCGGATTTGGCTGAGGCACCTTGCGTTTCCTGCGTCAGCCGCAACATGCGCCGTTGCATGAAAAAGCCCGGCACAACCATCAACACACCGCCCAGGATCAGCACCCAGACGACAGGCCCGGCAATAGAGGCGACGAGCAACAAGAACACAAAGATGAACGGGATGTCGGCAATGGTGCCGATGGTCGAAGCGGTAAAAAACTCGCGCACCGATCCAAACTCGCGCATCGCCGAAAAGGTCATCGACGGTGCCTGCCCCCGAATGTCCGAGCGCATGCCCATGATCCGACCCATCAACAGGCGCAGCACGCGCAGCTCGATCTGCCGCCCCGCGCCGTCCATCATCCGTGCCCGCGCGATCTTGAGCAGCGCCTCGAGCGTCAGGGCCAGCCCTGCGCCGATCGCCAACACCCATAGCGTTGCCTGGCTTTGATGCGGGATCACACGGTCGTAGACCTGCAGCGAAAACAGCGCCACAGCCACCGCCAGCAGGTTCGCGACGAATGAGCCAAGGGCGATCTCACCCAAAGCACCTTTGAAGCTGCGAAACTCACCCCAGAACCAGTGCGGCGCGCGCGTCTCGGTCTTGTGAGTTTCGGCCAGTCGCTCCAGCGGTGCTTCGGCCTTGATCACGCGGCCCGCGAAATGCGGCGCAAACTCGGCCAGCGGTATGTCGGCGCGGTTGTCCGGGCACGTCTTGTCATAGAGCGTCACCGCCCCGCGGTCCTGCCCCATCACCAGCACCAGCTGCCCACTTTTCATGTAAGCCAGCGAGGGCCACAGGGCCGGATCGGGCGCGGCCACGTCATGGGCAGACGCCACGAGGCCCGTCGCGTGCAGGCACGCCGCAAGCGCTTGGGGTTCGTGCGCGTCCGTCGTGAGCCGCCCGCGCAGGTCATCCGTCAAATCGGTGCGCGCCGTCTGTACGCCCAAAAGGCCGGCATAGACGGCCAGCAAATCGACCCGCGCCGCCAGCCGGTCCGCATCCGTGTTGGTGTTGTCAGCCTTGGGCGGCGCGGTGCGTTTGACCAGCCCGGCGGTCAGCTTACGCCGCACCGGTTCCGGCGTCTTGAGCTCAGCCGTGAGCCGCGTCCGTTTGCCGTTGGATACGGTCATCGACAAAGGCCGGCGGCCCGAGGGATCGGACGCGGTCAAATCTGGTCTCCGTCCGCCAGAACGCCCTGTACGCGGGCCAGTTCCACCTGCAGCCGCAGTGCGTCGTATTTCAAGTCCAGCTCGGCCTCCTGCCGTGCGGCAAAGGTTTCGTACACGCCGACCACATCCATGACCTGCCGCTGCCCGCCCTGATATTGCGCCTGAAACAGGTCCAGATTGCTTCGTGCGGCCTGCGTGAGGGTGCGCGCCTCTCCGGCCTGTCGCGCGGTGGCGGACACGTCCCCTTCGAGACGGCGCAAGGTGCGGTTAGCATCCTCGTTCGCCTGCGCGACTTGCCGGCCTGCGGCCTCCGTTGCCGCCTCGATGGCGCGCAGTCGCGCCGGTGTGCCTAGGCCAAGGCCCGGACCGCCCACGGTGATGCCTGCCCCACCGTTTTCGCCGATAGTCGCCTGAGCGCCGATGCCCGGCAGTTGGCTGGCGCGGTCGATGCGGGCCTGCGCGATGCTGCGGCTCTTTTCGGCTTCGGCGCGGGTGATAGATAGCGATTGCGCTTCGGCGCCGCGCACCGAGAGTGTCTGCACACCGCGCACGTCGTCGAGCGGTGCAATGGCCATGGCGTTCAGTTCGGCCAGCGCGGTGCTTTGCGCCTCTGTAGCGGCAGCGGCGGCAGCACGGATTTCCGACAGCTTGGCCCGGATCACGTTGAGGTCGGACATGTCCGACACGCCGCCCTTGACCCGTTCGGACATGACCCATTCGAAATGCTGCATGTCCTTGAGCGTGGCGTGGTGCAGCGCGGCGGCCTCGCGGGCCTGCGCCGCATCGAGGTAGAGGCCAAGCGCCGTGGCAACGCGGTCGTTGGTGTCTTCGGCCAGCGCGACGGCTGCCACTTCGACATCGGCCTTGGCAAAGGCGCGCTCACCCTTCTTGCGGCCATTGTCGAACAGGACGGCATCCACCACGATCTGGCTGATCAGATCACCAAGCGAATTCAGCGAGATGCTGGGCCCGATCGTCGGCAGCCAGTTCTTGGAGGCAGCAGCCGCGCGCAGCCGCGCGGCGCGCAACTCCGTCTCCGCCGCGCGCGCATTGGCGGCCAGAACGGCGGTGCTCACCTGATCGTAAGCGCTACCAGCGGGCAGCACGGATCGCCGCGCCAGCAGGTTCTGCAACACCACGCTTTCGGCGTTCAGCGTCGCGTCATGCTGCGTCGGCGTCTGCGCGAGGGCGGCCACCTGCGTGCCGTCCGCATCCGGTGTCACGCGCATGTCCATGCCGGTGCTCAGCTTGGCCACCACCGGATTGTCGCTGAGCGCCGTGTCGCACCCCGCCTGAAGGGTCAGTGCGGCGCACAGTGCCGCTGCCTTGATACTACCTTGCCCCATAGCGTCCCCGTTTCGGGTTATCGTTTTTGGAGGTGGGCGCGGTTGCGGATCCCGGTCCGCGCCTCTTGTCTTGCTGGAAAGCTCGATATTGTTTTTGTTGTCTTGCCCAGTGAAAATTCGTTTTTGTGCAGCGCGTTAGACGACGCCCGTGTTCACGTTGATCTCATCGTCGAGGATCACCGTGCCGGTGCCGAGGCTGTAGACGTCGTAGGTGCCGCCATCCACATTCGTGGTGCCGGTCAGCGTCGCACCGGCGATGGTAACCGTGTCGTCACTGCCGCCATGCACAACCACCGTGTCGGAGTTGTCCGACAGGGCGACCAGCTGCGCTTCGGTGATGGTCAGGTTCGCCTCTTCGGCGAATTGCAGGTCCACCTGTTCGATCTGGTAGTTGCCCAAGGCGGGACTGCCTAGCGAGATGGTCGAGCCTGCGGTCTCGTCGTCAAAGGCCACATAGGTGCCCGTGCCGTTGCCCGCCGCATCTGTCGCGGTCACAACCAGGTCAGAGCCGTCGGGCACCGTCTGGTTGAACTGGAACACCGTCTCGCCAAGGATGCCGACATCCTCCTGCAGCGCCGCGACATCCGTGACCGTACCGTTCTCCGCCACCTGCGCGACAGCCAGTTCGCCATCGCTCAGCTCGGTCGAGATGCCGCGAATGCCGTCGCCGTCGCGGGTAAAGCTGGCGATGACCGGGCCATCCGGCGCTTCGGTGTCGATTTGCAGAACGTCGTTGATCGTCTCGGTGTTGCCCACCGCATCGGTGGCCATCACGACCACTTCGGCGGCGTAGGTCCCGTCGGGAATGGTCGCAGACGGAATGTCCAGCGACCAGTTGCCGAACGCATCGACTGCCGCCGCGAGAACCGTCCCGTTGAAGTCGACCATCACGGTCGACCCCGCCTCCACCTGACCGCCAAGGCTGATACCGTCGCGCGCCTCCGGCCCGCTGATGATGTCGTCGGCGGTCACCTGATCCTGAATGGTCAGCTGGTTGACCAGCGTGTCCACCTGTACCGTGTCGGATACCGTGGCGATGTTGCCAGCCAGATCGGTGGCCGTGACGGTGATGTCGGTGACGACCTCGCCGGTGGGCACCTGATTGGCGGTGAACGCTGCGCTCCAGTTGCCGCTGGCGTCCACGATGCCTTGCACCGTCTCGCCGCCCATCGTGACCATGACGGTCGAGCCGGGTTCCGTCGTGCCGGTCAGCACGACGCCGTCAGCCCGTTCGGCCCCCGAAATCATGTTGTCGCCTTCGATACCGGCCGCATCGACCGACAGGTTGTCCACCTGCGTGTCCACCTGCACCGTGTCGCTGGTGGTGGCCGTGTTGCCTGCGGCGTCGGTTGTGGTCGCGGTGATCAGCGCGTCATAGGTGCCCGCGGGCACCTCGCTGGCGGCAAAGAACGCCTGCCAGACACCGGCCTGACTGGCGACAGTCTGGTGCGTCACGCCCTGCATCGTCACGCTGACCAGCGCGCCAGGATCGGCATTGCCCGACAGCATCACGCCGTCGCTGGCCTCCGCCCCGTTGATTACGTCATCCGTCTCGATGGGCCCCGCGATGGTCAGCACGCTCGCCTCGGTGTCGACGTTCACGGCTTGGGTCGTGGACGAACTGTTGCCCGCCGCATCCGTCGCCGTGGCCGTCATCTGCGCGCTGTAGGTGCCCGTCGCGATCTGGTCGCTGGAGAATGTCGCCGTCCAGGTGCCATCAGCGGCCACAACCGCATTCACGCTGGAGCCCCCGAGCGCCACGACGACGGTTGATCCCGGCTCCACCACGCCCGTGACGACCATGCCATTGGTATGCTCGGCTGCGTTGATCACGCCATCGGCCCCGCCGGAGGTCGAGGTGTAGCCAAGGCTGTTGACCAACGTGTCGACCTGCACCGTGCCGGTCGCGGTCGCGCTGTTGCCGTTGGCGTCCGTGGCCACCGCGCTCACCGTCGCCTCATATTCGCCAGACGGAATGGCCGATGCCGGGAAACTGGCGGACCAGTTGCCTGCCGCATCAACCGTGGCCGACTGCGTGACCGTGCCAAAGGTGACCGCAACCGTGGCGCCGGGCTGTGCGGTGCCTGTGAGGACAACGCCATCGCTGGTCTCGTCCGCGTTGATCGTGCCGTCCCCCTCGACGGAGGAGGTGTCGATGGACACGGTCGTGACCGTATCCACCTCGAGCGTGTCGGTGATCGTGGTCGAATTGCCAAAGCTGTCGGTGGCGACAACGGTTACGCCCGCCTCGTATTCGCCTTCGGCCAGCGTGCCGGCCTGCCAGGTCGCGGCCCAGGTGCCCGCCTCGCCCACCATGACGGTGCGGGTGACATCGCCGATTGTGATCTCCAGCGTGGCACCGGCCTCGCCTGTCCCTTCGAGGGTCACACCGCCCGCGATTTCCTCACCGTTCACAACATGGCTGACGCTTTGTGTGCCTGCGGTGATGGCGACATCGGGCCCGGTTGTGTCGATCACATAGGCCGGACCATCCAGCGTCGTGGTCTCGCCCGTGGCGACATGGGTAAAGAGCACGGATGTGTCAAAGGACCCGTCCGCCGGAAAGCCATCCCCGACAAAGGTCACCGACCACGTACCGTCATCCGCAATCGTCGTCTCAAGCACCGCCGTGCCCGCCGTCACCTCGACCGTATCGCCGGGCTCGCCGGTGCCGGACACGGTAAAGGTATGCGTTGCGGTGTCGTCGCCGCCGATATCCGTCGTCGTGTTGGCGTCGTTGACCGTGGGCGTTGCCGGGCCCGCACCGCCGCCCGTGCCGTCATCGTCATCACCGACAATGACCGCCGTGCCGATCGCCGCAGCGCCGGCAGCACCAAGCCCTAGCAGGTTCGCACCACCCAATAGGGCGGGCCCAAGCATCGACACTTCCTCATCCGCGCCGGTGCCCGCATGGGCCACTTCGGTGCGACCCAGGTAGATCAGGTCATCCGACGGGCTCCACTTGCCCCATTGCTCGGTCGGACCGAACTGCGCAAAGAGCTCTCCGTCCGTCGTTTCGACAAAGGCCACCTCGTTGAGGAACCCGTCCGAGGACACGAACAGGCGGTTCGTCTCACCCGCATCGTTGAAATAGTTCTCAAGCGTGATCGTGCGCCCATCCACCAGCGTCATGACAAGATCGTCACCGACCCGCGCCTGGCCGGCCATGTCCGTCTGCCTGAGATTAAAGGAAACTTCCTGCCCTGCGGTCAGCGCGACAGCCGCGTCACCCTCCGCCGGAACCACACCACGCTGCAATGCGCCCGCACCATCGCGGACGACGAAATCAATCGCCTTCATGACACCACCACTCTAGCCTCTGAGCGGTTAACCGAAACCGCCCCTTTTCAAATACGCGCCGCCGACTTTCATGCCGTGCTGACCATTCTTATGCGTAGAGTGATACGCGAATCGCGAATCAAGGGCTAGAGTCTTTTTTGGATACGGCCACAATTTCCTGACATTTGAAGCAGGTATAGTGGTAACCGGTTCGAATTTACGCCCGGATGAAGCATACGGTGCAGCATATGACACATGACCTTTTGACCTTGTGGCGCGCGGGCGTGGACGCCGTACGCGGTGACGTCGCCGTCGCGCGTGCGCTGACCGATGCGCCCGTTGCCGCGCCCGATTGCATCATCGCGGTGGGCAAGGCGGCGGTGGCAATGGCGCGCCCCGTTTGCGAGATGTGGCCGGACTGCCCGGCGCTGATCGTCACGAAATACGCCCACGCCGAGGGCGCGCCCCCCCGCGCCCACGTGATCGAGGCGGCCCACCCGGTGCCCGACGCCGCCTCGCTCGCCGCCGGTGGGGCGGTGCGCGACGCAGTGCTCTCCCTCGGACCCAACGCACACCTGCTGATGCTGGTGTCGGGCGGCGCGTCGGCGCTGTGCGAGGTGCTGCCGGACGGGATGACACTGGACGCCTTGCAGGCGCAAACGCAGGCGCGGCTCGCCTCCGGCGCCACGATTGCCGAATTGAACGCACACCGCAGGTCGCTGTCGTTGATCAAGGGCGGCAAGCTGCTGGCGTCCTTTCCGGGCGCGCGCGTCACCACGCTGGCGCTGTCGGATGTCGAGGGCGACGCGCTCGATGTCATCGGCTCCGGCATCGGAGATGCGCCGCCGGACGCGCTCTTTGAATTCGACGCGCGCATTGTCGCCAGCAACGCCATTGCCCGCAACGCGGTCCGCGCCGCGAGCACTGTCCCAATCATAGCGAATGACGAAACACTCTATGATGACGTCAAGGCCCTTGCGCCGCGCATTGCCCAAGCCCTGCGCGATGGCCCGCCGGGCCTGTACATCCACGGTGGCGAGCCTGTGGTACACCTGCCCCAAAACCCGGGACGCGGCGGGCGCAACATGGCGCTGGGACTGGCGCTGGCCCGGGAGATCGCCGGCACACCCGGCATCCAGATCCTCGTCGCAGGCACCGACGGCACCGATGGGCCCACCGACGCCGCCGGCGCACTCATCGACGGCAGCACATGGGAGGACACCGGCGCAGACGCGCTGGCCCGGGCTGACGCCTATCCATGGCTGGAGGCCCGCAATGCATTGATCAAGACCGGCCCCACAGGCACAAATGTCATGGACCTGCTGATCGCCCACAAATTGTAACGCACCTGTTTTCTTCTGACTGAAAATACCACCGGGGGGGGCCGGCACGGGCGGGGGCAGCGCCCCCTCAGACGCTTGACAGCCGAACCACCGCCCGAAACGGTGCGCTCCATGCAAAACACCCTGCGCGAGATCGAAGAGCACCCCGACATCGGCATCACGATGACAGACGGCACCCGCCTGTCCGCGCGGCTCTGGAAACCCGTTGATGCAGGCGACGATCCGATGCCGTTGATCCTCGAATACCTGCCCTACCGCAAACGCGACGGCACCTGCGCGCGTGATGCGCTCACCCATCCCTACTTTGCCGCGCGCGGCTATGCCTGCCTGCGGGTCGACATCCGCGGCAATGGCGACAGCCACGGATTGATGACCGATGAGTACACGCAACAGGAACTGGACGACGCCGTCGAGGTGATCCAATGGGCCACCGCACAAAACTGGTGCACCGGTGCGATTGGCATGATGGGCATCAGCTGGGGCGGGTTCAACGCCTTGCAGGTGGCCGCCATGGCCCCCGAACCGCTCAAGGCGATCATCACGCTGTGTTCGACCGTGGACCGCTATGCCGATGACATCCACTACAAGGGTGGTTGCCTGCTGAATGAAAATCTCGGCTGGGGTGCCACGATGTGGAGCTATTCGTCCCGCGCGCCCGACCCTGCGCTGCGCGACGACTGGCGCGAGATATGGCTGCAACGACTGGAAAACGAACCCTTCCTCCCCGCCACATGGCTGCGCCACCAGACCCGCGACGCCTATTGGCAGCACGGTTCGGTCTGCGAGGATTACGCCGCGATCAAGGCCAAAGTGCTGGCAGTGGGCGGCTGGGGCGACGCCTACAAGAACGCCGTGCCTCAGATCGTCGGCAACATCCCGGGCGCCAAGGGGATCGTCGGCCCCTGGGTGCACAAATACCCGCATTTTGCCGTGCCCGAGCCGCGCATCGGCTTTCTGCAGGAGGCGCTGCGCTGGTGGGACCGCTGGCTCAAGGGCGCGGGCACGCGCGTCGAAGACGACCCAGACTACACCGTCTACGTGATGGACGGCACGCGCCCGGCGACGTGGTACACCGAACGCAGCGGCCATTGGTTGGCCACAACCCCGGGCGCACGCACCACGCAACGCCACCACCTGGGCGAGGCTGGCATGCTTTTGCCGCACCCATCAGGCTGCCGGGTCGCCGTGGCCTCGCCGCAGAATACAGGCGCGGCCGGGGGCGAATATTGCGCGATCTGGCTGGGGCCGGAGATGCCGGGCGACCAGCGGCCGGATGATGCGCGCTCCGCCTGCTGGGACACCCCGCCACTGGGCGAGAACAACTCCATTGTCGGACGCCCCATCGTCACGCTCAAATTGCGTGCGGAGGCCGCGCAAGGACAAATCGCCGTGCGCCTGAACCACGTCCACCCGGACGGCGCGAGCACGCGGATCACCTATGGCGTGCTCAACCTCAGCCACCGCGACAGTGCCGCCATGCCAGAGCCGATGCCGCTCGACACAGATGTGACGGTGACCGTCAAGCTTGACGAGATTGCCTACAGCGTCCCCGAGGGGCACAGACTGCGCGTCGCCGTCTCAACCGCCTATTGGCCGCTGATCTGGCCCACACCGCTAAAATGCGGCGTCACGATCACCGGCGGCCACCTCGACCTACCCGTGGCCGAGACAAGCGGCGCGGACACGCGGGCGTTCCCGCCCCCCGACGCCGCCGCCCCGTGGCAAACCGAAGAACTCCGCCTCGAGGCGCACACGCGCCGACAGGAAACCGACATGGTCACAGGCACCGTGTCGCTGATCATCAAGGACGACTTTGGCAAGCTCCGCGATCTGGATCACGGGCTGATCACCGGGTCGGTTGCCCGCGAGCGGTGGGACATCCACCCGGATGACCCGCTCAGCGCGCGCGGCACCTGCCACTGGACGGACGAGATGGTACGAGACGGCATCGCCCTGCGTACTGTGGCGCGCTGCGAGATGTGGTCGGACGCCACGCATTTCCACCTGACCGCCCGTATCGAAGCCTACGAGAACGGCACCGAAATTTACGCCCGCGACGTGACCGACAGTATCCCGCGCGACCACCTCTAGGCGTCACCATCCTGTCACCCGCTGGCATTAACCCTTGCGGGCCGGGGCCAAATCCTTACCCTCTGCCGTGGGAACCAAGGCTGCCCGCCAACGAGGCGGCCACAGATCAACCGGGAGAACTCAATGTCGAAAGAACTCGAAACCCTGTCCGCACGCGTTGTGGCCGGGACCATGAGCCGCCGCGAATTCATGAGCCGCGCCGCTGCCCTTGGCGTGTCCGCCGCTGTCGCCAGCACCTTTCTTGCGCACCCCGCCAAAGCGGCCCCCGTGGCCGGCGGCACCTTCAAGATGGGTGTGCAGGGCGGTGAAAGCACCAACAGCCAGGACCCCGCCACATGGGCATCGGATGTGCCGATCGCCGGCGGCCAGCTCTGGGGCGAAGGTCTGGTCGAGGTCGAAGCCGATGGCTCGCTCAGCGGTCTGGTCGCCGAAAGCTGGGAAGGCTCCTCCGACGCCAAGACCTGGCGCTTCAAGGTGCGTCAGGGCATCGAATTTTCCAACGGTCAGGCCGTCACCGCCGAAGACGTCATGCAGACCATGGCGCGCCACTCAAACGAAGATTCCAAGTCCGGCGCCCTGGGCATCGTGCAGGGCATCGAGAGCATGCGCACCGATGGTGACGTGTTCGAGGTGACGCTGGCCGTCGGCAATGCCGACCTGCCGTACCTCATGGCCGACTACCACCTGATGATCCAGCCGAACGGTGGCTTTGACGACCCCACAGCGGCCATCGGCACCGGCGCCTATACGCTGGAAAGCGATGAGCCCGGCGTGCGGATGGTGGCCAAGCGCAACCCCAACTACTGGGGCGGCGACCAGAGCGTGACAGCCCATTATGACGCCGTCGAGGTGATCGTGCTGAACGACGCCACCGCGCGCACCGCAGCCCTGCAATCGGGTCAGGTCGACACGATCAACCGGGTCGAGCCCAAGATCGCCAAACTGCTGGACCGCGCGCCCACCATTGACGTGCTGTCGACGCCCGGGCGCGGCCACTACGTGTTCATCGCGCATATCGACACGGCCCCCTTTGACAACAACGACCTGCGTCTGGCGCTGAAATACGCGCTCAACCGCGAGGAAATGGTCGAGAAGATCCTGCAAGGCTACGGTGCCATCGGCAACGACATCCCGATCAATGCAGCCTACCCGCTGTTTGACGAGACGATCCCGCAGCGCGAGTTCAACCTTGAAAAGGCCGCCGAGCACTACGCCAAATCCGGCCATGACGGCTCGCCCATCATCCTGCGCACCGCCGACGGCGCCTTCCCCGGTGCTGTGGACGCCGCCGCCCTCTTCCAGCAGTCGTGTCAGGCGGCGGGCATCCCGCTCGAGATCAAGCGCGAGCCCAATGATGGCTACTGGTCCGAGGTGTGGAACGTCCAGCCCTTCTGCTGCTCCTACTGGGGTGGCCGTCCGGTGCAGGATCAGATGTACACCACCGCCTATCTCTCCACCGCAGACTGGAACGACACGCGCTGGAAACGGCCCGAGTTCGACGAGATGCTGCTGGCCGCCCGCGCCGAGCTGGATGAGGCCAAGCGCAAGGAGATCTACTCCAAGATGGGCCGGATGCTGAACGAGGAAGGCGGGCTGATGGTGCCCATGTTCAACGACTTCGTCGATGCGGTGTCCACCAACGTGCAAGGCTGGGAAAGTGACCCCAACGGCCCCCAAATGAACTGGTACGCCTTCAAGAAGACCTGGAAAGCGTAAGCGATACAGTCAGACCGCGCCCTTGGCACTCTTGGGCGCGGTCATTCATTATGACGTTGATCCCACATAATTTTTTCAGCCGTCCGGTCGCGCGCATCCTTGCGCCAGCGCCGGGCAAGAGCGTACCCATGCACCCGATCCTGACACTCACCCTGCAGCGGCTTGGCCTTGGCGCGCTCCTGCTGCTGGCGGCCTCCGCGCTGATCTTTGGCCTGACGGAGATCCTGCCCGGTGACGCGGCCCAGGCCATCCTGGGACAGGCCGCAACCCCCGAAAGCCTCGCCAACCTGCGCGAGGAGATGGGGTTGAACCGCCCTGCCCTCACCCGCTATGTCGAATGGCTGGGCGGTATTCTGACGGGCGATCTGGGCAACGCGCTCACCAACAAGCTGCCCATCGCCGAACAGATTTCCCGGCGCATGAGCGCGACGCTGTTTCTGGCCTTCTGGGCGGCCATCATCTCGGTGCCGCTGGCGATCCTGCTGGGCCTGATTGCCGTCCGGTTCCAGAACCGATGGCCCGACAAGCTGATCTCCGGCGTCACACTGGCGTCGATCTCGCTGCCCGAGTTCATGATCTCCTACATTCTCGTGTTTTTCTTTGCGGTGCAGCTTTTTTGGGCCCCGTCCTTCGCCTCCGTCTCCCCCGGCATGCCGCTGCTTGATCAACTCCACGCCATCTCGCTGCCTGTGGCGGTACTGACGCTTGTGGTGCTGGCGCATATGATGCGCATGACCCGTGCGGCCATCCTGAACGTGATGCAATCGGCCTATATCGAAACCGCCGAACTCAAGGGCCTGACGACCTTCGCCGTCATCTACCGGCACGCCTTCCCCAACGCCATCGCGCCGATTGTGAACGTGGTGATGATCAACCTCGCCTACCTGGTTGTGGGCGTCGTGGTGGTGGAGGTGGTCTTTGCCTATCCCGGCATGGGCCAGTATCTGGTGGACGCCGTGGTCAAACGCGACGTGCCGGTGGTGCTGGCCTGCGGCGTCATCTTTGCGGCTGTCTACATCATCCTGAATATCGTGGCGGACGTGGTATCGATCCTCGCCAATCCCCGCCTCAGGCACCCCAAATGAGTTTCGTGCAACAAAACTCATTTCGTGCGGATGAGAGTCTTTGCGCAGCAAAGGCGCGGTCCGGCACCCACTCGCAATTCCTGGTGCGCACAGAATGCTGAAAAACATCCCCCTCTCCGCCGCCATCGGCCTGATCATCACCGCCACCTACTTCCTCGCCGCGATCTTCGCGAGCGTCATTGCCCCCTACGGCATGGCCGAAACCGTGGGCGACGTGTGGGAGCCGTCTTCGGGTGCATTCTGGCTCGGCACCGACCAGATCGGGCGCGACCTGCTCACGCGCATGATCTTCGGCGGCCAGACCACGATCTTCATCGCCACCGCCGCCACGATCCTCAGCTTTACCACAGGCTCCGTACTGGGCTTCATCGCCGCCGTGTCCGGCGGGTGGATCGACCAGGTGATGAGCCGCCTCGTCGATCTGTTCATGTCGATCCCTTCGCTGATCCTCGCCCTCGTCATCCTGTCGAGCATCGAGGCCACGGTCGTCACGCTGATCGTGATCATGGGGCTGCTCGACAGCACCCGCGTCTACCGCCTCGCCCGGGCCGTGGCCGTCGACATCAGCGTCATGGACTATGTCGAGGCCGCCCGCCTGCGCGGCGAAAAGCTCGGCTGGATCATCTTCCGCGAGATCCTGCCCAACGCCCTGTCGCCGCTGGTCGCCGAAATGGGCCTGCGCTTCATCTTCATGGTGCTCTTCATCTCCACGCTCAGCTTTCTTGGCATCGGTGTGCAGCCACCCCTCGCCGACTGGGGCGGCATCGTGAAGGAAAACAAGGAGGGCATCAATTTCGGCATCGGCGCCGCCCTCTATCCCGCCGTCGCCATCGCCACGCTCGCGATCAGCGTCAACCTCGTCGCCGACTGGATCCTCAACCGCACCACCTCCCTCAAGGGCGGGCGCGGATGATCCCTTTCATCTTGCCAGATAAACTCCGGGGGTCCGGGGGCAGCGCCCCCGGGTATCAGCCACAATGACCGAAACACTCCTCAAGGTGCGCGGCCTCAAGATCGGCGCAACTGTCTACCCGCCCGGCGAAAAACCGCATGATATCGAGATTGTGCATGGCGTTGATTTCGACGTCGCACCGGGCAAGGTGCTCGGGCTGATCGGCGAATCCGGGGCGGGCAAATCCACGATCGGGCTGGCCACCATGTCCTACGGGCGCGGAGGCGTGACGCTGACCGGCGGCACGGTCGAGGTGAATGGCCGCGACGTGCGTCAGGCGCCGCTGCGCGATGTCCGCCGCCTGCGCGGGGCCGAAGTCACCTATGTCTCGCAATCCGCCGCCGCCTCCTTCAACCCCGCCAAACAGATCATGGAACAGGTGATCGAGGCGGCAGTCGGTCAGGGCAAATTCTCCAAGGCGGAGGCGCAGAAACGCGCGGTGGACCTCTTCACCAAGCTGGGCCTGCCTGACCCCGACACCATCGGCAACCGCTATCCCCACCAGGTGTCCGGCGGCCAGCTGCAGCGGTGCATGACCGCGCTGGCGCTATGCCCCGAACCCGATCTCGTGGTGTTTGACGAACCGACCACAGCGCTCGACGTGACCACCCAGATCGATGTGCTCAAGGCGATCAAGGACGCGATCCGCGACACCGGCGTCGCCGCCCTTTATATCACCCACGACCTCGCCGTGGTGGCGCAGGTCAGCGACCACATCATGGTGCTGCGCCATGGCGAGATGGTCGAATACGGCACCACCGACCAGATCATCAACGCCCCGCGCGAGGAGTATACCAAGGCGCTGGTGTCCGTCCGCTCCATCACCCACGAAGAAAAGCAACCCACAGAGCCGGTGCTGCGCGTCGAAGACATCACCGCCCGCTACAAGGGCACCAGCTTTGACGTGTTGCACAACGTCAACGTGGAGGTCAGCCCGGGCCAGACCCTCGCCGTGGTCGGCGAAAGCGGGTCGGGCAAATCCACCCTTGCGCGCGTGATCACGGGCCTCCTACCGCCCCGCGGCGGGACCATCACCTTTGCCGGTCGCACGCTCAGCCCCGACCAGCCCGCGCGCAGCCGCGAGGACCTGCGCGAGTTGCAGATGATCTACCAGATGGCCGACACGGCCATGAACCCGCGCCAGACCGTCGGCACCATCATCGGCCGCCCGCTGGAGTTCTACTTTGGCCTCAAGGGCGATGAAAAGCAGAGGCGTATCCAAGAGCTGCTGGACGAAATCGAGCTGGGCACCGGCTTTCAGGACCGCTACCCGGCAGAGCTTTCGGGCGGACAGAAACAGCGGGTCTGCATCGCCCGCGCACTGGCCGCCAAGCCCAAGCTGATCATCTGCGACGAGGTCACCTCCGCCCTCGACCCGCTGGTCGCCGACGGCATCCTCAAGCTGCTGCTGGAGCTGCAAAAGGTCGAGGACGTGGCCTATCTCTTCATCACGCACGACCTTGCGACGGTAAAGGCCATCGCCGACAGCATCGCGGTCATGTACCAAGGCCGCGTCCAGCGCTACGGCACCAAGTCCGAAGTGCTCAGCCCACCCTTTGACGACTACACCGACCTTTTGCTCAGTTCTGTGCCAGAGATGAAATTGGGCTGGCTCGAGGACGTGATCGCCAACCGCAAGATGGAAAGCGCAGGCAATTGAGCGCACCGGTTCCCGCATTGGCGCCGGGGCGGTGGCGAAGCCGAGGACGCGTCAAACGCTGGATACTAAAGTGCCGCATTCGAGTGTCAGGTCTGCGGGTGCGGATTCAACGGATCGCCGCAACAGACTGTGCGAACTTCTCTGCTGGTGTTTCGTATTGCAAGGTCTTCCTCGGGCGCTCGTTGAGCTGACGTGCGACGGCGCTGAGTTTCGCTTGGCTGTAGGTCGACATATCGAGGC
>JBCBXB010000002.1:0-429337 GCA_039816785.1 Pseudomonadota bacterium
GGTCCTGGATGCCTATGAAAGGGCAATTGCGTGAGGCGGCCCCGCGCGGGTTTTAGGGGCCCGCGGGGGGGGGGGGGCGCCCCCCCCCCCCCCCCCCCCCGGTCGGATCGGGGCACCCGATCCGAATTCCCTAGCCGACCACGGCCCGCAACAGGCGCTTGCGTGCAGGCGGGATCGCACCAATCTCCACACCGGTAAAGACGTGCAGCGTGTTCATCTGATCATCGACCACCGCATGATCACTCACCCAGCCACCCATCAGCAGATAGGTCCGCAGCAAGGGCGGCATGCGCAGCATCGCCTTGCGCGCGTCGGGCTTGCGGCGCAGCCGCGCGGCATAGCGAAAGACTTTGGGTGCCTTGACCCGGGGCAGCCAGCGCTTGGGTGCCAGATGCCGCGCCTTGAGCATGGCAAACGCATCCAGATACTCCGCCGTCTCGGTCCCGGCAAAGGACGAACAACCAAAGAGCAGCTCCACCCCGTTGTCGTCCACAAAGGCCGTCATCGCCCCCCAGGCCACGCGCAAGATGTCGGGGTCCGTCACCTCGGGGTGCACGCAGAACCGGCCCATCTCGACCATCTTGCCGTCATAGGCCTCCAGCGCGCTCAACTCGTAATACTGCGCCGAATAGCTGCGCGAGATCTCCGCGCCGGTCAGCGGCAGCATCCGAAAGCAGCACACCAGCGCCCCGTCGGCGCTGCGGTGGATCAGCAGATGGGTGCAGATGTCATCGAACGCGTCCCGGTCCGCCCCGGCCCCGAGACCAAAGCAGCGCGCGCGCAGCGCCTGTGCGGCACGGATGTCGGCGGATGTCTCGGCGGTGCGGACGGTGTACCGGCCCCGTTTCAGCTTGATCATGGGCGCACGCTCCTGCCGGGCCACAAGACTATGTTGCGCAACCCCATATCATGTGGCTCATGACAAAGCGGTGACGGTCTCAGTTGCCGAACGCCTCCTGGCTTGGAAGGATGCGGCCAAAGCTTCCCAGAAGCTGACGCAGGAACGGCGTGTCGGTCACGCCACTGTCGGTCACGCGCCGTTGCAGCACGACAACGCGGCCCGCCTCGAGCCCGAACCGTTCGATATTCTGCAGCACGCCCTCTTCGTCAAAGCTGATGGCGAGGACCTGGCGGTCAATCACCTGCGGCCGGCGTGGGCCAAAGGTGCGCACCGTGTGCGCCACATAGAAAAAGTCGCCGCCCTCGAGCACGCCCCCTGAGGTGGGTGAGCCCACCACGTCCTCGACGCTGGCGCGGGTGTCGATACCGACAACCAGCTCCTGCAGGTCCTCCTCGGGCGGGATATAGCCGTGGTTGCGCAGTTGCGCCGAACAGGCCGCAAGCACCAGCGATGCCGTCAGCAGGATCGGAAAGGTCCAGGTCCGCATATGCGCTCCCATTGTCTTCGCCTTGGTCTTCGTCTTCGTCGCGTCTTTTCCGCGCGCCTCTTGCTCAGGCGCGGCGGTGCTTCTATCTCGCTTACCCAAGACCGCGTCTTCATTCAAGAAACGAAAGCACATTCCATGTCAGCCCCTGCCCCGTCCGCGCGCGCCTTCCGGGTATCCGATCTGCCGCAAAACGCCTGCACCGCGTTCGAGATCGTGCCCGATGCGTCCGAACTGGCCGCGATGGCGCAGGCGCTGAGGCTTGATGGCTTGCGCAAGGTCCGCTTTGCCGGGGCGGTCGCTGCACAGGGCAAGGCCGACTGGGCGCTGCGGGCCAGACTGGGGGCCACTGTGGTGCAGGCCTGCGGCGTGACGCTGGCGCCGGTCACCACCCGGATTGACGTGGACGTGTCGCGCCTGTTTCTGCGCGATCACGAGGAACCGGACGCGCCCGAGGTCGAGATGCCGGAGGACGAGACTGTCGAACCTCTGGGCCAGTGGATCGACCCCGAGGCGGTGATGATCGAGGCGCTGAGCCTCGAGATACCGGAATTTCCGCGCGCCGCGGATGCCGAGCTGGGCGAGGTGGTGATCACCGAACCGGGCGGGAACGCGCTGCGTGATGCCGATCTGAAGCCCTTTGCCGGACTCGCCGCCCTGCGCGCGCAGCTGGATGAGGACGAAAACAAGGGCTGACCCCCCTTGTGCCGGGCGCAAAGATGCGTATTTTGCCGCGCTCACGATATTTTGGGTTGGACATGCGGTTGGGCTTTGCCTAAACGCACGTCACGCCCGCAGACGGACGACCAAACGCGCCCACGCACGGGCACCTTATACGCGCCCGGCAACGGGCACTCTACTACGCGCCCGTTGTTGGGCATCTTACTACGCGCCCGTTGACGGGCGACCCGAAACAAGCACCCGCGCGATCATCGCGCGGCCCTGCCCGAACCTCGAAGGCCCACCACAATGGCTGTACAACAGAACAAAGTGTCGAAGTCGCGTCGCAACAATCGCCGCATGCACGACAGCTTGACCCCCTTCAATGCCAATGAATGCCCCAATTGCGGTGAGCTGAAGCGCCCCCACCACGTGTGCGCCGCCTGCGGCCACTACAATGACGAGGAAATCGTCGCCCTGACCGAAGAGGTCGATCTGGAAGACGACGCGGCCTAAGTCCGCAGGAGCAAAGGCAGGCAGAACGCGATGACGGCCCAACCGACCGATCCGGCCGATCACAGCACTGCCACCGCATTTCCCATTACGCTGTCCGTTGATGCGATGGGCGGGGATTCCGGCCCCGCCGCTGTCGTGTCCGGCTGCGCGATCTCTGCCAAGAAGAACCCCAGGCTCGGATTTATCCTGCACGGCCCCGCCGAAGAGCTGGAGCGGCTGGTGGCGCGGCGCAAGACGCTGGCCGGCCGGGTCACGATCCGGGACGCTGCGGGCGTCGTCACGATGGATGACAAGCCCAGCCAGGTTGTCCGGTCGGGCAAGGGCTCCTCGATGTGGTCGGCCATTGATGCGGTGCGGTCCGGCGAGGCGACCGTGGCGGTAAGCTGTGGCAATACCGGCGCGCTGATGGCGCTGTCGATGATCCGCCTGCGCAAGCTGCCGGGCGTGAACCGCCCCGCCATTGCCGTCCTCTACCCCAGCCGCAATCCGCATGCCTTCAACGTCATGCTGGACGTCGGCGCCGACATCCGGGCCGAGGCGCCTGACCTGCTCCGCTTTGCGCTGATGGGCGCGTCCTATGCCCGCAACGGGCTGGAACTGGCCCGCCCGCGTGTCGGCTTGCTGAATGTCGGCACCGAAGAGCACAAGGGCCGGACCGAGTTGAAAACGGCGCATGATCTGATTGCGGCCAATGCGGATGCGGCCGACTTTGACTTTGTCGGGTTCGTCGAGGGTGGCGACATCTCGGGGGACGCGGTGGACGTGGTCGTCACCGACGGGTTTACCGGCAATGTGGCGATCAAGACGGGCGAAGGCACGGCGGCGCTGATCGGCGACCGGCTGCGCGAGGCGTTCCGCCACACGCCCCTGTCGCGGCTGGCCTCGCTGCTGGCCATCACCTCGCTGCGGCGGCTCAAGAAACGGATCGACCCGCGCCGTGTGAATGGCGGTGTGTTCCTTGGCCTGAACGGCACAGTCGTCAAATCCCACGGCAGTGCCGACTCGACAGGCGTGTCCGCAGCGATCAAGCTGGCGGCACAATTGGCCGAACTTGGCTTTAGCGACAAGCTGGCCGCGCGCATCGCAAAGGCGACGCAGCTGGCGGAGGAGAGCGAGCGATGACGATCCGGGCCGTGGTGCGCGGCGCAGGGCATTACTTGCCCGCGCGTGTTGTCGAAAACGCCGAATTCGAAGCAACGCTGGACACGACCGATGACTGGATCCGGTCGCGCTCGGGGATCGAGCGCCGCCATTTCGCCACCGAGACCGATACCACATCGTCCATGGCGACAGCCGCCGCACGCGCGGCGTTGAGTGATTCGGGGCTGGAGGCGTCGGAGATCGACGCCATCGTGCTGGCCACATCGACGGCGGACCTTACCTTTCCCTCTGCTGCGACCATGGTGCAGGCAGAACTGGGCATGACGCGCGGCTTTGCCTTTGACGTGCAGGCGGTGTGCGCCGGGTTCGTCTATGCGCTGAGCAATGCCAACGCGCTGATCCTGTCGGGTCAGGCGCGCCGCGTGCTGGTCATCGGGGCCGAGACGTTTTCCAAGATCATGGACTGGACCGACCGCAGCACCTGCGTGCTGTTCGGCGACGGCGCGGGCGCGCTGGTGCTGGAGGCGCAGGAAGGCGCGGGCGATGCCACGGACCGGGGTATTCTGGCCTGCGACCTGCACTCTGACGGGCGGCACCGCGATCTGCTGTATGTGGACGGCGGCGTCAGCACCGGCACCAGCGGATACCTGCGTATGCAGGGCAATCAGGTGTTCCGCCATGCCGTCGAAAAGCTCGCCGCGACCGCCCATACGGCGATGGATCGGGCCGGCGTGACCGCCGATGACGTCAACTGGATCGTGCCGCATCAGGCCAATATCCGCATCATTCAGGGCACCGCCAAGAAGATGGATGTGCCCATGGACCGGGTCGTGGTCACCGTGCAGGACCACGGCAACACCTCGGCCGCATCGATCCCGCTGGCGCTGTCGGTGGGCCGTGACCGCGGCCAGATCAAGGACGGCGATCTGCTGGTGACAGAGGCGATCGGCGGCGGTCTGGCCTGGGGTGCGGTGGTGCTGCGCTGGTAGTTTGGGCTGCCGCTTGCGCAATTATCCCACATGACGCGAATTCGTGCCAGTTCGCTCAATTGGCCAAGCGCTTGATATTGACTCGGAATTTCCGGTCAACCTATGGTCGGCCAAAAGGGGGACACGATGACAGACAAGACTTTGACCCGCATGGACCTGAGCGAAGCAGTGTTCCGTGAGGTCGGCCTGTCGCGCAACGAGAGCGCGCAACTGGTCGAAAGCGTTCTCGATCACATGTCCGATGCGCTGGTGCGCGGCGAACAGGTCAAGATTTCATCCTTTGGCACGTTTTCGGTGCGCGACAAGTCGGCCCGGGTGGGCCGCAACCCCAAGACCGGCGAAGAGGTCCCGATTAATCCCCGCCGGGTGCTGACCTTTCGCCCCTCGCATCTGATGAAGGATCGCGTGGCGGCAGGCAACAAGTCCTGAGCCGATGGTAGCCAAGTCCGCCGACGCCTTCCGCACCATCTCCGAAGTGGCCGAATGGCTTGGCGTGCAGACCCATGTGCTGCGGTTCTGGGAAAGCAAGTTCAGCCAGGTGAAGCCCGTGAAGCGGGCGGGCGGGCGGCGGTATTACCGCCCTGCCGACATGCTGCTGCTGGGCGGCATCCGCAAGCTGCTGCACGAGGACGGGATGACCATCAAGGGCGTCCAGAAGATCCTGCGTGAGGAAGGCATGGCGCATGTGGCCGACATGTCGCCACCGCTGGATGATATCACCGCTGCTCAGGTGGATGGCGATCTGGTGGCCGATGGCAGCGCGCTGGAGGCGGAACTGGCGCCCCCCGCTGAGGATGCGCCGGTGCCCGAGCCTGTGCCCGAGCCTGTGATTGATGCGTCGGACCTTGCGCCGGTGATCGAGGCCGCGCCTGAGATCGAGGAACCGGACCTAGAGCCGGTGATTGAAGCCACGCCTGAGCCGGTTGTCGAAGAGGCTGCGGTCGAACCGGTTGTGGACGCACCCGCGTTCGCGCCCATGACCGAAGCGCCCGCCGTTGATCCGGTGGACGACGCACCGGTGGTAGAGGCATCAGAGCCGCCCGAGCCCGAGCCGATGAACCTGTTTAAGGAACAGGCAACACCTGAGGCAGAGGACGTGCCAGCGGTCGACGATGCGCTGGCACGACCAGACGTTGCCGCATCCCCGCCCGAGCCGGAGCCCGCACCGCCGGCAAGCGACACGCCGTCCCCCCTGCCTGCTTTCCTGCGCCGCCCGACGCCGCCCGAACCGGTCGCGGACACGCCGGAGGAGGCCCCCGAACCCGCTGCGGTGCCCAGCTTTATGGTGGCCCCACCGCAAACGGACCCGGCACCCGAAGCCGGCGCGCCCAAGCCGCGGATCATCGATGTGCCGGACGAGCCCGACCCCGAGGCGCTGACGGTCCAGCCCTCCGCCCTCGGCCTGTCGGCGCGCGCCGCCGCACTGACGGACGCGCAGCGCGCGGCCATTGCCCCGCTTGTGGCGGAGTTGACCGCGTTGCGCGACCGCATGGCCAGCGCCCGGCGCGACAGCCGCTAGGCGTGGCCGCACGCAATGCCAATTCGCTCTTGCCCCCGGCCAGAAATCGGGTATGACACCCCTCACGTCGGGCTATGGCGCAGCCTGGTAGCGCGTCCGTCTGGGGGACGGAAGGTCGCAGGTTCGAGTCCTGCTAGCCCGACCAACACCACCCCGCCCCGCACCCCAGGGGCCGCCATGCAGGCGCATGGCCCATGTCCCACAAGGGTACTTGCATGACCGGGGTTCTGTCCGACACACAAATCTCCGGCCTGATCGACGGCGGCGCGCTGGCCGCCGATCCCGCGATCATTCCCGCACAATTGCAACCCGCCAGCCTCGACCTGCGGCTGGGCCCCGTGGCCTACCGCGTGCGCGCCTCGTTTCTGGCCGGCGCGGGCCGCAGCGTCGCGGACAGGCTGACCGAGTTCGAGATGCACCGCGTGGACCTGTCGGACGGGGCTGTGCTGGAAAAGGGCTGCGTCTACGTCGTGCCGCTGATGGAGCGGCTGGCGCTGCCGGACGGCGTGCAAGCGGTGGCGAACGCCAAAAGCTCGACCGGGCGGCTGGACCTGCTGACCCGGACGATCACCGATGGCGGGACCGAATTTGACCGCATCGCACCGGGCTATCACGGCCCCCTATATGCCGAGATCTGCCCGCGGTCGTTCTCCGTGCTGGTGCGCCCGGGCATGCGGCTGAACCAGATCCGCTTTCGCGACGGGCAAGCGGTGCTGAGTGATGCCGCCCTGACCGCGCTGCACGGCGCGAGCCCTTTGGTGGATGGTGCGGCGGTGATTGACGATGGTCTGGGCTTTTCCGTGGACCTGGCGCTGCCCGACACGACGCTGGTGGGCTACCGGGCCAAGCCGCATACCGGCGTGATCGATCTGGACAATATCGGGCATTACGACCCGGCGGAGTTCTGGGAGGACGTGCACAGCACCGATGGCCACATCATCCTGGATCCCGGCGCGTTCTACATTCTGGTGAGCCGCGAGGCGGTGCATATCCCCCCCGATTACGCCGCCGAAATGGCGCCCTATCTCGCCATGGTGGGTGAGTTTCGCGTGCACTACGCGGGTTTCTTTGACCCCGGCTTTGGCCATGATGCGGCGGGTGGCACGGGGTCACGCGGCGTGCTTGAGGTGCGCTGCCACGAGGCGCCCTTTGTGCTGGAGCATGGGCAGGTTGTGGGGCGGCTGATCTACGAGCGGATGTCGCAGCGGCCTGCGCAGCTATATGGCGCTGATATCGCGTCGAATTATCAGGGTCAGGGCCTGAAACTGAGCAAGCATTTCAGGGCCTAGCCCTGCCCGTCCTGTTCGGCGGCCCGACGCGCGCGGCGTTCGGCGCGCACACGCTGCTGGGGCGTCATCTCTTCGGGCGGGATATCGGCCAATTTGCGCTTTTGCTGCGGCTGGCCACGCCCGCGTGTGGCGCGGCTGACACCTGCATCGATGCCCTTGCTGATGGCTTTGCGCATGACGATGCGCATCACCATGTTGATGATCTGATTGACGTTCATGGACCTGCTCCGCCCGTTTGCCTGTGGCATAGCATAGCGCAGATTGCGGCGATTTTCAGGTTAATCGTCTTCAAAAAGCTCGGACTGGCCTTCTTCGGCCTCTTCGTCCGGCTCGGTTTCTGGCCCCGGCAGCGTGCCGGGGGGCGGGCGGTTCTCCAGCAATCCGGCTGCGCGCAACTCCTTGAGGCCCGGCAGATCGCGCGCGTTTTCCAGCCCGAAATGGTCGAGGAAGTGCTGGGTGACCACAAAGGTGACAGGCCGTCCCGGCGTCATCTTGCGCCGGCCAAAGCGAATCCACTCCATCTCAAGGAGTTGGTCGACGGTGCCGCGGCTGACGCTGACGCCCCTGATCTCTTCGATCTCGGCGCGGGTGACGGGCTGGTGGTAGGCGATGATGGCCAGTGTTTCGATGGCGGCCCGGCTGAGCTTGCGCTGCTCCACCGTTTCCTTTTGCATCAGGAACCCGAGGTCGGCAGCGGTGCGGATGGCATAGGAATCGCCCACCTTCATCACCTGCACGCCGCGTCCCTCATAGCGTTTGCGCAGGTGCACCAGCGCCTCTGCCGGGTCGCAGCCATGGGGCATGCGCGCCTCCAGCTCGCGCACGGTGACCGGCTCGACGCTGGCAAAGAGGATCGCCTCGACCATGCGCTCCTGTTCGGCAATAGGAGGCGCCTCGAACAGGCTTTCTTCAATCTCTTCAGGGTGTTCCATCACGCTTTTCATCTTTCTTGCGCACCTCGATCGGTGCGAAACTCTCTGTCTGGCGGATCACCAGCTGCCCTTCCTTGACCAGCTCGAGGCTGGCGGCAAAGGTGGCGGCGGTGGCCGAGCGACGCTTGGCCGGGTCCATCTCCCAGCCTTCGGGCAGATAGGACAGGATGTCGGTCCACTCGCCCGCATAGCCGATCAGACCGCGCATCCGGTCCAGCGCCTGTTCCATCGTGAACACCGCGTCGCGGTCCATGGTGAAGGGGCGAAATTCGTCGCGGGTGCGGATGCGGGCATAGCCCTGCATCAGGTCGAGTAGCGTCGCGGTGTAGGTGACGCGGCGCACGCGCGTGACCTCTTCGGACTGGCCACGGGCAAAGAAATCGCGCCCCAGCTGGTCACGCGCCATCAGCCGGGCGGCCACGTCGCGCATGGCCTGAAGGCGTTCGAGTTGAAAGGCCAGATGCGCGGCCAGCTCTTCGCCGCTCGGGCCGTCTTCGGTCGGGTCGGGGGGCAGCAGCAGGCGTGATTTGAGAAAGGCGAGCCAGGCGGCCATGACCAGGTAGTCGGCGGCCAGTTCCAGCCGCAGCTGCTTGGCCCGTTCCACAAAGGCGAGGTATTGGTGCGCCAGTTGCAGGATGGAGATCTGGCGCAGGTCGACCTTTTGCGTGCGGCCCAGCGTCAGCAGCAGGTCCAGCGGGCCCTCATAGCCGTCGACGTCAACAATGAGCGCCTCGGCGGCGAGGCGGTCAGAGACGGAAATCGTATCTTCTTCGAAGGTGTCGTCAGCCATCCAAACGCCCGCCCAAAAGCGCCTCAAGTTCGGCGTTCAGGTCGGCAATGTCAATGTCATCGGGCGTTTTGCGCGCGGCCAGCGCGGCATCGGCCCGGGCCTGCGCGGCGTCGGTCATCCGGCCTGCGGCGTTTGCCACATCGATGCGGTCGGACAGCGGCGCGTTGCAGTAGAGGATCACGTCGCAGCCCGCCGCCAGCGCGCCGGTGGTGATGTCGGCGGGGGTGCCAATGAGCGCCTTCATCCCGATATCGTCGGTCATGATCAGCCCGTCAAAGCCGATATCCTCGCGGATCAGGGCCATCGTGTCCGCGGACAAGGTGGCAGGGGCCTCATCAATGGCCTCATAGACCACGTGGGCCGTCATTCCCAAAGGCAGGTCATTCAGCGCACGGAACGGCGCAAAGTCGTATTCCCGCAGGGTATCAAGGCTCACATCCACACGCGGCAGGTCGTAGTGGCTGTCGAGATCGGTGCGGCCATGGCCGGGGATATGCTTGAGCACGGGCAGTACGCCACCATCGAGGTGGCCATCGGCCACGGCACGGCCAATTTCCGCAATTGCGCCGATATCCGATCCGTAGCAGCGGTTTTCGAGGAACGCGTGCGTGTGTCGCACCACCAGATCGACCATGGGCGCGCAGTTGCTGTCGATGGTCAGCGCCTTGAGCTCTGCGGAAATCAGCCGGTAACGCAGGTACATCGCGCGCGGCGCGTCGTCGCCCGCGGCCCGCACAAAGTCCAGCGGCGGCGCCCATTCGCGCCATGTCGGGCCGCGCAAACGCTGCACGCGCCCGCCCTCCTGATCGATGGTGATCGGGGCCTCACGGCCCACGGCCTCGCGCATCTCGGAACACAGGCCATAGACCTGATCGGGCGTGTCGATGTTGCGCGCAAACAGGATGAAGCCGAACGGATCGGCGTCACGAAAGAATGCCTTTTCATCCTTGGACAGTGTCAGGCCATCCGCGTCGAGGATGGTCGCGCCAAAGCTCATCGGGTGACGACCGGGATGCAATCGGCCCCTTCGGCCACCAGTGCGGAGCAAAAGCGGCGCGCGTCGCTAAGGTCGGTGAACCCGTGGGCGCGCAGGCGGTAGAACGTGCGCCCGCCGCTTTGCGCCTGCTGGATAACCCGGTCCTTGCCGGTCATGTAGTCGCCAAAGCGGGTCTGCATCTTGTCCCACTGGGTACGGGCGATGTCGGCGCTGTCAAACGCACCCAGCTGCACCAGTCGCGTGCCTGCGGGCAGGTCGCTGGCGTCGAGGTCCTGCGTGGCGGCGGCGGCAACGGGCGTGCCGACCGGGATGACAACCGCAGGCGCGCTGCGCGGGCGCAATTGCGGCCGGACGGAGGATTTGGGCCCTGGGCCCTGCACCGCTGCGGGGGCCTGCGGCAGCTCTGCCGCAGTGACGGAGGCCAGCACAGGCTGCACGGCGTCATCCGTCGGCTCGATGGTTTCGGCATTGGCGGTCAGCTGGCTGACCAGCGCGTCGATTTCGCCCGCTTGCAGGGCGGTCGAGACATCGGCCGCCTCCGCCTCGAGGCTGGCGGCCACGTCGAGCGGTTCAGGCTGTTGCACGGGTGCAACCGTCTGGGTCATCGGCGCGTCTTCTTCGGCCAGCTCCATCGGTTGGGGCGCAAGAACCAGCCGATCCGCGGGCGCTGCGGCGGCGCCTGCACCGGCCACCTCGTTGACCGACAGGCCGGTGTTCTGGGCCAGCTGGCCACCCGGATCGGCGGGGCGAATGCGCATCTCGCCTTCGGCGGCGCGTACCACGGGGATGCCGGACACGTCGCGCATCACCAGGTTGTAGCCCCACACGCCCACGCCCGCGACCAATGCCACGGACGCGACGGCACCCGCGAAATTCGTCATTCTCTTCAAGGAGTTGGGGCGGTGAGCAGGGTCTCCCTGCTGCGCGCTCGCACCGACATATCCCACATCATGGGTATAGTGCATATCTGCCATTTTTGCCTCGTCGCCCGCGCGGATACGTGCCCGCGCAGATCATCTGGATGGTTCGCCTGTGGTGCCCTTAACGTGGGCGTTAGCGCAGCTCGTTGGCTGGCGTTACGCCCAAAATACCAAGGCCTGCCGATATGACAAGCATTGTGGCCCGCGCGAGGGCGATTTTTGCCTGACTGGTGGTGGCGTCATCCTGCACAAAGCGCAATTCGGGCACGTCGTTGCCCTTGTTCCAGAGCGCGTGGAACGTACCGGCAAGGTCATAGAGGTAGAAGGCGATGCGGTGCGGCTCATTGGTGCGGGCGGCGGTTTCCACCAGCCGCGGCCATTCGGCGAGCTTGGCGGCGAGCGCCAGTTCGGCCTCGTGCGCCAGCAGTGTCAGGTCGGCGGATTGCAGGGTGGCGTCGTCGGTGGCGATCCCGGCGTCTTCGGCCTTGCGCAGAACGGATGCGCCGCGCGCGTGGGCGTATTGCACATAGAACACCGGGTTCTCGCGGGACTGTTCCAGCACCTTGTCAAAGTCGAAATCAAGCGGCGCGTCGTTCTTGCGGGTGAGCATGTGGAACCGCGTGACATCCGCGCCCACCTGATCGACGACATCGCGCAAAGTGACAAAGGTCCCGGCCCGCTTGGACATCTTGAACGGCTCGCCGTTCTTGTAGAGCTTGACCAGCTGCGTCAGCTTGATGTCGAGCGGGACTTGCCCGTCCGACAGCGCGCTCACCGCCGCTTTCATCCGTTTGACATAGCCGCCGTGATCGGCGCCGAACACGTCGATCAGCGCATCAAAGCCGCGCTGCACCTTGTCGTAGTGATAGGCGATGTCGGGGGCGAAATAGGTCCAAGCCCCGTCGGATTTCATCACCGGACGGTCCACATCGTCGCCGTGATCGGTCGATTTGAAGAGGGTCTGTTCGCGCGGCTCCCAGTCCTCGGGTTTTTTGCCCTTGGGCGGCTCCAGCACGCCTTCGTAGATCAGGCCCTTGCTGCGCAGATCGTCCAACGCTGCTTCGATCCGGCCCGTGCCGTAGAGCGACTTTTCGGAATAAAACACGTCCATTTCGACGCCAAGGGCGGCGAGGTCGGAGCGGATCAGGTCCATCATCGCCTCAGTGGCGTATTCGCGGATCTCGGTCAGCCAGAATTGTTCGCCCTTGCCGACAAAGGCGTCGCCGACCTTGTCCTTGAGCGTCTGGCCCACGGGGATCAGGTAGTCGCCGGGATAGGTGCCATCCTCGAACGCGACCTCCTGCCCGTGCGCCTCGAGATACCTCAGGTACACGGACCGCGCGAGCACATCGACCTGCGCGCCACCGTCGTTGATGTAGTATTCCCGCGTGACTTCGTAGCCCGCGTAGTCCAGCAGCGAGGCCAGCGCGTCGCCGAACACTGCGCCCCGCGTGTGGCCCACATGCAAGGGACCGGTCGGGTTGGCGGAGACATATTCGACGTTGACCCTTGCCCCCTGCCCGAGGTCCGACCGGCCATATGCAACGCCTGCGGTCAGCACGTTGCCCACGACCTGCTGCCAGACGAGCGGCGCCAGCCGCAGGTTCAAAAAGCCCGGGCCCGCGACGTCGGCGCTTGTGATGCGCGGGTCTTCGGCCAGCTTGGCGGCGAGTGCGTCGGCAATGTCGCGGGGTTTCATGCCAGCGGGCTTGGCCAGCACCATCGCGGCATTTGTCGCCATGTCCCCATGGGCCGCATCGCGCGGCGGCTCAACCGTGACATTGGCGGTGCTGAGCCCGTCGGGCAGCGTGCCTGCGGCGGTCATGTCGGCCAGCGCATCGAGAACGCGCATGCGGATGTCGGCAAAGAGGTTCATCAAGGTGTCCCGGATTGGTCGGATGGCGGTGTATCAGGTGCGGCGGTCAGGTCAACGTCGATGTCGCGAACCGGAAACCGACGCGGTTTCCGGCGGTTTTCCGACGCGGAAAACGCGTGGCACCCGGGGCTGTGGAAACCGCGTCGGTTTCCTGCCGTTTTCCACGGTGGAAAACGCCGCGCTCAGCCAATAAGACGCGCATGCGCCTGAAAGGCGAACCGGTCCGTCATGCCCGAGACATAGTCGCACACCATGCGCGCCAGTTGCGTCTCGTCCCCGTTCGCCCGCGCAACATCCCTATGCCAGCGCTCCGGCAACAGGCTGGGGTCGTGCAGAAACACCGGAAAGAGGTCGTAAATGACCTGCGTCACCTCCTCGCGTTTTTCCATGACAGATGGCGCGCGGTACATGTTTTCGAACAGGAATTTGCGGATCACCTGCAAATCGACCCACATCGGGTCGGAAAAGCGCACGACCGGTCGGCCGAGATGGCGGACGTCAGCCACGTCCCTCGCCCCCGACGTCTCCAGCAGCGCGCGCGACGTGTCGATCACATCGCTGACCATCGCGCCAAAGACGCGGCGCAATCCTTCGTGCACCCGGCGCACGGGATCAAGCTGCGGGTACCTCCTGTCCACGTCGGCAAAGGCGTCGCGCACGACCGGCAGGGCACACATCGCCGCCTCGTCGATCAGCCCGGCGCGCAGACCGTCATGCAGGTCGTGGTTGTTGTAGGCAATGTCGTCCGACAGGGCCGCCACCTGCGCCTCTGCACTGGCGTGGGTGTGCAGCTCAAGATCATGCAGGGCGGTGTAGTCGGCCAGCGCATAGGGCAGATCGCCCGTCACCGGACCGTTATGTTTTGCAATGCCTTCAAGGCTTTCCCAGGTGAGGTTCAACCCGTCAAAGTCGGCATAGTGGCGTTCCAGCTCGGTCACGATCTTGATCGCCTGGGCGTTGTGGTCAAACCCGCCATAGGGTGCCATTAGCACATGCAGCGCGTCCTCGCCCGTATGCCCGAACGGGGGGTGGCCCAGATCATGCGCCAGCGCCACCGCTTCGGTCAGGCAGTCGTTCAGCCCCAGTGCGCCCGCAATCGTACGCGCCACCTGCCCCACCTCGATCGAATGGGTCAGGCGGGTGCGGTAATAGTCGCCTTCATGCTCCACGAACACCTGGGTCTTGTGCTTGAGCCTGCGAAAGGCCGACGCATGAATGATACGGTCCCGGTCGCGTTGAAACGCGGACCGAAACGCACTCTCGTCCTCCTGCACGCGCCGTCCCCGGGCGCGGTCAGGATCAGAGGCGTAGGGCGCGGACATCTGCCTGATCCTTGTCGCCTGTTCCTGCCTCGCATATATTGCAGCTGCAGCACGATGGAAACCCAAGCGGAGCGCGGTCATGAACCTGCCACCTACAGTCACACCACGCGCGTTCGAGCGTTTGTCGGAGATTGGCGCCGCCGCGGACGGCAAGGCGTTGCGCGTCGCCGTCGAGGGCGGCGGATGTTCGGGATTTCAGTATGAAATCGCGCTGGACGCGCCCAAGGACGATGATCTGATTCTCGAAGGGGACGGCCAGAAGGTGGTCGTGGACGCGATCAGCCTGCCGTTTCTGGCCAATGCAGTGATCGACTTTTCCGAGGAGTTGATCGGCGCGCGGTTCGTGATCGAGAACCCCAACGCGACCAGCTCATGCGGATGTGGCACATCCTTTTCCATGTGAGACCTGCCGCGACAGGCACCCTGCCCGCGCGAAGGTTTCAAAGAAGTCCTCGAAATGCGGCGTCGCGTCTTCGGCAGCGGTGATGATGGCGGCACCGTCAGGCGGCATCGCCTCAAGCACGGCGTCGCGCATCATGTCCCACCCGGCCTGACGTGCGCCGGCAAAGGACATCAGGATGGCCGACAGCGGGCGCAGCGCGCTTTCCAGCGCGGGCTGCGCCGTGAACAGGCATCGCGCCTCCGGCACCAGCAGCGCGCTGTCGTCATGGCCTGTCATCGCCACCGCCCATGTTGAGACGAGGTAGTCGTGATAGCCATCGCTCAAGGGCGCGGCGATATCCTCCTGCACCGCAAAGTCGCGCAGATGCGTGCGCACCGCCGCGTCCCACAGGGGCGCGGGTGTTTGGCCGGCGTGCCGCAGCGCGACACAGACCTCTGCCAGCAGATCCATGTTCTGGTCGAGATAGGCCAGGATCCCCGCATATTCGATGCTGCGCAACGCATCCGGGGACAGGTCCGGATCACGGCGACCGTATTCGGACAGGTAAAAGACGATATGTGTTAGCTCGTAGGCCGCTTTCTTGTTGGGCAGCGCAAAGGTGGCGGCACGGTCGATGAACGCCCGCAGCCGGTCGTCGAGGCCCGCATCCGCCGGTGACGCAATCCCGCGCCGGGCCAGCAACCGCCGCGCCTCGGCGCGTTGCAGATCGCTCAGTTCGGCATCGGGCAGCCCTTGCCGGGCGACGGCGTCGCACAGCCCTTCCATCTGGTGGCCGGGCATCCCGAGGTCTTCGAGGTCGAGCCCGATGGACAGCAAGAACCGGTAATACTGGGGAAAGAAGGTCAGCCGCTCGGCGAGGCTGACATAGAATTCAGCGTGCGGGGCAAGCGCATCCGGCGCGACCCGCTGGCCCGTGCATTCGAGGATATTCAGCAGCTCGGCGTTTTCCTTGAGCCAGAACACATCTTCGACGATGCGCCGATGCTTGGCAAAGCAGCCGATCAGGGCCGGGGTCCGCTCGGCCAGGCGCACTCGGCGCGGCGGGACGTTCAGGGAAATGATGTTGGACATGATGCTTTTCCTTTCACTCAACGTCCCGCCCGGTGCGGCTCAGGAGCCTGACGAGAAGAGGCCCGTCACGTCACCGGCAGCCGCAACGCTGGTTGCAGGAGCGGAGCCGGAAGAGAACGCCTCGACCGCGTCACCTGTGGTGGCCACTGTGCCGCTGGGGGCAGAGCCGGAAGAGAACGCCTCGACCGCGTCCCCGGTGCGGGCGTCGGTGGCGCGGGGGGCAGAGCCGGAGGAGAACATTTCGACCGCATCGCCTGTGGTGGCCATTGTGCTGCTGGGGGCGGAGCCGGACGAGAACATCTCGACCGCATCGCCGGTGCTTGCATCTGTCGCGGAGGGTGCCGACCCCGACGAGAACATGTGCACACCGTCGCCTGTGGCCGTCATGCCAGCCGTGGGGGCCGAGCCGGAGGAAAACATTTCAACCGCGTCGCCCATCATGCCGTCCGAGGCCATAGGGGCAGAGCCCGAAGAAAACATCTCGACACCGTCGCCGGTGTGCAGGGCGTCACAGGACAAAACATTGATTTCACGGACGGATTTGAGAAGTGCAGTCATTGGTATTCTCCTTATCTTCGGGCTTACTCACCCTTAAGTTGCAATACCCAATTGCTTGCATCCTAAAATTGCGCACCGCTAGAAAAAAATGTCAGGGATGTCGATCATCCAGCAACTTGTCCACATAAGGAAAACGACAGAAGCACTTGAGTGGTCAAAGCTTCGCGCTCGGAAGGATACGCGCAAAAAAACTTTTCCACAGCCCTGATATTACACTGAAATTATGGGATCAGGGCTAGTGCTGCGTCAGCATAGCCCGAATCAAGTGGTTAAGAAATAGTTAATATAGCGTCCGTTGCGCCGAGACGGCTCTTGCCCAGGCGCACAGGTTGCGTCACATCTGGACCAAATCGGGAGGCGCAGATGAAAATTGCCACGTTCAACATCAACGGGATCAAGGCCCGGATCGACGCGTTGGCGCGCTGGCTGGACGCGGCGAACCCGGACGTGGTGCTGTTACAAGAGATCAAGTCCGTGGACGACGCATTTCCCCGCGCGCTGTTCGAGGATCGCGGCTACAACGTCGAAACCCACGGGCAAAAGTCGTTCAACGGGGTGGCCATCCTGTCGAAACTGCCGCTGGAGGATGTGACGCGCGGATTGCCGGGCGACGCCAACGACGAACAGGCCCGATATATCGAGGCGACGGTGACGGGCGACAGCGCTGCGTTCCGTGTCTGCGGGCTCTACCTGCCCAACGGCAACCCCTGCCCCGGTCCGAAATACGACTACAAGCTGGCGTGGATGGAACGGCTGCGGCTGCGGGCGCAAACACTGCTGGCCGAAGAAACGCCGTTCCTGATGGCTGGCGACTACAACATCATCCCACAGGCCGAGGACGCGCGCCGCCCCGATGCCTGGCGCGAGGACGCGCTGTTTCGCATCGAAAGCCGCACCGCCTTTCGCCGCCTTACCGCGCTTGGCCTGACAGAGGCGTTCCGCGCCCGCACCTTTGGGCCGGAGCACTATTCATTCTGGGACTATCAGGCTGGCGCGTGGAATCGCGACGATGGCATCCGGATCGACCATGTCCTGCTGTGCCCTTACACCGCCGACCTGTTGCAGGACTGCCAGATCGACAAGGCGACACGGGGCGAGGAAAAGCCGTCGGATCACGTGCCCGTCTGGGTCGATTTGGCCGCCTGAACGGTCACATGGCCAGCGCGCCGGGCGAGCGTTCGGTGAACACGCGGATATAGTCACCCGGCGATGAGCCCGCCCAATAGACCCAAAGCCGCGTCGGCAGGGTTTCATCGATCCAAACCTGATCGCCCTCCTCCAGCCCGCGCAACTCTTCGCTGATATAGGTGACGCCGGTGTTGGCCAAAAAGTCGGTGGCCTTCATGGTGTCGCGGAATGCGGCGACGCCGAGGATGGGCGCGTCGAAATCCACATAGCCGATATGGACCCCCGACAGGCTATCGAAAAAGACGTAGTGGCTGGCGACAATCGTTCCGGCAGCGATCCACCCCTTGTCGTTGCCGATATCGACGCGGATCGGCTCGACCAGGGTGATGTTCTGATCCTCGTCAAAGGCATAGAGGTTGTCGTCGTCGAACGTGTCCGCGCCCACGGCAAAGGGCGTGTTGGTGCCCAGCAGGACGAACTGCCCGGCGCCTGACTGTTGCACGATCTTGCCGTATATGATCTGCGCCGCGGCGGGGGCTGTGGACAGACCCAGAGCGAGCACCGTTGCAATCCATTTCATCCACATTCCGCCTGTCGCTGCCCCAGTGCATTGTACCCTAACGGAGCAGCGCCCGTCACGCGGTCACATCGGTGTGAGGCAAACGCCAAGATGCGGGCGCAACGGGGCCCTTATGGCCGCAATTCGGCGTCCCAATAGAGGAAATCCATCCAGCTTTCGTGCAGGTGGTTGGGCGGGAACTTGCGGCCCATGTTGCGCAACTCCTCCGCACCGGGCTGGCGCGGCGGTTTGCGCAGGGACAGGCCTGTGCGGTGCAGCGGCTTGGAACCCTTTTTGAGGTTGCAGGGGCTGCAGGCGGCGACCACGTTCTGCCAGCTGGTCACACCACCGCTGGCGCGTGGCACCACGTGGTCAAAGGTCAGATCCCCCTTGGCCCCGCAATACTGGCACCGGAACTCATCCCGCAGGAACAGGTTGAAACGGGTGAACGCGACACGTTTTTGCGGTTTGACATAGTCCTTGAGGACCACCACCGACGGAATCCGGATCTCTGTCGAGGGGCTGCGCACCACCTCTTCGTATTCCGCCACGATATCGACGCGGTCCAGCCACGCGGCCTTGACCGCCTCCTGCCAGGGCCACAGCGACAGGGGGTAATAACTGAGCGGGCGATAATCCGCATTCAGCACCAGCGCGGGGTGCTGTTTCAGCGCGGTGGGGTTGCGCACAAATTCCGTTCTGAAATCGCCGACCATGAGTGACTCCGTCCTCGCCCTGTCTGCCCCATCTGGCACCAGAGCGGGCAACCCGCCCCAGTCATCCAAGGTAACTATATATTGTGGAAACGCTCTGGCAAGCCTTTGCGCTACCACGAGATGTCGCATGTCGGATAGGACGTTTGCGTGACAGCTTCGTGACAATTATCCACAGCTTCCCGCATAGCGGGAACGGTGAGGTAAGGAATACACCACTCGCACAATTGGCGCCGATGCCCCATATTGAAGTCAGGTCAATATTCCGGCCCACAACCAAGCATATTAGCACCCTTTTCACTCACGGAGCGCGGAGCGTCTCATGTCTATCGTTTCATTCTTTTACAAGCCGGCCCTGACCGATCTGCTTGCCCGCCTGGGGGCGGAGCATGACGGTTCGGATCAGGCCGATCGGTTCCAGTTCGACGTCTCATACGGTGTCCAGTCCTGGCATGACACAGAACACCAGGTGCAGTCGGGGTTTGGGACCCTGACGGCATCGCGGGCCATCACCATGAACGGTGATCTGTTCTGGCGCATCGATGACCCCGACCGGGGCCACGTCTACCATGCGGACGCCAACACGCCCTACGCGGCGATGGATCAGGCCCTGCGGGCGTGGGACACTGCGCGGCAGTTGCGCGACGCGCCCGCCCCGCTTCATGCCCTGATCGCAGAGCTGCGCCGCGGCACGGTGACCTTTCACGTGCAAATGTCGGATGCTGCGGCGACGCCGCTGTCAACAATGGGCTTTCAGGCGCTGCTTGAGACGTCCGGGCTGTTCGATCTGAACCGCATCTCGGCGCAGTCGATCCTGCGCCTGATCAAGACCGAGCCGCTGGTGACGCATATCCTCTATGCGGCGTGGACCCGGCAGCAAGTCAGACCGACCCCGGATGAACCCGTGGGGTTCGAGGCGATGTGCTAGCTGCGCGTCACAGGCTCAGTTTGTCCCGCATGAAGGCCAGCGCCACGCTCAACCCGTCAGGGGCGATGCCATGGGCGGTGCCTTTCATGATGTGGGCGTAGACGTCTTTCCAGCCCGCTTCCTGCAACGCTTCGGCGGCCTCTGGCAGTGACTGGGGTGGGACGACATCATCCTGATCGCCGTGGATCAGCAGCACGGGCGGTCGGCTGACGACTTCGTCCGCCAGCAGATCGGGCCGTAGCAGCCGTCCCGAAAAAGCGACGATGCCCGCCACCTCATCCTCGCGCCGCGGGGCCACGTGCAGCGACATCATCGTGCCCTGCGAAAAGCCGAACAGCACCACCTGTTCGGGCAGCACATCCTCGTCCACCATCAGCGCATCCAGAAACGCGTCAAAATCCCGGGCGGCCGCCATCAGCCCCCGCTCCGCCTCTTCCTCGCTGGAGCCGTCGATCCAGGGGATCGGAAACCACTGGTAGCCATTGGGCATCATCGGGATTGCCTCGGGCGCGTCAGGCGCCACAAACAGCGTGTCGGGCAGGTGTTCACCCAAGGGATCGGCCAGCCCCAAAAGGTCCGCGCCATTGGCGCCATAGCCGTGGACAAAGACGACGACAGACCGCACCTCGCCTGATTGCGGCTCGACCCGCCCTGCCTGCAACACTCGTGTCATGTGATCCCCTCACGCCCCTTTGCGACCCGGTAGTAGGTGAAGAACAGCCGCGCGGCAACCGCGCGCCACGGGCTCCAGGCCTCCGCCATTTCGCGCAGGGCGCGTTCCTTGGGCCGCTCCGGCAGGTTGTAGATCATGCGCGCGGCCTCTTGCAGCGCCAGATCGCCCGGCGCGAAGACGTCCGCGCGGCCCAGGCTGAACATCGCGTAGATCTCCGCTGTCCAGATGCCGATCCCTTTGACCGCTGTCAGCGTCTGGATCACCTCGGCGTCCGGTACGTTGCGCAGGGCTGCATAGTCGATCCCGGCCTCGGCCAGCGCTGTGGCGTAGGCGATCTTTTGACGGCTGAGACCCACGGCGCGCAGTCCGTCCTCTCCGGCGGCCAGCACGGGCGCAGGTGCGGTGAGCCCCGCCGCCTCGATCCGTGTCCAGATGGCGGCGGCGGAGGCGGTGGACACCTGCTGGCCGACGATGGCGTTCAGCAGGGCGGCGAACCCGTCCGCACGGCGGCGCAATGGCAGCGGCCCGGCAGCCTCCAGCGCGCGGCCGAGTGCGGGGTCGGCAGCGGCAAGCCATGCCGCACCTTCAGCGACATCTGCGTCCGTATGGATGATGCGACCCGTCACAGCGCCGCCGCCCAGACCACGACATCATCCAGCGCGGTCAGTGGCGGGCCGAACTCCCACGCCGCCGGCTCCAGCAGGATCACCGGCAGGCCAAGCGCGCGGGCGGCAGCCACTTTGGGATAGCTGCCCGCCCCGCCGATATTGCGGGCCAGCACGACGTCGATGCGCAGATCGGTGAGCAAGCGCGCCTCCTCCGCCTCTTCGAACGGACCCACGCCAAAGACAAACGTGCAATTGGCGGGCGGTTTGTCATCATGAGTGTGCAACTGGCGCAAGAACACCGGCCCGTCGTGATGCGCCAGCACCTCGGCACTGTCGCGCCCTGTCGCGGCAAACACGCGCGCGCCGGCGGGCAGTGCCGCCAGCGCGTGCGGCAGGTCGGGCACCTGGGTCCAACGGTCGCCCGACCCCGCCTGCCACAGCGGTCGCCCATGGCGGCAGGCAGGCATATCGGGGGCCAGCAGCCGTGCCACGGCGCGCGTGTCCCGGTCAAAGACATGGGTGGTGTCAACAAGCCCGTCGGCCCAGCCCAGCCCGTCGCGCAAGGTGGCACAGGCGGGCAGGCCCGGCTCCGCCATGTCGCGCACCCAGTAAACGCGCACGCGATGCCCTGCATCCTGCAGCGCTGCGGCAGCCAGACCCGTTTCGCGCGCGCCGCCCAGAAGCATCACATTTGCCATGCGCGCACCCTAGCGCAGCGCCTCGCGCGCGCAAGGACATGTGCACGGATGCGGCCCCCTGTCCCTTGCGGCGGCGCACCCACCGGTCTAACCAACGCGCATGAGCACCGCCGAAGATCCCCGCGCCTATCGCAACGTCGCCGTTCTGGTCGCGGCCCAGGCCTTTCTTGGCAGCCAGATCACGATGATTTTCGTCATTGGCGGCCTCGCCGGCACGGTGCTGAGCCCCTATGCCTGCCTCGTGACCCTGCCCATTTCGCTGATCGTGTTCGGGTCGATGACCACCGCGCCTTGGCTCAGCCCGCTGATGCAGCGCGCGGGACGCAGGACCGGGTTTCTGGTGGGGGCAGCCGGGGGGCTCGTCGGCTCCGGCATCTCCGCCTATGCGCTGACCATCGACAATTTCTGGGTCTTCCTCGTGGGGTCGTATTTCACAGGTATCTACATGTCGTCGCAGGGCTTTTTCCGCTTTGCCGTGACCGACACCGCGTCGGACGCGTTCAAGCCCAAGGCGATTTCCTATGTGATGGCCGGTGGCCTGATCTCTGCCCTGATTGGCCCGCAGATCGTGGGCTACATGACCGCCAACAACCCCGATGCCACCGCGATGCGGTACTTTGAAATCTACATGGTCGCGATGGGGTTGAACGTGCTGGGGATGCTGCTGTTTTTCCTGCTCGACATCCCCAAGCCGCCCTTGCCCAGTGCCACGGACAGGCCTGCAAGGTCCAAGCGCGCGCTGCTGTCGGAGCCGCGCATTCTGGTCGCGGTGATCTGCGGGGCGGTGTCCTATGCGCTGATGAACCTCGTGATGACGTCCACGCCGCTGGCTGTTGTCGCCTGCGGCTATTCTGAACCGGACGCCGCCAACGTCGTCACCGCGCATGTGCTCGCGATGTTCGCACCGTCCTTTTTCACCGGGCATCTCATTGCTCGCTTTGGCGTTGAGCGGATCACCGGCCTTGGTCTTGTCATCCTTGCGCTGGCCGGTGTGGTGGCCCTGTCGGGCGTGGCACTTGGGCAATTCTTTGCCGCGCTGGTCCTGCTGGGGCTGGGCTGGAACTTCGGCTTTATCGGGGCGACCACGATGCTGACCACCGCCCATGGCGCCGAAGAACGTGGGCGTGTGCAGGGCATGAACGACCTGATCGTATTCGGGTCCGTCACCTTTGCCTCGCTGGCCTCTGGTGGTTTGATGAATTGCGCGGGCGGCGATGCGGTGCAGGGTTGGGCGGCGGTGAACCTCGCCATGGTGCCTTTCCTCGTGCTGGCTGGTGGGTCGCTGATCTGGCTCGCGCTCAAGCCCAAGCCTGCAACAGCCTAGAGCCAGAGCCTGCCCGTGAGCGCAGACGCGCTCAACCGAGCAGGTGGTACGCCTTGGGACAGTCTGTTATCGGCCACGGCTAGCGGGTCGCGCATGGCTTGGGTCAGCGTCGCCTTTGCACCGATTGCAGGCCACAAGGCAGACCGGGCCGCACTGGGCACCTTCGGACGTACCAGCCGCTGCTGCGCACGCTCCGCCAATGCACGCACCCCGTCCTGCGTCCCGTCCAGCAAAGGAATGCGCCCGGCATCGGCCAGCGCAGGCACCGCCCGCAGAAACGCCGCCACCCCGGCGGCATGGGCCAGATCGCGCACAGCGTGTTCGGCTGTGGCCGGCGCCCCAAGGCTCATCGCTGATGCCCACATCAGATGACCGGCCGTCTCATTGATATAGGCGTCGAAATGCGCCTCATCCTCGAACGCGTCGCGGTAGATGTCCCAGCGACGCGCTGCGACCAGCTGGTCGAGCATCGCGGCAGTCTTCGGCGACAAAGCGTCGGCCAACGGTGTCGTCACCTCATGGCTGCGCACCGGGCGGCCTTCGGCAATCTCTTCGAGCGCATCGCGCCACCATTGCAGGCGCATCTCTGCAATCATCGCCTCCTGCGTCACCCACGGCGCGCGCGCCACCTCGACGTTGAAGGCATAGAGCGCAAAGAGCGGCGCGCGGGACGCAACTGGGGCCGCCATGACCGTGCGAAACCGCAACGGGTCGCCGCGTTCGACGATGCGGGCACAGGCGATGGCCGCCTCCGGCAGGCTCATGTGGGCGTCACCACGCTGGTGACATAGCTGAAATGGCGGGGGAAGTTGTCGCGCAGTGCAATCTCGGCTTCGGCCTCATTCAGCACTGCGGACAGGTGCTCATCCGCGTCTGGGCGCAGCTTGGCGATACGGGTGCGCATCGGCGCGTAGTACGCGTCCCACGATGCGTTCGGCATGACGCGTTGGCCGTGCAATTTGAACCCGGTGTTTTCGATCAGCGCTTGCAAGGCAATATGCCCCATGACATCCGGTTCGGCATCAAAAACCCGGCGCACCGCCGGGTCCGGTGCCGCGACCGTGTAAACCAGGTGGGAAAACGCAATCGCACCATCTGTGTCCAATTTCTCTGCCATGATGCGCAAACCATTCGCAACGCCCAAAAAGTAGAGCGCGCCTGCGCACCAGACAAAATCAAACGGCCCGCGCGCATCCACCATATCGCCCGCAACAGTCTGCACACGTGCATCACCAGAAAACCGGGTGGCGACCTCATCGACAAAGGGGGCGTGGGTATCCACCGCTAACACATGGCCCCGGGGCGCATGCGCCAGCAGGCCCTCGATATCCGCGCCGGGCCCGCAGCCTGCATCAAGGATGCGCGCATCGGGCGTTACCCCGGCTGTACGGCAGGCCCAGTCCAGGTCCCGGCGCGTGCCCGGTCCCTGACGCGGCAGCCCTTCGTGCAAGGTGAAGAACGCAGCGCGTTGCGCGGGTGTCATGTCACGCCGTCCTGCACCAGCTTCCAGCGGATCGCATCCAGCAGTGCCTCGAAGGAGGCGTCCACGATGTTGGCCGACACGCCCACGGTAGACCAGCGCCGCCCCTGCCCGTCCTCGCTGTCGATGATGACGCGGGTCACGGCTTCGGTCCCGCCCTGAGTGATGCGCACCTTGAAGTCGACCAGGCGGATATCCTCCACATGGCTTTGAAAGCGGCCCAGATCCTTGGCCAGCGCCTTGGCCAGTGCGTTCACCGGGCCGCGGTCGGTGCCCGTCTCGTCCATGCTTTCCGACACGGACAGCATCTTGTTGCCGTCCACCTTCACCACCACCACCGCCTCGGACAGCGACACCATCTGGTTGCGCTTGTTCTTGCGCCGCTCGATCGTCACCCGGTAGCGTTTGACCTCAAAAAACTCCGGCAGCAGCCCCAGTTCGTCCCGCGCCAGCAGCTCGAACGAGGCTTGCGCGGTGTCGTAGGAATAGCCGTCGGCCTCGCGCGCCTTGATCCGGTCGAGGATGCGCGGCAGACCGGGGTCGCCGGGTGCAACGTCCAGCCCCATCTCGGCCAGACGTTTGCGCAGGTTCGACTGCCCCGCCTGGTTCGACATCGGAATGATGCGCGCGTTGCCCACGGAGGCGGGATCGATATGTTCGTAGGTCGTCGGGTCCTTGAGAATGGCCGAGGCGTGCAGCCCCGCCTTGTGGGCAAAGGCCGACGCGCCCACAAACGCTGCCTGTTTTTGCGGCACGCGGTTCAGGATATCGTCGAGCATCCGGGAGGTCCGCGTGAGCCCCGCCAACGCCTCATGGCTCACGCCGGTGTCGAATTGGCTTTTGTACGGCTCCTTCAGCAGCAGGATCGGGATGAGTGCCGTCAGGTTTGCATTGCCACACCGCTCGCCGAGGCCATTCAGCGTTCCCTGAATTTGCCGCGCGCCGGCGTCCACAGCGGCAAGGCTGGCGCCCACCGCGTTTTCGGTGTCGTTATGCGTGTGGATGCCCAGCCGGTCGCCTGCGATGCCGCTGTCGATGACGGCGCGGGTGATGCGGTGCACCTCATGCGGCAGTGTCCCGCCATTTGTGTCACACAGCGCAATCCACCGCGCGCCTGCATCATAGGCGGCGTGGATCGCCTCCAGCGCATAGTCGGGGTTTGATTTGTACCCGTCAAAGAAGTGTTCGGCGTCAAAGATCGCCTCCCGCCCCTGCGCCAAGATATGGGCAAAGCTCGCCGCGATGTTGCGGGTGTTCTCGGCCAGCGAGATGTTCAGCGCCCGGTCGACATGGAAGTCATGTGTTTTGCCGACAAGGCAAACGGCAGGCGTGTTCGCGTTGAGAACAGCCGCCAGCACGTCGTCATTCTTGGCGCTCATCCCGGCCCGCTTGGTCATGCCAAAGGCCGTGAACGTGGCGCGCGTCTTGGGCGGTGCGTCGAAGAACGCACTGTCGGTCGGGTTCGCCCCCGGCCAGCCTCCCTCGATATAGTCGACGCCAATCGTGTCGAGCGCTTGGGCAATCTGGTGCTTTTCGGGGGCCGAGAATTGCACGCCCTGGGTCTGCTGCCCGTCGCGCAGGGTGGTGTCGAAGAGGGAGAGGCGTTCGCGGGTCATTGGAGTGCGTCCAGCTTGGCCGGATCAAACCCCGACGCGGGAACCAACTTAACGCCGGTCTTGCTCATCCGCACCTCAACGCCAGCATCGACCAACGCAGCTTTCAACGCGTCCAATGCTGAAAAATCCTTGGACTGCATAGCATCTTGCCGCACAGCGGCCAGCTTTGCACTCCAATCCCGAAGCGCCGGTTCGGCATCCGGCTTATCCGAAGCATTAAGGTTAATTCCCATTAAGGTTAACGCAGACGACAGGCCCGGCGCGTCCTTTTCGGCAGCCATCCGGTGCATGTGGGTCAACGCGAGCGGCGTATTGAGATCATCCGACAACGCTTCCAGAACATCGGTCGACAAGTCTCCCGGCTGCGTGTCCCCAACGATATCAGCCCACTTCCTCAGCGTCGCTTCCGCCTCCACCCGCTTCTTCTCCGTCCAGTCCATCGGCTTGCGGTAATGCGTCGACAACATCACAAACCGGATCACCTCCCCCGGCACCCCCTGATCGAGCAAATCCCGAACGGTAAAGAAGTTGCCCAAGGACTTGGACATCTTCTTGCCCTCGACCTGCAGCATCTCGTTGTGCATCCACACCCGCGCAAACCCATGGCCCGCGCAGCGCGACTGCGCAATCTCGTTCTCGTGGTGGGGAAAGGTCAGGTCGTTGCCGCCCCCGTGAATATCGAACGTGTCGCCCAACAGCTCATAAGCCATGGCCGAGCACTCGATATGCCAGCCCGGTCGCCCGCGCCCCCACGGGCTGTCCCAACCCGGCAATGCGTCATCCGATGGCTTCCACAGGACAAAATCCATCGGGTCTTCCTTGTAAGGCGCCACCTCAACCCGCGCGCCCGCAATCATGTCATCCACGGACCGCCCCGACAGCGAGCCATAGGCCTCGTACGCGCGCACGCGAAACAGCACATGACCGTCCTTTTCATAGGCAAAGCCCTTGATGATCAGGTCCTCGATCATCGCCACCATCTGACCGACATACTGCGTGGCCCGAGGCTCATGCGTGGGGCGCATCGCCCCCAACGCATCCATATCCGCGTGATACCAGGCGATGGTCTCGTCGGTGCGCTCCTGCACCAAATCCTCCAACGTGCCCTCCGCGCCCGCCGCTTTCCGTGCCAAGGCGGTCGCGTTGATCTTGTCATCCACATCCGTGAAATTGCGCACATAGGTGACGTGGTCCGCCCCGTACTCATGGCGCAACAGCCGGTTCAACACATCGAACACCAGCACGGGCCGCGCGTTGCCCAGATGCGCCCGGTCATAGACGGTCGGCCCACACAGATACATGCGCACGTTGTCGGGATCGAGCGGCGCAAAAGCTTCCTTGCGGCGGGTCGCGGTGTTGTAGAGGGTGATGCTCATGGACAGGTCTCACGCAGGGGGTTGGCGCGGGCCTAGCAATTCTCGGATGTCATGGAAACAAAGAACCGGCCCGCTGAACAATCAGCAGGGAATGCAGCAAATGATGCAAATGGTCCCGGTCATGCGCCAAGGCGTAGCGCAGCCGCCGCAACAGGGTCAAGGCTTGTCTGCCCGACCATATCGCGCCAACATGCAGCCCATGACCCGCGACGACGTTGATGCCATCTGCTCCGCCCTGCCCGGTGCCTGGTTCGCCAGCCACCACGATGGCGGGCTCGACGCGTGGAAGATCGGCGACAAGATGTTTGCCACCATCGGCCTGGCCAATGATGGCGTATCGGTCAAATGCGCCGACGTGGACACCGCACAGATGCTGATCGAGGTCGGCGCGGCCATCAAGGCGAAATACTTCCACCGCTCATGGGTGCGCGTCCACTTTGACGGAGCTGACCCGGACGAAATGCGCGCCCGCATCCACAGCTCCTACGCCATCATCCGCGCCAGCCTGCCTAAGAAAGTGCAGGCCACCCTAGCGGCCTGGAGCAACGACAGCTGATCCCCCTTCATCTCGCCGGAAAAACTCCGGGGGAGGCGCAGCCGGGGGCAGAGCCCCCTTCGACCTGCACCCCGACCGAGACCAAAGCAGGCAGTGCACCCCGCACCGTTGACAATCCACACCGCCTCTGGCCCGGTGCGCGCGGCAAAACAAGGGATGCGGCGCATGGGCCTGTCACAGCGGATTACGACACTCACGGGCGGCGGCTCGGACGGTTGGGACGTGTTTGTCAAGGCGCGCCGGATGATCGCCGACGGCTCCCAAGTGACCGAGCTGACCATCGGCGAGCATGACATCCGCACCGCCGCGCCGATCCTGCAGGACATGCATCGCAGCGCGCTGAACGGTCACACCGGCTACGCCATGGTGCCCGGCACCGACGCGCTGCGTGATCTGGTGGCGCAGCGCACAACCGAACGTACCGGCGTGCCCACGACGCGCGACAACGTGCTGATCACGCCGGGTGGGCAATCGGCCCTTTTTGCCGCCCATGCCGCGGCCTGCGATCCAGGTGATGTGGCGCTCTACCTCGATCCCTATTACGCGACCTATCCCGGCACAATCCGCGGCGTTTCTGCCATCCCCCGTGCGATCCAGACCAGGGCAGAGGATGCGTTCCAGCCCCGCGCCGCCGACATCGATGCCGCCGCAGACGGCGCGCGCAGCCTGCTGATCAACTCGCCCAACAATCCCACCGGCACCGTTTACTCCCGCGCCACGCTCGACGGCATTGCCGACATCTGCACGGCGCGCGACATGTGGCTGATCTCGGACGAGGTCTACGACACCCAAGTCTGGGATGGCGTCCATATCAGCCCCCGCGCCCTGCCCGGTATGGCCGCGCGCACGCTTGTCATCGGCTCCATGTCCAAGAGCCACGCCATGACCGGGTCCCGCTGTGGCTGGGTGATCGGGCCGGAGGACGTCATCGCCCACCTGATCACTTTCGCCACCCACACGACCTATGGCGTGCCGGGGTTCATCCAGGACGCCGCCGTCTTCGCGCTCAACCAGGGTGCCGCGTTCGAAGCCGAGATCGCGGCCCCCTTCCGCCGCCGCCGGGCGCTGGCGCAGCAGGTGCTGGCGGGCCAGAACACGGTCGGCCTGATCCCGGCGCAGGGCGCGATGTACCTGATGCTCGACATCCGCGCGACAGGGCTCAGCGGCGATGAATTCGCCAACGCGCTGCTCGACCGGCACCACATCGCGGTGATGCCCGGCGAAAGCTTTGGCGCCGCCGCCGCAGGCCATATCCGCGTGGCGATGACCATCGAAGACGCCGGGTTCGAGGCTGCGTTGCGCACCTTGTGCAGCTTTGCCGAGCAGAGGGCGAACGCATCATGAAGACCGTTTTGCAAACCATTGCAACAATTGCGTTCATTGCGTGCTTCACACATTCCGCCGTCGCACAAACCTTCCCTGCCTACACCTCAACCACCGTTAATGACTTCGCCGATCTGCTGAGCGACGCGGACGAAGCGGCGCTGCACACCCAGCTTGAGACCCTGAACCGCGACACCGGGATCGAGATGACCGTGGTCACCCTGCCCAGCCAGACACCCTATGCCCCCAACTTAACGATGGAGGCATTTGCGACCGCGCTTTTCAATCACTGGGGCGTCGGGAACGCGCAGCGCAATGACGGGATCATGGTGCTGGTCCTGCCCGATGACCGCGCCATGCGGATCGAACTGGGTGCAGGCTATGGCCAGGACTGGAACGGCCACGCCGCACGGATCGTCGAACGCGACTTCCTGCCCGCCTTCCGGCAGGACGCCTATACGCGCGGGATCATGACCGGCAGCGCCTCCACGATACAGGAGATCGCCATTCCCTTCAGCGATGGGGCCACGCGACCGCGGCGCGACATCGGCACCATTCTCGTCGGCAGCATATTTGCCGTCTTCGGGGCCATTCTGCTGTTTTTCCGGCAGATACTGGACCTGCCCACCCGCCTGCGCACCTGTCCGAAATGCGGGCAAAAGGGAACGCTTCGCGTCATACGCCGCACCACGATGATGGCGACGAAATCAACGCGGGGGCAAAAGGAAAAGACGACCTACTGCACCAATTGCGACTATGAGAAAACCGATTTCTGGCGCACCGCGCGCCTCAGCAGCAACACCTCCGGCAGCCGTGGCGGCCGCAGCTCGTTTGGCGGCGGCCGCTCTGGCGGGGGTGGCGCGTCGGGCCGGTGGTAGCGCCTAGAACCGGATGGAGCCGCGCACGGTAAAGGTCGTGGCATCCGCCTCGACCCCGGTGCCGCCGATGTCGTCAAAATTGTGCTCCAGCAGTTCGGCTCCGAACGTGTATTGATCGGTGATCTGGTAGGCAAAGCCGATGCCGTAGAACTCGCCGCTTTCATCCCCGATGGAGGTATCGACCTCCGCAAGGCCTGCGGTGAAATAGGCCAGCGTCTTGCCGAAATCATAGCCGGCCTGCGCCTTGAGGCGGGCCACTGAATCCACCTCTGCCGCGCCGTTCAGGTCAATATCGGCAAAATCATAGTCGATCTCGCCGCCCAGGACGAACGTGCCGAAATCATAGCGGTACCCGGCATGGGCACCGTAGATGAAGTCATCGCCATCTGCGGCGCCGGTCCCGTCCACATCGCCATATCCCAGTTGCAAACCGGCATAGCCGCCAGTCCAGTTGCCCCCTGTCAGGCCTTGCGCGAATGCCGCCACGGGTGCCGCGGCCAATGCCAGGGCAAGTGCAGTCATGCGGTACATCTCGAAACCTCCTTTGGATGTCCCATCGTCATCTGCCTTAGGTAAGCGCTGAAACCGACGGGCCAACCGGGGCTCTGTCACACTGGCGTGACACCGCCGCCAGTGCGCAAAACATTGCCACGTCGCAAACAGGACAGACGCTGTCGGCACCAGACTGCACAGTATACATGCGCATACAGACGTTGGGAGGCGTCAGTGCAAGGCAACAGATGCAAGATCGCGCTGATCGCGCGCACCATCGGGGCCGAACGGGGCCGTGCCGCACGCGGGCGACCACAGGGGTGACGTGTATCAAATCCCTGACACTTCCCTAGCTCCGGATTATCCTCATGAATGACCAGTCTCCAACACGTTCCGGCGGGCGCGCGGCGCGCCGTGCCGCCCGCGCCGCCCCGCTCGCCGATCACCTGCGCCCGGTGCGCGCAGGCCTCGAAGGGGGGCGCTACAGCCCGCTGACGGATGCGGAGGTGGACCGCATCCACCACGCCGCCCTCGACGCACTGGAACAGATCGGTCTGGCCGACGCACCCGACAGCGGCGTCGCCTACCTGACCGGCGCCGGTGCCGTGCAGGGCGATGATGGCCGCATCCGCTTTCCGCGCGCGTTGGTCGAGGACACGCTGGCCCGCGCCAAACGGTCCCTCACGCTCTGTGCCCGCGATCCGGCGCATGACCTGCATCTGAGCGGCACGCGGGTTCACTACGGCACCGCCGGGGCCGCGGTGCATCTGGTGGACGTGGACGGCAAGCACTACCGTGAAAGCACCGTGCAGGATCTGCACGATGCCGCCCGCATCTGCGATGCACTGGACAATATCCACTTTTGCCAGCGCCCGATGATCTGCCGCGACATCCCCGACACAATCGAGATGGAGTACAACTCCGTTTACGCCTGCGTCACGGGCACACGCAAACATGTGGGCACCAGCTACAGCGACGCGGCCTGCGTGCCGCCCGCCATCGAGATGTTGCACATGATCGCAGGTGGCGAAGAGGCGTGGCGCGCGCGGCCTTTCGTGTCGAACTCCAACTGCTTTGTCGTGCCGCCGATGAAATTCGCCACCGAAAGTTGTCAGGTGATGGAGGCCTGCATTCAGGCGGGCATGCCCGTGCTGCTGCTGTCGGCGGGCATGTCGGGGGCCACCGCCCCCTCGACCATCGCGGGCGCCATCGTGCAGGGCGTGGCCGAATGCCTCGCGGGCCTCGTCTACGTGAACGCGGTCAAACCCGGGGCACCTGCCATCTTCGGCACCTGGCCCTTTGGCCTCGACCTGCGCACCGGGGCGATGTCCATCGGGTCCGGCGAACAGGCACTGCTGACCGCAGGCTGTGCACAGATGCACCGGTTCTATGACCTGCCCGGCGGTGCCGCCGCCGGTGCCTCGGATTCCAAACTGCCGGACATGCAGGCAGGGTGGGAGCAGATGAACACGAACGTCATGGCAGGCCTTTCGGGGCTCAACATGGTCTACGAGGCCGCAGGCATGCATGCCTCGCTGCTGGGCTTTTGCCACGAGTCGCTGATCCTGGGCGATGACATCATTGGTCAGGCGCTCCGCTGTGTGCGCGGGATCGAGGTGACGGACGAGACGCTGGCTCTCGATCAGATGGCGCAGGTCTGTATGGGCGGGCCGGGCCACTACCTTGGCACTGACCAGACGCTGGCCCGCATGCAGACTGACTGCGTCTACCCCACCCATGGCGACCGCACATCCCCCAAGGAATGGGTGGAACTGGGCAAGCCCGACCTCATCGCCAAGGCCACGGCGCGCAAGACCGAGGTCCTAGGCCAGCGCCCGCCCGCGGCGCTGGATGCGGACACCGATGCGGCCATCCGGGCCCGTTTCAACATACATCTGCCCGCCTGGGACTGACCCATCCCTGTCTCTGTCCCAAAAAATCCTGGGGGAGTCGCGCAGCGACGGGGGCAAAGCCCCCTAAAAACAAAACCCATACACAAAAAAAGTGAGGCCCGGCCCCTGGGGGGAAGCCGGACCTCACGCCCCCACCCGCCCGGGCGACGTCACGTGGCAACACATACAACGTCTCCGGGTGAGTTCGGGTAAGCCGTTTAGCCGTCTGTCGGCGGCATCAGACCCGCCTCTTGTGCTGCTGCCACTTCGTTGGCATCCAGCGCGCCGTCCGCGTTCAGGTCCATCGCGGTGAAGGCGTCAGACGTCACATCGGGAAAGCTGGCCTGAACCTCGTCAATGGTCAGGACGCCGTCGCCGTTGGTGTCGAGCTCTGCTGCGCTCTGGGCCATGGCCAGAGGGGCGACCAGTGCGGCCAGTACAGTCAGAGATGCAAATTTAGTCATAGGGAACTCCCTTAGAGGTTTCACAGCGAAGGTCCGTGAGTGGTGCCTTCCCCCACTATGAGCGTCCCGTCCCCCATTCCGTCCCGACCCGGTGCGCGCAGGGCGCCTCCGCGCGATGGCCTGCCGATACGGGGCAGCGGCATGGGCGAGGGCCTGCCCAAAAAGGGGGCAATCTGCAAATCGGCGAAAACCCCCGGGCTGGTCAGGGGCCGCAGGGCACCCCATCCTCTGATGCATGACACAGCACAGCGCCGAAACCGACGCCAGCCGCCTCGTGCCGCTGATCCCCGCCCTGACCCGCCGCGCCCGCAAACTGGCGCGCAGCCGGGCCGAGGCCGAAGATCTGGTGCAGGACACGCTGCTCAGCCTGTGCCAACGCCTGCACGAGGACGCCCGGATCGACGACCTGCCCGCATATGCCATGCGCACGCTGGGCAACCGTGCGCAGCGCGGCTGGCGGCAGACCCAGACACAGGAGCTTGACGAAGGCGACGCGCTGACCCTGCCCGAGGCGCATCTGCGCCTTGATTGCGCCGACACGCTGGCCGCGGTCGCCGCCCTGCCCAAACCGCAACGGCAACTGATGGAGCTTGTGGCGGGCGGCGAAACCTCCCCCCGTGCGCTGGCTGCGGCAACGGGCCTGCCGCTGGGCACCGTCATGTCCCGCCTCGCCCGCGCCCGGGCCAAGCTCCGCCTGAGCCTCTCGGTCGACAACTGACAACGAAAAAGGGGCCGCCCGCTGGCAGCCCCTCGGTCGGCCCAGAACGTTTCTCAGAACGGGTGAATGCGCGGCCAGTTCTCATCACCCTGCTTGATGTATGTGGGGATGTCTTCGGACCACAGCTCTTGCGCGCGCGGGTGCACCTGCACGTAGAGCGTACCGTCGACGACCTGCCATACGTTCGGATCACCCGGCGCCTTGTAGCCCTGGCTTGCCGCCCAGGAACAATAGCCGTCATAGGCAGGCGCATATTTCGCCGGGTCAGCCATGAAGGTGTCACGGTTCTCTGCGGTGGCAAAGAACCAGATCGCCCCATTGTGGAAGTGGTTGAACCGCGCCTCGCCCTGTGCCGGGGTGCCGTTGTGGTAGGACACCGTGTCATACCCGCTGAGTGCGACCGCCAGTTGATTGCCCGCCTGGGCGGTTTGTGTGCCAAACGCCATCGCGACCGCGATCCCGAGAATCGCAAGCATCTTTTTCAGCATCGTCTGTTCTCCTTGAATTTTCTGAAGTGTCCATGAGTGGACACGCGTTGGTCTAGACCGCGTGGACATCACACGCATTAAACGAATGGGTCAGCAAAAGGGCTGTCGGACTGACATGGTTTTCATCGCATGTTGGCTTGAAAAACCGCGGCATAGACCCGTCAAGCGCTGGTAACAGAGCCGACGAATTTGCGCGCGCCATGACGGCCAGGGTTGTGGCCCGCGGTCGTCACACCGCAGTGTTTCCATGAAGGTGGCAGCTTCATTCGCGACTTCGGCTTTGTGCCCGGATGACAGCCGGGCCAGACGCGCCTATATCAACACCATGAGTGCCGACAACATTGCCTCCCTGATTTACCTGAGTGCCTTTGCGCTCGTACTTGGCGCAGGCTTCCTGCTGACCAACAAGCTCAAGCTGGGCCAGACCCTGCAAATGGCCGCCACCTGGGTGCTGATCTTTATCGGGGTGATCGCCGCTGTCGGCCTGTGGGGCGACATTCAGGATGACCTTTTTGCCAGCCAGACACGGTTTGATGACAACGCCGTCGTCGTCCCGCGCAGCCGGGACGGTCACTATTACCTCACGCTCGAGATCAACGGGACGGCCACCGACTTTGTCGTGGACACCGGCGCGACCGATATCGTGCTGACGGCGGATGCCGCGCAGGCCGCAGGGCTCGACCCGGACAATCTGCGCTTTCTGGGCCGCGCCAGCACCGCAAATGGCGAGGTGCGCACAGCGCCTGTCCGCCTCGAGACCGTCACCATCGGCCCCTATGAAGATCGCGACGTCTATGCGGTCGTGAACGGGGGCGAGATGGATCAGTCGCTGCTGGGCATGGGTTATCTGCAACGCTGGGGCCGGATCGAGATTTCGGGCGGTGAAATGACGCTGATGCGTTAGCCGCTTTCGGCCTTCTTCTCCCACTTGCCGCTTTCCTCGGACCAGTATTGCGCCGCGGCACCTGCCCCGGTCAGCGCCTTCCACTGACCGCGTGCCACATCAAGCGCCGTTGGGTCGTTGCCGTCAAACAGCACGCACACCCGGTCGAGCGTGCCGACCTCGTCCGCCGTTACCTCCGCCCCATCGACCGACATCAGGCACGTGGCCCCGTTGGCCGCCTCCCCGGTTGTCAGCAGCACCGGCTGATCGGCGTCATGCGCGCCACCCGCCATCCCGTGTGGCAAGAACCCGTCCTCGGGCGATACCCACAGCTTTTCGTCCAGCCAAGCCAGCCGCGACAGTTCAGGCCCGCGCACCGCCACGCGCATGTCGCGTTTGCGCGCGGCCTCGAGCAATTCGGTCAGCGCCACCTCCAGCGGGCGGCGCGTCAGGTGGTAGAAATAGGCGGCCCCCAAGCGCTCACTCCGCCTCGTACTTGTCCGCCACCAGCCGGTTCAGCGCCATCACGCCCCAGCCCGTCGCCCCTTTGGGTGCCAGCGCCGTGTCTGATTTGACAAAGGCGACGCCGGCAATGTCAAGGTGGATCCAAGGCGTCTCGGGCTTGACGAAGCGTTGCAGGAACTGCGCCGCCGTGACCGAGCCTGCGGCGCGTCCGCCGATGTTCTGCATGTCCGCGATGCGCGATTTCAGCATGTCATCATAGGCCTGCCCCAGCGGCATCCGCCACGCGCCCTCGTCCTCGGCCGAAGCCGACTTCAGGAACGCGTTGCAGAATGCGTCGTCATTTGAAAACACCCCGGCGTTCTGGTGCCCGAGACCCACGATGATCGCGCCGGTCAGCGTCGCCAGATCGATCATGCCAACCGGGTCGAACCGTTCCTGCGCGTACCACATCACGTCACACAGAACGAGGCGGCCTTCGGCATCGGTGTTGATGATCTCGACCGTGTCGCCCTTCATCGAGGTGACCACATCACCCGGGCGTGTTGCATTGCCGGACGGCATGTTTTCCACAAGTCCCACCAGACCCACGACATTGGCCTTTGCCTTGCGCATCGCCAGCGCCTTCATCGTGCCGGCGACGACGCCCGCGCCGCCCATGTCCATGGTCATGTCTTCCATGCCGCCCGCGGGCTTGAGGCTGATGCCGCCGGTATCGAATACGACGCCCTTGCCGACCAGCGCCAGCGGCGCTTCGTCACCGCCGCCGTTCCATTCCATCACCACGACCTTGGAGGGGCTGTCAGAGCCTTGGCCGACCGACAAAAGCGTGCGCATGCCGAGCTCTGTCAGTTTATCTTCATCCAGAACTTCAACTTTGAGCCCCAAGCCGCTCAGAGCGCTCAGTTGTTCCGCAAATTCGGTCGTGGTCAGCACGTTGGCAGGCGCGTTCACCAGATCACGGGTAAAGAACATGCCGTCTGCCACGGCCATCAGCGGTGCGGCAGCCTCTTGTGCTGCGTCGGGTTGCGAGCACATGACGGTAACCGCACCGTTGCCCGGTTCGTCATCCGATGATGTCTTGTGGTCGTCGAAATCATAGTCCCGCGCCACGAGGGCAAAAGCGATCTCGGCCACGCGCCGGGTCCCGTCGGCGGCCAGCAACAGGTCCTTGCCGCCGCGCAGCTTGGCCAGCGCCGCGCCGCCCTTGCGCGCTTCTTCCACCGAATGCGCGCGCGGCAGGCACAGGATGTCCACCGCCTGCGCACCCATGCCGACAGGCCAGGCCAGCGTCGTGACCTGACCGGGCTTCACCTTGGCAAACCCATCGCTCTCGACAAAGCGTTTCACGGCCCCCTTGGTCAACCGGTTCACACGCCGCGCCGCCTGTCCCATGCGACCCTCCGGATCGACAACCACGGCCACCCGGCCCGTTGCATCCGCAATCGCGGTTAGATCCGTTGCGGCAAAGGAAACGGGCGTAAGTGTGGTTGGCATGATGTGCTCCGGCATTGAGGGTTCGCTGCCAGAGGTAACCCGCAACACCCGCGCTGACCAGTGCCGGGCGCGGTTTAACGGTTTTCGCGCCCCGGCACATGCGATAGCTTGGCCGACAACACGCTGCCGCGTGACAGAATGTAACGCCGGAACCAAGGGGGACGATGTGGCCAGGTTCGACCGCTATCTGCTGTCGCAACTGCTCGTGCTCTTTGGCTTTTTCTCGCTTGTGCTGGTGGCGGTGTTCTGGATCAACCGCGCGGTGCAGCTGTTTGACCGGCTGATTGGCGACGGGCAGACCGCGCTGGTGTTCCTCGAATTCACCGTGCTGGGCCTGCCGCGGCTGGTGACGACCGTTCTGCCCATCGCGACCTTTGCCGCCACGATCTACGTGACCAACCGGCTCAACAACGAAAGCGAGCTGACGGTCATGGCCTCGACCGGGTCTTCGCCCTGGCGGCTGGCGCGGCCCGTGTTTCTGTTCGGCCTGATCTCGGCGGCGATGATGTCGGTCCTCAGCCATGATCTGGTGCCGCGCGCCAGCGGCCAGCTGAGCGAACGAGAGGTCGAGATATCGCAGAACATCACCGCCCGCATCCTGACCGAAGGCACATTCCTCAATCCGGCACGCGGCGTGACCTTCTACACCCGAGAGATCGGCGAAGACGGAGTGTTGCGCGATGTGTTCGTGGCTGACCGGCGCGATGCTGAAACGCGGCTGATCTACACCGCGGCCGAGGCGTATCTGGTGCGCAATGACATCGGCACCTCGCTGATCATGGTGGACGGTCTGGCGCAACGGCTGCTGCCCGATGGGCTGCGCCTGTCCACCGCCAAGTTTCAGGACTTCTCCTTTGATATCTCGACCCTCATGCAATCCGACACCACGCTCGAAGAGCGGCTGACCAATATGGGCACCTGGCGACTGCTCACCGATCAGCCGGCGCTGCTGGCAGACGGCATGTCGCCCGGCGCCATCGCCGAAGAGGTACACAGCCGCTTTGCCCGCGCCGCGTTCTGCATTGTCACCGCACTCATCGGATTTGCCACGTTGCTGGTGGGTGGCTATTCGCGGTTTGGCGTCTGGCGCGAGGTCGTGATCGCGTTCCTGCTGCTGCTGGCGCTGGATGGCACGCGCTCCACGCTGACCGATCCGGTGCTGGAGGATGCCGCGATGTGGCCGATCCTCTATGCCCCGTCGCTGGTGGGGGCGGTTATCGTGCTTGCGATGCTGTGGAGTGCGGCGCGCCCCGGTTGGGTCCGACGACGCTTGCGAGGTACGGCATGATCCTGCACCTCTACTTTGCCCGCCGGTTCATGCAAAGCATCGGCGTTGTGGCAGCCGTGCTGCTGGCGGTGGTCGCACTGGTGGACCTGATCGATCAGACCCGCAAGTTCAGCGATCTGGGCGTCGGCTTTGTCCAGCGGTTGGGGCTGATGGTGCTCAATGTGCCGGCAACGCTGAACCAGATCCTGCCGCTGATCCTGATCCTGGCCACGGTGGGGCTGTTCGTGAACCTCGCCCGCACCTCCGAACTGGTGGTGACACGGGCCGCGGGCCGGTCGGCACTGCGCGCGCTGGTGGCGCCGGTGATGGTGGCGCTGGCGCTGGGTATCTTTGCCACGACGACACTGGGGCCGATCGTGGCGGCCACGTCCAAGCGGTATGCCGCGCTGGCGGAAACCTACCGGTCTGGCGGCGCATCGGCGCTCGCGGTCAGCGAGGACGGGCTGTGGCTGCGCCAAGGCGGCACCCAGGGCCAGACGGTGATCCGTGCCGCACGGTCCAACGCGGACGCCTCTGTGCTCTATGAGGTGACTTTTGTCGCCTATGCCCGCGACGGCGGCCCGGTGCGCCGGATCGAGGCGGCCAGTGCGGCCCTGCAGGATGGCGCATGGTCGCTGCGCAATGCCAAGGTCTGGCCGCTGGCCACCGGCATCAACCCGGAGGCGAACGCAGTCGTGCACGACGTGCTTGCCCTGCCCTCGACCCTCACGCTGGACCGCATCCGCGAGACATTGGGCACGCCCGCAGGCGTGTCGATCTGGGATATGCAGGAGTTCATCGCGCAGCTGGAACAGGCCGGGTTTTCGGCGCGCCGGCACCATGTCTGGCTGCAATCGGAATTGGCCCGGCCGATCTTTCTGATGGGCATGGTTCTGGTTGCCGCAGCGTTCACGATGCGCCATACGAGATTTGGGGGGACCGGCACGGCTGTGCTGGCGGCAGTGCTACTGGGGTTCGGTTTGTATTTTATCCGCAGCTTCGCGCAAATTCTGGGGGAGAACGGGCAGATTCCTGTGCTGCTGGCCGCATGGGCCCCGCCGCTTGCCTCGATTCTTCTTGCCCTTGGGCTTTTGCTGCAGGCCGAGGATGGCTAGCCCCCTGCGCCTCACTGTCTGGGCCACAATCCTGTTGGCCCTGTCGACGCTCTACGCGCTCGCACAGGACGCAGCCCCGCCTGCGGTGTTAGTGGCGGACGAGATTGTCGTCACACCCGACCGCCGCCTGATCGCCAGCGGCAATGTCGAGGCGTTTCAGGGGCAGACCCGGCTCACCGCACAGGCCATCGAATACAATGCCGACACCGGCGCGCTCAGCATCACCGGGCCGATCACCATCGACAATGGCGCAGGGGCCGTGATCCTTGCCGATCAGGCCGAACTGAGCCGCGATTTGCAAAACGGACTGCTGACCGGTGCGCGTCTGGTGCTGGATGAGCAATTGCAGCTGGCCGCGGTGCAGATGAACCGCGTCGGCGGCCGCTACACCCAGCTCTACAAGACCGCCGTCACCTCCTGCCGTGTGTGTGCCGACGACCCGCGCCCGCCGCTCTGGCAGATCAGGGCCAAGCGCGTGGTCCATGACGAAGACGCGCAGCAGCTCTATTTTGACGACGCGTTGCTGTATTGGCGGAACACGCCGATCTTTTACCTGCCGCGCCTGCGCATGCCCGACCCGACGCTGGACCGGGCCAGCGGCTTTCTGTTTCCCGAAATCCGGTCCAGTACCCTGCTGGGCACGGGCGTGAAAGTCCCGTATTTCATCCGGCTGGGCGATCAGCGCGATCTGACCCTGACGCCCTACATCTCCAACCAGACGCGCACACTGGAATTCCGCTACCGGCAGGCGTTCCGGCGCGGGCGCATCGCCTTCGAAGGGGCGCTGTCGCGTGATGACCTGCAACCCGACGACCAGCGCGGCTATCTGTTTGGCGTGGGCGAGTTCGAGCTCGGCCGCGACTTCAAGCTGCAATTCGACGTGGAGATCACGTCGGATGACGCCTACCTGTCGGATTACGGCTACTCTGACAAAGACCGGCTGGACAGTGAAATCCGGCTCAGCCGCACCCGGCGCGATGAGTATATCCAACTGTCCTATATCAACGTCAAAACGCTGCGGGATGACGAGAACGACGACTTTCTGCCCTCCGACATCGTCGAGGCGCTCTATGAGCGGCGGTTTTTTCCAACGGCTCTGGGTGGCGAGTTTCGCATCGCAGCCACCGCGCGCACCAACCTTCGCCAGTCCAGCAACGCCGGTGACAGCGATGGCGATGGGGTTGCGGACGGGCGCGACGTCACACGCCTGAACCTGGAGGCCGACTGGCGGCGCACCGCCTTTGTGGGCGGCTTGCAGATCACCTCGCAATTGGGTCTGGCCGCCGACACGTTCGACATCACGCAGGATGACACCTTTGACGGCTCCGAGGGTGAAATCAGCCCGCGCGCCGCCCTCACCTTCCGCTACCCGATGGTGCGCCATGACGCAGGCGGCGTCACGCAGGTGATCGAGCCGCTGGTGCAGCTGGCCTGGGTTGGCGGCGACGGTCTGCCCATCCCCAACGAGGAAAGCACCTTTGTCGAGTTCGACGAGGGCAATCTGCTCGCCCTGTCGCGCTTTCCCGCACCGGACCGGCGCGAGCGCGGCTGGGCGGTGGCCTACGGCGCCACCTGGGCCCGGTTCGACCCCGACGGCTGGTCCGCCAACCTGACCATCGGGCAAGTGATCCGCGAGGACGCCCAAAGCGATTTCACCGCGTCATCCGGGCTGGGCGGCGAGACGTCCGACTATCTGCTGGCCGGGCAATTCAAGTTCGACGGCGGGCTGGCGCTGACCGGGCGGAGCATCCTTGACGACCAGTTCGATGTAGCCAAGGCCGAGTTCCGGGGCAGTTGGCGCAATGACCGGCTGGATTTCGGCAGCAGCTATGTCTGGATCGACGAGGATCTGGCCGAAGACCGGCCCGCCCCGATCTCGGAACTCAGCTTTGACGGGTCCTACCGGATCGACCAGTTCTGGACAGCCGACCTCGACTGGCGCTACGACCTGACCGAGGGGCGCGCCGCCACCGCGCGGGCCGGGATCGCCTACAGCAACGAATGCATTCGGGTCGCGGCGTCGGTCACACGCCGCTTTGCGGACTCGACAACGGTTGAGCCCTCGACAAATCTGGGCTTTACAGTGTCCCTCAGAGGCTTCGCCACCGAGGCGGGGGGCCAATCACAGGTACGATCATGCGGAAAGCAGGCGAGATGAGCGGTAAATTGAAACGGATACTGGGTGTCGCGACCCTTGTCGCGGCGGGTATTGCGGCACCGGCCACATGGGCGCAGAACCTGTTTGCGCCGGTGGCACAGGTCGACGAGGCGGTGATCACCGAATTCGAAGTGCAACAGCGCAGCCGGTTCCTGCAAGTGCTGAACTCGCCCGGCGGCGACCGCGCCTCTGTGATAGAAGAGCTGATCCGCGACCGGCTGCGCGTGGCCGAAACGCAGCAGCGCGGCGCCAGCCTGAACGAAGGCGCGCTGGAACAGGGCCTGATCGACTTTGCCGCACGCGCCAACCTGACCTTGGAAGAGTTCACCGCCGGTCTGGAAAGCGCGGGTGTTGCGCGCGAAACCTTCCGCGACTTTGTCGCCGTGTCGCTGATCTGGCGCGACTATATCCGCGCGCGCTTTGGGTCACGGGTGCAGATCTCGGAGGACGAGATCGACCGCGCCGTCAATCAGGTCAACTCGGCCAGCGGGATCGAAGTGCTGGTGTCAGAGATCATCATTCCCGCCCCGCCGGATCGGGCACAGGCGGTGCTGGCGCAGGCCGAAGAGATCGCGCAATCCACGTCCGAGGCGGAGTTCTCCGGCTTTGCCCGCCGGTTCTCGGCCACCGCGTCGCGGGGCCGTGGCGGGCGGCTGGACTGGTTGCCGATCAGCGAACTGCCCGCGTCGCTGCGCCCGTTGCTGCTGGCGCTGGGTCCGGGCGAGGTGACGCAACCGCTGCCGATCCCAAACGCCGTGGCGCTGTTCCAGCTCCGCGACATCCGCGAGATCGGCGCGCCCGCGCAGGAATATGATGCGGTGGAATACGCGGCCTATTACATCAATGGCGGTCGTACGCCCGAAGCGCTGGGTATCGCCCGCAACATCCGCGCCAGCGTCGACCGGTGCGACGACCTCTATGGCATCGCCAAGGGCAAGCCCGACAATGTGCTGGACCGCGGCAGCCTGCCGCCCGAGGAAATCCCCGAGGATATCGCCATCGAACTTGCCAAGCTTGACCCGGGCGAGGTGTCCACGGCACTGACCCGTGCCAATGGCAACACGCTGGTGTTCCTGATGCTGTGTGGCCGCACGCCCGCGCTGGAAGAAGACCAAGTGATCGACCGCGAGGCGGTGGCGGCCCAGCTGCGCAACCAGCGGCTCACGGCGTTTTCCGACAACCTGCTGGCCGAACTTGCGGCCGAGGCGAAGATCGTCACCTTCGAATGACCGCACCGGTCGCGGTCACCTGCGGCGAACCGGCGGGCATCGGGCCCGAGATCGTGGTCGCCGCACGGCATGCGCTCGGGGCCGAGGTGCCGCTGGTCTGGATCGGCGATCCGGGGCATTTGCCTAAGGCCGCGCGGTGGCAGGCCATCGACACACCGGCAGAGGCTTCGCAAGTCGGCGCCGACACACTGCCGGTGCTACCACATCCCTTTCCACGCAGCGCGACACCGGGTCAGCCCGAACCGGAAAACGCCCGCGCGGTGATGGACGTGATCGCACGCGGCGTGGCATTGGTCACGGGTGGCGAGGCGTCGGCCCTGTGCACCGCGCCGATCCACAAGAAAGTGCTCAAGGACGGGGCCGATTTCCCCCATCCCGGCCATACCGAATACCTCGAGGCGCTCACCGGCGCGCCAAGGGCCGTCATGATGCTCGCCTCACCCGAACTGCGCGTGGTACCGGCGACCATCCATGTCGCAATCAGCGAGGTGCCGCAGGTGCTGACCCCGGCGCTCTTGCGCGAAACGATTGAGATCACCGCCGCCGATCTGCGTGCCCGTTTTGGCTTGCCACGGCCTCGCATCGCAGTCGCGGGCCTGAACCCGCATGCGGGCGAAGGCGGCACGATGGGCGACGAGGAACAGCGCTGGATCACCGCGCTGATCGCCGACATGGCGGCAGAGGGGCTGGATGTGACCGGCCCCTGGCCCGGCGACACGCTGTTTCATGCCGCCGCGCGGGCGCGCTATGACGTGGCGGTGGCAATGTATCACGATCAGGCGCTGATCCCGATCAAGACGCTTGATTTCGACCGGGGTGTGAACGTGACGCTGGGCTTGCCCATCGTGCGCACCTCGCCCGACCACGGAACCGCCTTCGACATTGCGGACACCGGGCGCGCCAACCCCACCAGCATGATCGAGGCGCTGCGGCTGGCCTGGCGCATTGGGGGCGGCGCATGAGTGCGATTGATGCCTTGCCACCGCTGCGCGAGGTCATCGCCACGCACGATTTGCGGGCCAAAAAGGCGCTTGGGCAAAATTTCCTGCTGGACCTGAACCTCACGGCCAAGATTGCGCGGCAGGCCGGTGATCTGACCGGCACCGACTTGCTGGAGATCGGGCCGGGGCCTGGCGGGCTGACCCGTGGGCTGCTGGCCGAAGGCGCGCGCAGGGTGCTGGCCATCGAAAAGGACGCACGCTGTCTGCCCGCGCTGGCGGAGATCGCGGCGGCCTATCCCGGTCGGCTGAGCGTGGTCGAGGGGGACGCGCTGCAGATCAACCCGCTGGATCACCTGACGCCGCCGATCCGCGTGGCCGCGAACCTGCCCTACAATGTGGGCACCGAGCTGCTGGTGCGCTGGCTGACACCGCCGGTGTGGCCGCCGTTTTGGGAGACGCTGACGCTGATGTTCCAGCGCGAGGTGGCCGAACGGATCGTGGCGCAGCCCGGCTCAAAGGCCTACGGACGGCTCGCGGTGCTGGCGCAGTGGCGGGCCGACGTACGCATCGCCATGAGCCTGCCGCCCGAGGCATTCACGCCTGCGCCAAAGGTATCGAGTGCCGTCGTGCACCTGACCGCCCTGCCTGCCCCACGCTTTGCCGCCGACCCGGATGTGCTGAGCCGGGTGGTCGCGGCGGCGTTCAACCAGCGACGCAAGATGCTGCGCGCGGCTCTGAAGGGTGTGGCGCCGGATATCGAGGACCGCTTACGCGCCGCAGGACTGAAGCCCACGGACCGCGCCGAGCAGGTCCCGATCGAAGGGTTCTGCGCGCTCGCCCGCGCGCTCGCGGCAGGTTAGCCGCTGCCAAAAGGACGCCTGTCGGCGACGCGATCTATTTTCAGGAATGGGGGCTCTGCCCCCAAACCCCCGCCGTATTTGTCAAAGAGAAGAAGGGGCTATTCTGCCGCTTCGGGGGCTGAGCCTGTGTCCGGGCTTGCGTCATCCGCGGGCGGTTTTGGCTTGCGACGGTTGCGCGGCTTGGGTTTCGGCTTGGGCTGGCTTTCGGGGGTTTCGACCAGCCCGGCATCGCCCTGGGCGTCGACCACGTCCGGTTGCGGGGCATCGGCAGGGTCGGAATTGGCCTCATGCTCCTGCCGTGCGGCGCGCTCGCGGTCGCGTTCGGCCTGGCGCTCGCGGTTCTGGCGTTCCTGTTCCTCGCGGCGGGCGTCCATTTCCTTTTGCGCCTCGCTGAGCATGCGCAGATAGTGTTCGGCGTGCTGCTGGAAGTTTTCGGTGGCGACGCGGTCGCCGGACAGTTGCGCGTCGCGGGCAAGCTGATTGTATTTGTCGATGATCTGCTGCGGTGTGCCGCGGACCTTGCCTTCGGGGCCGGAGCTGTCGAAGACCCGGTTGACGACGTTGCCGCCGCTATTGCCGCCGCGGTTGCGATTGTTCTTGGACCGGGACCGTGATCTCGATGATTTCATGTCGTCTGCTCAGCTCTCTGGCGTGGTGTTGGGGATCGCTTGTGGCGCGGCGCGCGTGCTCGGTCTCATATTGGCGAAACCGGCGATCAGCGGGATGGGACGCAATGGACGGCATATCCCAGGCCCTGCGACTGCTCAACGAATAAACACGGCAGGGCAGGTTCGACAAGGGCTAAACCCAAGATTCGTCGTGATAGGCACGATTTTAACGGGATCACGCGGGATTTCGCGCGATCACGCACCGGTCGCGGCCATCGAGGTCCTGCAGAAGCGTCACATCGCCCCATCCGTGATCGTCTAAGAGGGCCACGACCGCCTGGCCCTGCCGGTGCCCGATCTCGCAGATCACCCGGCCGTCGGCCTCCAGATAGGCACCGGCCTGTGCCGCGATCACGCGGTAGGCGCTCAGCCCGTCACCGCCATCGGTCAGGGCCATGCGCGGCTCGTGCCGGGCTACCTCGGGCGCGAGTGCGGCCATCTCGTCCGCGGCGATGTAGGGCGGGTTCGACACGATCAGGTCATAGCGTCCATCGACCGCGTCGAACCAGTCACTGCACAGTATTTGCGCCCGGTCGGCCACGCCATGGGTCACCGCGTTGCTGCTGGCCTCGAGGCAGGCCGCCTCGCTCAGGTCCGCGCCGACGCCGGTCGCCTGATCCCGCTCTGCCAGCAGCGTCACGAGGATGCAGCCAGTGCCGGTGCCCAGATCCAGCACGCGGACAAAGGGGGCGGACAGCGCCGCCTCGATCAGCGTCTCTGTCTCCGGGCGCGGGTCGAGGACGGAATCGCTGACCCGGAAGTCGCGGCCATAGAACGCGCGACGGCCCACGAGATGGCTGACAGGCACGCGCACCGCGCGCAGGGCGATCAGGTGGTCGTAGCGCTCCGCAATCTCGGGCGCGATATCCTCGGGTGCGATCAGCGTCACGCGGGCCGCATCCACCTGTGCGGCATGCGCCAGCAGCAGTCGCGCGTCGCGCGCCGGGTCCGGCACACCGGCGGCGCGCAGACGCGCTGCGGCATTGGCCATGGCTTCGGCGGCGGTCATCCTGACATCTCCGCCATGAGCCGGGCCTGCGCATCGGCAGTGAGCGCGTCGATGACATCATCCAGATCGCCCTGCATCACCTGATCGAGCTTGTAGAGCGTCAGGTTGATCCGGTGATCCGTCATGCGGCCCTGCGGAAAATTATACGTCCGGATGCGTTCCGACCGGTCGCCGGAGCCCACTTGCGCGGCACGGTCGGAGGCGCGTTCACTGTCGACCCGGCTGCGTTCCAGATCATAGAGCCGCGCGCGCAGCACCTGCATGGCCTTGTCGCGGTTGCGGTGCTGCGATTTCTCGGAACTCGTGACGACGATGCCCGTGGGCAGGTGCGTGATGCGCACCGCTGAATCGGTGGTGTTCACGTGCTGACCGCCCGCGCCCGAGGACCGCATTGTGTCGATCCGGATATCTTGCGGGCTGATGTCGATATCCACCTCCTGGGCCTCCGGCAGCACGGCCACGGTCGCGGCGGAGGTGTGGATGCGCCCCCCGCTTTCGGTCGTCGGCACACGCTGGACCCGGTGCACACCGGATTCGTATTTCAGCCGGGCAAAGACGTTTTCGCCGGTGATATGCGCCACCACCTCCTTGATCCCGCCCAGCTCGGTTGCGGCCTCTTCGACAAGGTCCACCTTCCAGCCGCGCGCCTCCGCATAACGTTGATACATGCGCAACAGGTCGCCCGCAAAAAGGGCCGCCTCATCCCCGCCCGTCCCGGGCCGGATCTCCAGCATAGCCGGGCGCGCGTCGGCGGCATCCCGGGGCAACAGCGCCAATTGCAGCGCGGCCTCCGCCTCCGGCAGGGCGGCGCGCAGACGCGGCAGTTCATCGGCGGCAAGCTCGGCCATCTCCGGGTCGTCCATCATCGCCTCCGCCTCGGCGAGGTCTTCGACGATGCGGTTATAGGCGGCAATCTGGTCCACAACGGGCTTGAGGTCGGAATATTCCTTGGCCAGCACGGCAATCTCGCCCGACCCGTCGGCCATGGCAGCCTCAAGATACTGAAAGCGCTGGGTGATCTGGTGCAAGCGGTCTGTGGGGATCATGGGCGCCGGTGTGCGACAACCTGGGACTTTGGTCAAGGGCTGCGAAATGGTACCGTATCGTCCATGATACGTGCCGTTCTGATCGCCCTGAGCCTCGCCAGCCCTGCGCTGGCGGATGTCACCTCGCCCTCTGGCAAGACGGTGGAGTGCTTTTGCACCGACCGTGGCGGATCGCGTATCGAACTGGGTCAGACGATCTGCATGCAGGTGGATGGCCGCCTGTTCATGGCCCAATGCCAGATGTCGCTGAACGTGCCGATGTGGCGCGAAGTGCAGGAGGGTTGCCTCAGCTCATCCCTCGGCAGCGGCGAGCAGCCCCTGCAGTCGTTTGGCGTTTACCCCCAGATCTAAGCGGCCAAAGCGCAGGCGGGCATGCATGCGCAGCAGCCCGTCGCTGTATTCTACCGTGGTGTAGTCGGGAAAACCGATCCAGCGCGATCGCGTGATATAGGTGATGCGCCCCTCCTCCACCGACCCGGCCAGCACACGCGTCCGGGGCAGCGCCCGGGCCGCTGTGTCAACCCGGCTCAGCGCGCCCTCATCGACGCTCAGCACCCGGATGGCGCCGCCGGTCCTGTCGGCGCTTGTCGTAGCCGTGACCGGCACATGCCAACGTGCCGCATCCGACGGGGCGAGCCGCACATAGGCCAGCAGCACAATGACAAGAACAACTGTAATCCCAATCACATACATCAGGGCCTTCATCTCACTCCGATCTTCTTCTCTTTCCAAATACGGGCCCGCGCAGCGTCCCGCAGGCTCAGCGATAGACCACGCCGGGCAGAATGCACAACAGCTCGAACAGCAGGTTCGCCCCCACCAGCGCCGTGTTGCCGGTGGTGTCATAGGGAGGCGACACTTCGACCAGATCGCAGCCGACCACGTTCAGCCCACGCAGCGCCCGGATCAGTTGCATCGCCTGCGCCGTGGTCAGCCCCCCGATCTCGGGTGTGCCGGTGCCGGGGGCGTAGGCCGGATCAAGGCTGTCGATGTCATAGGTGATGTAGGTGGGCAGGTCGCCAATATCGCGGCGGATCTCTGCGCCGATGCGGCTCAGGTCACGGCCCCAGAGTTCAGGTGCGAGGAACTGCTGAAACCCCCATCCGGCCGCTTCGGTAAAGTCTTCGGCGGTGTAGCCTGTACCACGTAAACCGATCTGATATGTTTTCGAGGGGTTTATCAGCCCTTCTTCATACGCGCGGCGAAACACTGTGCCATGGGTTTCCCGCTCCCCAAACATCTCGTCATTCACATCGGCATGGGCGTCCACGTGCACCAGTGCCACCGGCCCGTGCCGCGCCGCGACAGCCCGCAGGATCGGCAGGGTGATCGAATGATCTCCGCCAATGGCCATGGGAATGACAGACTGCTTCAGGATCGCGTCGTAACTCTCTGCAACAATGCGCAAACTGTCGCTTAGGGAGAACGTGTTGATCGCCAGATCACCAATATCCGCCACTTGCAGGCTGTCAAAGGGCGCCGCCCCCGTCTGGATGTTGTAGGGCCGGATCATCGCGGATTCGTTGCGCACCTGTTTGGGTCCGAACCGCGTGCCCGACCGCCACGAGGTGCCGATATCCATCGGCACGCCCAGCACTGCCACATCCAGCGTGCTCAGGTCCGACGCCGCAGGCAACCGCATGAACGTCCCCGGCCCGGAAAAGCGGGCCAGATCATTGCCGCTGATCGGCTGGTTACGCGCCATCGCCGCGCATCCTCCAGCCCAGCAACTGACACAGCTCCGTCGCCACATGCGCCCCGGCAATCGCCGTGGCCCCCGTGGTGTCAAAGGGGGGCGACACCTCGACCACATCGCCGCCCCGGATGTTGATCCCTGCCAGCGCCCGCAACAATGCCGCCGCCTGCGCCGATGACAGCCCACCCCACACCGGCGTGCCCGTGCCCGGCGCATAGGCCGGGTCGAGCCCGTCGATGTCAAAGCTCAGATAGACCGGGCGGTCGCCCACGATCTCGCGCGCGCGCCCTGCCGCCGCCTCTGGCCCGATGCAGTGAAATTCGGGCGCATCGATGATGTTGACCCCCAGCGTGTCTGCGTTTGTCGTCCGGATGCCAATCTGCACGCTTGTCGCGGGGTCCACGATGCCCGACTTGACCGCCTTGTAGAACATGGTGCCGTGATCGACCCGGCCCATGTCATCATCCGCCCAGGTGTCCGTATGCGCATCGATCTGGATCAGCGACATCGGCCCATGAACTTCGGCATAGGCCCGCAGGATCGGGAACGAGACATAGTGATCGCCCCCGAGCACCACGCTTGCCGCCCCCGCCTGCAAAATACCCCGGATATGCGCCGTGAGCGTGTCGGGAAAGGCCGGGATGTTGGCGTAGTCAAAGGCCACATCTCCGTAATCCACGATCACCCGCTCGCTCAGCACATCAAACGGCCAACCATAGGGCGCATCGGGGGCCTGCAGCGACGACGCCTCGCGGATCGCCCGTGGCCCCAGCCGCGTGCCGGGCCGGTTCGTCACCGCCTGATCAAAGGGCACGCCCGTCACAGCGATGTCCACACCGGTCAGGTCCTTGGTATAGCGGCGGCGCAGAAACGACGTCGCCCCGGCAAAGGTCAGCTCGAATGACGGCCCGCGCGGGTCCTCACGGGTAAAGGCGTGGTCGATCTGCGTCCTGGCGTCTTCGAGGGCCATCAGCGGTCCACCGGCTGCGCCGTCTCCACCAACCGCGCAAAAAACGACGCCCCAACAGGCGCCACCGCGTCGTTGAAGTCGTATTGCGGATGATGCACGCCCGCGCTGTCGCCCTGCCCCAGCATCAGATACGCGCCGGGCCGCGCCTCCAGCATGTAGGAAAAGTCTTCACTCGCCATGATTGGCGTCGCCTCCGCCACAGCCTCCGCGCCCACGACCTCAGCGGCCACTTGCGCGGCAAACGCGGCTTGTGCGTCGTGGTTTACCGTCGGCGGATAGCCGTATGCGATCTCGACCGATGCGGTGCAGCCAAAGCTGTCGGCCTGTGCTTTGGCGATCTCGTGCAGGCGTCGCACGGCCATCTCCTGCACAGCCTTGTCAAAGGTGCGGATGGTGCCGTTGATATAGGCCGTCTCGGGGATGACATTGTCCGCCGTGCCCGCATGCACCTGTGTCACCGACAACACGAGCGAGCCCAGCGTGTCGTGATTGCGGCTGGCGATGGTCTGCAAGCCGCTCACGATGCCGCAGGCCGCCACGACCGGGTCGATGCTGCGATGCGGCTCTGCCGCGTGCCCGCCCCTGCCCGTCACGTGGATGTGAAACACATCCGCCGCTGCCATGATCGGTCCGCCGCGCGTGTGGATCGACCCCGCGGCAAGACCGGGTGCGTTGTGAATGGCGTAGACCTCGCCAATGCCGAACCGCTCCATGATGCCCTCCTGCACCATGACCTCGCCCCCGCCACCGTCCTCTTCGGCGGGTTGAAAGATCAGCGCGACCCGACCCTTGAAATTCCGCGTCTCTGCCAGGTATTTGCCCGCCCCCAGCAGCATCGCCGTGTGCCCGTCATGGCCGCAGGCATGCATCTTGCCCGGATGGGTTGAGGCATAGGGCAGCCCGGTCTGCTCCGTCATCGGCAGCGCGTCAAAATCGGCACGCAGGCCGATGGTGGGCCCTTCGCCCTGCCCTTCGATGATGGCCACGATCCCGGTCTCGGCAATGCCCGGATGCACCGCGTCCACGCCAATCTCGGCCAACCGTTCGGCGATGTAGGCGGCGGTCTTGCGGCAATCGAACCGCAGCTCCGGAATGGTGTGCAGATGCTGACGCCACGCGGCCATGTCGGGGCCAAACTCCCCGATGCGGTTGATGATCGCCATGGCTGGACTCCTCTCACGCGGCATGCGTCACTTGTCACTCAATCGCAAAGCGACGGAGGCTGCAATGGGCGACGACCTGATCCACGACACCGACGCGGGCATCGACCGGTTGCTGCATATCATGCGCCGCCTGCGCGACCCGCAGACAGGCTGCCCGTGGGACATCGAACAAAGCTTCGCCACCATCGCGCCCTACACCATCGAAGAGGCCTATGAGGTCGCCGACGCGATCGAGCGGCAGGACTGGCCCGAACTGGAGGGCGAGTTGGGCGATCTGCTGCTGCAGACCGTCTACCACACCGCCATTGGCGAAGAGGCGGGGCATTTCTCGTTCCAGTCGGTGGTCAGTGCCATCTCGGACAAGATGGTCGCCCGGCACCCGCATGTGTTTGGCGACGCAAACCGCGACAAGTCCGCCGCACAGCAGACCCGCGACTGGGAGGCGATCAAGGCCGCCGAGCGCAGCCAAAAGGCGCAAGCCGGCGCGCTGGACGGCGTTGCGGTGAACCTGCCGGCACTCCTGCGCGCCGTCAAACTGCAGAAACGCGCAGCCCGCGTCGGCTTTGACTGGCCCGAAACCACCCAGGTGCTCGCCAAACTGACCGAGGAAGCCGCCGAACTGGTCGAGGCGCGCACCACCCTCAGTCAGGACGAAGTCGTCGAGGAGATGGGCGATCTGCTTTTTGTCATGGCCAATCTCGCCCGCCATCTCGACGTCGACCCCGAAGAGGCGCTGCGCAAGACCAATGCCAAGTTCACCCGCCGCTTTGCCGCGATCGAGGCTGCACTGGCCGCCAGGGACAAACGCCCCGAGGACAGCACCCTCGAAGAAATGGATGCGCTATGGGATCAGGCCAAGGCCCGCGAAAAGGCGGCTGTTTCTTCTGACTGAAAATACCACGGGGGGGCCGCGCAGCGGCGGGGGCAGAGCCCCCCCTCACTCCTGCCTCTATGCTTTGGGCTTGGGTTTGCGCCGCCGCCGGTTGCTCGGTCGCGACGTGCCCGGCGCGCCGCCACCCGGTTTGCCAGCCGGGCGCCCACCGGGCCGTCCCCGGCCGCGACCCCGCGCCGGTTTTTTCGGCGCATCGGGGTCCGGCAACTCTTCCCACGGGCGGCCCGAGGCGATGGGAATGCTGATCTTCATCACCTTCTGAATGTCCTTGAGGTAGGGCATCTCGTCGGGCGCGCACAGTGCCACTGCCTGCCCCTCCTTGCCCGCCCGCGCGGTGCGCCCGATGCGGTGCACATAGGCCTCCGGAACGTTGGGCAGCTCATAATTGTAAACATACAGAACATCCGGAATGTCGAGCCCGCGCGCCGCCACATCCGTGGCCACCAGCACCCTGATCTCGCGCGCCTTGAACGCCGCCAGCGCCCGCTCACGCTGGCCCTGCCGCTTGTCCCCATGGATCGCTGCCACGGCAAAGCCGGCGCGGTCAAGGTTGCGCGCAAGCCGGTCCGCCCCGTGTTTGGTCCGGGTAAAAACCAGCGCCCGGTTGTCCCGGTGCTTGTCCATCAATTCGATCAGCAGGGCGGACTTTTCCGCCTTGGCGATGAAATGCACCTCTTGCGTGACCTTGTCGGCCGCCTTGCCCGGTGGCGACACTTCGACCCGGATCGGGTCCTGCAGGTAGCTTTGGGCAATCTCCGCCATCTGCTTGGGCATCGTGGCAGAAAACAGCATGGTCTGACGGTTGTCGCCCATCATGCTCGCGATCTTGCGCAGCGCATGCACAAAGCCGAGGTCGAGCATCTGGTCCGCCTCGTCCAGCACCAGAAATCCCGTCTCGTCCAGCCGGATCGCGCGACGTTCCACCAGATCCAGCAGGCGGCCCGGCGTGGCCACCATGATGTCCGCGCCCTTGGTCAACCGCTGGATCTGCGGGTTGATCGACACCCCGCCGACGACGATCTGCACGCGCAGGTCCGTCAGGTCGCGCAGCACCTTGGCGATCTGTGCTGCCAGTTCGCGGGTCGGTGCGAGGACAAGACCGCGCGCTGTCTTGGGCGCGGGCCGGCCGCCTTCTTCCATCAGACGCGCGATCAGCGGGATGCCAAAGGCCGCGGTCTTGCCGGTGCCAGTCTGGGCCAGACCCATCACATCGCGCCCGTTCATTGCGTGTGGGATTGCTTGCGCCTGGATCGGTGTGGGCGTTGTCAACCCGGCCTGGGCCACCTTGGCCGCCAGTTTCGGCGGCAGGGCCATCATGTCAAAATCACTCATGCGTCCCAGTGACCCCATCGTAGCATGGCGTCAACCGGATTTGGCGCTTTGCAACACCGGCTTTGCAAATTCGCGCCATTCATCTTTGCAAACCAACTTTGCAAACTGCACTCTGGTAGTTTGCAAACCACGCAAGGCCAAAGCGCAATTGCCCCCATCGCACCGCTTCGCTAAGACGGCCCCATGACGCGCCAAAGCCAGACGATCACCGCCCGCTGCGAAGCCAACGGGCTGCGCATGACCCACCCCAGACGGGTGATCGCACAGGCCCTTGAGGCGTCCGACGACCATCCCGATGTCGAAGAGCTCTACAATCGCGCCAGCGCCATTGATGCGGGCATCTCCATCGCAACGGTCTACCGCACCGTCAAGCTATTCGAAGAGGCGGGCATTCTGGACAAGCTGGAATTCGGGGACGGCCGCGCCCGCTATGAAGACGCCGAACGCGAGCACCACGACCACCTGATCGACCTGAATTCGGGCGAAGTGATCGAATTCGTCGACGCCGAGATCGAGGCGTTGCAGGAAAGGATTGCCGAAAAGCTCGGATACGAGCTGCGCGGCCACCGGCTCGAGCTCTACGGCGTGCCCAAGAAACACACGTGAGCACCCCACGCGACAACCTGACCGGCGCGGGCCTCATGGTGCTGGCGATGCTGTGCTTTGCCATCGAGGACATGTTCATCAAATTTCTCGGCGGCGCGATCCCCGTGGGCCAGCTGCTGGCGCTGCTGGGCGCTGGCGGCGCGCTGATCATGGCCGGTGCCTGCGCTGTTCAACGCCAGCCCTTGCTGAGCCCCGCGCTGCTCAGCACCCCGGTGCTGATCCGCAATGCGGGCGAATTGATCGGCACGCTGGGCTTTGTCAGCGCCCTCGTGGTGATCCCTCTGGCCACTGCATCCGCGATCCTGCAAACGACACCGCTGATGGTCACGCTGGGCGCGGCGCTGTTTCTTGGCGAGCAGGTCGGCTGGCGCCGCTGGGCCGCCATCTCTATCGGGCTGGTCGGCGTTCTGCTCATCCTGCGGCCGGGCATGGCCGGGTTCGACTGGAACGTGCTTTTTGCCGTGCAGGGCATGATCGGCCTGTCGATCCGCGATCTGGCAACCCGACGCGCGCCCGCGACGCTTTCGGCGCTGCAACTCAGCTTTGTCGCGTTTATCCTGCTGGTGCCGGCGGGCGTTGCGATGATGCTGGTACAGGGCATCGCCTACGTGCCACCCACGCCGCGCGAATGGGGACTGCTGGCCATTGCTGCGCTGATCGGCGCGTTTTCCTACCGGTTTATCGTGCAGGCGATGCGCATGGGCGATGTCAGCTTTGTCACGCCGTTCCGCTATTCGCGGATGGTCTTTGCCCTGGTCATCGGCATCGCCGTCTTTGCCGAGATCCCCGACAGGCTGACCCTGATCGGCGTCGCGATCATCATCGGCTCGGGCCTTTACACGCTGTGGCGCGAACAGCTGCGAAAAAGGTTACCTGCGACCTAAAAACCTCTTTGTGTTAGCGCCAACAGCGCGCTAGACGCTGCGTAACCCGCCCAGAAAGGACAGCCCATGAGCACCATCATCGACATCCACGCCCGCGAGATCCTCGACAGCCGCGGCAACCCCACGGTCGAGGTGGACGTCACCCTCGAGGATGGGACCATGGGCCGGGCCGCCGTGCCGTCCGGCGCCTCCACCGGTGCTTACGAGGCGGTTGAAAAGCGGGACGGCGACAAGGCCCGCTACAAGGGCAAGGGCGTGCTGGAGGCGGTCGCCGCCGTGAACGGTGAGATTGCCGAAGCGCTGCTTGGCACTGACGCGACCGAGCAGGAAGAGGTCGACGCGACCATGATCGAGCTCGATGGTACCGATAACAAAGCGCGTTTGGGGGCCAATGCGATCCTTGGCGTGTCGCTTGCCGCCGCCAAGGCCGCCGCCGATTGGACGTCGCAACCGCTCTATCGGTACGTCGGTGGCACGTCGGCGCGGATGCTGCCGGTGCCGATGATGAACATAATCAACGGGGGCGAGCACGCCGACAACCCCATCGACATCCAGGAATTCATGATCATGCCGGTATCCGCGACCAATATTCGCGACGCGGTGCGCATGGGCTCCGAAGTGTTCCACACCCTGAAGAAAGAGCTGTCTGACGCCGGGTTGTCCACAGGGATCGGGGATGAGGGCGGCTTTGCCCCCAACATCAACTCCACTCGTGATGCGCTTGATTTCATTTTGACATCTATCGAAAAGGCTGGGTATAAACCTGGGGAGGAAATCTACCTCGCGTTGGACTGCGCGGCGACTGAGTACTTTAAGGACGGCGCGTATGTGCTTGCAGGTGAGGGGAAAACCCTCAACTCGGATGAGAATGCTGCCTATCTGGAGGCGCTAGTGAACGATTACCCGATCATCTCGATCGAGGACGGTATGGGCGAGGATGACTGGGACGGCTGGAAGGCGCTGACCGACGCCATCGGCGACAGGGTGCAACTGGTGGGGGATGATCTGTTCGTGACGAACCCCGCGCGCCTCGCCGAAGGGATCGAGCGTGGCTGCGCCAATTCCATGCTGGTGAAAGTCAATCAAATTGGTAGCTTGTCAGAAACTCTTAAAGCAGTCGATATGGCGCATCGCGCCCGCTACACCAACGTGATGTCGCACCGGTCGGGCGAGACCGAGGATGCCACCATCGCCGATCTGGCCGTGGCCACCAATTGCGGACAGATCAAGACCGGCTCGCTCGCCCGCTCCGACCGGTTGGCGAAATACAACCAGTTGATCCGGATCGAAGAGCTGCTGGGCGAGACCGCCGAATATGCGGGCCGCAGCATCCTGCGGTGAGCGCAGCATTCGCACGCAGCGTGGGCGGCCGGCTCGCCCATGTCACGGCCACACCGAACATACCGTCGATCCGGGCGTCTGGGTTGCTGAGCGCCGAAGGTTTGGCGCAGCGGGCCGGGGTCGACCCGGCCACCCTGCCCCTGCGCAGCGACCGGCGGCGCGTGGGTGGAGCGAAATTGAACCATCAATTGCCAATCGTGCACGGACTGCGCGCCGCCCGCGCGGTTCTGGACGGGCACACACCGCAAAGCTGGGCGACACAGCTGGACCGGCGCGTGTTCCTCTGGCCCCAGCACAAGGTGCGCAAGTTCGCGGCCTCGTTCGGGCGGAGCATTGACACGACAATCCTGTGGCTCGACCCGGCGGCGCTGGCAGAGGCCATGGGCGATCAAATCGACCTGAGCCCGCTGAATTCCGGCAGTTTCGAACAGGGCGCGTCCAAGGCGGTGCGGGGTGACTGGCTCTATGTGCCGCTGCACGCGGGGCTTGAAGCCTTTCGCACCAACCGGCAGTCTCGCGGACTGAAGGCGACACGGGATGTGGTGCGCGAGGTGTCGCTGCGCGCGCCCATCCCGCCAGATCTGTTGAGAGAGGTTCTGATCGATGACTGAGCTGGTGGTGCGCCGCGCGCACGACGCGGACATGGCCGAGATTGCGCGGTTGTGCTGGGCCTACCGCGCGCTGTTGGTGGAGCGGTCGGCAAATGTCGTGCCCGGCATCGTGGAGCGCTACTATGCCAAGGACAGCTATGCCGCGATGATTGCCGACCTGCCGCGCATCCATGCGCGCCCCCGGGGCGACATGATGCTGGCCGAACATGCGGGCAAGGCGGTGGGTTGCGCGATGTATTATCCGCTGGGCCCGGTTGGCGTGACAGAGATCAAGCGCGTGTTCGTCGATCCTGCCGCCCGCGGTCTGGGTGCGGGCCGGGCGCTGATGGCCGACGGGATGCGTCGGGCGGCGGCGGATGGCTATGGGCGCATGGTGCTCGACACCATCGCGCCACTGACCGAGGCGATCGCGCTCTATGATCGCCTGGGCTTTGCGCCCTGTGCGCCGTTCTATGAGCCCGACCCCGCCTTTGCTCCGCACCTGCGGTTTTTCGACATCACGCTGGAGGGCACGCCATGACCGCGCAGGACATCATCAACCGCCTCAACCTCGCCCCGCATCCCGAAGGTGGGCACTACCGTCAGACCTGGGTGGCGCAGAATGACGGGCGGCCCATGGGCACCTGCATCTACTTTCTGCTGGCCGCCGGGGAGGCGAGCCACTGGCACCGGGTCGATGCGACGGAGATTTGGCTGTTCCATGCGGGCGCGCCGCTTGTATTGAGCCTGAGTGCGACAGACGTCGGTCCAGCGGTCGATCATCTGCTGACCCCCGACCTCGATCAGGGTGCGCCGCAGATCATCGTGCCCGAACATTACTGGCAAGCGGCCCGCAGCACCGGCGACTGGACGCTGGTGAGTTGCACGGTGTCGCCGGGGTTCCAGTTCGAAGGCTTCGCGCTTGCACCAGAAGGTTTCGATATTCCCGCCGGTTGAACCGGACTTTTGAAGGAAAAATCCTGGCCGAATTCTGTGTCAGAATTCGCTCCGCCTCAGGGCACGGACACCACGCCACCGCCGACCGCCGCGCGCACCCCGGTCGTGCCGGGGCACGAGGTGGGCAAGCCACGCGCCACCCGCACCGCCAGATAGGCAAAGGCCTGCGCCTCCAGCATGTCACCGTCCAGCCCGACATCCTCGACCGGGGCCACGGGACAATCAAGCGACACGGCCAGCATCTGCATCAGCACAGGGTTGTGCCGCCCGCCGCCCGTGACCAGCACGCGGGACGGCGGGCGCGGGCAATGCTCCATCGCCTGTGCCACCCCGGCTGCGCACATGGCCGTGAGGGTGGCGGCGGCATCGGCGTCGCTCAACTCTCGGACGAGTGTCACCATTTCGGCAAAATCGTTCCGATCCAGTGACTTGGGCGGCAGTCTTGAGAAAAACGGCTCTGCCAGGAACAGCTCAAGCGCCCCGGTCTCCACCGTGCCGCCTGCCGCAATCCGCCCGCCTTCGTCAAAGGGTACGCCGAGGCGTTCCTGCATCAGATCGTTGACCGGCGCATTGGCCGGGCCGGTGTCAAAGGCCAGCAGCGCGCCCTCTTCCTCCGGCGTATCATGGGCCGGGTCCACCCAGGTCAGGTTGCCCACACCACCGAGGTTGAGAAAGGCCACCGGCCTTGTCGCCTCCATCCACTTGGCACAGGCAAAGTGATAAAACGGCGCGAGCGGCGCGCCCTCCCCGCCCAGTTCCACATCCGACGTGCGGAAATCCCACACCACGGGGCGCTGCAAGGCATGCGCCAGCGCTGCACCATCGCCCAATTGCAACGTACCCTGCAGCCGTGGTGCGTGGGCCACCGTCTGCCCGTGAAATCCGACCACGTCCGCCTCGTCAAACCCCGCGAGCAGGTCGGTATGCGCGTGCATCGTCACTTCTGTTGCAGGGGCCAAGGCAGGGCCAGACCATTGCCCCAACGCCGCCCGCAGCACCGCACGCTCGGCATCCGAATAGGCGCGATATGCACTGCGGCCAAAGCCGTGCAGCGCCACGCCATCGGTGTCGATCACGGCTGCATCGACACCGTCGAGCGATGTGCCCGACATTGCCCCCAGCGCGGTGATGACCGTCCCCTTGGCCCGGACCTTATCCATGGTCTTTTCCTTCGCCCCTTGCCCGACTATAGACAGCACGCGCGCTGTTCCGAGGACAAGCAAAATGACGTATACGCCCCGCTCCGACTTTCTGCATGTGATGCAGACCCGCGGCTTTGTCGCTGACTGCACGGATATGCAGGCGCTGGACGAGGCGCTGCTGGTGCCGGGCCAGTCGGCCTATATCGGGTTTGACGCGACCGCGCGCTCGCTGCATGTGGGCTCGCTCATCCAGATCATGATGCTGCGCTGGTTTCAGCAGACCGGGCACAAGCCCATCACGCTGATGGGCGGCGGAACGACCAAGGTGGGCGATCCATCGTTCCGGGCGGACGAACGCCCGTTGCTGGATGCCGCCGCCATCGAAGACAACATCGCGGGCATCCGCGCCGTGTTTTCCGCCTATCTCGACTATGACGGCGGGGCCCAGATGCTCAACAATGCCGAATGGCTGGACGATCTGAACTATCTCGACTTTCTGCGCGACATCGGGCGGCATTTTTCGATCAACCGGATGCTGAGTTTCGAGTCGGTCAAGTCGCGGCTGGATCGCGAGCAGTCGCTGTCCTTTCTCGAGTTCAACTACATGATCCTGCAAGCCTATGATTTCATGGAGCTTCACCGTCGGTACGGCTGTATCCTGCAGATGGGCGGCAGCGATCAGTGGGGCAATATCGTCAACGGCATCGACCTGACCCGCCGGGTGATCGAGGGTGAGGTTTACGGCCTGACATCGCCGCTGCTGGCCACGTCGGATGGCAAGAAGATGGGCAAATCGCAGTCCGGTGCAGTCTGGCTGAATGCCGAGATGCTGTCGCCCTACGAATTCTGGCAATTCTGGCGCAATACGACGGACGCGGATGTGGGGCGGTTTCTGAAGCTCTACACCGAATTGCCGATCGACGAATGCGACCGCCTCGGTGCGCTCGAAGGGGCGGAGATCAACGAGGCCAAGGCCCGGCTCGCCAGCGAGGTCACAGCGCTCCTGCATGGCGCGGACGCTGCAGCAGCGGCGGCGCAAACGGCACGCGATGTGTTTGAAAAGGGCGGTGTGGGGGATGATCTGCCGACACTGACGTTGACGGCAGAGGATCTGGGCGACGGGATGTCCATCGTGCAACTGATCGTCAAGTCGGGCCTTGCGGGGTCAGGCAAGGAGGCCAAGCGCCTGATCGCTGAGGGCGGTGCCAAGCTGAACGATGCGCCCCTGACCGAAGCCGGCACGATGATTGACGCGGCGCAGCTGGCCCAGCCGATCAAGCTGTCGGCGGGCAAGAAGCGGCACGCGCTGGTGCAGCTGGCCTAGCGTTTTCCAATACGGCTAAGATTTTTCGTCGAAAAATCTGGCCCGCTCCAACACCGCGCGTGCTGCGCGCAGTCCCGGGTCTTCGCCCCCCTGCCCCAGACGTTCCATGGTCAGGGCCATGGCTGCGCGTTGCGGTTCGGGATCGGCCAACAGTCCTTCCATCGCCGCGACGGTGTTTTCCACCGTCAGGTCGTGCCCCACGACTTCGGGCACCACGCGGGTGTCGGTGACGTGGTTGATCAGGCTGCCGGTATCTGTTGTGACCATCCGGCTGATGATCGCGCGGCTGAGCCAGTGCAGATCGAACGCGCTGACCATCGGCGTTCCGGCAGCGGCCAGTTCCAGCGACACGGTTCCGGACGTGGCAAGCGCGACATCAGCGGCGGCAAAGGCCACGCGCTTTTCCTGCTGCATCTGGTCCAGCGATTTGCCGCGCGGGTCGAGGAGCAGCGGTGTCACGTGCCATCCCGCCACCTCCTCGGCCACGGCGGCGGCGACAGAAGGTGCGGCGGGCAGCACCATGCGCATTTGGGGCCGCCGGGCCTGCACCTGCGCCAGCGCGGCGCCGAACACCGGACCCATGCGGGCCACCTCGCCCTTGCGTGATCCGGGCAGGACCAGCATCAGCGGCTCAGCCGCCCCGAGCCCGTGGGCCGCCCGGAACGCCGCACACTCGGCCTCAGACGCGCGGGGCACCGTAGCGGCGGGGTGCCCGACAAAATCACAGGCCATCCCTTCGGCTTCCATATAGGGCGGCTCGAACGGGAAGAGCGCCAGCACATGGTCGATGAACTGCGCGATCTTTTTGGCGCGACCGGGGCGCCAGGCCCACACGGTCGGAGCCACGTAATGGACGGTGCGCACGTCACTCAATTCCTTGACCCGACGCGCCACGCGGAACGAAAAATCCGGCGCGTCGATGGTGATCAGAACGTCAGGCTGCGTGTCCACGACGGCCTGCGCCGTTTCGGCGATACGGCGCTTCAGGTGGAAGTATTTCGGCAACACCTCCGCGATGCCCATCACGCTGAGTTCCGACATGTCAAAGCGGCTCACCAGCCCTTCGGCCTGCATCAGCGGCCCGCCGATACCGTCGAAACGGACATCCGGCACAAGCGTCTTGAGCCCCGCCATGAGGGCCGCGCCCAAGGCATCACCGGACGGCTCGCCTGCGACCAGAAAGACGCTCAACGCACCCACAGGAACAGGCCCTTGTCGTCAAGCATCCGGATCACCTTGTCCCGGTCCAGCACCATGACGCCCTGATGTGCCAGCACGATGCCGTCCAGCCTGGCCTCGATTGCGCGGGCGACGGTGCCGGGGCCAATCGTGGGCAGGTCGACCCGCATGTCCTGCCCGGGCTTTGGCGCCTTGAAGAACACACCGCCCTGCCCCTTTGCGCGCGCCTCGGCGACGGGGCCGGAGAGCCAGTCCGCCGCGCTGTCGAGCATGCCGCCCACCATGTCGAGGGTCATGCCGAACGGGTCATCGTCCGCTGCGGGTGTGGGTGGCGCCGGGGGCTCTGTCAGGCGGGCCAGCATCGCGTCAGTGCCGCGCCGATCCTCTTGCGCAATCACCACGCCGTCGCGGATCACGCAGGATTGCCCTTCGTCCAGACGGCCCTGTTCGCGCTGCACCTCGGCAGCGACGGCCAGATCACGCTCGGTGGTCTCGGGCGGGGCGGCCTGGGTCAGCACGCCCTGCGGCGGCAACAGGTCGGGCACCAGATCATGCGCACCCCGCACGGCAAAGCCCTTGGCCTCGAAGATGCCCAGCACGGTGCGCAAGGCGCTGTCTTCGCCACCGCCCACGGCCTTGGACAGGGCGCGCAGCAGGGGCAGCGTGCGCGCGTCCAGCCGCAAAAGCGATATGTTTGGCCGGTCGATTGCGCCGCAAAAACACACCTCGGTCACACCGCGCTGTGTCAGCTCATGCAAAAAGCCGCCCAGCCGTTCGATGCGAAACGTCATGTCGGGGCTGAGCCCGTCCGGCGCGTGTCCGTCGAGCGCACAGATCAGCGGCGGGGTGCTTTGGGCTCCGGCCACCGCTTGCGGCAGCGCCCCACGCCCGGTGATCAACGCAAGGCTCATCGCGGTGTCAGAAAATGCCGGTCGCTTTCGCCCATGACAAAATCGACGATCTCGCGCACATAGTCACTGTCGGTCTCGGCGCCCAGCCGTTCGGCGCGGTTGTGGAACGTGCCCTCACCCTGCGCCAGCATCTGGAACGCCGCCCGGAGTGCGGTGATGTCCGAACGCGCCACGCCCCGGCGTTTGAGGCCCACCAGGTTCAGCCCGTCCAGCTCGCCGCGCGGGGCCTGCACGAGGCCGTAGGGGATCACGTCATTGGTCACCATCGTCACCGCCCCTATGATCGCGCCACGGCCCACGCGCACAAACTGGTGCACGCCCGACAGCCCGCCGATGATCACGTCATCCTCGAGCACGCAGTGTCCGGCAATCGCCGCCGAATTCACCACGATCACCCGATCCCCCACCTGCGCATCATGGGCGATATGACAGCCGGCCATGAAAAGGCCGTCGTCCCCGATCCGGGTCACGCCACCGCCCCCTTCGGTGCCGCAGTTCATCGTCACATGCTCGCGGATCCGGTTGCGCGCGCCGATCTCGAGGCGGCTTTGCTCGCCCTTGAACTTGAGGTCCTGCGGCACCTCGCCGATCACGGCAAAGGAAAACACGGTCGTGCCCGCGCCAATCAATGTCTGGCCGGTCACGACCACATGGGATTTCAGCGTGACATCCGGGCCGATCACGACGTCCGCGCCCACCACGCAGAACGGGCCGACCGTGGCGCTGTCATCGATCTGTGCGCCAGGTTCGATCACGGCGGACGGGTGCACGCCGCCCATCAGCTGGGCAGGTCCATCATCGCGGTGAATTCAGCTTCGCAGGCCATGTCGCCTTCCACCTCTGCCGTTCCGGAAAATTTCCAGACCTTGCCGCCGGGTCTGCCCCGCGTGGTGCGCAGCCGCAGCTCGAGCCGGTCACCGGGCACCACCATGCGGCGGAACTTGCATTTGTCGATGGCCATAAAATACACCAGCATGTTCTTGTCTTCCATGCCCAACTCGGTCCCGACCATCACGGCGGCGGTCTGGGCCATCGCCTCGACAATCGTCACGCCGGGCATGATCGGCTTGCCCGGGAAATGGCCCTGAAAATGCGGCTCGTTCATGGTGACGTTCTTGATGCCGGTGGCGCTTTGGTAGCCGTCAATATCGATCACCTTGTCGACCAGCAAAAAGGGGTAGCGATGCGGGATCAGCCGCTGGATCAGATCCATGTCGGCGGTTTTCAGCTGCTCTGACGTCACGGCGCTCGAACCTCGTTTTTTCGTGTTTTGGCTGCCACCTGCCTAGCAAGGGGGGGACTGCGCCGCAAGCGCGGGACGTCCGTCAGTCTGCAGGCGCGGGCGTGGTGCCATCGCCCACGGCGGCGTTGATCTCGGCGATGGCGCGGTCGGTGATGTCGATGGCGTTGGCGCTGACAAAGACGCTGCGCACCTCAAGCACCACGGCAGCGCCCACATCGCGCATGATCGCCTCAAGCACCGGCAGGGCAGCGCGCAGGAACCGCTCCTGATTTTCATCCAACAGTTCGATGTTTTCCTGATTGCGCGCGTCACGTTCACGGCGGATGGATTGCACACGCGCGTCGAACGCGTCGGCAAGGGCGCGGAATTCCTCGGGCGTAAGGCTGTCACGCTGTTCGGTCAGCGCCTGTTCCTCGGCCTCCAGTTCGGCCTCAAGCTTCTGGTTTTCCTCCGTGAGCGCGCGGGTGCGCGCCTCGATCTCGCTCAGGACGCGCTGGCCGAATGCGCTGTCGCGGTAGAGCCGCTCGCTGTCGATGGTCAGGATCGGACTTTGTACCACTTGCGCATCGACAAGCGGTACAAGGCTGAGGGTCAGGATCAGCGCAAGCAGGGCGCGCCGGAGCATGGGTCAGAACTGCGTCGACAAGGTCAGGTCAAAGGTCTGCTCTTCGTCGAAATCCTCTTTGCGCAGGGCATTGGAGAAGTTGAAGCGCAGTGGCCCAATAGCCGTGTCCCAGAACAGTGAAAAGCCGATAACGTGCCGGAACGAACCACCCTCCCCGACCACGTTGCCACCGGTCAGGTCCACGTCGTCGAGGTCGTAGAGGTTGCCGATGTCGTAAAAAATGCCGCCGCGCAGCCCGATCTCTTCGGGCAGGCCCAACGGGAATTCCATGTCGAACCGCGCCGCCACGTAGATGTTGCCACCCAGCGGATCGGGGTCACCCGGGCCCGACAGGTCGCGCGGCCCGATGCCGCCCGGCTCGAACCCGCGCAGGATGTTTGGCCCGACAAAAAAACGGTCGATGGTGCGGTTGGTACCTGACGACCACGCCAGCAACCCGCCTTCGAGCGTGGCGCGCAATGTGATCTCTTCGTTAAAGACCCGGCGCTGTCCAACGATCTTGCCCACCGTACGGATGTATTCGGAATCGCCGCCCAGACCGGCGAAATCCTGGCTGAATTCAAGCAGGATGCCCGCGTTGGGATCAAGGCCGGAGCTGCGCGTGTCATAGCGGTAGGTATAGCCGATGGACGAGGCGAACTGCTCGCCCGCCGCGATCTCGTTCAGCACCACGGCGCCCGGCGTGACACCGTCGCGCAATTCCAGCTCGTCCTGCCGCCCGATATAGCGCAGCGAGAGCGTGCTGTTTTCGCCGGTGCGGAAGGTCAGGCTGGGCGTGAACCGCAGGCTGGTGCTGTCGTAGTTGGCAAAGCTGCTGTCGGCCTCGCTGAATTGCAGGTCTACACCCAACGCCAATTCGCGGCCCAACAGCGAGGGTTCGATAAAGTTGATGCCGTAGCGTTCGGATTCCTGTGCGGTGGACAGGGTCAGACCCAGCGTTTGCCCGCGCCCGAGGAAGTTGCGCTCGGTAAAGCCGATGGCGACGCCGAAGCCGTCATTGTTGGAGAATGTCGCACCAAAGTTGAGCGCGCCGGTGGGCTGCTCCTCGACGTCGACGTCGATGACCACCTGATCGTCCGCGGTGCCTTCGCGCGCGTTCACGTCGGCGTTGGAGAAATAGCCAAGCGCGCGTATACGCTCCGCCGCGTCGCGGATTTCACGCGGGTTGAACGGATCACCTTCGGCAATGCGGAACTGGCGGCGGATCACCTGATCAAGGGTCGTCGTGTTGCCCTCGATATCGATCCTTTCGACAAAGACCCGCTCGCCGCGTCTCAGCACAAACTCGACGTCCAGCGTCAGGTCGCGGTCGTTCCGGGTGACGCGCGGCTCCACCCGAAGGAAGTTCAGCCCGTCGCGTTGACCTTGCCGTTCCAGACGGCTCAGTTCCGCCTCGACCAGCGTGGGCGAATAGGTGACGCCCGGACGCAGCTTGAGGATGTCGGTATAGGTGTCGGGGTCCACGTCGGCGCGTTCGCTGCTGACGGAGATTTCACCAAAGCTGAACTGCTGGCCTTCCTCGATGTTGAACACGAGGAAAAAGCCGTCCCGCTCTTCGGTCAGTTCGGCATTGGTGCCGAGGATGCGGAAATCGACGTAGCCGCGCGAGCTGTAGAAATCGCGCAGCAGTTGCTGGTCGAACGCGATGCGGTCCTCGACCAACGTGTCGCTGCGGATCAGGGTGCGAAAGATGCCGGCCTGCTTGGTGTCGAGCACGCGGCGCAGACGGCGGTCGGAATAGGTGCGGTTGCCAACGAAGGAAATCCGCTCGATCTCGATCGTGCCGCCCTCGAACACCTCATAGATGACGTCGACGCGGTTGTCCTCACGGCGGATGATGCGCGGGGTGACACGGGCCGCGACTCGGCCCTGTTGCAGATACGCTTCCGAGATGGCGGAGGCGTCGCGTTCGGCCTGCGCCGGGTTGAACACGCGCCGTTCCTGCAGCTGGATGATCGCCTCCAGCGCCTCATCGTCCACGCGGCGGTTGCCCTCGATGGCGATGCGGTTGACTGTCGGCAGTTCGACCACGGTGATCAGCAGCGTGTTGCCGCGCGGCTCAACCGAGACTGTTTCGAACAGGCCGCTGTTTTGCAGGTTTTGGACAACGTCGTTGACCTGCCCCGCCGACAGCGTCTCACCGGCAGCGATTCCGGCCTGTTGCAGGATGGCGGCGTCCCCGATCCGGGTGTTCCCTTCGATCTGGATGGTTCCAAATCGGAAAGTCTGCGCCTCTGACGAAACAGAAAAACTCAGCCATACAGCTGATAAGACAAGACAAAATTTAACAAAGCTCTGCGCGCGACGCTGTGCTGGCAAAATTTGCCCGCGTGCGCCCCTCAACCCCAGTCCCATGGTGTATTCCCACGTGTTCAGACATTCACTGCACGTTGAGTACCGGGATTGGTGGACCTTGTCAAAACCTCAGACCACGCCGAGAGCGTCGACAAATGAGAAACAATGCCCTTTTGTTCGCGCTCTTGTTGGGGCGCTCAGAGACTGCCGAGCCAGGCCCCTGCACCCAATGCAGCGGCAAGCGTCACGGTATACAAAACACGGTCCGCGTTCAGCATCATCAACAGGCTCAGGCCGCGATATCCACTCTGGAGGGTTTGCATGGTCTCATCCTTGGGGTTGCAAGAAGATTAACCCGCGAATCCGGCAGGAAGTTGGAACAATTGTGGCGAGATTGGGGCGTATGCCGCTGCGTCAGGCGTGGGCCGCATCGACCATGAACAACTCGCGGTAGAGGAAATCGGGCCAGCGGTGCACGTAGCCGTTTTTGGTCAGCAGATCAATCAGCGCCTGACGCTCGCCGTCTTCCTTGGCCTCAATGGTAAAGCAGCGCACCCGGTGGCGGTCGAAATCGAACCCTTCGAGAATGGGGAGTTCCGCCCCTTCGACGTCGATGGACATAAAGTCGATGTCGCGCGGCGCGTCGTGGCGGTCGAGCATGTCGTTTAGGCTGATTGTGGTCAGGGTCAGGATATCCTCGATCCCGTCGTCACCTGTGCCGGCACTGTCGTCCACGATCCCCGACAGCAAGCCGCGTTCGTGCATCGCAAATCGCATGGTGTCGCCGCTGGTGCGGTGCAGCAGGTCAGTGCACACCGGCGCGCTCCGGCGGCGCGCGAGGATGTCGTGAAAGGCCGGGTTCGGTTCGGCCAGCACACCGGTCCAGCCATAGTGGCGTTCCAGCATGAAGGTGTTCGACAGCTTGCGCCCGTCAGCGGCACCGAACTCGACGAAATACCCGCCTTCTTTCTCGCCCAGCTCCCACAATGCCCAGAGGTCCTGAAGGAACTGGGATTTGGACTTTTCCACCCGCTCCATCGCAAAGCCGAGGAAGGCATAAAAGGAGGCGTCGCGCCTGGGGCCGGACTGGCGAAACTCCCGCTCCGCCTCGATCAGGCTGCGCATGCCGCGCCAGAATTTGCGGGCGCGGATACGCTCCGGTGCGGGTTTTGGGTTTTGGTCGTCCATCATGCGCCCTGCCCTGCTCAGGGGCAGAACAGGTCATTGCCAAGCGCAAAGACCATCAACGACAGCACCATCGCCAGCCCCGCCGCCATCAGGATACGCAGCGCGCCATCGCTCGGCGGGCGGCCTGTCACAGCCTCGTAGGCGTAGAACACGAGGTGCCCGCCATCGAGCGCCGGGATCGGAAAGAGGTTGAGCAGACCCACAGCCGTCGACAGCACCGCGATGAACCAGATAAAGCTGACCGCCCCCTGGCTCGCCATGGTGCCCGACACTTGCGCGATACCGATGGGCCCCGACAGGTTGCAGGTGCTGATCGCGCCGGTGATCATGTGGCCGAGGCCTGAAAACGTGCCCGTGATAATCGCCCATGTCTGGGACACACCGCCCAGCACAGCCTGGCCCAGCCCGGGCGTTTCGGTCGCGGGCTCAAACGCGTTGCCGCTGGCGATGCCGATGCGCCAGACCGTGGCAAAGCCGCCGTCCGCCTGCGGTTCATCTGTCCGCTTGGGTGTCAGGATCTTTTCCAAAGTTTCACCCTCGCGCCAGACACCCAGGGTCAGTCCCTGCCCGTCCGAACCTTCGACGGCGGTCTTGAGCTGGTTGAAGGCAAAGATCGCTTCGCCATCGATGGAGGTGATAACGTCGCCACGCTCCAGCCCGGCGGCGAGTGCCGCGCTTTGCGGGGTGACGTTGTTGACCAGCGGCGGGCGCAGATACGGGGCCTGCACAACCATGCGTTCGCCGGTACGCTCGATCGTGTAATCCAGCGTCGGCGATTGCGGCAGGTCCTGCATGAAGGTACCATAGGCCGGGTCTTCGATGCTTGGCACAGGTGCGCCGTTGATCTCAAGCACGACGTCGCCCGCCTCAAGCTCCTGCACTTCGGCAGGTAGCGGGCGCAATTCACCCACCGTGAGCGGGTCGCGCAGCACGCCGGTGGAATAGCCGACCGAGGCAAAGACGATGATCGACAGCACGAAGTTGAACACCGGGCCTGCCGCAACGGTCGCGGCACGCGCCCACAACGGTGCGCCATGCATCGTCCGGCGCAGCGCTTGCGGGTCGGCGGCGACCGCCTGCATGGCGTCCTCGTCCTTGCCCGATGCGGCGTTCGCGTCGCCCGCGAATTTGACGTAGCCGCCAAAGGGAAGTGCGGCGACTTGCCACTTGGTCCCGCGCTTGTCGTAGCGGCTGAACAGCACCGGGCCGAACCCGATAGAAAACACGTCCGCATGAATGCCGGACCAGCGCCCCACGATGTAGTGGCCGTATTCGTGGATCGCTACGATAACGCTGAGCGCCACGATAAAGGCCACAATCGTCCAGGTCAGGCCGCCAAAGCCCGTCAGAAGCGCCGCTATGTCCAAAGGATCACCCTTACCGTTGCTCGATTATAAGTTGTGCTGCGTGCCGTGCCATTTGGTCCGCTTGGCGCACATTATCAAGGGTCATTGCGGCATCAATGAGGTCAGGATCAAGGGTGTTCAGCACCTCTTCGACCACTTCGGCCATGCGGGGAAAGCGGATTGCACCCGCGATAAAGCCGTCAAGCGCCGTCTCCTTGGCCGCGTTGAACACCGCCCCGGCCAGCCCGCGCCGCTCCATGACGTCGCGCGCGAGCCGGAGCGCCGGCCAGCGGGCATCATCCGGTGCGCGAAAGGTCAGCGCGCCGATCTGCGCCAGATCCAGCCGTTCGACGGGCAGGTTCGACCGGTCCGGCCAGGTCAGCGCGTAGCCGATGGCGTGGCGCATATCCGGCGGGCCGACATGCGCCATCAGCGCGCCGTCGTGAAAGCCGACCATGGCATGGATCAGGGATTCGGGGTGCACCAGCACCTCGATCTGCGCCGGTGAAACGCCGAAATATTCTCGTGTTTCAATGAGTTCCAGCGCCTTGTTAAACATGGATGCGCTGTCGATGGTGATCCGCTGGCCCATGTCCCAGTTCGGATGCGCACTCGCCTCCGCGAGCGTGGCATTGGCAAGATCTTCCAGCGGCCAGTCGCGGAAGGCGCCACCGGAGGCGGTGATGATCACCCGCTCCACCGCGCTCATGTCCTCGCCCACCAGCGCCTGGAACACGGCGGAATGCTCGCTGTCCACAGGCAGCAGCCGCGCGTTATGCTTGCGCGCCGTCTCTAGGATCAGGCCACCGGCGCACACGAGTGATTCCTTGTTGGCCAGCGCCAGTGTCGCGCCCTGTTCCAGCGCGCGCAGCCCCGGCTCCAGCCCCGCGGCGCCGACGATGGCCGACATGACCCAGTCCGCAGGCCGCGCCGCCGCCTCGATCAGGGCGGCTTGCCCCGCGGCGGCCTCCACCCCCGATCCTGCAAGCGCTTTGCGCAAGGGCTGCAACAGCGCCTCATCCGCCGTGATGGCAATGTCGGCGTTCAGCCGGACCGCATCGCTGGCCAGTTGCGCGATGTTTTGTGCGCCGGTCAGGGCAACAACATCGTAGGCGTCCGGATCACGCGCGATCAGATCGATGGTGTTTTGGCCGATCGAGCCCGTCGCCCCAAAGATCGACACCCGCCGGCTCACAGCACGCTCCACGGAAAGCCAAACCCGACCTCGAGCAGCAAGAGCGCAAGCGCTGCACCCAGCATCCCGTCAAACCGGTCCAGCAGGCCACCATGGCCGGGGATCAGGCTCGAGCTGTCCTTGACCCCCACCCGACGCTTGATCGCGCTTTCCGCGATGTCGCCCAGTTGCGAGGCAAAGCTGAGCAGGACAGAGGCCAGCACCAGCGTGCCCATCACCCCCGACCCGATGCCAAAGACGATACCGACGACCGCCGCGGCCAGCCAGCCTGCGGTCGTGCCTGCCCACGTCTTTTTCGGGCTCACCGCAGGCCAGAATTTCGGCCCGCCAATGATGCGCCCCGCGAAATAGCCCGCCACATCCGTGACAACCACGACCAGCACCAGCCACACCATCCAGCCAAAACCGAGATCGTCGCGCACATGCGCCATACCCCAGCCTGCCAGCAGCACCAGCGCAGTAAAGCCCACGTAAACCGGCGTGTCGCGTTTGACCTGCCCCACGCCGACCATCACCGCCGCCGCCAGCAGCGGCATGGCATATAGCGTCGGCAAGTAGGTGGCCAGCAGCACGGCAAGCGCGGCCACACCGCCCAATTGCAGGGCAAGCGCCTGACCCTCGGGGGCCAGCATGCGCACCAGTTCCCACACCATCAGCCCGCAGATTACCGCGACCAGCATGTGGAACGCGTCGCCGCCAGCCCAGATACCGGCCACACCGACGGCAACCATCGCCGCGCCCGAGCCGAGCCGGACGCTCAGGTCAGACCACCGCTCCGTGCTCACGTCTTGACCCCGCCAAACCGCCGGTCCCGAGCGCCATATTTGGCGCAAAGCCGGGTGAACTCCTCGCGCGAGAAATCGGGCCAGAGCGTGTCGACGAATTCGTATTCGGCATAGGCCGACTGCCAGAGCAGAAAGTTCGAAATGCGCGCCTCGCCACTGGTGCGGACCACCAGATCGGGGTCGGGCAGCACCTCGGTATCGAGAAACCTTACCAGCGCGGCCTCGTCCACAGTTTCGGGGTCGATATTACCCGCCGCGACCTCCAGCGCGAGACGTTTGGTGGCCCGCGCCACTTCGTCCCGACCGCCATAGTTCAGCGCAATGGTCAGGTGCACGCGGGTATTGCCGGAGGTCAGCACCTCAAGCTCGTCCATCAGCTTGATCAGCTTTTTGTCGAGCCGCACCCGGTCGCCGATGAACCGGACCCGCACGCCGAAATCATCCAGCGCCCGCGCCTCCTTGGCGATGTAGCGGCGAAAGAGGCTCATGAGCCCGGCCACCTCGACCTGCGTGCGCTTCCAGTTTTCTGTGCTGAAGGCAAAGATGGTCAGGTATTCGACGCCGATATCGGGGCAGGTTTCGACCACCTCGCGCACCCGGCGGGCACCGGCATGGTGCCCGAAGAGGCGAGGCCGCCCGCGTTGCGTGGCCCAGCGGCCATTGCCGTCCATGATGATGGCGACGTGGCGTGGGCCGGTATGGGCGGGGTCAGCGATGGCGTCGTCCTTGAATGTGGTCCGCGAAATCGCCCGTCAACCGGGGCTTCGCCCTTTAAAGACCCAAACGCTCCCCCGGAGCGTTTGCCGGGCAGAGCCCGGGCAGGTCTTCAAACCTGCATGATCTCGGCTTGCTTGGTCTCCAGCGCGGCATCGACTGCCTTGATCGACTTGTCGGTCATCTCCTGCACCTCGTCTTCCCAGATCTTCTGGTCGTCCTCGGACAGATCCCCGTCGGCCTTGGCCTTCTTGATCTGGTCCATCCCGTCACGGCGCACGTTGCGGATGCTGACGCGCGCATTCTCGGCGTAGCTGCCGGCGACCTTGGTCAACTCGCGGCGGCGTTCTTCGTTCAGTTCGGGAATGGGCAGCATGATGATGGTTCCATTCAGCTGCGGATTGATGCCCAGCCCGCTCTCGCGGATCGCCTTTTCGACTTTGTTCACCAGCCCCTTGTCCCAAACGTTCACGGTCACCATCCGCGGCTCCGGCACATTGACTGTGCCCACCTGGTTGATCGGCGTCATCGAGCCATAGGCATCGACCATCACCGGCTCCAACATGGAGGCCGAGGCGCGGCCCGTGCGCAGCGAGGCAAATTCGGTCCTGAGATTGGCCATGGCGCCGTCCATCCGGCGCTCAAGGTCGTCTGTGTCCAGCATAAAGTCGTCAGACATGGTCTTCCCCGTCTTCTTTTGTCCGCCGCAAGGGCATCTTTGGTCTGGGTATAAGTCAAGCCATGTGCAGATGGCCAGCAGGAGTTGCGCCTAACCCTGAACGCGCGTGAACGTGCCCCTGCCGCCAAGGATCTCCTTGAACCCGCCGGGCGTGTCCAGCGGGAAGACGATCAGGGGCAGGTTGTTGTCGCGCGCAAGCGCAATGGCCGACGCATCCATGACCTTGAGGTTTTTCTGCAGCACCTCGTCATATGTCACCACGTCATAGCGTTTGGCATCCGGGTTGGTCTTGGGGTCCTTGTCATAGACCCCGTCGACCCCGTTCTTGCCCATAAAGATCGCCTCGCACGACATCTCGTTGGCGCGCAGGGTCGCCGCCGTGTCGGTCGTGAAATACGGGTTGCCGGTGCCGGCGGCAAAGATGCAGACCCGCTTTTTCTCCAGGTGGCGCACGGCGCGGCGGCGAATGTAGGGCTCGGCCACTTCGTTCATGGTGATGGCGCTGATCACCCGGGTGAAGACCCCTAGCCCCTCGAGCGCAGACTGCATCGCGAGCGCGTTCATGACCGTGGCCAGCATGCCCATGTAGTCGGCGGTCGTCCGCTCCATCCCCTGGGCGGAGCCTTGCAGGCCGCGAAACACGTTGCCGCCGCCGATCACCATGCAGATCTCGACACCCATGTCGTGCACGGCCTTGATCTCTGCCGCGACACGTTCGACCGTCGGCGGGTGCAGGCCAAAGCCCTGATCGCCCATCAGCGCCTCGCCTGAAATCTTCAACATGACACGGTTAAAGGTGGCCGCTGGCTCGCTTGCCACTGCCTGATCAATCATCGTTTGCCCCCGCTCTTGGAATTTGCGCGCAACCTGTCGTAAATCGGGACGGTTTTCAATGGAGCAAACGCGCATGATCCGCGACCTCGTCGCATCGCTGGACCCCGGCCTGCCGGTTCTGATTGCGGGGCCCACCGCGTCGGGCAAATCGGCGCTGGCGCTTGCCGTGGCAGAGGCGCAGGGCGGCGTGATCGTGAATGCGGATGCCAGCCAGGTCTACGACTGTTGGCGCGTGATCACCGCCCGCCCGTCAGCGGAGGAGGAGGCGCGCGCGCCGCATTTGCTGTACGGCCATGTGGCTTACGATGCGCCCTATTCCACCGGGCATTGGCTGCGCGAGGTTATGCCGCTGTTGGACGGCCCGCGGCCCATCATCGTCGGCGGCACCGGGCTCTATTTCTCTGCATTGGTCGAAGGGTTGGCCGACATTCCGCCGACGCCCGCGCATGTCCGGGCAGAGGCCGATGCGATGTCAATGGAGGCTCTTCGGGCCGATCTGGATGCGAACACTGCCGCGCGCATCGATCTGGCGAACCGGGCGCGGGTGCAGCGCGCCTGGGAGGTGGCGCGCGCGACGGGGCGTGCGCTGGCCGACTGGCAGGACGACACGCCACCGCCGATCCTTGGTCGGGATGCATTTCTGGGGATTGTGCTGGACAGTCCCAAAGACTGGCTCACCCCACGGATCGAGGCACGCTTTGACGCCATGCTGCGCGGCGGTGCATTGGACGAGGCGCGCGCCATGCGGGACCGGTACGACCCTGCCCTGCCCGCCTGCCGGGCCATCGGTGTGGCCGAAACCATGGCACTGCTGCACGGCGACATGGACCATGCAGAAGCGGTCGAGGCCGCCGCCATCGCTACACGTCAATATGCCAAGCGGCAGCGCACATGGTTCCGCAAACGGTTCAGGGACTGGCGCTGGCTGGCCTCCGCCGAATTGCATGACAGTTGACAAAAACCGCTTGGATTATGTCGAAGATGGGGGCAAAAGGGCATTGAAATCGTCCAAATGTGACAAATATGGCCCTTCCACCTGTCGAGATCACGACCCTTGCCCAGCTCACCGGCCCGCAAGAATGGCGGCTGTCGCTGGCGCATGACCGGCCCGAACACCTGATCATCTGGGTGACACGTGGTCAGGGGCGGCTGCTGCTCAATGGCACGCGGCGGGGCATGGGCACGCATAACGCCATTCTGATCCCGGCGCGCACGCTCTTTTCGCTGGAGCTGGGGCGTCAGGGCATGGGTCAGGTGGCGCTGATCCCCGACGGCACCGATGTGCGCCTGCCCGAGACGCCGCGCCAGCTGCGCCTGCGCGATGTAGCCGCCATAAACGAGGTGAACGGGTTTTTCGAGGCGGCCCAACGGGAGGCGTCGCAGAAACGCCCGCTGGCGCAGGACGCGCTGGATGCACATGTGGCACTGATTTCGGTCTGGGTGCGGCGCCAGATCGCCCTGCCCGAACATTTGCCCAAGGCCATGAGCGCTGCGGCGCGTCTGACGGCGGCGTTCTGCGAAGGGATCGTCGTCAACTATGCGCAGGCGATGACCATGGCCGATCACGCCGCGGCCCTCGGGGTAACGCCGACGCACCTGTCGCGCGCCTGCAAGGCCTCGACCGGGCGCACCGCAGCGGAGTTGCTGACGGAACGCACGCTTTATGCCGCGCGGATCAGCCTGATGGAAACGACCGTGCCCATTCAGGACATCGCGCGGCATCTGGGCTTTGGCTCGGCGGCGTATTTCACCCGGTTCATGCAGCAACATACCGGGCAGACACCGTCCGCCTTGCGCCAATCGGCACGGACCGGACCACAGCCCGCGCGCAGCGGCTGAGCGGGCGAGGCGCGGCGCCTTATGTCGCAAACAAACCAAGCAAAGGTCGGTTTCAGACCGAGTTTTTCCCAATGGCCCTGTTGACGCGTGCCCCGTTTGTGTTGCCTCATGGGCGTTAACACTCAGGCAACCATCAAGGGCACCAGCACAATTTTCGTTCGGACGGGCCGCACAGGCCCGCAAAAGGCGAGGCGCAGCCAATGACGCCCGCACCAGCAAAGGGTCGCGTAACGTGCGGCTACCAGCCACCCAACAGGGGCCATATATGGGACTTTTCATCCTCAGACGACTGGGCGTCATGCTGCTGACAGCACTGTGCCTGACCTTCGTCGTCTTCTTTCTGACCAACCTCTATCCAAACCTCGAAAAGCTCGCCAAGACCCAGGGCAATTTCCGCATGAGCGAAGAGCAGGTCGACACCTGGCTATCGGCGCGCGGATATACCGACAACACCTTTGTCAAATACGGGCGCTGGCTGGGCGTGGCGCCGGGCTGGACCGGCACGACAACCGAGGGCAAGGAAATCGCGCAGTGCTATGCGCCCGAGACGCCGGTCGAGGATCGGCCGACCTATTGCGGTGTGCTGCAGGGCGACTGGGGCTTTTCGCTGGTGTTCAAGGACGAAGTGGCGAGCGTGGTCGGTGTACGACTGGCGGCGACGGGCAAGCTGATGGGCTTTGTGCTGCTGGTCATGGTGCCGATGGCGCTGATCGTGGGCGTGCTGGCGGGGATGCGCGAGGGGTCCGGGCTGGACCGGTCGCTGTCTACCTTTTCCATCGCGACGACGGCCACGCCGGAATATGTGTCGGGCGTTGTGTTCATCGCGCTGCTCGCATCATCCAAGTTCGGGATATCGCCGGTGCTGGCCGAAGCGGGTTGGATCGACGGGCGCACGCTCTTTTCAGGCTCCGCCACCCGGGCGGTGGAGGACGCGACATTCGCCAACTTTACCCTGCCGGTGCTGACCATCGCGCTCTATGGCATGGGCTATATCGCGCGGATGACGCGGGCCAGCATGACCGAGGTCATGACGGCGCAATACATCCGGACCGCGCGCCTCAAGGGCGTCAGCTTTGGCAACATCGTGATGAAGCACGCACTGCGCAACGCGTTGATCGCCCCGTTTACGGTGATCATGCTGCAAATCCCGTGGCTGCTGAACGGCGTGGTGATTGTCGAGACGCTCTTTAACTACAAGGGCTTTGGCTGGTTGCTGGTGCAGGCGGCGGGCAACAACGACATCGAACTGCTGCTGGCCGTGTCGGTCGTGTCGGTGGTTGTCGTGTTGATCACGCAGCTGATCTCGGATGTCGGCTACATCTTCCTCAACCCGCGCATTCGCATCTCGTAGGGAGCAAGAGATATGGACCCTTTGACATGGACCGGGCCGCTCGGCCAAATCCTTGACCCCGCCCTGGGCGTAATTGCCGCACTGTTCACCCTTGCGCTGGTGGCGCAGATCGTGATGAGCGTCGCGTCAGCTGGGGAGCGTGTGGTGACCAACCCAGACGGCACGCTCAGCTCGTCGCAGGGCGCCTATGGCACCGCGCGGATGGCGACCAAATATACCGGGCTCGCTCTGGTGATCATCCTGCTGGCCTATATCGGGCTGGGCGCGGTGGGTGGTCCGGGCCTTGCCGGAATCATCGGCGGCATGAGCCAGCAACTGATCCCGGTGTGGATCGCCCTGATCGCGACCTACACGCTGTCGATCATGTACAAGCGCAAGCTGGGGTTATACGGTAAACTCTTTGACTCCACGGTCGGCATGGTCGGCTTTGGGCTGGTCATGTTCTGGGTCTTTGCGGGCGTGATGGCCGGGGTGCTGGACTGGATCACCACCCATGACAGCCTCAGCCAGGTGTCGGGGATGAAGAACAAATCGCCCGGCACGCCGCTCTTCGGTGCCGAAGAAGGCGAATATGCCTGGTACCTGCTGGGCGGCGACAACCTCGCGCGCGACGTCTTCAGCCGCCTGTTCAAGGGCGCATGGGTCGTGGTGCAGATCGCGCCGCTGGCGACACTGTTTGCGTTTCTCGCCGGGGTGACGCTGGGCCTGCCTGCGGGGTATTATGGCGGGCGGCTCGACACGGTGCTGTCGTTCATCGCCAACCTGATCCTCGCCTTTCCGGTGATCCTGCTGTTCTACCTGCTGGTCACACCCGAGATCAAAGCCGCCGGCATTCCGGCGATCATGGGGTTGGTGTTGTTCCTGTTCCCGGTGATTTTCTTCTGCGTGCTGCTGAACTCGCGCTACCGGACACAGCCTGCGGTGCGCACGCCGCTGCTGATCGTGGTGCTGGGGATCATGTTGTGGGGCTACCTGTCGCTGAACACGGAAAACGGGTACCTGATTAATTCGGAGAATTTCAAGCTGCCGGGCCTGCCGACGTGGCTGGATGGCATCAACCCGGACCCGTCGGTCCTGTTGGTGTTCGTGTCGGTGGTGTTCGTGAACGCGCCAACCGTGTTCCGGATCGTGCGGGGCCTCGCGCTCGACATCAAGACGCGCGACTACGTGGCCGCCGCCCAGACCCGGGGCGAAGGCCCCTGGTACATCATGCTGTGGGAGATCCTGCCCAATGCGCGCGGGCCCCTGATCGTCGATTTCTGCCTGCGCATCGGGTATACGACCATTCTGCTCGGCACGCTCGGCTTCTTTGGCCTCGGGCTGGAAAGCGAGAGCCCGGATTGGGGCACGACCATCAACACCGGTCGTCAGTTGATCCGCGCCTATATCCACCCGCTCCTGCCGCCCGCGATCTCGTTGATGACGCTGGTGCTGGGGTTGAACCTGCTGGCGGACGGGCTGCGCGAAGAAAGCCTGAAAGACTGAATTGAACCGGCGGGACCGGGGGCCAGCCCCCGGACCCCCGGAGTTTACTTGGCAAGATGAAGAAGGATCGGGTCGCAAGGACCTGTCGGGGAGTGAGACGGATGGCAAAGCAGGATTATGACGGACCGATCCTCGAGATCGACAAGCTGAGCATTTCGTTCTTTACCCGGTTGCGGGAAATTCCGGCGGTGATGGATTTTTCGGTGACGGTGCAGCCCGGTGAGGCAGTTGGTCTGGTTGGCGAGTCCGGTTGCGGCAAGTCTACCGTGGCGCTGGGGGTCATGCAGGACCTTGGCAAGAACGGGCGTATTGTCGGCGGGTCGATCAAGTTCAAGGGGCGTGATCTGCAGGAAATGAGCGCCGAAGAGCTGCGCGATATCCGCGGCTCGGAAATTGCGATGATCTATCAGGAGCCGATGGCCTCGCTAAACCCGGCGATGAAGATCGGCAAGCAGCTGATGGAAGTGCCGATGATCCATGCCGGGATGAGCGAGAAGGACGCCTATGATCGCGCGCTGCAGGTGGTCACTGATGTGAAACTGCCCGACCCCAAGCGTATTCTGAATTCCTTTCCGCACCAGCTGTCGGGGGGCCAGCAGCAGCGCATCGTGATCGCGATGGCGCTGATGTCGGAGCCGTCGCTGCTGATCCTCGATGAGCCGACCACCGCGCTTGACGTGACGGTGGAGGCTGCCGTGGTCGAACTGGTCAAGGACCTGGGCAAGAAATACGGCACCTCGATGCTGTTCATCTCCCACAACCTTGGTCTGGTGCTGGAGACCTGCGACCGCATCTGCGTGATGTATTCCGGTGAGGCGGTCGAACGTGGCAGCATCAAACAGGTGTTTGACGAGATGCAGCACCCCTATACGCAGGCGCTGTTCCGGTCGATCCCCCTGCCCGGGGCCGACAAGAACGCGCGGCCGCTGGTCGCGATCCCCGGCAACTTTCCCCTGCCCCACGAGCGCCCCCCTGGATGCAATTTCGGCCCGCGCTGCGATTATTTCGAGGCCGGGCGCTGTGACGTGGATCAGGCGATCCCGATGTCGCCCGCCAATGCCGATGGCAGTCACGAAACGCGCTGTGTGAAGTTCGAGGAGATCGACTGGAACGCGCCGCTGGCCAATGTGGTGACCAAGGAAAAGGGCAAGATCGGGGACGTTGTCCTCAAGATGGACAACCTCAAGAAATACTATGAGGTCGCGGCCTCCGCCCTGTTTGGTGGCGGCGAAAAGAAAGTGGTCAAGGCCAATGAGACGCTGAGTTTCGAGGCGCGCGAATCCGAGACGCTGGCCATTGTGGGCGAATCCGGCTGTGGCAAGTCGACCTTTGCCAAGGTGCTGATGGGCCTCGAGACGGCGACCGAAGGGCAGATCCTGCTGGGCAACAAGGCCATCGAGGACGTTCCGATCGAGGCCCGCGATACCAAGACGGTCGCGGATGTGCAGATGGTGTTCCAGAACCCGTTCGACACGCTGAACCCGTCGATGACCGTGGGCCGGCAGATCATCCGGGCGCTGGAGATCTTCAAGGTCGGCAAGAACGAGGGCGAGCGGCATCAGCGCATGTTGGAACTGCTTGATCTGGTGAAACTGCCACGCGCCTTTGCCGATCGCATGCCGCGCCAGCTGTCAGGCGGGCAAAAGCAGCGTGTGGGCATCGCCCGCGCCTTTGCAGGCGACGCGCGGATCGTGGTGGCGGACGAGCCTGTGTCGGCGCTGGACGTGTCGGTGCAGGCCGCGGTCACGGACCTGCTGATGGAGATCCAGCGCGAGCACAAGACGACGCTGCTGTTCATCAGCCACGACCTGAGCATCGTGCGCTATCTCAGCGACCGGGTCATGGTCATGTACCTGGGCCATGTGGTCGAGCTGGGCGATACCGAACAGGTGTTCTCGCCCCCCTACCACCCCTACACCGAAGCGCTGCTGAGTGCGGTGCCCATTGCCGACACCTCTGTCGAAAAGCAGCACATCGTGCTTGAGGGCGATATTCCGTCGGCGATGAACCCGCCCCCGGGCTGTCCGTTCCAGACGCGCTGCCGGTGGAAATCCGAAGTGCCCGGCGGGCTTTGCGAGACCGAGGTACCGCCCGTGCGCCATCTGGCGGAGGGCCACCAGGTCAAGTGTCACCTTGCTGACGACATCCTCGCCCGGATGGAGCCTGTGATCAAAATTGCGGCTGAGTAGTTACGGCCTCGTTCACGACATCCTTGGCTGAGGTGTAGGTACCGATATAGTCCCAGAACCCCGGGATAACGATGAATTCAACCACATAGCGCACGTCGATATGGTTGGCAGCCAGCACACCGACGATATAGGCGAACCAGAACTGCACGGCGCGCTTGGACTTGCGGCTGAGGATTACACTCCAGACAAAGCCGAAGGGGCCAATGGCACAGGCGGCCATATAGGCGCCCATCTTGTAGTCCGACAGCACAAGGCCCTGGATCGTGATCCAGTCCAGTGAAAGCAAGAAAAGCAGGCCCAGATTTTGCGCGAAAAGCGTGCCCGCCAGAGCGCCCGCGATTCCGCCGGCAGCCAGCATGTCGAGATGGATGCGGCGGCGGCCCTTGCTGGTGTGGATCAGCTTGGCCCGCTGTTGGGGCGACACGACATCTTCGTGGTTCTGCGGCACGCCGCTGTTGATGCGCGACAGGCGCTCCTCGAAGGTGGATTGACCGGCTTTGATCATGATTGCGCCTCGTGCCACTGCTGCTGTCGCGTTGCGTAGCGGGCGCAGATGGCACGTTTAAGGCGAAAACGGACCGATGGCGGGGCGCACTGCGTCAGCTGCCCCAGATGATCTTGACGTAATTGCGGGTCTCACGGAACGGGGGGACGCCGTTGTACTTTTTCACCGCGCCCGGGCCAGCGTTGTAAGCGGCCAGCGCCAGGCGCCAGCTGCCGAATTCGCGGTACTGTTCCTTGAGGTACTTCGCCCCGCCGTCCAGATTTTGCGCCGGGTCGCTCGGGTCGACGCCCAGATAGCGGGCCGTGGCGGGCATCAGCTGCGCCAGACCATAGGCGCCCTTGTGCGACTTGGCGGTGGGGTTCCAACCGGATTCCTGTTGGACCAGCCGCAGGAAAAGATCCTCCGGCACGCCATGGCGGCGCGCTGCGGCCTTGGCCACGTTGAGGTACTTGCCCTTGTAGCGGCCACGAAATTTCGGCGCGATCTCGACATCCCATTTGGTGGGTGTGACCACTTTGGGCGGCTGCAGCCGCACGGAGCTGTTGTACTGGTTCTTGGCGCGGGTATCGAGGATCTTGGTCTGGGATTTGAACAGATTTGTCCGGCTCTTGGTCGAGAACAAGTCCGCCGATGCGCTGCTCGCCACCAGAGCGGCCACAGCCGCCGTTACCCATACTCCACGCATTCCGCCCCTGGCCCCCGCGCTGTCCATCGCCCGTTGCGGCAGACGTTAGGGTATTTTCCGCGCTGTGGCCAGCCTTACGGGTTCACATGTCTTTAACCTTGAGGGCGGCAAGGTTAGTCTGCCGGACAATCAGCGCGCCGGGGCGGGAATCGGCCCCGGCGGCGGGCATATGCAGCGAGGGGAATGAACATGGCAGGCTCGGTCAACAAGGTGATCCTGATCGGCAATCTGGGACGCGATCCGGAGGTGCGGACGTTTCAGAACGGCGGCAAGGTGTGCAACCTGCGCATTGCCACATCCGAAAACTGGAAAGACCGCAACACCGGCGAGCGCAAGGAGCGTACCGAATGGCATTCGGTCGCGATCTTCAACGAAAACCTCGCGCGGCTGGCCGAGCAGTATCTGCGCAAGGGCTCCAAAGTGTACCTCGAAGGCAAGTTGGAGACGCGCAAATGGCAGGATCAGTCCGGTCAGGACCGCTATTCGACCGAGGTGGTGCTGCGCCCCTATGCCGGGGAAATGACGTTTCTGGACGGGCGTGATGGCGGCGGAGGCGGCGGCGGCAACTTTGGCGGCGACACCGGTGGGGGTGGCAGCATGGGCTACGATGATCGCGGTGGCGATTATGGCGGCGGCAGCAGCTCCGGCGGCGGGGCCCCCGCGCCCAGCCGTGATCTGGACGACGAAATTCCGTTCTAGGCGGTGCGTTTTCCGACACGGAAAACGACCGGAAAATGAGTCATTTTCCGGCCAGCACCTGGATCACAGCATCGCGCGGCACGTCGGAGGTCACAAAGGCCTCCCCGATACGCCGCGCGAGCACGAAATTCAGCGTGCCCGCGACGACTTTCTTGTCCTGACCCATCAGGTCCAGCAAGCCGTCGGGCCCCGGCAGATCGCCCGGGATATCCGACAGTTCTGTCTTCATGCCCATTGCCTTGAGATGCGCAAAGACGCGGCTCGGGTCCTCTTGCGGGCAAAGGCCCAGACGGGCCGACAGGGCAAAGGCCAGACCGCAGCCAATCGCCACCCCTTCGCCGTGCAATAGCCGGTCGGAATAGCCCGTCGCAGCCTCTAGCGCGTGGCAAAACGTATGGCCGAGGTTCAAGAGCGCGCGATCACCCTGTTCGGTCTCGTCGCGGGTCACGATCTCGGCCTTCATCTCGACCGACCGTTTGACCGCCGCCACCCGCAGGCCCATGTCGCCTGCCGCCATGGCGGGTGCGTTCGCCTCGAGCCATTCGAAAAACGCAGCATCGCCAAGCAGCCCGTATTTCATGACCTCGCCATAGCCTGCAAGGAAGTCGCGCGGGGTCAGCGTGTCCAGCACGGCGGTATCCGCCAGCACCAGCGCCGGCTGGTGGAATGCGCCCACCAGGTTCTTGCCGTGGCCCGAATTGATCGCCGTCTTGCCCCCGACAGAGCTGTCGACCTGCGCCAGCAGCGACGTGGGCACCTGCACATAGCGCACGCCGCGGCGCAGGACCGCTGCGGCAAAGCCAACCAGATCACCGATCACCCCACCGCCCAAGGCGATGACCACATCGCGACGCTCGACCTTTTGGGCCAGCAGCCATTCGACCACCTCCTGCAGGTGCGGCCAGCCTTTGGTCGCCTCTCCCGGGGGCAGGTGCAGCGCCTCCATCTCGATGCCTTCGGCGGTCAGCCCGGCACGCAGGGCGTCCAGATGTGCGGCTGCCACGCGGGTCTCGGTCACCACCACGACGCGGGGCCGCGGCAAGAGCGGCGCGATCAGTGCGCCGGCTTCGGCCAGCAGCCCCGGCCCGATCACCACATCGTAGGCTCGTTTGCCCAATGGAACGTGCACAATCTCACGCATGACCCATCTCCAACACATCGGGGCGCGCCTGCGCCAACGTCTCGACCACCCGGTCCACCATCGCCTCGATCGACAGATCAGGCGCAGAGCGCACGGCCACATCCGCCATCGCATAGACCGGTGCGCGCGCAGCGAAAATCTCGGCCAGCGTCGCGCGCGGATCGGATGTGCGCAGCAGCGGCCGCGTGTCCTTGTGCCGGACCCGTTGCCACAGCAAGTCAAGATCCGCGTTCAGCCAGACCGATACGCCCCGGTCGCTGATCATCCGGCGGTTCTCATCCACCAGAAACGCCCCGCCCCCGGTCGACAGTACGCCGCGCTCCTCGTCCAGCAGGCGCGCGATCACCTGCGCCTCCTTCTTGCGAAAGAACGGCTCGCCGTCGCGGGCGAAAATCTCGGGCACGGTCATGTTGGCCGCCGTCTCGATCTCGGCATCGCTGTCGAGGAACGGCACCGCCAGACGTGCCGCCAGCGCGCGCCCCACAGCGGTCTTTCCAGCGCCCATCATGCCGACCATCACCACCGTCTTTTTCAGATGGTAGCGCGCCGCATCTTCACGATTTTGCTGAAATTCGCTCATCGGGTCGTCAATGACGTGATTTTGACCAAAAGGCCATATATGCTTTCGGCAAAACAAAGAAACCCCCGGGGCACGCAAGGCAGTACATCATGGGTCGCATTTTCAAACTGTTGATCTTTTTGTTGATCATCGGCTTCATCGGTATTGTGGGCTACGCCTATGTGGGCGAGTTCTTTGGCGCGAATTTCTCGCCGCCGCAGGAGGAAACGCGGATGCCGGTTACCCTGGATGCGGAATAGGGCTTTCATCGCCGGTCTGGGCCTGTGCGCGTTGCTGGGAAGCCCGCTTGCCGCGCAGGACGCCGCACCGCTGAGCGCCATTGACTGGCTGGGCGCGCAAACCACGCCCGCAGCCTTGCCACACAAGGATCAGCCGGACGAGCCGCCCGCCGCGCAATCCGCGACCGTTCCGGACGTGACCGTCACACCGCTGGACGGACCCGCAGCGCGGCGTGTGGGGTTGGTGCCGGCCAATGTCACGGGCCTACCCGATACGCTCTGGTCCGGCAGCAGCGGGGCCGCGCTGGCGGCGCAGTTGGCTGACCTGCCGAACCTGCGGCTGCCTGCGCTGCAACAGCTGGCCTTTACCCTGCTTCTGGCTGAGGCCGTGCCGCCCACTGGTGACAGTGCCGCGTTTGATCTGGCGCGAATTGACGCGCTCATGGACTATGGCGCGCTCGACCCGGCAATGGCGCTGATGGATCAGGCGGGCGCGGATGCCTCGCCCGAGCATTTCCGGCGTGCGATGGACATGGCGCTGATCGCAGGGCGCGCGGCGCAAGCCTGCGCCATCCTGCGCGCCCGGCCTGCCCTGTCGCCCGGCAAGGGGCACGACGTATTCTGTGCGGCCCGCAATGGCGACTGGAGCACGGCGGCCCTGCAACTGGGCAGCGCCCGTGCACTTGGCCTGCTGCCCGAGGCCCAAGTGGCCGCGCTGGAGCGGTTCCTTGATCCCGACCTCTATGAGGGCGAGCCGCCCCTGCCCGTCCCGACGCGGCCCGATGCGCTGCTCTTTCGTGTGCACGCCGCGATTGGTGAGCCGATCCCGACGCGCAGTTGGCCTGCCGTCTATGCCAACGCCGATCTGCCTGACACTGCCGGGTGGAAAACCCGGATCGAAGCCGCCGAGCGTCTGGCGCAAAACGGTGCCGTGCCCGGCAACCGTCTGCTGGGGCTCTACACCCAGCGCAGCCCAGCGGCCTCGGGCGGAGTGTGGGACCGCGTGGCGGCCCTTCAGCGGTTTGAGACGGCACTGGGCACCGGCAGCACCGCCGCCATAGCCAAGACGTTGCCGACGCTTTGGGACGTGATGGGCGCGCAGCGGTTGCGCGTGCCCTTTGCCCAGCTTTTTGCCGAACCGCTGGAGGGTGTCGTGCTGAGTGGCGCGGCAGCGGATATCGCGTTCGAATTGCTCCTCTTGTCGCCGCGCTACGAGGCGGCAGCGCAAGCCTTTCCCGCGCGCGCACTCCGTCGTCCGGTGCTCGCGGCCCTTGCGGCGGGTGAAGTGCCTAGCGGCTTGAACGCGGATGGTTTGGCCGGAGCGGCACTCGCAGGGTTTCGGAACACACCGGCTGATGCGAACATTCTAGCGCAAGCCCGCGGTGGCGCCTTGGGGGCGGCGATCCTCGATACGATCACTCTGGCGCAGGCGGGCAGCGCGGGCGATGCGGCACAGCTGGCCATGGCGCTGGCCACCATGCGGGCCCTCGGGCTCGAGGATGCCGCGCGGCGTACCGCCCTGCAGACCCTCCTTCTGGAGGCGCGGTGATGAGCGACCGCTGGATTTCCACCTTTCTCGAGGCGCAGGCCGCAGAACTGGGGGCCGCGCGCAACACGTTGCTGGCCTACGGTCGCGACCTCAAGGACGTGGCGGCGTGGCTGACCGGTCAGGGGCATGATTTCGAAACCGCAGCGCAAGCGCAGTTCGAGGCTTACCTGATCCACTGCGACGCCCAAGGGCTCGCCCGTGCTACCCGCGCGCGGCGTCTGTCGGCGATCAAGCAGCTCTATCGCTTTGCCTTCGAAGAAGGTTGGCGCAGCGATAACCCCGCCATCCAGATCGCCACGCCCGCTCAGCAAAAACGCCTGCCCAAGACGCTGGACGAGGCCGAAGTGGACCACCTGCTGACTGCCGCCGAAAATTTTGGACGCGGCAACCACGACCGACTGCGCGACACCTGCCTGATGCAACTGCTTTATGCGACGGGCATGCGGGTGAGCGAACTGGTGGGCCTGCCGATCAGTGCCGCGCGCGGCAACCCGCAGATGCTGCTGATCCTGGGCAAGGGCGGCAAGGAGCGGATGGTGCCCCTGTCGGAGCCTGCGCGCGTCGCGCTCGCCGCCTGGATCAAAATGCGCGACACCCGCGAGGCCGAACAGGTGGCCAAGGGGGCTGCGCCGTCGCGGTTCCTGTTCCCGTCACGCGGGGTTTCGGGACATCTGACGCGCCACTGGTTCTACGCCCGGATCAAGGCGCTGGCCTTGTTTGGCGGGGTCGCGCCCGACAAGGTCACGCCGCACACGCTGCGCCATGCCTTTGCCACGCACTTGCTGGCCGGGGGCGCTGACCTGCGCGCGATCCAGACGATGCTGGGCCATGCAGACGTGGCCACGACCGAAATCTACACACATGTCGTCGATGAGCGTCTGACGGAACTGGTGCTGGAGCATCACCCGCTGGCCAAGGACAGCCGCAAGCCCGCCGACGACTAGAGCGCGGCAAATGCGTGCACCACACGGGTCCGCTGGCCACACCGTCCTACGTCCGTGCCGCACCTCCCTTGATTGCACCGGCTCCGCCCCCCATAACCCAATGGGACAACAAGGATAACGCGTGAATGGACGACCCCAGCACCACCCTCGACGCCGCCTTCTGGATCACCAGCGCGGTGATCCTAGGCCTTTTGGTGATGTCGGGCTTTTTCTCGGGGTCGGAAACGGCGCTGACGGCAGCCTCGCGCGGCAAACTGCGCGCACAGGCTGATCGCGGCTCTGCCGGGGCGCGCCGCGCGCTCAACATCACTGAGGATAACGAGCGTCTGATCGGCTCTGTTCTGCTGGGCAACAACCTGGTGAACATCCTCGCCACGTCACTGGCCACGGCCATTTTCACCCGCGCATTCGGCGAAAGCGGCGTGGCGCTGGCCACGCTGGTCATGACGCTGCTGGTCCTGATCTTTGCCGAGGTGCTGCCCAAGACCTACGCCATTTCGAACGCCGAAACCGCCGCCTCGATGGTGTCGCGGCCGATCGGCTTTGTTGTTACCGTCTTTGCCCCGATCGTTGCGGCTGTGCGGTTGTTGGTGCGGGGCGTGCTGCGCATATTTGGCGTCCAGATCGACCCGGACAGCCACATCATGGCCGTCCGCGAAGAGATTGCAGGCGCGCTGCAACTGGGCCATTCCGAAGGGGTGGTGGAAAAGGAAGACCGGGACCGTATCCTCGGCGCGCTCGATCTGGGCGACCGCACGGTCGAAGAGATCATGCTGCACCGTTCCGGCATCGAGATGATCGACGGGGCGAATACGCCGCAGGACATCCTCGAACAATGCCTGCAATCCAACCACACCCGCCTGCCGATCTATGCGGATGAGCCGGAAAACATCACCGGCGTGATCCATGCCAAGGACCTCAGCCGGGCCATATACAAGGAAATCGCCGGCACGGGCGGCACGGCAAACCTGCAGGATTTCGACATGGCGGCGGTGACGACCGCGCCGTATTTCGTGCCCGAGACGACGACACTGGATCACCAGATGCGCGAGTTTTTGCGCCTGCGCACGCATTTCGCGCTGGTGGTGGACGAATACGGGTCACTGCAGGGGCTCATCACGCTCGAAGATATCCTCGAAGAGATCGTCGGCGAGATCACGGACGAGTTCGACCCCGACGATGAGCCGACACTGGAACGCGATGCGGACGGGTATTTTGCCGTTGATGGTGCCATGACCATCCGCGACCTCAATCGCGCGACCGACTGGAACCTGCCGGATGATGAGGCCAACACCGTTGCGGGCCTTGTCATTCACGAGGCGCAGACCATCCCCACGGTGGGGCAAGTGTTCAGCTTTCACGGCTTCCGGTTCGAGGTGACCGCCCGGATGGGCAACCGGATCACTGGCTTGCGGATTGCGGCTCTGGATTGATGGACGTGCAATTCGTCGCCGGCGGCGGATAGCGGTCAAGCCACGCCTGCACCGCCTTTTGCCGGCCCCGCGCGACGGGTACGCTCTTGCCGCAGTCCATCTCGAGCACCGAACCCCGGATCGACCGGGCATGGTCGCGCGACACCCAGTGCGAGCGGTGCGTCTGCACGCCGTCTTCGGGTGTGACCTGTTCCAGAAACGTGCTCATCCGCTCGCGGATGATCTCGACCCCGGTGGGCAGGAACACCTCGAGGTAGTGCTCCGCCGCCTTGACCCGGCCAATATCCGCAACCGGTATGCGCTGCCCGCCCAGCATGACGGACCGGACATCCGACGGACGGCCCCGCAGCGCGGGAAGCAGCCACACCAGCGACGCCGTTTCAAACACATGCGCCACGAGCACATTGCGCGCCAGCATCTGCCAGGTGATCATGCTGTCGAGCGGCCGGCCGGGTTCGAAAATCGCCGAAAGCATCACGACGGTCAGCACGGACGTAAACACCATCAGCGGTGCGGTCAGAACGAACAACGGGATCGGCGTGCCGACGGTCCTTTGCCAGAGCCTGTCAAAGGCGATGCCATAGGGGATCGACACGGCTAGGTAGATCATCAGCGCGATGATCCAGAAGGCCATGCGCACGCCGACCTCTTCGAATTGCGGCAACGTCACCGGGTGCCCCGTGGACATGATCGTAAATCCAAATGCGATCAGCACCCAAAGCTGCCACGACTGATACAGCCGCAGCACTTCGCGTGACGTGAATTGCACAACCGTCCCGTTCGAGACAAAAATGCGCATTTCGTGATCCGTGCGCGTTCCCAACATGTGACGCTATTACCATGTGACGCTATTTAGAGTAAACGCCGACAACGGCCTGATCCGGGGGTGGGATCGGACGGGCTTCGGTGCGAGTTACAGGCCTGGTTGTTCCAGTTGCGCCATGCCGATTTCCACCTCCAGCCGGGTCGAAATACCTTTACGCGCGCAACCTTTTGCCTGCCGGATCAAAGGGCGGAGCGTCAAGTATAGTTGCACGATGCGGCTCTCCGAGCAGCATCACGTCGACCGTATTGCCCGGTCCAACGCCCGTCACGTATCCCAAGGCAAGGCTCTGCCCGACGCTGTAGCCATACGCCCCCGACGTGACCCGACCGACTCCGTGCCCCTGGAAAAAGATCGGCTCACCACCGCTCACATCGGCTTGAGATGCGTCCGTTTGCGCCCCATCCAGTGCCAGCATGACGAGTGATTCGCGCGTCGGTTGGGTCAGCACACGGGCTGCCGCCGCCTTGTTGAGGAAGTCCTTGTCGCACTTGATCAGCCGGTCCAGACCGACCTCGTGCGGCCAGTATTCGGGGCTGTATTCGCGCCCCCACGACCCGTACCCCTTTTCCACCCGCAGGCTCATCAGCGCGCGGCTGCCCACCGGCCCGGCCCCGAGCGGTGCGCCCGCCTCGACCAGCGCGCTGTACAGACGCACCTGATCCTCGGCCCGGCAGTGCAGCTCCCAGCCCAAATCGCCGGTGAACGACACCCGCAGCGCGAGCACCTCGATCCCGGCCAGTTCGATCTGCGCCGAGCGCATGAACGGGAAATCCTCGGTCGCCAGCGACGCATTGGTCAGCCGGGACAGCAATGCACGGCTCTCCGGTCCCGCCACGTTAAAGCCGCACCAGGTGTCCGTCAGGCTCTGACAGGTTGTGCCATCCGGCAACGGCACCGCGTTGAAGAACCGCTGGTGATAGCGTTCGGCCATGCCCGACCCGATGATCCAGAACGCGTCCTCGGCCAGTCGGGTCACGGTGAAATCCCCCGCGATGCCGCCGCGCTTGCCGATCAGCGGCGTCAGGCACGACCGCCCCACCGCCCGTGGCATCCGGTTGGCAAACAGTGCGTTCAGCCAATCCTCCGCCCCCGGCCCTGCGACGCGGTATTTGGCAAAGTTCGAGATGTCGATGATGCCCGCACGCGCCCGCAGCATCCGGCATTCGTCACCCACCACATCCCACCAGGGCTGGCGGGTGAACCCGGCGGTATCCGGCACGTCCCCAAAGTAAAGCGGATGCTCCCACCCGTAATTCAGCCCCATTTGCGCGCCCATCTCGCGCTGCATGTCGTGCACGGGGCGCGTGCGCACAGGCCGGCCCGCTACGCGCTCTTCGCCGGGAAAGTGGATCTTGAAGCGGTGCGCGTATTGATCGCCCACACGCGCCTTGGTGAACGCCGTGCCCGCCCAGGTACCGAACCGGGCCACGTCCCAGGCGAACATGTCGTATTCCGTCTCGCCCTCGACGATCCATTGCGCCGCAAGCAGCCCCATGCCGCCCGACTGTGAGAAGCCGGGGATGATCCCGTTGCAGCAGAAATACCCCGACAGTTCCGGCACCGAACCAAAAAGCACGTTGCTGTCGGGCGACCATATCATCGGCCCGTTAATCACCCGCTTGATGCCCGCCGTGCCCACCACCGGCACCCGGTCAATGGCGCGCATCATAATGTCCTCGATCCGCTCCAGATCGTCGGCAAACAGCTCATGACCAAAGCCCTGCGGCGTGCCATCCTCGGCCCAGAACCGCACATCCTTTTCGTAGGCACCCACCAACAGGCCCTGACCCTCCTGACGCAGGTAGTATTCGCCATCCCGGTCCGCGACCGACGGCAGACGCCGGTCCATCGCGGCAACCTCCGCAATCGTCTCGGTCACGAAATACTGGTGTTCGGTGGGCAAGAGCGGCAGCGACACGCCCGCCATCGCCGCGACCTCACGGCCCCAGAGACCGGCGGCATTCACCACCCAAGGGGTCGTGATGTCCCCCTTCTCCGTCCGGACGATCCAGGTGCCATCCGGCTGCTGTTCCGTGCCGGTCACCGGGCAAAACCGGATGATCTCGGCCCCCGCCGCGCGCGCACCCGCAGCATAGGCGTTGGTGACGCCACTGGGGTCGACATTGCCGCCTTCAGGTTCCCACATGATGCAGCGGATACCGTCGAAATCGACCAGCGGATGCAAGCGCTCCGCCTCCGCCCGGTCGACCTCGTGAAAGTTCATGTCGTACAGCTTTGCCTTGGCCGCCTGCAGCCGCAGCTGGTGCACCCGCTCTTCGGTCTGCGCAAGGTAGAGCGAGCCGGGCTGAAACACGCCACACCCCTGTCCCGTCTCCTGCTCCAACTCCTTGTAGAGCCCCATCGTGTAGTGCTGAATTCGGCTGATATTGGTGCTGTCATGCAGCCCGTGGATATTCGCCGCCGCGTGCCAGGTGGATCCACTGGTCAGCTCGTCCCGCTCCAGCAGGACAACATCGGTCCACCCCAGTTTGGTCAGGTGATACAGGATCGAACACCCGATCACCCCGCCGCCAATCACCACCGCCTGTGCATGGGTCCGCATGTTCATCTCCTCCTGCCGCGCCAACCTTGCCCAAAGCGTCGCGGCCCGATTGCACAAATCCGACACATCATGTCGTTCTGCCTCGAACGGGCACATCGCACGTGCGCCGCACAATCGCCCCGGCGCAGCCTCCGCCCCGCCAACATGTCGCGCAACAACACCGGCCCAACCATCTGGTCGTCGCCTTATGCTTGCACATGTCCTCAGCCCCTTGCGCTGGCTAAAGCGCCGCATCCACCGCGCAAAACGCAATATGATCTTCCGCGTGCGGTACACCAGACGGTCCCATCGCGGCGTGACACTGTGGATGGAATACCTTGCGCCCAAAGGTGCCGCCGCAGCTCTCGGCGACGCGGTCGACCTCATCGCGCGCGCCGACCCGGTCAGCTTCGGGCGCTTGCCGAAACTCTTGCCCGGCGGGATCGCAGCAGCGCCGACAAATCGGTCACTGGCATGGTACGACCGCTCCAGCCAACGGTGCTACATTGGGGCAGATGCCTTGAAACACGGCACGGCAACCGATCTGGCACTCTACATCATCCACGAAATGACCCACGCCCGGCTTGCCCGTTTCAACAGTCAAAGTGACTTTGCCCTTCGCATCCGCGAGGAAAAGATTTGCCTGCGCCGTGAACTGGCCTTTGCGCGCAAATTGCAGGCGCTTGGCTACGCAACCGCCTCCTACCGGGCCAAGGAGATACGCGCCTTTCTGGATGATTTTCCAGCCCATGAATACTCTGACGCACAACGCCTCGCGCGCTACCGCCGCACCATGTTGGAACAGCTGCGCCTGCTCAAACGCCTCGACACGCCCCGCTGGCTGCGCCGCATCACAATCCTGCGGCTGCGCCGTCGGATGCGCGCCCACCGCTCAGCCAGTACAAAACTTCAGACCGATCAGTAACGACACGATGCGTCGCTTTCGCGCGGCCCTCTGCTTCATCTCGCCAAATAAACTCTCCCCGAAGGGCCGGTCTGCCCCAACTCAAAAGGTCTGAATATGCAAACCACCTCCCGGGTTGTCGTCATCGGCGGCGGCGTTGTAGGGGCCTCCGTGCTCTATCACCTGACCAAGCTGGGCTGGTCCGATGTCACACTCCTGGAACGCTCCGAGCTGACCTCCGGCTCCACCTGGCATGCGGCAGGCGGTTTTCACACGCTCAACGGCGACACCAATATGGCCGCATTGCAGGGCTACACGATCAAGCTCTACCGCGAACTCGAGCAGATCACGGGCCTGTCCTGCGGCCTGCACCATGTGGGCGGCGTCACGCTGGCCGACAATCGCGACCGGTTCGACATGTTGCTGGCCGAACGCGCCAAGCATCGGTTTATGGGGCTGGAGACGGAAATCATCGGCCCCGACGAGATCCGGCAGATCGCCCCCATCACCAACACCGACGGCATCATCGGCGCGCTCTATGACCCGCTCGACGGCCACCTCGATCCCTCCGGCACAACGCATGCTTACGCGAGAGCCGCGCGCATGGCCGGTGCGACGATCGAAACGCACTGCATGGTGCGCGACGTGATCGCCACCTCAGACGGCTGGGACGTGGTCACCGACACCGGCACGATCCGCACCGAACATGTGGTGAACGCCGCAGGCCTCTGGGCCCGCGAGGTGGGCGCGATGATGGGCGTCTACCTGCCGCTACACCCGATGGAGCATCAGTACCTCGTCACCGACGACATTGCCGACATCTACGAGCGCGACGCCGAACACCCCCATGTCATGGACCCGGCCGGTGAAAGCTATCTGCGGCAAGAGGGCCGCGGCCTCTGCATCGGCTTTTACGAACAACCCTGCAAGCCCTGGGCCGTCGATGGCACGCCGTGGGAGTTCGGCCACGAGTTGCTCGCCGATAACTTTGACAAGATCGCCGACAGCGTTGATTTCGCTTACAAACGTTTCCCCGTCCTCGAACGCGCCGGCGTCAAGTCCGTGATCCACGGCCCCTTCACCTTTGCCCCCGATGGCAACCCGCTGGTCGGCCCAATCCCGGGGCGTCCCGGCCTGTGGTCGGCCTGCGGTGTCATGGCGGGCTTTTCCCAGGGCGGCGGCGTTGGCCTCATGCTCGCGCAGTGGATGATCGAGGGGACATGCGACCGCGACATCACCGCCATGGACGTGGCCCGCTACGGCGATTGGATCAGCCCCGGCTATACAAGGCCCAAGGTGATCGAGAACTACCAGAAACGCTTTTCCGTCGCTTACCCGAACGAGGAACTGCCCGCCGCCCGGCCCCACGCAACAACGGCCATGTACGACATCTTGAGCGACCTCGGTGCCGTATGGGGCCACCAGTTCGGGCTCGAAGTGCCCAACTACTTCGCCGAAGGCGATGAGCCCACGTTCGAGACCCCGTCCTTCCGACGCTCCGACGCCTTTGCGGCAACCGCCCGCGAGGTGCGTGCCGTGCGCCGCAGCGTCGGCATCAACGAACTGCAGAATTTCGGCAAATACCGGGTCAGCGGGCCCAATGCCCGCGCCTGGCTCGACCACATCTTTGCCGGTCGCGTGCCCAAACCGGGCCGGGTCAGCCTGTCGCCCATGCTGTCGCCCCGCGCCCGCATCATCGGCGATTTCACCCTGTCCTGCCTCTCTGACACCGAATTCCAGATCACCGGCTCCTACGGCGCCCAGGCCATCCATATGCGCTGGTTCGTTGCCCATCAGGACGGCGTGCAGATCGAAAACCTGTCGGACAGCCGCACCGGGTTCCAGATCGCAGGCCCCAACGCCCGCCACGTGCTGGAGGCCGCCTGCGGCCAGCCGCTCGACCATATCCGTTTCATGGATGTCACGCGCCTGAGCGTCGGCACGGTCGACTGCATCGTGCAACGCCTGTCCTACACCGGTGATCTGGGGTTCGAGATCTATTGTGACGCGATGCACCAGCGCAGCCTGTGGTGGGCGCTCTGGCAGGCCGGACAGGCGCATGACATCACTCCCTTCGGCATGCGTGCGATGATGTCGCTGCGCCTCGACCGGTTCTTCGGCTCCTGGCTGTCGGAATTTTCTCCCGACTACACCCCGTTCGAGACAGGCCTCGACAGGTTCGTGCCCTTCGACCGCAAACCGGACTTCATCGGGCGCGACGCCTATACCGCGCTGATGCAATCCCCACCCGCCCGCAAGCTGCACGCCTTCATCGTTGATGCCGACGACGCCGATGTGCACGGCTACGAACCCATCTGGCATGACGGCAAAGTCGTCGGCTTTTGCACCTCGGGCGGCTATTCGCACCACGCAGAGGCGTCCGTCGCCCTCGGTTTCCTGCCCACCGGGCTCGAGGCCCCCGACCTCGCCGTCGAGATCGAAATCCTCGGCCAGATGCGCCCGGCCCGCCTGACCACCACCCCGCTGCTGGACCCTGACGGTATCGCCCTGCGCGCCTGATCCTTCTTCTCTTTGAAAAATACGGCGGGGGAGGCCGAAGGCCGGGGGCAGAGCCCCCTGAAACATGTCGTCGCGCGCCAGCGCGTCCGCAGGATCACGCCCCCGTTGCCCCGCACAGCGCGCCCGCCTAGGCTCGCCGCATGATGCCGATCCTGATCCTTGCCGCCGGTGCGTCCTCGCGTATGCGCGGGCAGGACAAGCTGTTGATGGAGGTGCGCGGCCAGCCGCTGTTGCGCGACCGGGTCACAATAGCTCTGCAGGTCAGCGACGATGTGCGCGTCGCCCTGCCGCCCGCCCCGCATCCACGTCGCGCTTGCGTCGCGCCACCGGCCCGCATGATTGACGTGCCCGATGCACATGCTGGGATGAGCGCCAGCCTGAGACGATTGATGACCACGCTCACCGACACATCCGACAAGGCCATGATCCTGCTGGCGGACCTGCCCGACCTCACTGCGGGCGATCTGCGCCGCGTCATGCAAGCCGCCAAAGGGACGCCGCAGGCGCGTATCTGGCGTGGCGCCACCAAAGACGGCAAGCCCGGCCATCCGCTGATCCTCCACGCCGATCTGTGGCCTGCCTTCGCGTCGCTCACCGGCGACACCGGTGGGCAGCAGATCATGGCGCTGCATGCGGACCAGACGCAGCTGGTTCCACTGCCCGGCCAGCGCGCCCGGCGCGATCTCGACACGCCCGAAGACTGGGCAGCCTGGCGCGCTAGACCTGCAAACGACTGACCAGCAACGCGGCCTCGTGCCGTTTCAGCGACGGGCGCGCGGCACCGTAACCGCTCAGCCCTGCCACCGTCTCAAGCTCGGGGAACAGGGACAGGATTTCAGCACGTTGCGGACCCCCGATCCCCCTCAATGTCCGGTCCGCAGGTTGAAAGCTTTCCGACCACGCGCCATCCGCCAGCACGACCTCGTGGTGATCGAACATCAGGTGCAGGTAGCTCACCGCGCCGGTCTCGACCGCATCGACACCGTAAAGGCCCGTCAGATGCTTGGCCGGGATCAACACCTCGCGTTCCTCGAACATGATCTCCGCCATGTCGGAGGTGACCAGCATCCGGTGTTGCGGGGACACCAGCATGTCGCGCTCCGGCAAATCCCTGCCCAACGCGCCCCGCCGGATCAACACCGGCTGTAGGCGGGGCTGCGCACGCAGCTCTGCCGCCCCCAGATCGCGCCGCCCCATCCAGCGCAAGGGTTGCAATCCGTTGTCGCGGGTAAAGACCTTGTCGCCCGGCACCAGATCCTCGACCGCCACTTCGCCCTTTTGCGTGGCGATGCGGGTGCCGGGGGTAAAGCAGATGATGATCTGCTCGATCTCGGAATAGGTGACGCGGCGCGCGACGTTGCCATTGTCGTCCAGCAGCTCGATCAGCCCGGATTCCGAGTCCGGGCCATCAGGGACGACGTTGGCGCGCGTGCCGGTCAGGTCCAGCACGTCGATATCGGTGCCGTCGGCATCCTCGCCGCCGACGATGTTGTGGTTGCCCAGCCCGTCAAATGTGAACCGGTCCGACCCCTGCCCGCCTTCGGCCAGGTCATTGTCCGGGCCCAGCGTGATCAGGTCCTCCCCATCGCCGCCGCGCAACGTGTCGTCACCCTGCCCGCCCGACAGCGTGTCGGCCCCCGCGCCACCCTCAAGCAAATCCTGCCCGGTGCCGCCCTCCAGCGTGTCGCTGCCTTCGCCACCATCCAGCGTGTCGTTGCCGCTGCCGCCGATCAGGCTGTCATCGCCGCCCTGGCCAAAGATCTGGTCCTGCCCGCTGCCGCCGTCGATGGTGTCATCGCCCGCGTCGATGGGTGTGACCACGGCGTCGTCGATCAGATCGCCGGAGAATGAGAACCCGGAATTCGTGGTCCGCGCCTCCAGCGAAAACTCGATGAATTCACGGTTTTCGAAGGACGCGCTGAACCATGCGTCCTGATCGTTCGGGTTGTTGCCTTCGGTGCCGGCCGCCGTAACCGTGCCGCCGCCCTGCGTCACGTTCAGTGACGTGTCGGACGATGTGGCAAAGGCGGTAAAGCTGCTTTCATTCAGGATCACAGCCTCCTGGTCGCCGGGGCTGTTGCGGTCCAGATCGTTGATCGTCGCGGTGGAATTGATCGCAACAGGCGTGCCAGTGGTCGCGTTGGGGCTATCGGGGATGAAAAATTCCATCCGGAACGCGGCCGTGTCGCCCGTGCCGTTGCCGTTCATCAGGATTTCGGAGCCGTTGCCGCCCGATAGGTCCACCCGCAGGTTCGGGTCGGATTTCGACACCAGAACGATGCGCGCCGACACTTGCGTGCCGTCCTCCAACTGCGTCACCTCACGGTAGACGGCAGAGGTGCCGGGTTGCGCGTTGTTATCGGCCCCGTCGCGCGTCACAAGGTTGTTGATATCGATGATCAGCGGCGTGGCGTCCTGACCCGGTGCAGTCCCTTCACCGACATCGCCGAACAGCGTGTCGTTGCCACCGCCGCCCAGAATGCTGTCATCGCCCCCTTCGCCAGAGACGAGGTCCTGCCCGTTCATGGCATCGATTGTGTCGTCTTCGTTCGTGCCCGGAATGGTGTCGTTGTTCGACGTGCCGTTGATGATCGCCATAAGAGCAGCCCCCCTACTCATTGCCGCGGTGGGGCATGGTGCCCAAGGTGTTAACCCGCATGGCGCTGCCTTACCGCGTTCACAAACGAAGTTTACGGGGAATTTTTTTGCTTTTGAGAACTGAATGGCATTTGGGCGAATTGGCGCTGCGCTGCGGTGCCGTACGCTGCCGCAATGGAAACAATCGCGCGCGTTTTGATGGATTAAACACGAAAAACGGGTGCGCCCCCGCGCCCCGTTTTTCGCGCCCCGCGCGAATCACGCGCGGGGTCGCTGCATATTGGTAGAGCGTTGTGCCGACCCTCAGCGGGTCAGCAGCCGTGCCTCGTGCTTTTTCAAGCTGCGGCGTGCGGCGGTGTAGGCCTCGACCCTGTCTTCTGTCTCCAGTTCCGGGAAGAGCGCAATGATTTCCGCGCGTTGCGCGTTACCCATCGCACCGAGGGTCATGTCGCCAGGCTGGAAGCTTTCGGTCCATGCGCCGTCGGACAGGATCACCTCGTGCTGTTCGAACATCACGTGGATATAGGTCGTTGCCGACACATCCACGATGTCGATGCCGTCCATGTCCGTCAGGTGCTTGGCCGCCACCAGCACTTCGCTCTCGTCGAAGTACAGCGCCGTCTTTTCACCCGACATCAGCACACGGTGCTGCGGCGAGACGAGCATGTCACGCTCCGGCAGGCCCTTGCCCAACGCACCCTGACGGATCAGCACCGGCTTGAACTGCGGCGCGGCCTCGAACTCCGCCCCGGTCATCTCGCGTTGCCCGACCCAGCGGATTTCCTGAATGCCATTGTCGCGGGTGATCACCCGGTCACCGACCTTCAGCTCTTCCACACGGCGCTCACCCGTCGGTGTCGCGATCAGCGTACCGGGGGTAAAGCAGGGGATCACGTCCTCGATATCGGTGAACTCGATCGTGCCGGCTTCGTTGCCTTCGTTGTCGAAGTAGGTGACGAAGCCGTCAAAGCCGTTGCCGTTCGCATCCGGGTTGGTGAAGGTCACCTGCAACGAGCCGTTCGGACCGGTCGAGCCACGCAGATCCAGCGTGTCAAAGTCGTCGCCGCCGCCGCCACCGTCAACAGTTTCGCCTGCATTGACGTTGATGAACAGGTCGCGGTCATCGCCGCCCGCCATCACGTCATTGCCGCCATTGCCGCCGTCGATGGTGTCGTTGCCCGACCCGCCGTCGATGGTGTCGTCGCCGGTCGCACCCATGATGCTGTCGTCACCGGCCTCACCGCTGAGTGAGTCGTCGCCGGTGCCGCCGTCGATGACGTCGTCGCCTTCGCCGCCGTTCAGCGTATCAGCGCCACTGCCGCCGGTGATGGTGTCATCACCCTCGCCACCGTCCACGCTGTCTGCGTTCAGGCCACCGGCGATCAGGTCATCGCCGTCACCGCCCTCGATCGTGTCGCGACCGTCACCCCCTTCGATGGTGTCGTCATCATCGCCACCGTCGAGGCTGTCATTGCCGTTGCCACCTTCGAGCGTGTCCTCGCCAGTGCCGCCGATCACGGTGTCGTCGCCCTGACCACCGATCAGGCTGTCGTCGCCAGTGCCGCCGTCGATCAGGTCGTCGTCGATCTCACCGTCGATGGTGTCGTCGCCCTCTTCGCCAAAGAGCTCATCGTCATCATCGGCGCCAAAGATCACGTCGTTGCCGTCGCCACCAAAGACTGTGTCCTTGCCATTGTCCGGCACAGGGTCCGCCGGGAACAGCGGGTTGGACCCGTCATCCTCGATGTTCAGCTGGTCGAGCCCCAGATCGGGGTCGTTGCCGGCAAAGATGGTGTCGTCACCCGCGCCGCCGTCGATCAGGTCATTGCCCTCACCGCCGACAATCCGGTCGCCGTCGCCTTCGCTGGGGTTGTTGGTGTCGTCACCGTCGATGACATCGTCGTCGATGCCACCGTCGATCACGTCCGCGCCCGCGCCACCGATAATGGTGTCGGCATCGTCACCGGTCGAGATGGTGTCGTCACCCTCACCGCCATCGACAAAGTCGAGGTCGTCATCCGGGGTCTCGTCCGCCTCAAAGCCGAAGGGGAAGCCGGGGATCGGCGTACCATCGTCATTGGGGAAGCCGAGGTCCGGCGCGAACTCACCGTTGCTGGTGTCGATGACATCGTCACCGGTGCCGCCTTCGACGGTGTCCGACCCTTCGCCGGTCGTGATGTCGTCATCGTCGGCACCGCCGTCGACCACGTCATCGCCTTCACCGCTGATGATGGTGTCGTCGCCTTCTTCGCCGTTGAGAGTGTCATTGCCCGGCCCGCCATCAACCTCGTCGTCGCCGGTCCCGGCGTTCACAAGGTCCGCGCCTTCGCCGGCAAAGATGGTGTCGTCGCCACCGCCCGCTTCGATGATGTCATCGTCTTCGGTCAGCGGGTTGTTCGGGTCAAAGATGTTGTCGGCATTGTCGACAAAGTCGCCTTCGGGGTCGCCGTCAAAGTCTTCGTCGATCAGCTCACCATCGTCAGTGCCTGTGACGATCCCGTCACGCGGGTCGTCTTCGACCGTGATCAGAACCTCTGCGGTGTCTTGCAGGCCTTCTTCGTCCTCGATCGTGTAGCTGACTGTCGCCACCCCCTCGAACAGATCGTTCGGGGTAAAGGTGATCGTGCCGTCCGGGTTGATCTCGACCGTACCATCGGGCGAGGTCGCCTCGACCACGTTGATGTCGTCGCCATCCACGTCAAAGTCATTGTCGAGCACCGCAACCACCACCGGCGTTGCAAACGGCGTGGTCGCAGTGTCATCCGTCGCCTCCGGGGCATCGTTGACGGGCACCACATTGACCTCGACAGTCGCCGTATCCTCGTTCCCATCGGGATCTTCGACGGTGTAGCTGATCGTGGTCGGGCCGTTGAAGTTCTCGTCCGGGGTAAAGGTGATCGTGCCGTCAGGGTTGATCTCGACCGTGCCGTCGGGCGATGTCGCCTCTGTCACGGTGAGGTCCTGACCGTCCGGGTCCTCGTCATTGGCGAGCACATCGATGGTCACCGGCGTGTCTTCGTCGGTTTCGGCAACGTCGTCCTGGGCAACCGGCGCGTCGTCGATCGGTGTCACCTCTACGATGTGCTCGGCACTGTCTTGCAGACCGTCCTCATCCTCGATCGTGTAGCTGATCGTGGCGGTGCCGTTGAAATCGGGCGCGGGGGTAAAGGTGAAGGTCCCGTCGGGGTTCTCCTCCAGCGTGCCCTGCTCGGCGGGCACTGTCGCAGCCACGACCGAGATGTCATCACCGTCCACGTCGCTGTCATTGGCCAGCAGGTCGATGACCACGGGTGTGTCCTCGTCCGTGGTGTCGCTGTCGTCGACCGCGTCGGGCGCGTCGTTCACCGGGTTCACCGTGACGGTGACCGTGCCGGGCGTCTGGTTCCCGTCCGGGTCCTCGGCCAGGTAGGTGATCGTCGTCTCGCCGTTGAAGTTCTCATCCGGCGTGAAGGTGATCGTGCCATCCGGGTTGATCTCGACCGTACCATCGGGCGAGGTCGCCTCCGCCACTGTCAGATCATCGCCGTCAGGATCCTCGTCATTGGCAAGCGGGTCGATGACAACAGGCGTGTCCTCATCGGTTTCGGCCTCGTCATCCTCAGTGATCGGCGCGTCGTCCACCGGGTTCACGGTGACAACCACATCCGCGGTGTCGTTCAGCCCATTGCCGTCGGTGATCGTGTAGGTGATCGTCGCATCACCGTTGAAATCCTCGGCAGGCGTGAACACCAGCTCGTTGTCAACCACTTCGACCGTGCCCTGTTCGGCGGGGACCGTCGCCGACACGACCATCAGGTCGCCGCCATCTGGGTCCTCGTCATTGGCAAGCACGTCGACGGTGACAGGCGTGTCTTCGTCCGTCTCGGCGGTGTCATCTGCGGCGATGGGGCTGTCGTTGACCGCACCCACGGAAATGACCGCTTCACCCTCATCGGTGCCGCCATTGCCGTCAGACACGGTGTAGTTGATTGTCGCCGGCCCGTTGAAGTTCGGCGCAGGCGTAAAGGTCACGGTGCCGTCGCCATTGTCGACCACGGAGCCTTCGGAAGGATCGACGCTGAGCGATGCGATGGTCAGATCGTCGCCGTCCACATCGCTGTCATTGCCGAGCAGGTCCACGACAACCGCGACGTCCTCGTCCGTGGTTTCGATGTCGTCCACGGCGACAGGATCATCGTTGACCGGGTTTACGGTCACCAACACTTCGGCACTGTCCGTGCCGCCATTGCCGTCGGTGATCGAGTAGCTGATCGTCGCCTCGCCGTTGAAGTTTTCGGCAGGCGTGAACAGCAGTTCGTTGTTCACGATGTCCACTGTGCCCTGATCGGCAGGCACCGACGCGGCGGTGATGGTCAGATCGTCGCCGTCGGGGTCTTCGTCATTGCCCAGCACGTCGATGGTAACCGGCGTGTCCTCATCCGTGGTTTCGGTGTCGTCATTGGCGGTCGGGCCATCGTTGACTGCACCCACATTGACGGTTGCCGTGCCCTCATCCGCGCCACCGTTGCCGTCATCTACGGTGTAGGTGATCGTTGCCGGGCCGTTGAAATTTTCGGCGGGCGTGAACAGCAGCTCGTTGTCGACAATCTCGACCGTGCCTTGTTCGGCCGGGACCGACGCGTCGAGGATCGTCAGGTCGTCGCCATCCGCGTCCTCGTCATTGTCGAGCACATCGATGGTGACGGGCGTGTCCTCGTCCGTTTCGGCAATATCGTCCACCGCGACGGGATCATCGTTGACGTTGTTCACGGTGACGGTGACCTCGGCCACGTCGGTGCCGCCATTGCCGTCCTCGATCGAATAGCTGATCGTCGCCTCGCCAAAGAAGTCGTCGGCGGGGGTGTAGACCAGCTCATTGTTGACGATCTCGACCACGCCCTGCTCGGACGGAACGGAGGCCGCCGTGATCGTCAGATCATCACCGTCCACATCCGTGTCATTGTCGAGCACGTCGATGGTGACCGGCGTTTCCTCGTCGGTCTCGGCCATATCGTTGACCGCATCGGGCGCGTCGTTGACGGGGGCCACGTTCACATTGACGGTCGAAGTGCTGGTCTCACCGCTCGGGTCGGTGATCGTGACGTCAAAGCTGTCGGGCCCGTTATAGTCCGGATCGGGGGTGTAGGTCAGCGTGCCGTCGGGGTTCTGCGTGACAGTGCCGTTGTCGGGCTGGGTAAAGCTGTCGACCTCGAGCGGATCGCCATCGGGGTCCACATCGTTGGCGGTGGGGTCAAAGGTGACCTCGCCATCCTCGTCCACCTCGATATCGTCGTCATTGGCGGTCGGCGCTTCGTTCTGGGGGTCCGTCAGGATTGTTTCGATCTGGCTGAATGTCAGGACAGAGCCGTCCTCGAACGTCACGGTCCCGGATTGCGCGCCACCGTCGCTGCCGTCATCCGTCGCATCGATGGTGACCTGGCCCGTGCCGCGCAGGTCCAGCACGTCATTGTCGGTCTCGTCGTCGGGGCCGTTACCGCCCACGACGTTGTCGCCATCGGCATCCGCCACATCGTCCACGATGAACGTGTCATCGCCACCTTCGCCGAACATCGCGTCGGCACCCGCACCGCCGGTGATCACGTCATCGCCGCCCTCGCCCGAGGCATCGGGGTCGATCACGTCGAAATAGATGTCGGTGACAAAGACGCCGGAGTTGTCGTCGTCGTCCTGATCATGCTCCACCACGATCTTGGCGACCGGGCCGGGGATCGTGACCTGCAGGTTGTAGCCATCGGTATCGGCGTCGTCATAGCCACCGTTGCTGTCGGCCACATTGCCCGTGACCGTCAGCTCGGAGCCGCCCACCAGCTGCACCGGAATTTCGTTGCCGTCCGCGTCAAAGGCCGTGACAGTGACGATACCGTCGCCGTCGATGTCGTTGATGTTGAACTCGACATTGGCGACCGGGTCCGAGAACTCCCATTGGAAGTCACCTTCGTTGCCCTCGCCATTGGTGACCGACCGCAGGCCGCTGTCGGTGTCGATGGTCTCGCCGCCCGTGTCGATGCCGGTGACGTTCAGGTCATCTGTGCCAAGGGTCGACTCGTGCTCGCCCGTGTCCTTGATCCGCGTGTAGGTGACCGTGACTGACCCGGTATCCTGGGTAAAGGTGCTGTCGATGTCGCCTTCGGGCGTGCCTTCCCAGTTGAAGCTTTCGCGGCCCACCACAGCGCCACCGACGCCATCATCGCCAAAGATCGTGTCGTCGCCATCCGCGCCGTCGATCGTGTCATCGCCCCCGTTGCCGAGGATGATGTCGGCGTCGTCGGTGATCATGTCACCGCCCTGATTGGTCGGCGCATTGGAGTCGTCGTAGCCAAGCTCCATGACTTCGCCGAACTCTTCGCCGTCGACGATGCCATCAGGGACTGCGTTCTGGATGTCGCGGTCATAGACGGCCACGTAATCAATGCTGCCCTTGAAGAACTGGTCGTAGTCGCCGTCGTCCTTTTCGCGCGCACCAAAGGTAAAGATCTCGTCGTCGTTGTCGCCGATATCCAGCGTCAGGCCGGTCTGGTCGGACGTGACGGTCTCGGTCACGCCGGTCGTCAGGTTTTCGACGGTGAGGGTGACGCCTGTGGTTTCGTCCCAGGAATAGGTGACCTTGACGTTGTCATGCGGCGACAACAGGTCCTTGGCCGTCTTCAGCTTGATGTGCTCGTCGCCGGTGTTGTGGAACAGCTCAATCTGGCCGTACTTGGTCACCTGAATGGCAAACCAGCCCTCATCGTCCCGATCCTTGAACTCACCACGGTTGACCAGCGTATCGTTGGAGCTGCCGACATGCTCCTCCTGCGTGAACTGAACGGAGATGGTGCCTTCGGAGAGGTCAAACACCGACTCTTCGGGGCCGCCGTGATCGCCGTCGACATCAAAATAATCGTTGTGCCCGTCCAGATGCAGCCGCCCGCCCGAGATGTTGGCGCCATTCTCGGGTGTGCCATCCTGCGTCAGGCTGTCTGCTGTGCCGGTGTCGCCGTTGGGGTTGTCATTCAGAAAGTCCCACAGGCCTACAAGATTCGTTGCAAAGGGATCATTAAAGTTATCAGCCATTGTAATCGTCTCCATTCACCGGCGTCGGCACGCCATGCCGCACACCGCGGACAACCAAAACACACCCATGAGGCCCATCCACGTCACACGCGACCGACACATCCTACGTACCGCAAACAGGAGAGCGCCCTCGCGCATCGGCCCGGCAAAAAGGGCCGGTGCCACAAGCAGATCACACAGGTTGCCAAGCGCAACCAACGCAACTGCACATCTCCTGCGTCGGTCAGACGCAAAATGTGCGGTCGCCCCCATGACCACAGACAAAGCCCCCCAGTTGGGCACGATGCTTGTACGGTCAGGTTTGAGGCAAACAAAGGGAAAAATGTCCGAAAAACGTCAACATCTGGGAGCAAATTGGTTAACAAACGCTGGCGTTTGTGGACAATACACAACCGAGAGTAGTAGAATCAAGCTGCCAGCAGAGGTCTGTTGCCCGGCGATATCGCGCCGATCGCCCTAATACTCAGGGACTTGGGCGATAAGCCGCCGATGCTCTATCGCATCAGTTGGTTTCCAAATTCGAAACAGTGATCCACGTCACAATTGTGGCACCATGCGCTACTGGCTGTGGGGAGTTATGTTTACAATATGACACCAATCGCCGGAGCGTGCCAAAATTGGGGCACATTGCGACCACAACCGCTTTGGATTTCGCGAATCGTTTTCCACAAGACCGGACATGCAGCCCCCGTTTTGTGTTACTCTGTCCGAGGCTGGTACCCAAGGCCGGACTCGAACCGGCACGCCCGCAAAGGCGGGGGATTTTGAATCCCCTGCGTCTACCATTCCGCCACTTGGGCCTCGCGCCTCCATACACCGGGATATGCGCGTGGGCAAGCCGCGCCGGCGCGCACAGGCGGACATTTTCAGCGTCTTTCATCGGGTGCTCTGGCACTGGCATCGCGGATTTGCTACGCGGTGCCGACGCTAAAGGAGATTTGCAACGCATGGCCGTTTTGGCACAGGAAATGGCCATCTCGGACCGGCTGGCGCAACTGGCCTCCGACGCCAGCGGCGACGCGGTCACGCTGGACTGGATCATGGCGCAGCTGCACGAACGCGCGTTCGGCCTTTTCCTGCTGGTCCTCGCCCTGCCCTGCTGCATCCCGTTCCTGTATGGCCTGCCGCAGATCGTCGCCTTGCCACTGATGTTCGTGTCGGCGCAGATGCTTTTGGGCCGCCGCGTTCCTTGGCTTCCCGGCAAGCTCAGCGCGCGCACCGTCTCGACAGATGGTTTGGGCACTCTTGCCCGCCGGTCGGGACCGTGGCTAAAGCGGATCGAGGCGGTCAGCCGTCCGCGCCTGTCGGCCCTCACCCACGCCCCGATTGACCGGCTTGTCGGTCTCGCGCTTGTCCTGTTCAGCGCGTCGATCCTGGTGCCACTGCCCGGCACCAACACCGTGCCCGGCCTTGCCGTCGTGATCGTCGCAATGGGGCTGTTGCAACGCGACGGAATTCTGGTCCTTCTGGGGGCCGCCCTGGGCACAGCATGGGTCGGCACACTGCTCATAGCGGGGGCGACACTGGCCAGCCTCCTCAAAACGTGGATCGGATTATGACCCTGACACGCCAACATCTCATCGCCGGGGCAGCACTCGGATCCGCCCTGCTTCTGGGCGGTGCGTTCCTGTTTCAGGCTCTAGGTTACGCGCCGTGCAAGATGTGCATCTGGCAGCGCTACCCGCACGCTGTTGCCATCGCGCTCGGCGCGCTCGCATGGTTTGTTCCTCTGCCGTTGCTCGCAGCCCTTGGCGCGCTCGCCGCCCTGACCACGGCCACCTTCGGCGGCTACCATGTGGGCGTCGAACAAGGCTGGTGGGAAGGCCCGGCCTCCTGTTCCGCCCAAGGCGTCAGCGGCGTGGACGCCGGTGCGCTCTTCGATCAGATCATGGCCGCACCCATCGTCCGCTGTGACGAGATCGCGTGGCAGCTGGGCGGTATCAGCATGGCGGGCTGGAACATGGTGATCTCGCTAGGCCTCGCCGCCCTGTGGATCGCCGCGATACGCGTCAGACCGACAGCCTAGTCGACAGCAGCAGCGACGTCTCGCTCGCCACCACACCGTCGAGGCGTCGAATGCGGAACAGCACCGCATCGAACGCATCAAGCGTTTCGGCCCCGATCTCGACAATCACATCCCAGCGGCCATTGGTCGAATGCACTGCCCGCATCTCCGGCATGCCTTGCAGGGCGCGCATGATCTTTTCCGTGCCGCGACCCTCGATCCCGATCATCATCAGACCGCGAACAGGGTCGCGCTGCACATCCGCCTTGGTCACGACGGAAAAGCCGACGATATCGCCGCGCGCCACCATCTTGTCGATCCGCGCCCGCACCGTGGCCCGCGACAAGCCCAGCGTTGCCGCGAGCGTCGAATGCGATGCCCGCGCATCAGCCCGAAGCGCTGCCAACAGCTGATTGTCCGTTTTGTCCATTTGCATTGCTCAACATGTACAATGACCGTGCAATATCGCCAATCCAGACGCTTGTCGATGCCACAGAACGCGCGCACATCAGCCGCAACAGCGTATTGCGGAGTGAGCCCATATGACCGTCCCCCCCATCCACCTCATCGGCGTGCCGATGGATTGCGGCAAGCGCCGCCAGGGCTGCCTGATGGGCCCCGATGCCTACCGCACCGCTGGCTTGCAGGACGCGCTGTCGGACCTCGGCCATGCCGTCACCGACGCTGGCAACATCGCACCCGACGCCTTTGAGGCTGCGCATCACGACCACCTGCACGCGCCCGAGGAAACCATCGCCTGGACAACCGCGCTGTCCCGCGCCGCACAAGACGCGGCCGCAACAGCGCTGCCCATCTTCATGGGCGGCGACCACGCGCTGGCGCTCGGCACGGTGCACGGGCTGGCCGCTTTTGCCGCACAAGCCAACAGACCGCTCTTTGTCCTGTGGCTCGATGCACATACCGACTACCACACGCCCGCGACAACGGCGTCGGGCAACCTGCACGGCACGCCCATGGGCTATGTGACGGGCCGCGTGGGCTTTGACGGCTTCCCGCCTGTCCCGCAACCTGTGCCGCACGACCGCATCGCAATGCTGGGCCTGCGGTCGGTCGACCCGCAGGAGCGCGCCGCCCTGCAAGCCACCGATGTCACCTATATCGACATGCGCCATATCGACGAACACGGCATCGCCAGGCCGCTCGCCGCGTTCCTCGAACGGGTCCGCGCCGCGAACGGCCTGCTGCATGTGTCGCTCGACGTGGATTTCCTAGACCCCGCCATCGCGCCCGCGGTTGGCACCACCGTCCCCGGCGGCGCCACCCTGCGCGAAGCACATCTGGTGATGGAGATGATCTGCGACAGCGGCTGCATGACCTCACTCGACCTCGTTGAGCTCAACCCGTTCCTCGATGAACGCGGGCGCACCGCACAGGTCATGGTCGATCTGGTCGCCTCCGCCTTTGGCCGCCGCGTGTTCGACCGGCCCACCCGCGCGTATTGAAAGGACAGCCCATGCAACCCTCCGACAAGGCGCTCGTGCCCTTTGTCTCCGTCGATCACATGATGCAACTGGTGCACCATGTGGGGCTGACGCCGATGCTGCGCGGGCTGGCCGACTATATCGCCGATGATTTCAGCCGGTGGGAGCAGTTCGACAAGACGCCCCGCGTCGCCGCCCACTCGCCCGAGGGCGTGATCGAGCTGATGCCAACCTCGGACGGTGTCAGCTACGGGTTCAAATACGTCAACGGGCACCCCAAGAACATGGGCCAGGGGCTGCAGACCGTCACGGCCTTCGGGCTGTTGGCGGACGTCGACACCGGATACCCGGTGCTGTTGACCGAAATGACGATGCTGACGGCCCTGCGGACGGCAGCCACATCAGCGCTCGTGGCCCGGACCCTCGCGCCCAAGAGCGCCACGACCATGGCGATGATCGGCAACGGCGCCCAATCCGAATTCCAGAGCCGCGCGATGCAGGCCATCGCGGGCATCACCCATGTGCGCCTCTACGACATCGACCCGGCAGCGACGGCCAAATGTGCCGCCAACCTTGCCGGCTCCGGCCTGCACGTGACCTCCTGCACGTCGGCCGAGGACGCCATGATGGGCGCACAGATCCTCACCACCTGCACCGCCGACAAGGCCTATGCCACGATCCTGACCGACAACATGGTCGGCGCAGGCGTGCACATCAACGCCATCGGCGGCGACTGCCCGGGCAAGACCGAAATCGCCCCCGCCATCCTCGAGCGCGGCGACATCTTCGTCGAATACCCGCCCCAGACCCGGATCGAAGGCGACATCCAGCAACTCGCCCCCGATCACCCGGTGACCGAAATCTGGGAGGTGCTGGCAGGCCGCAAACCGGGCCGCACCTCAGACAAGCAGATCACGATCTTCGACTCTGTCGGGTTCGCCATCGAAGATTTCTCCGCCTTGCGCTTTGTCCGCGATCACGTCGCAGGCACGCCCTACTACCACCCGCTCGACCTGCTCGCCGACCCGGACGACCCGCGCGACCTCTACGGCATGCTCGCCCGCGCCCAGCACTGACTTTGTCTCGGAGCCGCCCTCGCTTGACCTCCAAGAGACGGGGAGGACGGGCTGTGCCAAGCCAAATCGCCGAGGGGCCCCGGTACGGGGATACGGCTATTTGACTTGGGACGGACCGGCAGCCCTGTCACGCCAGAGATCATGCGGGGGTGGATGCGCGACACAGGTCTTTGTCTTGGTGAGCCGGAAGCAATCTGTCCTGCCCCAACGCTCCAACCTCTCAACGGGGGTCCCGGATTTTTCAAAAAAATCCGCCGCCAACGTTGGCCGCAAATTTTTCGCAGAAAAACTTGTTCCCGCGCAGAAAAAATGGGGGCACGAGGCCCCCATTGAGTTTCGCCGTACAGGCTCAATATGTTAACCGCCCGGTACTTTTCTGCCTGCGGCCTGTACGTCGTCAGGGGCGAGCGCACCCGCCCCGGAAAAGGTGGGGGGACGTAACGTACCGCCCCACCCGTCTCGTCGGGAGCCAGACCAGCCAAACCGGCCCGGCCCCCTCGCGCCCATCCCCGGGTCGCGTAACTCTCGGGTCGGATGCCCCAACTAGGGGGCAGCCTTTCCGCATTGAAGTATCTCTACTTCTTGTTCGGTCGCTGCGTTAGCGCCGACGCTGCTGCCGTTTTGGCAGCCTTGCTAGATTTCGGATTACGAAGAACCTTGGATGCAGCAGATGCAGCCTTGGCGCTTGTAACCTCCGAATTCTTGCGTCGAGCCATGATAAGCCCTCCACTTGTCCACATCAGATTGTTGGCAACACATGTATGTTCACTGTATCGCCATGTATCTTCAGTGGTCCGGCAGCGCGTCGTTGATCGCAGTTTTTTACCGTGTATCTCCTTCGTTTACGGCCGACTCGGCCGATCTGCTTAGCCCCTTGCCCACGCTGTTTAGGCTTGGGGCGAGCGGGGGAAGGAGCTGCAACTCCTTTCCCCAACCCTCAATTCCCTCAGCTACACCCCGACGTCGCGCCACAGGTGTTGCACTTCATGCAAGTGCCGTTGCGCACCAGCGTGTAGTTGCCGCACTCGCCGCAGGCTTCGCCTTCGTAGCCCTGCATCTTGGCCTTGGTGCGCGCATCCATCAGCGTAGCCTTGACCAGATCACCGCCACCCGATGACGCGGCCACCGCGGCGGTTGCCCCGCCACTCACAGCCACTTCGGGCACCAGCGTCTGCAATGCAGCCTCGGCATCGATCGATCCTTCAGCCATCCCGCCCTGCAACACCACGAGGTCTTGCGGCAGGCGCTTGCGCAGGTAGCCGGTCGAGCTGATCTGCTTGAGCACTTCCAGCGATTTCGACGCTGCCGTTTCGGAGATTTCGGAGACGTTCGACACGCCCTCCTCTTCGCCGCGACCGATGTCGTCGAATGTCGCGCCTTCGGGCTTCACATGCGCCAGATCGGTGCGGTCGAGGTAAGACACAGCCAGCTCGCGGAACACATAATCGAGGATCGACGTCGCGTTCTTGATGCTGTCATTGCCCTGCACCATGCCGGCCGGTTCGAACTTGGTGAAGGTGAAGGCGTCCACGAACTCCTCCAGCGGCACGCCGTATTGCAGGCCCACAGACACGGCGATGGCAAAGTTGTTCATCATCGCCCGAAAGCCAGCGCCTTCCTTGTGCATGTCGATGAAAATCTCGCCCAGGTTGCCGTCCTCATACTCACCGGTGCGCAGGTAGACCTTGTGGCCCCCGACGATCGCCTTTTGAGTATAGCCCTTGCGGCGCTGTGGCATCTTTTCGCGGTGAGATTTGACAATCTCCTTCACGATGATCTTTTCGACGATCTTTTCAGCCAGCACAGCCGCCTTTTCGGTGACCGACCCGCTTTCCAGCACCTCTGCCGCCTCCTCGTCATCCTCGACCAGTGCCGCCGCCAGTGGTTGCGACAGCTTGGAGCCGTCACGGTAGAGCGCGTTGGCCTTCACCCCCAGCGACCACGACAGCTCGTAGGCGCGTTGGCAATCCTCGATCGTCGCGTCGTTGGGCATGTTGATCGTCTTGGAGATCGCACCCGAGATGAACGACTGTGCCGCGGCCATCATGGTGATGTGGCTGTCAACGTTCAGGAAACGCTTGCCTTTCTTGCCGCACGGGTTGGCGCAGTCGAAGATGTGGTAGTGCTCTTCCTTCAGGTGCGGCGCCCCTTCCAGCGTCATCGTCCCACAAACATGGTCGTTGGCCGCGTCGATATCCGCCTTGGCAAAGCCCAGCGACTTCAGCAGGTCGAATGTCGGGTCGTTCAGCTTGGCCGCCGGAATGCCCAGCACCTGCGTGCAGAATTCTTCGCCCAGCGTCCACTGGTTGAAGACGAAGCGGATGTCGAACGCGCTTTCCAGTGCACCGTCCACCTTGGCCAGCTCGTTGGGGCCAAAGCCATGGCCCGCCAGTGTCGTGTGGTTGATCGCAGGTGCGTTGCCGATGGAACCATGACCAACGGCGTAGCTGACGATCTCTTCGATCTGGGCGGAGCCGTAGCCGAGGTTTTCGAGCGCCGCAGGCACAGACCGATTGATGATCTTGAAGTAACCGCCGCCCGCAAGCTTCTTGAACTTTACCAGGGCAAAGTCAGGCTCGATCCCCGTGGTGTCGCAGTCCATGACCAGACCGATGGTGCCCGTGGGCGCGATCACGGTGGATTGCGCGTTGCGGTAGCCATGCGCCTCGCCCAGTTTCAGCGCCTCGTCCCATGTCGACATGGCCACGTCGATCAGCTGCGGGTCGGGGCAGTTGGCGTGATCCAATGCAACCGGTTTCACCGCCAGCTTTTCGTAACCCTCCGTCGCGCCATATGCAGCGGTCCGGTGGTTGCGCATCACACGCAGCATGTGGTCAGCGTTCTTCTTGTAGCCCGGAAATGCGCCCAGCTCGCCCGCCATCTCCGCAGAGGTGGCGTAGGACACGCCCGTCATGATTGCCGTCAAAGCACCACACAGCGCACGACCTTCGTCACTGTCATAGCCGTGGCCCATATTCATGAGCAGGCCGCCGATATTGGCATAGCCCAGCCCCAGCGTCCGGAATTCGTAGGACCGCTGCGCGATTTCCTTGGACGGGAACTGCGCCATCATCACCGAGATTTCCAGCGTCACGGTCCAGAGACGGGCCGCGTGCATGTATTCCTCGACCTGGAACTGGCCATCCTTGAGGAAGGTCAGCAGGTTCATCGACGCGAGGTTACAGGCCGTGTCGTCCAGGAACATGTATTCGGAACAGGGGTTTGAGCCGCGAATCTCACCATCTTCGGGGCATGTGTGCCAGTCGTTGACGGTATCGTGGTACTGAATGCCCGGATCGGCACAGGCCCATGCGGCGTGACCCACCTGCTCCCACAGCTCACGTGCCTTGACGGTCTTCACTACCGAGCCGTCCACGCGGCTGATCAGCTCCCAATCGGCGTCTTTCTCGACAGCCGTCAGAAAGGCATTGGTGACGCGGATCGAGTTATTCGAGTTCTGGCCGGAGACGGAATTGTACGCCTCACTGTCCCAGTCCGTATCATAGGTCGGAAACTCGATGCTGGTATGACCCTGTTTGGCGTAGTCCAGCACGCGCTTGATATAGGTCTCGGGGATCGCGACCTTCTTGGCCGCTTTCACTGCGTCTTTCAACGCGTTGTTTTTCTTGGGGTCATAGGCGTCTTCAACAGCGCCGTCCCAGGTGCCGATCGCTTCAAAGATCGCATTCAGCTTCTGCTCGTGCATCTTGGAACCGGCGACGATGGACGCCACTTTCTGCTCTTCGAGCACCTTCCAGTTGATGAAATCCTGGATGTCCGGATGGTCGGCGTCGACGATCACCATCTTGGCCGCCCGACGCGTGGTGCCGCCAGACTTGATCGCGCCCGCTGCACGGTCACCGATTTTCAGGAAACCCATCAGGCCGGAGGATTTACCGCCACCCGACAGACGCTCGCCCTCGCCACGCAGGTGGCTGAAGTTGGTGCCAGTGCCGGAGCCATACTTGAACAGGCGCGCCTCGCGGACCCACAGATCCATGATGCCGCCGTCATTCACCAGATCGTCGGACACGGACTGAATAAAGCAGGCGTGCGGCTGCGGATGCTCGTATGCGGACTTGGACTTGGTCAGCTTGCCCGTGAACGGATCAACATACATGTGACCCTGCGCGGGGCCGTCGATGCCGTAGGCCCAGTGCAGGCCGGTGTTGAACCATTGCGGCGAGTTGGGTGCGGCACGTTGCGTGGCCAGCATGAACCGCATTTCGTCATAATAGGCCTGCGCGTCCTCTTCGGAGGTGAAGTAGCCGCCTTTCCAGCCCCAGTAGCACCATGCGCCTGCAAGGCGGTCGAACACCTGCTTGGACGACGTCTCTCCGCCCATGTCGGCACCCTCTGCCGGCACCGAGCGCCACAGGAACGATGGCACACCTTCTTCTTCGACCTTGTCGACAGCGGACGGCACGCCCGCCTTGCGGAAATACTTCTGCGCGATCACATCGCTGGCCACCTGGCTCCAGGTGGTGGGCACTTCGACATCGTCGAGGCGGAACACGATGGTGCCGTCCGGGTTACGGATTTCGGACGCTGTCGTCACAAATTCAAGCGCTGCATAAGCGTCCTGTCCTGCGGTGGTGAATTGTCTTTCAATCTTCATCGCGCTGCCTCGTATCCAGCATGTTCCGTCCTGAGCTTCTCCGGCGTTGCGGAGTGCCCTGTTATCACCGACGCTCGGGTCACAAACCGCCGAGTGCCTGACCGCTTGTGTTGCGTGTCAGACCGCGTCGGATCTTGTCTTGAGGCGTACCAAACCTGTCCCCTGCGCCTGCCGCCTCACCTCTAGTGTTGTCCACTAAATGTTGTGGTGTGCTGCTTGGCCTACACAAGGTGACGTATCTCGCCCCCCGCCGTCAACGAGAAATTTAAACTTTTTTTGACGATATTTTCTTGACGCGGCGTGGATGATTTGGGGTGCCGCCGCACGCCCGATTCATGGCGCCCGCACCCTGTAAACCATGCCCAGACCTGTCCCTGCACCGGCGGCGAAAAATCCTTTGCCAAGGGCAGGTTTAAGCCCGCCTGTGGACGTTTTGGGTGAAGTTATCCACAGACTCTTCCCGTTTTGGGAGAAAGGTTTTGCCGCGCTGCGGAAAATGTGATGCTCTCGACATACCCCAACCCGAAAGGTCTGCGATGCGACGTATATTGCCCTTTTTCGTGCTCGCAGTGTCGGCATGCGCACCACAATATGTAGAGACCGTCGTGGCCGATGGCCAAGACCTGCCCGTGCGCCGCGCCATTTTCGAACAGGAGCCGCAGCCGCTGGATGTTGCGTTCCGGTCATCCTGCGACTCACCCGGGGACGAATTGCGCCAGATCTCCCGCTCCGTCCTGCAATGCCGTATCCCGCCACCGCCCGATGTGGCCGCTTTCCTCGTGCTGCAATATGATGGCGCGCTGGTGGCCCCGACGCTGGTGGTGCAAAAGGAAACCGGCCGCGACACTGACAACGCCTTTGTGGTGGAACTGAGTTATTTTGCCGAAGTCATCCAGAAATCCGGCAATGCGCGGCGCATCTACTTCAAACAGCGGTCTCTGGACGGGCTGATGGACGAGTTGCTGGCCGCGACGGGCGGACGCGCGGCAAATCGCTGATCTGACATTTTCAGGAAATGGTCGGAGCGAGAGGATTCGAACCTCCGACCCCCTGTACCCAAAACAGGTGCGCTACCAGGCTGCGCCACGCTCCGACCGTGCGCCCCTCATAGACATGGTTTGCGGGATTGAAAAGGCCTAGCAGGGCCAGGCGGCGGCTGTCTGTGCGAAACTGGGATGGCGCAGCTGATCGCCCACCGAAAGCCCCATCTGCCGCGCAAGCCCGCCGTTGATCTCCAGCACATGGGTCAGACCCGTGCCGCCTTGTATCGGCGTCTCGTCCAGCGGCTGCGCGCGGTGGTGGATGTTTCGGATCGTGCCCGTGGGATCAACAAACAGCATGTCGAGCTCGATCAGCGTATTGCGCATCCAGAACGACAGCGGCTGCGGCGCGGGGTAGATAAAGAGCATGCCCGCCGACAGCGGCATCGTTTCGCGGTGCATCAGACCGCGCGCGCGCTCCTGCGGGTCATCGGCCAGCTCAATGGCAAACCGCGCCTCGCCAAACTCACCGCGAATCCAGACCGTGTCCTCCGCGCAGGTCGCAAAAGCGGCGACCGCACTGAACAGCCACGCCACACAGACCAACACTATACGCAAGGCGACTACTCCTCGTCGCGCGGCAGCGCTGCCTCCCAGGCCAGCACCTCGGAGGCCATACGACCGCGTTTGCCATCGATCACCCGCATCGCCAACGCCTCGCCCGGTTGCAGGTCCGACAGACCCGACCGGCGCAACACCTCGACGTGCAGAAACACGTCTTCGGCACGGCCAAATACATTGGCAAAGCCGAACCCCTTGCCCTTATCGAACCATTTGACGCGCCCCGGCTCAAGCGGGGATTGTGCCACGGTTTCGGGGTCAAGCTCGGCAATATCCGACAGGGTCGACACCGTGTCCTGCAACGGCGGTATGATCTGCATGACCTCGACGGCCTGCACCCCACGCTCGGTAGACTGGACCCGGATGGAAATGCGTGCACTGTCCGCCACGGACGACTGTCCGAAATTGCGCAGTACATTGACATGCAACAAGATATCGGGGCCACCAGCATCGGCCACGACAAATCCAAAACCTTTTACCGGGTCAAACCATTTAACGGACCCTTCGACGAGGTCCGCTTCTTCTCTTTCATCCTGCACGACGAGACTTTCGTTGAGTTGTGAGTGTCGCATCCAAGACTTGCGCTATTTTGCCAACGCAATTCAAGCGGTAAAAAACGCATTGAATCAATGGTGTGCATTTCACGTCACGTGAAATTCACGGGTTCAGGCGCGTAACGCACCATGCATCTGCCTGATTTTTACGCTGCCACCGGAACCGGTCATGCAGCCGAAACGCCCCGTCGGCCCACAGCTCGATCTCCAGCGGAGTGATCCGGTACCCCCCCCAGAACGGCGGGCGGTCCGGGTCTGTACCCTTTTGCGCGGTGATCTTGGCGACCTCCGCCATCAGCGCCGCCCGGCTCGCGAGCGGGCGGCTTTGTTGCGACGCCCAGGCCCCCAGACGGGATTGTAACGACCGCGACTTGTAATAGGCATCCGCCTGCGGCCCGTCCTCCTTGCTGACCAATCCGCGCACCCGCACCTGCCGGCGCAGTGACTTCCAGTGGATCACGAACGCCGCCTTGCCCGCGCTGTCCAGTTCAGCCGCCTTCGCACTTTCGTAATTGGTGTAAAAGACGAACGCATCCGCCTCGATCTCCTTGAGCAGGACCATCCGCGCATTGGGCAGCCCGTCCGCGTCCACCGTGGACAGGGCAATCGCGTTGGGATCGTTCAGCTCCGACGCCTCGGCCTCCCCCATCCAGCGCTGGATGATGTCGAACGGGGTCTCGCCCTCGAATATGCCGCTGCGTTCCGCCATGATCTGCCCTTTCTGTCTGCCCCCGACAGCTAGTGCAGCCGCGCCGTCAGCGCAACGGCGCGCGCTCTCTTGATGCAGCGTCGTGCTTGGCCTAAAGCTGTGCGCCAGAAAGCTTGCGGGGACAGCGACATGACAACGGGATTGATGGCGGGCAAACGGGGCCTGATCATGGGGCTTGCCAATGACAAGTCCATCGCCTGGGGTATCGCGCGCGCCTTGCATGGCGCGGGCGCCGAGCTTGCGTTTTCCTATCAGGGCGACGCGCTGAAAAAACGTGTCGATCCGCTCGCCGGTCAGCTGGGCAGTGACATCGTCCTGCCCTGCGATGTGGGCGACGGTGCATCGATCGACGCGCTCTTTGCCAGCCTCAGAGAGCGTTGGGACAGCCTCGACTTCATCGTGCACGCCATCGGCTTTTCCGACAAGAACGAGCTGCGCGGCCGCTATGTGGACACCAGCCGCGACAACTTCACCATGACGATGGACATCTCGGTCTATTCCTTCACCGCCGTGATGCAGCGCGCCGAAAAGATGATGAAAAACGGTGGCAGTGCCGTGACTCTCACCTATTACGGCGCCGAGCAGGTCATGCCGCATTACAATGTGATGGGCGTGGCCAAGGCGGCACTTGAGGCATCGGTGAAATACCTCGCCGAGGATCTGGGCAAGGACGACATCCGCGTCAATGCCATAAGCGCGGGGCCCATCAAGACGCTGGCCGCCTCCGGCATCGGCGACTTCCGCTACATCATGAAGTGGAACGAATACAACTCGCCCCTGCGCCGCAACGTGACAATCGACGATGTGGGCAAGTCGGCGCTGTTCCTGTTGTCCGATCTCGGCTCCGGCACGACCGGGGAAAACCTGCATGTCGATGCAGGCTACCACGTGGTCGGGATGAAGGCCGTGGACGCCCCCGACATCGAAAAGGGCTAGGCCGTGACCCTGACGCTGGCAGAGCTTGTCGCCTTCAACACCGTCCTTCTGGCCGCACTCCTGTCGCCTGGCGCGGCGATGCTGTTCATCACCCGCGCGACGGTGACCGGGGGGCGTGCGGCAGGCATCGCCACGGGGCTGGGTCTGGGAACGGCTGTTGCGATGTGGACGCTTGCGGCGCTTCTGGGGCTCGAGGCTGTCTTCACCCTCTTTCCCTGGACCTACACCGCGCTCAAGATCGGCGGCGCGCTCTACCTGATCTGGATCGCCCTCCAGACCTGGCGCCACGCCCGCGACCCGCTGGGCGAGGCACCAACACCGCGTGGGCGCGCCGTTCTGTCCGGAATGATCCTGAATTTCGGCAACCCCAAATCCATGCTCTTTGCCGCCGCTGTGATCGTCGTGGTGTTCCCGCAGGGCCTCGCTGCCGCCGATATCGCCCTGATCGTTGCGAACCACTGGGCGCTCGAGTTGATCTTTTACACCGGCCTCGCGCTGGCACTGAGCACGCCACATGTGCGGCGCGGCTATGTCAGCCTCAAACCCGTCCTTGACCGCATCGCCGCCACCCTGCTGGGCGCGCTCGGCCTGCGTCTGATACTGGAGAAATAACAATGGCAGATCGCCTCCCCCACGAAAAAGGGTTCCACGTCAGCTGGGACCAGATGCACCGCGACAGCCGCGCTCTCGCCTGGCGGCTCGATGGGCAGGGCCCCGACGACGGCGGATGGCGCGCGGTGGTCGCGATCACCCGCGGCGGCATGGCCCCGGCCATGATCGTCGCCCGCGAACTGGACATTCGCACCGTCGATACCATCAGCGTCAAATCCTACCATTCCGGCGGCGGCAAGGCCGACCAGCGCCGCGACGCCGAAGTGCTCAAATCCCCCAATGCCGAGATGATGGGCGACGGCACCGGCATCCTGATCGTCGACGACCTCGTCGACAGCGGCAAGACGCTCGAACTGGTGCGCAGTCTCTACCCACATGCGCATTTCGCAACCGTCTATGCCAAACCCTCGGGCGAGCCGCAGGTGGATACGTTCATCACCGGCGTCAGCCAGGACACCTGGATCTTCTTTCCGTGGGACATGGCGCTGCAATATGTCGAACCCTACCGCGGTACCGACTGAGCAGCGCACCGTCCCTCCCCGTCTCTGTCCCTGAAAAATCCCCGCCGGAGGCTCCGGCGCTCAGCCACCCGGAGCAGCCATATGTCCATCCCGCGCACCGCCGCCACCTTCCCGCCCCCGGTGATGGAGGCGCGCCGGTGGACCCGAGGCGTCACCTTTCCCGCGGACCGCCCGCTGATCAACGTCAGTCAGGCGGCACCCGTTGACCCGCCACCGCCCGCCCTGCGGCAGGCCATGGCCGACGCCGCGCTGACCCGCGACGACGCGCACCTCTATGGTCCGGTGCTGGGCATGCCCGCCCTGCGCGCGGGCCTCAGCGCACAGATCAACCGGCATTATGATGCCACGACCACTGCCGACAACATCGCCATCACCTCGGGTTGCAATCAGGCCTTTGCCGCCACCATCGCCGCCTCGTGCAACGAGGGGGACGAGGTGATCCTGCCGACGCCCTGGTACTTCAATCACAAGATGTGGCTCGACATGGCGGGCGTCACCGCGGTGCCTTTGCCCGCAGGCACTGACATGATCCCCGACCCCGTCGCGGCGGCGGCACTGATCACCCCCCGCACCCGTGCGATCACCCTGGTCACGCCGAACAATCCGGCGGGCGTCGAATACCCGGCGGGCGTCGTCTCGGCCTTTTATGACCTGGCGGCGGCCCATGGGCTGCGCCTGATTGTGGACGAGACCTACCGCGACTTCGACAGCCGCTCCGGCCCGCCGCACCCGCTGTTCCAGAAAGACGGATGGCAGGACACATTCGTCCACCTCTATTCCTTTTCCAAGGCCTACCGCCTCACAGGCCACCGCATCGGCGCGCTGGTGGCCGCACCAGACCTGCTGGCGGAGGTGGAAAAATTCCTCGACACGGTTGCGATATGCCCCGGCCAGATCGGCCAATACGCCGCCCTCTGGGGGTTGGACAACCTCGGCCAGTGGGTCGCGGGCGAACGTGACGAAATCCTGGCCCGCCGTCGCGCCATCGCGGACGGGTTTCACATCCTTGCGGCGCAGGGCTGGGCGCTTATGGGGCTGGGCGCGTATTTCGCCTACATGCAGCACCCGTTTGCCGCCTCCTCCGCCGAAATTGCGCCGCAACTGGTGCAGGAGGCGGGCATATTGTGCCTGCCGGGCACCATGTTCTGGCCCGACGGCGCACCGCAAGGGGCGCAACAGTTGCGCATCGCCTTTGCCAACCTCGACGCGGCCGGCATCGCCGAGCTCTACAAAAGACTGTCAGCGGTGCGGTTCTGAGCCCGCCCGCCCTTGCCCAGCCCATCCCGCGCCGATAGACACCCCGTCAAACCAAACGATCACGAGGCAGATCATGGCCCAAGGCTCGAACAAACTGTCGAAAACCGCTGTCTGGATCCTGCTGGGCCTGCTGATCATCGCCCTTGGCGGGTTCGGGGCCACAAACCTTACCGGCAACATCCGCACCATCGGGCAGGTCGGCGACAAGCATATCGACGTGCAATCCTATGCCCGCAATCTGCAACAGGCCATCCAGGCCGAAAGTGCTGCGCGCGGCGAGCCGATCACCTTTGCCCGCGCGCAAGAGCTGCGCATCGACCAGTCCGTGCTGGCCCAGATCGTGCGCGCCCGTGCGCTTGATCACGAGGCCGATGTGATGGGCCTCAGCGTCGGTGACGAGGTGATCCGGGACGAGATCCTCAACATCCCCTCCTTCCGTGGCCTCGACGGCAATTTCGACCGCGAGGCCTACGCCTTTGCGCTGCAGAACAATGGCACCAGCGAGGCGCAGTTCGAAACCCAGCTGCGCGAGGAAGTGTCGCGCACCCTGCTGCAGGGCGCAGTGATGTCCGGCGTGACCATGCCGTCCACCTATGCCGAAACCATCGTGTCCTTTCTGGGCGAGACGCGCGATTTCACCTGGGTCCGGCTGGACCTGACCGATCTGGCCGAGCCCATCCCGGAGGCCGACGACGCCACCTTGCGCGGCTATTACGACGCCAATATCGACGAATTTCAGCTGCCCGAGGCCAAGCGGATCACCTATGCCGTGCTGCTGCCCGAACACATCCTCGACAGCGTCGACATCCCCGAAGACCAGTTGCGCGCAGAATACGACGCGCGCATCGACCAATATGTTCAGCCCGAGCGGCGGCTGGTCGAGCGGCTTGTCTATCTCGATGCGGTCGAGGCCGACCGTGCCGCCGCCCAGATCGAGGTGGACGGCACCACGTTCGAGGCACTGGTCGAAGCGCGCGGGCTGACGCTGGGCGATATCGATATGGGCGACGTGAGCCGGCTGCAACTCGACGCCGCGGGGGAGGCCGTGTTCAACGCGAACGTGGGCGACGTGGTTGGCCCGCTGGCCTCCGACCTGGGCCCGGCCCTGTTCCGCGTCAACGGCATCCTGCCGGCCCAGACCACCACGTTCGAACAGGCCCGCGAGTTCATCCACGAGGAACTGGCGCGCAGCGCCGCGCGGCGTCAGATCGGCGTACTGGCCGAGGAATACGACAACATGCTCGTCGGCGGCGCCACGCTCGAAGAGCTGGGCACCGAGACCGAGATGCGCCTCGATACCATCGACTGGTGGCCCAACAACGGCGACGGCATCGGCGCGTATGACGGCTTTGCCGAGGCGGCGCAGCGTCTGACCGAAGAAGACTTTCCCGAAATCGTGCAACTGGACGACGGTGGCATCGTCGCGATGCGTCTGGACGAGACCCTGCCCCAACGCCCCGAACCGTTTGAGGACGCCCGCTTTGCCGTGCAGGGCAACTACGAGGCCGAACTGACCGAAGCGGCGCTGATGGAACAGGCCGAGGCGAAACTGCCCGCGCTGGAAGCGGGCCAAAGCTTTGCCGCACAGGAACTCGACAGCATTGTCGAGGACGGGCTGGACCGTGGCGCGTTCGTGCAAGGCACGCCGCCCGCCTTCATGACCGAGGTGTTCGACATGGAACCCGGCGACGTGCGCATTCTGTCGGCCTTTGGTGCGGTGGTCATCGTGCGTCTGGACGCCATCAACCCGATCGACAACAACGCCGAAGCGCAGGCCGAAGTTGCGCGCCTGAACGAGGAAATCGGCCAGATCCTGGCGGGCGAGATCTTCAACATCTTTGGCGAGGATGTTGTGCTGCGCGCCGGGCCGCAGATCAACCAGCAGGCGCTGGACGCCGTGCACGTGAATTTCCCCTGAGCCATGGCGATGACCCCCGAATATGACGCCTTCGCAAAGGCTTACGATGCGGGGCTGAACCAGGTTGTCTACACGCGGCTGGCCGCGGACCTCGACACGCCGGTGTCCCTGATGCTCAAGCTGACGGGCGCGCAAAAGGATGCATTCGTGCTGGAGTCCGTAACCGGCGGCGAGGTGCGCGGGCGCTATTCCATCGTTGGCATGAAACCCGATCTGGTCTGGCGCTGCGATGGTGAGACGGCGCATGTCAACCGCTCCGCCCGCTTTGATCCGGACGGGTTCGCACCGCTGGAGGGCAACCCGCTCGACACCTTGCGCGCGCTGATCGCGGAAAGCCGGATAGACCTGCCCGATGACCTGCCGCAGGCGGCGGCGGGGCTGTTCGGGTATCTGGGCTACGATATGGTGCGGCTGGTCGAACACCTGCCGGACGTGAACCCCGACCCGCTGGGCCTGCCCGACGCGCTGATGTTGCGCCCGTCGGTCGTGGCCGTGCTGGACGGGGTCAAGGGGGAGGTCACCGTGGTCTCTCCGGCCTGGGTCAGCGACGGGCAGTCGGCGCGCGCGGCCTATGCGCAGGCCGCCGAACGGGTTATGGACGCGGTGCGCGATCTGGAACGCGTGATGCCGATGGAGGTCCGCGATCTGGGCGATGCATCCGAGCCGTCGGAGCCGGTGTCAAACTTTACCAAGGACGCCTACAAGGCCGCTGTGGAAAAGGCGCGCGAATACATCGTGGCAGGCGACATCTTTCAGGTGGTTCCGGCACAGCGCTGGACGCAGGAGTTCCGCGAGCCGCCCTTTGCGCTTTATCGCAGTTTGCGGCGCACGAACCCGTCGCCGTTCATGTTTTACTTCAACTTCGGCGGCTTTCAGGTGGTGGGCGCGTCGCCCGAAATCCTCGTGCGTGTCTTTGGCCGCGAGGTCACGATCCGCCCAATCGCAGGCACCCGCCCCCGCGGTGCCACGCCCGAAGAGGACAACGCGCTGGAGGCCGACCTGCTGGCCGACAAGAAGGAACTGGCCGAGCATCTGATGCTGCTGGATCTGGGGCGCAATGATGTGGGCCGCGTGGCGAAGATCGGCACCGTGCGCCCCACGGAGGAGTTCATCGTCGAACGCTATTCCCACGTGATGCATATCGTCAGCAACGTCGTGGGTGAACTGGCAGAGAACAAGGACGCGCTTGACGCGTTCTTTGCCGGGATGCCCGCGGGCACGGTGTCGGGCGCGCCCAAAGTGCGCGCGATGGAGATCATAGACGAGCTGGAGCCGGAAAAGCGCGGCGTCTATGGCGGTGGCGTGGGCTATTTCAGCGCGGGCGGCGATATGGACATGTGCATCGCCCTGCGTACGGCGGTGGTGCAGGACGGCAAGCTATATATTCAGGCCGGGGGTGGCGTTGTCTATGACAGCGACCCGGAGGCGGAATATATGGAGACGGTGCACAAATCCGGCGCGATCCGGCGGGCGGCGGCGGATGCGGCGCGGTTTTCGGGCGGCAACCGGTAATGACTTTGGCTCGGACGTGGGGATATGCGGCGGGCCGGCCCTCCGGGGGGGATTTTTTCGGGACAGAGACGAGGATGCGCGGCACCCTTGGGGGTGGTCGTGACGCGTGAAGCCTTCGAGATCGGCGGGCAGCGTGTGCCGCCCGGGTCCCGTGCTGCGGTCGCACTGCCGGTCTCGGCGATGCCAGATCACACGCCGGTCGATCTGCATGTCGAGGTGGTCCATGGCAAGCGGGCCGGGCCGACGCTGTTCGTGAGTGCGGCGGTGCATGGTGACGAGGTGATCGGGGTCGAGATCGTGCGGCGGCTCTTGCGGTCGCCACAGTTGGACGGCCTGCGCGGCACGCTGCTGGTCGTGCCCATCGTCAACGCCTACGGGTTTCTGGCGCATTCGCGCTATCTGCCGGACCGGCGCGATCTGAACCGCTGTTTTCCGGGCTCCACCGCCGGGTCTCTGGGCTCTCGGCTGGCGCATATCTTTCTCAATGAGGTGGTGCTGCGCTGTGATTTCGGGATCGACCTGCATTCGGCAGCCGTTCACCGGACCAACCTGCCGCAGATCAGGGTCACGCCCGGGGATGCGACAACCGCAGGCATGGCGCGGGATTTCGGCGCGCCGGTGATCCTGACCTCACCCTTGCGCGAGGGATCACTGCGGGGTGAGGCGGCCGTGCGCGGCACGCCTGTGCTGCTTTATGAGGCGGGCGAAGGCCTGCGCTTTGACGAGTTTGCCGTGCGCGCAGGCGTTGCGGGTATTCTGCGCGTCATGCGGGCGCAGGGCATGGTGCCCGCCAAGGGGATTGCACGGGCCCGCACGCCGTCGCTGGTCTGCCGCAGCTCCAGCTGGTTGCGTGCACCCACGGGCGGGCTCTTGCGCACCTTCCGGGCCGAGGGTGATCTGGTGGCCGAGGGCGACGTGCTGGCCGCGGTCGCGGACCCCGCAGGGGCTGCGGAGACGGAGTTGCTGGCCCCGGGACCGGGCATCCTGATCGGGCGTGCGGTCCTGCCGGTGGTGAACGAGGGCGACGCGGTCTTTCACCTCGCCACGCTCAGCCCGCAGGCGGATGCCGACACGGTTGACGCCCTCACAGCACAGCTCGAGGCGGACCCGATGTTCGACGAGGACGAGATCATCTGAGCGGGCGCTACTCCGCGTCCTCTGCCAGCGCCGCGAGCACATGCGACACCGGCGCCAGAGCCACCCGCTGGGCGCGGTCCTGCAGCCCCCAGAGCAGCAGCGCCGAGATCGTGTCGGGCCTGAGGCGACCGACCATGATCACGCCCCCTTCCTGCCCCGCGCGGAATGCCGCCTGATCGAGGAAACGGCGGATCACCGTGGGTGTCTGCCCGGCGCTGTCAAAGTCGCGAAAGATCAGGCCGGCAGGCACGCCTGACCGCGCCGCAAGCTTTTGCGCGGTATTCAGCCCCTTGGACTGCAACACCAGACCGTGGCCACTGGCGCGGACATATTCGGTAACCTGGTCGGAGACATCGCGGCTTTCCTGCAGGCCGACGCCCACACCTTCCATCACGGCCACAGCCTCCGGCACAGCCTCGAGCGCGACGGACAGGTTCACCTCAGTATCGCTGCCGGAGGCTCCGGCGGGCAAGTCCATCAGCGCCATCACCTCAAAGCCCTGCGACCGGTATTCCTCCGCACGCGCAGCGGCGTCCGCGAGGCTGGTGTCCACCGCAAACGTCAGCGGGTAGGGAAAGCTCTGCAATGCGGCGAGCCCCACCGGACCGCTGGTCAGGTCAGCGCCGGTATCCATCAGCACAATCGCCATCACCGGCTTGGCCTCGGGGTTGTCGAAGGGGACGGCAAACCGCTCGATGGGCGGGCTGTCGGGCGCGGCTTCGGGAATGTCGGGCGTCGTGGGCGCCTCTGGCGTGCGGTCAACCAGCGAGGTGGCCGGCCGGCCAATGGTCGGGCGGCCGCCGTCCTCGTCGGCCTCCTCTTCGGGCAGGGCTGCCGTCTCTGTCTCCTCCGCTGCGGGAGGTGCGGCGGGTGACGGTTGCGGGGCCGGAGCCTCGACCGTTTCGGGCACTTCTGGCGCCGTCACGGGTGCGGTGTCAGGGGCCGGAGCCTCGGCGCTCGGTGTCTCGGGCGCGGTGTCCGCTTCGGGGGCAAAGGCGGTATCGACCTCCGGCACTTCGGGTGCGGGTGGTTGCGCGGGGTCGGTGGAAATCGACAGCTGCCCTTCGGTGTCGGGGGCGGCCACCAACGCGCCTTGTGGGCTGGGCAGCACCGGCGCTTCGCCGTCAATCGCAACGGCAGAGCCGTCGGGGGCTGCGGCAGGGTCGGTCAAATCCTCTGCCGCACCGGTCTGCGGCACCGGGGCGGTGTCGGAGCCTGCCTCGGCGGCGGCGGTCACATCGTCGGGGTCCTGGCTGGGCACCGGCGGCGATACCTCGTCGATCACCAGATCGGGGTCGGTCACGGCGCTGGTCTCCGCCGCATCACCGGGCGCAGGGGCCGTGGTGGCCACCGGGCCCTCGATCCGTGCGCTTGGGCCCTGCGGTGGATCGCTCAGCACCGATGCCACGCCTGCGCCCAGAACGCTCACCACGCCGCCTGCGACAATGCCGCTCAAAAATCCTCGTGCCATCGCCTGTTACTCCGCCTGCTGTCCCTGCACGCCCCCGCTTTGCGATGTGGCGCATCTGCCCTGTCCGCGCGCGACCGGTGCCCTTGACGGCACTGGCCAAGCCTGAACATGTTGGCGCAACTATACTGCCCTCCGCGTCCCTTGAGAACACCGAAGACGACCATGCTGCTATTGATCGATAACTACGACAGTTTCACCTACAATCTGGTGCACTACCTGGGCGAACAGGGGGCCGATGTGGTTGTGCGCCGCAACGATGCGCTGGACGTGCAAGAGGCGATGGGCATGCGCCCCGATGCGATCCTTCTCAGCCCCGGGCCCTGCGATCCCGATCAGGCCGGCATCTGCCTTGCGCTCACCGCAGCGGCGGCGGAAACCCGCACACCGCTGATGGGTGTGTGCCTGGGCCATCAGACTATTGGTCAGGCCTTTGGCGGCAAGGTGGTGCGCGCCGACGACATCGTGCATGGCAAGCTGGGGACAATGCACCACGACGGCACAAGCGTGTTCAAGGGGCTGCCCTCGCCGTTTCAGGCCACGCGCTACCACTCGCTCACGGTGGAACGGGACAGCCTGCCCGACTGCCTCGAGATCACCGCAGCGCTGGAGGACGGCACGATCATGGGGCTGGCCCACCGCACATTGCCCATCCACGGTGTGCAGTTCCACCCCGAAAGCATCCGCTCCGAACACGGGCACGCGATGCTGCAGAACTTCCTCGATCTGGCACCGGTGCCGGCATGAGCGACGCGCTCAAGCCGCTGATCGACGCGGCCGCCAACGGCCCGCTGACCCGCGCGCAGGCCGAGGCCGCGTTCGAGATCCTGTTCGAAGGCGACGCCACGCCGTCCCAGATCGGCGGGCTGCTGATGGCGCTGCGCACACGTGGCGAGACAATCGACGAATACGCCGCCGCCGCCGCCGTGATGCGCGCCAAATGCAAGCCGGTGGCCGCCCCCGCAGGTGCCATGGACATCGTCGGCACGGGCGGCGACGGCAAGGGCACGCTCAACATCTCGACCGCGACCGCCTTTGTGGTGGCGGGCGCGGGCGTGACCGTGGCCAAGCATGGCAACCGCAACCTCAGCTCCAAATCCGGTGCGGCGGACGCGCTCACGCAGATGGGCCTTGACGTGATGGTCGGCCCAGATGTGGTCGAACGTTGCCTGACCGAGGCCGGTATCGGCTTCATGATGGCGCCCATGCACCACCCGGCCATTGCCCACGTGATGCCCACCCGGGCCGAACTGGGCACGCGTACGATCTTCAACATACTCGGGCCGCTGACCAACCCCGCCGGCGTGAAACGCCAGCTCACCGGTGCCTTTTCCCGCGACCTGATCCGCCCCATGGCCGAAACGCTGGGCCAACTGGGGTCTGAGGCCGCGTGGCTCGTCCACGGCTCGGACGGCACGGATGAGCTGACGATCACCGGCACCTCCTGGGTGGCGGCACTGGACGACGGCACTGTGACCGACATCGAGGTTCACCCCGAGAATGCGGGCCTGCCCGTCCACCCGTTCGAGGACATCCTCGGCGGCACGCCCGCCGAGAACGCCGCGGCCTTCCGCGCCCTACTCGACGGCGCGCCGGGGGCTTACCGCGATGCGGTGCTCCTGAACGCCGCCGCAGCCCTCATGGTTGCTGGCCATGCCAACGACCTCAAGGATGGGGCGGAACAAGCCGCGGCCGCCATTGACAGCGGCGCTGCCAAGGCCAAAATCAAGACCGTTGCCGACATCACACAGAGCGCGGCCTAGCCCCGTCTCTGTCCCGAAAAAATCCCGGGGAGCGCGAGGGGCTGGCCCCTCGTTCCCGCCGCCAGACAAGAGCGCAACACATGACCGACACGATCCTCGACCAGATCAAGGCCTACAAGCTCGACGAGATCGCCGCCGACAAGGCGGCCAAACCGCTCGACGTGCTGGAGGCCGAGGCGCGCAACGCCCCCCCCGTGCGCCCCTTTGCCGACGCGTTGCAAAAGGCCAGCCGCGAGGGCTACGGCCTGATCGCGGAGATCAAGAAGGCCAGCCCCTCCAAGGGGCTTATCCGCGCAGATTTCCACCCCGCCGCCCTGGCCGAGGCCTATCAGACCGGCGGGGCCACCTGCCTGTCGGTGCTCACCGACATGCCCAGTTTTCAGGGGGCCAAGGATTACCTCGTCGAGGCGCGCGCCGCGTGCGACCTGCCCGTGCTGCGCAAGGATTTCATGTACGACATCTATCAGGTGGCCGAGGCGCGCGCGCTGGGGGCCGATTGCATCCTGATCATCATGGCCTCCGTCAGCAACGCCCAGGCCGCCGAGCTCGAGGCGGCGGCCACCGAATGGGGCATGGACGCCCTGATCGAGGTGCACGACGCCGAAGAGCTGGAGCGCGCCAGTGCCCTCGCCAGCCCGCTGATCGGCATCAACAACCGCAATCTCAAGACCTTCGAGACATCGCTGGACGTCACGCGCACCCTGTCCAAGCAGGTGCCCGTGGACCGCACGATTGTCACCGAAAGCGGGCTGAACACGCCCAAGGAACTGGCGGACATGGCCATGTATGGCGCGCGCTGCTTTCTGATCGGCGAAAGCCTGATGCGGCAGGAGGACGTGGCGGGTGCCACCCGCACGCTGCTGGCGAACCCGCTCACCGCCGGGGGGGGCATGTAGATGCCGCTCACGCATTTTGACGACACCGGGGCCGCCCATATGGTCGATGTCTCCGACAAGGACATCACTGACCGCATCGCCGTGGCGCAGGCGCATATCACCATGGCGCAAGAGACCTATGATCTGATCACCGAAGGGCGCGCGAAAAAGGGCGACGTGATCGGTGTTGCACGTCTCGCCGGGATCATGGGGGCCAAGCGTACCGCGGACCTGATCCCGCTCTGCCATCCGCTGCCGATCTCCAAGGTCTCGGTCGAGCTGGAGCCCGACGCCACCCTGCCCGGCCTGCGCATCACCGCGACCGTGAAAACAACCGGCCAGACCGGGGTCGAGATGGAGGCGCTGACCGCCGCCTCCACCGCAGCACTGACCGTCTATGACATGGCCAAGGCCGTGGACCGCGCCATGGAAATCGGCGGCTTGCGCGTCGTGCTCAAGGATGGCGGCAAGTCCGGGCGGTTCGAGGCGCCATGATCTCCGTTGCGCAGGCGCTTGAGCATCTCTTTGCCCTCGCGGACCCGCTGCCGGAAGAGATCGTGCCGCTGCGCCATGCGGCGGGCCGGGTTCTGGCGCGCGACGTGTTTGCCACCCGCACCCAACCGCCCTTTGATGCCTCATCGATGGACGGCTATGCGGTCAAGGGAGTCGAGGCGGACCTGCACGCGCAGTTCAAGGTCGTGGGCGAGGCTGCGGCGGGCCATGGCTGGACCGGCACTGTTGGTCCGGGTCAGGCGGTCCGCATCTTTACCGGCGCGCCGGTGCCGGACGGTGCCGATCATGTGCTGATCCAGGAAAACGTGACCCGCACGGGCGATATGATCACCCTGACCGACGACAGCGACGCCAAGAGCAACATTCGCCCCGCCGGTGTCGATTTCTTCAAGGGCACCGATATCACCGCCCCGCGACTGTTGCGCCCGGGCGATGTGGCGCTGCTGGCTTCGATGAACGTGGCCGAGGTGCCGGTGGCCAAGCGCCCGGTCGTGGCGCTGATTTCCACCGGGGACGAGTTGGTCATGCCGGGCGAGGACCCCGGCCCCGACCAGATCATCGCCTCCAACACGTTCGGCCTTGCCGCGATGCTCGACGGTATCGGGGCAGAGGCGCAAATCCTGCCCATTGCCCGTGACAATGCGGCGTCCTTGCGCACGGTGCTGGGCCTTGCCCGCGACGCGGATCTTGTGGTGACGATTGGCGGTGCGTCCGTCGGCGACCACGATCTGGTGGCCGATGTGGCCGCCGAGATGGGCATGGACCAGAGCTTTTACAAAGTGGCGATGCGCCCGGGCAAACCGCTCATGGCCGGGCGGCTCAACGGCAGGCCGATGGTCGGCCTGCCTGGCAACCCGGTGTCGGCGATGGTCTGCGGCACCGTCTTTTTGGCACCGATGCTGCGCGCGATGATGGGCCTGCCAGCCGTCCCTGCCCCGCAGGTGCGCCGGACGCTGGCCGCACCGCTGGCCGCGAACGGGCCGCGCGCGCACTACATGCGCGCCATCATCGACGGTGACGGGGTGCGGGATGCGGGCCTGCAGGACAGCTCGCTGCTGTCGGTGCTGGCCTGCGCCAACGCCCTGATCGTGCGCCCGCCCCATGATCCGGCGCGGCACACAGGCGACACGGTAGACGTCATCGAATTGCACAACAGTTGACACAAAACAGGAACGTCCGTAGAACAAAGCCAAAATATCGCCGTGAAAAGACGGTATTGGCCATGGAGGACCGGGCATGTTGACGAAAAAGCAGTTGGATCTGCTGGAGTTCATTCACAAGCGCGTACAGCGCGACGGGGTGCCGCCCAGCTTTGACGAAATGAAAGAGGCGCTGGATCTGCGCTCCAAATCCGGCATTCACCGGCTGATCACCGCGCTCGAGGAGCGTGGGTTTATCCGCCGTCTGGCGCACCGCGCCCGCGCGATCGAGGTGGTTAAGCTGCCCGATAGCATGGCGTCCCGGGGTGGCTTTACCCCACGCGTGATCGACGGCGACCGGCCGGACGTGCCACCGCCCCCCGCCGCGCAGGCGGTCGAGGCGGCCCACGCTGTCGAATTGCCGGTCATGGGCAGGATTGCCGCGGGTGTGCCGATCTCCGCCATCTCGGAAGTGTCGCATTCGGTCGCTGTTCCCGGCCAGATGCTGTCGGGTCAGGGCGACCACTACGCGCTTGAGGTCAAGGGCGATTCGATGATCGAGGCGGGGATCAACGACGGCGACGTCGTGGTGATCCGCGAGACCTCCGCCGCCGACAATGGCGACATCGTCGTGGCGCTGGTGGAGGATCACGAGGCCACGCTGAAACGCTATATGCGCCGCGGCGACACCATCGCGCTCGAGGCGGCGAACCCAGCATACGAGACGCGCGTTTTCCCGGTCGGTCATGTCAAGGTGCAGGGCCGTCTGGTCGGGCTGATCCGCACGTACTGAAGACAACACCCTCGCATCATCAAGGCAGGCTTTCGGGCCTGCCTTTGTCGTTTTGAAAGGCCAGCATGTCGGCAGGCGCATCCCAGTCGAGCTGCGGTATTGCACGGTCGCGCCAGCCGGACCACATCCGATCCCCGGCCATGTCCCGCGCCGTCACGATCCGCGCACCGGTCGACGTGTAGTGCAATGCCACCGCGCCTGTGGCGCGCAGCACCTCCGGATCAAGGATCAGGCATGGCGCCCGCACCGGCAGCGCTGCACTGGCCACGACGATCCCACCCGGCGCACAGCCTTCGAACCCGGCAATGGCGCGCTTGCCATGCAGATGTGTGACCGGCATGTCGGGCGCGTCCCAGCGTGCAAACGCCGCCTCCTGATCGGCGCTGTCGCCGTCATTCTCCAGCCAGTTGCGCGCCACGAACCCCGCGCCCTTGCCCCGGCTCAGCGCGCGCCCCGCCTCCGTCCGCACGCCCACCAGAACACCTGTATCTGACACAAGAACATCCGGGCGCGTATCGGCCTGCCACAGCCCCAGTGCGGCCAACACGGCGATCAAACCAGCATAGCGGCTGCGCCCCTGCCACAAAATCACGAACAGCGCACCCAGCGCCATCAGCGGCAGCACGACCACGTGCGGGCCCGCCACAAACCGCTGCGCACCGCCCAGGCCCGACACCCAGTCGGCGACCCACAATATCCACTGCAATCCCAGTCCCATGATCCACAGGCCGACCCCTTCGGCCCCGAACGGGGCCAGCACAGCCGCGAGCACCGACGCGGGCACCACGACCGTACCCATCAGCGGCACCGAGGCCAGATTGGCCAAGAGCCCGTATTGCGCCATGGCGTTGAAATGCGCGGCCCCGATCGGCGCGGTGGCCAGCCCCGCCACAGCCGACGAAATCACGAGACCAAAGAACGCCTGCATCCAGCCGCGTCCGCGCAGCCACGGCTTGTCCCGCAGCCTGCCGAACACAGCCACCAGCGCCGTGGTCGCGGCAAAGGACATCTGGAACCCCGGGCCCAGCAACGCCTCCGGTTGCCAGGTCAGGATGATAAGCGCGGCAATGGCCACACCGCGCAACGAGATGGCGCGCCGGTCGACCAGAATGGCGCATAGTGCTACGGCAACCATGACAAAGGCGCGTTCGGTGGCGACATTGCCCCCCGACAGCGCAAGGTATCCGGTGGCCGCCAGCAACGCGCCGCCCGCCGCCAGCTTTCGCGCGGGCCAGCGCAGCGCGATGGGCGGGATCAGCGCAAAGACCAGCCGCAACAGGCCAAAGACAAAGCCCGACAGCAGCCCCATATGCAGCCCCGAAATCGCCAACAGATGTGCCGTGTTGGCAGCCCGCAGCGCCCCCAGCGCGTCCTGGCTGATGCCGCTGCGGTCGCCGGTGGTTACAGCAGCGGCAAAGCCGCCCACGTCCCCCGGCAGATGCGCGCGCACCGCGCCCGAGATGTCCATGCGGATGGCAAAGATCACCTGCCGGAGGTCAAATTCCGCGGCACGCGCCGCCACCAGCGGCACACGGGTATAGCCCACGGCCCCCAGTTGCGCGAACCATGCATGGCGTTGAAAGTCAAAGCCTCCCGGCTCCACCGGCCCGCCTGGCGGGCTGAGATGCGCAGTGGTCATCACGCGCAGACCGGGCGTCGGCACCACACCGAGGTCGGGGTCCCCATGCAGCGAGATGCGCACGCGTAAGGGCGTCTCATGCGGCGCCACGCGGTCCAGCTTGACCTGGTCCAGCGTCAGTCGGACGGCGTCTGACGCACTGCGATCCATCCCGACGATCCGCCCCTCGACCGGGCCGTAGTAGCGCCAGTCGATCACGGGACCCGCAAGGCTGTGCGTGCGCAGCGCCGCGATGCAAAAGCCGAAGGCGATCATAGTGAGAAGCACCGCAAACGGCCCCGCCGTCTCGGGGATCACACGGGTCGCGGCAAAGGCCGCAGAACCCGCAATCGCAACGCCGAGGATCAGCAAGAGCGACGGCTCGAACCGCAGGGCAAAGAACACGGCGATGCCCACCGCCATGCCCACCGGCAACCAGCCAAACAGGTGCCCGCGCTGCAGCGCGATCACGTGCCGGAACCGCTCTGCCAGCCCCATGCTTGCCCCTCTTGCTCATGCCGCGTATCAGGTGCGCGAACCTATCCCTCCCATGGTTACCAAGAGGTAAACGCTCATGTCCGAGCCCCGTCCGGTCGTCACCCGCTTTGCCCCCTCACCAACGGGCTTTCTGCATATCGGCGGCGCGCGCACGGCGCTGTTCAACTGGCTGTTCGCGCGGGGCCGTGGCGGCACGTTCCTGCTGCGGATCGAGGACACGGACCGCGCGCGATCAACCCCCGAGGCGACGCAAGCGATTATGGACGGGATGGCGTGGCTGGGGCTCGACCATGATGGCGAGGTGATCAGCCAGTTTGCCCGCGCCGACCGCCATGCGGAGGTGGCGCACACCCTGCTGGCCGAGGGCAAGGCCTACAAATGCTTTGCCACGCAGGACGAGATCGCCGCGTTCCGTGACGCGGCACGGGCCGAGGGGAAATCGACCCTCTACCAATCGCCGTGGCGCGATGCGGACACCGCGACACACCCGGACGCGCCATATGTCGTGCGGATCAAGGCCCCGCGCGACGGCCAGACGGTCATCCGCGACGCTGTGCAGGGCGACGTGACGATCCAGAACACACAGCTCGATGACATGGTCCTGCTGCGTGCGGACGGCACGCCCGTCTACATGCTCGCTGTCGTGGTTGACGATCACGACATGGGCGTGACCCATGTGATCCGGGGCGATGACCACCTCAACAACGCCGCGCGCCAGATGATGATCTATGAAGCTATGGGCTGGGACGTGCCCGTCTGGGCGCATATCCCGCTGATCCACGGGCCAGATGGCAAGAAGCTGTCCAAACGCCACGGTGCGCTGGGGGCCGAAGAGTACCAGAAGATGGGCTTTCCGGCCGCAGGCATGCGCAATTACCTGGCCCGGCTGGGCTGGAGCCATGGCGACGATGAGTTTTTCACCGATGCGCAGGCCCGTGACTGGTTCGACCTGGATGGGATCGGCAAAAGTCCTGCCCGCTTCGATCTGAAAAAGCTGGAAAACCTCAGCGGGCAGCACATCGCGCAGGCCGATGATGCCGCGTTGCAGCAAGAGATCAATGCCTATCTGGCCGCCAACGGGGCCGCACCATTGAAACAATCGCAGCAGGACGGACTGCTTGCCGCACTGCCCCATGTCAAGGAGCGGGCCAAAACCTTCCCGGAACTCATTGATAAAGCGCACTTTATGCTGACAGAGCGGCCGATCACACCGGATGAGAAAGCGTCAAAAGCGCTTGATTTGGTATCCCGTGGTATACTGACGCAATTGACGCCGCACCTGCAAACCGTTACTTGGAGCCGAGACAGTCTGGAGGCGGTCCTGAACGATTTCGCTGCGGCGCAGGATACCAAATTCGGCAAGCTCGCCGGGCCGCTGCGCGCTGCCCTCGCGGGGCGTGCCGTGACCCCTTCGGTCTTTGATATGATGCTGGTTCTGGGGCGCGAAGAAACCCTTGCCAGGCTTGAGGATGCTGCCGCCTGATCGGGTTACACTTCGTTCACGCATTGCAGCCTAACGATGGGCATCGCGCCGTTGCGTGACGCCCGTGGGTAGGCCCGCCTGCCCTGCGATGAAAGGAAGGACCCCCATGGCCGACGCCCCGAAATCCGCGACGCTGACGATTGGCGATCAAAGCTTTGATTTGCCGATCCACCACCCCACCGAAGGGCCCGACGTGCTGGACATCCGCAAGCTCTATGGGCAGGCGGGCGTGTTCACCTATGATCCCGGTTTCACCTCCACCGCCAGCTGCGACAGCACGATCACGTTCATCGATGGCGGCGAAGGTGTGCTGCTGCACCGCGGCTATCCGATCGATCAGCTGGCCTCCAAGTCGCACTACCTCGAGGTGTGCTACCTGCTGCTCTACGGGGAGCTGCCCTCCGCCGCGCAGCTGGAAGAGTTCGAGCACAACATCACCCACCACACGATGCTGCACGAGCAGATGCAGAACTTTTTCCGCGGGTTCCGGCGCGATGCGCATCCAATGGCGATCATGGTCGGTGTCGTCGGGGCCATGTCGGCCTTTTACCACGACAGCACCGACATCGCCGACGAACGCCAGCGCGAGATTGCCAGCCACCGCCTGATCGCCAAGATGCCGACCATTGCGGCCTGGGCCTACAAATACTCCATCGGCCAGCCATTTGTGTATCCGCGCAACGATCAGGACTATGCCTCGAACTTCTTGCGCATGTGCTTTGCCGTGCCTGCCGAGGATTACGAGGTGAACCCGATCCTGAGCCGCGCGATGGACCGCATCTTTACCCTACACGCCGACCACGAACAGAACGCCTCGACCTCGACCGTGCGACTGGCGTCGTCCTCGGGTGCCAACCCGTTTGCCTGCATCGCGGCGGGGATTGCCTGCCTCTGGGGGCCCGCGCATGGCGGCGCAAATCAGGCCTGCCTCGAGATGCTCAAGGAAATCGGCAGCGTCGACCGTATTCCCGAATACATCGCGCGCGCCAAGGACAAGGACGACCCGTTCCGCCTCATGGGCTTCGGGCACCGCGTCTACAAGAACTTCGATCCCCGCGCGACAGTGATGAAACAGTCCGCCGACGAGGTTCTGGAACTGCTCGGCGTCGAAAACAACCCGGTGCTGGCCGTCGCCAAGGAGCTGGAGCAGGCGGCCCTCGCCGATCCCTACTTTGCCGAGAAAAAGCTGTTCCCGAACGTCGACTTCTACTCCGGCGTGATTCTCGAGGCGATGGGCTTCCCGACCTCGATGTTCACCCCGATCTTTGCGCTGTCGCGCACGGTGGGCTGGATCAGCCAGTGGAAGGAAATGATCGCCGATCCACAGAACAAGATCGGCCGTCCGCGCCAGCTCTATCTGGGCGAAACCGCCCGTGATTACGTGGATATCGAAAGCCGCTGATCAGACCGACAATAAAATGGCCGTCCGCACCGCAGATGGCCATTTGGTCAATCATTGAGTGCAATCCTTTCGCCCGGCGCAGACTATTTCGCATCCGGCGACAGTCCTCCCCTACCCGTCGCGTTTCGCGCATTGACCCGCCGCGATGGCATTGTATCTTAACAATGTTTTTATTCGTGGGGGATGATCAATGCTTTTGCTTTTTACACTCATACCGCTCGCACTGATCGGTTTCGTGGCGTCAGAAATCAACGACGATGATGACAACGCAACCGATCAAGCAGACATTGTGCAAGGCTCAGACGAGCCGGAGACCTTCGAAACCGGCGCCGGCGATGATGAAGTCTTTGCCGGCGGCGGCAATGATTTGATTGACGCTGGTTCGGGCGATGACATGGTCTTTGGCCAGGACGGCTCCGACGTCATATTTGCGGGCGAAGGTGACGATTTTGTGCGCGGCAGTGACGGCTCGGATGACCTGAATGGTGACGCAGGAGAGGACACGCTCTTTGGCGATGCGGGCGATGACACGATCTTCGGGGCTGATCTTTTCGACAACGGCGCTCTCTTTGACATCATTGCAGAGACCGGTTTCTTTCCTTCGGACACCTCACCGTTTTTCGATGTGAACGGCGATCCAGGTGAGGCAGACACGCTCAATGGCGGTCAGGGTGATGACGACCTGATCCCGGGTGACAATGACGTTGTCAGCACAGGCAATGGGGATGACAGTCTATTGCTGGGTGATTGGATTGCAGGTGACGATCCAGACGCCGCGCCAGTGATCACAGACTTTAACCCGACGCAGGATTCAATCCTCTATTTCCACGAAGGCGATGCGCCGAGCGATGTCGCCTTTGGCGAGGAAGATGACGGTGGCAATCTGATCATCGACGGCGAAGTCGTTGCCCGGTTTATCAACACCGAATTCGCAGCACTGAATGGCGAAGTCATCACCTTCGTGCAATTGCCGGGGACGCTCTAACGCCCCTCAAACCCCGGCTTGCGCTTTTCGACAAAGGCCAGCACACCCTCGCGGAAATCGCGGGTGTTGCCGCAGGTTCCCTGCTCCGTCGCCTCAGTGGCCAATTGCCCATCAAGGTCATTGTCCCAACTGGCCCGGATCACGCGTTTGACCGCCGAAAAGGCCTGCGTTGGACCCGTGGCAAGATGCGTGGCCCGACCCATCCAGTGGTCGGCAAATTCGGCGTCCGGCACCGCTTCCCAGATCATGCCCCAGGCGTCGGCCTGCTGTGCGGTGATCTTGTCGGCAAACAGCGCCGCGCCCATCGCCTTGGCCATCCCCATCGTGCGCGGCATCACATAGGTGCCGCCCGCATCCGGGATCAGACCGATCCGGGTAAAGGCCTGCAGGAAATACGCGCTTTCCGATGCAATCACCACGTCGCAGGCCAGCGCCAGATTGGCGCCCGCCCCGGCAGCCGCACCGTTCACGGCAGCAATCGTGGGGACGGGGCAATTCACGATCGCCTCCAGCATGGGCTGGTATTCGTCGCGCAGCGTCCGCTCCAGATCAAGTGCCGCGGCATTGGCCCGGTCACCCAGGTCCTGGCCCGAGCAAAACGCCCGGCCCGCACCGGTCAGCACCACGACGCGCGCCGCCTTGCCGCCTGCTGCGACCGCATGCGTGATCTCGGCCCGCATCTGCGTGCTGAGCGCGTTCATCACGTCAGGCCGGTTCAGCGTCACGGTGGCAATGCCGTCCGCAAGGTCGTAGGTGATCGTCTGGTAGTTCATGGCAGCCTCCACGCGTGCATGGCCCTGCATACCAAACCGTTCGGTTCAGAACAGCCCAAACGCGGGGTCAATCGTCCATAATTTCGCGCAAACGGCGCGCCTCATCGGCGCTCAGCCCTGCCTCGGTGGTGGCGGGGGCGGCGCTTCGGCCCCGCAGATAGACCATCCCGATGCCCATCGCGATCAGCAGCATCAGCGGCCCGGCGGCCCATAACAGCCAGTTGGAGCCTGATGTGCGCGGCGTCATCAGCACAAATTCACCATAGCGTTCGACAAAAAAATCAACGACTTCTGCGTTGCTTTTGCCCGCGGCCACCTGCTCGCGGATCACCTGCCGCGCCTCCACGGCCCAGGTGGCGTTTGACGACGCGACCGACTCCGACTGGCACACAACACAGCGCAGCGCATGGTCCAGCTCCCGCGCCTTGGCCTCCATCGCGGGGTCTTCCAGCATCTCGCTGGGATCAAGCGCCATGGCCACACTCGCGAGGGCAAACCACAGCACTGCCGCCAGCCGCATCATTCCGCAGGCACCCCTTGGGGCTGCGCCTTGCGCGCGCCCGCCGCCACACGGAACCGCCGGTCACTCAGGCTCAGGAACCCGCCCAGCGACATCAGCGCACAACCGATCCAGATCCAGTTGGTCAGCGGCTTGATATAGGTCCGCACCGCCCAGCCGCCGGCCTGCTGCGGATCGCCGATCACCACATAGACATCGCGCGCCAGGTTGTAGTGAATGCCTGCCTCGGTCGTCGGCATCTGAGCGACAGGGTAAATCCGTTTCTCCGGGCGCAGCTGGGCGATCTCCTGCCCGTCCTGCGCCAGCGTGATAAAGCCCATGGTGGACAGGTAGTTCGGCCCTTCGACCTCGCGCACATCATCCAGCGTGATGGTGTAACCCGCCACGTCAAAGGGCTCGCCCAGCTGCGCGACACGAATGTCCTCCGACTGCCACGAGGTGATGCCCGCCACACCCAGCATCGTCACGCCAAGCCCCGCATGCGCCACCGCCTTGCCCCAGTCGGCACGCGGCAGGCGGAAGAGCCGCGCTGCATTGAACCGCTGGCCCGTGCGCGATGCCAGATCGACCGCCGCCCCCATGACCAGCCACGCGCCCAGAAATGCGCCCATCGGCCCGATCAGGCTGCGGCCCGTGTTCATCGCCCAGGCCAGCCCGCCAAAGGCGAGCGCCAGCACAAACGCATAGCGCAAGGGCCGTGCCGCCCGGCTGATCAGCGCCCGCTTCCAGGGCATCATCGCCCCCACCGGCAGGATCAGGCCCAGCACAACCATGAACGGCGTGAACGCCATGTTGAAGAACGGTGGCCCCACGCTCAGCTTACGGTCAAAGAACATCTCCGCCACCAGCGGCCACATCGTGCCGACAAACACGACAAAACAGCTCACCGCCAGCAGCAGGTTGTTGGTCAGCAGCGCGCTTTCCCGGCTCACGACGCCAAACACGCCCTTGGCCTCCATCGTGCCGGCCCGGAGCGCAAAGAGGATCAGCGCCCCGCCCATGAAAAAGCCCATGATCATCAGGATGAACACACCCCGTTCCGGGTCATTCGCAAAGGCATGAACAGAGGTCAGCAAACCCGACCGGACAATAAACGTCCCGATCAGCGAAAAGCCAAAGGCGAGGATGGCCAGCAGGATCGTCCAGGACTTCAACGCCTCCCGCTTCTCCACCACGATGGCGGAATGCAGCAGTGCCGCCGCCAGCAACCATGGCATGAACGACGCATTCTCGACCGGATCCCAGAACCAGAACCCGCCCCAACCCAGCTCGTAATAGGCCCACCACGACCCCAGCGCGATGCCGATCGTCAGGAACACCCATGCCGCCAGCGTCCAGGGCCGAACCCAACGGCCCCAGGCCGCATCGACACGCCCCTCGATCAGGGCCGCCACGGCAAAGCTGAACGCCATGCTCAGCCCCACATAACCGAGGTACAAAAACGGCGGATGAAATGCCAAACCGGGGTCCTGCAACAGCGGGTTCAGGTCTTGCCCGTCAAAGGGCGGCACCGCCAGCCGCGTGAACGGGTTCGAGGTGAACAGGATAAAGGCAAGGAATGCCACACCGATGGCCCCCTGCACCGCCAGCACCCGCGCCCGCATGGTCGGCGGCAGGTTGCCCCCGAACCAGGCCGCCATCGCCCCGAACAGCGCCACGATCAGCACCCATAGCAGCATCGACCCTTCGTGGTTCCCCCACGTCCCGGAGATCTTGTAAATCAACGGCTTGGCCGAATGGCTGTTCAACACGACCAGCTGCAGCGAGAAATCCGATACGATAAAAGCCCACATCAGCGCACCAAAGGAAAACGCGATCAGCAGGAACTGCGTCGTGGCCGCAGGTTCCGCCATCGCCATCCATCCAGCGTCCCGTCGCCACGCCCCGATCAGGGGCAATGTCGCCTGCAGGATCGCAACGGCAAAGGCAAGAATAAGGGCGAAATGTCCAAGCTCTGTCAGCATAGTTCAGTTATAGGCAGAACCGCCGCCCAAGACCATTCCCCATGCCCATTTGTCGCATCACGTCGCCGTCAGTTTTTGACGTCTCTGTCCCCGAAAATCCCGGGGGAGTCCGCAGGACGGGGGCAGAGCCCCCAAACCACCTGGCTCACGCCGCACTGCGCCACTCGTCCAGCGCCGCATTGCGCTCGGGCACCAGTGCGGCCACGCTCAACGTCGCATCACCCGCAGTGTCGGCAACCCCGGCACTGTCCGCACGCATCTCGCGCAGCGCGGACACGTTCGCCATCACCTGCGGCACATGCGCCATGCTGGCCACGATCTCGCGCTGGAACTGCTGCGATTTCACCTGGTGCCGCGCGCCAAAGTAGAACGACACGATCACCCCCAGCAGCCACCACAGCGGCTCGGGGACAAGTGCGATGCCCTGCATGCGCTCGACAAACCACAGCGGCGACACCATCGCCGACACGAACAGCCCCAGTGTCCCCAGCGCCAGCGCCGGGCGCGGCAACCGGTTAAGGCCGTCCATGAACCGGTCAAAACCGCCCTGCCGTGCGACATCGTATTCCCGCGCATAGGCCCGCATCGCCTCGCTTTGCACATGATGGGCGCGCGCTGCACCGGCTTCGGCGTTTTCGCGAAACACCTCGACCGTGTCGCGCACCACGTTGCGGTTGCCGCCGAAAACCAGCCCAAACATCCGTTCGATCATCCCCATGACGCGGTCCTTTCAGCGAATGAAGCCGGGCTCAGATGAAACCGCGGCGCGATGAATTCCTCCGCCCGCCGGATCCAGCCGCCCTTGCCGCCCGCCCGCGTGCGGGCATATTTGCGGCTGGCCGGACGGCGGTCGGCGATGCGGAAGTAATAGTTGCGCCGGGCGATGCCGTAGGCGTCTACCAGATGCGCCGGCGCATGCTGTGCTGCGGCCTGTGCTGCGCCGATGCTCTGCGGACCAAGTGCGCCGTCCACGACGCAAGGATGCCCCATCTCGGTCAGCAACCTCTGCAGGATGTTGATCGCGTTGCCGCCTGCGTTGACATACATGTCAAACACCGTCGCATGCAGCGCCTCCGGCAGATCACCGATGCGTGGCCGCACAAAATAGTGGGTGATGAAAATGTCGATGGCCTGCGTGCGGCTCAAGACCCGCACATCCGCCGCATCGATGTCCCCGTCCCGATCCAAATCAAGGCCAAGCCGTCGCATCGTGTGGATGGTGACGCCAAAATTCGTGGCCCCACCCGGATCATCCGGGTCGTTCACGTAGCCGCCCTCACGGCGCACAATCTCGGTCGCTATCTCTTCAACGCTCTGCATCATCGCACCCTTCGCCTCGGTCACGGGGCAAGAGTGGCGTCATTTCGGTTAACGAGGTTTAACCCCAGCGCGCGCTAGCTGCCTTCTTCGCGGTAAACGCCCTGCTCCTTGAGCGCATCCACAACCTCGGCGGGCATATAGGTCTCATCGTGTTTGGCAAGGATTTCAGTCGCTTCAAAGACGCCGTTCACGTAGCGTCCGGTGCCAACCATGCCCTCATTCTCGGTAAAAAGATCAGGCAACACGCCAGTGTAGACCACTGGGACGGTGGCACCGCCATCGGTCACTTCAAAGCGAATTGATTCGCCCTGACCCCGGATGATGGAGCCTTCGGCAACCAGACCACCGATGCGGAACACCTCCGTCGGTTCCGGGGGTTCGGCAATGACCTGACTGGGCGCACGGAAAAAATTAATGCCATCCCGCATCGCATATCCCATCAGCGCCGTGGACGCGGCAAGCACCACGACCGCCAACGCAATGATCTGTATCCGACGTTGTTTCTTCAGGCTCTTCATCTGCGCACGCCAGTCAAATAAGGCCGAGATTTTTCGTCGAAAAATCTATGCCGTCACGGGAACAGTGGGGCCATCATCAACCCCTCCGTCTCCGCAATATCTAACATCAGGTTGGCGTTTTGCAACGCTTGGCCGGATGAACCCTTTGTCAGATTGTCGAGCGCCGCGATGACCACCGCGCGGCCTGCCTTGCGGTCCGCGACCACGCCGATGTGACAAAAGTTCGAGCCGCGCACATGCCGCGTGCTCGGCGCCTCGCCCAAAGGCAGTACCTCGACAAACACCTCGTCCCTGTAGGCCGCCGCCAGCGTATCATGGATCACCTGCGCGTCGCCCTTGACGTAGGCGGTGGCAAGGATACCCCGGTTCGCGGGGATCAGGTGCGGCTGAAACTGGATGTGCACATTCCGCCCCGCGACCTTGGAGAACTCCTGGTCGAATTCGCCCAGATGCCGATGCGTGCTGCCAAGCGCATAGGCGTGATAGCCCTCGCTCAACTCCGCATGCAGCAGGTTTTCCTTGAGCGCCCGGCCCGCACCCGAAACGGCTGCCTTTAGGTCAAGGATGATCTCGTCGAGATCAATCACCCCCGCCGCAATCAGTGGCCGCAGCGCAAACTGCCCCGTCGCCGCGTTGCACCCCGTGCCCGCAACCAGCCGCGCGCCCGCAATCTCATCGCGGTAGAACTCGGTCAGGCCATACACGGCCTCGCCCTGCATCTCCACGGCACTGTGTGGATTGCCGTACCATTTTTCGTATTCCGACGGATCTTCGAGCCGAAAGTCCGCGCTCAGGTCCACGATCCGCAAATCCCGCGGCAGGCCGGAAATCACCTCCTGGCTGGTCTTGTGCGGCAGCGCGCAAAACGCCAGATCAATGCCGTTCCAGTCGATCCGGTCAAAGCTAACCATGGGCGGCAGGTCCAGATGGCGCAAATGCGGATATACTTGGGCGACGCTCTGGCCCGCTTTGGAGAACGCCCCCAAAGCCTTGATTTCGATTGAGGAATGCCCGGCGATCAACCGGATCAACTCGGCCCCGGTATAGCCGGAGGCGCCGAGGATGGCGATGGAATGTGTCATGTGTCTACGTCTCGGAAAAAAGTGTCAGATCAGGCGGCTTCAAACGTGATCTGTCGTCGCAGGAACTGCGTCGCGCGCTGGCTGACCTTGACCGGATCGCCGGTGGTAAAGTGGGCGGAGGTACCGCTACCCATCTTGTCGGGGTGCCGGTCAAGGTAGTCGGCGAGGCTCTCGCCCACCAGCCCGGCCTGGGAAAACACCTTGACCCCTGCCCCCAGCGCATCCTGAAATTCGTCCTGCATCAGCGGATAATGCGTGCAGCCCAAAATGGCCGCCTGCGGCTCCGGCATCTTGCGCTTGAGAGCGTCGACATGGCTGCGCACCAGCGCATCGGCGAGGATCATGTCACCGTCCTCAATGGCGTCCACGACACCGCCGCAGGCTTGCGCCTCGACATCCACACCGATGGCGCGAAAGGCCAGCTCGCGCTGGAACGCCCGGCTCGCCACCGTCGCCGGTGTCGCAAAGAGCGCCACATGCTTGACCGCCACCTCGCGCGGGGGCGAGTTGTCGCCCCATTGCCGTTCCGTCAGCGCCTCGATCAGCGGGACGAACACGCCCAGCACACGCTTGCCTTCAGGGACCCACCCCTCCTGCATCCGCCGCAACGCTGCCGCGGACGCAGTGTTGCACGCGAGGATCACCAGATCACAGCCCGCATCAAACAGCCGCTGCACAGCCGCGCAAGTCAGGTCATAAATATTGTCGGCGGTGCGCACGCCATAGGGCGCATTGGCACTGTCCGCGAGGTAGATGAACTCCACCTCCGGCAGCCGCTTTTGCGCGGCGTCCAGAACGGTCAGCCCGCCCAGACCGGAATCAAAAATACCAACAGCCATGATGCGCCTTACGTGCGATGCCGTTCCTGGAACTCGTATCCCAGATCAATCGGTTTGACCGGGTTCGGGTTCAGCTCATACGTGGCTTTGCGCAGGAACTCCATCATCTGTTTGGGGTCCTGTGCCATAGGGTCCAGCGTGTCGCGTCCAATGGGCTCGCCCACCACCACCTGCACCGGCGTGTCGACGCGCTTCTTGAATTCCTTGATCAGCAGACCCAGCCGGAGCGTGTTCGACAGGTGGCTGGCGATCTGGAACAGGCGGCTGGTGTGGCCGTCAAAGTAGAGCGGCACAACCGTCGCGTCGGACTTGGCCACCATGCGGGCGGTAAAGCTGCGCCAGCCCGGGTCCATGGGCCGCGAAAACGGCTTGGCCGCCGTGCTCACCGTGCCGCCCGGAAAGATGCCGATGGCCCCGCCCGCACCCAGATAGCGCAGCGATTCCTTGCGGGTGGCGATATTCATCGCCATCGCCTCGCGCGTGTCGTCAAAGCTGATGGGCAGCAGCACGCGGTTCAGCTCTTCGGCCTTTTTGAAGACCGAGTTGGCAAGTATCCGGAAATCCCCCCGCACCGTGGACAGGATATGCCCCATCATGAGGCCGTCCAGAATGCCATAAGGGTGGTTGGCGATCAGGATCACCGGCTTGTCGCCCGGAATGTTTGTCAGGCTGCCCCCGACCACATCCAGGCTCAGGCCGTAGCGTTCAACCATGACGGCCCAGAAATCCCGGCCCGCCTTGACCTCGTCCTCGTAGCCTTCGGCCCGCTTGATCAGGCGCAAACGACCCGTGGTATTCTCGAGAATACGGATCACCGCGCGCCCGCCCTTGGTCTCCGCCGAATGGGAATAGGAGATTTCGCGGGCAATCTGGCGCTTGCGGTTTGGCATCGGGTCCCCGGGGAGGTGCAGTTGCGATATCCGACGTATGTAGGCCGGTCCGACGATCCTGCCTAGTCTTTAGTAACCGAAATGCGACACGATCACTCTGCCGCCCGTGCCCGATCCGTCCTACCGGAGCGGATGACCGACAGCAATTCCTCGCGCCGTTTTGCGGCCTTGGCCTCGTTCGCGGCCTTCACCGGACCAAAGCCGCGGATTTGCAAAGGCAGTTCGGCCAGTGCGATGATCGCGTCCCTCGTGTCGAGCGTCAGCTTTGGCAAAACGTCTGTCAGATCGGCCTCGTACTGCTTGATCAGCGCACGCTCCATCCGCCGTTCCTCGGTCCGGCCAAAGGGGTCTAACACTGTGCCACGCAGCGCTTTCAGCCGTGCCAGCAGCCGGAAATTGCGCATCATGCCCGGCCCGTACTCCTTTTTCATCGGGCGGCCATCGGGGCCGGTCTTGGACAGGAGCGGCGGGGCGAGGTGGAATTTCATGGTGAAATCACCATCAAAGGCCGCGCGCGCCTTGGCTTCTGTGTCCAGATGCAGGCGCGCGACTTCGTATTCGTCCTTATAGGCCAACAGCTTGTGATAGCCCTTGGCGACAGCTTCGCGCAGGGCCGTGTCCTCGATGGCGTCAACGCGCTTGCAATACCGCTTGGCCAGCCGTTTGGACTGGTACTTGGTCAGGTGATCCGCACGAAAGGCGATCTTGTCCTCAAGCGACTTGGGCAGTTGCACCACTTTGGGCTCCGCCATGCGCGCCGCCTCTTCGGGGTGCAGCACGGCCCAGCGTCCGATATCGAAGGCGCGCAGGTTTTTCTCGACCGCCGCACCGTTCAGCTCAATCGCGGCCCGGATCGCCTCAAGGCTCAGCGGCATCAGCCCCCGCTGCCAGGCGGCCCCAAACACCATCATGTTCGAAAAGATGCTGTCGCCCATGGTCACGCGCGCCAGATCAGAGGCGTCGAACATGTCCAGACGGTCCCGCATCCGCGCCTCCAGCGCGAGGCTCAGCCTGTCCGTGGGCAGGCTGAATTCGGTGTCGCGGGTAAAGTCGCCAGTGATGATCTCGTGGCTGTTGACCACCGCGCCGGTGCGCCCGGTGCTGGTCAGGCCCAACGTCTTGGAGCCTGCGCTGACCACCAGATCACCGCCAATCAGCGCGTCCGCCTCACCCGTGGCCACGCGAATGGCGCTGATATCTGCCGGAGTGTCGGCCAGACGGCAGTGGATGTGCACCGCACCACCCTTTTGTGCGAGGCCGGCCATTTCCATCAGTCCGGCGCCCTTGCCGTCGATATGCGCGGCCTGCGCCATCACGGCACCGATGGTAACGACGCCTGTGCCACCCACGCCGGTGACGACCACGTTCCAGGTGCCGTTGATCTCCGGCAGGTCCGGCGCTGGCAAGTCGGGCACGTCCAGCGTGGCGGTCGCCGCCTTTTTGACCTGCGCCCCTTCGAGGGTGACGAAGCTGGGGCAAAACCCCTTGAGGCACGAAAAATCCTTGTTGCAGCTGGACTGATCAATCGCGCGCTTGCGACCCAGCTCCGTCTCCACCGGCGTGATGGAGATGCAGTTGGACTGCACTCCGCAATCGCCGCAGCCCTCGCAGACATCCGTGTTGATGAACACGCGCCGATCCGGGTCCGGGAACGTACCCCGCTTGCGGCGGCGGCGTTTTTCGGCAGCACAGGTCTGGACGTAGACAATGACCGACACGCCCTCCGTCTTGGCAAATCTTTCCTGCACGATCTGCAGGTTGGCGCGTTCCTGCACCTCGATATCCTTGGGGAACCGTTCGAAATCCACGTCTTCCTTGTCGTCATAGACAACGGCCACCTGTTCGCAGCCCATCGCGCGGACCTCGTTCACGATGCGGTAGGGGCTCAGGTCGCCATCATTGCCCTGCCCGCCCGTCATCGCCACCGCGTCATTGTAGAGGATTTTGTAGGTGATGTTGGTGCCCGCCATCAGCGCGGCCCGGATCGCCTGCACACCCGAATGGTTGTAAGTCCCGTCGCCAAGGTTCTGGAACACGTGGCCGCGTGTGGAAAACGGCGCCTCCCCGATCCAGTTGGCCCCCTCGGCCCCCATATGGGTGTAGCCGGTGGTCTCGCGGTCCATCCACTGCACCATGTAGTGGCACCCGATGCCCGCATAGGCGCGGCTCCCTTCGGGCACCTTGGTCGATGAATTGTGCGGACAACCCGAGCAAAAATAAGGGATGCGCGCCGCGATCTCTTCGGCATTGTCGCTGCGCCGCGCCTCGTCCAGTGTCGCCATGCCGCCCTTGATCGCGTCCGTCTCGCGGCCCTCTTCGATCAGGATTTCGCCTAGCTTGGTCGCGATATGCACCGGGTCCAGCGCGCCGCGCGTCGGGAACAGTTCATCGCCATGCGCGCCCTTGCGCCAGCCATAGACGCGGCGGCCGCGCCGGTCGTCGAATATGGCTTCCTTGATCTGCACCTCGATCAGCTTGCGCTTTTCCTCCACCACGACAATCAGGTCGAGCCCTTCGGCCCAGTCGTTGAACCCCCGCATATCCAGCGGAAAGGTCTGGCCGACCTTGTAGGTGGTGATCCCCAGCCGCTCGGCCTCGGCCGCGTCGATGTTCAGCAGGCTCAGCGCATGCACGAGGTCGAGCCAGTTCTTGCCAGCCGCGACAAACCCGATCTTGGCCCCCGGCTTGCCCCAGACCCGCTTGTCCATCTGGTTGGCGTGGGAAAACGCCTCGGCGGCAAAGCGTTTGTAGTCAATCATCCGCGCTTCCATCGCGGTCGGATCATCCACCAGCCGGATGTTCAGCCCGCCCTCGGGCATGTCGAACGCAGGCTCCACAAAGGACAAGCGGTGCGGGTTGCCGTCCACCACGGAGGTCGCCTCCACCGTGTCCTTCATCGTCTTGAGGCCGACCCACAGCCCCGAAAACCGGCTGAGCGCCCAGCCATAGAGGCCGTAATCCATGATCTCCTGCACACCGGCGGGCGACACCACGGGCATGTAGGCGTCGATCAGCGCCCATTCGGACTGGTGCAGCACGGTCGAGCTTTCGCCTGTGTGATCGTCGCCCATCGCCACGACCACGCCGCCCTTTCGGGACGTGCCCGCCATGTTGGCATGTTTGAACGCGTCGCCAGACCGGTCCACGCCCGGCCCCTTGCCGTACCAAAGGCCAAAGACACCGTCATGCGTGCCCTCGCCCCGCAACTCCGCCTGCTGCGCCCCCCAAAGAGCCGTGGCCGCCAGGTCTTCGTTCAGGCCGGGCTGAAAGGTGACGTCGTATTGGGCCAGCTGTTTCAACGCCCGGGTCATCTGTATGTCGACCGCACCCAGGGGCGATCCGCGGTAGCCCGTGACGTAGCCCGCAGTGTTCAGCCCCGCCGCCGTGTCGCGCGCCTTTTGCATCAGCATCAACCGGACAAGCGCCTGCGTGCCGTTCAGCAGCACCGGGCTTTTGTCGAGGTCGTAGCGGTCGTTGAGCGTGATCTTCTGCGTTGTCATCTCTTGGCCTCCCCGCCGCAATCAGTGTTGCACAGATTTTTACTCAATATAGGTCACAAATACTGACCTGCCAAAGACAATTTTTCTTGTGCCCCGTCAATCGGCCTCACACCGCACAACCGCAGGCAAGGAAATCATGAACCGGACTGTGCGAATAAACCGCCATGGCAAAGCGTTTCCCTCGTGAACGTGCATGACGCACCACATATCCAAGGGGGAACAGACTTATGACGATGACACCGCCGCCAGGTTACTACTCTGCCATGGGTTGGTGGAGGGTGAGAGGCATTTCAATGCCACAGGACTCCATCCTGCCTGACGACAACCGCGCCGGCGGCTGGATCACACGCCGCTATCCGGAAAAGTACGGCTTTGACCGCGACATTCAGGGCTGGAAAATCCACGTCGCCGTCAACCCGATGGAAATCGAACCGCTCTTTGACCTGCTGACCCCGATGCTGCGGCGCTTCAACGTCTATCACAAGGTCCTGCCCTTTCAGAAAGCGTGGAACCACGACACCTCGAAGGAGCGGTTTCAACAGATCGGACGCCGCGACAACACTGGCGAAGGCAAGTACATCGTGATCTACCCGGCGGACCCGCTGGATTTGCAGGCCATCGTGATGCTGGGCGAGGCCGAGATCCGACGCCACCGGGCCGAATGCGCGGCCTACGCGGCCTCACGGGGGCTGAACCTGCCCACCGCACTGCTGCCCTATCCGGGCGGGACCAAGGGCGATCTACCCATTGGGAAAACAGGGCTCTTTTTCACGCGCTACGGCTGCTTTGCCGGCGATAGGCTGCACCACCCGGTCACCGATGACCCCGTGGCGGACCCACGCTTTCGCAACCCGTTTCCCGAGTTCTTCCAAGACATCCCCAACGAAATTCGCGCGATTATGTGACCCCCCCTCGCCATCGCGCGCCTGCGCCCCCGCGGTTCCTCCCACCGCGGGGGCTTTTTTGTACGCTGCGTGGTCCTGGTCAGGAAAACCTGACCCCCGGCGCATCGAATACAACGGCGGTGCTGCGCGTTACTCCCGTGAAGACCAACGAAATCAGATGCCAAGGGGAGGCTCACATGCCCGGCGGAAACGACCAGAATTCACGTTACTCATCCGATAGCGACAGTTCCAGCGACTCTGGTCTGCCGGCTTGGTTTCTCAACAAGTATCTGGACCGCGACGCGGCAACCCTCACAGATGAACCTTACGGACCGGTGGACATCACCGGAGGCAACAAATGGATCCAGCCGATCAACAGTGTCGAAATGGCGCCGCGGTCCTGCGTACCCTCGCGACGCTCCCCCGGCGTGTGGCGCATGGTTGATTTCACCCGCTATGGTTACCCCGATGTCATTCAGGGCTGGAAAATGCATATCGGCTGTCACCCTGAGGACTTCCGCTACTTTTTTGCCGTGATGAGCCGGCTGTTGGTGCGCAAAGCTATCTCGCACAAGTTTTTGACCCTTGATACGGTCAACATGCCATGCGGCAAGGAACAAGGGTCCGCAAACGGCCAGGGCAAATCTTGCGTCATCTACCCCCGCGACCCGATCCACCTGCGCGAGATCGCATTGGAGGTCGAAGCGCTGATCCGGTATGAAAATGCCGGGGCAGCGCTTGAATGCATTCGAACAGGCAGCCCGATCCGGCCCGTGATCCGTCCCTATCCCGGCGGTGTGGCAGCCGATCTGAAAGTGGGGCGCACCGGGTTCATCGGTGTACGGTATGGCGCCTTTACCGGAGTGCTGGCGACCAAGAAACACCCCGGCGGCAAAGGGATGCTCTATGATCCCATCTCAAAAACAGAGGTTCCGGACCCGCGCAACCTGCGCCCCTACCCGGCCTTTGCAAGCAACATCCCGAACTCGATCCGTGCCTTGATGCTCTGAGCCGCTGCCCCCCCTTCGGTCGGCTCCGCCGCGCCGCGCATGTGTCCCCCAGGCATGCGCGGCGCACTTTTTTTTTGTGACGCCGCTGCACGAGGACAGCAGCAGTGGTGTCGCTCGCTTTCTGCGTGGTCAGGGATTTCTTACCACACGCACGCCGAATATCGCGCACCTTTGCGGGGTTACTCCTGTGGAACATGCGTAGCGCTACGCTCACCCGAACGGAGACCCGCCAGAATGCCAGAGAATGACCCTAAGGAAGCGGAAAACGCGGAACCGGACACGGATTTCATCGATAACCTGCTTGCCAATGACCCGGACTTCGCTGAGGTCAACGCATTGGGCAACGACCCCAAAGCGCTGGAGATGGCGATCTATAAAAAGGAGCGGGACAAGAAGGCACAAGAGCTCGTTCAAACGGTCTATTACTCAAGAAGTATCTTCAGCAAGGAATACGCGAACGACTGGCTTATGCCGGCCAATGGCGGGACCATGACCAAAACCTCATGCTTCAGCAAACCCATGGCGCCGGGGCAGTGGTACAAAACCAATCTGAGCGCTTATGGCTACGAGGGGTCCGTTCAAGGCTGGAAAATGCATGTGGGCTGCCACCCGAGAGACCTGATCACGTTTTTCACGACGATCGCGCCCGTGCTGAACCGGCACAAGATCCAGCACAAGTTCCACAGCTTTGCCACAGAGTTCAGACACAAGGTTGGCTACCGCGTCGACTACAAAGAGGGCGAAGGCAAAACCTGCGTCATCTATCCGGACGATCCCACGCATCTGGTTCAAATCGTCAACCTGGTCGAGGCCGAGATCATACGGGCCAACGCCCAATACATGGCCGACACTTCCGGACAGGTCGGGCCCGCCTTCCGGCCCTATCCCGGCGGCGTGCCGGGCACCATGAACGTGGGCCGCACCGGGTTCATCGGCGTGCGCTATGGCGGCTTTGTCGGGCCTCTGCCGGACAGGAGCGAGCTTTACGACGTGCGTAAGCTCGAAGTCATTGCAGACCCGAGGGGCAAGACGCCTTATCCCTCGTTCATAACTTCCGTCCCCGCCGAAATCATGCTGATCAAGGCCCGGTAGACCGGGTTTGCCGCGCGGTTGGATGAATTTTGTCCCGGCGCGCCATCGATCGAGCTTGAGGCGCGCGACCATTTGGCTAGAGTGCGCGCGATGGATTGGGACAAGCTACGGATATTTCATGCGGTCGCTGACGCGGGCAGCCTGACGCATGCGGGTGACCGGCTGAACCTCAGCCAGTCTGCCGTGTCACGCCAGATCAGGTCACTGGAGGAGTCGCTGAACGCGACACTGTTTCACCGCCACGCGCGCGGGCTGATCCTGACCGAACAGGGCGAGCTGCTGTTTGACGCGACCATCGCGATGAACAAGCGGCTCGATGCCGCCTCTGCCCGCATCCGCGACAGCGAAGAGGAAGTGTTTGGCGATCTGCGCGTGACAACCACCATCGGGTTCGGCACCTTGTGGCTCGCCCCCCGTCTCGACAAGCTCTACAAGCAGTATCCTGATCTGCGCGTGGACCTGATGCTGGAGGAACGCGTGCTCGACCTGCCCATGCGCGAGGCCGACGTGGCCATCCGCATGAAAGAGCCCAGCCAGGCCGACCTGATCCGCAAACGTCTGATGTCGGTCAAGATGCAGGTCTTTGCCACGCAGGCTTACCTTGATGAAAACGGCATCCCCGAAGAGCCCGAGGATGTGACGATGCACCGCCTCATCTGTCAAAGCGTAAACGCCACGCAGGTCGGCGCCAGCGCCAGCCTTGCCCAGCATCTGCTGACCTATGATGTGCGGTCGCTGCTGACGGTGAACAACTATTTCGGCGTTTTGCAGGCGGTTCTGCAGGACCTCGGCCTGGGGATTCTGCCCGATTACGTGTCGCTGAGCGAGGAGCGGCTGATCCGCGTACTTCCGCAAATCGAGTCCGCCGATGTGCCTGTTTTTTTGGCATATCCGGAGGAACTTCGGCAATCCAAGCGGATCGCCGCGTTCCGCGACTTTGTCCAGGAAGAGATCATGGCGTACCGCAAGGGCCTGAAACAAAAGCAGATTGTCTGATTTTTAGGCAGTAGCCATGCATTTTCCGCATAACGGGCATGAAAAACCGTCAGTCCCCGCGCCTTGATTGTGTGAGGCGGTCTGACTAATTCGAATGACGAAGACGCGGCGCTCTGCGCCATCTTCATACCTCCCTGTTGGACTTGGCCGAGCTTCGCGCTCGGCCTTTTTTTTTGTGCGCCCCCCGAAACCACGCAATATCTTGCAAGAGGCGCCGCGCATGCGCAGTGTGGCAAAAACGACTGTGCGCCGGGGGGACAGAATGCACGCAAGACCCATAAACGCCTGCGCGCGACTGCTTTTTGCGACCTTGATCACTGTCATGCTTTTGCATGGTCCGTCATTTGCGCAATCGCTCGTCACGACCGGTACCTCCGATACAGAGACCGCGGTTCCTGAGCTGCCGGACCCACTCACCGAAGAGGCGGTCAACGCGCTGGTCTCGCGTCTCAGCGATGCCGAGGTGCGCGCGTTGCTGCTGGAACAGATCAACGCGCCCCCCGCCCCATCGGCAGAGGATGCCAACGGCGCGCTTCGTGGGCTTTTCGACACGGTGACGACGGGCGCGTTTTCGTCTGTCGCGACAGCAGTGGAACGTCTGCCCGTTCTGTTTTCCGAGCAAGGCAAGGCGTTTTCGAATTTTGCCAACTTTGTCGGTGCGAACAGTCTGATGGCTTTGGCGGGATACTTTGCGCTGGTCTTCATTGGCGCCCTTGTCGTTGAGCTCGTCTTTCGCCGGGTGTTCCGTCGCTGGCTTGTCCTGCCAGACGTCGCAGGTGATGCGCCTGGCCTTCGGGATGCGCTGCAACCGCTGGGGAAACGGTTGGTCGGAGAAGTGGGCGCGGTGGTCGTCTTTCTAATCGCTGCGGCTGTGATCAACCGATTGATCGTGCCGCAGTACTTTTTCCCCTTCATTGCTCTTGTTGGGCCCTGGTTGATTGGTTTGCCGCGCATGGGTGTCGCAATTGTCCGTTTTCTCATGGCCCCGACGGCACCTGCATATCGTCTTGTGCACGGGACCACGGAAACCGCGCGCGCGATGACCTTTCATATGTTCTGGTTCTGCCTGCTGATCGGTGTCGGTGCCGTGATCCTGCCGTTCAATGCAGCCAATGGCGTGCCCCCGGGCGAGACGCGAATCGGCTTTTGGATCAACCTGTCGGTACACCTGTACGCCGCGCTGATCGTTTGGCGCTATTGGGAGCCGTGCGTGCAGATGATGCGCGGGTCGGACCCGGATGTCAGCCCGATTGAGGACTGGATCGCACGCGCCTACCCCTACTTTGCGATCTTTGTGGCCCTGGGAACGTGGTGGGTCGTCAACGTGGTGGCCAGTACAGGCAATTTCGAGTTGCTCGCTTCGGCGCCGCACTACAAGACCATGGGCCTTTTGATTTTCGCACCGGCCATGGACACGGCCATTCGCGGTCTGGTCCGACACCTTGTCCCGCCGATGACCGGCGAAGGACCCGTTGCCGAACGCGCCTACTATGCCACCAAACGCTCCTACATCCGCATCGGACGTGTGATCGTGTTCGGCATTGTTCTGCTGGCGATCGCCAGTTTTTGGGGCATGTCACCCGAAACCATCGCGACCGCGGGCGTGGGCGAACGGTTCGCCGCGAACCTGATCGAGTTCATGATGATCATGTCGCTGGGATACCTCGTCTACGAAGTGGTCTCCTTGATCATCAACCGCAAACTTGCCGCTGAAATGACCGCATCCGGATATGATCCCGACAATGAGGAAATGGGGGGCGGAGATGGCGGCGGCGCGGGCGGTTCGCGGCTATCGACCGTTTTGCCGCTCGTCCTCGGCGTCAGTCGCGCGGCCATCGTCGTTCTGTTCCTTCTCTTGGGTCTCAGCAACATCGGCGTCGATACGACGCCGCTGCTGGCGGGTGCCGGGATCGTCGGTCTGGCCATCGGCTTTGGCGCGCAAAAGCTGGTGACGGACGTGGTGTCGGGCATCTTCTTTCTCATCGATGACGCGTTCCGCACCGGCGAATACGTCGAGGTGGACGGCACCATGGGCACGGTCGAGAAAATCTCGATCCGGTCGATGCAGCTGCGCCACCACCGCGGGCCCGTACACACGCTGCCCTATGGCGAGATCCCCAAGATCACCAACTACTCCCGCGACTGGGTGATCATGAAGCTGCGCTTTACCGTGCCGTTCGGCACCGACCCCAACAAGGTCAAGAAAATCTTCAAGACCATCGGTGCCGAGATGATGGAAGACGAGCTCTTCAAGGACGACTTCCTCCAGCCGTTCAAATCGCAGGGCGTGCTGGAGTTTGACGATGTGGGCATCGTGATCCGGGGCAAGTTCATGGCCAAGCCCGGCACCCAGTTCACGATCCGCAAGGAGCTGCTGACACGGGTGAACCGCCAGTTCGAGGAAAACGGCATCGATTTTGCCCGCCGCGAGGTGCGCGTGGCGATCCCCGGCCTTGATGGGCACGACACGCTGGATGACGAGGACAAGGCCGCCATTGCCGGTGCCGCCGCCGAAGCGGCCCAGACCGTTGTCGAAGAGGCCGAGGCGGCTGCCGCTGCGGCAGGCGGCGGTGGCGGCAAGCCGGGCGACTGAGCGGGCGGGGCCACGCACAAATCCGTGACGTTGCAATCCGGGTCGCGCCTGCGCGCGTATCCATCGCACCCCATCAAGAAGGAAACCGCCATGCCCCGCCCCGCCGGATTGACCCTGACCGCAACCCTGATCGCCGCCCTTGCAACGCCCGCCCTCGCCGATCTGAGCGCCGCGGAACTGGAACAATTGCGCCAGTCGCGCAACGCGCAGGTGCTGACCTCGGACGGCGCACTGGTGGGCGAAACCGATGGCGGTTCGGTGAGTGCCGACAAGATCCGGCTGTTTCTGGACGCCGTCCCGGGCTCGGTCTTCAGCCGGTTGGGCAAGCCGCTGGTCCTGAACACCGTTGCCTCCGACATCACGCTGGTGAACGGCGCATGGGTCCTGTTATCGGACCGGGACCGGGTGCGCGTGCGCGCCAATTTCGTCCAGACCGAGGACGCGCCGATCACGATCAATTTGCCCCGGCGCTGAACCCACAGCGCGTTCACGCAAAAAGGACTGCGCCGTGATCGAATGAAACGCGGGGCCTGCGGGTTACTCTCGTACAACCTGATTGAAAGGACCCAAACATGTTTTCCTCCTCCCTGCTGAAATCGGCCTTGGTCGCGCTGGCCCTGTCGGTGCCTGCAACCGCCAGCCTGGCAGACCTGTCAGACGCCGAAGCGGCCCAGCTGGAAAAGCTGCGCGGTGTGCCGGTCGTGTCCATCGACGGCGCGCTGGTCGGCACCATCGAAGGCGCGTCCGTCAGTGGCGACCGTGCCTCGATCTTCGTGCGCCCCTCGCAAGGCTCGCTGTTCCGGTTCCGTGGCAAGGACGTCGTCGTGCGCACCCCAACCAGCGAAATCAGCCTGCAGGCCAACGCCATCGTGCTGAACTCCGACGCGCAGCGGATCAAGATCAAAGCCACCAAGTTCAAGCAGGACGATGACATGATCGACATCATCCTGCCCCGGCGCTAACGCGCCGTTTGCGGTGCGCTTCTGTCCCCCCCTCGGGCGCACCGCATCACACGCTGCTGGAGACACTGCGAGCAGAATTGTAGCAGTTCGCACATCGGCGTTATGGCCTCTTTCAGGTCCATGGGGTGCGATCCATTTCGGGTTCAACGCAACCGAAAGGATCTGACCATGACATTTTTCAAAGCCACCGCCGCCGCCCTGATGATGAGCGTCACCGCAACCGTCGCCGCCGCCGATCTGAGTGCCGCCGACATCCAGGCCATCGAAGGCAAAAGCGGCATTCGCGTCTTTACCGCCGACGGCGACTTTCTGGGGGTCAGCAATGGCATCCGCGTCGGCTCCCGCAACACCAAGCTGTTCTTGTTCAACCGCTCCGGCTCCGTCTTTCGCTTTCGCGGACGGGACGTGGTGATCACCACGCCAGCGGATCAGCTGACCCTGCGCGGCAATGATCTGGTGCTTGAGGCCAGCACCCAGCGCGTCCGCAACAAGGCGCAATCGCCCGCCTCCGACAGCGCCGGTGCAATCACCGTCTTTCTGCCGCGCCGCTGAAGGCACACGCCCCCTTCCCCCTCCCCCCCGGCCCCGTTAAGAACCCCCAAATCATACGGGCCGGGGGATGCGGGACATGACGGAACCAGCGATCACAGAGGAACTGATAGCCGCGCACGGGCTCAGCCCCGATGAATATGCGCGCATCCTCGAGATCATCGGCCGCGTGCCCACCTTTACCGAACTGGGCATTTTCTCGGCCATGTGGAACGAACACTGTTCCTACAAATCCTCCAAACTGCACTTGAAAAAGCTGCCCACCACCGGCCCGCAGGTTATCTGCGGCCCCGGTGAGAATGCCGGTGTCGTCGATATCGGCGACGGGCAGGCCGTCGTGTTCAAGATGGAAAGCCACAACCACCCCAGCTACATCGAGCCCTATCAGGGTGCCGCCACCGGCGTCGGGGGCATCCTGCGCGACGTCTTTACCATGGGCGCACGCCCCATTGCCTCGATGAACGCGTTGAGTTTCGGCGAACCGTCGCACCCCAAGACGCGCCAGCTGGTCCATGGTGTGGTCGAGGGCATCGGCGGCTACGGCAACGCCTTTGGCGTGCCCTGCGCGGGTGGCGAGGTGCGGTTTGATCCGGCCTACAACGGCAACTGCCTCGTGAACGCCTTTGCCGCGGGCCTCGCCGATGCCGACAAGATCTTCTACTCCGCCGCCTCCGGCGTGGGCATGCCCGTTGTGTACCTCGGTGCCAAGACGGGCCGCGATGGCGTGGGCGGTGCGACCATGGCCTCCGCCGAATTTGACGACACGATCGAGGAAAAGCGCCCCACCGTGCAGGTCGGCGACCCTTTCACCGAAAAACGCCTGATGGAGGCGACGCTGGAGTTGATGGCCACCGGCGCCGTGATCTCGATCCAGGATATGGGCGCCGCGGGCCTCACCTGTTCCGCCGTAGAGATGGGCGACAAGGGCGGCCTCGGCGTGCGTCTGAACCTCAACGCCGTGCCCGTGCGCGAAGAGAACATGACCGCCTACGAGATGATGCTGTCGGAGAGCCAGGAGCGCATGCTCATGGTCCTGCGCCCGGAACTGGAGGCCGAGGCCAAGGCCGTGTTCGACAAATGGGACCTCGATTTCGCCATCGTGGGCGAGACGATCCCCGATGACCGCTTCGTCATCGAACATGACGGTACGCTCAAGGCCGACCTGCCGCTGTCGAAACTCTCCTCCGAAGCCCCCGAATACGACCGCCCCTGGGTGCCGACGCCCGCGCCTGAGCCCTTTGGCGATGTGCCGGGCGTGGACCCGGTGGACGCGCTCAAAGCCCTGCTGGTCAGCCCCAACTACTGCGCCAAGGCCTGGGTCTACGAGCAATACGACACCATGGTCATGGCCGACAGCGCGCGCATCCCCGGCCTTGGCGCCGGCATCATGCGCGTGCACGGCACCGACAAGGCGCTGGCCTTCACCTCCGACGTGACCCCGCGTTATGTGCAGGCCAACCCGGTCGAGGGCGGCAAACAGGCCGTCGCCGAGGCCTACCGCAATCTCACCGCCACCGGGGCCACACCGCTGGCCACGACCGACAACCTCAACTTCGGCAACCCCGAAAAGCCCGAGATCATGGGCCAGTTCGTCGGCGCGCTCGACGGCATCGGGCAGGCCTGCCGCGCCCTCGACATGCCGATCGTTTCGGGCAACGTGTCGCTTTATAACGAGACCGATGGCAAGGGCATCCTGCCCACACCCACAATCGGCGCCGTCGGCCTGATCGCCACTCCGGACGAGATGATCGGCTGCGATGTGCGCGACGGGCATGTCCTCCTGCTGGTCGGCGAAACGACCGGCCACCTTGGCCAATCCGCGCTTCTGTCCGAAGTGTTCGGCCGCGCCGAAGGCGACGCGCCGCCTGTCGACCTCGACGCAGAAAAACGGCATGGCGACTTCATCCGTGACAACCGCGCCTGGATCAACGCCTGCACCGACATCAGCGATGGCGGCCTCGCCCTCGCCGCCTTTGAGATGGCCGAAGCCGCGGGCGTCGGTCTCTGCCTCGACAGCAACGACAGCGCCTTCCTCTTTGGCGAGGACCAGGCGCGCTACCTGATCGCCTGCAGCTTCGACAAGGCCGAGGCACTGATGATTGCGGCAGGCCGCGCCGGCGTGCCGATCCAGTCGGTGGGCAAATTCACCTCCGACAGCGTGCGGTTCTCCAACACCGCCAGCGCGCCCCTCGCCGATCTGTCCGCGCTTTACCGCAGCGCCTTCGCCGATACCTTTGCCTGAACCCTGGTTTCGGAGCCGCCTTCGCCTGCTCTCCTAGGGACGGGGGCGACGGACCTTGCCAAGCTCAATCGCCGAGGGGCCCCGGAACGGGGATACGGCTATTGTGCTTGGCAAGGGCTGACGGCTCTGTCACGCCAGAGATCAGGTGATGGCGGCTCCGGACATTCTGGTTTTGGTGAGCCCGAGGCGAAAAAACCAGCAGGGTTGGTGGGTGGGCGCCTTTGCGCAGCAAACAGACCGCCCCACCAACGAAAAAGGCGCGCCACCGGCACGCCTTTGCAACTTTGCTATCGAGGCCGCGTCAGTCGTCGCGATGCACCTTTTCACGGCGCTCGTGACGCTCCTGCGCCTCAAGGCTCATCGTCGCGATGGGCCGCGCGTCCAGACGTTTTAGCGAAATCGGCTCACCGGTCACGATGCAGTAGCCGTATTCACCCTCGTCGATCCGGCGCAGCGCCGCGTCGATCTTGGCCACCAGCTTGCGCTGCCGGTCGCGGGTGCGCAGTTCCAGCGCGCGATCGGTTTCCTCCGACGCGCGGTCGGCCACGTCCGGGATGTTGCGCGTGCCGTCCTGCAACCCTTCGATGGTGTCGCGGCTGCCGGCGAGCAGTTCGCCTTTCCACGTGTGCAGCTTGCGGCGAAAATACTCGATCTGCCGATCGTTCATGAACGGCTCGTCTTCGGCCGGGCGGTAATCGTCCGGCAAGAACATTTCCTGCTTCATTTCATTCCCCTCAATACGACTTGCGTTGGCCATGAACGGTCCTGTTGGCTCCTCGTGCATCGCCCCACCGGCTCCCTGCCGCAGCGTCTACCGGAGGTATATGGGATTGTCACTACACAATCATGCGCCACATCTCGTAAAAGCGTTTCCATGAACTCAGGCCCGCAACAAGGTGATCCCACATGAAATTCCAAGGCACAGATGCCTACATCGCCACCGATGATCTGACGATCGCCGTGAATGCGGCCGTCACGCTCGAACGCCCCTTGCTGGTCAAGGGCGAACCGGGCACCGGCAAGACTGAGCTTGCCAAGCAGGTGGCGCGCAGTCTGGGCCTGCGGCTGATCGAATGGAACATCAAATCGACCACCCGCGCGCAACAGGGTCTCTACGAATACGACGCCGTGTCGCGCCTGCGCGACAGCCAGTTGGGTGACGACCGCGTGCATGACGTGTCCAACTACATCAAGAAGGGCAAGCTCTGGGAAGCGTTCGAAGCGGACGAGAAGGTCGTGCTGCTCATCGACGAGATCGACAAAGCCGACATCGAGTTTCCCAACGACCTGCTGCAGGAACTCGACAAGATGGAGTTCTTTGTCTACGAGACGGGTGAAACCATTCAGGCGCGCCAGCGCCCCGTGGTCATCATCACCTCCAACAACGAAAAAGAGCTGCCGGACGCCTTCCTGCGCCGCTGTTTCTTTCACTATATCCAGTTTCCCGACATGGACACGCTCAAGGCCATCGTCGAGGTGCACCATCCGGGCATCAAACAGACCCTGCTGACCACAGCCCTCACCCAGTTTTTCGAGATCCGCGACCAGCAGGGGCTCAAGAAAAAGCCATCCACCTCCGAAGTGCTCGACTGGCTCAAGCTTCTGCTGGCCGAGGATATGGACGCCGAAGACCTCAAATCCGACGGGGCCAGCGCCCTGCCCAAGCTGCACGGTGCACTGCTGAAGAACGAACAGGACGTGCACCTGTTCGAACGGCTGGCCTTTCTGGCGCGCGGGCAGCGCTAGTTCAAGCGCACCCGACGCGTCCAATCCTGACATCCAACCTGTGGGCAGCGCATTGCCCGCAGCACTTGGCGTGCGCCAGACCACCGCAGCTAAGCCACCCAAAAACCGGGACTTTTTGGCCACATCGGGGGGCGTGACACCCCCGCCATCCAGCCTGTGGATAAAATGTCTTTCTTTTGCCTGAAATGCTCCATATCTTGACCGTGATGAGAGGCGAAAACGCCCGCATCCAATATGCTAAAAAGCAGGCAGGCAGTATTAATGACCCCGAACGACGCACTCGACGTGCGCCCGCTGACTTTGTCGGATCGCCCGCAATGGGACGGTCTGTGGGCCGCGTATCTTGAGTTCTACGGCACGTCCCGCCCCAAGGCGGTCTTTGACACCACGTTCGCGCGTCTGATCGGCCCCGACCCCCAGGATTTTTCGGCCCTTGTCGCGGACCGCGCGGGCAAGCTGGTCGGCCTGGTCCACTACCTGTTTCACCGCCACTGCTGGCGCGTCGAAAACGTCTGTTACCTGCAGGACCTTTACGCTGACCCAAGCGTGCGTGGCCAGGGCGTCGGTCGCCGTCTGATCCAGGCCGTCTACGATGCCGCCGATGCGGCTGGTAGCCCGTCCGTTTATTGGCTCACACAGGATTTCAACGCCGAGGCGCGCAAGCTCTATGACCGCATCGGCACCCTGTCCCCCTTCATCAAATACGAACGGGGATAATCAACGATGCGCCGCTTTGTCCTCCCCTTTGTTCTGTTGCTCAATGCCTGCGTGCCCGTGACGCCGGGCGACACCGCCTCACGGGCGTTGCCGCAAGCCTCTGACCTGCCACCGATGAAGACGTTCGGCCCGCCGCGGCCTGCCGCGCCCGTCAAGTCCAACAACGATCTGGCGCTCGACTTCATCGAACTCAGCTTTCAGCTGGAATCGGGCCGCGATCTGCCGATCTTTACCAGGTTCGAAGGGCCTATTTCCGTGCGCGTCACCGGTGCGCCGCCCGCGTCGCTGGGCGGTGATCTGCGCCGCCTGATGCACCGCTTGCAGACCGAAGCGGGGATCGACATCTACGAGGCCGCCCCCGGCAATACCGCCAACATCACCATCGAGGCGGTCAGCCGCGCCGAAATCCGCCGCGCCCTGCCCCATGCCGCGTGTTTCGTCGTGCCCAACATCGAAACCATCCGCGAATACAAGCCCAACCGCCGCAGCACCCGCACCAGCTGGTCCGCCCTGCGCAAGCGCGAGAAACTCGCGATCTTCCTGCCCAATGACGCCAGCCCCCAAGAGGTGCGCGACTGCCTGCACGAGGAACTGGCGCAGGCCATCGGCCCGCTGAACGACCTTTACCGGTTGCCCGACTCCGTGTTTAACGACGACAATGTGCACACGGTGCTGACCGGCTTCGACATGATGATGCTCAAGGCCTACTACGCGCCCGAACTGCGCTCCGGCATGACGCGCGGTCAGGTGGCGCAGATGCTGCCGTTGATCTTTGAGCGGATCAATCCCGATGGTGAGGCGCTGCCGGCCAAATTCGCGACCCGCACGCCCCGCGCCTGGAGCGAGGCCGTGCAGACGGCGCTCGGCCCCGGTGCCAACGCGAACGAACGACGTGTCGCTGCCACCCGCGCCCTTGAAATCGCGCAGGCCATGGGCTGGCGCGATCACCGCCGCGCCTTTGCGCATTACGCCAACGGGCGTCTGCTGATGTCGAGCGATCCCAAGGCTGCCCAGACGCATTTCCGAGCGGCCGACCAGTTCTATGCCGCGACACCGGGGGCCACACTGCACCGGGCCTATGTGGCCACGCAGCTGGCGGCCTATGCGATCACGCGTGGTGATGGCGATGCCGCGATGGTCATTCTGTCACGTCATATCGACGAAGCTGCGCAGAATGAAAACGCCGCCCTGCTGTCCACGCTCCTGCTGTTGCGCGCCGAAGCGCTGGACCTGCAGGGCCGCACGGCAGAGGCACGCACCGTCAGGCTGGACAGCCTCGGCTGGGCGCGCTACGGCTTTGGCTCGGATTGGGCGGTGCGGGCCAAGCTGCGGGAAATCTCTTCGCTGAGCCCGTTGAAAGGTTAAGTTTCGCGCCTAACTCCCTGCCAAGGAACAGGAAAGGCGCGACATGATCTATATCCCAGCGGCACTGATCGGCGGCCTCATCGGCGGCTTTACCGCGCGCCGCCGGGGTGGCAAAGGGCTGGATATCGCGCAATATGCCGCCGCCTACGGTATCGCCTTTGCCCTGCTGGGTCTGATCGTGACCATCATCCTTGACCGCAGCGGTGTGTTTAGCTGATGTTCCTGCCCTTCTTCGAACATCTCAGACGGGCGGGCATTCCGGTGTCCATGCGCGAATTCCTGAGCTTTCTCGAAGGGTTGCAGGCCGGTCTTGCCACATATGACATCGAGGCGTTCTACTATCTGGCGCGTCTGAGCCTGGTCAAGGACGAGCGCAATATCGACAAGTTCGACCGCGCCTTTGCCGCCGCGTTCGAGGGGCTGGAGGGGATCAGCATCGACGCGGTGCTGGAGGCGGTCGACATCCCTGCCGACTGGCTGGAAAAGATGGCTGAAAAGCATCTGAGCGAAGAAGAGCGCGCCGAGATCGAAGCCTTAGGCGGCTTTGACAAGCTGATGGAAACGCTCAAGAAACGGCTTGAGGAGCAGAAGGACCGGCATCAAGGCGGCAACAAGTGGATCGGCACCGCAGGCACCTCACCTTTCGGTGCCTACGGCTACAACCCCGAAGGCGTGCGCATCGGCCAAAAGGAAAGCCGCCACCAGCGCGCGGTCAAGGTGTGGGACAAACGTGAGTTCAAAAACCTCGACGACACGGTCGAACTGGGCACACGCAACATCAAGGTGGCACTCAAGCGGCTGCGCCGCTGGGCCCGCGACGGCGCCGCAGAAGAGCTGGACCTGAACGGCACCATCCGCGCCACGGCCGAGCACGGCTATCTCGACGTGCAAACCCGGCCCGAGCGGCGCAATGCGGTCAAGGTGCTGCTGTTCCTCGATGTGGGCGGCAGCATGGACCCGCATATCAAGGTCGTCGAAGAGCTATTTTCTGCCGCCAAGTCCGAGTTCAAGCATCTGGAGTATTTCTACTTTCACAACTGCCTTTATGAGGGCGTGTGGCGCGACAACCGCCGCCGCTGGGATGCGCAAACACCCACGCATGAGATCCTGCGGACCTATGGCCCCGACTACAAATGCATCTTTGTGGGGGACGCCAGCATGTCGCCCTACGAGGTCGCCTATCCCGGCGGCGCGAATGAGCACTGGAACCAGGAGGCCGGACAGGTCTGGCTGCAGCGCGCGCGGGACCAGTGGGCCTCCAACCTGTGGATCAACCCGGTGCCCGAGAAATACTGGGGCTACACCCACTCCATCGGCATGATCCGCGAAATTTTTGGCACCGACGCCATGGTGCCCATGACGCTCGAGGGGCTGGCACGGGGGATGCGCGCGCTGACGCGTTAATCCTTTTCCGACAAACATCACTGCGGTAGCCTTGCCCAATGTCCTCCGCGCCCGTTGTCCACATCGACCCAACCGCCTTTCATGCGGACCCCTATCCGGCGCTGGCACAGATGCGCACAGACACGCCCGTTTGTTTCGTGCCTGAACTTGGCGCCACCCTGTTCACCCGCCGCGACGATGTGTTCCGCGAGGAAAAGCGGACTGACCTGTTCTCGAGTGTGCAACCCGACGGTCTGCTGACACGTGTGATGGGCAGCAACATGATGCGCAAGGACGGCGACGCCCATATGCGCGAACGCAAGGCATTGTTCCCTGCGCTCAGCCCGCGCACCGTACGTGACGTGCTGGCCCCGCAGTTCCGCGATATCGTGCAGCAGCATATAGACCGGCTGAAGCCGTGTGGCGCGTGCGAGTTGGTGATCGACTATGCCATGCCGGTCGCGGCGGATGCGCTGCGGCTGATGACAGGGCTGACCAACATGGATGGTGCAGAGATGGATGCGGCCAGCCAGGCCATGCTGGACGCCGCAGCCAACTACCAGAAGGACCCGGCGGTTGACGCGCTCGGATACAGCTATGCCGATCGCGTGATGGACTTGATCAAGGATCGGCTGCCACAGCTGCGCGCGGCGCCCGATCTGTCCATCATATCGGTCCTTGATCAGGCGGGCCTGACGCTGGACGAAATTGCGGGCAATGTGCGCGTGATCATCGGTGGCGGCCAGAATGAGCCGCGCGATGCCATTGCGGGCGCTGTCTGGGCGCTGCTGACACATCCTGACCAATGCGCGCATATCCGGGCGGGCAAGGCCACATGGGACAACGCCTTTGACGAATATGTCCGCTTGGTTGCCCCGATCGGGATGTCACCACGCCGTGTCGCCCGAAATGACACCGCTTGCGATGTCAGTTTCGAGGCCGACGAACTGATCTTTCTCATGTTCGGCTCGGCCTGCCGGGACAGCGCGCATTTCGCCGACCCAGACCAGTTCGACCTGACCCGCGACACCGGTCGCGCAATCCCGTTCGGTGCCGGACCGCATTTCTGCGCAGGCGCTGCGGCCTCGCGCACGTTGATTGCGGGCCATGCCCTGCCGATGCTGTTTGATCAGCTTCCCAACCTGCGTTTGACGGCCGATGTTACCTTTGCAGGCTGGGCCTTTCGCGGGCCACGCGCCGTGCCGGTCGCTTGGGACAGCTGAACGCAGTTGCCGACACGAGGCAACGGCCCCATATTCCAGTAATGTTAAAACTCACGCCCATCCTCCTTGCGTTGCTATACGGTCTGGTCATGTACCGTTTTTCGGTCTGGCGCACGGCGCGTGAGCTGGACGCGCAATCGACCGAACTGGCCGATCCGATGCTCCGCACGCTGTGCGATCAGATGGCCGCCGCGCTCGAGCTGCCGCGCATCCGGGTGCACATCTACGAGATTGACCCGATCAATGGGCTGGCCGCACCGGACGGGCGCATCTTTATCACCCGGGGATTCTACAACAAATTCCGGCAGGGCGAAGTGTCGGCCGCCGAAATGGCCAGCGTGATCGCGCACGAGCTGGGGCATGTGGCGCTGGGGCACAGCCGCCGGCGGATGATCGACTTTTCCGGGCAGAACGCGCTGCGCACCGCCCTGGCCATGGTGCTGTCGCGGTTTATTCCGGGCATCGGCGTCTGGATCGCCAACATCCTCACCAGTCTGCTTGCCGCGCGTCTATCGCGCAGCGACGAATACGAAGCGGACGCTTACGCCGCCGCGCTGCTGACCAAGGCGGGCATCGGTGTCGCGCCGCAGATATCGCTGTTTGAAAAGCTGGAGAAGCTGACGCAGGTTCGCATGGGGGCCGCACCGGCCTGGCTGATGAGCCACCCCAAGACCGACGACCGCATCGCCGCATTGCGCAAGCTGGAGACGCGCTGGCAGATCAGCGAGCCGTCTTAGCACTCTGGTAACATCCCACGGATAGACAGGTCGTCACGAACAAGACAGTGTGACTGACCCCGTGAGATTTCTGTGCATCCTCTTTGCCATGCTGGCAATGTGCTACGCAGGCCCCCGCACCGCCCGCGCGGACACTGGCGACCGCGTGGCACGTGTGACCCTGTCACTGCGGCAAGCCACCCTGATCCAGAGCATGAGTGCCGCCGCCTGCTTTGCCATGGGCGGGATCGATCCCGGGCGGCTCGGCGCGCAGGCGATGGAACATGCCGACACCTACAGCACCACGCTGACCGCGCTGCGTGACGGGCACGAGTGGATGGGGCTGGAGGCCACGCAGGAGCCGCGCGATCTGACGGCCATTGCCGTGTCGGCCTCGGAATGGCGCGGCTACCGCCCCGCGATTGACCAGATCATCGCCGGGGACCTGCACAGCGTCGTGATGCGCCAGATCATCCGCGACACCGGTCCGACGGTCGCTGCCGCCAATCACCTGTCGTCGCATTTCCTGCACACACTCGAATTGCCGGGGGCTGCGACCGAACTGCGGGCCGCGGCACAGCTGGCGGCACATAGTCGGATGCTGACCCAATGCGCGCTGGTCGAGATGTGCTTTGTCCTGTTTGATATCGGTGGCGCGGGGATGCGCGCCCGCCTTGTCGGAACCATGGATGAGATCACCGACAGCTTTGCCCGGCTCGGCGCAGGCGATCCGCAAATCGCGGAGCCGCCGACCGCGCGCGTGTCCCGCAACCTGCGCACCGCCCAGCTGTTCTGGAGCAAGATGGCCCCGACGATCAACGCCACCACCTCTGACACCCCGCCCGATGCGCTGGCCGTGCAAAAGATGCTCAAGCTGAACCGGTCGGTGCTGAAGCAGCTGGATCAGGCGGTGGCGGGATATGTCAGTTAGTCAGACCCGGCGGCTTCGAGCGTCTTGCCCAGACGCGGCAGGCGCGCCTTTTTGAAGAGCGCGCGCAGCGTCCACGCCTCCCCCGACAGACGCCGCGCCTCGTCCAGCACGGTTTGCGCCACAGCGGCGACCGCTGCCGGGCTGGCCTGCGCGCAGTGTTGCAGGTAGCCGTCAGGATCAACGCGCGACAACCCCTCTTCGGCGAGGATGTTGCGCGGGAAATCTTTGGCATTCACCGTCATGATGATGTCGGCGGAGCCGTGGATGGCCGCCGCCAGAACGTGGACGTCGTTCGGGTCCGGCAGCCACAGCCGCGCCTCAAGCTCCGGCGGGTGGCGCACCAGCGCACGCGGCCACGCGGCGCCAAGCTGCGCAATCTCACCACGCGCCTGCGCCTCGGCCACAGGGCCCAGCCGTGCGGCGGCGCGGGCCCATTCCTCAAGGATGCGGAGTGACCAGAGGGGTTGGAACAGCCCCTGCCCCGCCACACCCAGCACCACCTCGCGCATCACGGTCGGAAACAGAACGTTGGCGTCGATAAGGACCTTCATAGGCGGAAAAACAGCGCCTTGAGATAGCCGGTTTCGGCCAGTTGCGGCAGCTGCGGATGATCCGGCCCGGCAAAGCCGGTGTGGATCAGCGCCGCACTGCGCCCCGCCCGCCCGATCCCGCGGGCGGAGGCGGCGTGAAACTTGCCCAGATCCGCCGCGTGCGAGCAGCTGCACAGGCCCAAAATACCGCCTTCGGACACCAGCCCTGCGGCCAGTCGCGCAATCCGTTCGTAGGCGCGCAACCCCGCCTCCAGCGCCTGTCTGGACGGGGCAAAGGCCGGCGGATCACAGATCACCATGTCGAACGTCGCCCCTTCGTCGGCAAGTGCCGTGAGCACGTCAAACGCATCACCCTGGCGTGTGGCAAAGCGGTCCGCCGCGCCCATATGCGCCGCACCCTCCGACGCCAGCGCCAGCGCCGGTGCCGCCCCGTCGACACAGGTCACATGCACAGCCCCACCCGCCAGCGCGGCAAGGCCAAAGCCGCCCACATGCGAAAACACGTCCAACACGCGCGCGCCGTCCGCCAGCCGCTGCGCAAAGGCGTGATTGGGACGCTGATCGAAATAGAGCCCGGTTTTTTGCCCGCCCATCACGTCGGCCATATAGGTGGCCCGGTTCATCGGCACCTGGATCGGCCCTTTGGGCGCATTGCCCCGGGCAACGCCCGACACATCATCGAGCCCCTCAAGGGTGCGGGTGCGGCCCGACGCATTCTTGATCACGGTGGTCGCCCCGGTGACAGCCATGGCGGCATCCACCAGCGGGTCGAGCAATACCTCGGCCCAGGCCGCATTGGGTTGCACCACCAGCACATCGTCGAACCGGTCGATGATCACGCCGGGCAACCCGTCCGCCTCTGCGTGGATCAGCCGGTAGAACGGCGCATGGTAGAGCCGCGTGCGCAAGGACAGGGCCCGCGCCAGCCGCGCCTCCAGCCAGGCGGCATCGATCTGTGCCGCAGGATCACGGTCGAGCATACGGGCAAAGATGCGGGAGGCCGGATTGACCGCCACCACGCCCATCGGGCTGCGGGCGTCATCCTCCAGCACGGCGAGCGTGCCGGGGGCCAGCGCCTTGGTCCGGCGGTCGGTCACGACCTCGTTGGCATAGGCCCAGGGGTGGCCGTGGCGGATGCGGCGGGCGTCGACCTTGGGGCGCAAACGCACGCGGGGCAGGTCGGGAACGGAAAAAGAGGGCGCAGTCATTGCGCCCTCCTCTACGTCTTTGCGATCAGATGCGAAAGATCACTTTTGCCGCTTGTTCATCGCCTGCACGAAACCAAGGCGCGGGTTTTCAAACCCTTCGGCGCGTGTCAGTTCCTGCCGGATCACCTCGGCGAGGTGATCGGTGATGCGCACCTTTTGGGTCTGGCCGCGCGCATCGGCGTTGATCGCCTGCTGGCCGCCAAAGCCGTCGAGGTCGGCCTGCACCAGCCGCGTCTCCGACAGCGCGGCACCGGTCGCCGGGTCGCGCAGCGTCAGCTCAAAGCTGATATTGTGCACGCCGCCCACAGAATAGCGCGCCTTTTCCGTCAGCGCATGAAACCGCGCCACCTCGATGTCGAGCGCGACCGGAACAGCACCCTGCACGGATTGCGCGCCCCGCGTAATCGCGGTGTCAAAGATGGCGGCGACCTGCGCATGGCGGTCACCGATCGGATCGCCGCGCCAGACGATGTCGCCCTTGGGGATGTAGCGGTTCGCCTCCGACACGGTGAGGCTGCGCGGCACGGTGATGGTGATCGCCTTGACGTGCACATCCGTCAGCGGTGCGGCGTCGGGGGTGCCTTTGGTGATCTGCTCTGCTGCAGCGCCTGTCGACGACAGCGGTGTCGCCTCGAACGGGGCGTTGTTGCCGGGCACGGTCGGTGCGGCGCAGGCCGACACGAGGCCGCCCATCGCAAGCAACACGGCAATCCTGATGCGTTTCATATCCACTCTCCAATCGGTGTGGTGGTCTGATGCCACCTCTGGTTATGGATCGGAAAATGGCCCTGAATTGGGGCGAATTTGCGACAAATTTGCGCGAAATGCGGGGTTGTTTGGTGTCGCGGTCAGGACGATGCCCGGCGCGAGCGCCCGCGCCAGCCGCCCCTGCGGCGCGGTGTGGCGATGTGCTGACGCCCCTCGCGGAGCACCTGCGTCATGGGGTGGTCGGGGTGATCGCTGCCGTATTCGGCCAGCAATGCCGCCAGCGCGGCGTCCTGCGCGCGGTCGACCGGCAGGCTCAGCGCCCAGTCGAGGAAGATCGTCCGGCAATCGGGCTTGGTGATATCCTCGATCCGGTACGCCTCAAAGATCAGCCCCTTGGGGTCGTTCGGGTCGCCTGACTTGGTCATGTTGCCCGTTCTCCCTTCAGGCTTGCGTCGATGATGGCGGCACCTGCGGCATAGGCCTCGGTCAGCCGCGCCTCGATGGCCTCTATGCGCTCGGTTTCGGTGGCGCGCAACAGGATCGCCTGCCCGCCTGCGCCGATCGCATCGGCGTCGATGGGTTCGGTGCTGAGCAGACGTGCCGCCATTTGCACCCGGGCGAGCAACGCGTAGGTGTCGGTGAGCGTTGCCGCCTGCGTCTCAGATATCAGGCCGGCGCGCGCGCAGGCTTGCAGCCCGGTGGCCGTATCGCGGGCGGATGATCCATCCAGCAGCACACCGGTCTGGGACAGCAGTTCGATGTCCTGCAGGCGGCCCGGGCCGACCTTGACCTCCCACGCCGATCTCGGGGCCTTGGAGGCGGCGATGCGTGCGCGCATCTCCGACAGGTCGCGCAGGACCTGCCCGGTGTCGCGCGGGCTGGCCAGCACATCGCCGCGCAACGCCTCGATATCCTCGGCGAGGCTGTCGGTGCCGGCCACGGGCCGTGCGCGGGTCAGCGCCAGATGCTCCCAAAACCACGCATCGCTGCGCTGATAGCTCTGAAAGGCGGGCCAGCTGGTGGCGACCGGCCCCTGATTGCCCGACGGGCGCAGCCGCATATCCGCCTCATAGAGGCGGCCTTGCGCCGTCTGTGCCGTGATCGCGGTGATCATCGCCTGGGTCAGACGGGCATAGTAGCTGCGCGCCGGCAAGGGCCGCGCCCCGTCCGACATCTCGACCCCTTGGGCGTCATAGATCACGATCAGGTCCAGATCGGATTGCGGTGTCAGGCGCCCTGCCCCGAGCGAGCCCATGCCCAGCACCACCGCCCCACGCCCCGGCGGCTCCCCGTGCCGTCGGGCAAACTGCGCCGTCACCTCGGGCCAGAGGGCACCCACGCACGCAGAGGCGAGTTCGGCATAGTGCTGCCCCGCCTCCTCGGCAGCGACCAGCGACCGCAGCATATGCACGCCGATGCGGAAATGCCATTCGCGGGCCCAGACGCGGATCGTGTCCAGCTTGGCCTCGTAATCGCTGATGGCGGCCATGCGCGCCGCGGCATCGGCCTGCAACGCGTCCTGCCCCGGCCACGGCGCGAAAAAGCTGCCGCCCAGCACCGCGTCCAGCACTTGGGCGTTGCGCGACAGGTAAGTGGCCAGCGCAGGCGATGTGCTGACGATGTCCACCAGCAGATCAACCAGCGACGGGTTCGCCTCAAACAGCGAAAACAGCTGCACACCGGCAGGCAACCCCGCAAGAAAGCCGTCAAAGGCCAGCAGCGCCTCGTGCGGGCGGGCGGCCTCGTCCAGCCGCGACAGCAGCATCGGCTCGATCCGATCGAACAGGGCCGCCCCCCGTTCCGACCGCAACGCGGGATAGCTGCGCCACCGTGCCTGCACGCCCGCGTCGATGGGTGCGGGTGCGTGGGCGGCACCAGCGTCGGGGGCAAAGAACCCTTCGGTCTCGCTGTGCACCTCGGACAGGCGTGTGCGCAACGTATCGCGCAGGCTGCCTGCATCGGTGTCCATCATGGCGGCCAGCCGGTCGAACCCTTCGTCATTGCGCGGCAGTGTGTGGGTCTGGGCATCCTGCACCATCTGCACCCGGTGTTCGATCATGCGGGCATAGCGATAGTGATCCGTCAGCTGCATGGCTTGGGTCGCGGTGATCCAGTCCTTGTCGGCAAGCCTTGCGAGCCCCTCGACCGTGCCGCGCACCCTCAGATCGGGGTCTCGCCCGCCGGCGATCAGCTGGCGTGTCTGGGTAAAAAACTCAATCTCGCGGATACCGCCGCGCCCCAGCTTCATGTTGTGGCCCGGCAAGGTGATCGGACCGCCCGTGCCCTTGTGCGCGCGAATGGCGAGCCGCATGTCGTGGGCGTCCTGTACGGCGGCAAAGTCGAGGTGCCGCCGCCAGACAAAGGGGCGCAGATCGTCGAGAAACGTACGCCCCGCCGTCAGGTCGCCCGCACAGGGCCGCGCCTTGATATAGGCCGCGCGTTCCCAGGTGCGGCCCAGGCTTTCATAGTACCGCTCCGCCGCGCCAGCGGACAGCACGACAGGCGTGACCGCCGGATCGGGACGCAGGCGCAGATCGGTCCGAAACACGTAGCCATCCTCGGTCAGGTCGCTGAGCGTGGTGCACATCTGCTGCACTGCCTTGACGCAGGCACTGCGGATGATCGGGTAATCCCCGGGCGCATGGCGCGTCTCGTCAAAGAGGCAGATCAGGTCGATGTCGGACGAATAGTTCAGCTCGCCCGCGCCCATCTTGCCCATGGCGAGGACAAAGAGGCCGACCTCACCCCCGGGCAGCTTGCCGCGCTTGCGCTGTGCGGCAAGACCGTCTTGCAACGCGGCCTCGCAGGCCATGTCGGCCAAATCGGTCAGCGCACCTGTCACCTGCTCCAGAGACCACGCCCCGCCCAGATCGGCCAGCGCCGTCAGCAGCGCCACCCGGCGTTTGGCCTGCCGCAATGCGGGTTTCAGCGCACCCTCCTCCGGTGGCTGTATAACCGCAGCCAGCGCGTCCTCGGGCGCGTCCAGCGCGACGGGCACCCACTCTGCCTCACGCTCGATAAGGCCAGCGAGGTATGGGCTGCTCCCCGCCACACCCGCCAGCAGGTCGCGCGCGACCGGGTCCGTGACGCCGACTGCATCCGCCACCTCGCGCCCCCGCTCGGGCTGGAACGGGCGCGGCATGGACGTAAGGGCAGAGATCAGCGACATGATCCGCACCCTTCCCCCGGCGCGCGGCTCCGTCAATGCCCCTTGTGCGTCGCGGACCCGCAGTTAGGGTGCGCGCCATGAGCAAGAGCCTGAAACGCGTCCGCGCCGCCCTTGAGGCCGCAGGTATCGACACCGAGATCGTGGAGACGCCGCTGGCCCGGACGGCAGCGGATGCGGCCGCGGCCATCGGCTGCGAGATCGACCAGATTGCAAAATCCATCATCTTTCGCGGAGAGGTCAGCGGCAACGCCATCTTGTTCCTGACCGCAGGCGGCAACAAGGTCGACCCGGCGCGCGCCGCGACAGTCTCGGGCGAGGCACTGGGCAAGGCGGACGCCGCACTGGTGCGGGCGCAGACAGGGTTTGCCATCGGGGGCGTGTCGCCCGTGGGCCACTTCAACCCCATCCGCGCCTTTGCCGACACACGGCTGATGGATTTTGACGTGATCTGGGCCGCTGCGGGCACACCACACCATGTTTTCCGTTCCACACCGGCGGAACTCCTCCAGATTTCCGGCGCGCAACCTGCTGAATTCATTCAGCAAGTCCAGCGTATGTAAAAAACGTTCACATTTTTCCTTGCATCACGCGCTGCAATCCCCATTTATTCAATGTGAAGAACATTCACATACACCGAAACGGGCCATGCCCTATATCTCGAAAGGTAACGCAATGACGTCCATGTCCACCTCCGCACCTGCACCGCGCCGCTCGGAGGGTTGGTTTACCCGCACGGAGCGGTGGCTTGACGACCACGGCAAGGGCGCCTGGATCGCGGCCATGGTCCTGGGGTTCATCCTGTTCTGGCCGATTGGCCTTGCCCTTCTCGCCTATATGATCTGGAGCAAACGCATGTTTTCAAAGTCCTGCACGACCCGCCGCATGGGGCGCACCATGACCACCATGCGCTCGACCGGCAATTCGGCTTTTGACGCCTACAAGGCCGACACCCTGCGCCGCCTCGAAGAAGAGCAGCACAATTTCGAGGCTTTCCTCGAGCGTCTGCGCGAGGCCAAGGACAAGTCGGAATTCGACCAGTTCATGGACGAGCGCGCCAACGCGGCCAAGTCCGAAGACTAAGCCACACACCACCACTCTGGCCCCGGTCCATCCGGGGCCGCATCCTGTCCGGAGCCACCGATGCAGCTAGCCGACCCTGTCACCCAACCGCAGTTCTACCGCGATGTCGCTGGCAAGCGCCTGATGGCCTGGGTGGCCGATACGATCCTGATCGCCCTCATCTGTTTGCTCATCCTGCCGTTCACGGCGTTCCTTGCAGCGTTCTTTTTCCTCGGCCTCATGGCCGTCGTCGGCTTTGCCTACCGGGTGATCACGCTTGCGGGCGGCTCCGCCACACTGGGCATGCGGCTCTTTGCGATCGAGTTTCGCGACCGCGACGGCGCGCGGTTTGATCTGGGCACGGCGTTCCTGCACACGGTCGGCTACACGATCAGCTGGGCCGTCGCCCCGCTGCAACTGATTTCGGTGATCCTGATGGCCACATCGGGCCGCGGTCAGGGCCTCACGGACATGGTCCTGGGCACCGCCGCACTCAACCGCAGGGTCTGACGCCACGATCAGACGGAATGCAGGGTTGCGCGTGTGAGGCGTCTTGCTATCATCACCTGTAACCCGAACAGGACGTCGATGCGCCATACCCTGCCCCTCGCCCCGCAGTTCTACGTGACTGCGCCCCAGCCGTGCCCTTATCTCGAAGGGCGGATGGAGCGTAAGCTGTTCACGGCGCTGCAAGGCGAGAACGCGGAAAAGCTCAACGATAGCCTCAGCCAGCAAGGCTTTCGCCGGTCGCAGAACGTGCTCTATCGCCCGTCCTGTGCGGAGTGTTCGGCGTGCCTGTCCGCGCGTATCGACGTCAGCGCCTTTGCCCCGACCAAGAGCCAGCGGCGCACGTCCAAGCGCAACACGGATCTGGACCGCCGCGCGACGTCACCCTGGGCGACCGAGGATCAATACGCCCTGTTCCGCGACTATCTCGACAGCCGGCACGCCGATGGCGGCATGGCCGACATGGACGTGTTCGAGTTTGCTGCGATGATCGAGGAAACGCCGATCCGCAGCCGCGTTGTCGAATACACCGCCGACCGGGGCAAGACGCTGATCGGGGTCAGCCTGACGGATGTGCTGAACGATGGGCTCAGCATGGTCTACAGCTTTTACGCGCCGGGCCAGCAGCGCCGGTCGATGGGCACCTACATGATCCTCGACCATATCGAGATCGCCCGCGAGGCGGGCCTGCCTTACGTCTACCTAGGCTATTGGGTGCCGGGCAGCCAGAAGATGGGCTACAAGTCCAAATTCTCCGGTCTTGAGGTGTATCTGGGCGGGCGCTGGCAAAAGATGTCGGACCCGGAAAACTTCAGCCCCGACACGCACCCCCTGTCCACCGACCCGATCGCCGAACAGGTCGCCAACATCTCGCTCCCGGATACAAGGCCGACCGGCAAGCCTTGAGGGGTGAACCGATCGTGTTGAATTTGACCGTCTCTCACTCAACAGTTTTTGACCGGCAAAAAACGTCTCCTTTGGGCAATGATGTGCAAGCGTGCAGCACGATACTGCGAGTGTTTTTGTGCTATCATGGAAAATCTGGCCTGCAGCAAAGGTGCGAGTATCTGGCAACGGCTCATAATTGACCCTTGCACTTTTGGCTGACAATCATCGTTCAGCCCCGCCACTGTTGCCTCAGCCGAAACATTCGCGATTCGTCTGAAGTGAGCCAAGAATTTGACCGACGCAGTGGCTAATCCGTCAATTGGGTTTTGGCAGGCAACACCTTCAACATATACGCGAAATTACTTCCCGCATAGCTTGGAAAGGTTTGGTTTCATCTCGCGAAAGTCAACAAACAGTCAACAATCTAACAAAGAATGAACACTGGACCTGTTGGCGCAGTTGACTTTGTCAAGTCACGAGATGTTTACTTCACACACCAAAAAAACATGGAGTTCGAGGGGAACTAACGATGAAAAAGCTATTGGCAACGACAGCGCTGCTGCTGGGAGCAGCGACTGTTACAAATGCACATTCGATTGGTATTGCTGATGTTGTGTCGGGTGACGCTGCAACCATCTGGTTGTCGACCTACCACTCAAGCGCTGGGCTCGAAGGCGGTGTCATTCTGATGGGTCCTGGTCAAGGCACCGGCGGAACCGGCTACGCCTTCGACACAGACCACAACCTAGGGATCAACACTTTTTTTTCCGGTTTCGCCGGATATGATGCGGGCCCGTTTTACTCTGGTTCGTTTGGGCAACCAGATGATTGGCAGAGTGTCACAATTTCCGGACTAGCCAACGGCAGCTACACTTACCAGTTCACCAACACTGTCGGCGGACAGATTAGTGCAGACTATTCCCCGAACGGTGGTGACTATGCCAAGTACAACGGCTCGTTCAACATCACGGAGGCGGTTTCTGCCGTGCCGCTCCCCGCGGGTGGAATGCTGCTGCTGACCGCCATTGGCGCAATGGCCTTTGGTCGCCGCCGCAAGTCGTAAACGCAATTCAATCGTTTCAGTCCAGAAAGGCCGGTCTTGGACCGGCCTTTTTTTGTGGCTTGCGGCCGCTCAAACGGCGTTCAGACAGTGCCAGCGGTATCAGGCACGCCGCCTTGCCGCAGCCTTCACGACATCTGACTTGGCGCGCAGAAAAAGCAATACTCAAAGGACAAGCATGGAATTCGTCCGCTTTCATGCCAGATGAACGAGTGGCAAAAAGGCCGCTCGTATTCATCAATTCGGGATCAGATCCGGGATCAGTGTCACGATACCTGGGAAGGTCCAGAGCAACGCGAGCCCCGCCACCTGGATCAGCACGAAGGGTATGATCCCGCGGTAGATATGTCCCGTCGTGACCTCCTTGGGGGCCACCCCGCGCAAGTAGAACAGCGCAAAGCCAAAGGGCGGGGTCAGGAACGACGTCTGCAGGTTTACCGCGATCATGATCGTCACCCATTTGGGATCGAACGTGCCGCCGTAGATCACCGGACCCACGATGGGGATCACGATGTAGATGATCTCGAGGAAGTCGAGCACGAAGCCCAGCACAAAGAGCACCAGCATCACGATCAAAAACACCGTAAACTCGTTGTCGAAGGACTTGAGGAACTGCTGGATATAGTGCTCTCCGCCAAAGGAAATCACCACGAGGTTCAGCAGTTGCGACCCGATCAGGATGGTGAACACCATCGACGTGACCTTGGACGTCTCGCGCACCACGGGCGCCAGCACGCCGCTGGTCCACAGCACGTAGCACGAAAACAGCAGCCCGAAGAGCGCATAGAGATAGGCGGCATATGCCACGGTAAAGGCGAACCAGCTTTGCCCAGACACGCCGTCCTGGTTGATCCGCAGATCAAAGTTCACGCCGACCAGAATACAGACGATGATCGCCAGCGTGGACCAGATGATGATCTTGGGGCTGCGGTCCTGATCGGTGAGCTTGCGGTAGGCGGCCAGCATGATGGCGCCCCCTGCCCCCAACGCCGCAGCCGGTGTCGGGTTGGTGATCCCTCCGAGGATCGAGCCCAGGACGGCCACGATCAGCACCAGTGGTGGGAAGACGACGCGGATCAGTTCATTTTGCGCGCAGCGGATCACACCCTGTACCACGCCGTACATGATCAATGCGAACGGGATGATCATGACAAAGACGTAAAGACCCGCCGAACTCGTCGGACCGATGATTGCGATGTCCGCGAGCAAGGCCAGCACCACACCTATGCCACCGATGATCAGCGGCTGCGCATCCCGGCTGGGCGCGATGCCCTTGGCCGTGGTCAGGATCAGGCCCAGGATGATCAGCAGGATTGCCGTGCCCGTGCCGATGGGTGCTGCGGCTGCAATCTTGGCCGCGATGGCTGCGTCCAGTTCTTCGAGCGACAAGCGCTCGGATTGCTGAATCCCGCCCTCGGCGTCGATGCCCTCTTGTTGCGCGATGGCGGCATCCCATGCGGGCTGGCCGTGCAGCTCGATCATCGACGCTTTGCATTCGTCGCTGACATTGGTGCGCAGGCTCGCGGATTCACCGATATCTGAGAAGGACGACACAACCGTCGACTGGCTGCCCACCACGTTGAGATTGCCCAGCAGGATCGTGCCCACGATGATCAGGACAGGCGCGCCGAGGAACCATGTGAACGCTTCGTTGCGGGTGATCGGCTCGGCGTTGGTGGAGCCCATTTCGACCGCCGGGGCCTTTTCCGGGTTCAGCAGCGCATAGCCAAAGGCATAAAGCGCATAGAGCAGTGCCAGCATGATGCCCGGCAGCAGGGCTGCCTGGAACAGCGTGCCGACGGACACCACCGCAGGCTCGCCCAGATAGGTCAGCGCATCGGTACAGCCCGCCGTCTGCGCCCGCGCCTCCTGCGCGGAGGAATAGAGGTCACCGGCCAGCGTGCCCAGCAGAACGATCACGATGGAGGGCGGAATGATCTGCCCCAACGTGCCCGATGCCGCAATGACGCCGGTGGCAATCTCGGGCGAGTAATTGTTTCGGAGCATGGTCGGCAAGGCGAGCAGACCCATGGTCACGACCGTGGCGCCGACGATACCGGTGGAGGCGGCAAGAAACGCGCCCACAACGACGATGGACACCGCCAGACCGCCCGGCAGCGGGCCAAAGACACGCGCCATGGTGGTCAGCAGATCGTTCGCGATCTTGGAACGTTCGAGCGTGATGCCCATCAGGACGAACATCAGAACGGCCAGCAGCGTCTCGATCGACTGACCGGCCAGCACGCGTTCATTCATGCGGTTCACGACAAAGGACACGTTCCGGTCCAGCGCGACTTCCCAGCCGCGGGGGAACACAGGCTCGCCGATGCGGGGCAAGTCCGGGTATCGAAATACGGATATGGTATCGGGTTTGATCCCGGAATTGACCAGATCGCGATAGGCTTGCGCGCTTTCGTCAATGGCCTGGTGGATCAGCAGGCCCGCAGAGTCGAGCGCCGCGATGATCGCGAACGAGATGACTCCGGCGCCGGCAATGGCGAACGCCACCGGAAAGCCCGACAGGATGCCGCCGAACAGGCAGACAAAGACGATGATCAGGCCAATTTCGACCCCATCCAAACCGAAAAACATCTACACGTCCCCCGCGATTTCGAACCGGAAAACCGGTCCCCACTTTGCCTGAAATCGCTGACTGTTCTTTTTCGCGATTTCGAACCGGAAAACCGGTCCCCACTTTGCCTGAAATCGCTTCATCAGTGCGTCCCCTCGTAGGCTTCTTCGCCCTCGCCCAGCGTGTCGCGGTCGAGGTACTTGCCTTCGGCTTCGGGCCCTTCCCTCAATTCGAGGTAGGAGCGGTAGAAAAAGGCGATGGCGTGCAGGAAGACGAGCCCGGCAAAGGCCACCAGCAGGATCTTGAACAGGAAGTATCCGTTAAAGCCGTTGGGGCTGAAGCCGATGGTCTCCACGTTCCAGCGCACCGCAGCGGCGGAGCGTTCGGCGCGTTCGATGGTCCAGCTTGCCGCCGGTTTCGGCGTCACGAGGTGGCGCCACAGGAAATACCAGCCATACATCCAGATCAGCACGGCGGCAGGCGCCATGAAGAGGACAGAGCCGACCATGTCGATGATCCGCTTGGTCCTGTGCGACACGGCGGAATAGATCAGGTCGACGCGCACATGGCCGCCCTGCACAAACGTGTAGGTGACGCAGAGACAGACGACGATGGCGTTGTAAAGCTTCAGTTCCTCGGCGAACCACGAGATGTCGAATTGCAGCGGGATGCCAAAGCCGATGGAGATGTCCGGCCGGGTAAAGATGCGCTGCATGAACACGATGATGATCTGCTGGATCACCATCAAGAGGCCCGCCCAGGCGGCGAACCGGCCCACCGTGTTGGCGACCCCCTCGAACACGCGGACGCAGCCCCACATGAACTCTCGGCGCCAAAGGCCAACGCCCGTGGTAATCAGGATCAGCGCCAGCACGGCAAAGAAGAATTCGACCGAGCCGCCATAGTAGACGACCTTCATCAGCGACAGCTTGTCTTCGGTGGTGTTGTTCCAGGTGATCCAGTTCAGCCAGTAGGCGGGATTGAAAATGGCCCACAGGAGGTCATAGAACCCGATCGCAAGGTTTTGAAAAAACCAGATAATACCGTCAAAGATCGTCAGGATGACGCCTCTGCCTTCGGTCTCATCGCCCATGATGTGCCCCCCGTTCTCCGCTCGTATCCGTCACGATACGCGCGCTCCTGTCAGACCCAAGGGCCCCGGGGATTCCCGGAGCCCTTGCGCAGTTTGTCAGAGTTCGGCTTAGCCGCCCAGCACGCGCACGCGCTGTTCCACATAATAGCCGTCGGATTTGTTGATCCAGCTGGCGGATGTGGCGAGGCTTTCCTCGAACGACTTGCGTGTTTTTGCAAACAGCTCGTCGCCCATGTTTTCGTCCATGACTTTGGCGGAGGCGGCACCAAACGCATCCCAGACATCGTCCGAGAATTGCAGGGTCTTGACGCCTTGCTGCTGCAGACGGGCCAGAGCCGCACCGTTGTTCGCCAGTGTCTCGGACAGCTGGAAATAGGTGGTGGCGCGCGATGCGTTCTGCAGGATCGCCTGATGCTGCGGCGTCAGGTCATTCCAGACGTCCAGGTTGACGTTGGCTGCCAGCGCCGAACCCGGCTCGTGGAAACCGGCGGTGTAGTACACCTTGGCCACTTCTTGGAAGCCGGCGCGTTCGTCAGCCATCGGGCCAACCCACTCCAGACCGTCCAGAGCACCGGACGACAGCGCCTGATAAAGCTCGCCACCGGGGATGTTCTGCACGGATGCACCGAGCTCGCCCAGGACCTTGCCGCCCAGACCGGGCATACGGAACTTGAGGCCGTTGAAGTCAGCCGCCGAGTTGATCTCGTTGCGGAACCAGCCACCGGACTGCGAACCGGAGTTCCCCGCCAGCAGGCCCTTGAGGTTGAAGATCTGGCCCAGCTCGTCGTGCAGTTCCTGACCGCCGCCGTGCTCGTACCAGTTGGTCACCTCTTGCGCTGTGCCTCCAAAGGGCACGGCGGTGTAGTAGGCATAGGCCGGGTGCTGACCGATAAAGTAGTAGTCCGCCGAGTGATACATGTCGGCCTGACCGGACGACACGGCGTCGAACACTTCGAACGCGCCGACAAGCTCGCCGGGGGCTTTCTTGTCGATGGTCAGCTGACCGTCGGACATTTCGCCCACGAACTGCTCGAGATAGCTGGCAGCGTCATCAAGAACGGCAAAGCCGCGGGGCCACGATGTGACCATGGTCAGGGTGCGCTTGCCTTGGGCATAGGCCGGAGCGGCCAGCGTGGTTGCGGCGGCGGCTGTACCACCAAGCGCAGACGTCTTCAGAAAAGAACGACGATCCATGTTAGGTAATCCTCCCAGATTAGTGATGCCCGGCCCTGTCGTGTGGACGGGCGGATCGTTTCGAGTGTCGCACACCATACGTATGAGGCGTGCAAAGGAAATACCTAGTACTGCGTAGTCTTGCATCCAGATCGGGCGTTTGGCCGGTTTTGTGGCATGTTTCCAAAGCGGTTTCGCAATTCTGTCTTGCTGTTAGCGCCGCAACTTGAAGCGCGCGCACTTTGATTCGAGCGCAATCCGTCGTATCGATTCGTTCCATGTTGCGTGCCCTGCCCTTTCCGCGTCTGACCTATGCGCAAAAACTGTCGCTGGTCGCCGCCGTGCCGCTGATCCTGGCCGTGGCGGCGATTGCGCTGCTGGTGGCGGGCCAGTCCCGTGCGCTGGCCGAACGTGAGATCCAGACGCTCGAGACCCAGCTGATCGAGGCGAAAAAGCGCGAGTTGCGCAATTACGTCACTCAGGCGCGCAACGGGTTCTACTTTATCTACGGCTCCGCCGCGCCCAATGATCAGACCGCCAAGGATCAGGTGGCCCAGATCCTGTCGGCGATGATCTACGGCGACGAAGGGTTCTTCTTTGTCTACGACTATGACGGCACCAACCTTGTCAGCCCGCGCCAGACCGACATGATCAATCGCAACCATCTGGAGCTGACCGACAGCGCCGGTACGCCTGTGGTGTCCGACCTGATCGAGATTGCGCGCCAGGGCGACGGGTACCTGACGCATCTGTGGCCCAAGCCATCGAACGGGCAAGAGGCCAAGATGATCACCTATGTCACCTCCTTTCCATCATGGCGGTGGGCGGTGGGCACGGGCGTGTTCATCGACGACGTGCTGACATCCGTCGCGGCCGCGCGCGCCGACGTGGAGGCGCGGGTGCAGCGCACCTTTTATTACATACTCGGGATCACGCTGGCGGCCCTGCTGCTGGTCTTCGGCTCCGGCATGGCGCTCAACATCCGCGAACGTCGGCTGGCTGATGCGAAACTGAAGAAGTTGACGCAACGGGTATTTGACGCGCAGGAGGAGGAACGCGGGCGCGTGGCGCGCGAGTTGCATGACGGGATCAGCCAGATGCTGGTCGGCGTGCGCTATGCGCTCGACAGTGCACGGCGGCGGCTGCAACGCAGCCCCGACAAGGCGAGCGAGCCGCTGGAACAGGGGATCGACGATCTGGGCACCGCCATCGCCGAAGTCCGCCGGATCAGCCGCGACCTGCGCCCCGGCGCGCTGGACGATCTGGGCCTCGGCCCCGCGCTCAAGGCGCTGACGGAAGATTTCGCCGCCCGCACGGAGATCGAGGTGGATTTCAACACCGTCGTCTTCCGCAACCGTCTGGATGAGGATGCCAAGATCGCGCTGTATCGGATCGCGCAAGAGGCGCTGACCAATATCGAACGTCACGCGCAGGCCAGCCGCGTGTCAGTCGACCTGCGCGGCCACCGGCGCGGGGCGACATTGCGGATCAGCGACAACGGCGTCGGTCTGCCGGCACGCGTGCGTCAGGGGGCCAGCGGGCTGGGACTGCGCAACATGCAGGAACGCGTGGAACAGCTCGACGGCCAGTTTCGCATCCTCGCATCGGCTGGCAAGAATACCGGCACCGTTGTAGAGGTCACCGTGCCGCTGACCCACCTGCTGCCGCCCGAAGAGACGACCACCACAAAGGACCGCGCCCGCGCATGACGACCCCCATCCGCATCATGATCGTCGACGATCACCCCATGGTCGCCCAGGGCATCCAGTCCGTGCTCGAAGAGCATGACGACATCGACGTGGTGGGTACGCTGGGCAACGGGCGCGCGGCTCTCGATGCGCTTGATCATCTTGACCCGGACGTGATCCTGATGGACCTCAACATGCCCGAGATGGGAGGGCTGACCGCCACAGAACTGGCGCTGGAAAAGCGGCCCGGCACCCGCGTGCTGATCCTGTCGATGCATGACAGCCCGGAATATATCACCTCCGCGCTCAGCCACGGCGCCATGGGCTATGTCCTGAAGGACGTGCCCACCGACGAGATCAAGACCGCCATCGACACCGTCATGCAGGGCGCGCGGTATCTGTGCACCGGCGCCGAAGGGGCGATTGCGCCCAAGTCAAACGGGGCCGCTGATGCGCTCACCGGGCGCGAGCAGACGATCCTGCTGCAACTGGCCCAGGGCATGTCCAACAAGGACGTGGCCGGCGCGCTCGATATCTCCGTCCGCACGGTCGAGACGCACCGCAAGAACATCAAGCGCAAGCTGGGCATCTCATCGACCGCGGGCCTGACGCGCTATGCGCTGGAACACGGGGTGCTGCAAGGAACGGGGAATGCGCTTTGATCCGCGTTTGGTAACCATTGTTTTACTCAAATGCGCGTAAGTGGCGGCATGACGCTTGCTGCCGTAGACCCCGACCTCTCCCGCGCACCGCGCGAAAGCGACGAAATGATCCATTTCGCGCACAAACGCGCAGCGATTGATCTGATCGCGACGCTGCGCGCGCAGGTGGCGCGCTGTGCGCTGATGGGCACCTACCTGCTGCGCCCGCATCCAATCACACCGGAAACGGACGACACGCGCGACCGCTGGCGCGCCCAGTTCGACGAACAGTATCAGGCGATGCAACGGGCCTACAGCCTGCTCGACGGGTCTGACCCCGATGGCACGCTGCCGCAGGACACGTGCACCTGGCTGCAAAGCAGCGTGTCCACCACGCCCAAGCAGACCTCCACCTTGCGCCGCATGATGGAGATGACGGAGGAGGTGCGCGCAGCGCTGGACGACGACCAGCGCAGGCTCGATGCCGCCCTCAAGGCGCATTTCACGTTTGGCTTTGGCGAATTCCACGACACGATCACCGATATCTGCGACGACCTCTGGACGCAGCTGGATCATCAGCGCAACGAGGACCTGCTGCAGGCGCGCGAAAATGGCGACGCGATCGGCAACATCCTCGCCCGGCTTGAACGGATCGGCAAACACGTGCGGCTGGTGTCGCTCAACGCCTCGGTCGAGGCGGCGCGCGTCGGCGATGCGGGCAAGGGGCTCGGCGTGATTGCCGTCGAATTCAAATCGCTGGCCGAAGAGATTCAGCACCTCGCCGCCACCGCACGGGAAAGCATTGACGACATGACCAGCAATTCTGGCTGATTTTCGCTCCTGAAATTGCTGATCTGTCGCCTCCAAGGCCTCAGCCGCAACAATATTCCAAAATTTTCTACACCCGCGACAGATTTATCGCGGGTTTGCCTGTTGACCCTGCCCGCAGAGATGCCTACGGTCCGCCCACGCAAGCAAGAGGTCTTCGGTCCATGACCGTACTGGTAGACATCGTCGTAGGACAGCGCATGGGCCGGTAACGGAAATCCAATCCGACACCCATGCGCCCCCGAAACCCGGGGGCCTTTTTTTTGCGTAAATGAAAAGTGAAACCGCAATCGGAGCACGCGGATATGACACGTCAAATGACCGGAGCGAAAATGGTTGTCCAGGCCCTCATCGATCAGGGTGTGGACACAGTATTCGGATATCCCGGGGGCGCGGTTCTACCGATTTATGACGAGGTCTTTCAACAGAACTCGATCAAGCACATCCTCGTGCGCCATGAACAGGGCGCTGTGCACGCCGCCGAAGGCTACGCGCGCGCCACCGGCAAGCCCGGCGTGTGCCTGGTGACATCCGGCCCCGGTGCGACGAATGCCGTGACGGGCCTGACGGACGCGTTGATGGACAGCATCCCGATTGTCGTGCTCACCGGCCAGGTGCCCACCTTCATGATCGGCTCCGACGCCTTTCAGGAAGCCGACACCGTCGGCATCACGCGGCCCTGCACGAAACACAACTGGCTGGTCAAGGAAACCGACGCGCTGTCCGGCACCATGCACGAAGCATTTCATGTCGCCACGAGCGGCCGTCCCGGCCCGGTTCTGGTCGACATCCCCAAGGACGTGCAGTTTGCCACCGGCAGCTATAGCGGCCCCAAACCGTCCGCCTCCCATTACCAGCCCCGTCTCAAGGGCGACATGGAAGAGATCACCGAACTGGTCGCAGCGATGGAAACGGCCAAGCGCCCGATCTTTTACACCGGCGGCGGCGTGATCAACTCCGGCCCCGCCGCGAGCCAGCTGTTGCGCGAACTGGTGGAGGCGACGGGCTTTCCCATCACCTCGACGCTCATGGGCCTTGGCGCCTACCCCGCGTCGGGCAAGCACTGGATGGGCATGCTGGGCATGCACGGTCTCTACGAGGCGAACATGGCGATGCACGATTGCGATCTGATGATCAACATCGGCGCGCGCTTCGACGACCGGATCACGGGCCGTATCGACGCGTTTTCGCCCAAGTCGAAAAAGGCGCATATCGACATTGATCCGTCCTCGATCAACAAGGTGATCAAGACGGACATCCCGATTGTCGGCGACGTGGGCCATGTGCTGGAGGATATCCTCAAGGTCTGGAAGTCGCGCGGGCGCAAGACCAACAGCGCCGCCGTCGCCGGGTGGTGGACCAAGATCGAAGAGTGGCGCGCCGTCGACTGCCTGAAGTTCAAGCAGGAAGGCAAGACAATCAAGCCGCAGCACGCGCTTGCCCGGCTGGAGGCGCTAACCAAGGATCACGACCGCTACATCTGCACCGAGGTGGGCCAGCACCAGATGTGGGCCGCGCAATACCTGAATTTCGAGGACCCCAACCGCTGGATGACATCCGGTGGTCTGGGCACGATGGGCTACGGCTTCCCGGCCTCGATCGGGGTGCAGATGGGCCATCCGGAAGCGTTAGTGATCAACGTGGCGGGCGAAGCGTCGTGGCTGATGAACATGCAGGAATTGGGCACGGCGATGCAGTTCAACCTGCCTGTGAAACAGTTCATCCTGAACAACGAACGCCTCGGCATGGTGCGCCAGTGGCAAGAGTTGCTGCACGGCGAGCGGTATTCGCATTCCTGGTCCGAGAGCCTGCCCGACTTCGTGAAACTGGCGGAGGCGTTCGGGGCCAAGGGCATCATCTGCTCAGATCCTGCTGACCTCGATGATGCGATCATGGAGATGATCAACTATGACGGGCCGGTTATCTTTGATTGTCTGGTGGAAAAGCACGAAAACTGTTTCCCCATGATCCCATCGGGCAAAGCGCACAACGAGATGCTGCTGGGCGAGGCGGAAACGCAAGGTGTGATTGACGCCAAGGGGAGTGTGTTGGTGTAGATGGTCTACCGTAGTTGTAATTTCACCCTAGACAGCTCGCGTTTCAAACGAACAAAAGGTGAGGCGCGGATCGACGGCATGACGGAAATCCAACTCAAAGCGCACCAAAATGCACTTACTGACGAAGAGGATCGAGACTTCATACAGGAGTGCATCTTCGGCAAAGAACTTGCGACGTTTTTGGAGGATGAGTTGAAAACACGTCCACATGCGGTTTTGGACAACTATGCCGAAGACTACGGAAGGGTCCTTGTAGTGAAATCTGCAGACGGAAGGATGGTACAGATCGCATGCGCAAATTCCGATACCGAGGACACTCTAAAAGATGGAACAGAGCATATGGTTTGTGTGACGCCAAGGCGCTCTTGGAGCGCGATGCTCTTTACTGACGAAGCTCTAATTAAGTTACTTCATGACGTTTCTTCCGATGTAGAGAGCATCCTTAGCAGCGCAGATGACATCGTTCTAAAAAACAAGGAATTCTATTGATGTCCGCCCTAAAAATCAAAAAAGGCTCCACCAGCCACTCCGCCTACAACCTGCGTCCCACGTTTAGCGACGTGGTTGAACGCCATACACTGGCCGTTCTTGTCGAAAACGAACCCGGCGTGCTGGCGCGGGTCATCGGGCTGTTTTCCGGCCGTGGCTATAACATCGAAAGCCTCACCGTGGCCGAGGTGGACCATCAGGGGCACCTGAGCCGCATCACCATCGTGACTACCGGCACGCCTCAGGTGATCGAACAGATCAAGGCGCAGCTGGGCCGTATCGTACCGGTGCACGAAGTGCATGACCTCACCGTCGAGGGGGCAAGTGTCGAGCGGGAACTCGCCATGTTCAAGGTCGCAGGCCAGGGTGACAAACGGGTCGAGGCGCTGCGACTGGCGGACATCTTTCGTGCCAATGTGGTCGACAGCACGCTGGAAAGCTTCATCTTCGAGATCACCGGCGCGCCGGAGAAAATCGACGCATTTGCCGACCTCATGCGCCCCCTCGGCCTCGTCGAGGTGGCGCGCACGGGTGTGGCCGCCCTGCCCCGCGGCGACTGATCAGCGGAACGGCACGTCGGGCTGCAAAAGCCGTTTGTGAAACGGCAGCAGCGCGTCGATGGAACAGTACCCGCCCGCCTTGGCGGCGGCCTTGGCGTTCGACAGGGACGTACCGAGATGCTCGTAGACCATGCGCGCGACCCGCTCGCTGTCCGGGCTTTCGCGCACCGTGCGGGCGACATAACCCACCCAGAAATTCCCCTCGAACGAGGACACGCGGGTGAGAAAGTTGAACGATGCGGTGCGCGCGTTCTGCCGCGCGATCATCGAGGCAATGCCGTCTTCCTGCCTGAACAGGATCCCGCGGAACTCGCGCGCGGCGGGCGATATCGGCAGGCCCTGCGCCTCCATCGCCGCGCGCGCCTCGTAGCCGCGCACATAGGTGGTCTTCTTGTTGCGAAACACCCAGACGAGCCCTGCAAGGTATCGCGACTGGTCCATGAAACTGCGCCGGGAAAACCGGTAGAACCCGGACGGGAACATGTCCTCTGACACGAAACTGACGTCCTCGCCCAGAAACGACCGCAGAAAGCCGCTGTTTAGTGCGTCTTCGCCCGCCTCGATCTTTTCCACCGGTTCCAGCAAGACGCGCGCGTCCACGCCGAAGAAATCGCAGATACGGGCCAGTACATCCGGCCGGGGAAAGCTTTCGCCCGACAAATAACGGTTGAACTGGGTCCGGTTGATCCCCAGCTGGCGCGAAAGTTCGGAGATCGAGGGGTAGATGCGGGCAAGCTGTCGCAGGTTCGCTCCAAACATGCTGCGCAATTCTGCAGGTGATCGGCGCGTATCCGACATAGTGGGCTCTTTTCTTAGACTTGTTCGCGCGCAAACCGCGCAGCACCGGCATTTCAACACAATTTTCAAGTGAAATGACGCCGTTTAGCATCAGGCCTGACGTGAAAATGCAACCGTACGATAATCTTGTAGACACAAAATGCAAGCGCACGTTGCTTACTTAACCATGTATTCAACGCCGGAAATTGAGTTTGATAGAAGGGCCCCAACTCAAGGTAGAATAATGATCGGCGTAATACTTTGGAGTGATCCAAGCGAGAAGAAAGCTGTGATCTGGTGCGAGGATCATGGCGATCTCGCGTTCCTGTCACGCCCCAACGCAACTGAACTGCCCGAAGCGTTCGTCGATGTGGGTGATGTGGTCGAATTCGAACTGCGCGCCAAGCGTAACACGCGTCAGGTCGAAAACGTGAAAATCCTGTCCGGCGCACGCGCAGCCCCTCTGGTCCAAGAGCTCAAGTCCGCCACGCCAGAGCCACGGGACCCCGTCAGTCAGACCGCCGAGGTCATCCCCTTCCGGCTCGACGCGCCCACGCGCCGCCCGTCCCAGCGTACGGCACCGGTACAGCGCCGCGGCTAGGCGCGTTTTTGTCGGCATTGGAAAACTCCGGTCGAAATTGAACATGAAGCGGGGCCTTCGGGCCCCTAGCCTCGCGGTACCATTTGCGAGGCTGCCATGACCCACTCCGATCTTGATTCTGTCCGTCGTCCCATCGCCACAGCGCATGGTTTGCCGAACGCGCATTACACCGACCCAGCCGTGTTCGCCGAAGAACGTGACGCCCTGATGGCCGCCGAATGGGCGGGCCTTGGCGTTGCGGCGGACGTGCCCGAGACGGGCGACGCGCGCCCGATCGACTTTCTGGGCATGCCACTGCTGCTCTTGCGGGACCGGGCAGGTGTGGTGCGGGTCTTTCACAACATTTGCCGCCACCGGGGCATGATCCTCGTCGACGCACCCCGCCGGATCGAGGGGGCACTGCGCTGTCCGTATCACAGCTGGTGCTACAGCACTGAAGGGCGGCTGGTGTCGACGCCGCATGTGGGCGGCCCCGGGCAGAACACCGCCACCGGTATCGACCGCGACACGCTGGGCCTGATCGAGGTGCGCAGCCACCTCTGGATGGGCGTCGTCTGGATCAACCTGAGCGGTGACGCCGCCCCGTTCGCGGAACACCATGCCGACCTGCTGGCGCGCTGGGGCGAATTTGACCACCCGCTGCACCATGGCGGGGCCGACAGCTGCTTTGTCCTCGATGTGGCATGCAACTGGAAGCTCGCGGTCGAGAACTATTGCGAAAGCTACCACCTGCCCTGGGTGCATCCCGGGCTGAACACCTATTCGCGGCTCGAGGATCACTACCATATCGAGGCCGCAGACCGGTATTCGGGACAGGGTACCCATGTCTATCGCCAGTTGACCGGGCCCGAGGGTCAGCGCTTTGCCGATTTTGACGGCCTGTCGTCCAAATGGGACACGGCGGCGGAGTATATCGCGGCCTACCCCAATGTCCTTCTGGGCGTGCACCGCGACCACGCCTTTGCCATCGTGCTGACGCCCAAGGGTCCGGGACACACGCAGGAGCAGATCCACCTGTTCTACCCAGAAGCCGATACCGATGCGGACCTGCGCGCGCGCAACACCGCGCAATGGAAGGACGTGTTCAAAGAGGACATCTTTGTCGTCGAGGGGATGCAGCGGGGCCGCCACGCGCCCGCCTTTGACGGGGGCCGGTTCTCGGCGGCGATGGATGGACCCACGCACATGTTCCACGCGTGGGTCGCCGCACGCATGCAGCATCACCGCGCACAGGCCGAAGCCGCCGAATGAAGACGCTGGAGGCGGCGTTGCTGGCGGCGCATGATGCCGGTGACCGGCACGCGCTTGTCACGCTGTATCAGCAGGCGGCGGAGGCGGTAAGCGGTGCGGAGCGGGCGTTTTTCCTGACGCAAGCCCACGTCTTTGCGATGGAGGTGGCGCATCCGGCGGCAGAGGCTCTGCGCGCCCAACTGGTCGAGATGGGGCGCGAAGAGCCGCTCTGATCACAGCGGCGGCGGACGCCGGTCAGGCCAGCCGGTTGCCTGGTGCCAGGCCTCGGCCAGTTGCAGCAGACGCGCGTCGCTGCCCCGTGGCCCGATCAATTGCAGGCCCATCGGCAGGTCGTCCGGCCCGCCAAAGCCCACCGGCACGCAGATCGCCGGCAGCCCGATCAGGCTGGCGGGCACGACAACCTCCATCCAGCGGTGATAGGTGTCCAGCCCCGTGCCCGCGATGTCACGCGGCCAGTCCAGCGTGACGTCAAAGGGCCACATCTGCGCCGATGGCAGCGCCAGCACGTCGTAGGTTTGAAACAGCGTGGCGGCGGTCTTGAACCAGTCGGTGCGGATCACGCTGGCGGCGTGCACTTCCATCGCCGACAGGGCGACGCCCCGCGCCACTTCCCACTGTGCCTGTGCGTTGAGTTGCGCGCGGTGTCCCGTGTCATGGTAAAGCGGCGCGAGGCTGCCCGCGACGGCAAAGCTGCGCAGGTCCGTCCATGACCGCCACATCGCGTCCCGGTCGAACGGGGCGTCCAGCGGTGAAACCACACAGCCCAGCCCCTCCATCTGCGCCAGCGCGTCGGCACACAGCGCCAGTACACCGTCCTCCATCGGCAGCGCGCCGCCCCAGTCGCCCAGCCAGCCGATACGCGGCTGCGCCAGATGTCCGTCGATCTGCGGCAGGCATGGCGGCTGGCTGATCCCGTGCGGCTGGCGCGCATCCGGGCCAGCCATCGTGTCCAGCAGCGCCGCCAGATCGCGCGGGCAGCGCGCCATGGGGCCGTTTGTAGCCAGCTGGTGCAGAAACGCGTCACCAAGGGGTTCCGACGGAACCAGCCCCCAGCTGGGTCGCATGCCATAGACGTTGTTCCAGCCTGCCGGGTTGCGCAATGAGCCCATCATGTCGGACCCGTCCGCGACGCTCAGCATGCTGGTGGCCAGCGCCACACCCGCCCCGCCCGACGACCCGCCGGCACTGCGGCTCAGGTCATAGGGGTTGCGCGTGGGGCCAAAGACCGGGTTCGTGCTGTGCGAGCCAAGCCCGAATTGCGGCGTGTTGGTTTTGCCGATGACAACCGCGCCTGCCGCGCGCAGGCGCGCCACCATGATGTCATCCTGCGCGGCCTGCTGGCCTGCAAAAAGGGGCGAACCCATCGACGTGGGAAAGCCTGCGGCGTTGCTCAAATCCTTGATCGCGATGGGGATGCCGTGCAGCCAACCGGTGCGCTCGCTGTCGTCCGCGGCGCGCGCATCGGCCATCAGCGCATCATGGTCCCTGAGCGACACAATCGCGTTCGCGTCACCATTTGCCGCATCGACCCGCGCCAGCGTGGCCTGCATCAGTTCAGCGGCACTCAGGTCACCGGCGGCAAGCGCCTGCGACAGCGCCAGCGCGCTGCTGCCCGGCCCGAGGCTCATGGTCGCAACCGGCAGGCAGGCGGGCGCAGCGTGCGGCGAGCGTCAAAGCTGTACCAGCCCCCGTCGTGGGCGATCAGCCCGGCGTTCTCATGGCTCTCGCCGGTCAGTCTGGCCAGAGCACCAACGCCGTCATTATCGAGAAACGTCGCCCTGTTTCGGCACGCGGTCGCAGGAGCCATCGCGCGCACGAACGGGTCGAACCACGTGGTCAACCCGCCATGGGTCTGGCGCATCACAGCGTTGCGCACAAATGCGGCCCAGCGTCCGAAGCCCGGTCGCACCTCCGGTGGTGTGACAAGACTGTATCGGAACACGCCGAGGCCGCCGGGCACACCGCGCGCGGCGATTGACGCGACCAGCGCCAGCGCCCTAGTCACCCTGCGCCTCGGCGCGCGTCTTGCCGCTGACATCCATCGCCAGCGTCGCCGCCATGAACCCGTCAAGGTCACCGTCCAGCACGCCCTTGGTGTCCGACGTCTCGTGATTGGTGCGCAGGTCCTTTACCATCTGGTAGGGTTGCAGCACGTATGACCGGATCTGGTTGCCCCAGCCCGCATCGCCCTTGGCCTCGTGGGCGGCGTTGATGTCGGCGGTGCGGCGCTCCAGCTCCAGCTGATAGAGGCGGCTCTTCAGCGCCTTCATCGCGATGTCGCGGTTCTGGTGCTGCGACTTTTCGGACGAGGTCACGACGATCCCGGTCGGGTGGTGCGTGATCCGCACAGCGGAATCGGTGGTGTTCACGTGCTGCCCACCGGCACCCGAGGACCGGTAGGTGTCGATCCGGATATCCGCCGGGTTCACCTCCACCTCGATATTGTCATCCACCACCGGGTAGACCCAGACCGAGGAAAACGACGTGTGCCGCTTGGCCGCGCTGTCATAGGGCGAGATGCGCACCAGACGGTGCACGCCGCTTTCGGATTTCAGCCAGCCATAGGCGTTCTGGCCGGTGATCTTGTAAGTCGCGGACTTGATCCCCGCCTCGTCGCCGCCCTGTTCGGCCTGCAACTCGACCTTGTAGCCCTTTTTCTCGGCCCAGCGGACATACATCCGGGCCAGCATCGACGCCCAGTCGCAGCTTTCGGTGCCACCGGCCCCTGCGTTGATCTCGAGGAAGGTGTCGTTGCCGTCGGCCTCACCATCCAGCAGCGCCTCCAGCTCCTTTTTGGCGGCGGTCCCGGCCAGCGCCCTCAGCGCGCCTTCGGCGTCAGTGACAACCTCTGCGTCCTCCTCCATCTCGCCCAGTTCGATCAGTTCGAGATTGTCGGTCAGATCCTGCTTGATCCGGGCGTGCGTCTCCATCGCGTCGACCAGCATCTGACGCTCGCGCATCAGCTTTTGCGCCGCATCCGGGTTGTCCCAGAGGTTGGGGTCCTCAACACGGGCATTGAACTCTTCCAGCCGGTGCTGGGCCGTGTCCACGTCCAGCCGCTGCGCCAGCAGATCAAGCGATTTTTCAATCTCTTCCACGATGTTCTGAACTTCGGCGCGCATGGGACCCTTCCTCTTACAGAGCCTCGGAATAGCCCAAGGCCCGACAGGTCACAAGCGCCTGTGGGATAGCGGGTGAGGCGCATTGACCGGGCGCAGCCCGGACACCAACGTACCCTAGTAGAGACCACCCGAGCTGAGCGTGCCGAAATTGGCCTTGTTGCCCACCACGGCCTTCTTGCCGGTCGAAGTGGTCACCTGGCGGCCACTGCCGCCCGCCTCTTCGAACAATGGCAGGTCCGCGCCCATGGCAAATCCGCCGTCGAAGGTGATGCCAAAGATCGGGTCTTCGCCCTGACGGAAACATTCGGCCACGACATTGTCGCCCGACGCCTCGGCGCTCAGCCTTGAGCCGGTGAAACGGTCGATCTTCTTGAATTCGCACTGCTCGGGGATGGCGAAATCACCGCCACCGTATTTCTTGATCGCCTCACCCATGAAATCCGCGAACACACCGCCACAGGTCCGGCCACTCGACACCGACCCGCCCAAGGGGCGCGGCTGGTCGTAACCGATATAGCAGCCCGCCACGATGTTGCTGGAAAAGCCGACAAACCACACATCCTTGGTGTCGTTTGTGGTGCCCGTCTTGCCCGCAATCGGCACCGGCAGGCGCACCGCCCGGGCCGTGCCGCGATCCACCACGCCCTTCATCATCGAAGTCAACTGATAGGCGGTCACCGGGTCCATCACCCGCTCGCGGTTGCTCTCGATCCGCGGACTGAAACCGGGATCAAGGCTGGCCAGCCGCGTGCATTCCACGCAGTCGCGTTCGTCGTGACGGTACACCGTGCGGCCAAAGCGGTCTTGCACGCGGTCCACCAGCGTGGGCCGCACCCGCTCACCGCCATTGGCGAACATCGCGTATGCCGACACCATCCGGTACAGCGTCGTCTCCTCCGCCCCGAGCGAGTTGGCGAGGAAAGGCCGCATGCGGTCATAGACGCCGAAGTCGTCCGCATAGCTGGCGACCACTTCCATCCCCACCTCTTCGGCAAGGCGGATGGTCATCAGGTTCCGCGACTGTTCGATCCCGGTGCGCAGCGGCGTGGGGCCGTAGAATTTGTTGGACGAGTTCTTGGGCCGCCACAGGCCCTGCGGCGTGTTCACCTCGATGGGCGCGTCAACCACGATGGTCGCGGGGGTGTAGCCGCTGTCGAGGGCCGCGGCGTAGACAAACGGCTTGAAGGATGAACCCGGCTGCCGCTTGGCCTGCGTGGCGCGGTTGAACACCGAATGCTGGTAGCTGAAGCCTCCCTGCATCGCGATCACCCGACCGGTGTCGACATCCATCGCGACGAACCCGCCCTGCACCTGCGGCACCTGCCGCAAGGACCAGCGGATGAACGCCCCGTCGTTGTCGGCGGTCATGGCGCGCACATGCACCACGTCGCCCACCTCGAAATTGTCAAAGAAGTTGCCCTTGAGCCACTTGATGTCTTCGCGCGGGACGACCGGCGCAGGCTCGATATCGGTCCAGCCCTCGATGCCCAGTTGCAGCTGCTGATCCTCGACCCCAAGCACCACCGCAGGCCGCCACACGCCGTTCAGATCGATGTCCCGCGACACTGCCAGCCGCGGCAGCGCCTCGGCCCAGTTTTCCAGATCCGCGCCTTCCAGCTTCTTGCCGGTCCCGCGCCATTCGCCCTGCCCCCGGTCGTAATCCTCCAGCTTGGTGCGCAGCGCGCGGGCGGCAATGGGCTGCATCTCGGCGTCGATGGTGGCGCGCACGGTATAGCCGCCGGTAAAAAACTCGCCTTCGCCAAAGTCTTCGGACAGCTGGCGGCGGATTTCGTCGGTAAAGTAATCGCGGGGCGGCAACTCGCCCTTGAAGCTCTCGAAATCGCCATTCTGGACCGAACGCAGCGGCATCGCCACTTCGGTCTCGTATTCGGCGCGCGTCAGATAGCCGTTTTCCATCATCTCCTTGAGCACAAAGTTGCGCCGCGATGTCAGCCGGTCCTTGCGCCGGACCGGGTGATAATCCGACGGCGCCTTGGGCAGGGAGGCGAGGAAGGCCGCCTCGTGCGGGGCCAGATCGCTGAGTTTCTTGTTGAAATACGTCTGGGACGCGGCGGCCACGCCATAGGAGTTCTGGCCGAGGAAAATCTCGTTCATGTACAGCTCGAGGATCTTTTCCTTGCTCAGCGCCTCTTCGACGCGGGCGGCCAGGATGATCTCCTTGATCTTGCGTTCGGCCTGCCGGTCACCGGACAGCAGGAAATTCTTCATCACCTGCTGCGTGATGGTGGAGGCCCCGCGCACATCGCGGCCCCGCGACTTGACCGCGTCAAACGCGGCAGAGCCGATGCCGCGCAAATCATAGCCGTCATGGGTGTAGAAATTCTTGTCCTCGGCGCTGATGAACGCCTGTTTGACCAGATCTGGGATCGTCTCGGCGGGGGCGAACAGGCGGCGTTCCTGCGCGAACTCGTCAATGATCTGACCTTCGCCGGAATAGATGCGGCTGATCGTTGCGGGCTGGTATTGCGCGAGGCTCTCGTGGCTGGGCAAATCGCGCCCGTACATCCAGAACACCGCGCCAATGGACAGCGCAATCATCATCGCGCCCATCGTGATGGTCGTGAATATCCCGCCAAAGAAGGAAAGAACGAACCGGAACATGGCCAACCGCCTGTGCATGAACTGCGTTATTATTGCGGGCCAACATACGCCACTGCGCCGCCGCCGTCAAAAGGTTGCCCGTGCAAGATGCCGCCGATGTTACTGCCGGATCAGCGGCCGCTTGGCGGCGTCCGTGTCGCGCCAGGCGAGGATGCCACCCGCCAGCGCCTCGACCATCACCGCGCGCCACACCGGATCGCGCAGATTGGCCAGATCGCGCGCATCCGACAGAAAGCCGACCTCGACCAGCACCGAAGGGATGTCAGCGCTCTTGAGCACCGAAAAACCGGCCTCGCGGCGCGGTCGCTTGTTCATCGGCCCACCGGCCTCGCGCATGGCGTCGATCAGCGCTGTGGCCAATGTGTCGGTGCGGGGCATGGTCTCGGTCCGGGCAATCTCCATCAGTACGGTGGCGACCTCGTCGTCGGCGCCGCTCAGGTCGATACCGGCCAGAATATCGGACCGGTCATGCTGTGCCGCAAGCTGGGCAGAGGCCGCATCGCTCGCCTCATCCGAAAGCGTATACACGGTGGCCCCGCGCGCCTGCCCCTGGCTGAGCGCGTCGGCATGCAGCGACACGAACGCATCCGCGCCCACCTGATGGGCCAGCGCAACACGGCCCGGCAGCGACACAAAGACGTCCTCGTCCCGCGTCATGACCACCTCGACCCCACCGGCCCGGCGCAGCGCATCGCGCAGATCGCGCGCAATGCTCAGCATCAGCTCCTTTTCGCTGGTGCTTTCGCGCACCGCACCGGGGTCGATACCGCCATGGCCCGGATCAATCACCACGACAAAGCGGTCCTCGGCCGGTGGGGGCGGCGCGGCTGCCGCCTGCACGCCCCAATCGGTGTCATCCGGTGCGCGTGCTGTTTCGGAAAACACGTCACTATCAACGGCTTTCATCGCGATATTCAACTGCGCACGCCCGCTGTCGCGGTCCACCGGCATCCCGATCTCGGTGGGCAGCATCGGCTCTGCCAGATCCAGCACCAGCCGCGACCAGCCGGGGCGGAACGGGCCAAACCGCACTGCTGTCACCCGCCCTGCATCCGCCAGCAGGTCACTGGCCACCACCCCGGCAAAATCCACCTCGCGGAAATCAGCGACCAGACGGGCGGGGTTGTCGAGAGTGAATACGCGAAACGGCACCCCCTGGCTCAGCGACAGGGTCAGCGTGGTGCGGCCAAACCAGCCATCCTCGATGCCGCTGGTGGCAGGATCAAGCCGGGCAAGCCCGCTCAGGTCCTGCGCCATGGCACAGGTCGTCGTCAGCCAGATCAGGAATGCCGTAAAGATCGCCCGCATTGGTGCCCGCTCGTTTTGATCGCAGCATAGGCCATCGCGCGGCCCGGTGGTATCCCTAACGCGCTGCCATGAACGCGGCGAGACGGCGCAAGCCTTCGGCGATGTCCTCGGTGCTGCGGGCATAGGAAAATCGTAAGGTCTGGTGGCCCCGCACCGGGTCAAAGTCGAGGCCCGGTGTCACCGCCACCCCCGCCCGATCGAGGATTTCGGCAGCAAAGGCGCGGCTGTCGTCGGTCAGGTCCGACACATCGGCGTAGACGTAGAATGCCCCGTCCGGCGGCGCGATGCGGGTGAACCCGGCCTTGGGCAACCCCTCCAGCATCAGCGCGCGGTTGGCGCGATAGACGGCCATGTTGGCCTCAAGCTCGTCTGCCGCATCCATCGCGGCGAAGGCGGCCACCTGGCTCGCGTGGGGCGCGCAGATGAACATGTTCTGCGCCAGCCGCTCGACGGCGCGCACATGATCCGGCGGCACCACCATCCAGCCCACGCGCCAACCGGTCATGGAGAAATACTTGGAAAAGGAGTTGATCACGTAGACATCGTCGCTGACCTCAAGCGCCGACACCGCCTTGGCCTCGTATTCGATGCCGTGGTAGATCTCGTCACTGATGAACGCGGCCCCTGCCCTTTGTGCCGCCTCGATCAGCGCGGCCATGGCGGGGCGGTCCAGCATCGTGCCGGTCGGGTTGGCCGGGGACGCCACCAACAGCCCGGCAAGGTCCTGCCCAGCCAGATCGCTTGCAACGGGTTGCAAGCGGTTTTCATCCGCCGTTTGCAAGTCCACCGGGGTGAACCCGAGCGCGCGCAGGATCTGGCGGTAACTGGGATAGCCGGGTGCGCCGATGCCCACGCGATCACCGCTGTCAAAAAGCGCGTTGAACGCCAGCAGGAACGCGCCCGACGCACCGGAGGTGATCACCACCCGCCCCGGGTCCAGATCAAGCCCGTACCAGTCGCCATAAAGCCGCGCGATGCGGGCCCGCAGCTCCGGCAGACCCAGCGCCACGGTGTAGCCCAGCGGCCCCGCCGCCATCGCATCGCCCAATGCGCGGATCGCCGCCTGCGGCGCGCCGGTGCCGGGCTGGCCCACCTCCATATGGATGATGTGGCGGCCTACGGCCTCAGCGGCGCGGGCGGCCTCCATCACGTCCATCACGATGAAGGGATCGATGTCGCTTCGGCTTGAGGTTCGCATGGGTGCTCCTATGATCCTTCGCATGACCTTTCATCGGCTTCTGTGGCAGGCGTCAATCCTGCTTTTGCTGTGCACGCTGGCCCTGCCTGCCCGTGCGGTGTCACTGCTGCGGGATGCCGACATGGAATATGCGCTGGCGCAAGTGGCCGACCCGATCCTGCGGGCCGCGGGGCTGAGCGCATCAGGCACCAAGATACTGGTGGTCGACGATGCCTCGCTGAACGCCTTTGTGATTGGCAACGACGCCATCTACATCCACTCGGGCCTGATCGCGCGCATGGACCGCGCCGCGATGCTGCAGGCCGTGATCGCGCACGAGGCCGCCCATATCGCCAACGGCCACATCACCCGGCGGCTGACCAATCTGGGTGCGGCGCGCAACGCCGCGGCCCTCGGCACCGCACTGGCCATTCTGGCGGGGGCGGCCACCGGCAGTGGCGAGGCCGCCGCCGGTATCGCCATCGGGACGCAAAGCAGCGCGCAGCGCCAGTTCCTCGCCCACACACGGGCCGAGGAAAGCTCGGCCGATCAATCGGGCCTGCGCTATATGCGCAGCGCGGGCGTGCCGGTGTCGGGGATGCTGGACGTCATGCAGATCTTCCGCGGGCAAGAGGCGCTGTCGGCCCGCCGTCAGGACCCCTACATCCGCTCGCACCCGCTGAGCCGCGACCGCCTGCGCGCGATCGAGGCGTTTGCCGCAGCCTCCGCCCGAGCTGAAACCGGCGGCACGACGGCAGCGGATTACTGGTTTCTGCGGGCCAAGGGCAAGCTGACCGCGTTCCAGCGACGCGGCAGCTGGACGCTGCGGCGGCTGGGCGACAGCGGCGCGCAGGACATCGCCCATATGCGCGAGGCCGTGGCCCGGCACCGCAATTCCGAGACCAACCGCGCCGTGGCTTCGATCAACAAGGCCATCGCGCTGCGCCCGCAGGACCCGTTCTACTATGACCTCAAGGGCCAGATCCTGATGGAGTCGCGCCAGTTCAACGCCGCGGTGAATGCCCATGCCCAAGCCGTGCGCCTGCGCCCGCGCGACGGGCTGTTGCAGGCGGGCTATGGCCGCGCGCTGCTGGCCACGGGCAATGACCGGGCCGCCCTACAGGCGCTGGAAAACGCCCGTCGGGTCGATTTTCGCGACGGCTCCATGCTGCGTGACCTGAGCGTGGCCTATGCCCGCAACCGCCAGCGTGGTATGGCCTCGCTCGTGACCGCCGAACGCTACGCCTTGCGCGGGCGCCTCGAGGATGCGGGCATTCACGCCAAACGGGCCACCGGGCTGCTGGCCACGGGGTCCGGACCTTGGCAACGGGCACAGGATGTGCTCCTTGCGTCTGAACGTGCCGCCAAGAAACGGAGATAGTCGATGTTGCGTACACTCTTTGCTGCCCCGGCCCTGGCGCTGTGCATGACCCTGCCCGCCACTGCGCTGGACCTGACCCAGATGACCGATGAGGAGCGCGCGATTTTCCGTGAAGAGGTCCGCGCCTATCTGATGGACAACCCGGAGGTGATCATGGAGGCCGTCGCCGTGCTGGAGGCGCGCGAGGCCGAAGCGCAGGCGCAAGCCGACCTGAGCCTGGTGTCCGACAACGCCGCCGACATCTTTGACGACGGCTTTAGCTGGGTGGGCGGCAATCCGGACGGTGATATCACGCTGGTCGAATTCCTCGACTACCGCTGTGGGTTCTGCAAACGCGCCCATGGCGAGGTGGCCAAACTGCTGGAATCGGACGGCAACATCCGCCTGATCGTCAAGGAATTCCCGATCCTGGGCGAGCAATCGCTGCTCGCCTCCCGCTTTGCCGTGGCGACCAAGCAGGTCGCGGGCGACGACGCCTACAAGGGGATCACCGACGCGCTGATGGAGATGAATGGCGACGTCACCATGCGGGCCTTGCGCCGGATGGCGACGACCTTTGGCCTGGATGCGGACGCGATCGAGGCGCGGATGGACAGCGCCGAGGTGACGGACGAAATCCGCCGCACCCGCGCGCTGGCGCAACGGCTTCAGATCACCGGAACGCCGACATTCGTGCTGGAGGATGAGCTGCTGCGCGGGTTCCTGCCCTATGACGAGATGCAGTCGCTGATCGACGAAAAGCGCGGCTGACCGGCGGCCTGCGCATGATGGCGGCGGTCGAGGGGGCGCTGCCCCCGCCCTTCGGGCCCCCCGCCCGTATTTTCAAAGAGAAGAAGACAGGGGCGCGTTATTCCGCGGCCTGCGTTTCGGCGGCGGCGTCCAGTTCTGCGGCCTTTTTCTCCACCTGTTCGACGATGTGTTCGACCATCTGGTCGTTGTCCATCGCGTGGCTCTTGGCCCCGCCCAGATAGACCATGCCCCGCCCTGACCCGCCGCCGGTCCAGCCGACATCTGTCATCAGCGCCTCGCCCGGGCCGTTCACCACGCAACCAATGATGCTGAGGCTCATCGGGGTCTTGATATGGGCCAGCCGCTCTTCGAGCGTTTCGACCGTCCTGATCACGTCAAAGCCCTGCCGCGCGCAGGACGGGCACGAGATGATGTTGACGCCCCGGTGGCGCAGGCCCAGCGACTTGAGGATTTCATAGCCGACCTTGACCTCTTCGACCGGGTCGGCCGACAGCGACACGCGGATCGTGTCGCCGATCCCCATCCACAGCAATTGCCCGAGACCGATGGCCGATTTGATGGTGCCGGAGGTCAGCCCGCCCGCCTCGGTGATGCCAAGGTGGATAGGCGCATCCGTTGCCTCGGCCAGTTGCTGATAGGCGGCGGCGGCCATGAACACATCCGACGCCTTGCAGCTGATCTTGAACTCGTGAAAGTCGTTGTCCTGCAGGATCTTGATGTGGTCCAGCCCGCTTTCCACCATCGCGTCCGGGGTGGGCTCGCCGTATTTTTCCAGCAGATGCTTTTCGAGGCTGCCGGCATTGACCCCGATCCGGATCGAGCAGTTGTGGTCGCGGGCGGCCTTGATGACCTCCTTGACCCGATCCTCGGACCCGATATTGCCCGGGTTGATGCGCAGGCAGGCCGCACCGGCCTCGGCGGCTTCGATCCCGCGTTTGTAGTGAAAGTGGATGTCGGCCACGATGGGCACGGGGCATTCGGGCACGATCTCTTTCAGGGCCGCCGACGACGCCTCATCCGGGACGGAGATGCGCACGATGTCGGCGCCTGCCTCGGCGGCGGCCTGCACCTGGGCAATGGTCGCGGCCACGTCCGTTGTCAGCGTGTTGGTCATCGTCTGCACGGTGATCGGCGCATCCCCACCCACGGGCACATTGCCAACCATGATCTGGCGGCTTTGCCGGCGGTATATGTTGCGCCACGGGCGGATATGGTTCAGCGACATGGGGACCCCGTCAAAAGCCGATCAGCAGTTGTCAGACAAGGTAGACAGTGCGCAGGCCAGCGGCAATGGGGTGCGGCGCTTAATCCGCGTCCTGCGGAAGGGTGGCGGCACGTGCCTCGGCGTAGCGGACCAGCCCTTCGTCGGTGGAGACGTCCACGGGCAGGTAGGTTTCCTTGAGCCCGGCGATTTCCAAGGGCAGGTTCGACGTTACCTGGCCGGTGTTGCCGACGGGGCCGTAGAACTTGTCGTTCATGGCAAAGTAGATCGCGCCGCTTTCGCCTGTGCGCAGGGTTGGCGGTTCTTCGGTCAGGGGGGCGTTCCAGGTGTCGCCGGCCTGCATCGTCGCCTCGAATATCACGGTGCCGTCTGCCGCGCGCACCCGCACCCAGCTGGGGCGGACGGCGACCATAGTCAGGCCGGGCGTCACATCCTCGACCACGCGCGGGACAGACGGGCCGTCCAGCGCCTCTTGCAGGGCGCGATCCACACCGGCGATGGTGGTCGTGTCGGGCAGCGGACGCGGTACGGCAAAGGTGCCGATGTCCTGCGGATCAAGCGTGGCGATGGGCGCGTCGCGCGCGATCAGCACGGGCACGTCCAGCGCCTGCGGGCGGTAGAGACGGTCCAGAGCGTCGGCGCGCGGTGTGTCGATAGACGGGCCTTGCGGGGTTGCCGCAGGGGCCACGTTGTCCAGCGGGTCGAGGTCCGACAGAACAACCGGCGTCTGTTCCACTGGCGCGACCTGCACGCGCTGCACCTCTTGCAGCACCGCGTAACCGCCCCAGCCGATGCCCCCGATCAGCGCCAGCAGCACCACGGAGGAGCCGATGGCCCGCGGTTCGATGTGCGACCAGACGGCTTCGGCGGCGGGCACGAAAGGTGTTGCAGGCGCGGAGAAGATGTCGGACCCGGGCCCCTTGCCCAGACGATCCTCACGCGACGGTTTCTTGATCACCGAGGCTTTGGAGGACATGCCATGGGCGACCTCGAAGCCGCTTTCGTCACAGAACACGGCGAAGGCGCGGTCTGGGTCCATGTTCAGGTAGCGGGCGTAGGACCGCACGTAGCCGGCGATAAAGCCCGGCGTGTCAAACGCACTTGGGTCACACGCTTCGATGGCGGCGATGTAGCTCGCCTTGATCCGCAACTCGCGCTGCACATCCAGCAGGGATTTGCCGAGTGTCGCGCGTTCGCCGCGCATGACATCGCCCAGACGCAGTTCAAAGTCGTCAAAACCCTTCGGCTTTGCGACGTCTGATGTATCGGTTGTATCGGCTCTCCGCCCGATCATACCCGCTGCCCCATGTGTCTCTAGTGACAGCTATCGCATGCCCCGCGATTCGCTGCACCGTGTTTGTTAGTCACAGGTTAACATACCGCAAGCCGATTTGCACTTTTTAGGCGAAAACCGGGCGATTACCCGGCGTTTTCGGCACGACTGAGCGCGCAATGGGACCAAAGCTGATCCATCGCGTTAACCAAAGCGTCTATCTCATGGGGTCCGTGGACCGGCGATGGCGTGAACCGCAGCCGTTCCGTGCCGCGCGGTACGGTCGGGAAATTGATCGGCTGCACGTAGATGCCATGATCCTGCAGCAGCATGTCGCTCAGCATTTTGGTGTGCACCGGGTTGCCGACCATGACCGGCACGATGTGGCTGCCGTGATCAATGATAGGCAGGCCCATGCCCTTGAGCCGCAGCTTGAGCGCCTTGGCCTGCGCCTGATGATCCGCGCGCAGGTTTTCCGCCGTCTTGAGGAACGCGACCGAGGCCGCAGCCCCCGCCGCCACAGCTGGTGGCAGCGACGTGGTAAAGATGAAGCCCGGCGCGTAAGACCTTATGGCGTCGCACATTTTGGCGGACGCGGCGATGTAGCCGCCCATCACGCCATAGGCTTTGGCCAGCGTGCCGTTGATGATGTCGATGCGGCCCATCAGCCCGTCGCGTTCGGCAACTCCGGCCCCGCGCGGGCCGTACATGCCAACCGCATGCACCTCGTCGATATAGGTCAGCGCGCCGAACTCGTCCGCCAGATCGGAAATCGCCTCGATCGGGCCAAAGTCGCCATCCATCGAATAGATCGACTCGAACGCAATGACCTTGGGCGCGTCCGGATCGTCAGCCGCCAGCAGCTCGCGCAGATGCTCCACATCGTTGTGCCGAAAGATGCGCTTGGCCCCGCCATTGCGGCGCACGCCTTCGATCATCGAGGCATGATTGAGCGCATCGGAGTAAATAATCAGGCCAGGGAACAGCTTGGGCAGCGTACTTAATGTCGCGTCATTGGCGATATACGCGCTGGTAAAGAGCAGCGAGGCTTCCTTGCGGTGCAGATCCGCCAGTTCCGCCTCGAGCCGCTTGTGGTAGACCGTTGTACCGGAGATGTTGCGCGTGCCCCCCGACCCCGCACCGGTGGCGTCGATCGCCTCATGCATCGCCCGCAATACGATGGGGTTCTGGCCCATGCCCAGATAGTCGTTGCCGCACCACACGGTGATCGGTTTTTCGGAGCCGTCGGGCTGCGTCCAGGTCGCGTGGGGGAACTGCCCCTTTTGCCGCTCGATGTCGATAAAGGTGCGGTACCGCCCCTCGTCGTGCAGCCGTTGCAAAGCAGTGTCCAGTTGACCGTCGTAGTTCACCTAGGGCTCTCCCTGATCCTTGCGCGCAGCCGGGTGTTCGGCCCGCCGCGCGCGTCTAAAAACGAATATAGACTGCCTGCGGCCCGTTCAATGCAAATGACATGCGCGACATGTCGCAGGTGGGCCGGTAGGCGGTGCCGATATGCGCCATTCATTTCCGATACTTGGCCTTTGCGCGGGACCCCGGCCTTGATCCAGATCAACCGGCCCCTCTGGACACTGTGCGGCGCACTGCGCACTGTGCACGCCAATTGGATATCAGGAGCCCCCATGACCCTCGACGCCGTCCTTTCCCGCATTGACGCCGACCTGCCGCAGGCCACCGAACGGCTGATGGAGCTGTTGCGGATCCCCTCGATCTCGACCGACCCGGCCTATGCCGAACACTGCCAGACCGCGGCGGACTGGCTGGTGGCGGATCTGGCCAGCATCGGCATTGCGGCGGAAAAACGCGCCACGCCCGGCCATCCGATGGTGGTGGGACATGTGGACGGCGACGGCCCGCACCTGCTGTTTTACGGCCATTACGACGTGCAACCGGTCGACCCGCTGGAATTGTGGGACCGCGATCCGTTCGACCCGGAGGTGCAGGACACGCCCAAGGGCCGGGTGATCCGCGCCCGAGGATCGTCCGACGACAAGGGCCAGTTGATGACCTTTGTCGAGGCGTGCCGCGCGTGGAAGGCCGAGCACGGGACCCTGCCCTGCAAGCTGACGTTCTTCTTTGAGGGCGAAGAGGAATCCGGTTCGCCCTCGCTTGTCCCCTTCATGCAGGCGCATGCCGATGAGCTGCGCGCCGATCTGGCGCTGATCTGCGACACCGGCCTCTTTGAATCCCGCGTGCCCGCCATCGTGACCATGCTGCGCGGCCTGCTGGGCGAAGAGATAACGATCACCGCCCCCGACAAGGACCTGCATTCCGGGATGTATGGCGGCGTGGCGATGAACCCGATCCGGGTGCTGTCGCGCGTGCTGGCGTCGCTGCATGACGATCAGGGCCGCGTCACGGTACCGGGCTTTTACGACGGCGTGCCGGAACTGCCAGACGCCATCCGCAGTCAATGGCAGGGGCTGGCCTTTGACCATCAGACGTTTCTTGGCGATGTGGACCTGTCGGAGCCCGCGGGCGAGGCGGACCGCACCCCGATCGAGATGATCTGGTCGCGCCCCACCTGCGATGTGAACGGCATCTGGGGCGGCTATACCGGCGAAGGGTTCAAGACCGTGCTGCCCAGCCAGGCCTCCGCCAAGATCAGCTTTCGCCTGGTGGGCGATCAGGACCCGCACGCCATCCGCGACAGCTTTCGCCAGATGGTGCGCGACGCGCTGCCGCCCGATTGCACCGTGACGTTCACCGGCCACGGGGCCGGGCACGCATCGGTCACCGAAACCGACGCGCCTGCGTTCGAGGCTGCGCGCGCAGCGCTGAGTGCCGAATGGGGCATCCCGGCGGCCTATGTGGGCTGCGGCGGCTCCATCCCCATCGCGGGTCACTTTCAGGAGATACTGGACACCACGCCGATGCTGATCGGCTTTGGCCGCGACGATGACCAGATCCATTCGCCCAATGAAAAGTACGACGTCGACAGCTTTCACAAGGGCATCCGCAGCTGGGCCCGCGTGCTCGCCGTCCTGACCTGACCCACTGCGGACAGAAAATTCGGCGAATTTTCTTACCCCCGTGCCGGAACGACGACCATGACCCAAGCGCGCATCGCATATGACATCACCGGCACTGGCCCGCCTGTGCTGCTGTTGCACGGATTTCCCCAGACCCGTGCCATGTGGCGGCGCATCGCACCCGAGCTCACGCGCGATTTCACCGTCGTTTCAGCAGACCTGCGCGGCTATGGCGACAGTCACAAACCCGCGACCATGGCCGACATGAGCTTTCGCGCCATGGCCTCGGATCAGGTGGCGCTGATGCGGGACCTCGGGTTTGACCGCTTTCACGTGGTCGGCCACGACCGTGGCGGACGCACCGCCCATCGCATGGCGCTGGACGCGCCCGCTCATATCGCCTCGCTCACCGTGATGGACATCGTGCCGACCGAACTGTTGCTGACGCAGATGACCCACGAGATCGCCCGCGCCTATTACCACTGGCTGTTCCTCGCCCAGCCCAGCCCTCTGCCCGAGACGCTGATCGGCCATGACCCGCTCAGCTACTTCGAAGGCATCCTGACCGGCATCGGAAGCGGTGCGGCCCGTTTCGACCCGGAGGCGATGGCGGCCTACCGCACCGCGTGGCGCGACCCGGAGGTGGTGCGGTGCATGTGCGACGACTACCGCGCGGCCATCGATGTGGACCTCGCCCTCGACACTGCCGATCTGCACCGCCGCGTCGCGGCCCCGGCGCTGGTGCTCTATGGGGCTGACGGCATCATGGCGCAGCATTTCGATGTCCCCGCCACGTGGAACCACCGGCTGAGCGACATGCAAAGCGCCGCACTGCCCGGCGGCCACTTCTTTCCCGACACACATCCCGAGGACACGGTGGCGGCACTGCACCGCTTCCTGTCCGAGCAGGATCAGATCGCGCCGTAAAACCGCTCCGGCAGGACAAACTGCATCTCATAGTCGGGCCGGTCGAACTGATAAAATCCGGTCTCGCCCCGTGGCTTGAAGCTGCGCTGCATCCGGCGGCGCAAGGGGCGCATGTCGAAGCCGTCCTGCATCTCTAGGGTCTCGAACGCCTCGAACACCGCACGGTCCTCACCGCGCGCCTCGGCAAACCAGTGCCGCCCCACAGCGGCATCGCGGATGGTGGTGTTCAGCGCGTCCGTCACCGCATTGCGCTGGTCCATCACGCCGGAATAGACGCCAAAATCACAGAACTTGAGGTGAAACAGAAACAGCGCCTCCGGCGTCAGCAGCTTGTCGAACTGGGTGAAATGCCCGCCCCGCGCGATTTTGACCGCGGCCGACACGATGCACGGTTTGGAATAATGCGGCGCGGGCCGCACGTGGCGGCGGGGGCCGAGGATGTGATCCTCGATCACGGCCTCCTCCAGATCGACGCGGTGGATCACCTCGAGGCCCAGCGGGGTAAACACTTTGCCCTTTGGCGATTGCCGGAGGAATTCGAGCAGCGAGCCCCCCGCGCCCGGGTCCCACACCACCAGCTCGTCCACATCACCGACGATGATGTGCTTGTAGTACTTGCGCAGCCCCTCGACGAGATTGTTGAGCAGTTGCCAGCGCTTGACGTCGAAATTCTTGTGCGGATCGCCCGGAATGCCAAAGATGTTGCAACCCTCGGCCAGCTGCGCCACCTCCGCCCCGCGCCCGTGATTGACGATATAGCAATTCTCGCGGCCGAACATCTCACCGTAGTGGCGCAGCCACGCTTTCAGGAAAAACGCATCATCGCGCACCATGGTGACGGCGGCCACTGTTTGCATCTGCTAGGGTCCTGCTCGGGGTCGTTTTGCGGCAACTTAGCCGATGACGCCCCCGCTGAGAACGACAAAAGAGCCTGCATGACCCTCCCCGCCGCCTTTGCCGAGACCGGATTTTTCGCCACGCGGGCCGGAGACACGCCGATCACGCGGTTTCAGGTGCTGGGCGAGCGGTCGTCGGGCACGAATTTCGTCAAGCGGCTGCTGGGGCGCAACACCGACCTGACACCGACCGAGGCGTTGGGCTGGAAACACGGGCCCCCGCACATGATGGCCGTGCCCCGCGACATGGCGGTGATCTGCGTTGTGCGGCGGGCGGACAGCTGGGCGCGGTCCATGTTTGAAAAGCCCTGGCACACCACCCCCGAGATGCAGGCGCTGCCCTTTACCCGGTTCATCCGCGCGCCCTGGACCACGATCATCGACCGTCCGCGCTATTTCCGGGGTCTGATGGCAGAGGGCAGCGTGGGCGCGCCCCTGCAGCCGGACCGTGATCCGGCGACGGGGCTGACGTTTGACAATCTCTTTGCCCTGCGACGGAGCAAATTGGCGAGCCTGCTGACGCTCCCGGCGCGCGGCTGCACTTGCGTGGTGCTGCGGATGGAGGATGTGCAGACCGACCCGCAAGGCGCGCTTGCGCAGATGTCGGCGGTGCTGGGTGTCGCGGCAGGCGCGCCGTACCGGCCCGTGGTCAAGCGGCTGGGCTCCAAGTTCAAACCATCCGTGCCCGAGCGCCCTGCGCTGCCGGAGGACTGGGACGATGCGGACCGCGCGTTCCTGCGTGCCGCGATAGACCCGGATCAAGAGGCGATGCTGGGCTACACCTACTGAATACCGCGCGCGATCTGCCAGGGGACATTTTCCGATCCGGAAAATGGGCCGGAAAACGTGTCGTTTTCCGATTGCGACAAGGATCAAGGTATCAAGGAAAAGTGGCGCGGTTGACGGGGCTCGAACCCGCGACCCCCGGCGTGACAGGCCGGTACTCTAACCAACTGAGCTACAACCGCGCATCGTGATCCTGTATCCCCAGAACCCAAGGTAAGCAGTGGCGCGGTTGACGGGGCTCGAACCCGCGACCCCCGGCGTGACAGGCCGGTACTCTAACCAACTGAGCTACAACCGCCCGCTGCGTTTGCCGGGTTTATGGCCACCCCCCGGACGGGTCAAGCGTCTTTTCCCGCCGGAATTCACAATTCTTGGCTCAAGCCAGCGAAAACCGGTTCGGGAAAGTGCACCGGCACCATGCGCACCTTGTGACCCAGCAGGGTGTCATCCACCGCCGGTCCTTCAACCCCGCCCAGGCGGCTGTAGAACCGCCGGGCGTCCGGGTTCGCCTCGATCACGATCAGGCGCAGGGTGCGTGCACCCTCAGCCGCGAGCGCCTTGCAGACCGACCGGAACAGCGTAGCCCCGATGCCGCCACTGCGCGCATCCGGGCTGACATGCAGATTGTCGAGCAGCGGCACTGGCCCGCGCACCACCGCGCCAAAGCCCAGCAGCGCGCCGTCACGTTCCGCCGCAAGGATCAACCGATCCGCAGGCCACGTGCCCCACCGCGCCGCCATCGCCGCATCCAGCGGCGCACCCAGCGCTGCGGCCGGGACGAACGGCGCATAGGACGCGCGCCAACTGGCCGCGTGCAGTGCCGACAGCGCGGCAGCATCCGCCGGGGTCGCGGCGCGGACCTGCAAGGTCATCTGTCGGGAAGCGGAATGAACTCATCATCGTCACCGGGCGGCAGCTGGAACCGGCCATGGGCCCAGTCGCCCGCGCGCCATGCCTCCTTGGCCGCGTCGATACGGTCCTGCGAGGAGGCCACGAAATTCCACCAGATGTAACGCGACCCTTCGAGCGTCGCGCCCCCCAGCAGCATCAGCCGCGCCCCTTGATCACCCGCCGTCAGGCCAAGCTGATCGCCAGGCCGGAACACCATCATCTGCCCGGCCTCATAAGTCTCGCCCCCCACGCTCACAGCACCTTCGATCACATAAACCCCGCGATCCTCGTGGTTGTCGGGCAGCGGTATGCGCGCACCCGCCTCCAGCACCGCGTCGGCATAGAACATCTCTGAAAACGTCTGGACCGGGGCACGTTCCCCCCAGGCATCCCCAAGGATCAACCGCACTTCCTTGCCCTCCCCTTCCAAAAGCGGCAGCGTCTCCTTCGGCGCATGTTGAAAATCTGCCGGATCGTCCTCGGCGTCCTTGGGCAGGGCGACCCAGGTCTGGATGCCAAAGAGGTTGTGCGGCCTGGCCCTGATCTCCCCATCGGTGCGTTCGGAATGGGTAATGCCGTGCCCCGCCACCATCCAATTCACCGCACCCGGTTCAATCCACTGGTCGGTGCCAAGGCTATCGCGGTGATGGATCTTGCCCTTGTAGAGGTATGTGACCGTGGCCAGACCGATATGCGGATGCGGGCGCACGTCGATCCCCTTGCCAGTGACGAACTCTGCCGGGCCCATCTGATCAAAGAAGATGAACGGCCCGACCATCTGGCGTTTTGGTGCCGGCAGCGCGCGCCGCACCTCGAAACCGCCCAGATCACGCGCCCGCGGTACGATGACGGTGTCGATGGCATCCACGGCATCCCCGATGGGACAATCGGGATCGAGGGCGGGGTTCCAGCTCATGACGGTCTCCTGTCGTGTGTATATGTGAAGAATAGTCTCTTGGGGCCCGCGCACAATCGTACCGTGCGGACAGGGTCTGTGCATAAATTGACACCGCATGGGTTTGCGATTTCAGAGCGTGCGCGACTTCACATGGTGCGAGGCTCGAACTCCCGACCCAGCGTGGCGCACCGCGACGCGCGTCGGTCGGGCCTTGGTCGAGGCGCGACGACGAAGCAAGTATACCGGAAAGTTCTATGGTGGGTCGTGAGTGGCTCGAGCTCCCGACCCAGCGTGGCGCGCAGCGGCGCGCGTCGGTCGGGCTTTGGTCGAGGCGCTACAACGCAGCAAGTATACCGGAGAGTTCCATGGTGGGTCGTGAGAGGCTCGAACTCCCGACATCTTCGGTGTAAACGAAGCGCTCTACCAACTGAGCTAACGACCCGACGCGCTTGGTTTTAGGCCAAGCTTGGCAGGCTCCGCAACCCCTCAGTTACAGTTGCCGGTGCACGCCGTTTTCCACCACATGAACAACGCCTTGGCCGCCGGGCAGCTCGCCCAGCGATGACGATGGTCGCCCCAGGGCGATCGTGCGCAGCATGCGCGAGGTGATCCCATGGGTGACGCATAGCGTCGGCGCGGTCAGGCTATCGAGAAAGGCGGTGCACCGCTCCCGCAACCGGGCAAAGCCCTCGCCGCCCGGCGCATGTTCATACAGGGCGAGCGGACCGTCCGGCGTGTCCTCCAGCGCGACGCCCTTGGGCGAAAACTCTGTCCGAAGCTTGCCCGACCAATCCCCCACGTCGATCTCGCGCAGGCGGTCATCGGTGCGCAGGAACAGCACCTGCCGCGACAGCGCAATCGCAGCCGTCTCGAACGCGCGGCCTTGGGGACTGACGCGCACGTCGAACGCCGACAGGTCCAGCGGCGCGAGGGTATCTGCCAACGTCTGTGCCTGCGCCCGCCCCTGTTCCGTGAGCGGCGAGTTGAGTGCACCCTGAAAGCGACCTTCGGCGTTCCACTCCGTCTCGCCGTGGCGCATCACATAGATCGGCATCATCGGCCCGACCCCCATTCAAAAATCCATGCCCCGAAACGCACGAAAGCGCACTCGGTCAGAGTGCGCTTTCGATGGTGGGTGATAAGAGATTTGAACTCCTGACATCTTCGATGTGAACGAAGCGCTCTACCACTGAGCTAATCACCCTGAAGTCTGCGCGTCTTACAAAAGCGCGCGCGGTCATGCAAGGCCCACCGGACCAAAATCGGCCTATTCTGCGGCGGTCTTTGTCTCAGGTGCAGTCGTGGGGGGCGTGTCGTCGGCGTCCATGCCGTTTTGCGGCAGATCGCGGGCCTGACGGATACGCGCGGCGACGACCTTGCCAGCGGGCAGTTTGCGCTCGCGGTTGATCTTGACCGTGCCAAAGGGCTGCAGGTTCAGGTCGCGGCTGTCCTGCAGGGCGAGGCCCATCATGGTCAGTGTCGCCTCCACGACCTTTTTGACCTCGGCGCGTTTCATGCCGGTCTTGAGGGCGACGGTGTCCAGCAGCTCCTTTTTCCGGAGCGCAGGGCCCGCGACGACCGGTTCCAGCTTGGTCACCGGGGCGGGCACGACTTTGGCGGTTTTGGCGGTCGCAGGTTTCGTTGGCGCGACTTTCTTGGCGGGTGCCTTGGCCGTTGCGGCCTTGGCGGCTGCGGTCACGCTGCCGGTTGGTTTGGCGGCGGCCTTCGGCGCGGTCTTCTTGGGCGCGGCAGCTGTTTTGGGCGCCGCTTTGGTCGTGGATTTGCGTGTGCTCGATCGGGTTGGCATCAGGGGCCTCCTCGTTGTTATCGGTTCCACCATAAGCCGCACGGGACACAAAATCCAGTGTACCGCCGCGTCCGAACCACAAAAGCACCGCAAAACTTGACCGTACGGCACCATGCGCCCTAGTCTGGCGGGCACAGTTCCTGGGGGTACGTGATATGAGAAAAACCATTGTGGCCGGGCTCGCCGGTGCGAGCCTGCTGGCAGCGTCCGTGGCGAGTGCAGAGGGCACGCGCAACCCGGCGATGTCCGCCAAACGTGTGGCGCATGCGGCAAACGAAAGCTCCAGCGGGCTTTTGGCTGGCGACGTGCTGATCTTGCTGACCGGTGCGGTCCTGATTGGCCTTCTTCAGGTCGGTGGCGGCGCGAGCAGTATGATGACGACGGTGGAGGTGAGCGATGCACGGCTCAAGACCGATATCACCCGGACCGGCACCTCGCCCTCGGGCATTCCCGTCTACAGCTTTCGCTATGGTGACGCGCCCGACGTCTACACCGGCGTGATGGCGCAAGACTTGCTGGAGCGTGCGCCTGAGGCCATCGTGCCGCTGAAACGCGGGTACTACGCGGTGGACTACAGCAAGATCGACGTTGAGTTCGCCCTGAGCCAGTAACAAGACTGGCACAAAAAAAGGCGCGCAGGGTGTCCCCCGCGCGCCTCAAATTTCGTTCCTAACGGCTTAGTGGGCCGTGGCACTCGTCCCGGCGGTCTTGGCTGCCGCAGCGGCTGCGGCGGCCGCCTCCTCGGCGGCCTCATCCCATTCGATGGCGTCGGGTTTGGCCGTCAGGGCACGCTTCAGGACCTCGGTCACGTGGGTGACGGGGATGATCTCCAACCCCTCCTTCACGTTGTCCGGGATCTCGGCGAGGTCTTTTTCGTTCTCCTCGGGGATCAGCACCGTCTTGATCCCGCCGCGCAGCGCTGCCAGCAGTTTCTCCTTGAGGCCACCGATGGGCATCGCGTTTCCGCGCAGGGACACCTCACCCGTCATCGCGATGTCGCGGCGCACGGGAATACCCGTCAGAACCGACACGATTGACGTGACCATGGCCAAACCCGCGCTTGGGCCATCCTTGGGCGTCGCACCATCAGGCACGTGCACGTGGATGTCGAGCGTGTCGAACTTGGGCGGCTTCACCCCGATCTCGGGACTGATCGACCGCACATAGCTTGATGCGGCGTCGATGGACTCTTTCATCACATCGCCCAGCTTGCCGGTCGTCTTCATCCGGCCCTTACCCGGCAGCTTGAGCGCCTCGATATGCAGCAGGTCACCACCAACGGAGGTCCAGGCCAGCCCGGTCACAACGCCGATCTGATCATCCTGTTCGGCAAGGCCGTAGCGATGCTTGCGAACACCCAGGAAATCATCGAGATTTTCGGGGGTTACAACGACCTCTTCAACCTCTTTCTTGATGATCTTGGTCAGCGATTTCCGCGCCACCTTGGCAATCTCACGCTCCAGGTTTCGCACGCCCGCCTCGCGGGTGTAGTAGCGGATGATGTCGCTCAGCGCGTCGTCCTGCAGTTCGAACTCCTTGGACTTCAGCCCGTGGTTCTTGATCTGCTTGCCGATCAGGTGCTGTTTGGCGATCTCGCGCTTTTCGTCCTCGGTGTAGCCGGCCAGAGGGATGATCTCCATCCGATCCAGCAGCGGCCCGGGCATGTTGTAGCTGTTCGACGTGGTCAGGAACATCACGTTGCTCAGGTCGTACTCCACCTCGAGGTAGTGGTCCACGAACGTGCCGTTCTGCTCCGGGTCGAGCACTTCGAGCATGGCAGACGCCGGGTCACCGCGGAAGTCCTGCCCCATCTTGTCAATCTCATCGAGCAGGATCAGCGGGTTGGTCGTCTTGGCCTTTTTCAACGCCTGGATAATCTTGCCGGGCATGGAGCCGATATAGGTGCGGCGGTGGCCGCGAATTTCGGATTCGTCACGCACGCCGCCCAGCGAAATGCGGATAAACTCGCGCCCCGTGGCCTTGGCCACCGATTTGCCCAGGCTGGTCTTGCCCACGCCCGGAGGCCCGACGAGGCACATGATCGGCCCCTTCATCTTCTTCGAGCGTTGCTGCACCGCGAGGTACTCGACGATCCGTTCCTTCACCTTTTCAAGGCCATAGTGGTCGTTGTCGAGGATCTTTTCGGCGCGGCTCAGGTCCTTTTTCACGCGGGATTTCACGCCCCACGGGATCGACAGCATCCAGTCCAGATAGTTGCGCACGACCGTCGCCTCGGCTGACATGGGCGACATATTCTTGAGCTTCTTCAGCTCCGCTTCGGCCTTTTCGCGCGCCTCTTTGCTCAGCTTGGTTTCGGCGATTTTCGCTTCAAGCTCGGCGACTTCGTTCTTGCCGTCCTCGCCATCGCCCAGCTCTTGCTGGATCGCCTTCATCTGTTCGTTGAGGTAATATTCGCGCTGCGTCCGCTCCATCTGGGATTTGACGCGCGTCTTGATCTTTTTCTCGACCTGCATCACCGACAGCTCGCCCTGCATCAGGCCAAAGACCTTTTCCAGCCGCTCGCTGACGCTCAGCGTCTCGAGCAGGTCCTGTTTCTGATCGACTTCGATACCCAGATGCCCGGCCACCAGATCGGCGAGTTTCGCCGGCTCGGTGGTTTCGCCGACAGCGGCCAGCGCCTCTTCGGGGATGTTCTTTTTCACCTTGGCGTAGCGCTCGAACTCTTCGGCGACGGACCGCAGCAGCGCCTCGGTCGTGGCCATATCGCCCGGCATCTCGGTCAGATACTCGGCGCGGGCCTCGAAAAAGATGTCGTTTTCCAGGTATTCGGTGATGCGCACCCGCGCCTGCCCTTCGACCAGAACCTTGACCGTGCCGTCGGGCAGTTTCAGCAGTTGCAGCACATTGGCCAGCACGCCGGCCTTGAAGATACCGGTGCTTTCGGGATCATCGTCGGCGGGGTCGATCTGGCTCGACAGCAGGATCTGCTTGTCGTCGGCCATCACCTCTTCGAGGGCTTTGACGGATTTCTCGCGTCCGACAAACAGCGGCACGATCATATGAGGGAATACCACGATATCGCGCAGGGGCAGGACCGGGTAAGAGGCGTTGAGGGGCTCTTGCATGCTCATTTCCTTATCATTGGCAAGACAGCGCGGCCCCGCTTGGCGGCGACCCTTGGCTGGCTCCTTGCATCGGACGCTTATACCTGTGGTGCACGCCCTCCTGTTTCAACCCGCACCATGACCGCGCGCAGGCAGGGGCGCAATGGTATGAGGCAAACTGTCCCCAGTTTTTTGCCCGCCTTGCCCGGTTTTTCGCCCGGTCGACGTGGAAAGATTTCGTTTCCCTTGCGGAAACAATTCTGCGTGTTGGCAGGCATCTGACGCTGAGATGCGGAAAAGCCAAAGGATAACCGCAACATGCGCCGTAACCACCGCATCAGCGTCGGAAATTGGGGAGGGCGCCTGCGCCCTTCTCGCGTCCCGCGCTCAGACGAGCGTCAGAACCACCAGAGCGGACACTGCAAACCAGCTAAAGGCAACAATCGTAAACTGCATGACATCCCTCCCCAGGGCGTGTGTGACTAACCTCAAGGTAGGGGATGTCCGCCCGGTTTTGCATGGGGGAATTCCTGACCATCGCTCCCCATGGGTGCGTTGCAGCCAGTTTGCAGCTACGTCACGCGCACAGTGACGCCGCGCCCCGCAGGTCACATCGCTCAGACGCGCTGATCCAGCGTCCCGTCCCGCTCTGCCGCGCGCAGGACCGCGAGGTCGGCCACGGCTTGCGCGCGTTGCGCATCCGCAAGTGCTGCCACCTGCCGGTCGGCGGATGAGGGTTCAGCCGGGGCAAGGGCGGCGGCCTTGACCACTTCCATCTTGTCGATCGTCGCATCCGGATCACCGTCCACCGGCGACACGTCAATCGCAACCGCACCGCCAATGGCGTATTGCCGCCCGTCGGGGCCGGTTTGGTACGTGTAGGTCGGCATGCCCGCATATTGTCCGCCCACAGCGGCGTGAGCCTGTTCGTGACGGCGCACCTCGGCATCGCGCGCCCTGAGGTCGGCCACCATCTTTTGTTCCGCCTCCGACAGGCCGCTGGCATCCGTCTTGTCCGGCTGCGTTTGCCCGCCCGGACCAAGCCCCGCCTCGCCCGATGTCGCCTGCGCCGACGCCACGGTGCGCACGGGGGGCTGAACACGGTCTGATCGCTCAGACACCGCCGCAACTGTCGGGGCCTGCGCCGCGTCGGCCGCGACGCGGTCGGCAATCTCGCGCTGGCGCGCCAGGATCAGTGGCGCGACCTGCGCCCAGCCTGTGCCTTGCTCTGTCTGTAGCGGGTCCATCGCCGTACCTTTCACCAAAACATGACGGCAAACGGTATCAGGCAAAGTCTTAACGGATCGTTTCAATCATAGCGGCTCGATATCGCCCATCGCCCGCGTGGCGTGAAAATCCGTCTCGAATTCAGCGAAACGGCCTGCGGCGACGGCCGCGCGCATCCCGGCCATCAACTCCTGATAGTAGTGCAGGTTGTGCCAGGTCAGCAGCATGCCCGATATCATCTCCTGCGCGCGGAACACGTGGTGCAGATACGCGCGGCTGTAGCCGCGACAGGCGGGGCATGTGCAATCCTCGTCCAGGGGCCGCGGATCGTCGGCATGGCGGGCGTTCTTGATATTCACGACGCCCCGGCGGGTAAAGACCTGACCTGTCCGCCCTGAACGCGAGGGCAGCACGCAATCCATCATGTCGATGCCGCGCGCCACGGCACCCACGATGTCATCCGGCTTGCCCACGCCCATCAGATACCGCGGCTTGTCCACCGGCAACTGGTCCGGCGCGTAGTCCAGACAGCCGAACATCGCCTCCTGCCCCTCCCCCACGGCCAGACCGCCCACCGCATAGCCTTCGAACCCGATCTGCGTCAGCGCCTCGGCGCTTTCGGCGCGCAGGTCCTGCTCAAGCCCGCCTTGCTGGATGCCAAAGAGCGCGTGGCCCGGACGGTCGCCAAACGCATCACGCGAGCGTTGCGCCCACCGCATCGATAGCCGCATGCTCTCGGCGATGCGGTCGCGGTCGGCGGGCAGCGCCGGGCATTCGTCAAAACACATGACGATGTCCGAACCAAGCAGCCGCTGGATCTCCATCGAGCGTTCAGGCGTCAGGCTGTGTTTGGAGCCGTCGATATGGGATTTGAAGGTCACGCCCTCTTCGGTCAGCTTGCGCAGCCCGGCGAGGCTCATCACCTGAAAGCCGCCTGAATCCGTGAGGATCGGCTTGTCCCAGTTCATAAAGCCATGCAGCCCGCCCAGCCGGTCGATCCGCTCCGCCGTGGGCCGCAGCATCAAGTGATAGGTATTGCCCAGCAGGATGTCCGCCCCGGTCGCCGCCACGCTTTCGGGCAGCATCGCCTTGACCGTCGCAGCGGTGCCCACGGGCATGAAGGCGGGCGTGCGGATGTCGCCCCGCGGGGTCGAGATCACGCCCGTACGCGCCCACCCATCGGTCGCCTTGAGATCAAAGGAAAAGCCCGCCATATCCGCCCTCGCAGCCGTCAAGACCCGCTACATATCGCCCCCCTCACCCGGTGCCAAGCAGGTGCCTGTATGGCCCCGCCCGGCATTCCCCCCCATTTGAGGGGATTGTGAGGCGTGTGCACCGGATGCGACACGTTGTGGATTGCTCGCAAAACCGATTGGAAAACCAAAGTGAATTACAAGACATTGGGCCTGATCTGTGCCGCACTGATCTTGCAGGGCCCGGCCTGGGCGCAACAAAGCTGTACGGATGGCCAGGTGTTCAACCCCGACACCGGCAATTGCGAAATCGGGAATGGCGGTGGCGGCGGTGACGGGGGTAGCAGTGATGATGATGATGACGGCCTCACTCCGCGCCTGCTGCGGTTCCTGACGCCGGAAAACGGTGACAGTTTCGCCTCCGGCACAGAGGTCGCACCGACAGGCCGCACCAGTCTGACCAATGTGCAAAAGCTGCCGCTCGATCTGACCGTGGTGATCGACACGTCCCAGTCGATGCTAGCTCCGACCGGCCTCGACAACCCCGACACGCCGGCCCCGGGCGACACGTTCAATCGGCTTGAGCTGGTTCAGTCCGGCGTCACGCGGCTGCTGGAGCTGTTGCCGGACTCCGCGGTGGTCACTATCGTCGACTTTGCCAACATCGCCCGGTCTGTCACCGAAAAAGCCACCGACATCAACTTTGACGGCGTGCCCGACCCCGGTGGCAGCCTGACCCGCACAGAGGTGATCGACTACGTCAACACCCTCGAGACCGTCGGGAACACGACCAATTTCGGCGCGCCTCTGACCGAAGCGCTGAACCGTTACTCCGGCGGCGTCGCGGACGGGTTCACGGTCGAAACGTTTGACCGCGAACTGTTGTTTCTGTCGGACGGACAACCCGCATCGCCCAACTACTTCTCACAACTGAATGCGCTGCCGTTCCGGGGCGTTGACCCGCTCTTTGTGTCACTGCCGGGCAACTCGCCAAACGGCAACATTCTGTTGCAACAGGCTGCCGGAATCTCTGGTGGGCAATTCTTTGATTTTTCCGGCGATGCAAAAGGGCTGCTCAATGCGTTCGAGAACCCTTCAGAAATCCTGTATGGCATCACTTCTTTGGAAATCACAAACCCCGACGGCGGGACGTATTTCGCCGAAACCGATGCCTTCGGCAACTTTGCCCTGGACCCCTTTGCGCTGAACGAAGGCAACAACCTGTTTTCGGCAACGGCGCTCTTTGGGGATGGTACCAGTTTTAGCGAGACGCTCACGCTGGTTGGAACGGCGTCCGATGCAGCACCCGTTCCGCTGCCTGCTACGGGCTGGATGCTGCTCAGCGTTATGCTGGGTGGGGCCGCATGGGGCCGTCGACGCAGGGCGTAACACAGATCGCGACACCGCCCGTCATGGGCGGCCGGTGTCGCGCGCCCCGGCTGGCCACAGGACACGCTCCATGCTACCCCCCTCCTTCATGACAGGGAGTGGGCCATGGACACGTTGAATTTCGGGTGGGAAGAGTGGGTTTCGCTGCCTGAATTGGGCCTGCCGGCGCTCAGGGCCAAGGTCGACACCGGCGCGCGGACATCTGCGCTGCACGCCCACGACATCGAGGTGTTCGGCCCCGACAAGGCCCCCAAGGTGCGGTTCAACGTGCACCCTGTCGCGGGCAAGGATCACGTCGCCATCACCTGCTCCGCCCCCATCCTGGACCGACGCGAAGTGACCTCGTCCAATGGCGAATCCGAACTGCGCTACGTGATCGAAACGCGGCTGGAGGTGGCCGGCCAGTCCTGGCCCATCGAAGTAACGCTGACCGACCGGTCGTCGATGACGTCGCGCATGCTGCTGGGACGGCAGGCGCTGCAGGACCACATCAGCATCACCGCATCCGAAAAGCGGCTGCAGCCCGACCTGAACTACGACGTCTACCACTCCTCCGCGATGCGCAAGGCCGCACCCAGCCGCGCGCTGCGTATCGCCGTGCTCAGCCGTGAGGACAATTATTCGACCCGCCGTCTGGTGTCGGTGGGCGAGGCGCGCGGCCACACGGTCGAGGTGATCAACACCACGCGGTGTTACATGGCGATCAACGCCATGGCCCCGGAGGTGCATTACGACGGCAAGCGCCTGCCCCGCTACGACGCCGTGATCCCGCGCGTGGGCGCCTCCGTCACCGCCTACGGCACCGCCGTCATTCGCCAGTTCGAGACCATCGGCACCTATTGCGTGAACGGCAGCGCGGGCATCACCGCCAGCCGCGACAAGCTGCACGCCCACCAGATCCTCGCCTCCAAGAAGATCGGCATGCCCACCACGGCCTTTGCCGCCTCACCCCATGACACGGCCAACATCCTCGGCCTCGTCGGCAGCGCGCCGGTGATCGTGAAACTGCTGGAAAGCACCCAGGGCAAGGGCGTCGTGCTCGCCGAAACGAAAAAGGCCGCCGAGTCGGTGATCGACGCCTTTCGCGGCTTGCGCGCCAACTTCCTCGTACAGGATTTCGTCAAGGAGGCGGCGGGCGAGGATATCCGCTGCCTCGTGGTCGATGGCCGCGTCGTCGCCTCGATGAAGCGGACCGGGGCCGAGGGCGACTTTCGCTCGAATCTGCACCGGGGCGGGTCGGCCAAAACCGTGCGCATCTCCAAGGTCGAGCGGGAAACGGCGGTGCGCGCGGCCCGCGCATTCGGGCTGGGCAAGGCGGGTGTCGACCTGCTGCGCTCCGAAACGGGGCCAAAGGTGCTCGAGGTGAACTCGTCCCCCGGCTTCGAGGGGATCGAGAACGCAACGGGCAAGGATATCGTCGGCAAGGTCTACGACATGATCGAGGCGCGGGTGAAGCCGCGCCCGGCGCGCCGGCGCGGCTGACGCCCCACGCGCGACGCTGCACTGCGGCGAAATACACCACTCACACCGGCGGGCGTCGTGCCTAGATAGGCGCCATGGTCATGGCGCTCACACTTGTGCTGCCCCTGGGTCTGCTGATCTGGGCGGTGTACCGGGGATGGCCGGTGCTGCTGGCAGCCCCGGTCATGGCGCTCTTGGGGGCTGGTATGGCCGGCGATCCGGTGCTGGCGACCCTGACGCAGCGGTTCATGCCTGCCACGGGCGGTTTTGTGGTCGCCTTCCTGCCGCTGTTTCTGCTCGGTGCTGTCTTCGGCAAGCTCATGGAGGCGTCGGGCGCCGCGCTGGCTCTGGCGCGCGCAATCGTGGCGCGATTGGGCGTGCGGCAGGCACTGCTCGCGGTGGTGCTGTCCTGCGCGGTGCTGACCTATGGCGGTGTGTCGCTGTTTGTGGTGGCCTTTGCCGTCTATCCGCTTGCCGTCGCGCTCTTTCGGGAGGCGGGACTGCCGCATCGGTTGATCCCCGCGGCCATCGCACTTGGCGCGTTCACCTTCACGATGAGCGCGCTGCCCGGCGCGCCCGCGATCCAGAACGCGATTCCCATGCCCTATTTCGGCACAACGGTATTTGCTGCCCCCGGTCTGGGGGTTATCGCGGGGCTGATCATGGCGGCGGGCGGGCTCGCTTACCTGGGTTGGGTTGCGCGTACCGCTGAACCGCAGTCAACAGCACAGCCGGAGGAGGATGCACAGCCGTTGGACGCGGACCTGCCGCCAGTCTGGCAAGCGCTTGCGCCGATCCTGACGGTCTTTGTGGCAAACTGGGTGCTGGCCGAAATTGCCTTGCCCCCGCTCGACCTTGGCTATCTGGAAGCGCCGGACTGGGGCGGCGTACGTGCCGATCAGGTCATCGGGCTCTGGGCTCTGATCGGCGCGCTCTCGCTGGCCATCGTGATGTTGCTGGCGCTGACCCGGCGCAGGCTCGACAACCCCCGCGGCACGCTGGGTGCCGGGGCGGAGGCGGCGCTGCTGCCGCTCTTCAACACCGCTGCTCTGGTGGGGTTCGGCGCGGTGATCGCCGCCCTGCCCGCCTTTGCCGCCGTCAATGCCCTGACCGAAGACATGCCGGGCGGCGTGCTCACCGGCCTTGCGGCGTCGGCCAGCTTGCTGGCGGGGCTGACGGGGTCTGCCTCCGGCGGTATGTCCATTGCACTCGACACGCTGGGGCCGCGTTATCTGGAGGCGGCACCGGCCCAAGGGGTGGACCCCGCCGCCCTGCACCGGATCGTGGCACTGGCCACCGGTGGGCTGGACGCGCTGCCGCACAACGGCGCCGTTGTGACACTGCTGGGGATTGCGGGCCTCACACACCGCGAGGCCTATTGGCCCATCTTTGTGGTGGCTGTGGCCATACCGGTCCTTGCCATGCTGGTCGCGCTGGGGCTGGCAACGGCGCTGGGTGCATTCTGATCCGACATCGCGAAACGCCGTCGCCTGAGCCCTTTACCGCTCCGCCGCCATTCCCTATATAATCAGTCAGGAACCCCGAAGATCAGAGGCCTCATGGACCAGTCGAACAACATGATGGAAGGCGCGCCGCTGATTGCGCCGTCGTCGACAGACCACCCGCTGCACGAGCCGATCGTGGAGGCGTGTCGCAGCGTCTATGACCCCGAGATCCCGGTGAACATCTTTGAACTGGGGCTGATCTACACCATCGACATCAATCCCGAAAACGAGGTGAACATCATCATGACGCTCACCGCGCCGGGCTGTCCGGTGGCGGGCGAGATGCCCGGATGGGTGGCCGATGCGGTCGAACCCATCGCAGGCGTCAAGCAGGTCGATGTGCACCTCACCTGGGAGCCCCCCTGGGGCATGGAAATGATGTCGGACGAGGCGCGGCTCGAACTGGGGTTCATGTAGCCGCACGCGCCTGTCACCAAACCGTCGTCAAAGCATCACCCAACCGTCTGCAAACCGTTACACGAAGCGGCTAGCCCGTACATGCCGAGCGCTTGGCGGTGCGTACCCTGTCGCCGCCGCGCCCCGGGCCTGCCCGTCCTGCACGCTGCGTTTCCCCACGCATGACAGGCCCGCAAATAAGGAGGGTCGCCGTTGTCCCCGGCGACCCTTTTTGCATCGCGTTACAGCCGCCGCAGTACCCACATCAGCGCCTGCCGCCGCCTTTTGCGGCGTTTGCGAATGCGTTCCTCGTCTTGCATTTTTGCAAATGCAGATTGCTCCTGTGCATAGAGTGACTGTGTTTGAATGTCGCTATAGGGGTGTTTCATGATCAAACCTCCTGTGATGCCCCCAAGATGGCACCGGGGTCGGCGTATTGTCAGACCACGCTTTCGCACCTAGGCTTGCAAACATGCAAATCACCGACTGGACAGATTTTGGCCTTTTCGCCGCAGTGGCCCGCAACGGCGCGCTGTCGGGGGCCGCGCGTGAAACCGGGCTCAGCCAGGCGACCCTGTCGCGGCGCATGACGGCGCTGGAACAGCGGCTGGGCCGACGGCTCTTTGCCCATGGGCCCGCCGGATACACCCCCACCGCCGAAGGGCGCGACCTGCTGGAGCGCGCCAAGAAGATGGAGGCCGCCGCCCGCGACATCGCCCAGTGGAACGCAGGCCGCATGGGCCCGCCGCGGGTGCGCGTGTCGGCAGGCACCTGGACCACCGACTACCTCGCCCGCCGCGTGCCACTGTACTGGACGCCGGATGCGGTCTGGCAGCCCGAATTCGTCAACTGCAACGTCGAGATGGACATTGAACGGCGCGAGGTCGATATCGGCGTGCGCAATCGCCGGCCCACCCATCCCTGGCTCGCCGGGCGGCGCACCGGGCGGGTCGAACACGCCGTCTTTGCCCGAAATGACACCGTCACCGGCTGGATCGGCCCCAGCGACGACACATCGACCCTGCCGTCAGAGGCATGGACGCTCGCCCATCACGGCGCCGACATCGTCGCCTTTTCCAACGACCCGCAAGTGCGCGGCGCGCTCGCCTGCGCCGGTGTGGGCCGCGTGGTCCTGCCGACCTTTGCCGGGGACATGATGCCCGAACTGACCCGCGTGTCGGGCATCATTGACGAGCTGACCTCAGAGGAATGGCTGGTCTGCCACCAGGACACCCGCCACGACCCGCCCATTCGCGCCGCCCTCGACGCGCTGGCGGGCATGCTCGCGCGAACGCGCCCTGTCCCCTTGCAGGATGCCGTCGAAAGCCCTACTTTAACACTCGGATAAACGAGGCTCATCATGTTCGCGATCCCTGGAAAACAGGCTGTCACCATCACCGACCGTGCCGCGGCACAGATCGTCAAGCTGATGTCCAAGGAAGGCCATGCAGGCCTGCGCATCGGCGTCAAGAAGGGCGGCTGCGCCGGCATGGAATACACCATGGAATATGTGGACGAGGCCGACCCCAACGACGAGGCAGTCGATCAGGACGGCGCGCGGGTGCTGATTGCGCCGATGGCGCAGATGTTCCTCTTCGGCACCGAAATCGACTATGAAACCTCGTTGTTGGAATCCGGGTTCAAGTTCAACAACCCCAACGTGACCGACGCCTGCGGCTGCGGCGAAAGCATCTCGTTCAAGGACGTCGAAGAGCTGGCAGCGGAACAACGGAACGCCGGCTGACATGGCCGTCTCGGACGAAGAGATCGCCCATGCGCTTGATCTCTTTGCCGGTCTTGGCCCTCTCACCACCCGCAAGATGTTCGGCGGCATGGCGATTTATGCCGACGGTACGATCTTTGCGGTGCTGATGCGCGACGGGCGGCTGTTGCTCAAGGGTCAGGGCGAGATGCAGGCCCGGTTCGAGGCGATGGGGCTGGCGCGCTGGACCTATACGCGCGACGGCAAGCCCCCCACCGCGATGCCCTATTGGCACCTGCCCGACACCGCTCGCGACGACGCGGATGAGGCGACAGCCCTCGCGCGTGCGGCGCTGACGCATCTGTAGGATGGGCAATCTGCCCATCCACACCTCAAACGGCACCCTCACGCGCCAGCGCCGCCTGAAACGCCCGCATCACGGCAACCCGCTCCGCCGCCATCGCCCGCGCGGGCGCAGTGTTCAGCGTCTCTGCCACCCCGAACAGCTTGACCTCGAAATGATCCAGCGCAAAGCGTTTGTCGTCCAGCGCCCGCGCCGCAGCCAGCGGGTCGTGCCCGTCAACCAGCCCCGCTCCCATCTGCCCCGCCACGCAGAAACAGCGCGCAATGCCAATTGCCCCCAGCGCCTCCAGCCGGTCGGCATCCTGCAACACCTGCGCCTCCAGCGTCTCGCAGGGATGCCCGGCTGAATAGCTGTGCCCGAGGATGGCATGCGCCACCGTATCCTGCCCCGGCAGGTCGCGCGCCGCCATCCACGCCACTGCATGATCGGCTGACAGCTGCGCCGCCTCACTGCGGCGCGGGTCATCCTTGGCGAGGTTGATGATATCGTGCAGATAGGCCGCGATCATCAGCACCTGCCGGTCCACGGGCTGCTCCAGCGCCTCCGCAATTCGCTGGCACGACGCCCAGACCCGCCGAATGTGCCAGATGTCATGGGCCCCGTCCGTCTGCCCGGCCCATTGCACCGCCACTTCCGCTTCAAGATCGTCCAGCAGGCTCATGATTTCGCCTGCAAATGCACATAGGTCTCGCGAAACCGCGCGCTCAGATGCTCGCCTGCCAGCACTGGCGCATCTGACCCCGGTGGCGCCACATCGGTGTCGTAGGTCGGGTTAAAGAACAGCGGGACCGAGAGGCGTTCAGCCATACCACCCACCACCCGGTGCGGCGTCGCCTTGACGCGGCCCGCCGTCCAGAACTCCAGCATTTCGCCAAAGTTGATGATGAACTCCCCCGGCGGCGCGCTGACCGGGATCCAGCCGCCGCCACGCCGGCGCACCTCCAACCCCGGCGAGCCATCGGTGGCCAGCAACGTCAGGCACCCATAGTCGGTATGCGTCGCAATCCCGAAATCCCTGGCCCCCGCCCAATCCGGCCGCGCCGGGTAGAAATTCCCTCTGAGCAGCGCCATGGGCGTGTCAAACGCCCCATCGAAATGCCCCGCATCCGCCCCAATACTGCGCGCAATCGCCCTCAGCAGGTCCAGCGCCACAGCACAGGCATCGTCGTAATAGGCCGCGATCACCCGATGAAACGACGGGTCCGCAGGCCACAGGTTGGGCGCATAAAACGTTTTGTCCGCCAGCGGATGCCCCGCCTCGGGCACAAAGCCCACGTCAAAGAACTGCTTGTAATCCGGGTTCGCCTCCGGATCGACCTGCTCCGAGCCCGGCGCGCCCCAGCCCCGATTGGCCCCGGTCCGCGCCATGTCCAGGTCCCGCTTGTCGGCCTCCGGCAGATGAAAGAACGCGCGATAGGTCTCGATCACCGCGCTGACCCGCGCCGCCGACAGCTTTGTGTTGTACACGGTCGCAAACCCGACCCCGGTCGCCGCCTCGCCCAGTGCCGCAAGGCTGCGCGCGTCCCCTGCGGCCAGCGCCGCTGCGTCCAGTCTCGGGATCATGCCCGTCTCCCTTTGCCACCTCGCCGCAGCCCTAGCGCAGTGCCGCAGCGGATGCTAGGACCGGCGGGAACTCAGACCATCAAGGGGCGGCAGGATGCGGCGGAAACTGGCAGCGGGCAATTGGAAGATGAACGGCGACGCAGCCCTGCTGGCTGAACTGGCCACACTCGCAGGCCAGCAAACCGACGACGCGCCCGACATCCTGATCTGCCCGCCACATCCGCTTCTGGCCCATGCCGTGGCCGTCACCGATGGCAGCCCCGTGGGCATCGGTGGCCAGGACTGCCACGCCGCGCAAACAGGTGCCCATACCGGCGACGTCTCCGCCCCGATGATCGCCGCCACAGGCGCCCAAGCCGTCATTGTCGGCCATTCCGAACGCCGCGCCGACCACCACGAGAGCAACGAGATAGTCCGCGCCAAGGCCACAGCCGCTATGGCCGCAGGCCTCACCACGATCCTCTGCATCGGCGAAAGCGAAGCGGAGCGGCTGGGCGACGACACCCTCAAAATCATCGCCGACCAGATGCACGCCTCCGTCCCCGACACCGCAACCGGCGACAGCCTGGTCATCGCCTACGAACCCATCTGGGCCATCGGCACCGGCCGCATCCCCACCCTCGCGCAAATCGTCGAAACCCACGACATGCTGCGCGATGAACTGGTGGGTCGCTTCGGCCCAGACGCCATGACCATCCGCCTGCTCTACGGTGGTTCCGTCAAACCCACCAACGCCGCCGAGATCTTCACCGCAGACAATGTCGACGGCGCCCTCGTCGGTGGTGCGTCGCTCAAGGCCGCCGACTTCCAGCCCATCATCGACGCCCTCGCTGCCTCCTAGGGTCAGGACCCATTCATGCTGTGCCACTGGTTTGACAGATTTTTTGTCGGACTAGGATCAGGGCCGCAGGAATAGTGGTTCTATTTTAAGGCCCTGAGACAACGTCCGGCTGAAAATCCGTCAAATCCGAAGGACGTCAAATCCGCTTCATCTCAGCGGCTCGGGCCGCTTGAAAAGTGAACCACACTTCCCTGCACGTCCCAAACCACTGATATTTCGCGGATTTGGCGCCAGTGGCACAGCATGAATTGGTCCTGACCCTAGGTTTCTTCTGACCGAAAATACCACGGGGAGTTTGAGGGGCAGAGCCCCTCATCAGCAAAAACAGATCGCGTCGCCGCAGGCGTCCTTTGGATCACGCCCTACTGAATGATCGTCTCCGGTCCCATCATCAGGGTCGGCAACCAGGTCGAGATCGCCGGGATATACGTCACCATGATCAGGAACACGAAGAGCACCGCCAGAAACGGCAGCGCCGCACGTACGACCCGCATCATCGGCATGCCCGCCACACCGCTTGTCACGAACAGGTTCAACCCCACCGGCGGCGTGATCATCCCGATCTCCATGTTCACCACCATGATGATCCCGAGGTGAATCGGGTCGATCCCGAGCTCGATCGCGATGGGAAACACCAGCGGTGCCACGATCACAAGCAGCCCCGACGGCTCCATGAACTGCCCGCCGATCAGCAGGATCACGTTCACGATGATCAGGAACACCACGGGGCCAAAGCCAGCATCCAGCATCGCCGCCGCAATCTGCTGCGGGATCTGCTCATCCGTCAGCACGTGTTTCAGGATCAGCGCGTTGGCGATGATGAACATCAGCGTGACGGTCAGCTTGCCCGCCTCGAACAGCGCGTTCTTGGTGTCCCGGTGCACCAGCGCCGTGACAATGGCCCAGGGCTTGGCCAGCAGCGAATGGTTCCGCTGCCCTTCGGGCGTCGCCAGCGGGCCCATGTCACGATAGACAAAGACCGCGATCAGGAACGCATAGACCGCCGCCACCGCCGCCGCCTCTGTGGGGGTAAAGATACCGCCATAGATGCCGCCCAGAATGATCACGATCAGAAACAGACCCCCGCTTGCATGCAGGCCCGATTGCCAGACCTCGCCCCAGCCCATCCAGTCGCCCTTGGGCAGGTTCTTGACCTTGGCCATCACATAAATGGTGATCATCAGCATCGAGCCGGCCATGAGCCCCGGAATCACGCCGGCCAGAAACATCCGCCCCACCGACACATCCGTGGCCGCCGCATAGACGACCATCACGATGGAGGGCGGGATCAGGATGCCCAGCGTGCCGGCGTTCGCAATCACACCGGCGGCGAAATCCTTGGTGTAGCCGACCTGCCGCATCCCCGCGATCACGATGGAGCCGATGGCGACCACCGTGGCCGGTGACGACCCCGACAGGGCCGCAAAGAGCATGCAGGCGAACACGCCCGCAATCGCGAGGCCTCCCGGGAAATGTCCCACAATGGCGATGGAAAACCGGATGATCCGCTTAGCCACACCGCCCGTGGACATGAACGTAGACGCCAGAATGAAGAACGGGATCGCCAGCAGCGTATAGTGCCCCGCCATCGCTTGGAACAGCGTCTGCGCGATAGAGGCGAGCGACGTGTCGCTCAGCACCAGCAGGAACATGATCGATGAAATGCCCAAGGACACAGCAATCGGCACGCCGATCAGCATCAGGCCAATGACCATGGCAAAGAGAATTGCGACTTCCATGGCGTTCAGTCTCCGGCGTTCATGTGGCGGACGTCTTCGATGGCGTCCTCGGCCTCGTGGCTGACAATCAGCGAGGTGCTCTCACCCGTCCACACGCGCACAAACGCCTGAATGAAACGGAACAGCAGCAGCGCCATGCCAAAGGGCAGGATAAAATAGGGGATGAAGCGCGGGATTTTCTCGTATGCCTCGCCTTCGTTCATCAAAGGCTCGATCCAGCGCAGCCACTCGGGCATGGGGATGTCCACCACCTCGTACCAGCCCCGGAACGACGTGCGCTTCATCTCCTCGAACCCCGTCGGAAACCAGCGGCCCGTGGTTTGCGGCAGGTTGGCGAAATTTGCCCAGTAGTCCCACGCGCCCTTCATCAGCAGGAACGCGTAGATCACGCAAATCGCCCCGGCGATCAGCGCCAGCACCCGCCGGACGGGCGGCGAAAACAGGTTTGTGACCGCATCCACCCCAAGGTTGGCCGTGATCTTGACCGCGTAGGACACGCCGAACAGGATCAGCCAGGAAAACAGGAACGTCACCATCTCAAGGCCCCAGATCAGGCCGGTGTTGAACCCGTAGCGCAGCACCACGTTGACAAAGGTCACGATGGTCATGCCTGCCAGCAGCAGCGCAATCATCGTTTCCTCAAGCTCATGGACAAAGCGGCCCACCGGGCCCTTGGGTACATATGCCCCGGACATCGCCATTCCTCACCTTGATTTGGGTATGCGAAAGGCCCCGGCGGCGGACCGCCGGGGCACAGGCTCAGGCGCGTGGCCTCAGTTTACAGCGGCGTTGATCGCCTGGGCTGCGTCGATATTGTCCTGGCCCACATCGTCCTTGAACTGGTCCCAGACGGGTTTCATCACGGCGACCCACTCGGCACGCTGTTCCGCTGTCAGGCTGCGCACTTCGCCGCCCGCCTCGATAATCAGCGCCTTGGCGTCTTCGTTCACCTGGCTCGACTCGCCGTTGCGCATCTGGGTCACCTCGGCAAGGATCGTGCTCAGCTGGTCGCGCACGTCCGGCTCGAGGCTGTCCCACCAGTCGGTGCCGGTCACGACCAGATAGTCGATGATGCCGTGGTTCGTCTCGGTGATGCCGTCCTGCACCTCAAAGAACTTCTGCCCGTAGATGTTGGACCACGTGTTCTCCTGCCCGTCCACAACGCCGGTCTGCAGCGCGCCATAGACTTCCTTGAACGCCATCGGCTGGGGCGAGCCGCCCAGTGCCGCCATCTGCGCCTTCAGAACATCCGAATTCTGCACGCGGAACTTCAGCCCGTTGGCATCGGTCGGCGAATTCAGCGGCACATTGGCCGACATCTGCTTCATCCCGTTGTGCCAGAACGCAAGGCCCAGCAGGCCGCGGCGCGTCATCGATTCCTTCATCGCCTGACCGGTCTCGGACGCCTGGAACGCATCCACAGCGTTGATGTCCTTGAACATGAACGGCAGGTCAAAGATGCGGAACTGCTTGGTGAATTGCTCGAATTTCGACAGCGAGGGTGCCGCCATCTGCACGTCGCCCTGCAGCAGCGCCTCAAGCACCTGATCATCGTTGTAAAGCGTCGAGTTCGGGAACACTTCCATGCACGCCTTGCCGTTCATCTCTTCGTTCACGCGGTTCTGCAGCAGCGTGGCGGCGATGCCCTTGGGGTGCTTGTCGGTGTTGGTCACGTGGCTGAACTTGATGACGATCTCGCCATCGTCACAGGCAGCGGCAACAGCGCCCGCGCTTACGGTCAGGGCCAGTGCGGCCGCGGTCAGGAATTTCATGATGTCTCCTCCCAGAGCTTTTTTGGCACACACTCCGCTTGAGCGTGCGCGATGCCGGTAACAACAGCAAAGATCACATAGCCGTGAAAAGCGGTGTTTGCGGACGCACTTGAAAAAACATATTTATTATATTTATCAGTATTCTAAAGAACACACCTAAACCAATCTACATTAACGCAGTGCGGAAACCCGCCCACGCCGCACCACACCTGTGCGGAAAACCGCACAGTGTTAGCGCCGATAGTCCTCGGCCCGAATCCCATAGCGCTTGAGCTTGTCGTAGAACGTCTTGCGCGGCAGTTGCAGCGCCTCGGCTGCCGCACTCGCATGCCCGTTCTGCCGCCCCAGCGCCGCGATCAGCAGCGACCGTTCGACCCGCGCCAGCTGCGCCGCCAGCCCCTCGTCGGCAGCACTCGCCACCTCTTCGGGCATCCCGAGGACAAAGCGCATCGCGGCACTCATCAGCGACCGCGCGTTGCCGGGCCAATCCTGCGCCATCAGCCCTGCCAGATGATCCGGCGCAATCTCGGGCACGGCGAGCCCCGCCTGCTCTGCCGCCTGTGCCACGTAATGGCGAAACAGCACCGGTATATCCTCGGGCCGTTCGCCCAGCGACGGCACGCGCACCGGCATCACCTCCAGCCGGTAGTAGAGATCGGCACTCAACTCGCCCGCCTCAACGGCTGCGGACAGGTCGCGCGTGCTGCCCGCGATCAGCCGTGCGGCCGCACCCGCCTCCAACGCCTCAAACAGCGCCAGCTGGCTGGACGCCGGCAGACGCGTCACCTCGTCCAGAAACAGGCTGCCGCCCGCTGCCGTCTCCATCGCGTCGGCCAGCGCCTCGGGCGACAGATCCCCGGCGGCGCGCTTCACGAACGCCGCCTTGGACCGCAGCGAGCTGAGGTGGATCACCTCCGCCACCTTGGAAATCCCCGTGCCCGGCGCGCCGGTCACCAGCACCTCCGTCTCCAGCGGGGCGACACGGCGCACGCGGGCGCGCAGGCCCTCGGCCAGCGCACTGGTGCCAAACAGCATGCGCGACGCGGGGTCCCCGCTTTCCACCAGCACCCGCAAACGCCGGTTTTCCAGCACCAGCGCGCGGGTCTTCAACGCTCGTTCAAGAACGGCCATCAAGTCACTGGGCGCACATGGCTTTTCCAGAAACCCAAAGGCCCCGTCGCGCATCGCCTGCACCGCCATCGGGATGTCACCCTCGCCGGTCAGCAGCACCACCGGCAGGTCCGGATCAACCTTTTGCGCATGGGCCAGTAGGTGAAATCCGTCGCGGCCCGGCATCCGGATGTCCGACAGGATCACGCCGTCAAAGGCGCGCGCGATATGGTCCTTGGCCACGACAAAGGACGCGGCGGGCACAGGCTCCATATCCGCCAGCTCCAGCGTCTGGCACAGCGCGTCGCGCACAGCGGCGTCGTCATCCACCAGCAGCACCCGATTGGTCATTCCGCCGCCTCCGCCATGCTGTCCCACCGCTGCAACTCGACACTGAAGAGCGCGCCACCGTCGATGTTGCGCCCCTTGATCTCACCGCCAAAGCTCTGGACGATCCCGTAGGAGATTGACAAGCCAAGGCCCATCCCTTCGGTCTCGCCCACATCCTTGGTCGAATAGAACGGATCGAACACCTTTTCCGGGCTGTCGATTCCGGGTCCGGTATCGCGAAAGGTGATCGTCACGCCAGCCTCTTGGGTCACCTCGATGGTCAGCCGCCGCACCTCACCCGCCGCCATCGCATCCACCGCGTTGGAGATCAGGTTGACGAACACCTGCCCCAGCCGCACCTCGCCCCCGCGCACAAATATCGGCGCGTCCGGCGGGGCGTAGTCCAGCGCCACCTCCGCCTGCCTGAGCCGCGGCATGGTCATCTCGATCGCACTGCCCAGCACCGCGACCACATCCACCCGCACCACCGGCTCGCTTTCCTGCCGGGCAAAGGCGCGCAGGTTCTTGATGATGCGCCCCATGCGCCGCGCAAGGTCCGAGATCCGGGACAGGTTGTCGCCCGCCCGGTCAGCCTTGCCCCGGCCTAGGAATTGCACTCCGTTTTCGGCATAGCTCTGGATCGCCATCAGCGGCTGGTTCAACTCGTGGCTCAGCCCCGCGCTCATCTGCCCCAGCGCGCTCAGCTTGCCCGCCTGCACGAGGTCCGCCTGCGCCCGTGCCAGCGCGCGCTGCGCCTCCTCGCGCTCTTCGGCCTCGCGGCGCAGCTGCGCGTTGCTGTCCGACAGCGCCGCCGTCCGCTCCGCCACGCGGCGTTCCAGCTGCGCATTGGCCTGTGCCAGCGTGCGCCGCCGCTCCGTCGCCAGAAACAGCAGCGCGCCAAAGGCCAGGCACAGGCCCGCCACAGCCGCCGCCTGCAACGTCGCCAGCCGCCGCGCCGGGGCCACATCCACCAGCGCCTCGCCGGTCATGCCGATCACCGGCAGGGGCCGCACCAGATGCAACGCATTTTGCGGCAGGTACGGGCCCCAGCCCATCTGCCACACCTCGTGGCGGCCCAGCTGATAGCTGTCAAAGGGCACGTCGGAGCCGTCCGCAGGCGCCAGCCCCGGCCCATCCTCGCGCCGCTGCCAGAACACCAGTTCGGACCGGTTGGTGATGAACACCCGGTCGGCGGCATCGGTAAAGAACACCGCCGGGTTGGACCCGACCCAGTCCCACTCGATCCCCGCCAGATCCGCCGTCACCACGATGGACCCGCGAATGCGCGAACGCGCGTCGAACACAGGTGCTGCAAAGGCAAAGATGCGCGTGCCCACCTCCGTGCGTCCGTTGCCCCACCCCAGCGCGCCCTGCGCGGCACGGGCCACCAGCGGGCCGATGTCGATGGGCGCGACGCCGCTGCGCGCCTGCGCCAGAAGGCCGCCGTTGGGCGTGGTCAGCAGGATGTCCTGCGCCGCCGTCTTGTCCGCCACTTCCAGAAACAGCACTTCGGCCTCGGCCACATCGCCGCCCGCAAGGGCCGCGCGCACCTGCGGGTGGTCCGCCACTAGCACCGCCAACTCGCGGTAGCGCTGCAATTGCCCGGTCAGCCGGTCGCTCGCCAGCGCCAGATCCGACGCCCCCTGCCGCGCGATCTGGTCCAGCGCCTGAAAGTAGCCATAGCGCCACACGCCCGCTGCGGCCCCCGCAACGACCAGCACAAACCCCAGCACCACACTGACCCGTCTGAGAATACCTCCGCCCATGCAGCGAGCGTATGCGCAGGCCAGAGGCTTGCCAAGCCGATCCCGAGACGGCAAGGGATGAGCCATGTTGCAGCTGTCTCCGCATGACCCCGCCTTTGTCCAGGACCCCTACCCGGCCTATGACGCCGCGCGCGCCCGCGGCCCGGTCCTGTGGTGGGAGGACTACGGCATGCACGCCGCCTTTGATCACGCCACGGTGCACGCGCTGCTGCGCGACCGCCGTCTGGGCCGCGCCGTGCCCGGGCGCGGCGCGCCGCAGCCGCATCTGGCCGATTTCGACGCGGTCGAACGCCACTCGCTGCTCGAGCTCGAACCGCCCGCCCATACCCGCCTGCGCCGGCTTGTGCTGCACGCCTTCACCTCGCGCCGCATCGCCGCGCTGGACGCCGACATTCGCGAGATCTGCGCCACCCTGCTGTCGGACCTGCCCGACACCCCCTTCGACCTGATCCCGGCCTATTGTCAGCAAGTGCCCGTGCGCGTCATCGCCCGCCTGCTCGGCGTGCCCGAGGCGATGGGCCCCGACCTGCTGCGCTGGTCATCGGCCATGGTCGCCATGTATCAGGCCGGCCGCACCCGCGCGATCGAGGATGCCGCCAACAGCGCCGCTGCCGAATTCGCCACCTTCCTGCGCGGCTATATCGACGAGCGCCGCAATGACCCGCGCGATGACCTGATCACCCAGCTGATCGCCGCCGAAGACGGGGGCGAAACCCTCAGCCATGACGAGATGATCGGCACCTGCGTGCTGCTGCTGAACGCTGGTCACGAGGCGACGGTGCACAGCCTCGGAAACGCCGTCAAATGCCTGATCGAGCACGGGCAGGCGCACGCGCTTGGCCCTGCGCACATCGCCGCCACAGTGGAGGAGCTGCTGCGCTACGACCCGCCCCTACACATGTTCACCCGCCACGTCTACGACGACTTCACCCTGGGTGATGTGACCCTGCGCAAGGGCGACGAGGTGGCGCTGATGCTCGGTGCCGCAGGCCGCGACCCGGCCGTCTACACCGACCCGCACCGCTTCGACCCCGCGCGCAGCGCCCCCGCCCACCTCGCCTTCGGCGGCGGGCTGCACTTTTGCGTCGGCGCACCGCTCGCCCGGCTCGAGATGCAGATCGCCCTGCCCATGCTCTTTAACGCACATCCCGGTCTGCGCCTCAGCGAACAGCCGCACTACGCCGACAGCTACCATTTTCACAAACTGGATCGGCTGATGGTTGCCCCCTGACTCGGGCCGTGAGTCGGGTCCGGGTCAAGGATGGCCAAAGGCCACCGCCGCAGGCGGCCTGTCCTTGACGCGGGCGCGACTCACAGAACACTCGCCATGGTCTGCTTAAGACGCAAAGCGCCTTAAGCGACCTCTCAGCAAATTCCCGAACCAAAACCAACCAAACCACGACCCGCAACACCGCGTCGCCTCCCCACTACCTGAATAAGCAATGCGCGGTAGCGCTCAATTCGGTCACGGCGCCAAAGGCAGCATCGTCGTTGACTTGATCTCTTCCATCGACAGCAGCGCCGTGACGTTGTGCACCCGCACCTCCGAAATCAGCGCCTGATAGAACGCGTCATAGGCCCGCGCGTTCTGCACCCGCACCTTGAGGATATAGTCGATGTCGCCCGCCAGCCGGTGCGCCTCCTGCACCTCGTCGCGGTCGCGCAACGCCTGCAAAAACCGCGCCTGCCAGTCGGCCTCATGCTCCGACGTGCGGATCAGGACAAAGAAACACGCCTCGAACCCCAGCGCCTCGGCATCCAGCACAACCGTCTGCTGGCCGATCACGCCCGCCTCGCGCAGCTTGCGAATCCGGTTCCACACCGGCGTCTTGGAAGAGCCGACCGCGCGCGCAATATCGTCCAGTGACTGGCTCGCATCGCGCTGCAGCTCCGCCAGAATTTTCCGATCCACGTCGTCAATCCGAACAGCCATTCCACGTCTTTCCCCATTCTCGAACATCCGTTCCGATCTGCATCAAAGTCGGAACAAACGTCCTTATCTTAGCCTGCGAATAGCAACATATCGGGAAGATGTTCTATATTGAAGCCAAGAAACGCGATGAGGCCGGACATGAACCACTTCCCCATCTTCCTCAACACAGCCGGGCGGCGCATCGTGCTGTCGGGCGGCGGCGACGCGGCCCTGGCCAAGCTGCGGCTGCTCCTGAAAACCACCGCCCACATCACCGTCTTTGCACCCAACGCCGACGCCCGGATCATCACCTGGGCACAGCAAGGCAAACTCACGCTCATCCCCCGCGCAATGGAACCCGGCGACGCGCTTTGCGCCGCGCTCTTCTATGCCGCGGACGAGGACGCAGGCGAGGACAAGCGCACCGCCGCCATCGCACATGCCGACGGCGCGCTGGTCAATATCGTCGACAACCTCGCCGACAGCCAGTTCATCACGCCCGCCATCGTCGACCGCAACCCCGTCACCATCGCCATCGGCACCGAAGGGGCCGCGCCCGTCCTCGCCCGCGCGATCAAGGCCGACCTCGAGGAACGCCTGCCCACCGGCCTCGGCACGCTGGCGCGCATCGGCAAGGCCTTTCGCCGCGCCGCCGACGCCCTGCCCTTTGGCCGCCCCCGCCGCGACTTCTGGCGCGACTACTATTTCAACGCAGGCCCCAAAGCGTTCGCCGCTGGCGAAGACGCAGTGCAACCCGCGCTCGACGACCTGCTCGCCGATCACCTGATGAAGGACACGCGCCGCGGCCACGTCGCCTTTGTCGGCGCAGGCCCGGGTGATCCCGAGTTGCTGACGCTCAAGGCGCGCAAGGCCCTCGATGAGGCCGACGTGGTGATCTACGACCGCCTGATCAGCCCCGAAATCCTCGAACTCGCCCGCCGCGAGGCCACCATGATCGACGTCGGCAAGGAGGCGTTCGGCCCCTCCACCCCGCAGGAGACGATCAATGCCCTGCTGGTCGCGCACGGGGCCACCGGCGCGCAAGTCGTCCGCCTCAAATCCGGCGACGCCACGGTCTTTGGCCGCCTCGACGAGGAACTGGAGGCTGTCACGGCGGCCAACATTGACTGGCACATCGTGCCCGGCATCACCGCCGCCTCCGCCGCCGTCGCCTCCATCGGGCAATCGCTGACGCAACGGGGCCGCAATGCGTCCGTCCGCTTTCTCACCGGTCACGACACGCGCGGTTTTGCCGATCACGACTGGAAGGCGCTTGCCGCCCCCGGCGAGGTCGCCGCCGTCTACATGGGCAAGGCATCCGCCCGCTTTATCCAGGGCCGCCTGATGATGCACGGGATCGACCCCGACACACCCGTCACCTTCATCGAAAACGCCTCGCGCCCGGATCAACAGATCCTCGCCACCACCGTCGCGCAGATGGAGCCGACGCTGACCAATGCCGGCCTTGGCGGCCCGGCCCTGACCTTCATCGGCCTGACCCCCCGCGCCGCCCAGCGTGCCGCCGCCGACATCCCCGTCGGTGCACAGACCGGTGCACAGGTTGTGCACACCTTGTGCACGCCCCGTGACATGCCCCGTGACATGGCTCAAACCGAACAAAAGGTGCTCTGATGCCCAAAGCCTTCACCCCCAAAGTCGTGACCGCAAATCACCTGCTCAAGGGCGATGTGGTCTACCAGACCGCCACCGGCTGGACCCGCGACCTGCGCGCTGCCGAAGTGCTGACTGACGAGGCCGATGCCGCCCTGCGCCTGATCGACGCGAGCCAGCAAGTGGACGAGATCGTGGGGGCATATCTCGCCGATGTCACCGTCGAGAACGGCACCCCCAAACCTGCGCATTTCCGCGAAACCTTCCGCGCCACCGGGCCCGGCAACTATGCCCATGGCAAGCAAGTGGAGCTGCACTGATGTACCGCTATTCCGAGTTCGACACCGCCTTTCTCGCCGAACGGAACGCCCAGTTCCGCGCGCAGGTGGAACGCCGCATCGCGGGCAACCTGACCGAGGATGAATTCAAACCCCTGCGCCTGATGAACGGCCTCTACCTGCAGCTGCATGCCTATATGTTGCGGGTCGCTATTCCCTACGGCACATTGGATAGCGCCAGGATGCGCAAGCTGGCCGAGATCGCAGAGCGGTGGGACAAAGGCTATGGCCACTTCACCACGCGCCAGAACATCCAGTTCAACTGGCCCGAGCTGCGCGACGTGCCCGACATGCTCGACGCGCTGGCCGAGGTCGGCATGCACGCCATCCAGACCTCCGGCAACACGATCCGCAACGTGACCGCCGACCATTTCGCCGGGGCCGCCGGCGACGAGATCGCAGACCCCCGCCCGGTGGCCGAACTGCTGCGCCAATGGTCCACCGACCATCCGGAATTTCAGTTCATGCCCCGAAAGTTCAAGATCGCCATCACCGGCTCGCCCAACGACCGCGCTGTGACCCGCGCGCATGACATCGGCATCCGTATGGTGGAACGTGACGGGCAGCGCGGCTACGAGGTCATCGTCGGTGGCGGCCTTGGCCGCACCCCCATGATCGGCAAGGTTATCAACGACTTCCTTCCCGAAGCTGATCTTCTGCCCTACCTCGAGGCCATCGTGTCTGTCTGGAACCAGATCGGTCGCCGGGACAACAAGTACAAGGCCCGGATCAAGATCACGGTGCACGAGCATGGGCTGGAAAACATCCGCCAACTCGTCGACGAACGCTTCGAGCAGACCCGCAAAGTCTTCTCTGGCATCGACCGGCAGATGCTGCGCGAGATCGCGGCGCAGTTCGCCCCTCCGGCCTTTGTCCAGAAGTCCGAAGCGCCCTTCAAACACGCCTACCACAACGACCCGGTCTTTCGCAGCTGGGCCGACACCAACTTGACCGCCCACCGCGCACCGGGGTACAAGATCGTCTCCATCTCATTGAAAAAGCACGGGGAAACGCCCGGTGACGCCACCGCCGACCAGATGCGCCTGATGGCCGACCTCGCGGAACGATACGGCCATGACGAACTGCGCATCAGCCACGAGCAGAACGTGATCCTGCCCCATGTCCACGTCGCCGACCTGCCGGCCCTTCATGCCAAACTCAAAGGGGCCGGCCTCGCCACCGCCAATATCGGCCTGATCAGCGACATCATCGCCTGCCCCGGCATGGACTATTGCGCGCTGGCCACCGCCCGCTCCATCCCCGTCGCCCAGGAGATCGCCACCGCCTTTGACGACCTCAAACGCGAACACGATATCGGCCAGCTCAAGATCAAGATCTCCGGCTGTATCAACGCCTGCGGTCACCACCATGTGGGCCATATCGGCATCTTGGGCCTCGACCGCGCAGGCGTCGAAAACTACCAGATCACGCTGGGCGGCGACCATACCGAAAATGCCAAGGTCGGCGACCGCGTCGGCCCCGGCTTTTCCGCGACCGAGATCGTGCCAGCGGTTGAGCGCATCGTGGACACCTATCTTGACCTGCGCACCAGCGCCGATGAGCCCTTCATCGACACCTACAAGCGCACCGGCATCGCACCCTTCAAGGCCGCTCTCTACCCCGATACACGCGTCGCAGCGGAGTAGGTCCATATGCTTCATCTCGCTCAAAAAACTCTCCCCGAAGGGCCCGCACACCCCGAGGCCGATGTGCTGGTCAGCGCGCTGAACGCGCAGCTGACCCATCACGGCGCGTGGGATGTGCTGAACGCCGCCTTCGATGCCGTGCCGGACCTCGCGCTCGTCTCCAGTTTCGGTGCGGAATCGGTGGTGCTGTTGCACCTCGCGGCGATGATCAAACGGGACGTGCCGGTGATCTTCATCGACACCGAGATGCTGTTCACCGAGACGCTGGTCTATCAGCAGGAGGTGGCCGAGCGCCTGGCGCTCAGCAATGTCCGGATCATCCGCGCCGACGACAGCGCCGCACGCGACCCCAGCGGCAGCCTGCACCGACGCGACCCCGACGCCTGCTGCGCCCTGCGCAAGATCGCCCCGCTGCACCGGGCGCTGGCGGATCACAGCGGCTGGATCAGCGGGCGCAAACGCTACCAGTCGGGACCGCGCGCCGATCTCACCTTTTTCGAGGTTGAACGCAGCACGGGCCGGATCAAGGTCAACCCGCTGGCCCGCTGGTCGCGCGCGGACATCACCGAATACATGGATGAAAACCGCCTGCCCCGGCACCCGCTCGTGGCGCAGGGCTATCCCAGCATCGGCTGTGCGCCCTGCACGTCCAAGGTCACGCCCGGCGAGGACCCCCGCGCCGGGCGCTGGCGCAATCAGGACAAGGACGAATGTGGCATCCACTTCGTCGATGGAAAACCCGTGCGGACAGGAGCACAGACATGACAATTCTCGTGACCGATCAGGGCTTTGGCCCCGACACCTGGGACCGCGGCTTTACCCCCTTGGGCGACTGCGCCAATGACGCTTTGGCCCTTGATGTTGCCTCCGATGCGGACCCCGACACCATCCCGCTGAGCGCCGCGATCATCCGCGTGGATTTCCCCAGCTTGGCCGACGGGCGCGGCTTTACCATTGCGCGGATGCTGCGCCTGCGCGGCTATCGCGGGCGGCTCAGGGCCCGAGGCCACGTGATCAGCGACCAATACGCCATGGCCCGCCGCGCGGGCTTTGACGAGGTCGAGATCAGTCAGGCCCTCGCCGCCCGCCAGCCCGAAGTCGAATGGCTGGCCCGCGCCGACTGGCAGGCGCATGACTATCAGTCCCGCCTGCGCGGCGCCTCCAACCACTAGCACCGCCATCTGACCCATATCAAAGGCGCGCGCGGCGTTTCGCCCTATGACGTTCTTAGAAAACGCTTCCCAGATTGAGAGGCACAGGTGTAAACCTGTGTTGACAGCCACCATGACCGAGCAATCCCCTGTGAACGAGACAACCGCCGTCAAGGCGACCCCCACACTGCCCGACGCCCAGACCGTGACGCAAGTGCAGCACTACACCGACCGGCTGTTCAGCTTTCGCTGCACCCGGCCCGCCTCCCTGCGCTTTCGCTCGGGCGAGTTCGTGATGATCGGCCTGATGGGCGCGCCGCACCCCGAGACGGGCAAGCAAAAGCCGCTGCTGCGCGCCTATTCCATCGCCTCGCCGTCCTGGGATGATGAGCTTGAGTTCTACTCGATCAAGGTGCCGGACGGCCCGCTGACCTCGCGTCTGCAACACATCCAGCCGGGCGAGCAGATCATCCTGCGCCCCAAGCCCGTCGGTACGCTGGTGCATGACGCGCTGCTGCCGGGCAAGCGGCTCTGGTTCTTTGCCACCGGCACCGGCTTTGCCCCCTTTGCGAGCCTCCTGCGCGAGCCGCAGACCTATGAGGATTACGACGAGGTCATCATCACCCACACCTGCCGCGAGGTGGGCGAGCTGACCTATGGCCGCGACCTGATCGAGAGCCTCAAGCATGACGAACTGCTGAACGAGCTGATCGGCGACGGGTTCTGGAAAAAGATCAAATACTACCCGACCACGACCCGCGAAGAGAGCCCAAAGATGGGCCGCATCACCGACCTGATAAAGTCTGGCGAAGCCTTTGCCGATCTGGGCGTCGCACCGCTTAACCCCGAAACGGACCGGGCCATGATCTGCGGCAACCTCGCCTTCAACCTCGAGCTCAAGGACATGTTCGAGGACTACGGCCTCGAAGAAGGCGCCAATTCCAAACCCGCCCATTACGTGGTGGAAAAGGCGTTCCTCGACTGACGGTACGGGCGCTGTGAGCCGGTGCTGATCCAACCGGCGGGCGCATCGTCGCACACGCCCAACCGGCGATACCCCGCCCACCCGTTTTTGAGAACGGGCGCAAATCTGCTATTCTGACGCGCATTTCAACACTGATTTATTGGAGTGCGCGGCCATGGCACATCGGCTGGTTACAAATTGTCTCAGGGATTCGGACGGCGACATCCTCGTGATCGGAAACAGCGAGGCCGGGTGGGCACGTGACGCCTTCTGGGCCATTCAGGACATCCAGCAGCACCGGCACAGCTACTTTGTCGAAGGGTCAAACGGCAACGAGATCGACATCATCGTCGTGAACGCGCCTTCGGGGCAGCATCTGCGCACCAACCCCGACCTGAGCGAAGCCAACAACCTCGACGAGTTGGACGGCTTCACGCCACCGGCTTGGGATATACCGATTGAGGACACACAGATCTTTGCGATCCACGCCTGTCTTGTGCCACATGGGGCGCAAGGTCAGCTGTTGATGTTCGGCGGGGACGAGCATGACCGCAGTCTGTTTAACGCAGGTGAATGGCAAAACACGCGCATTTATGACATCGCATCCAACCGCATCATCGATTGCCAATCTCCCCAAGTGGACCTGTTTTGCTGTGGCCACGCATTTCTGTCCAGCGGTCATCCCTTTGTCGGGGGTGGCACCGAGCTTTGGCGCGGACATCATGCGGGCGCGCATGAACAGCCGCGCGATCATTGGGGTGGAGCGCGGGAATCGGCCAGCTACAACCTCGACTTCAACTGGACGGCACGCGCCGACATGCTCTCCGAGCCGGACCTTGAGGGGACATCTGGTGGCGGACGCTGGTATCCGACGCTGATCACATTGCCCAACGGGCGCATTCTGGCGGTTGGCGGGCATCCCAGCATTTCGGATCGTCGCCATGGCGCATGGATGCCCGAGATTTACGACCCCGTCGCCAATGCCTGGACCTATGTGGGTGGACATTGGATCTATGTGAACTGGGCCGATGTCGAAGTCGTGCGTGAACTGCGCGTCGACGAAAACGGCGATCCGGACCTGGACGACGACGGGAACGAGGTCTTTGTCCCCGTGCGCGATGAGGACAACAACTTGCAGGAGTTGTGGGAGTTTCCGCCTGGACAGGAACGCCCCGATGACAACGCCAATCGTCCTGTGAACTACCTCTACTATCCGCGCATTTTTGTGGTGCCGGGTGGCCGCGTCTTCCTCGCTTCACCGAATGACGATTTCAGCGGGTTCTACAACACCAGCACAGGACTGGTTGTGGGGCCGCAGATCGCTGTGCCTGACAACAACGACCAACGTTACCGCGAAACCAACCACACCATCGTAATGCTGCCGCTCTTGCCCGGTGATAATTACCGCCCGCACTTCCTGATGATGAACAACACCGGCACCTATCGCCTGTCCCTGCCGCGCCCCGATGGCGCCACCCCTCTCGAAGATCTTGCAACGGATGACCCACCCGCATGGGTTGCAACCGAACCGCGCCAATGGAACGACACACCGCCCTTGCGCCACCACGGTGTCGCGACGCTGCTGCCCACGGGGGCCGTCTTTTTCTCGGGCGGCATCAACGAAGAGGGCGAAAGCGGTTTGCTGGACGACAATGCGACGCTGAACGGTGAGATATATTTCCCGGCCATCGACTGGGCGAATGATCGGATCATCGTGCCCGAGGACGAAGACGATGAAACCGACCTGCCGAGCGCGCGTTGGCTGACTGTGGCCGCGGCTTCGGTCGCGCGGAACTACCATTCGGTGGCGTTGCTTATGCCAAATGGTCGTGTGGTCACAGCGGGATCGAACCTGAACGGCACCGGCGGTGGCAATCAGGGTGGCGACCAGCACAAGGAATTCCAGATGGAGGTGTATTCGCCCATCTGGTTTTGGGACCCGGCCCGTCCCACCATTGACGCGGCCCCGGATGCCATCACCTATGGCGAGGTGTTTCACATCGAGACAACTGCGCGCGATCGGATACAGCGCGTCGCCCTGATGCGCTGTGGCACGGTCACCCATGCCTGGGACGGGGATCAACGCTATGTCGGGCTGGACTTTGCGGTGACCGACACAGGGCTGCGCCTGACAGCGCCGCCGGACGGGTCCGTGGCCCCGCCCGGGCCCTACATGCTGTGGATCATCGCGCAGGAGGATTTGCCCTGCCGTCAGGCCCCGTTCGTAATCCTGAACTGAACGCCGGGTGGTGCCGCCACCTGCCCAAAGAAAAAGCCGCGTCGGTCAGACGCGGCTTTGATGGTTTCTGGGTATGTGCGCTGCTTTACAGGCCCATCGCTTCCCTGACGCGGTCCAGAACGCCTTGCAACAGTTCGGGGTTGTCGCGTGCCTGTTCCAGCCCGGTCTTGAGCGTGGTCTTTTGCAGCGTGCCCATGTCCGACCCGTCGATCATCTCGATCACCTGATCAAAGTCAAAGCCATCGGCCGTCAGCAGGTTGGCAGGATCAGTACCGTCTGTGGCTTCGGTGCCTTCGGTCGCGGTCTCGGCGGCTTCATCCACGGCCTCGGCAGCTGTGTCTTCGGTCGCGTCCGTTGCGACGTCTGTGGCTTCTTCGGTTGCCTCTGCAGTACCGTCGACAGCCTCCTCGGTCGCCTCCGCTACGCCATCAACGGCGTCGTCGGTCGCTTCGACGGCACCTTCAACAGCCTCTTCGGTGGCTTCAACGGCCCCATCGACTGCCTCCTCGGTGGCGTCCACCGCGTTTTCCGTTGCTTCCGCAGCGCCATCTACAGCGTCCTCCGTGGCTTCCACGGTGCTGTCGACCGCCTCTGCGGTACCGTCCACGGCCTCTTCGGTCGCTTCTGCAGCCCCTTCGACAGCCTCTTCGGTCGCCTCAGCCGCTGCATCCGCCGTGCCTTCTGTTGCCTCTGCAGCACCGTCCACGGCGTCCGCCGCATCCTCAACAGCATCTTCAACCGCATCCACAGCGACCTCACTCGCTTCGGCGGCTTCCTCCGCTGCCTCCGCCGCCTCTTCGGCAACGGCTTCAGCGGCGTCTGTCGCGGCATCCACAGCCTCTTCGACGGCCCCTTCGGTTGCCTCGACGGCATCACCGACCGCGTCGCTGGCACTGTCCAGCGCCTCGGGTGCGTTCACGGCTTCGGCGGCGTCATTGATCGCCTCCTGGGGGGTCTGACCGGAATAGAGCAGGTACGCCCCACCCGCGATCACCACCGCAACTGCAATCCAAATCAGGTTTCTCATATCCCAGTCCTCGTTTCTTGGGTCCCCAAAGCGCAGTGACACGCGTCCCCGGTTCTGAGTTCCAGATGCGCCCGGCAACCGCAAGGTGCAAGGGGGAAAATCGGGGTTTTGGGCGCTTGATAGCCGATTTGCGGGGTTGAAGAGAGCGGCGGCAATGGGTACTTTCTGGCCTCAATTTGTCGAAACGACCAAAGGACGACCACCATCGCTCGCAGACCACACAACGCGCCGCCGCAACGGGATACCGGCCCGCGCGTCAACGACAAGATCCGTGCCCCCGAAATCCGCCTGATCGGCGCCGACGGCGAGAATGTCGGGGTCGTCAGCCCCGCCCGCGCCATGGACATGGCCGACGAGGCCGGGCTTGACCTGGTCGAAATTTCGCCCAACGCATCGCCGCCCGTCTGCAAGATCATGGATTTCGGCAAGTTCAAGTACGAGACGCAAAAGCGCGAAGCCGAGGCCCGGAAAAAGCAAAAGATCATCGAGGTCAAAGAGGTCAAGTTCCGGCCCAACACCGACACCAACGACTATGACGTCAAGATGCGCAACGTGTTCAAGTTCCTTGAAAACGGCGACAAGGTGAAGGTTACATTGCGCTTCCGTGGCCGCGAGATGGCGCACCAGAACCTCGGGCGCGAGTTGCTGGAACGTGTGGCCGAAGACACCAGGGAAATCGGCAAGATCGAGAACTTTCCCAAGATGGAAGGCCGTCAGATGGTCATGATGATCGGCCCGCTGCCGCAGAAGTGACCGTGTCCGACAGGCACGAATGACGACAGGGCGTTGCACCGGCAGCGCCCTTTTTCGTGGTATGACAGGTGTCAGACCCGTTCAGACGTTCACGTTGTCGATATCGCCCCCGCCGTCCTTGTCCGCCGGATCAAAGAGCTTGCCGCTCAACTCCACCAGCTTGCCGGTCTCGGCGCTGTACTGATCCACCGCCTTTTTCAGAAACTCCATCTGCACCGCCTGCGCTTGCGCCGGCGTTTTGGCATGCAACAACGCGTGCTGCAGCGCGACGTCCTCCTGCACGCGCGTGGCGACGAAATGGAACCATTCGCTGCCCATGTCGCTCATCCGTTCGAGCATCGTCGGCGCAAGCCAGTTCAGCGGGCCCAATCCCGCCGTCTGCCACGCCATCAACAGGGGCGTCATGGTTTCGGTTGCGGTCTTGCGTTCGGGTGTGTCCTTGGTCTTGCCAGTCATGTGTCTCGATCCTCCGTGATATTCACACGGTAACACGGCCGCACCCGCACCGCCCTGAGCCGGATCAAATCGTGATCGAAACGCAAAAGACCCACCGACGCATCGGCGGGTCTTTGCGCATCGTTTGGGCGTCGCCCGGTTTTCAGGCGGCGTTCATCACAGCCCGTCTGGTCATCACAGCGCACAGATGGGCGCGGTAGGCCGCCGTGCCGTGCAGGTCGCTGATCATGTCGTCATCGGGCAGGCTCAGCCCATCCAGCGCCGAGGCGTCGAAATTGGCCGACAGCGCCGCTTCGGCTTCGGCCCAACGGAACACGCCGTTGTTGCTGGCCCCGGTGATCGCCACGCGCACGCCGTCGCCGTATTTCGCCACATACACCCCCACGAGCGCAAAGCGCGACGCAGGCTGCACGAACTTTTCGTAATGCGCCTTTTCCGGGATCGGAAAGCGGACCTCGGTGATGATCTCACCCTCCTCCAGCGCCGTGTCGAACATGCCCTGGAAATAATCGTCCGCGGCAATCGCGCGGGCGTTGGTCACGATCGTTGCGCCCGACCCCAGTGCCGCCGCCGGATAACAGGCCGACGGATCGTTATTGGCCAGCGAGCCGCCGATCGTCCCCCGGTTGCGCACCGCCGGGTCACCGATACGCGCCGCCGTGGCCGCGAGCGCCGGATAGGCCCCCGCCTCAGCCGCGACCGTCGCATGAGTGGTGGCCCCACCCACGCACAGCGCGCCATCGTCGCCCGTGCACACGCCCTTCATCTCGGCAATGCCCGACAGGCTCACCAGTGTCGTGGGGCTCGCCAGGCGCTGCTTGAGCGTCGGGATCAGCGTCTGACCGCCTCCCAGCGCCTGCGCCTCATCCGCGCCAAGGGACGCAACCGCATCCGCGACCGTCCCCGGTTTCTCAAACTCAAAGTTGTACATCTTGTCGTCCTTCCTCTCGGTGCAGCACGCGGGGGGCGTCCCCGTCTCTGTCCCAAAAAATCCCGGGGGACCGGGGGCTGGCCCCCGGTCCCGTCCTTTACACTCAGCCGTTCATTGCGGCCCAGACGCGGTCCGGCGTCGCTGGCATATCGATATGGTCCACCTTGTGGCCCCCCGATTGCAGCGCGTCGATGATCGCGTTGATCACCGTCGGCGGTGAGCCGATGGCCCCCGCCTCTCCACAGCCCTTCACCCCAAGCGGGTTGTGCGTGCAGGGCGTCTGGCAGGAATGGTCGACCGTGTAGTGCTCCATATGCGGCAGGTTGTCGGCGCGCGGCATGGTGTAATCCATGTAGGACGCCGACAGCAGTTGCCCGTTCTCGTCATAGGAACAGTTCTCGAGCAGCGCCTGACCGATGCCCTGGGCAATGCCGCCGTGCACCTGCCCCTCGACGATCATCGGGTTGATCACGTTGCCGAAATCATCCGCCGACACGAACCGCTCGATGGTCACGACGCCGGTGTCGGGGTCAACCTCCACTTCACACGCATAGGCGCCCGCCGGATAGGTAAAGTTCGACGGGTCGTAAAACGCCGTCTCCTCCAACCCTGGCTCGATGTCCTCCAACGGATAGTTGTGCGGCACGTAAGCCGCCAGCGTGACCTCGCCCCAGGTCACCGACTTGTCGGTGCCCGCGACGCTGAACGCCCCGTCCTTCAGCTCGATATCGGCTTCCGCCGCTTCCAGCAGATGGGCCGCGATCTTCTTGGTCTTGTTGATGATCTTCTCGGTCGCCCGCACCATGGCCGACCCGCCCACCGCGATGGAGCGGGAGCCATAGGTGCCCATGCCCATCGGCACTTTGGAGGTGTCGCCATGCACGATCTCGATCTGATCTGCCGGAATGCCGATCATCTCTGCCACCACCTGCGGGAACGTCGTCTCGTGCCCCTGCCCGTGGCTGTGCGAGCCGGTCATGACCACAAGGCCACCCGTCGCGTTGACCCGCACCGTGGCGCTTTCGTACAGACCCGCGCGCGCGCCCAGTTGCCCCACAAGGTTCGACGGCGCAATGCCACACGCCTCGATAAAGCAGTTGACGCCAAAGCCGCGCAGCTTGCCATTCGCTTCCGACGCCGTCCGCCGCGCCGCGAACCCGTCGCGGTCCGCCAGCTCCAGCATCTTGTCCATCGTGGCGTCATAGTCGCCCGTGTCATACTCCACCGCCACAGGCGTGGCGTAGGGAAACTCCCGGATAAAGTTCTGGCGCCGCAGGTCCACCGGGTCGACGCCCAGTTCGCGGGCGGCCTTGTCGATCACACGCTCCACCTGAAACGTCGCCTCGGGGCGGCCTGCCCCGCGATAGGCATCGACCGGCACGGTGTTGGTGAACACAGCCTTGACGTTGGTGTAGATCAGCGGCGTGCGGTAATTGCCCGCCAGCAGCGTGCCATGCAGCCATGTGGGCACCGACGGCGCAAAGGTCGACAGATACGCACCCATATTGGCATGGGTCAGGCAGCGCAGCGCGGTAAAGTTGTTGTCGGCATCCAGCGCCAGCTCGATCTTGGTCACGTGATCGCGCCCATGCGCATCCGACATGAACGCCTCCGTGCGCGACGAGGTCCACTTGACCGGGCGGTTACACGCCTTGGCGGCAAAGGTGCAGAACGCCTCTTCCTGATAGTGGAAAATCTTGGTGCCAAAGCCGCCGCCCACATCCGGGGCCACCACGCGCAGCTTGTGTTCCGGAATGCCCAGCACAAACGCGCCCATCAACAGGCGGATCACATGCGGGTTCTGAGACGTTGTATACAGCGTCGACTCGTCCGAGTGACGGGCATAGTCGCCCACGGCGACGCGCGGCTCCATCGGGTTGGCGACAAGGCGGTTGTTCACCAGCTCCAGCGATGTGACATGTGCGGCGTCCGCGATGGCCTTGTCCACCGCCTCGCGGTTCTCTTCGACAAAGCCCCAGTCGTAGCAGAGGTTGTCGGTGAGATCGTCATGTACCTTGGTGGCGCCGTCGGCCAGCGCCGCCTTCATGTCCACCATGGCGGGCAGCTCGTCGATGTCGACGACGATGGCCTCGGCCGCATCGCGCGCCTGTTCAGGCGTGTCGGCGACAACGGCGGCGATCGGTTCGCCCACATGGCGCACCTTGCCCTGTGCCATCACCGGGTGTGCGGGCTCCTGCATGACGTTGCCGTCCTTGCTGGTCACCTGCCAGCCGCAGGGAATGCCGCCGACACCCTCGAAATCCGTGCCCGTGAAAATCCGCACCACACCCGGCATTGCCGCCGCTGCCGCGGTGTCGATGGTCTTCAATGTGCCATGCGCCACATCCGAGCGCAGGAAATGCACATAGGCCTGACCGGCCAGATTGATGTCGTCGGTGTAGTTCCCGGCTCCCGTCAGAAACCGCATGTCCTCGCGCCGCTTCGTGCTGGCGCCGATTCCATTGTCCTTCGGCATGTTCTTCCTCCCAAAAATCCCGCAACCGGATCGGCTGCTTTCGCACTGCCCCGCAGTTTCTTCTGACCGAAAATACCACGGGGGTCCGGGGGCTGGCCCCCGGAAGGTTTGACTTATTCCGCAGCGACCGCCGGCACGTCCTGTCCGGACGCCGCCATGATCGCCTTGACGATGTTGTGGTAGCCCGTGCAGCGGCAGATATTGCCCTCGAGGTAGTCGCGCACCTCCTGCTCGCTCGGCTTGGGGTTCTCTTTCAGCAGGGCCGACGCCGACATCACCATGCCCGGCGTGCAAAAGCCGCATTGCAGCCCGTGGTGGTCCTGAAACGCCTGCTGGATCACGTTCAGCGATCCGTCCGCGTTGGCCATGCCTTCGATCGTGGTGATCTCGGCGCCATCGGCTTCGGCGGCCAGCATCGTGCAGGCCTTGACCGCCTGCCCGTCCACATGCACCACGCATGCGCCGCATTGCGATGTGTCGCAGCCCACATGGGTGCCGGTCAGCCCCAGTTCTTCCCGCAAGAACCCTGACAGCAACGTGCGTCCTTCGACTGTGCCGGACGCGGCCTTGCCATTCACGGTCATGGTGACCTGTGTCATGGTCTTCCTCCCTTTTGGTACATTGTTTGGAATGAGTTAAGCATGGGCCGCACGGCTTGAGAACCTGAAAAATCCGTGGCGGCGGCCTGGCGCAGGATAGTGCATGCCGCCACGGCTCATCCTTCGCGCGGCCGGGGCCGTGTCGGGATCTCCTTCAGCAGCCCTCCCACACCCATGTCCGCGATGTCTTTCTGGCGCAGCGGCAGGCCGCAGATCAGCCGCTCCATCACCCAGTCGGCGCCGTTCAGCGCGGGCGAGCGGGCGCAGCCCGGCAGGCCGATCACCGGCTTGTCGCCCAGATGCCCCAGAAACAGCAGGTTGCCCGGATCAACGGGCATCCCGTAGGCCTCCACATGCCCCCCGGCCGCGCGCAGCGCGGCGGGCGCCACGTCCTGCGGGTCGGAGGTGGCCGACGCCGTCAGCACAAAGAGGACCTCGCCCGGTGCAGCCGCCAGCGCGTCGGCAATGGCGGTGGTCTGGTGCGGCACCATCACGCGCGGGCTGAGGTCGAGGCCCAGCCGGTCCAGCCGCCCGGTGAGCGCCGCGCGCCCCTTGCCCGTCGGTGCGGCAGCACCCACCCGCGTCTCAACCAGCGTGGCGGAGCCGTAGCGTGGCGGCAGCACCGACAGCGCGCGCGGTGCCGCGGCCTCAGCAGCGCGCAGGGCCGTGGCCGGGACGGCGTAAGAAATGATCTTGATCGTTGCGACCATCGTGCCCGCGTCAACGCGGTGCCAGGGCGGCACGGTGGCCAGCGTGATCATCGGATCGATGGCGTTCAGCGCGGTGATCGCGTCGCGGTGCAACGCGACGACCCCAGGCCCCGTCGCATAAAGGTTCACGCGCCCCGCCCCGGCCCCGCTGATGCGCAGCCCCTGTGCGTCGGGGTCCGGCACCAGCGCGGCAGCCAGTGCGGCGGCGGCGTCATCCTCGCTCACATCCCCCGGCTCGAGCCGGGCGACGATCAGCGTGTCATGACCTGCCTCAGCCAGTGCGGCGACCTGCGTGGCGTTCAGAACGGTGCCCTTGGCAATCTTGCCCTGCGCGCTTGCCATGGCATGCGCCAGCACAGCGCCTCGCGCATCCAGCACCGGAACGGGGCCGAATATCATGGGCGCTGCCGCAAGGTCTGCACCATCTGACCAAGGATCGACACGGCAATCTCCGCCGGGCTGGCCGCCCCAATGTCGAGGCCGATGGGCCCGTGGATCCGCGCGATGTCGTCCGCGCCAAATCCCGCCTCTTCCAGCCGCGCCACACGCTTGGCATGGGTGCGGGTGGAGCCGAGCGCTCCGATGTAGAACGCGCCGGACCGCAGCGCGAGGTGCAGCGCGGGATCGTCCAGCTTGGGGTCGTGGGTCAGCAACACAAGTGCCGTGCGCGTGTCGAGCCCCACCTCCGCCAGCGCCTCGTCCGGCCAGTCGTTGATCAGCCGTTCGCCGGGAAACCGCGCGGCAGAGCCGAACGCCTCGCGCGGGTCGATGATCACCGGGTCGTACCCGGCGAGCCGCGCCATGGGCACGAGCGCCTGCGCGATGTGAACGCCACCCACGATGGCCAGCCGCAGCGGCGGGTTGTGAATGGCGACAAAGGTGCGCCCGTCCGCGTCCACGCCGGTGCGGTCACACGCGAACCGGTGGGCGTGGCCGTCGTGATCAAGCCGCCTGTCCCAGCTTTCCAGATCGACCACATAGGCCGCCGGGGTCCGCGCGGCGCGCGCCGCGACCAGCGCATCCAGCATCCCGGTCGGCATCGCGTCGCCCACCGGCTCCACCAGCACGCGGATGGTGCCACCGCAGGCGAGACCCACGGCAAAGGCGTCGCCATCGCTCACGCCGTATTCCAGCAGACGCGGCGTGCCGTCCTCCAGCGCCTCCATCGCCTCGACCACGACCGCGCCTTCGACGCAGCCGCCCGAAACGGAGCCCATCATCTCGCCCGCCCCCGACACGACCATCTGCGAACCTGCGCGGCGCGGTGCGCTGCCCCAGGTCTCGACGACCGTGGCAAGGGCCGCGCCCGTGCCACCCCGCGCCCAGGCGAGCGCCTGTTCCGGTGCTGTCTCGGTCTCTTTCATCGCATCCCCCCTTGGCCGTGGCGGCAGGTTCGCAGCCCGCCCGGGCAGAGGCAACCCTGCCCGCATGCACATCCGCTTGTGCTTGCGCGCCCTGCCCCCGCGTCCTACATCTTCTTCAACAGGATTTGGAGACGCCTCATGCCCATGCAAGCCCACGAGATCGAAGAGTTGATCCGCGCCGAGTTTCCGGACGCGCAGGTCACCATCACCGATCTGGCTGGCGACGGGAACCATTATGCCGCCGAGGTCATCGATGCGTCCTTTGCCGGGATGAACCGGGTGCAGCAGCACCGCGCGGTGACCAAGGCGCTCAAGGGCAAGATGGACGGCAGCCACGGTGAGTTGCACGCGCTGGCCCTGACGACAAAGGCGCCCTGAGGTGAGCCTGTGGCACATCATATCATCGCCGTTCCGGCGTGGCCACCGCCGCCCGTTGGCCGCGCGCCGGCCCAGTCGCGAAGAGATGGGGCAATTACGGGACGTGCCGCTGGGTATGGAAGGGCTCGACCTGCGCGTCGTGGACCGCGCCGCCCGACTGAACGACACGGCAGACCGCCTGCCGACCATCGCGGGCCGGGGCGGCTTCTTTGCCCGTTCGAGCACCCATGTGGACGCGATGCCCGAAGACGAAACCTATGCCGCGCGGTATGCCCGCGCCTTCCAGAAGAAAGGCAACACAGATGAGTGACGCAAGCGCAAAGATCACCGAAACCAACCAGGCCAATGATGTGGTGCTGTACATGAAGGGCACGAAGTCGATGCCACAATGCGGCTTTTCCAGCCGTGTGGCGGGCGTGCTGAACTACATGGGCGTGGATTTTGCCGATGTGAACGTGCTGGCGGACGAAGAGATCCGGCAGGGCATCAAGGAGTTTTCCGACTGGCCCACGATCCCGCAGCTGTATGTGAAGGGCGAGTTTGTGGGCGGCTGCGACATCATCACCGAGATGACGTTGTCGGGCGAATTGGACACGTTGTTCGAGCAGAGCGGCGTGACCTACGACAAGGACGCCGCCGACAAGATCCGCGAAGCCAACGGCTGATCCCGCGCGTGACCCAACGGACGCCTTGCGGCGACGACAAGTTTGAGGGGGGCTAGCCCCCCGGCTTCGCCTCCCCCCAGGATTTTTCGGGACAGAGACGGGGCGGCTGTTTCGGCCGCCCCTCTTTTTTGGTCAGAGCAGGGTTTTGACTTTGGCCGTGACGGCCTCGGCGGTGATGCCGAACTGTTCAAAGAGCACACCGGCCGGGGCGGAGGCGCCGAAATCGTCCATGCCGACGAAACCGGCCTTGTTGGCCTTGCCCCGTTCGCCCGTCAACCAACGGTCCCAGCCTTGCTGCACCGCCGCCTCGACGCCCACACGGACGGGTCCGGGGGGCAGGATGCGGCGGCGATAGGCGTCGTCCTGCTGGGCGAACAGCTCCATGCAGGGCATGGAAACGACGCGGGTGCCAATGCCTTCTGCCTGCAACGCGTCGCGCGCGGCGAGCGCCACCGACACTTCGGAGCCGGTGGCGATCAGGATCCCCTGACGCTTGCCCTCCGCCTCGGCGAGGACATAGGCGCCTTGTGCGCTGAGGTTCCTTGTCTTGTGTTCGGTACGCACGGTGGGCAGGCCCTGACGGGTCAGCGACAGGACTGACGGTGTTTGCGTGGACGACAAGGCCAGTTCCCAGGCCTCTGCCGTCTCGACCGCGTCGGCGGGGCGGAACACGTGGGTGTTGGGTGTGGCGCGGCTGATCGCCAGATGTTCGACCGGCTGGTGTGTCGGGCCGTCCTCGCCCAGGCCGATGCTGTCATGGGTCATGACAAAAACGGTGGGGATCTTCATCAGGGCGGCGAGGCGCATCGCGGGGCGCGCGTAGTCGGTAAAGCACATGAACGTGCCGCCATATGGCCGGATGCCGCCATGCAGCGCCATGCCGTTCATCGCCGCGGCCATGCCGTGTTCGCGGATGCCCCAATAGACGTAGCGCCCGCCACGATTGTCGGTGTCGAACACGCCCAGATCACCCGTTTTGGTGTTGTTGGAGCCGGTGAGGTCCGCCGAGCCACCCACGGTTTCGGGCAGCACCGGGTTCAGCACCTCCAGCGCCTTTTCGGAGGCGGCGCGGGTGGCAAGCTTGGGCGCACTTTCGGTCATCTGTTTCTTGAACGCCCGGACGGTCGAGGCCAGCTTGTTCGGCACCTCGCGGGCAAAGACGCGCGCCAGCTCTTTTTGTTTGGCACTGGAGAGCGTTTCCACCCGTGCCGCCCACTCGGCGCGGGGTGCGGCGCCGCGCGCGCCGATCGCCTCCCACTGGCCCTTGACGTCTGCCGGCACTTCGAAGGGCCCGTATTTCCAGCCATGGGCTTCCTTGGCCGCCTGCAACTGGCCTGCGTCAGTCAGCGCACCGTGGCCCTTGGAGGTGTCCTGCGCCGCGTGCCCCAGCGCGATGTGGGTCTTGCAGGCGATCATGGTGGGCTTGCTCTGGCCCCGGGCCTTGGTCAGGGCCGCATCGATGGCGTCCGGGTCGTGGCCATCCACCTCGATCACGGCCCAGCCTGCGGCCTTGAAGCGGCCGGGTTGATCGGTGGCATCAGCGAGGCTGACGGGGCCGTCGATGGTGATGTTGTTGTTGTCCCACAGCACGATCAGCTTGCCCAGCTGGTGACGCCCGGCGAGCGTGATCGCCTCCTGGCTTACGCCTTCCATCAGGCAGCCGTCCCCGGCGATGCAATAGGTGTGGTGGTCCATCACCTTCTTGCCGAAGCGCGCGCGCAGGATTTCCTCGGCCATGGCAAAGCCGACGGCGTTCGCAATGCCCTGACCCAACGGACCTGTGGTCGTCTCGATCCCGCCTGCGTGACCATATTCCGGGTGGCCCGCGGTGATCGACCCCCATTGGCGAAAGTTCTTGATCTGGTCGAGCGTCATGTCCGCATAGCCTGTCAGATGCAGCAGCGCATAGAGCAGCATGGAGCCGTGGCCCGCCGACAGGATAAACCGGTCACGATCGGGCCAGTCGGGGGCGGATGCGTCGAATTTCAGGTGCTTTTCAAACAGCACGGTCGCCACATCGGCCATGCCCATCGGCATGCCGGAATGCCCGGAATTGGCGGCGGCAACGGCGTCCAGCGTCAGTGCGCGAATGGCAGCGGCCCGGGCCCAGTGATCAGGATTGGCGGTGCGCAGCGGGGTCAGATCCACGAGGTAAGCATCCTTTGACAAAAGCGTGACAATCCGGCGCTGCATATCAGCCCGACCCCAAAGATCAAGGCGGCGTGCGGTCCGGATGCGTTACCGGGCCTGACGGAGTGCAGGCAGCACATCAACGCCGTCACCTAACAGCTTGATCGCAAAGGGGGCGCAATTTGGATATGTATTGTTTAGACTTTCACATGTCGCAGGCAGCGCCGATTCGCATCAGGGCGGCGGACCGCGACAGCACGAGGTGGGCAAAGCCGAACGGCCGGCCCGCAAACCGAGGGGACGGGCAAGACCATGAGCGATATCGACGCGTTGCAAGGACGCCTCGCCGCAGCGATGGACCGCATCGCACATGCGGCAAGCACGCTGGAAAGTGCGGGGGCGGGAGATACCGCCGCGATCACATCAGCGCTGGAGGACGAAAAGCTGGCCAACGCCCAGCTGACCGAACGGGTGCGCAAGCTGTCTGACCAGCAGGACGCCGCCCTGTCGGAGGCGCGCGCCGCCACGCAAGCCGCCGAGGCGCGCACCGCGGCGCTGGACCTGGAACTGCAGCGCATGCGCCAGGCCAACGACCAGTTGCGCGCCTCCAACGAGGCCCTGCGCCAGGCCAACGAGGCGGGCGTGGGCGAGCCGCATCTGATCAACAAGGCGATGCTGGCCGAGCTGGAGGCGTTGCGTGCGGCCCGTGCGGCCGACATTGCGGAGGCGTCGAGCATCATCGGCGCGCTGACCCCCCTTCTCGATCCAACCCAGCCGGAGGATGACACCCATGCCTGAGGTAACCATTACCATCGGTGGGCGCCAATTTGTCGTGGCCTGTCAGGATGGCGAAGAACATTACCTGCACACCGCAGCCAAGATGCTGGATGACGAAGCGCAAGTTCTTGCGGATCAGGTGGGGCGGCTACCGGAGGCGCGGATGCTGCTGATGGCCGGGCTCATGCTGGCCGACAAGACCGCAAGCGTCGAGGATCGCGTGACCTCTGTCGAGGCCAAGCTGGCAGAACGCGATGCGGAGCTGGAAGGCTTGCGCAATATGGGCGCGCCAGAGCCGGAGCGGATCGAAGTGCCGGTGGTGCCCGAAAGTGTGACGGAAACGCTGGCGGAGCTCGCCGCGCGCGCCGAAGCGGTGGCCGCAGAGATCGAAGAGAAAGCCGGCTGAGCCAAGCGGAACGCGGCGGGCCCGGGTGCAGAAACCGTGTCGGTTTCTGACAGGTTTCCGCGTCGGAAACCGGACGCTTAGGGGAACAGACGCGCCCCGGCGCGCCAGACCGGCGTCACCACCCGCTCGCCCACCGGGATCAGCAGCATGCCGAGGCCAAGGCCCAGCACACCGTCAATGGCCGCCTTGGTGAACCAGTCGGCAAAGCCAGAATTCAGCGCCGTGCCAACAGCCTTGCCCGCGCCATAGATGATGTCTTCGGGCCCGTGCCAGCCCATCTCGGCCAGTGCATGGACGATGATCGACCCGCCAACCCACAGCATGGCCGCCGTGCCGACCACCGTCAGTGTCGTCATGAAATGCGGCATCACCTTCACGATCCCACGCCCCAGCGCCCGCGTCAGGCCGAGCCGTCCACGCGCCGCCATGGCCATACCGACATCGTCCGCCTTCACGATGATCGCGACGGCCCCGTAGACCGCAACTGTGATCATCACCGCAACCGCCGCCAGCGTCGCCGCCTCGAACCAGAAATTGCTTTCGGGGATCGCGGCCAACGCGATTGTCATGATCTCCGCCGACAGGATGAAATCCGTCTTGATCGCGCCTTGGGCCTTTTCCTCTTCGAGATGGGCAGGGTCTTCGACAACGTCTTCCTTGCCGGGGTAATCCTCGTGCCCGTGACCGCCCCAACCCATCACATGGGCCACCTTTTCGGCCCCTTCGAAACACAGGTAAGCCCCGCCCAGCATCAGAAGCGGCGGGATCATCCACGGCGCAAAGGCCGACAGCGCCAGCCCCGCGGGCAGCAGAAACAGCAGCTTGTTGCGCAGACTGCCCTTGGCGATGCGCCAGATGATCGGCAACTCGCGGTCGGCGGAAAATCCGTGCACGTATTTCGGGGTGACTGCCGCGTCGTCGATCACCGCACCGGCCGCCTTGGCCCCTGCCTTGGCCGCCTGCCCGATTACGTCATCCACTGAGGCCGCCGCAACCTTGGCGATTCCCGCCACATCATCCAAAAGTGCCAACAGACCGCTCATCGTGCCCTCCCGCGTGCCGACCACCGCTACGTTAGCGCATAACATGTCGCAGACCATCCGCAAACCGTTAGCGCCAACGGCATACAACGGCACACATTTATCGCTAACATCATGATTTTCTGAGCCTTTCCGACTAGGCGCGCTGCGCTGCAGCAGGTACAGAGTCGGCATCGACACCAGCACGCTGCAAAGGACGGGTCATGACGATCAAGGTAGGCATCAACGGGTTTGGCCGCATTGGCCGCTGCACGCTCAACCATATCGCGACGTCCCTGCGCAACGACATCCAGGTGGTGGCCGTCAACGCGACCGGCCCGCTGGAGACGACGGCGCATCTGCTGAAATATGACAGCATCCATGGCCGGTTTCCGGGTGAGGTGCGCATCTCCAACGACACGATGGATATCGGGCGCGGACCGATGCGGATGATGTCGACCTATGATCTCAACGCGCTGGACTGGACCGATTGCGATGTGGTGCTCGAATGCACGGGCAAGTTCAATGACGGCCACAAGGCGCGCGCGCATCTGGAGCGTGGCGCGGGCAAGGTGCTGCTGTCGGCGCCGGGCAAGAATGTCGACAAGACCATCGTCTTTGGCGTCAACGACAACCTGCTGGCCGCCAATGACCGGATGATCTCCAACGGGTCCTGCACCACCAATTGCCTCGCCCCGCTGGCCAAGGCGCTGGATGATGCGTTCGGGATCGAGCGTGGCGTGATGACCACCATCCACAGCTACACCGGCGATCAGCCGACGCTGGACCGCCGCCACGATGACCTCTACCGCGCGCGGGCCGCAGCGATGGCGATGATCCCCACCTCCACCGGGGCGGCCAAGGCCCTGGGCGAGGTTCTGCCGCAACTGGCGGGCAAGCTCGACGGGACCGCGATGCGCGTGCCCACGCCCAATGTCAGCGCGGTTGACCTTACGTTCGAGGCCGGCCGCGATGTCACGGTCGACGAGGTCAACGCCGCCATGGCAGCCGCCGCCCGTGGCCCGATGGGCCGCGTCTTGGCCTATGACGATGAACAGAAGGTGTCGGTGGACTTCAACCACACCGAACACTCCTCGATCTTTGCCCCCGACCAGACCAAGGTTGTCGGCGGGCGCATGGTCCGCGTGCTGGCCTGGTACGACAATGAATGGGCCTTTTCGGTGCGGATGGCGGATGTGGCCGTGGCGATGGGCCGCCTCGGCTAGCGGCACCCGCCTTGCCAGACGGAACCCGGGCTGGCACAACGGCCCGGCAATTTCCTCCGGCGGCCCGATGACAAACACGCTTTCCCTCGTTCTTGGCACCTTGCTGGTGGGCGCGATTGCCGTGGACGCGCTGGCCAATGACGGCGCATCGCTGCTGTTTCTGGGCAAGAAACTGGCCGACCTGATCGAATGGCTCGCCTTCTGGCGCTAGCGCGCGCGCCCTCCGAACTGCACACCCACGGTTGACAAATGCCCGCGCATCGCTTTGTTAGCGGTAACGGCGCGGCGGAGCGATCCCTGCCCCATCCTTTGCCACACATGGGGGATACCATGGCCATCAAAATCGCAATCAACGGGTTTGGCCGCATCGGCCGTAATGTGCTGCGTGCCATCGTGGAATCGGGACGCACCGATGTCGAGGTGATCGCCATCAACGATCTGGGCCCGGTCGAAACCAACGCGCACCTGCTTCAATATGACAGCGTGCATGGCCGTTTCCCGGTGAATGTCACGACCGGCCCCGACAGCATCGACGTGGGCTTTGGCCCAATCAAGGTCACGGCAGAGCGTAATCCCGCCGACCTGCCCTGGGCGGATGTCGACGTGGTGATGGAATGCACCGGCATCTTTACCTCCAAAGACGCCTGTCAGGCGCATCTGGAAAACGGCTCCAGCCGGGTGCTGATCTCCGCGCCGGGCAAGGATGCGGACAAGACGATTGTGTATGGTGTGAACCACGGCACCCTGTCGGGCGATGATGTGGTTGTGTCGAACGCGTCCTGCACCACCAACTGCCTGACGCCGGTGGCCAAGGTGCTGCATGACAGCTTTGGCATCAATCGCGGCTTCATGACCACGATCCACAGCTATACCGGCGACCAGCCGACGCTGGACACGATGCACAAGGATCTCTACCGCGCGCGCGCCGCCGCGATGAACATGATCCCCACCTCGACCGGTGCGGCCAAGGCCGTGGGGCTGGTCATGCCAGAGTTGAACGGCAAGCTGGACGGCGTTGCCATCCGTGTGCCCACGCCCAACGTGTCCTGCGTGGACCTGACGGTGGAGCTGTCGCGCGACGCCACCGCCGACGATGTGAACGCCGCAATGCACGCCGCCGCCGCCTCCGGCCCGCTGGCGGGTGTGCTGGGCGTCACAGATGCCAAGCTGGTCAGCATGGACTTCAACCACGACCCGCATTCATCGATCTTTGCCACCGACCAGACCAAGGTGATGGACGGCAACATGCTGCGCATCCTGTCCTGGTACGACAACGAATGGGGCTTTTCCAACCGCATGGCCGACACGGCGGTGGAGATGGGCAAGTACCTCTAGGCCCCGCCTTTCACGACACGTCAAAGGCCCACCTCGCGTGGGCCTTATTTATGAAGTAGCCCCCGAAACCGGGACCAACAGGCACAAAACGGCCCAACCCCGCCACCAGTCGCGCCGCAGATTGAACAACAAGAGGCTTGGAACGCCAGCCAAGCCAGGCGCCCCCCTTGGGCACAGCCCGATTGGCTTGCGCAAGGGGCGGATGTCTGGTTTGTGGCCCAGATTCACCGATGCTGCATTATGTATGAATGTCCGGTATTTGGAGCAGATCCATTTATCCAACAGGAGACAGACTACCAAAACTCCCAGAACGGTTTCAGATCAGGCTAGCCTGCGCTGAACGATCCACCCGGATCACACCAGACAGAAGCCACTTATTGAACTTGATCACGCGGTGCGTGCCCATAGCGAAGGCAATTCCACGTTCTGGCATATCCTGCCCCCACTTCTCGCGCATCATGCGCAAGGTGTCTACTTCGCCATACTGGTCACGCCATTTGAAAAAGGTGCGCTCTGTTTCCCAATCGATACAGGTATGGGTCAGCGTCTTGCCTTCATGTTCAAAGCGATAACGGAAGGAATACGGCGCAACGTCCGGCGTCAATACGGTGCTGTCGCCTGTAAACATATCAGTCTGGCTCAGAAGCGTATCCCTGCGTCTTTGGTTCTTTGTCTTCGCGGCATCGCTTAGTGGGCGAATGATAAACTCCGGGTTCTCTGGGCGGATCAACGCGAAGGAACGGCCCATCTCTTTTTCCTTAGACAAGCTTTCCACAATAGCGCGTCGCGCGAATTCATGGCGCTCGGAATCTTTCACCTTACGAACCTTCGTAAGGGACTCGTGATCTACACGCTTGCTTTCCGGCCGCATGTCTTTGGGCGCAGCGCTCCGCCATCTGGTGCTGACAATATCCCAACGATTGAACCGTTGTTCATTGCTCAGAAGTTTAAATGGCATCGGATAAAGCCGGTGCCAGTTGCCATACACATCAATACCTGCGACGCAGACGGTTTCGCCGTGGGTCTGCCCCGTTTCCGGGGCCGCTTTGACGATTACGCAGACTTCAATAGGGTCTTGCCAGTCACCCAAGGTTAGGCCACGGCGATATGTTCAATCGGTGCGCCCACCAGTGCGGACAAGCGCTCAGCGACAATCTTGCGGTGACAGCCTTCATGATGGCGCTCGAAACACGTGAGACAGATACGCTTGCCCTTGACGGCGTCTGCAAGCTCAGTCAGGGCAGACTGCGCGCCCTCGCCGTCCATGTGCTGAGTGAATATTTCTACAAACAGGTCATGATTGCCAGCGCGTGCAGCGTCTCTACCGGGCTTGGGGTCACCCAGGGCTTTTACATGAAGGTAGTCTATGCCCGCCTCTCTGACGGCGGCGTTCAACCCGTTCTTTGAAAAGCCTTTTTTGCGCGACAGGGGCAGTTCGCGCACGTCCACCAGCACGTCGATGTCTGCATCGGCCAAGCGGCTGACGAAATCGTCAATGGTCGATTTTTCGTAACCGATTGTGAATATTGGTTCTTTTGTCTGCACGCCCTGAGCCATTCCGGCACCTCCATTTTTTGTGATTATAGTAGCCAAGATGTGACCCCTGTCCATCTTGTCGGGGGAGGTGCGTCAATAAAGCGTTAACATGGGGCAGGAATGTTACGGGCGGCGTCGAGCGGGGACCTGTTTCGGGCATCAACATGCTCTGCGGTCAAAGCGGACCTTGGCGCAGTTGCAACCAATGACAGCCAAGTCCCGCACACCCGACATTAAGCCGTTCCAATACAAGCCCGTGGGATGGTGTCGCCCCAAGGGCGTTCGGCAGCACTTTATGGCAGCCAGACATATCCCACAGAAATTCGGCTCGGCACAGCAGCCAAAACACCAGCCCGCCGGGACGGGCTTGTGTTGGACCGGCGCCTGCGGCTTGATCCCGGTCCCATCCGCAATCTGAATAAACGTCGGCTTGATCCACACATCCGCCGTTAACCGCACGTTAACAAACACCACCGTACGCCCCGTTAACCTTGCCCGGGACCCGCAAATGTCACACGTCCGGTGCACGGGTTGTGCACAGGTTGTGTACGGGTTGTGACAGGGCCCGGACCCTTTGTTTGCAGGGGTTAATGCCGGTCTGTGTTGCGCACCTGTCCATGGCACCGCGCGCCGTTGCGCGGACGGTGAGGCAGCGAACAGGGCAACGCCGGCGCAGGCGGTCCTAACCAAACCGCTCCTTGAGCGCCTCGTTCACCAGCGGCGTGACGAACTTGCTCACATCGCCGCTCAGGCGGGCGATCTCCTTGACCAGTTTGGAGGCTATCGCCTGATGCTCGGCCTCGGCCATCAGGAACACCGTCTCGATGCTGTCATCGAGCTGGCGATTCATGCCCACCATCTGGAACTCGTATTCGAAATCCGCCACCGCGCGCAGGCCGCGCACGATGATCTGCGCGCCCACGTCGCGGGCGCAGTCTATCAGAAGGTTTTCAAAGGGATGCACGACAATCTCGGTCCCGGTCTGCGCGCTCAGCTTGGCGCATTCGGCCTCGATCATCCCCACCCGCTCCTCCAGCGAGAACAGCGGGCCCTTGTCCCGGTTGATCGCCACGCCGATCACCAGACGGTCCACCATGGGGCTTGCGCGCCTGATGATATCGATATGCCCCAGCGTGATGGGATCAAAGGTGCCGGGGTACAGGCCGATGCGCATGGGGCGTATCCGTCTTGGGGTCTTTGACGCACTGCACCATTAACGCCCTGCGATTGCAAGCAGGCGTTAGGCCGGCACAATCGCAGGCGTCAGTGGCCCATGATCATCCCTTCGAGGGCGTCCTTTTCCATCGCAAGCTCTGCCAGCCGCGCCTTGACCACGTCACCCAGGGTGATCAGGCCGACCAGCTCGCCATCCTCCAGCACCGGCATGTGGCGAAAGCGCCCGTCCGTCATCATCTGCAGCACCGCGTCCGCCTTGGCGTCGCGCCCGCAGGTGACCAGCTTGGAGGTCATGTACTTCTCGACCGTGTCGGTCAGCATCGCGCCGCCCCGCTTGGCCAGTTCGCGCACGATGTCCCGCTCCGACAGGATACCTTCGGCCTTGTGACCATCCGGCGACACGACAACCGTACCGATCCGTCGCTCCGCCAGCGTCTTGGCAGCGGCAGCAATGGTCGTGCCCGGGGGCACCGTGACCACCGCATCGTCGGATTTAGACTTGAGTATCTGGTGCACCAGCATGGTCTCGCCCTCCTCGGCGTGGCTTGGGTGTCCTAGCGTCTGCCTCACGGGGGTGTTATGTCAAGCCTGCATCGCGCTCCGGGCGGTTCAACGCTGGATTGCGGTGGCGCGTTTTTCGCCCCGCCCCCTTTCGTCTGGCGTTTCCCACGCTATTGTGCGCGGCGGAATAGGCGGACCCGTTGGTCCGAAGGCAAGGAGTTCCTGATGCAAGAGTTGACCCACTACCTCAACGGCGCCCATGTCGCCGGGACCTCGGGGCGTTTTGCCGACGTGATGAACCCGGCCACCGGTGAGGTGCAGGCGCATGTGCCGCTGGCATCGACATCAGAGGTGGATCAGGCGATTGCACTGGCCGCCGCAGCACAGCCCGCCTGGGCCGCGACCAACCCGCAGCGCCGGGCGCGGGTGATGATGAAATTCGTGGACCTGCTCAACCGTGACATGGACAAGCTGTCCGAAGCGTTGAGCCGCGAGCATGGCAAGACGGTACCGGATGCCAAGGGCGACGTGCAGCGTGGCCTCGAGGTCGTGGAGTACTGCATCGGCGCGCCGCACCTGCTGAAGGGCGAATATACCGACAGCGCCGGCCCCGGCATCGACATGTATTCCATGCGCCAGCCCTTGGGTGTGACAGCGGGCATCACGCCGTTCAACTTTCCGGCGATGATCCCGATGTGGATGTTTGCGCCCGCCATTGCCTGCGGGAATGCCTTCATCCTCAAACCATCCGAACGTGATCCGTCGGTGCCGCTGATGCTGAACGAATTGATGGAAGAGGCAGGCCTGCCCAAGGGCATCCTGCAGGTGGTCAATGGCGACAAGGAAGCCGTCGATGCGCTGCTGCACCATCCGGTCGTGCAGTCCATCGGCTTTGTCGGCTCGACCCCGATTGCCGAATATATCTACAGCACCGGCTGCGCGAACGGCAAACGGGTGCAGTGCTTTGGCGGGGCCAAGAACCACATGATCGTCATGCCGGACGCGGACATGGACCAGGCCGCCGACGCGCTGGTGGGCGCCGGATACGGCGCCGCAGGCGAGCGGTGCATGGCCATCTCCGTCGCCGTACCGGTGGGTGACGAAACCGCAGACCGGTTAATTGAAAAGCTGGTGCCGCGGATCGAAAAGCTCAAGGTCGGCCCCTATACCGCCGGCAACGATGTCGACTATGGCCCCGTCGTGACCGCCGCCGCCAAGGCCAATATCGAACGGTTGGTACAGACCGGCATCGATCAGGGGGCGGAGCTGGTCGTGGACGGTCGCGGCTTCAAATTGCAGGGCTACGAAGACGGCTTTTTCGTCGGCCCGCACCTCTTTGACCGCGCCACGCCGGACATGGACATCTACCAGCAGGAAATCTTTGGCCCCGTCCTGACCACCGTACGCGCCCAGACCTACGAGGAGGCGATCGGCCTCGCCATGGACCACGAATATGGCAACGGCACCGCGATCTTTACCCGCGACGGCGATACGGCCCGCGATTTTGCCAATCGCATCAACATCGGTATGGTCGGCATCAACGTCCCCATTCCGGTGCCACTGGCCTACCACACCTTCGGCGGCTGGAAAAAATCCGTATTTGGGGACCTGAATCAACACGGTCCTGACGCATTTAAGTTTTATACGCGCACCAAGACTGTGACGGCACGGTGGCCGTCCGGCATCAAGGAAGGCGGAGAATTCTCGATCCCCGTCATGGAGTAACATGCCTCTGACCTTTCGCATCCTACCGGAGCGCGGCCTTGTTGTGGTCCGGTATAGCGGGTTCGCCACAATCGACGACACGATGTCGGCGACGGCAGAATATGTCGGGCACCCAGACTATGCGCCGGGGCAGAAACAGCTGGTCGATATGAGCGCGCTGACGGGTTACGAGAAAGACTATGTGCGGTTCATGGAGATGCAGGCGGGCAAGGCCGAACGCTTCAACAACGCGGGCGTCCAGTCGCTGGTGGTCTACATCGCCCCCACCCCCGTTGGACAAGAGGTCGCGGGGCTGTTCCTGCGGTCCTGGGATGACGTGGATGCGGTGGTGCCGATGATCCAGCGTACCGAGGCCGAAGCCCTGTCGCTGCTGGGCCAACCCGAGCGCAGCTTGTGCGATCTGTTTGCGCGGGCCGAACAGCGGGGGCTGGGCATCTGAGCGCCTGTCCGCCTGTGGCCGCGCAGGTTCAGACACACGTTCCGACGTAAACACACCCTGTGCTATCGGTCAGAGATGGCTGTGCCTGACGACTTACCCGCAGCGCTGTCGCATGTCCGTTGGATCGGCGGGGGCAGCGGTGCCGCCAAATCGACTGTCGCCCGCACGCTGGCGGACGCCAAAGGCGCGGTGGTCTATGACACCGATGCCGTCATGCGAGACCACGCCGATCGCTGCCCGCGTGACCAATGCCCGAAACTGGCGTCGTTCATCGGCATGACGATGGACGAACGTTGGGTCTGCCGCACGCCTCAGCAAATGCTCGAGATGTTTCACTGGTTTGCGGGTGAGGGCTTTGACCTGATTGTCGAGGATCTCTTGGCGTTGCCACGGGACCGTCTGGTGATTGCAGAAGGGTTTCGCCTGCTGCCGCGGCTGGTCGCGCCGTTGCTGGCCGACACGCGCCACGCGCTGTGGCTTTTGCCGACGCCTGCCTTTCGCCGCCGGGCTTTCGACGCACGTGGGACGACGTGGGACATCCCACAACGGACAAGCAACCCGGACATCGCACTTACAAATATTCTGGCGCGCGACGCGCTCTTTACGGACCGCCTGCGCGGCGAGGCTGCCGCCTTGGGGTTATACATATTGCAGGTCGACGGCGCGCTCAGCGAAGATGCTCTGCTTGCCCGCATCGGTGATCTTCTGTTTCGCTAGGCGCTCTGCCCTCAGCATGACCCGGCAGCTGAAGCACCACGTTTCGACACCCGCCTGCCCCCTGCGCAAACCCCTATCCCAACCGACAACTTGACCTGACCGACACAAAACCTTCGCAGAGCCGTTACACTTCGCGGCTACGCAACAGCCTGTGCGCACGTGTGCATGTGGGGGCAAGACACATTTGCTTTCGATCATTCCTGTGGATGCAGCACCCCTCGGGCAGAGGGGCGGCATTCGCGCGTTGCCCGTATGCGACGGGCATAACAAAACGGAGCCAATATATGAAAATTCTCAACTTCAGTGCCGCAGCCCTCGCCATGTCCCTGGTGGGACAGGCATCGTTTGCCGAAACGGAAATCACGTTGTGGCACGCGATGGGGGGTCAGCTTGGCGAGTCGGTCAACCAGATCGCCGAGGACTTCAATGCAAGCCAGGACGACTACAAGATCACGCCGGTCTTCAAGGGCTCATACGAAGAGACGCTGACCGCGGGCATCGCCGCCTTCCGCGCGGGCGAGCAGCCCAACGTGATCCAGGTCTTTGACGCTGGTGCCGCTACCGTGATCGGCGCCAAGGGTGCCACGATCCCCGTTCAGGACCTGCTGGCCGACAATGGCGTCGACTTTGACATCAACGACTACATCGCCGGTGTCCGCTACTTCTATGCCGACAGCGACGGCAAGATGATCGGCATGCCGTTCAACTCCTCCACGCCGATCATGTATTACAACATGGAAGCGCTGGAAAAAGCGGGCGTCACACCGCCCAAGACCTGGGAAGAGTTCCAGACCGTCACCGCGCCTGCCCTCAAGGATGCCGGTTACATCCCGCTCAGCCAGTCCCACCTGCCCTGGATCTTTACCGAGAACTTCTTTTCCCGGCACAACCTGCAATTTGCGTCGAACAACAACGGCTATGACGGCACCGACACGCAGATCATGATCGACAACCCGGCGATCAAGGCGCACTTCACCGCCCTGACCGAGTGGAAAGACAACGGCCTGTTCGAATGGTACGGCACCGGCTGGGGTGACAACGCCAAACCGTTCGAAGACGGCGACGTCGCCATGTGGCTCGGCTCCTCCGGTTCGTTCGGCGGCCTGCTGAAAAAGGACCTCGGTTTCGAGTTTTCCGCGACCATGCTGCCCTATTGGGAAAGCGTGACAACCGAGCCCACGCAAACCTTTATCGGTGGTGCGGCTCTCTTTGCGATGTCGGGCAAGTCGGACGAAGAGAACAAGGCGACCGCCGCGTTCTTTGACTTTCTCGCATCCGCCGACACGCAGTTCTTCTGGCACGAGGCCACCGGCTATGTGCCGATCACCGAAGCCGCCTATGACCTGGCCAAGGAAAAGGGCCACTATGACCGTTTCCCCGCCGCCGAAGTCGGCATCAAGCAGCTGACCCTGCCCGCAGGTGATTTCACACGCGGCTACCGCATGGGCTTTTACGTGCAGATCCGTGACGTGATGAACCGCGAATACGGCCGCATCCTGACCGGTGAAACCTCTGTCGACGACGCGTTCTCGACCATCGAGACAGAGGCCAACGAACTGCTCGTGCGCTTCTCCAAGACGCAAGGCTAATCGCCGACACATTGACGGGCGGCGGCCGGACCGGGCCGCCGCCTGCATCTTTTGGGGGTGCTCATGAAACGGGCGGGTTTCACCAATATCTGGTTGCCGGTGTCGCTGCTGCTGCCGCAGTTGTCGATCATCGCGATCTTCTTTTACTGGCCGGCCGGATGGGCGGTGCAGTCGTCGTTTTACCTCCAGGACCCGTTCGGCTTTGGCTCCACCTTTGTGGGGCTCGAAAACTACACCGGACTGGGCCGCAACTCCGAATATATGCGCATCGCGTGGTTCACGGTTGTCTACACGACACTGGTCACGCTCTTCTCGCTGGCCATCGCGCTGCTGCTGGCGGTCAAGGCGGACAAGGTCATTCGCGGGGCGCGTACCTACCGCACCCTGTTGATGTGGGTCTATGCGGTGGCGCCGCCTGTCGCGGGCTTTATGGGCATCATGTTCTTTGACCAGCGCACCGGCCCGATCACGGACCTGTTCGGCGTGTTCGGTTGGGACTACAAGCTGGGCGTCAACTACAACGACACCGCCACCGCGATGGTGATTGCCGCCGTGTGGAAGCAGATCCCGGTCAACTTCATCTTTTTCCTGTCGGGGCTGCAATCAATCCCCAGATCGGTGACCGAGGCGGCGATGATCGACAACCGGTCCGCCACCGGGCGGTTCTGGCAGGTGACGTTCCCGCTGCTGGCCCCCACCACGTTTTTCCTGCTCATCATCAACATCACCTACGCGCTGTTCGACACGTTCGGCATCATCGACACCCTGCTCAAGGGCGAGCCCGGCAACAACCCGATGACTCTCGTCTACAAGGTTTATCTGGACGGGTTCCGGGGCAATGATCTGGGCGGGTCGTCTGCACAATCGGTGATCCTGATGGTGCTTGTCCTGATATTGACCGTCTTTCAGTTCCGGCTGATCGAACGGCGCATCCACTACACATGAGGCGGCCATGACCGAGATCAGCCAACCTGTCGCGCAGGCGGCGACACGGCCCGCGCGGCGGCCCATCAAGTGGTCGCGCGTGGGCGATCATGCGATCCTGATTGCGGGCGCGCTGCTGATGGTGCTGCCGGTGTTCATGATCTTTGCCACATCCTCCCACGACCGCATCGAGGTGGCCCGCACGGGCCTGCAATTCGGCTTCAGCGACCAGCTGGCCGTCAACTACGGCAAGGCGATGTTCGAAAAGGGCGGGTTCACCGACACGGTCGACGGCTCGCTGATGCTGATGAACTCGATGATCCTCGGGCTCGGCTTTGCCTTTGGCAAGATCATCATCTCGATGATGGCGGCCTATGCGATTGTCTACTTCCGGCTGCGCTTTGCCACGCTGGCGTTCTGGATCATCTTCACCACGCTGCTCCTGCCGCTGGAGGTGCGCATTTTGCCCTCTTACGAGGCGATCCAGCGGCTGGGCATGGCCAACACCTATTCCGGCCTCATCATCCCGCTGATCGCGTCGGCCACCGGCACGTTCTTTTTCCGCCAGTTCTTTCGCTCCGTCCCCGAAGAGCTGGTGGAGGCCGCTCGGATCGACGGCGCGGGGCCGGTCAAGTTCTTCATCGACATTCTGGTGCCTCTGTCGCGCACGATGATCGCCGCGATCTTTATCATCATGTTCGTCTTTGGCTGGAACCAGTACCTGTGGCCCACCATGATCACGACCGAGGAAAGCATGTTCACCCTCGTCCGTGGGATCAAGCAGATCACCCAAGGCGTCGTCGACAGCAACGACATCCCCGAATATGGGCAGGCGCTGGCCCTGTCGATCATCGCCATCATACCGCCGGTGCTGATCGTCCTTTTCTTCCAGAACTGGTTCGTCAAGGGCCTGACCGAGTCCGACAAGTAGGAACACAGATATGGCAACCGTCACACTCAACGCGGTGGGCAAGACCTATCCCAATGGCTTCGAGGCCGTGAAACCCACGAGCTTTACCATCACCGACGGCGAGTTTGTCGTGCTGGTTGGCCCGTCGGGCTGCGGCAAGTCCACGCTGTTGCGCATGGTCGCGGGCCTCGAGGAGATCACCGCAGGTGCGCTCAGCATCGGGGCGCGCGAGGTGAACGATGTCGACCCCGCCGACCGCGACATCGCGATGGTGTTCCAGAACTATGCGCTCTACCCGCACATGACGGTGCGCAAGAACATAGGCTACGGCCTGAAAAACCGCGGCACGCCTGCGTCCGAAATCGACGCGAAGGTGCAGGAGGCGGCCACCATGCTGAACCTGACCGAGCTGCTGGACCGCAAGCCGTCGCAGCTGTCCGGGGGTCAGCGGCAGCGCGTCGCGATGGGTCGCGCGGTGGTGCGCGACCCCGCGCTGTTTCTGTTTGACGAACCGCTGTCGAACCTCGACGCCAAGCTGCGCAACCAGATGCGGATAGAGATCAAGGCGCTGCAGCGCCGCCTCGGCGTTACCTCGATCTACGTGACCCACGATCAGGTGGAGGCGATGACGATGGCCGACCGGATCATCGTGCTGAACGCCGGCGAGATCGAACAGATCGGCACCCCGGCAGAGATCTATCACAACCCGGCCTCCGTCTTTGTCGCGTCCTTTATGGGTGCACCGCCCATGAACCTGATCGAGGCGCGCATCGAGGCGGACGAGGTCCGCATGAACGGCGGCACCACAGTCGCCCCGGCGAATGGCCACCAACCAGGCCCTGTGCATCTGGGCATCCGCCCCGAGGATGTGGAATTGGGCGGTGAGGGGCAGACACCGTTCGACATCGCGCTGGTCGAAGAGCTGGGCGCACACCGGCTGTTGCACGGGCAGTTGGGCGGGCAGCCCTTTACCGTCCATGTCGCCAAGGAGGTGGACGTGGCCGCAGGCCCGACCACGGTGCACCTCAAGCCTGACGCCCTGCGCCTTTTTGACCCCGGCACGGGCAAGGCGCTGTGATCACCGCGACGCTGCCCGCGCTGCCGCCCGTCAGCGTCGAACATCGCGCCCGCATCCAGACCGCGCCCCGCACCGTCGCCGCACATCACGCGCTGCTGGCCGACACGCCCGCGATGCACGCCGTGCAACTGGGCGGCACCGCGTCACAAACCACGCTCGCGTCCACGCTCACCGTTGTGGCGTGGAACGTGGAACGTTGCCTCTTTCCCGAGGAGACCGCCGCGCATCTCGCCCCTCTTGCACCCGACGTCGTGCTGTTGTCGGAGGTGGATCACGGCATGGCCCGCACCGGCCAGCGCCACACGACCGAAGATATGGCCGCCGCGATGGGCATGGCCTATGCCTTTGGCGTCGAATTTCACGAGCTTGATCTGGGCGGCCAGACCGAACGGCAGTTCTGCCATGATGATTTCAACGCGCTCGGATGGCACGGCAACGCGATCCTGTCGGCGGTGCCGATGACCCGCGTGGCGATGGTCCGGCTGGATCGCGATGGCCACTGGTTCGTGCCTCAGGACGGCGCCAGGGACCACGGCCAGCCGCGTGTCGGCGGGCGCATGGCGCTGCTGGCCGAGGCGGCGACGCAGGCCGGTCCGCTGACCGTCGTCTCCACCCATCTGGAAAGCAACGCAGGCAGCGCCTTTCGCCTGCGCCAGTTCGAGGTGCTGCTCGACGCGGTCGAGGCCTTCGCGCCGTCCGGCCCTGTGGTGATCGGTGGCGACCTCAACACCGGCAACCACATGCCGCCCGACTATGACTGGCGGGCCGAGGCGCTGTTTGCGGCCGCCGAGGCGCGCGGGTTCTCGTGGGAGTTCACCGCAGACGGGCCGACCACGCGGCCCAGCCTGATCACCCCGCACCCCGACCGGGTGATGAAGCTGGACTGGATCGCAGGGCGCGGGCTGACCTGCGATGATTGCGGCACGCTGTCGTCGATCAGCGCCTCTGGCCAACCCCTGTCGGATCATGACGCCGTGTGGGCGCGCGTTGCTGTCGCCTGACGCAGCAGTACCCGCGCTCAGCCAATCGCATCCACACCACGGCGCATATTCTCGATGAACCGGCCCACTGGCTTGTAGACGTCCTCGTCCTTCCAATAGGCGTTGTGCGAGGCCGGGTTCCACGACCCAAGAAACCCGCCCGCATTCACGGGCACATCGCGCAAGCCCTTGGCGTCATGCAGCTCAGCATAGCGCGGCCCGATGTCGCGCAGCGGAAAACCCAGCACATCGTCCCGGTCATAAAGGTTGTACCACCACGTCTTGAACTGCAGCTTGGGGTCCAGCGCCGTGCCGGGATAGTTGATCGGGCGCACCTCCCCCGCCGGGTAGGCGAACACGAACACGGGGATGTTGCAGCCAAAGGTGATCAGCCCTGCCATGGTCTGGGTGTTCTGCACAGCAGCCGCAAACCGCCCCTGCCCGGTGTGCCGGATATGCGCCTGCTGGTCGTAGACATAGTTCGACATGATGTGCCCACCCAGCGAATGCGCCAGCACGAGGATCGGCGCATCGGGGCCGATATCGCCCTCCAGATCAGCCAGCGTGCGGTCGATGCGCGCATGGATCTGCTCATAGGTCCTGTCGTTCTGGTCCGATGTGGGCCTGTAGGACGCCGCATCCGACAGGTTGCACATCACGAACGCCCGCAGCTTGTCGAAATCCGTGCGCCGCTTGATCGACTTGAGGTACGCCTCCTGCCGCGATTGCAGCACGTCGGCCCAGAACACCTCGCGCCAGGCAACCCGGTCCATGGTGCCGCCCACGAACGACGCCACCCGATTGTGCATATCCTTGGAATAGGACAGCGTGTCGGTGGTGGGCGGTGCCACCCGCCCCTGACTGCCCATGCCGTGAATGACGAGAACGCCGATATCCTTCATCTGAAAATCCCTTTCGTGCAAATAGGGGAACCGTAGCACAACTTGTCGCAGGACCGAACCATAGGTTGCGCCGTGGGAAAGAGAGGTTGCAAAACCTCGGCAAAACGCAGAATTTAACATGTGTTCAATTCTTGTCGTAGGGGGCCCCGATGGATTTCGCGCTGACCGAGGAACAATCGGCCATATTCGACGTGGCGCACGCCTTTGGCCAGGACCAGATCGCGCCATACGCCCGCGATTGGGAAGCGGCGGGCACCATCCCGAAAGAGCTTTGGCCCAAGGTCGGCGAACTGGGCTTCGCCTCGCTGTACGTGTCCGAGGATGCGGGCGGCGCGGGCCTCAGCCGGCTCGACGCCACGCTGGTGTTCGAGGCGCTGTCAATGGCCTGCCCCTCCGTGGCCGCGTTCCTGTCCATCCACAACATGTGCGCCAAGATGCTCGACAGCTTTGCCGCACCGGACCTCAAGGACCGCGTGATGCCGGGCGTGCTGAGCATGGACACGGTGCTGAGCTATTGCCTGACCGAACCCGGCTCCGGCTCGGACGCCGCCGCCTTGCGCACCCGCGCCGACCGCACCAACGAGGGCTACGTGCTCAACGGGACCAAGGCGTTCATCTCCGGCGGCGGCTATTCCGACGCCTATGTGTGTATGGTCCGCACTGGCGAGGACGGGGCCAAGGGCGTGTCGACCGTCTACGTCGAGGACGGCGTGCCGGGTCTGAGTTTCGGCGGGCTGGAGGACAAGATGGGCTGGCGCAGCCAACCCACGGCACAAGTGCAGTTCGACAATTGCGACATTTCGAGCGGCAACTTGGTTGGCGAAGAGGGCTCAGGTTTCAAATATGCGATGATGGGCCTGGATGGCGGCCGTCTGAACATCGCCGCTTGTTCGCTGGGCGCCGCGCAGACCGCACTGAACGCGACGCTCACCTATATGGGCGAGCGCAAGGCCTTCGGCCAGCCCATCGATCAGTTCCAGGGCCTTCAGTTCCGTCTTGCCGATATGGAGATCGAGTTGCAGGCAGCCCGCACCTTCCTCCGCCAAGCCGCGTGGAAGCTGGACAACGGGACACCGGACGCCACGAAATTCTGCGCCATGGCCAAGAAATTCGTCACCGAGGCCGGGTCGAACGTCGTGGACCAATGCCTGCAACTGCACGGAGGCTACGGCTACCTCGCCGATTACGGCATCGAAAAACTGGTCCGCGACTTGCGGGTGCACCAGATCCTCGAAGGCACAAACGAGATCATGCGCGTGATCGTCGCGCGGGATATGTTGAAGAGCCGATGACTGACATCTCCATCCGTATCACGGGCCGCGCGGGCCGCATCACCCTGCAGCGGCCAGACGCCCTCAACGCGATGACCTACGACATGTGTCTCGCGATCGAGGCCGCGCTCGACGCATGGCGCCATGACGACACAGTGTCCCTTGTCGTGATCGACGCCCAAGGCGACCGTGCCTTCTGCTCCGGCGGGGACATCGCAGAGCTTTATGCCACTGGGACCAAAGGCGACTACGCCTACGGCCAAAAGTTCTGGGCCGACGAATACCGCCTGAACCACAAGATCTTCCACTACCCCAAACCCGTCGTCAGCGTCCTCCAGGGTTTCACCATGGGCGGCGGTGTCGGCATCGGCTGCCACGGATCGCACCGCATCGTCGGCGACACCTCTCAGATCGCCATGCCCGAATGCGGCATTGGCCTCGTCCCGGATGTGGGCGGCACGCTGATGCTGGCCCTCGCCCCCGGTCGGCTGGGCGAATACCTGGGCACGACCGCGGCCCGCATGAACGCCAGCGACGCGATACATGTCGGTTTTGCCGACCATTACATCCCCGAAGCGCAATGGCCCACGCTCATCGCCCAGCTCGAGGCGACAGGCGACACACACAACATCGAACACGCCGCCACGCCCTCGGACCCCGGCCCGCTGAAAGCGGCACAGCACGACATCGACCGCCACTTCCACGGCGCGGCCCTGTCCGACGTGCTCACCACCCTGCGCGCCGAAGACAGCGACTTTGCCCGCGACACGCTCAAACGCCTGTCCCGCAACAGCCCCCTGTCGATGGCCTGCACGATCGAGACGTTGCACCGCCTGCGCGGCCCCAGCCTGACGCTGGAAAAGGCGCTGGACCTCGAATACCGCTTCACCGCCCGCGCGATGGAGCATGGTGATTTCCTAGAAGGCATCCGGGCCGCCATCATCGACAAGGACCGCGCGCCCAAATGGCAGTTCGCGGACATGAACGTGCCGCCGACAGCCGTAAGCAAGATGCTGATGCCGCTGGGCCAACTGGCGCTGAAACTGGGAGGAACGGGGATGAAGATCGGATTTGTGGGCCTTGGCAACATGGGCGCCCCCATGGCCGCCAATCTGGCCAAGGCCGGGCACGTGGTCACCGGCTTTGACGTGGCGGGCACCAGGGCGGAGGGCGTGATCCAAGCCTCAAATGCCACGGATGCCGTCGCCGGGGCCGATGCCGTCATCACCATGCTGCCCAATGGCGACATCCTGCGCGCGGTCGCTGCGGAAGTCATCCCGGCCATGGCACATGGCGCGGTGCTCATCGACTGCTCCACCGTGGACGTGCAAAGCGCCCGCGCCGTCGCTGCCCAGGCGCAGAACGCCGGGTTGCTGTCCGTCGACGCCCCCGTCTCGGGCGGCATCGGCGGCGCCGCCGCCGGCACCCTCACCTTCATGGCAGGCGGCAGCGGCGACGCCTTTGCCAAGGCCGAACCGCTATTCGACATCATGGGCCAGAAGGCCGTCCATTGCGGCGATGCAGGCGCTGGCCAGGCTGCCAAGATCTGCAATAACATGATCCTCGGCGTCACCATGATCGCCACCTGCGAGGCCTTCGCCCTTGCCGACAAACTCGGCCTCGACCGGCAAAAGATGTTCGACGTGGTCAGCACATCCTCAGGCTATTCGTGGTCAATGAACGCCTACTGCCCCGCCCCGGGCGTCGGTCCCACCAGCCCCGCCGACAACGACTACCAACCGGGCTTTGCCGCCGAATTGATGCTCAAGGACCTCGGCCTCAGCCAACAAGCCGCCGAAGCGGTGGACGCCGACACCCCCATGGGCGCAGCCGCCCTCGCCCTCTACAAACACTTCGTGGAAACCGAAGATGGCGCAGGCCGCGACTTCTCCGCCATGCTGCCCCGCTTTGAAAAGCGCACACGCAGCTGAACGTTTCTTCTGACCGAAAATACCACGGGGGGCGCGGCACGCGCGGGGGCAGCGCCCCCTCCATCATCGGCCACGAACACGAACGACAAAAAACCGCGTCGCGCCGCCCTCACGCTATAAATGAACCTGCGCGGTAGCGCGCAATCGGATCACGCCTGACATGCAGGAACGCCGCCTATTTCCCGACCGTGATCAACATCAGCACCACAAACATGGTCGGCACCAGCGCGAGCGCCGGCACGATCAGCGCGGGATAGCCAAAGGTAAAGATCGCCAATCCCCACAGCACCAGCAGCGCCAACACACCGAGCAGGATACGAATTTCCACACTCCAGGCCAGAGTGGCAAAGGCCGTTGTGCGCCGTGCGCGGGGCATCGTGTCAGTCGAGACTGTGGTCATTCTGCGGCTCCATAAGTAGTTTCACAGCAGGTAGGCTGCACCAAATACGAGAGTATGCGTCATTCTGACCAAAACGCTCGGTCTTTCAGGAAAAGACGCATCGTCACGCGGATGATCGCACCGAACGCCCTACTCCGCCGCCACCTTGCGCGGCACCAGCATCGGCTTGAGGTAGCGGCCCGTGTGGCTGTCCGCGACCTCCGCCACCTCTTCCGGAGTGCCTGTGGCCACGACCTTGCCGCCGCCGTCGCCACCTTCGGGGCCGATGTCTATGATGTGGTCCGCCGTCTTCACCACGTCGAGGTTGTGTTCGATCACCACCACCGTGTTGCCCTGATCGACCAGCTCGTGCAGCACTTCGAGCAGCTTGCGCACATCCTCGAAATGCAGCCCCGTCGTCGGCTCGTCCAGGATATAGAGCGTCCGGCCCGTTGACCGCTTCGACAGCTCCTTGGACAGCTTCACCCGCTGCGCCTCGCCACCCGACAGCGTCGTCGCCTGCTGACCCACCTTGATATAGCCAAGGCCCACACGCATCAGCGCGTCCATCTTTTCGCGGATCGACGGCACCGCCTGAAAGAACGCCTGCGCATCCTCCACGGTCATGTCCAGCACGTCCGCAATTGACTTGCCCTTGAACTTGATCTCCAGCGTTTCTCGGTTGTAGCGCGCGCCCTTGCAGGTCTCGCATTCCACGTACACGTCCGGCAAAAAGTGCATCTCGATCTTGATCACGCCGTCGCCCTGACACGCCTCGCAGCGCCCGCCCTTGACGTTGAACGAGAACCGCCCCGGCTTGTAGCCGCGCGCCTTGGCTTCGGGCAGCCCCGCGAACCAGTCGCGGATCGGAGTGAACGCGCCCGTGTACGTGGCGGGGTTTGACCGCGGGGTGCGCCCGATGGGACGCTGGTCGATGTCGATGACCTTGTCCAGATGTTCGAGCCCTTTGATCGTCTCGCAAGGCGCGGGCGTCTGGCGCGCACCGTTCAGCGCCATGGAGGCGGTCTTGAACAGCGTTTCGATGGTCAGCGTGGATTTGCCACCGCCCGACACGCCGGTGACGCAGACAAACTTGCCCAGCGGGAAATCCACCGTGACGTTCTGCAGGTTGTTGCCCGTGGCCTTGACCACCGTGACCTTCTTCTTGCCCTTCTTGCCCTTGCGCCGGTCCAGCGGCACGGGGATCTCGCGCTTGCCGCTCAGGTAATCGCCTGTGACCGACCCACTTGCCGCCAGTTCCGCCGGCGTGCCTTGGGCCACGACCTCGCCGCCGTGCACCCCGGCGCCCGGCCCGATGTCAAAGACATAGTCAGCCTCGCGAATGGCCTCCTCGTCATGTTCAACCACAATGACCGTGTTGCCTTGATCCCGCAGGTTTTTCAGCGTGCCCAACAGCCTGTCATTGTCACGCTGGTGCAGCCCGATCGACGGCTCATCGAGCACGTAGAGAACCCCGGTCAGGCCCGACCCGATCTGCGAGGCCAAACGAATTCGCTGGCTCTCGCCGCCCGACAGGGTCCCACTTGAACGTGACAGCGTAAGGTACTCAAGCCCCACGTTATTCAGGAACCCGAGCCGTTCGCGGATTTCCTTCAGGATGGCCCGCGCGATCTCGTTTTTCTGCTGGCTCAGCGCCTCTGGCACACGCTCGCACCACGCATAGGCCTCGCGGATCGACATCTGGACGATCTGGCCCACATGCAGCCGGTCCTCGGGGGCGCCGTCAACGGGTCCGATCTTGACCGCGAGCGCTTCGGGCCGAAGCCGATAGCCGCCGCAGTCGCCGCAGGGTCGGTTGTTCTGATAACGCTCGAACTCCTCACGGATCCAGCTGCTGTCCGTCTCGCGATAGCGGCGCTCCATGTTGGGGATCACCCCTTCGAACACGCGGGTCACCTGATAGACCCGCCCGCCCTCGTCATAACGGAACGGGATTTCTTCGTCGCCGGAGCCATAGAGGAACACCTGCTTCACGTGCGCCGGCAGGTCTTTCCATTTCGTCTGCGGGTCGAATTCATAGTGTTTGGCGATGGCCTCGATGGTCTGCAGGAAATACGGCGATTTCCCCTTGCGCCAGGGCGCCAGCGCCCCGTCATAGACCTTGAGGGTCTGGTCCGGCACCACCAGTCGTTCGTCAAAGAACAGCTCATGCCCCAGCCCGTCGCAGGACGGACACGCCCCGAACGGCGCGTTGAACGAAAACAGGCGCGGCTCGATCTCGGGGATGGTGAACCCGCTTTCGGGGCAGGCAAAGTTTTCACTGAACGTGATACGCTCCGGCTCTTCGGTCGCTGTCTCCAGAATGGCGATGCCATCCGCAAGATCGAGCGCGGTGCGCAGCGAATCCGCCAGCCGTGTCTCCAGCCCTTCACGCACCACGATCCGGTCAACGACCACGTCGATGTCATGGCGAAACTTCTTGTCGAGCGTCGGCGGCTCGTCGAGTTCATAGAACTGCCCGTCCACCTTGACCCGCTGAAACCCCTGCTTGCGCAGTTCGAGGAACTCCTTGCGGTATTCGCCCTTGCGGTCGCGGATGATCGGAGCGAGCAGATAGGCGCGTGTCCCCTCTTCCATACCCATGATGCGGTCGACCATGTCCTGCACCTGCTGCGCTTCGATGGGCTTGCCGGTGGCGGGGCTGTAGGGCGTGCCCGCGCGGGCATAAAGCAGGCGCATGTAGTCGTAGATCTCGGTCACGGTGCCGACGGTCGAACGCGGGTTCTTGGACGTCGTCTTTTGTTCGATCGAGATCGCCGGGCTGAGACCGCTGATATGGTCCACGTCCGGCTTTTGCATCATGTCGAGGAACTGGCGCGCATAGGCGCTGAGCGACTCGACATAGCGCCGCTGCCCTTCGGCATAGATTGTGTCAAAGGCGAGCGATGACTTGCCCGACCCTGACAGGCCCGTGATCACCACCAGCTGGTCGCGCGGAATGTCCACATCGATGGATTTCAGGTTGTGCTCGCGCGCGCCGCGGACTTCTATATTCTTCTGCTCGGCCATGATCGCCCCCGTTAACGTTTGGGATATAGATCAGCGCACTCGAGTCGCCAATGAAAAAGACGGAACGTTACAGGAACATCACGTTTGCCCCGCCCGCGTCGATAGGCAAACGGGCAATCGGATGTCCTCGCCCGAGCGTCACCACAGGCCGTACACGCCGCTCCTGTCAGTTCATGGCAGCAATCGGGTCAGGCCGGCGCCTTGCGCCGCGCGGCCATCCACGCATGCACAAGCGCACCGCAGGTCAGCACGCCCATCGCGGTCCAGACCAGCCCGGGATAACCCGCCACGCCCAGAACAGCCAGCAGCACGGGCGTGCCGGCCGTGTTGCCCAGATTGCCCGTCTGCGCCAACGCGCCATAGGCTTGCGCCTGACTGTCCGCCGTCCCGTTCAGCTGCGGCACAGCGGCAAAGCTGGCACCCTGCACCAACCCCAGCGCGGCTGCCAGCGCCATGCAGGCCAGCGGCAGCCCCGGCGCCACCCACAGCCACAAAAGTGACACCACGCATAGCGCGAAACCGATCTGGATCAGCGCCACCGCGCTCATGATCCGCAGCGCCAGCACGCCGAGGGTCAGCGACACCGCTATGGATACCAAGGGCATCGCCCCCATCACCCAGGCGCGCCACTCCGGTGCGATATAGGGCGGCAGCACCGTCAGGATGGCGAGAAAGCAGAACGTGTAGAACAGCCAGCCCGCCGCCGGGGCGGAAATGTGGGGCGAGCGGTAGATCGCGATGTGGTCGGCCACCATGCCGGACAGTGTGAGCGCGCCGGGCGGCGGTGCCTCGATCGGGCGCAGGAACAGCGTCAGGATCACCGCAAACACGGCCAGCCAGATGGCGTGGGCGACAAACAGAGCCTCGATCCCGTAGGCATTGACCAGCGGCAGGCCCGCGACCACCAGCAGCGTGAAGGCGACGCTGAAAAACGTGCTCCATAAGGTGAGGGTAAAGCCCCGGTGACGGTCCGCGCTGAATTGTGCGATCAGCGTGGGGGCGGCAACGACGATGGCCAGATGCGACACCCCTTCGACCACGCGGGAGGCGAGCATGAGCGGCAGCCCCGGCAACGTCGCCTGAAAGGCCGACACCAGCGCCCCGGCCCACAGCGCCCAGAGCATCGCGCGCCGGTACCGGATTCGCGCCACCACAAGGCCCGCCACCACGCCCAGCACGATGCCGACAAAGCCGACAAGCGAGACGATGAAGCCAAGCGCTGTGCCTGCATCGGGATAGACGGCGGGCAGTTGGTCAAAGATGACGGAGATCTTGGCATATTGTCCGGCAGCACCCAGCCCCGCGCCCCACAGGGCGAGCACGAGGGGGTAGTTGGTGCGGTCCGACATAGGGACCGGCTATGCCGCTTGTGCGCGCGATGCAAGACATGCGTGGCCAACAAAAAACCGCCGGGACAACCCCGGCGGTTCTGTTATGATCTTTTGCAGATATGCGTGGCCGTGCGTCAGGCGCGACGACGACCAAAGGCCAGCAGTCCCAGCCCCGTGAGCAACAGCACAGCACCCGCCGGCAACGGTACCGCGGCAGGCGGCTCGACCGTGTTCACACGGAGCGTCGGGTGCAATGAGTTGCCGAAATTGTTCAGACTGTTCTCGTTTCCTTCGAACCCGTCAAGCACGGTAAAGGCACCCACAGTGTTCGGAAGGTTGGTGTCATTGTTGTACCCGCCAGGCGTCGCATTCGCGATCCAGTCGGCGAAACCAAGGTCGCTCGGTTGCCACAGGATCGCATAGAAATTTGTCGCAACGAAGTCGAACGAGATCGCGATGTCATTGAACACTGCGCCCGCACCGCCGACGACCGCGGAGGCTTCGGCAAGCAGCGTGCCGGCATTGCTGCCGTTGGTGCTGCTGTAAATCTGCACGTCATAGGATTGTTGAACAAGGTCCATGAAGATGCCAACGCTGTCGATGGACACGTCCTCATTGACTTGGAAGCCGATACCCCGACCCAGCCCTTCTCCACCTGCGTTGGCAGTCACAGGCGAGGCACCATTGGTGAGTATGACGGACGCGGCCTCAGATTGTGCGGGCGCAAGCGCGAGCAGTGCGGCAATTATGAGCCCTGTACAGGAGGAGACTTTGATCATCACTTTTTCCAATCAGTTTTTCAAAACACGCTATTTAAAACGTGCCTATAATAGCTGAGAAATGGTGCTTTGAACACGATTTATTTACCTTAGGGCAGGGTTAACGCAACGCACAGCAGCGGATTGCGTGATCTTCAATGTTTTGAGGACTTTAGAGCCCAAAAACCGGAAAAAAAGAAACGTCGAGGTCTCTCCCACCCAAGAATCTGGCGTCAGCGCTACATGTGGATCACTCGGTCATAGGCGTCCAGAACGCTCTCGTGCATCATCTCCGACAGCGTCGGGTGCGGGAAGACGGTGTGCATCAGGTCCTCTTCGGTCGTCTCCAGCGCCTGCCCCACGACATAGCCCTGGATCAGTTCCGTCACCTCGGCCCCGACCATATGCGCGCCCAGAAGCTCACCCGTCTTGGTGTCAAAGATGGTCTTGATCATGCCCTCGGGCTCGCCCAGTGCAATCGCCTTGCCGTTGCCGATGAACGGGAAGCGCCCGACCTTGATGTCGTAGCCCGCGTCCTTGGCCGCCGCCTCCGTCAGGCCGACGGAAGCCACCTGCGGGTGGCAATAGGTGCAGCCGGCGATGGAGTTCGGCTTGATCGGGTGGACGTTGTTCTTGCCCGCGATCAGCTCGGCCACCATCGTGCCCTCATGGCTGGCCTTGTGGGCGAGCCATGGCGCGCCCGCGATGTCACCGATGGCATAGAGCCCTTCGATCCCGGTGCGACAGAATTCGTCTGTGACGACGTGGGTCCGGTCAATCTTGACGCCAAGCGCCTCGAGCCCGAGGTTTTCGACATTGCCCACGATGCCCACGGCGCTGATCACCGTGTCGAACTCGTGTTTTTCAACCTTGCCACCGGTCTCGATATGCGCGGTCACCTTGCCCTTGGCACGGTCCAGTTGCTTGACCATCGCCTTTTGCATGATCTTCATGCCCTGTTTCTCGAACGCCTTTTTCGCAAATGCGCTGATTTCCGCATCCTCGACAGGCAACACGCGGTCCATCACCTCGACCACGGTCGTGTCAGCGCCCAGAGTGTTGTAAAAGCTCGCAAATTCGATGCCGATCGCACCTGAGCCGATGACCAGCAGCTTCTTGGGCATCCGTTTCGGCGTCAGCGCGGCCTTGTAGGTCCAGACCAGTTCGCCATCCGCCTCGAGCCCCGGCAGCTCGCGCGCCCGCGCGCCGGTGGCGAGGATGATGTTCTTGGCCGTCAGCTCTTCGGTGCCCTTGTCGGTCTTGACGCTGACCTTGCCTTTGGCGGGGATCGTGCCCTCGCCCATGATCACGGTGATTTTGTTCTTTTTCATCAGGTGGCCGATCCCGCCCGACAATTGCCCGGCCACATCACGCGACCGCTTGACCACCGCATCAAGGTCGTAATCAACGCCGGTCGCTTTCAGCCCGAACTCCTTGGCGCGGTGCATCAGGTGAAACACTTCGGAGGACCGCAGCATCGCCTTGGTCGGGATGCAGCCCCAGTTGAGGCAGATGCCGCCCAGATGCTCACGTTCGACGACGCAGGTACTGAGCCCCAACTGGGCCGCCCGAATGGCTGCCACATATCCGCCGGGCCCGGACCCGATCACAACCACATCGAATGATTTTGCCGCCATTTGCGTGTCCTCGCCGATCACATCCCAAAAAACTAGTTTAGTGTTAAACTACTTTTTCAGATGCCTCAACGTAAGCTGGGCGCGACAAATCGACTGACACGCGCTCAGGCCGCCTTGGACGGCTCCAGCGACCGGACAATGGACCCGTAGCCACCCGCATCCAGATACGCCTGTTCCTGCGCAGTCGTCTTGCGCCCAAGTGCCGCGTTCCGGTGCGGGAACCGGCCATAGGCGCGGATCACCTCGCGGTGCGCGCGCGCGTGCAGCAAATATTTGGGGTCATCGATCCGTTCGCAGATCAAGCGCACGGCGCGGTCCTGATCACACAGGTTTTCCGAATGCTCGAGCGGCAAGTAAAAGAACTGGCGCGCCGGCAGATCAACCCGCATGTCCCAGCCCCGGTCAATCGCAGATTTGGCTGCCGCCAGCGCCGCCCGGTCCAGCGCAAAGGCGCGCGGATCATCGCGGAACATGTTGCGCGACATTTGATCTGTCAGAATGATGTAGGCCAGCGCCCCGTTGGGATAGGTCAGCCACATCGAAAAGCTGCCCGCGCGCGCCGATTCCCATGTCGACAGGAAACGTGTGCGTATGGTCTCGTCAAACGCAGGATCGCTCACATACCATTGTTCCGGCGTACACTCATCAAGCCAGAACGCCAAAATCTCTTCCGGTCCAACCACGCCCATTCTCCTCACCATGGTCTATTCAAAATCGTTACATGCGGTTGGCATGTCGCGCTAATCACGAAATACAACAGCGCCGTCACATTCCGACAAGGCGGACGGGACGAAAGGTCGCGGCTTTCAGGCCGCATCTTGCGGGCTTTCCGCCTCCAGCTCGACATCGATGGCGTATTCTTGTGCAATTTCCATGGCCACAGGGGTCATGGCGGCCTGCGCCATGGGCACGTACGCGCCCGTATCCTCAACCGCGATGGTGGAGCGTTGGGTCATCCGGTAGGCAGCGTAGCCCACCAACATTGCAAAGAGCACGCCGGTGAACATGTAAAAGCCGCCCGGCCCCACATTCTCCATCAGCGCTCCCACGATCAGGGGCCCGGCAACAGCACCCAGCCCGTTGATGAACACCAGCCCGCCAGAGGCCGCCGCCATGTCGTCATGATCCAGAAAGTCATTCGTGTGCGCCAGCAGCAGCGAATAGAGCGGGTTGGACATCCCCCCCACCACAAAGGCCGACACCAGCAGCAGCGTGAACACGCCCCCCAATGCAAGGCCCAGCATCGAGCCAAGCAGCCCGATGATGGCGACGGAGAAGATCAGCAACCGTCGGTCGAACCGGTCCGACAGCCACCCGATGGGATATTGCAGCAGCACCGCCCCGATGAAAAAGGTCGACACAAACGTCGAAATCTCCGCCACGCTCAGCCCCGCCTGCGTGCCATAGACGGGCGCCATGCCGAACTGCGCGGCAAACACACCGCCCAGCAGGAACATGCCGACGCAGCCCAGCGGCGAGACGTGGAACAGCTCGCGCAGGGTCATCGGCTTGGTCGTGTCGAAGGCCGGCACCGGGCTGATCGACAGCAGGATCGGCGTGATCGCGATGGACACCAGCACCGACGGGATCACAAACAGGACAAAGCCCGACGGGTCCGCCGTCAGCAGCAAGTACTGGCTGACCACGATGCCCACGGTCATCACCACCATGTACAGCGACAGCGCCTTGCCACGGTTGGAATTGTCCGCCGCGTCGTTCAGCCAGCTTTCGGCGGTCACATAGACGGCCGAGAAACAGAAGCCGATCAGCACCCGGCCCAGCGTCCAGATCCACGGATCGGCAAAGGTCGGGTACAGGATCATCACGGCCGAGATCAGCGAGGCCAGCGCCGCAAATACGCGCACATGCCCCACCCGGCGGATCATGTTCGGTGCCATACGGCTGCCGCCCAGAAAGCCCGCGAAATAGGCCGACATGACGATCGACATCTCGAGGGTCGAGAACCCTTCGATCTCGCCGCGGATGCCCAGCAACGTGCCCTGCATGCCGTTGCCGATCATCAACAGGAACATGCCCAGCAAGAGCGCCCATGCGCTGGTCAGAACTTGGAACATGGGGTGGACTCCTTGGGCCGGTCGCTTGGCCGCACGGCTGCCACAGAATGACGCGCGAGTCGCATCAAAATACGACCACGCTCAGGTCGATTTCGAAGCGCTGGTTTGCGGCAACAAAAGCGACGCGTCCCCGTAGGAGAAAAAGCGGTACCGTTCGCGCACCGCGTGGTCATAAATGCGCGTGATCCGGTCCTGCCCCATCAGGGCGGCCACCAGCATCATCAGGGTCGAACGCGGCAGGTGAAAGTTGGTCATCAGCCCGTCCGCGACGGTAAAGTCAAAGCCGGGGTAGATGAAAATGTCCGTATCGCCCTCCCACGGGGCGAGGCCCGCATCGCGGCCCATCGTCTCGATCAGGCGCAAGGCGGTCGTGCCTACGGGGATGACCCGCCCACCGGCGGCTTTGGTCTCTGCGATGGCGTCCGCCGCCTCTGCGCCCACCTGACCCCATTCGGCGTGCATCTTGTGTTGGGTGACGTCGTCCACCTTGACCGGCAGGAACGTGCCTGCCCCCACATGCAGCGTGACAAAGGTGCGTTTGACCCCGCGCGCATCGAGTGCTGCCAGCAGTGCGTCGTCGAAATGCAGCGACGCGGTGGGGGCGGCTACCGCCCCGCTGTTGCGGGCCCAGACGGTCTGGTAATCGGTCTTGTCCTGCGCATCCGCAGGCCGTTTGGCGGCGATGTAGGGCGGCAGCGGCATGGCCCCGGCCTGCGCAAGTGCGGCGTCAAAATCATCGCCCGACAGATTGAAGCGCAGATGTCCCTGCCCGTCCGCGACAGCCTCCAAAACCGCACTCAGATCGTCGGAGAACACGATGGTCTCGCCCACCTTCACCTTCTTGAGCGGCTTCAGCAATGCGCCCCAGGTGCCGTCCGCCCGTGGCTCCAGCAGCGTCGCTTCGATCCGGGCCTGCGTCTCGCCCTGCGCGCTCATCCGGGTGCGCGTGCCGGTCAGGCGTGCCGGGATCACGCGGGTGTCGTTGAGCACCAGCAGATCACCCGGCGACAGCCAGTCCACCAGATCGGTCACCACCTGATCGTGGATCGCGTCGCCCGCCCCAACCAGCAGCCGGGCCGAAGATCGCGGTACGGCGGGCCGGGTCGCAATCAGGTCCTCGGGCAGGTCAAAATCAAAATCGCTCAGCTTCATGGCACCGCGTCTATCGGCGGTTTCAGCGGTCGTCACGCTCCTCCTGACGCAGGCGCAAGCGACGTTCCGCCGCAGTCTCGCCCGTATCTTCCGGATCGGCGGCAAAGGCCTCGGGTGCGCTTGCGGGCGGCGTATCGCCCTCGATGTCCGGCAGGTCCGCCGCGGGCGCGCGGAAAATCTCGCGGAACATGCCGGGCGTGAAGGCCGACAGCGGATTGACGCTGACCTGTGGGTCGGCGACCGGACCACGCAGCCGGTAATTGAAGCCGATCAGCCCCTCGCCCCGGCGGGTAAAGATGCTGCCGATCCCGTTGATGATATAGATGGGCGAGATCACGCCCCGCATGTCGAGCCGGGAATTGGCCACATCGTAGGTCCCGTCCATCGACAGCCCCATCGACGGGCCCACCGCACTGGCGCGGGTCAGCGCCATGGTGGACGGCGTGATGCGGAATGCCGCGTCGACCTCCTGAAAATGGATACCGTTGCCGCCTGCCTGTTCCAGCAGACCGACGATGCTCAGCGCGTTGAGCAGGGCGGCGATGGCAGGCGCGTCCTGCACCCGCGTGTTGCGCACCTCCAGCGTGCCGTCAAAACTGGCCGCGCCCACCGGCAGCAGCGTCAGCGACATGTCGCCCCCCCGCGCCTGTTTCAGCAACCCGGCAGAGGCAAAGACCGCGCCCGCATCCGTTGCGCGCACCCGGATCGCGCTGCGCCCGCCCTGGGGCAGCACCTGCCCTTCGACCGCAGCGCCGCCGTTGACCCGCGCGGTAAAGCGGCCATCGATCCCGCTGGCCATGCTGAAATCGCCCCGGATGTTGTCCAGCGCGATGGAATCCGTGACCTGCAACCGCTCGAGCGCCAGCGACAAGGGCCCACCACCCTGCGCGCCGCCACTATCCGCGCCGCCGAAATCCGCCTTGCGCAAATCCAGCGTGCCGCCCCGCACCGATACGGCAGGCGGGCGGTTTGCGCCGCGCCCTACCAGATCGACCGGCGCGCGCAGCCATTCGCCAATGCGCACCTCGGAAAACCGCGCCCGCTCCAACCCGCCCGCGGGCGTCAGCGTGATGCCACCCCGCGCACTGAGGCCCGGCGCGTTCAGTACCAGTTCGTCCACACGCGGCGTTGCGCCCAACGCCCCGCGCAGGCGCAGCGTGCCCGGCGTGCCCGGCCCCTTGCGCCAGCCCAGTGGCGGTGAGGACAGGCCAACACCGCGCAGATCCGTGGCGAGCGTAAAGGCGGGCGTGCCGCCACCGACCGGCAGGTCGACCGTCAGATCGCCCGTGCCGCGTCCGCTGACCATGCCGGGTGGTAAGCCGATGTCGAAGGCATCGACGGTGGCCGCCGACAGCTCGATCTGGCCGCGCACCGTGCTCGGCTGTGGCCCGTCGCCCAGAGGCTGCGACCACACCACGTCAAACGGCACCCCGTCGAGCGTGCCGGGCCCCGACACCTCCACCAGCGTCTCGGTTGCTGTCACGCGCAACGTATCCGCCGCAACCGTCCGCCCCTCGATCAGTGTCGCACTTTCCACCGTACGCGCGGTGCCAGTCGCGGAATAGGTGATGTCGGCGGTCGTCACCCCTTGCTTGAGCGGCAGCGACAGCGTGCCCGCCGCCTGCAACTGCCCATCGGCAAGGCTGGGCGACAGGCCCGCGCGTTGCATGATCTCGAATGGCGGCTGGTCCAGCATCGACAGCGCCGCCGTCACGCTGCCCCGCGACTGCAACCGGATCACCGACGGCGCGCCGCCTTTCACAGTCACATCCGGAATGATGAAGGATGACCCGCTCACATCGATGGCCCCGCCCTCGGGGGCCGCGACCTGCCCCTGATCGACTGCGACGACAAACCGGCCATCCAGCAGGCTCGCCGTGCCCTGCGCGCCCGTGACGGGTGGTAAGGTGCGGACATAGCGGACCTCGGCCTGATCATAGGCAAAGCTGAAATAGGCGTCCGGTTTCGTGTTGGGCCCGTCCCGCAGGACAAAGTCGATGTCCCGCATCTCACCGGCGATCAGGTTTTTGACCACCCAGGCCCGCACCTTGGGCACGAACGCCTCTGGCCAGAGGCCGAAGAGCCGGTCCGGCGCCAGCCCGTCCATCTGCGCATCCAGCGCATAGCGCCACCCGTCAGGCTCGGCCACCAGCGTGCCGCGGGCAATCAGCGACTGGCCTTGATCCTCGAACACCGCCTGCCCGATCTCGAGCGTAAAGGGTGCAAGCGACAGGCGGAAATCCATGTTGGCCGCGTCCATGACGATGGGCGCATCGTACAGGTCGGCGGGGTTGGCCGTCAGGGTCGTGGCCGCAAACTGCCCCACGATATCATCCAGCACGCCCGCCTCGGTCACGTTCAACGACGCCTGCCCATCGATCCGGGCACTGATCCAGTCGCTTTGCACCGACAACTCGTCAAACCGCATGACGCGGGTGGCCGGATCAAAGCTGAAATAGGAACGGGCGGATGAAAACGGCACCGGGCGCGTCGCATCAGTGGGCTGAATGGCCCCCTCGCCGATAGAGAACGTTACCGAAAGCGGCGTCAGCGCGCCATCGTCGGACACCCCGCCCCGCATCGCACCCGAGATCGGCGCGCGCAGCACGTCGAGCCAGGCAAAGGGCGTGGCGATGGCTGCGATATCCGTGGCCGCCACATCGTTGAGCGTCGCGCCAAAGCGGGCGGCGGTCGAGCCGATCAGGCTTTCGTAATTGGCCTGGAACGTGGCCACACCCTGCCCCCCGCTCAGCAGCGCCAGATCGGAGGTCAGCCGCAGCGTGTCACCGCTGCGCTCTGCGTTCAGGCGGCCCCCGTCGATGGTCCAGGCGCGGCCCGTGCGCTCATCCTCCAGCCGCAGGGTCAGCGCCTGCACTTCGGCGCTGCGCAGCGCGGCCATGGCGGGGCGCGCGATCAGCGTGTCGATCCGTTCAATCAGCGCGCCAAAGCTCGCCGCTTGTTCCGCCGGCGCAGTAAGGTCATAGCCCCCCGACAGCACGACCGACCCGTCGGCCCGCCGCCGCAGATTGGCAAAGACCCCGCTCACGTCGATCTCGTTCACCAGCACGCGGCCTGTGAGCAGATCACCCAGCGACAGGCCCGCGCGCAGTTCGGCGAAGCCGACAACCTCTGCCCCGCTGCGCGACAGCACACGGACATTGGTCATGCGCAGCCGCGGGTAGCGCGCGTCCTCGACCACGAAGTTCAGCGTATCAAAGGTCAGCCGGGCGTCCTCGGTCCCGGCAGCGACCTCTGCCTGAATGCGGTCGCGCAACCAGTCCGGGGCCGCAACGGGGCGGCCCATCAGCACATAGAGCAGCAGCCCCGCCAGAGCCGCGAGCAACAGCGAAAAAAACAGGCTGCCCAGCCCATGGCGTCGCCACACGCTTTTGCGCCGTCTCGGGGGGGCGTCGGAGAGGGGGTCCGCGCTGCTCATGCCTTTATTCTTGTCCGCCCAGCCCTATCATGCCAGTCACATCTTTCACAGCACCTCAAAAAGGCTCCGCCATGCTCGAAATCTCCAGCCCCGCCCCTGATTTCACCTTGCCGCAGGGCGACGGCACCGACGTGACCCTGTCCGCGCTCAAGGGCGGGCCTGTCGTGCTGTACTTCTATCCGCGCGACGACACGCCCGGCTGCACCAAGGAGGCGATTGCCTTTTCCGAACATCTGTCAGAGTTCAAGGCAGCCGGGGCATCGGTGTTCGGCGTCTCCAAGGACAGCGTCGCGAGCCACGCCAAGTTCGCCACCAAGAAAGACCTGAGCGTACCGCTCCTGTCGGATGAACACGGGTCGGTCTGCGAGGATTACGGCGTCTGGAAAGAGAAAAACATGTACGGCAAGAAATATATGGGGATCGAGCGCACGACCTTTCTGATCGACGCCAATGGCGACGTCGCCATGATCTGGCCCAAGGTCAAGGTGCCCGGCCATGCCGAGGCGGTACTGGCCGCCGTGCAGGCCCTGTGATGCTGCCGCTGGCGCAGATGGCCGAACAGGTCCTGCGCACCGCCGACGGGCGGGACAAGACAGCGTTGTCGCGCGCATTTGCGGCTAAGTGGCAGGCCGCGCGCGCTGCTGGCGCGGTGCCCGAGATCGGCACGGCGACCCCACCCGATCACCCTGCGCGCCCCGCGGCACCCGAACTGCTCAGCCCCCGCGACGTGCCGCGCCGCCGCCCCGGATCGCCGCAGGGGCGCATCGCGCTGCTGCACGCGGTTGCCCATATCGAACTGAACGCCGTCGACCTGCACTGGGACATCATCGCCCGGTTTTCTCATGTGCCGATGCCGATCGGATTCTACGATGACTGGGTCAAGGCCGCGGATGAGGAATCGAAGCATTTCAATCTGATGTGCGACTGCCTTGAAGCGATGGACAGCCATTATGGTGCCCTGCCTGCCCATGCGGGCATGTGGCGCGCCGCCCAAGATACGGCCACCGATTTCATGGGCCGCCTCGCCGTCGTGCCCATGGTGCTGGAGGCGCGTGGGCTCGATGTCACGCCCGGCATGATCGAGATTTTTCGCAAGGCCGGTGTCGACGACGCCGTCATCGCGCTCGAGACGATCTATGCCGAAGAGGTCGCGCATGTCGCCTATGGGTCGAAATGGTTCCACTTCCTGTGCGGTCGGGAGAACCGCGACCCAAAGGACGCATTCTACGCGCTGGTGCAGACCTATTTTCACAGCCCGCTCAAGCCGCCCTTCAACGAGGAAAAGCGCGCCGAGGCCGGACTGCCGCCCGATTTCTACTGGCCGCTCGCCGTCGCGGACTGATGCCATTCGCCGCCGTATCCGGCGATAAGCGATTTCCAGCCGACATGAGTCTTTTCTGCACCTGACGCCACGACTTATCCCCAGGAGGGTTGCCCCCATCTTGCAGGCCCTTTAGACACATGGCGCAAGGCGCCGGTATGGGGACAAGCGCGCTGAAACTGGGACGAGACAGGGGAACAGGCTGTTGCGCACACGCCTCGCGATCAAAGTTCATGCGCTTCTGGAGCAGTACTTTCCGGAACGCCGTGTCTTTCTGAAATCCGACAATGATACACGCTTCATCCGGCTGCGCCCGGCAACACAGCTGATCGCCTTTGCCGGAAGCTCTTTCGTGGTGGCCTGGGCCATCGTCGCCACGGCCATTCTGCTGATGGACAGCATCGGGTCGGGCAATTTCCGCGAACAGGCCAAACGCGATCAACGCACCTATCAGGCCCGGTTGAACGATCTGGCCGGTCAACGCGACACCCGCGCCGAAGAGGCGCTGGCCGCACAGGAACGGTTCAACGCGGCCCTCGAACAAATCTCGGTGATGCAGTCCGAACTGCTGGCCTCCGAAACGCGGCGGCGCGAGCTGGAAACCGGGATCGAGGTGATCCAGACAACCCTGCGCGACACGATGAAGGAACGCGAAGTGGCCCGCAGCCAGGTCGCCGCCCTCGAAGAACAAGGCGAAGGCGAAACGGCACTGGCCGCCGCCAGCGGTGGCGCACCGATGGATTTCGTGGCCGAAGCGCTGGCCAAGACCGCCGCTGAACGCGACCAGGTGGTCGAGGACGCGCAAACCGCCCTGCTGGCCGCCGACGAAATGGCCACGCAAATCTCTCTGATGAAAGAGCAGAACGACCAGATCTTCCGCCAGCTCGAAGAGGCGATGACCGTCTCGGTCGCACCGCTCGACAAGATGTTCCGCGCCGCCGGAATGCCCACCGACCGCATCATCGAACAGGTCCGCCGCGGCTATTCCGGTCAGGGCGGCCCGCTGACCCCGCTCAGCTTCTCCACCCGCGGCGAGGAACCCAGCCCCGACGCACTGCGCGCCAACCGTATCCTCAACCAGATGGACCGGCTGAACCTCTACCGGATTGCCGCGCAAAAGGCGCCGTTTGCCACGCCCGTCAAAAACAGCTTCCGCTTTACCTCCGGCTTTGGCCCGCGTCGTGACCCCAAGACGGGCGGACGCCGCATGCACAACGGCGTCGACTTTGCCGCATCGCTGGGCACGCCGCTCTATGCGACGGCTGACGGTGTTGTGACCCACGCAGGCTGGCAATCGGGCTATGGTCGGCTGGTCAAAATCCAGCACGAATTCGGGATCGAGACCCGGTATGCGCACCTGTCGCGATTGCAAGTAAAAGTTGGGCAAAAGGTCTCGCGCGGGGATCGGATTGGTGATATGGGAGCCTCCGGACGGGTGACCGGCGTGCATCTGCACTACGAAGTCCGCGTCGGCGGCAAAGCCGTCAACCCGATGATCTATATCAAGGCAGCAAACGATGTTTTCTAAGAGCAAAATCAACGAACCCGGACCCGCGAGCGAAGGCAGCAAGCCCGCAGCCCCGACGTCCGCGGCCCCTGCCCCGTCGTCCAAACCGGCACCGCAAAGCGAGTTCAAGGCCAGCGCGCCCAAGGCAAAGCCGCCCGCCTCGATCCTGTCGGCCGATCTGCACGTGACGGGCAACATGAAAACCACCGGCGACATCCAGGTCGAAGGCACGGTGGAAGGCGACATTCGCGCCCACCTGCTGACCATCGGCGAGAGCGCCACGATCAAGGGCGAAGTGATTGCCGATGATGTGGTGATCAACGGCCGCATCGTGGGCCGCGTGCGCGGTCTCAAGGTGCGTCTGACATCGACTGCACGGGTCGAGGGTGACATCATCCACAAGACCATCGCAATCGAAAGCGGCGCGCATTTCGAAGGGTCGGTGCAGCGTCAGGACGATCCGCTGAACTCCGGCGGCAAGGGCGCGCCCGGTGGGCCGGCCAAGACCGACGGCTAAGCGGCCCCACAGAATGAAAAAGCGCCTCGGGTCAATCCGGGGCGCTTTGCGTTTCAGGGGCGCGTTTTCCGACGCGGAAAACGGACCGGAATTTTTGGAGTAAAATTCCGACCCGCCCGGTGGCTGCCCGTCACTCGGTCACGGTGACCGACACGATCCGGTCCGGCGCGCCGGTGATTGCGCCCGACCGCGGATGACCCTTCTTGATGGCATCGACCACGTCCTGCCCGGACGTGACCCGACCCACAACCGTGTACTGGTTGTTCAGGAAATAGCCCGGCGCGAACATGATGAAGAACTGGCTGTTGGCGCTGTCGACCTCAGATGACCGCGCCATGCCGACGATCCCGGCATCAAACGGAACATTGGAAAACTCCTGCGCCAGGTCCGGCATGTCCGACGCACCCGTTCCGGCGCGCCGCGCATCATAGCCGTCGCCCAGCACACCGTGTTGCACGTCGCCCGTCTGCGCCATGAACCCGTCGATCACTCGGTGAAAGGCCACATTGTCATAGGCGCCACTTGCCGCCAGCGACGTGATCCGTTCGGCATGGCCCGGCGCCACATCCTCGAGCAGGTCAATGGCGATGACGCCATTGCCGCCCTCGCCCGCCACCGTGACCTCGATGCCCGTTGCCGCCGCGGGGCCCGCAGCGACCAGCAGGGCCGCGACCAGCCTAGGCCACATCGGCGGCCACCTTGACGCTGATCATCCGGTCAGGCTCGGCCGGCGGCTCGCCCCGCACGATGGCGTCGACATGTTCCATCCCCGAGGTCACCCGGCCATAGACCGTGTACTGCCCGTTGAGAAAGTTGTTGTCGGAAAAATTGATGAAGAACTGGCTGTTGGCGCTGTCGGGATTGGCCGACCGCGCCGCGCCGATGGTGCCCCGGTCATGCGGCAGCTTGGAAAACTCCGCCGGCAGATCCGGCAGGGACGACCCGCCCGTGCCCGCCATACGGATGTTGAACCCGTCTTCCATGTCGGCATGCTGCACGTCGCCTGTTTGCGCCATGAACCCGTCGATCACCCGGTGAAAGGCGACGTTGTCATACTCGCCCCCGCGCGCCAGCTCCTTCATGCGCTCCACATGTTTGGGCGCCACATCGGGCAGCAGCTCGATGGTGACGGTGCCCGCCTTGAGCTCGATCAGGATCGTGTTTTCGGGGTCTTTGATGTCGGCCATGTGTGCCATCCTTGTCAGTCGCGTTTGCCCCTTCCTAAGCCGATGCCGCCGAGGGGACAAGTCACGCATTGACGAGGGCGCGGAATGGCGCAATGCAAGGCACATCCCGCAAGACAGGAGCACGACCATGGGCTGGAACACACTCGATGACATGGAACTGGGCGGCAAACGCGTGCTCACCCGCGTCGACATCAACGTGCCCATGGACGGCGACACAGTCACCGACGCCACCCGGATCGACCGCATCGTGCCCACGGTGCGCGACATCCGCGCAGCCGGCGGCAGCCCGGTGCTGCTGGCGCATTTCGGCCGGCCCAAAGGGCAGCCCGACCCAGACATGTCGCTGCGCCGCCTGGTTCCGGCGCTGGAGGCCGCATTCGGCGCGCCCGTCGCCTTTGTCGAGCGGCCCAGCCGCGACTGGATCGACGCGCAGGCTACGGATGCGATCATCCTGATCGAAAACACCCGCTTCACCCCGATGGAAGAGGCGAATGACCCAGCCAAGGCGCAGTTCCTCGCCTCACTCGGTGATATCTACTGCAACGACGCCTTTTCCGCAGCACACCGCGCCCATGCCTCGACCACCGGTGTGGCGCACCTGCTGCCGGCCTGCGCGGGTCGCCTGATGCAGGCCGAGCTGTCGGCGCTGGAGGCGGCGCTGTCCAACCCCAAACGCCCGGTCGGCGCGGTCGTCGGCGGCGCCAAGGTATCGACCAAGCTGGACCTGTTGCAAAACCTTGTGGGCAAGCTTGACGTGCTGATCATCGGGGGCGGCATGGCCAACACGTTCCTCGCCGCGCAGGGCGCGCAGCTGGGTGCATCGCTGCAAGAGGCTGATCTGCACGACACCGCGCGCGACATCCTCGCCGCCGCCGAGGCTGCGGGCTGCCGGATCGTGCTGCCCACCGACGGGCGCGTGGCGCGGGAATTCGCGGCAGGCGCGGCGCATGAGATCGTCGCACTTGAGCCCGACACCGTGCTGGAAGGTGACCAGATGGTGCTGGACGCAGGCGACGCTGCCGCTGCCGACATCGCCACCACCATTGCAGGGCTCGCGACGCTGATCTGGAACGGCCCGCTGGGCGCGTTCGAGATCCCGCCCTTCGACAGCGCAACCGTCATCGCCGCCCGGGCCGCCGCCGCCGCCACCAAAAGCGGCACGCTGATCACCGTCGCGGGGGGTGGCGATACGGTGGCCGCTCTCAATCAGGCGGGCGTGGCGGATGACTTTACCTATATCTCCACCGCAGGCGGTGCGTTCCTCGAATGGATGGAGGGCAAGACGCTGCCCGGCGTTGCCGCCTTGATGCAATAGCGCGGCCTCCGGTTTGGCTTAGCCGCTCTAATCCCCATATGATGCCGTATCGCGCACCGGACCAAACAGGGAGAACAGCATGGCCGCCTACACATTGATCACCGGAGCCTCCGAAGGGCTGGGCGTCGAATTCGCCCGGATCGCGGCCAAGGAAGGGCGCAACATGATCCTCGCCGCCCGCTCTGCCGACAAGCTGGAGGCGGTCGCCGCCGACCTGCGCTCGGACGAGGTTGATGTGGTGGTGATCCCAGCCGATCTCTCCGATCTGGCCGAGGTTGATCGCCTCTGGACCGAGGCGAGCGACGGGCGGGAGATCGACGTGCTGGTGAACAATGCGGGCCTCGGCTACAACGGCGACTTTGCCGACGGTCAGGGCTGGACTCGCGAGCTGAGCTCGATCAACGTCAACATGCTGGCCCTCACCCGCCTGATGAAGCTGGCCATCCCCCACATGCAGGCGCTGCCCAAGGCGCGCATTCTCAACGTGGCCTCGGTCGCCAGCTTTACGCCCGGGCCCAACATGGCCGTCTATCACGCGACCAAGGCTTATGTCCTGTCGCTGTCCGAAGCGGTCGCCGAAGAGTTGCGCGGCACCTCCGTCACGGTCACGGCCCTCTGCCCCGGTGCGACCGCCACCCGCTTTTTCGATGCCGCCGACATGCATGATATACGCCTGATCAACATGACCAAACCGATGGCCGCCGATGCGGTCGCCGAACTGGGCTGGCTACAGGCCCGCATCGGCCAGCGGATCGTCGTACCGGGTGCCATGAACAAGGTCTTTGCCTTTCTGCCGCGGATCAGCCCACGCAGCCTGACCACCCGTATCGCCGCCCAGATGATGGGAAAACACTGAAATAGCTGTGATTTCTGCTTCTTGGGGGATTCACAGACCGATTCGGTTGTGCCATATTGTGTGCGAGGCGACCCGTCAGAGGCCGCACAAAGGCAGAGCATATGAACCGTAACAATCGCGCGCCCGTCGGCACCATCACCTTCTTCGCAATTTCCTTTGCGCTCGGAACCTATTTCACCTTTGCCGCCGTGCAGGGCGACTATGGCCTGTTCCGCCGCGCCGAGATCGAGGCCGAAGCGCGCGACATGTCCGAACAGCTGATGCGGGTGCAGGCGGATGTCGCGCAGATGGAGAACCTGACGCGGCGATTGTCTGACGAATTCCTCGACCTTGACCTGCTGGACGAGCAGGCGCGCAGCGTCCTGGGCATGCTGCGCAGCGATGAGATCGTGATCCGCTAAGGCGGCAATCGCAGGCTCCGCTTCAATACACACCCATACGCTCCCCGCTTGATCCACATCAAAGCCGCGTGGCACAACGCCCGGCATACCAGCCATGCGATCACAGCAGGCTATGTTCAACTCCCTGACACGACTGCGCTTTTTCGCTGCCCTGCAGCATTTTGCGCGCAGTCGAACCCGCCGAATTGACCTTGCGGCAGATTGCCACTCGCATATGAAAACTGAATCCTGTAACAGATAGTTTAACGCTAAACTATCTATCTGGAGGAGACGCCGTCATGGCCGCGCGCAAAGCCACCAAGAAACCGAACGTGTCTGCGGATGAGCTCAAGAGCTATTACCGCGACATGCTGCTCATCCGCCGCTTCGAGGAAAAGGCGGGCCAGCTTTACGGCATGGGCCTGATCGGTGGCTTCTGCCACCTCTATATCGGGCAAGAGGCGGTGGTTGTCGGCCTCGAGGCCGCCGCCGATGACGGCGACAAGCGCATCACCTCCTACCGCGACCACGGACATATGCTGGCCTGCGGCATGGACCCCAACGGTGTGATGGCCGAACTGACCGGACGCGAGGGCGGCTATTCCAAGGGCAAAGGCGGCTCCATGCACATGTTCTCGAAAGAGAAGCATTTTTATGGCGGCCACGGCATTGTCGCCGCTCAGGTCCCGCTGGGTGCGGGCCTCGCCTTTTCCGATATGTACAAGGGCAATGACCGCGTCACCTTCACCTATTTCGGTGACGGTGCGGCAAACCAGGGCCAGGTCTACGAGGCCTACAACATGGCCGAATTGTGGATGCTGCCCTGCATTTTCGTGATCGAGAACAACCAGTACGCCATGGGCACCTCGACCAAACGCTCCACCAAATCGCCCAGCTACTGGGAACGTGGTGCCGCCTATGGCATCCCCGGTGAGGAAGTCGACGGCATGGACGTGCTGGCGGTCAAGGAAGCCGGCGAAAAGGCTGTCGCCCACTGTCGCGCGGGCAAGGGCCCCTACATCCTCGAGATCAAGACATACCGCTACCGCGGCCACTCCATGTCAGACCCGGCCAAATACCGGACCCGCGAAGAGGTTCAAAAGATGCGCGACGAGCGTGACCCGATCGAACAGGTCCGCTCCATGCTGCTCACAGGCAAGCACGCGACTGAAGAGGACCTCAAGGCCATCGACAAGGACATCAAGGACATCGTGAACGCCTCTGCCGAGTTCGCGAAGGACAGCCCGGAACCAGCGCTCGACGAGCTCTGGACCGATATCTACGCGTAAGGGGAAACAGACTCATGGCAACCGAAATTCTCATGCCCGCGCTTTCTCCGACGATGGAAGAAGGCACGCTCGCCAAATGGCTGGTCAAGGAGGGCGATACGGTATCGTCCGGTGACATCATGGCCGAGATCGAAACCGACAAGGCCACGATGGAGTTCGAGGCCGTGGACGAAGGGATCATCGGCAAGATCCTGATCGCCGAGGGTGCCGAAGGCGTCAAGGTGAACACGCCCATCGCCGTGCTGATCGAGGACGGCGAGAGCGCCGACAACATTCAGACGTCGAGCGCCCCGGCCCCCGCCGCCGAAGCGCCAGCAGAACCGGCCCCCGTTGCCGCAAGCGCGGCGCCGGCAGCCCCCTCCGTGGACCTCAGCCCCGACTACCCCGCAGGCACCGCGATGAAGGAACAGACCGTCCGCGAAGCGATCCGCGACGCCATGGCCGAAGAGATGCGCGCCGACGACACCGTCTTCCTGATGGGCGAGGAGGTCGCCGAATATCAGGGCGCCTACAAAGTGTCTCAAGGGTTGCTCGACGAATTCGGCGCACGCCGCGTGATCGACACGCCCATCACCGAACACGGCTTTGCCGGGATCGGTGTCGGCGCGGCCTTTGGCGGGTTGCGCCCCATCGTCGAGTTCATGACCTGGAACTTCGCCATGCAGGCGATTGACCAGATCATCAATTCCGCGGCCAAGACGCTCTATATGTCGGGCGGCCAGATGGGTGCGCCCATGGTCTTTCGTGGCCCCAACGGTGCCGCCGCCCGCGTCGGTGCCCAGCACAGCCAGGACTACGCCGCGTGGTACATGCAGGTGCCGGGCCTCAAGGTGGTGATGCCCTACTCCGCCGCCGATGCCAAAGGTCTGATGAAGACCGCTATCCGCGACAACAACCCGGTCTGCTTTCTGGAAAACGAGATCCTCTATGGCCGGACGTTCGATGTGCCGGACATGGACGATTTCACCATCCCCTTCGGCAAGGCACGCATCTGGCGTGAAGGGTCGGACGTGACCATCGTCAGCTTCGGCATCGGCATGCAATACGCGCTCGAAGCGGCGGACAAACTGGCCGAAGACGGCATTTCCGCCGAGGTCATCGACCTCCGCACGATCCGCCCGATGGACACCGGCACCGTGATCAACTCGGTCATGAAGACCAACCGCTGTGTCACGGTCGAAGAAGGTTGGCCCCAGGGCTCCGTCGGCGGCTATGTCAGTTCGGTTATCATGCAGGAGGCGTTCGACTATCTCGACGCGCCTGTGATCACCTGCACCGGCAAGGATGTCCCCATGCCCTACGCCGCCAACCTCGAAAAACACGCGCTGATCACGACCGCAGAGGTGATCGACGCCGTGAAAAAAGTGACTTATCGGTAAGGAGCCCGAGACATGCCCATCGAAATTCTCATGCCCGCGCTCTCTCCGACAATGGAAGAAGGCACGCTGGCCAAATGGCTGGTCAAAGAAGGCGATACCGTCTCCTCCGGTGACCTGATTGCCGAGATCGAAACCGACAAGGCCACCATGGAGTTCGAAGCCGTGGACGAAGGAGTTGTCGGCAAGATCATGGTCGAGGAAGGCGCCGAAGGCGTCAAGGTCAACAGCCTGATCGCGGTGCTGCTCGAGGACGGTGAAAGTGCGGATGATATCGGCAGTGCACCCGCGCCCGCCACCACACCGGACGCCACCGCGCCCGAGGCACCAGCACCCGCAGCGGGGGAGGCCACAGCCCCCGCACCGGCGGCACCGGCCAAGGACGGCCAGCGCATCTTCGCCTCCCCCCTCGCCCGGCGGATCGCCGCACAAAAGGGTCTGGACCTCGCCGCCATCAAGGGCTCCGGCCCGCATGGCCGCATCGTCAAGGCGGATGTGGAAAAGGCCGAAGCCGCCCCTGCGGCCAAACCCGCCGCCGCGACAGAGGCGCCCAAGGCAGCCGCAATGGCGACAGGCCCCTCTTCCGACGCGATTGCCAAGATGTACGAGGGCCGCGAGGTCGAAGAGGTCAGCCTCGACGGAATGCGCAAGACCATCGCAGCGCGTCTCACCGAGGCCAAGCAGTCCGTCCCGCATTTCTACCTGCGCAAGGATATCCAGCTCGACGCCCTGCTGGGCTTCCGTGGCCAGCTGAACAAGACGCTCGAGGCCCGGAATGTAAAACTGTCGGTCAATGACTTCATCATCAAGGCCTGCGCGCTGGCGCTGCAACAGGTACCCGACGCCAACGCCGTCTGGGCCGGTGACAAGATGCTGTCGATGAAAGCCTCAGACGTGGCCGTCGCTGTGGCGATCGAAGGGGGCCTCTTCACCCCTGTCCTCAAGGACGCCGAGATGAAGTCGCTATCGGCCCTGTCGACCGAGATGAAAGACCTCGCCGCTCGCGCCCGCGACCGCAAGCTTGCCCCGCATGAATATCAGGGCGGCAGCTTTGCAATCTCGAACCTCGGCATGTTCGGCATCGACAATTTCGACGCCATCATCAACCCGCCCCACGCCGCGATCCTCGCGGTCGGCGCCGGTGTGAAAAGGCCTGTCGTGGGTGCGGATGGAGAACTGACCGTCGCGACCGTCATGTCGACAACCCTGTCGGTCGACCACCGCGTGATCGACGGCGCACTCGGTGCCAACCTGCTCAACGCGATCAAGGACAACCTCGAAAACCCGATGTCGATGCTGGCCTGATTTTCTTCTGACCGAAAATACCACGGGGTTTGGGGCAGAGCCCCAATCCAGAATCGAACAAAGGCCGGAGCATCGCTCCGGCCTTTTCCGCTAAACCCATTCTGTCAGATGTCTTTGCCGAGCATGTGGTTCATGGACACTGCAGGCTGATCACAGCCCGCCTCGCCCACGATCCGGGCCGGGATACCGGCCACGGTCTTGCACGGCGGCACTTCTTCCAAGACGACTGAACCGGCCGCAATCCGGCTGCAATTACCGATCCTGATATTGCCCAGCACCTTGGCCCCCGCGCCGATCAGCACACCGTCGCCGATCTTGGGATGCCGGTCTTCCATCTCCTTGCCGGTACCGCCCAGCGTCACGGAATGCAGCATCGAAACATTGTCGCCCACCACCGCCGTCTCACCGATCACGATGGAATGGGCGTGGTCGATCATGATGCCCTTGCCGATCTTGGCGGCAGGATGAATATCGATGCCAAAGATTTCCGACGCCCGCATCTGAAAGAAATAGGCCAGATCGGTATGCCCGTTCGACCACAGGTAATGCGCGATACGGTAGGCCTGCGTCGCCTGATAGCCCTTGAAGTAGAGCACCGGCTGCAGCAACCGGTGGCAGGCAGGGTCGCGTTCGTAAACGGCCACAAGGTCGGCCCGCGCCGCCTCGATCAGTCGCGGGTCAGAGGCATAGGCCTCCTCGACGATCTCGCGCACAACCACCATCGACATCTCGTTCGACGCCAGCTTGGCCGACACACGGTACGACAGCGCCTTGTCGAGCGATTTGTGATGCAGAATACAAGCATGTACAAAGCCGCCCACCAGCGGTTCGTCCAAAACAGCCTGACGCGCCTCTTCCGTGATCTGGTCCCAAACCGGATCGACCGAGGCAATATTCGTTCTCAGATCAGCCATTACAGGTCCTTTCGCGCCTCTGCTTACCTTACATAAGCGCAATTCTCCAAACGCAAACCCGTGATGGTGCCCATTCAATCTCGCGATCTGTTCAGGGCGGCGCGCCGCATCAAGGTCTGTAATTCGACAATGAGTGCGGAGGCGAACGCACTTTCACACAGCGTGCGCACGTCAGCGATTTCCCTTTGCACGCTGCCCCAGCCAGCGTCCCGTCCCCGAAGGCCAGGTGCATGTCGCTGTAAGTCTGCCAGTGCCAGTGCGCCGTTTCCGCTTCGACGATGAACACTTGCGCCACCGACGCCCGCCGCATCTGCGGCGCGTGCATCACCGCCCGCGTCACACACATCAGATCAGTCGGCAAGACCGGCTTTACGTCATATCCACGGGCAGGCTGCGAAACGGACCCGCTCCGTAACGGGCTGAATTCTGCGCCACAGCCACCTCGAAGTCGTCGCCCACACCATCAGCCAACCGCACCGCATCGACATAAACCCATTCCGGCTGCGACACGGTCTCTTCGCGCACCACATCCGACCCGCTGGACACCCTCACCGTGTAGGTCTCGGTTTCCTCGCCCAGCGGCACATCCGGCAGGTCCCAACTGTCCCCGTCGATGCGCGTGCGGCGGATCCAGGTGAACTGCATACCCCCCGCAACTGCGCTGCGCGCCAGATGCACCGGCGCGTAGGGCCGCAATCCATTCCCGTCAAAGGCAAGCGTTACCTGCTCATAGCTGGGATCCTCCAGCGACCGCCGCGCCGGACCGATCCGGTAAGTCTGCGCCACGCGCCGCAGGCTCGACAGCAGCTCGATCTGCTGCGGGGCACCATTCATCGCCACCACCCACGACCCCACCGGCCACACATCCGGTGCCAGCGCATCAGTGCCCAACTGCCCGCGCAAGCGGTGGCTCAGCAGGTAGCGCCCCGGTGCAAGCAATTCCGCATCCCGAAACTGCACCAACTCCCAGCGATCCGACGCGCCGTCGCCGATGGCCACCAGATTGGCACCGTTCAGGAACGCCCCATCCGACACCGACGCCAGCGTGCCGTGCATCATCTGCACCTCCAGCTGCCCGCCCCGATCAATCAGCCCGGCGCGCGCCTTGAACAGCGGGGTTTGGGTAAAGCCGATGGACGCCCGCGCCGCCAAAACCGAATTCAGGGCAAAGTCCGCATCCGTGCTCGACTGGTACACCGCCACGCTGCCCGGCCAAGGCGTGCCCGTGACCGCCAGATGCGGCGCGTGCGGCACCTCGTCCCCGGTCAGGAGCGGCAGGTCGAGAAAGGTGGACGTGAGCGGCACAGGCGGCACAAATTCGTTCACAGACGCCAGTTCGTCCGACAGCTCCGACGGCACGTAGACATCTGGCTCGATCCGCACCCCTTCAAGCAGCTGCATCGCCCCCATCTCGACCCGGTCCACCCGGAACAGTCCCGCACCCTCGAACTGATCCGCGGGCACTTCGATCACATCACCTGCGCCGACGCGGATCTGTGATGGCGGCAGGGCCAGACGGATCGTGTCGCGCGCAACTCGGGCCTCTGCCAGCCACCGCTCCACCACTTGCCGCCCTTCGGGCCGTGTCATGGCCAACGGCAACTCCGACGTGCTGACGGCGTGGGTCGCATCGTCCGGCAGCACCGCCTCTTCGGACAGCACATCAAAATTGCCATCCGTCTCGACAAACCGCAGGCGTACACGCCCGGCCAGTTCCGCTTCCGACTCGCGGGCCTGTTCTGTCCGCCCGTCAAGATCAGGACTGATCGCAAGCTGCTCGGCATCCAACGTCACAGCGCCCCGCCCCGACCGCATGACAAAGCGCAGCACGCCGTCACGCTCGATCGCGTCAAAGCCATAGCGCAGCATCAACGGCTGCAAGGCACTGCGCGCATCGCTCACATCGTCGATGATGTAACCGCGCACCGTGCCATAGAGATTATCCGTATCCACATCCGCCAAACCGGCCCGCGTACAAACCTCGCGCACGACCGACGCAAGGCTGCGCGACGACGTGCGCCCGTTGATCCAGTGACCGCGCGGGTAATTCTCCCCATCTGACCAGGTGCCAACCGCGTTGGGAAAGAACGGATAGGGTCGCGCATCCCACGCCCAGACAAAGGCACGCGACATATCCACCATCGCATCATCATAGAGGTCGGACACGGGGTTGTTGCCCCCGTCTTTCCAATACCGGTTCATTGCCCGCAGATACTGGCGCTGGATCAGGTCGTCCCGCGCCCCGTTGGAATAGCGCGGCAGACTGCTTTCAGATGATTTCTGATCGAGGAACTTGTTCGGCTGGTTCGTTGCTTTGTCCACCGCGGCACAGCCGTATTCCGTAAACCAGAACGGCTTTGACCGCGGCACCCAATCCGTGGGCTGCGACGCACGCGTCCCGCCGATACGCTCGTGGTGGGGGTTCTCCCACCAGTTCCGGATATCCTTGTAGCGCCACACCCATGGCTCGCCATAGGTGTCATCCGTGATCGGCGTGCGGATCTGCGCCGCCGCCGCCTCGGGCGAGTGGTAGAACCAGTCATAGCCCTCACCGCCTTCGACATTCCCCTCCAGATAATCGAGGTTGTAGATGTCCTCCCACACCGCATCCAGATGCGCTTCACCCTCGCGCCAATCCGACAGCGGCATGTAATTGTCGATCCCGATGAAATCGATGTTGTCATCGGCCCACAGCGGATCGAGGTGAAAGTACCGATCCCCGGTCCCATCTTGCGGCTGGTACCCGAAATACTCGGACCAGTCCGCCGCATAGCTGATCTTGGCATCCGGCAGGATTGCACGCACCTCTGCAGCCAGCGCAACCAACCGTTCAACACACACGAACCGGTTTGCCTCCGCACGGATCTGCGTCATGCCGCGCATCTCGGAACCGATGCAAAACGCCTCGACACCCCCCGCCGCACGGCACAGCCCCGCATTGTGCAGGATGAACCGCGAAAACGACCATTCGTCAGACGGTCCAGTATAGTACCCGGGCTGGTCGGGCATCACAGCCGCATTGAAATCGGACGCTGTGACAGTGCCAAAAAACGCACCCACCTCAGCCTCAGCCGCCGCTGTCCCATCGGGTGAGCCATCGACACCCGGAGCTTTCGACAGCGTTATGCGCCCGCGCCACGGCAATTCAGGCTGCGTCTCGGCATCGGAATAAGGATTGGCCAATGTGTTGCCCGTAACCTGATCCATCAGAATGAACGGGTAGAACATCACCGCCTGCCCGGCCTCCTGTAACGCCTGCACCGCCTCGATCACCGACAGATCGGCAGGTGTGCCACCATAGACAGGCCGGTCACCCGCCATCGGCACCTGCAATGCGGCCGCGCGGCCAATCCCGCCACTTGTCCAGACCATGTTCTCGCCGCGCGCGTCCTTGTGCTCCACCTTGGGGCGCAAGGTACAATGGCCACAGCGCAGATCATCCCCGAACCACGACACGATCAGGGACACCGCCTCGCAATGCGGCAACTCATCGCCCAGCGCGTCCAGCGAAACGCTGAAATCCGCCTCACCGGCAGGTGTGTTCACATTGGCACTCCAGCGCCCTTGGGTCGCATCCACATAGTTCACCGCACGCGTCGACAGTGCGTACTCGCCCGAGCCAGGCATCAACGCCACACCCTGCACCGCACGGGTCAACTCATCCTCCGCATCCCACTGTCCGGGTTGCTCGGACCGCACCACTTCGAACGAAAACTGCGGCACACGATTGCCGAACCGTTCCAGCGCCAGATCCTCGATGACCACGTAAGCCGTGCCGCGATAGGCCGGCACAACACCCTGTCCCTCGACCGCCTCCATCAGCGGGTCGGGCAGCTGGTCAGGCGTGCCCTTGTAGACCCGCATATTCAGATCACCGCGCGCCAGCTCTTCGCCATCCGCCCAGACACGCCCGATGCGCACGATTTCACCCTCGCACACGGCCAGCGCCAAACTGACGGAGTAGCTGTAACTTGTCGTCGTGGTCTTGGGCTGGACCGGCCCGCCCTTGCCGCCGCCCGACGTTGTCGTGCTGCTCGTCTCGAGGAAATCCGAGGCCCAGATCACCTGGCTCGACATCCGCATCCGACCATATAGCTGCGAGATCGCGTTGCCCTCACCCGAGTTTGTCAGCCGAAACCGATCGATCCTGCCGTGCTCGACCACGGACGACCCCTGCCCCATCAGGCGCTGGTCGATCACCCGGCCCAGCGTGGCCCCGACCGCGCGCCCGATCGCAACACTCGACAACCCCGCCAAAGTGCCGCCAATCGACCCGCCAATGGCCGCACCAGCGGCCGAAAGTACAACTGTCGCCATCAGGTGGCCTCCTCTCGGGGAAATACAAAACGCGCCACGATCCGGCGCGCCCAGGGTGCGCTCAGCGCGCTTTCGACAACGCCATGACCGCTATAGGCGTGAATAAACCGAGGCGCCGCCCCGACCTGAGACTGAATGCCCAGATGCTTGGCAACCGCGCCCGCCTTCATGCGAAACAAAACGACATCGCCAACAGCCGCACCACCACTTGGCTTGGCTTCCAGATGCCGCAACGCGGCCGCCCACAGGCGCTCTTCGCCCTGCGGTTCTGACCAGTCCATGCTGTAAGCGGGCGGCGTCTCCGGCTCTGCGCCATAGACGCCCCGCCAGACACCCCGCACAAGGCCGAGGCAGTCACACCCAGCACCGCGGCACGCCATCTGGTGCACATACGGCGTACCAAGCCACAAACGCGCCTCAGCCACCAACCTGTCCGGCAAACTGCTCATCTCAGGCTGCCCCCGGTGTTCGCGCCGGCTTGCGTCGGATAGGCCATCACCCAATCCTCGTTGGGCAGGTCCGGAAAGCCCTGAAAGTTCAGGATATTGTTGAACTTCAATCGACACGTCTCCAGTCGCTTGTCGCACCCAGCCGTCAATTGCAGCAGCGCACTTGCATCCAGCGCGTGGCGGATCGGCTCCCACAGCTCAATGCGCCGCACACCATCCTCAAGCCGGTCCGACTTGATCGCCCCCCACAAACCAGCGCCACCGCCATTCAACACGTCCAGACGCCCCCGCTGGAACCAGCCCGCCTCAAACCCCGGCAGCGCGTCCCATTCAAACACGCGCCCATCCGTCACCCGGTCCGGCTGCCCCTCATGGGAATAGCCCGGAGTGTCGAGCGCAAAGCGGCACTGCGCATCGCCCAGTACAGCCGTGCAAGGCTTTTGATAAATCCGCCCCAACGGTCTGTTCAACGCCTCCGTCAGGCCGCGCAATTCGGCCTGAAACGCTCCGCCCGACCGCCGGATCTCTCCGATGGTGCCGCGAAACTGCAACCACCGCACATCCGGATCGGCCCAGTTCACGACCCACGCACGCACATCCGCACCGTCAAACCGGCCCGCCTCGATCTCATCTTCGCGCACCGACGCATCCGACAGCGCACCCAGCGCCTCGGTATTGTCCACGCTCAGCCCTGTGCTTTGCGCCAAAGCCGCTGCACTCAGGCCGGTGTCGGCGCGAAACGTGATCCCGTCAAAGCTCAGGTCGCGATCATGATCGGTAAAGCCAAAGGACTGCCCGTCAGGCCGCGCAATCGCCCAGGCCCGGCACAGCGTGGTCAAGCCGCTTGCGGCATGCTCCAGAAATGCCTCGCTCTGTCCCGCCATCAGACCCGCACCTCGATCACCGGCACGTTGGGCACTTCGCCCGCCTGAAAACTGGCCACGGACGTCTGAATGCGGTCGGTCTCGAACCGCACCGGCACGTCAAACTCAAACCCCGCCTTCACGATCACATCGACATCCGGCGGATGCGTGAACGTCACAAACCCGGAGGTCAGATCAACGGCGTAATCCACCCCTTCCTGCATCTCGTCGTTCTCGAGACCGACGCGGACCGTGCCGGACACCGGCTTGGCAATCGGGCGGGCATAGCTCTGATCGCCGCTGCGATAGGTCTTGCGCAGTTGAAAGCTCTGCTGCACCCCGTCGCCCCGACCCAAATCCTGATCCAGGAACGTCGGCGCTGCACTGGCAGAGGCGGATTTGAAATCCGACCAGTCCTTCCAGCGAAACCCGTACATCTGCCCCATGCGGGCCTCGAAAAACGCGATCAGCGTCTCGATATCGTCCAGCGACCGCATGCCCAGACCCGCGTCATAACGGCGGCGCGAATGCGCCCAGGGGGTGTTGCGCTCTTCGAACCCATTGGCCAGCGTCACCACTTCGGTGCGCCGCTCCGGTCCCCCGACCGACCCAAAGCTCAGGTTTGCCGGAAATCGTACGTCGTGGAAATTCATGGTCAGCTCCCCTGCCCTGTCAACGGTTACGGTTGGACCGGGCCAGCGCCCGGTTCATCTGTGCTGCAATCTGGTTCTGGCTGCGGGCAAAGCCCTGGACGTCCGGTGTGGTGATGTTCATCACGACCGTGGTGCTGCCGCCGCCCGCACCCTTCACGCCCAGCTTGCCATCGGGTCCACGCGCCAGCGGCATGATCGCCTCCGGCCCGGCTTCGCCCATGATACCCATACCGCCCCGCATCCCGAACGGCGTGGTGCCACTGACGATCCCTCCATTGGCAAAGGGCATCACCCGGCCCTGACTGAACGGCGCACCATCCGCAAAGGGCAGGATGTTCTGCATCAGCCCCCCCACGCCCGAGGCCAGCAAGCCCCCGAAATGGTTGGTGATCGGCTTCATCGCGGCGTTGTATGTCGACTGCGCCATCGAAGTGGCCAGCGTCTCCAGCGCGTCCGACAGGCTCAGCCCGTCAAACACCACACCGTCAAACGCCTTGCGCAAACCCTTGGACAGCCCCTTTTCCAGCGTCGCCACGTCCTTGCCCGTCGCCGCGAGGCTCTCGCGCATCCGCCGCAACTCGCTGTCAAAGCTCGTCACCATGCTCGACGTGGCATCAAGCGTCTGGCGCAGGCCGTCCGTATCCGCCTCGAGACTGTCGATCTCGTCCTTGTAATCCGTCATTGGGGTGTCCCTTCGATTTCATCCGGCCAGGCGGCCATCAACGCGTCCAACCCGTCGCTCAGCAGCGGTGCGGCATGGCTGGCTGGCCCCAGCATCAGCTGCAACTCCGCCGGGGTCAGCGACCAGAACACGTCCGGCTCCAGCCGCAGCCCGACCAGCCCGGCCCGGATCAGCGCGGGCCACTCCAGCCCGCCGCTCATGCGCCCGGCGCCACAAAGGCGCGCGCGATCAGCTCTGCCGCCGCACGTGCCGCCGCCATCGGGCCGCCCTCGATCTCCGCATGATCCAGCCGCACCGGATCAAACGCGGCACCCCCGCCAGCCAGACCGGCCCGCAACAGCGCCAGCACATCCCCGCTGGAAAACCGCCCCTGCTCGAACCGTTCGACCAGCGCGACCAGCGACGGCTCCGCCAGTTCCGCCTCAAGTGCTGCCAGCGCACCTAGGGTCAGCCGCATCAGATGCCGCTCCCCGTCGATCACCAGCGCGACCTCTCCCCTCCAAGGATTGGCCATCGCTCAGACCAGCGCGGTGAACAGCAGCGCACCCGCCGAGGCCATCGCCATCTCGTATGTCGCCTCGCCATTGTGGCTGCCGCTATACTCGATCGACGTCACCTGAAACGGCCCTTCGATCACCCCGAAATCCGGCACGATGATCTGAAAGTTCGGCGTCTCCCCGTCGAAAAAGATCTGCCGCGCACGCTCGTCTGTGCCTTCGTCCTTGAACACGCCCGCACCCGAGATCGCCGCCGACCGTACGCCCGCACCGGACAGCAGCTCGCGCCAGCCGCCCTGGCTTTCCAGGCTGGTCACATCGACCGTCTCCGCATTGAAACTGACGCGCGTCGCCCGCAGGCCCGCAATCGTCTCGAACTGGCCATCCGTGGACATGTCGACCTTGATCAAAAGGTCCTTGCCGTTTTGAGCACCCATGAGAATTCTCCATCTGTAGTGTGTAGGTTCGCGCCTGGATCAGGCGTGTCAGTCGTCTTCCACGCGTGCGCGAAAGGTCAGGTCGATCTTGCGGCCCGCGCCCTTGTCGATCCGGGCCGCCTTGGCCGACCGGAACCGCAACGACACCAACCGCCCGCGCGTCAGGGCAAGCGGCGCCTCGTGCAGCGCGTCGCACACATGCCCCGCCGCCACCTTGGCGGAGGCAAAGCCGGGCGCGTCCGTCACCACCGAAACGACAAAGACATGGACCGCACCGGACCCCGTCTTGTCGTCGTCGATGCGCACCTGTTCAGGCCCCAGCGCCACATAAAGCGGCGGGACCGTCCCGCTTGGCATCGCGTCGAAAATGTCGGTTCCGACCGCGCCTTGCAGATCGACATGCCCCGACAGCGCCGCGAATACGGCGCTCTGCAGGGCCGCAGACATGGCATAGCTCATACCGCCACCTCCTCGTCCGCCACACAGGTCAGGTACCGCCCATCCGGATCCCGTTCGGCGACACTGCGGATGTGAAACATCCGCGCCCCGTCCCGCAGCCGCTGCCGCGGCGCAGGCCGTTCGGGATGACCCACCGGCGCGCCGCGCACCACGATCCGGTAAGGCACCATCGACACCGGTGCGCCCGCACTCTGCGCTTCGCGACCCGCGCGGGCGGTGAGTTCGGCCCAGATCACCCCAAGGGGCACCCAGACTTCCTCGAACCCGCCCGCGCCGTCCGACACACGCTGCGGCGCCTCAAGGGTCAGGCGGCGGTTCAGCCGGGGCGCACTCATCTGGCACCCCCACCGTACAGCCGCACGACCTTGTAACGCTCGATGAGGCTGGCCACGCCAAACGGCATGCACCCCTCGCTCAGCGCGGTTTCGTCGCGGTATTCGTAGTAATGTGCCGCCAGCAGCAGCACCGCCTGCCGCAGATCGGCCGGGATGTCGGTCCAGGCAGGACCGTATCCGGCCGTCAGCACAACCTCAGCCATCCCCGCATGCGGCACCGTGGGCAGTTGCGTGCCCACCGACCGCAAGCGCGGACAATGCAGGTCCCGCTCCAGCCAGTATGCGTCCACATCCACATCCGTGCGCGTGCCCGCACGATCCACCAGCACCACATTCGAAATCAGGCTCACGGGTGCCATCGGCAGGGCTTGCGCGTCACAGGCACGCCACGCCGAAAACCCCGCAAGGAACTCACGCTCGAACAACACCTTGCTCGTCCGCGCCTCCACCGCCGTGACGGCAGCCCGCAGGAAACTCACCAGCACCGCATCCTGCACGCTATCCGTGCCAAACCCGCTGCCCAGGCGCATATGCGCCTTGAATTCTTCAACCGGCAGCGCCGCATCTGGCACCGTGGTCACTTCGCTCAACATCATGGACCTTCTCCACCGCAATTCCGCCCTTGCCTCCCCTTGAAACCGGGCGCACGCCTGTCCGCGTTGCTCGGACGGAGGGGAGCAGCTAGACAACACGGGCCACTGTGGCGCGCGCCCGACACCGGGGGCAGGCAGACACCCGCCCCCGGCTCTTCGCGATCATCCGGTTCAGGACGTCGCGAATTTCAGCAGCTTGATCGCGGCAAAGTCGCTCACGTCCCCGCCCACGCGCTTGGTCGCATAGAACAGAACATGCGGCTTGGCGCTGAAGGGGTCGCGCAGAACGCGCAGATCAGGGCGCTCCGCCACGGTGTAACCGGCGGCAAAATCGCCAAAGGCGATGGCGGCGGCACCGGTGGTCGCGTCCGGCATATCCTCGGCGATCAGCACCGCGTAACCCATCAGGGTGGCGGGCTGACCGGCGGACAGGCCATCGGTCCACAGGAAACGACCGTCATTGTCCTTCAGCTTGCGCACCAGACCGGCGGTTTTGGAGTTCATGACGAAGGTCGCATTGGCGCGGTACTCCGCCCCGAGTGCATAGACCACATCGATGATCGCCTCGGCATTCACGTCGCCGTCGACACCCGTCGGCACGTAGCCCAGATTGCCCCAGGCCCAGATCGCATCATCCACATTGGAGTGCGTCAGAAACCCCTTGGGCTTGTCGATGCCGTCACCGTTGATGAACGCCGCCGCTTCGGCACGGGCGAACTTGTCGGCCACGCGGCCCGCCAGCCAGCCCTCGATGTCGAACGCGCTGTCATCCAGCAAACGCTGCGATGCCTTGGGCAGCGCCGACAACTCGTGCAGCGGGATGGTGATGCGGTCGATGGACGGCGTGTCGGTCTCGGTCAGGGTCGACGTCTCCGTGGCCCAACCGGTGCCCACCTCGCCATGATCGACCAACACGTCATAGGACGTCGCCTCGACATTGACGACCGACGCGATCGAACGGATCGACGCGGTTGCGTTCAGCACCGACTGCACGCGGTCCGACGTCGTCGGATCGACAAGGTAGCCGCCGTCCGAATTCACCGCCGTGGACAGCGATTTGCCCTCCAGCTCAAGGCCCCGCAGGCCATCGTCCTCACCCGACCGCAGATAGGCGTTGAACGCCTTCCGGTGGGGGGCACCCAGTTCCACGGCACCTGCCAGAGGGGTGCGCGCAGCCGTCATGTTTTTCCGATCCAGCATGGTCAGTCGCTCTTCCGTTTGTTGAAGTTTGGTTTGAAATTCGGCTTTGAAGCCTTTGAACTCAGTCACGAAACCCATCATGGCTTCCGCAACCTCCTGGGCAGGGGACAAACCATCCCCGACCCGCGCCTCACGTGCGGTCTTGCTCATTCGCAAATCCTCGATTGTTGTAGAAAAAAGGCCGCGCGATCAGCGCTGCGCCAGCTCCGCGCGCGCAGCCCGCAGGGCCGCCGCCATGTCGCGCAAAGTGTCGTCCGCCTCCGAAGCGACCGCCTCGGATTTGCCCGCCACCCGCGCACTGGGCAACATCGGGAACGTCACCAGCGACACCTCCCAAAGCTCCAGTTCCGTAAGGACCCGCTGGCCCTTGTCGTTCTTTGCCGCCTTCAGTGTCCGATACCCGATCGACAACCCGTCAATCGCACCGGCCGCAATCAGTTCCGCCGCCTCGCGGCCCTTGGCCACCTCCGGCAGCAGGCGCCCCTTGACCCACAGGCCCCGCGCATCCTCACGCACCTCGTCCCACACACCGATAGGCTGTGCCGGGTCGTGCTGCCACAGCATCTTGACCGAACGGCCCTCGCCCGTGATCCTGTCCAGCGACGCGCCATAGGCCCCCTTGGCCACGACATCGCCGCCCTGATCACATGCCCCAAAGAGGCTTGCATAGCCTTCGATCACATGGCCATCCTGCACCGCCACAGCCTCGCCGAAACGGGCAAACTTCGTCTCCAGACCGCTCTCTGCCTGCATGTCTCATCTCCTCGGTTAATGCGGTATCGCCGCCATGATCGATTGAAACCCGGTCGCCAGAATGACCGCCACAACCCCGTAGACCGTCAGCCACAGCCGCTTTTCCAGCCGCTCCATCAACTCCTCAAGCCGGTCCAGCCGGGCCGAGATATTGTCCAGATGCACCTCCATCAGCCGCTCATGCGCCTGCAGCTTCAGCCCCGGCGCACAGGCAAACCGCTCAAACAGCTTGGCGTCATCCATCCACCTGCTCCTCGGCCACTGCCGGAAGACCCAGCAACCGGCGCTTCTCGGCCTGGCTCAGGAAATCCGCCGCCGCCACCCGCGCCCACTGCGCGTCCCGCTCCGCCGACAGGGCCGGCACCTGATCCAGATCCGGCGCCAGCACCACGTCCTCGCCGGTATGCGCGCCCAGCCATTCGGCCAGCGCCGCCGCCACCCGCGTTGCCAACGGCAACACCGTCAGGCGGTAGAACGCCCGGTGCGCCTCCTGATAATTGGCATAGGTCGCGTCGCCCGCGATCCCCAGCAACATCGGCGGCACCCCAAAAGCCAGCGCGATCTCCCGCGCCGCCGCCTCCTTGGTCTTCTGAAACTCCATGTCCGACGGCGAAAAGCCCATCGGCTTCCAGTCAAGGCCGCCTTCCAGCAACATCGGACGCCCCGCATTGCGCGCACCCGAATGGTTGGTCTCGATCTCGCTCACCAACCGCTCGTACTGGTCCCCCGACAGCTGCGACTGCCCGTCCGTGCCGCGATACACAATCGCCCCCGACGGGCGCGCCGCATTGTCCAGCAGCGACTTTGACCACCGCGACGCCGCCGTATGGACATCCAGCGCCATCGCCGCCGCCTGCATCGGGCTCAACCCATAGTGATCGTCCTGCGGATGAAAGCTCTTGATGTGACAGATGGGCGAAACGGGACCCGAGGCATCAAACCGATGCACCTTGCCCCCCACCCGGTACTCATAGGCGATGGGCCAGCCATCCGGCCCCGGCACCACCGACATCCGGTCCGACCGCAGCACATGCATTTCCAGCGGCGCACCGGCCTCTCCGGCCACCGCCTCCACATAGGCGTTGCCCGACAGCAGCAACTGCGCATATAGCGCCTCCAGCAACTCCGCCCGCCCCTGCCCGGGATTGGGCGATTTCAGCAGCGCCAGAATGGGATGCGCCTCATAACGCTGGGACATATCCTGCAACACCAGCGGCAACGCCGCCGCGGCCTCCGCAATCAGCTTGACCGACCGAAACCCCACCGGGTTCCCGGAAAAGCCCGACTTGGTCAGCGACACCGCATCCCGCGGGCTCCAGGCCACGCGACCACCCGACTGCCACGCCACAACCTTGCCCGTCGCACTTGCCTTCTGCTCTGGTACGTCCGCCACAGCCCGGTTCCGAAAGAAATCAAACAAGGGGGTCTCCTTCACGCGATCCCAAGGCCAAAGGCCCGTCCAGTCCAAAGAAAAAGGCGACCCCGATCAGAGCCGCCCAAACGACAGGGGCACAATGTCCCCCGCTTCATCTCGCCAAATAAACTCGCCCCGCAGGGCCGATCAGCCAAGCAGTCGAACGCCGGGCCGCCGATGCTCCCGCGCGGGCTCGATCATCAACTCCTGCAACGCCCATACCAGCGCATCCAGCCGGTCCGGTGAGCCGCGCCCTTCAAAGCCGCGGCGCGTCATCCGCACCATCTCGTCCTCCAGCGCATCGAGGCCCGCGGCATGGGACACCCGCCCCTGCTCATAAAGCGCCGCCGCCGGCTCCGCCCGCAGCGATTTGCCGTCCCGGGCCCGTACGGCCTTGTAGGGCACCAGCGGGTCCACCTGCCGGACCACGTCCCGCAACGCATCCCCGCCCTGGTTCACCTCGACCACCATGCGGTCCGCGCCAAAGGTCTCGACCGCAGCCACAGCGGCGCGCGCCCATTCCGTCGGGCTGGCGCCCTGCACCGTGCAATCGGCCAGCACATGCGCCCGCCAGTCCTGCGGCGGCCCGTCCAGCGTCGCACCCACGACCACAATGCCGCAGGCATCCGACGTGCTCTTTGCCGTCACCGCCGGGTCGACCGCCACCACCACCCGGTCAAAGGACCGGGGTGCCGCGCGCCGCGTCGCCTCCAGCATCTCCGTCGTCCACAGCGCGCCCTCCGCATCGCTGAGCAGCACGCCGTCCAGCTCCTGCCGGCCCAGCCGGGTCCCGGCATAGCGCGCCTTCACCTCCTCGAGGAAGGACGCCGCCAGATTGGCCGCGTTCGCCTCGGTCGGCGCGTGGGTCACCACCGTCGACGGCAGCGCCAGCAGGCGCTTCAAAACCTCTACATTCCGCGGCGTCGTCGTCACGCAGACCCGCGGGTCGTCCCCCAGCCGCAAGGCAAATTGCAGCATGTCCCAGGTCTCCTGACCTTTCTTCCACTTGGCCAGCTCATCGACCCAGGCGGCATCAAACTGTGGCCCCCGCAACCCTTCCGGGTCAAAGGCCGTATGCACCGTCGCCACCGCGCCATTGTGCCATTCCAGCCGCTTGCGCCCCGACACCCAGGTCGGGCGGCGGTCGGGGGGCGAACAGGCCAGAATGCCACTGTCGCCAAAAATCATAACTTCGCGCACCTGCTCGATGGTCTCCCCAACCAACGCCACACGTTTCGCAACACCCGGATCCAGCGGCATGGCCCCCTCGACCATGCTGCGCACCCATTCGGCACCGGCCCGTGTCTTGCCGGCCCCGCGCCCTCCCATGATCACCCAGTTGCGCCAATCACCCTCGGGCGGCAGCTGATGCTCCATCGCCCAGAACTCGAACAGAAAAGGGAGGGCGCACAAGGCGCCCTCTCCCAACTCATCCAGAAACCGCTCCTGCGCCGCAACAGGCGCGCAAGCGACCCAGCGCGCACCGAATCTCAGCGCGGGCTGCGTCATGGTCGATGGCATGTCCGGCCTGGACAATGCCCGCTCGTGCGTTTCGGAGTTCTCCAAGTTGCGTCTCCGCCTTCTGCACGCTCGCAGTCATCTTCGTCATCGCTGACAAAGCGCCGTTCACGTCGGTTTCCTTGATTTCCTCCCCGGTTGCTGCCTTTTCTGAGAAGGCTTGAAAACGCCGCCGCATATCTGCGAGCGAAACCTGAACCGACAGCAACAGCTCTTCGGTCCGGGCCTCTTCGGCCTCCGGGGTAATCAGTGTCATTCAGTCTGACCTCTCATGCGTTGGGATAGTCTCCGCACGAGAAAAATGAAAAAGCGACCATCGGATCACTCCGAGGCCGCTTGCCCACTTCTTCTAGCTTGTCACAAGTTATACGTGTGACCGTTCGATCTGTCAAGCCAATTCAGGTTGCCCCACGCACCGCACAGCGTACGCTAACCTTAACAAATCATTACTGAAATCGACAATCCCTTGAAAACACTAACACAACCGTAGGGTGGGCAATCTGCCCACCACGACTTAACGCATCACCCGCCGTCGCTCTCCTGCTGCCGCTCCGCTTCGATCTCGCGCCAGCGGGCCACGTTGCGGTTATGCTCGTCCAGCGTCTCGGCAAAGGCGTGCCCGCCCGTGCCGTCCGCGACGAAAAAGATAAAGTCAGTCGCGTCCGGCTGCCCCGCCGCCATCAGGCTGGCGCGCCCGGGGTTTGCAATCGGTGTCGGTGGCAGCCCCTGAATGACATAGGTGTTCCACGGCGTGGCCGCGCGCAGCTCGGACCGGCGCAAGCCCCGCCCCAGCACGCCCTGCCCCCGCGTGACCCCGTAGATCACCGTGGGGTCCGTCTGCAACCGCATCCCCTGATTGAGCCGGTTGACGAACACCGACGACACCCGCCCCCGCTCCTCGGCGACGGCTGTTTCCTTCTCGATGATCGACGCAAGGATCAGCAACTCTTCGGGGCTCTCCAGCGGCACATCCGGGTCCCGCGCCTCCCAGGCGGCGGACACCAGCAACTCCTGCTGCTCGCGCATCTGGCCAAGTATCGCATTGCGGTCCTGCCCACGGGTGACTTCGTAGCTGTCCGGTGCCAGCGCGCCCTCGGGCGGCACCTCGGGCACCTCACCTTCCAGAATGTCGATATTGCGCAGCCCGTCCACGATCTGCCAGCTGGTTACGCCCTCGGCCAGCGCCACGCGAAACCGCGTGTCCTGCGCCGTCTTGACCTGCGTGTAAGCTTCCGGCGCATCCTCGTTGCCGGGTTCAAACTGCGCCTTTTCGACAAAGCGGTTGGTGCCCGGGTCCAGTTCGCGCACCTGCGCGCTCAGCCGGTTGACGCCGATCCGGTAGACGACTTCGGTGCCGCACGTGCTCGCCCCCCCGCGGGTGACAATGTCGACGATTTCTTCCATCGACGCGCCCGGCTCCACAAGGAAACTGCCCGCCTTCAGCTCTGACGTCTTGCCCGCATAGTCCGCGCCGGCGCGAAAAATCCACCCGTAGGTCACCGCGCCGTCCGCTTCGAGGTCACGGCTCACCCGCCGAAAGTTCGACCCCCGGTCCACCTGCAGACAAATCGCCTGATCCAGGGGCCCGGTGGCCTCATACTGCCCCCGCCCCCACAGGATCATGCCGCCCAGCACAAACAGGGCGACAATCAGAAACGTAATTGCGTTCGAGGCGACGCCACGCCACATCAGCTGACCTTTCCGAAAATCACGCTCGCATTCGTCCCGCCAAAACCAAAGCTGTTGGACAGTGCATAGTCCACCTTGCGCGCCCGCTTGGCGTTGGCCGCAAGGTCCACGGACGTCTCAACCGCCACATTGTCGAGGTTGATGGTCGGCGGGCACACCTGATCGCGGATCGCCAGGATCGAAAAGATCGCCTCGATCGCGCCCGCAGCCCCCAACAGGTGCCCGGTGGCGGACTTGGTCGAGGACATGGTGACGTTGCCCGCGTGATCGCCCATCAGCCGCTCCACCGCGCCCAGCTCAATCGTATCGGCCATGGTCGAGGTGCCGTGCGCGTTGATATAGTCGATGTCCGATGGCTCCAGCCCCGCATTGCGCAGCGCGGCGCGCATCGACCGCTCGCCGCCCTCGCCGTCCTCGGACGGGGCGGTGATGTGATAGGCGTCGCCCGACAGCCCATAGCCCCGCACCTCGGCATAGATCTTCGCACCGCGCGCCACCGCGTGCTCGTATTCCTCCAGCACCACGATGCCAGCACCCTCGCCCATCACGAACCCGTCGCGGTCCGCGTCATAGGGTCGGCTGGCGGTCTGCGGATCATCGGCACGCTTCGTGCTCAGCGCCTTGCAGGCGTTGAACCCGGCAATCCCGATCTTGCAGATAGCGGCCTCAGCCCCGCCGGCGATCATCACATCCGCGTCGCCATGCTGGATCAGCCGCGACGCATCCCCGATGGCGTGCGCGCCGGTCGAACAGGCGGTCACCACCGAATGGTTCGGCCCCTTGAAGCCGTATTTGATGCTCACCTGACCGGAGATCAGGTTGATCAGCGCGCCGGGGACAAAGAACGGGGACACGCGCCGCGGCCCCTTTTCTTCCATCATCACAGCCGTGTTGGCGATGGAATTCAGCCCGCCAATGCCCGAACCGATCAGCACCCCTGTGCGCTCCAGGCTTTCGCGATCCTCGGGCGTCCAGCCCGCGTCCTCGACGGCCTGCTGCGCCGCGGCCAACCCAAACATGATGAAATTGTCGAACTTGCGCTGTTCCTTGGGCGCCATATAGGCGTCCGCGCTGAACGTGCCGTCGCTGCCATCGCCCAGCGGCACTTCGCAGGCGTATGTCGTGGCCAGCCCCTCCGGGTCGAACTGCGTGATGGGCCCGGCGCCCGATTGTCCATCCAGAATGCGGGACCAGCTGGCCTCCACCCCGTCGGCCAACGGCGTCACCAACCCCAATCCGGTCACAACCACTCTGCGCATCTGCTCTGTCCCCAAATTCATTCTGGCCTGCCTCATACCCGCTAGGGGCCACGCTGTTCAAGCCCGTCGCGCGCCTAGACCTGCGGCGGCGATTTGCGCAGCATCAGCCGCACCGGCCCCGTCCGATCCTCAGTGTCGCGCAAGGGCACGTAGCCCAGCGTCTCGGCCAGATGCAGCGACACGGCGTGATCGGGATGCACCATGCACACCAGCGGGCCGGTCACCACCCGGTCAAACCAGTCATGCGCCGCCGCAACCGCCTCGCGGCCCAGGCCGCGCCCCTGCATGTCGGGCGTCAGAACCCAGCCCGCTTCGGGCGCCGCATCGAAATCCGCGCCCAAGCCCCGCGCGCCATAGAAAAAGCCGGTCTGACCAACCATCGCCTTGGTCCCGTGCTCTTCGATCGCCCATTGGCCAAAGCCGGTCATCTGCCAATGGCCCGCATTGGTCAGAAACGCCTTCCAGGAGACATCGCGGTTGCGCGGCACGCCGCCGATATAGGTCACCACGTCCGGCATGGCCCAGATTTCGGCAAAGCGGTCGAAATCCTGCGGCCGCATCGCGCGCAGGGTTATGCGCGCCGTGTTGATTGTCGGCACATTGCGATTCATGTCTGGTGTCCTGCCCGATCACCTTGTTGTTTTCGCAAAGCTGCGCCCTGCGCGCCCAAAACACAAGATGAAGCCGACACCAAAAAGAAAAACGGCGCTTCTTTGCAAACCAAAGAAGCGCCGTCTTGTTCGGGCCGTGGCCCGGGAATGGGTTCAGGAGGCTTTGGTGATAAAGCCCACTGCGTCGCCAAACGTCTGGATCGTCTCGGCGGCGTCATCGGGAATCTCGATGCCGAACTCTTCTTCGAAGGCCATCACCAGTTCCACGGTGTCCAGGCTGTCTGCGCCCAGATCGTCGATAAAGGATGCGTTGTCCGAGACTTTTTCCTCGTCCACACCCAGGTGTTCCACAACGATCTTTTTCACGCGGTCCGCGATGTCGCTCATATGACTGTCCTCATGTTTCCGGGGCAATTTGCACGCCCCCAAGTGGTGTCCCCGGATGGTAACCGGGGCGCTGGTCTTGCCCCCTTGGGGCGGTGAAGCATCGGGCCCGTGACAAAGGCCCCACGCCGGAATCTGCGCCGCCTATAGCATATCTTTGGTTGATAGCAAGGCTCTGGCGCGGTGCGGCTACAACATGGCCATGCCGCCGTTGACGTGCAAGGTCGCCCCCGTCATATAGGCCGCTTCGGGGCTGGCAAGGTACAGCGTGGCGGCCGCAATCTCATGCGCCTCTCCCATCCGTCCGGCAGGAATTTGTCCCATGATTCCAGTCTTTTGGTCGTCAGTCAGCTTGTCCGTCATGGCGGTGGCAATAAAGCCCGGTGCAATCGCATTCACCGTGATCCCCCGGCTGGCCACCTCGTAGGCAAGGCTCTTGGACATGCCGACCATACCCGCCTTGGAGGCCGCGTAATTCGCCTGACCCGGGTTGCCCGTGGCCCCCACGATGGACGAGATATTCACGATCCGGCCCCAGCGCGCCTTCATCATGCCGCGCATCACGCCCTTGCAGAGTTTGAAGGTCGCGGTCAGGTTCACGTCGATCACGCTTTGCCATTCGTCGTCGGACATGCGCATGAACAGATTGTCGCGCGTGATGCCTGCGTTGTTGACCAGCACGTCAAGGCTGCCCATCGCCTCGATCGCGTGTTTCGGCAGGGCCTCGACCGCCGCCATGTCGCTGAGGTTGCAGGGCAGCACATGGGCCCGTGTCCCAAGGTCACCCGCCAGCGCCTCCAGCGGTTCGGTTCGCGTGCCGCTCAGCCCCACGGTGGCGCCCGCGCCGTGCAGGACGCGCGCAATTTCGGCCCCGATGCCGCCCGATGCGCCGGTGATCAGCGCTGACTTACCTGTCAGATCAAACATTTATGCCCCTCTCTTCAAGTTATTCTACGTCCAGATACACGTCACACACGTTCCGCGCATCGTCGCGCGCGATGATCCGGTAGACCTCGCGCGCCAATCCCGTGGGCGTCAGCCCCTGTTCGGCAGCCGCTGCATGCAGCGCCGGATAGACATCAGGCAGACCCGCAAATGGCCCCCGGTGCCGGTGCAACACCGCACGGCTGCCCGGCACGTCGAACGTCTCAAAACCCGGAAACATCTCGTCCATGGGCACGCCCACCGTCACCTCGATCTCGTCCCCGTCCATCCGGTACAGCGCCGTCTCGGGTCCGCAGACCAGCAGCCCGGCCTCGCGTTGCAGCTGGCTCAGCGCGTTGAACGCCCCCGGTATCTTGGTCAGCCGCGTGTCAAAGGCAAAGCGGCGGCGCAAACCACCCAGCGTCTCGGCCCCGAGCGTGACCAGCTCAGCCATCCACGGCGGCCCTGACGTCATCCGGCGTGCCCACGGCCCGGGTCGCGATGGAGCGGTCGATGCGCCGGATCATGCCCGACAGGGCCTTGCCCGCGCCAATCTCCCAGATCTCCGTCACGCCCTCGCCCGCCATCCACATGACACTCTCGCGCCACCGGACCGAGCCTGTGACCTGATCCACCAGATGGTTGCGCAGCAGCGTGGCTGACGTGCAGCCATGGGCGCAGACATTGGGCACGACCGTGACCTTGGGCGTCTCGATATCCACATGGCTCAGCGCTTCGGCCATCACGCCTGCCGCAGGCTCCATCAGGCTGCAATGGAACGGTGCGGACACCGGCAGCATCACGGCCCGCTTGGCGCCCCGGATCTTGGCCAGTTCCACCGCGCGCTCCACAGCGCCTGTGTGGCCAGACACGACCACCTGACCGGGGTCGTTGTCATTGGCGGCCGCGCACACCTCGCCCTTGGCCGCCTCTGCCGCCACGTCCTTGACCGTCTCGAAATCCAGCCCCAGCAGGGCCGCCATCGCGCCCACGCCGACCGGCACCGCCTCCTGCATGGCCTTGCCGCGCGTCCGCAACAGCCGGGCTGCATCCGCCACGCTTAGCGACCCGGCGGCACAGAGCGCAGAATATTCGCCCAGCGAATGACCCGCGACAAAGGCGGCCTTGTCCACCGTGATCCCTTCGGCTTCCAGCGCGCGCATCGCGGCCATGGACGTGGCCATCAGCGCCGGTTGCGCGTTTTGCGTCAGGGTCAGCGTATCCTGATCGCCCTCCCAGATCAGCGCGCTCAGCGCCTCGCCCAACGCCTCGTCCACCTCGTCGAACACCGCCTGCGCGGCGGGGTAGGCCTGCGCCAGATCGCGCCCCATGCCGATGGTCTGCGCCCCCTGCCCGGGAAATACAAATGCGATGCTCATGGGCGGCCTCTCTTCGTTCTATTGACTGGGATCGGGTGTAATGGGCGCAGCCGTGCTAAACAAGTGAGCCCGCACAGCGCTGCACGACAGCTGTGCACCGATTTGCGGTTGTCTCGCGCGCCCACCGCATAACATATGGACCTTACGTGTTGTCCCTGTGTCCCGCTCTGCGGGACGTGTCGCCCAGTCGTCCCTGACGGAGAATGAATGATGTCCCTCGCCAACACCGCCTCCAGCTACGGCTCGGTCGCCAAGACCCTGCACTGGCTCACCGCCCTGCTGATCCTGACCCTGATCCCGCTGGGGGTCGTGGCCAACAACATGGCCTACGAACTGCGCAATGCCGCCGCTCCCGCCGACGATCTGCTGGCCCGCACGGCGTGGCTGTTTTCGCTGCACAAGACGCTGGGCGTCGCGGTGTTCTTTGTCGCGCTGGTGCGCATCGCCTGGGCCTTTACCCAGCCCAAGCCCGGCCTGCTGCACCCCGACCGCAAGGCCGAAAGCCTCGCCGCAGAAACCGTGCACTGGCTGCTCTATGGCAGCCTCGTGCTGGTGCCGCTGTCGGGCTGGATACACCACGCCGCCGCCAGCGGCTTTGCCCCGATCTGGTGGCCGCTGGGCCAGAACCTGCCGCTGGTGCCCAAATCCGAACCCGTCGCGGCGGCCATGGCCGGGGCACACTGGGTGCTGACCAAGGTGCTGGCCGCCTCGCTGCTCCTGCACATCGCGGGCGCGCTCAAGCACCACATCGTCGACCGTGACATGACCCTCCGCCGCATGTGGTTCGGCAATCCCGACCTGCCCCGTGCCGAGGGCAAGCACCGGCACGCCGCTCCCATCACCGCCGCGCTTGCCGCCTGGGCGCTGGCCCTGTCGGGCGGGGCCGCGATGGGCATCTACGCCCCGCACGGTGCCGATCTGGGCAGCGTGGCGCTGGAAGAGGTCGCCTCCGACTGGCAGGTGCAGGAGGGCACGCTGGCCATCTCCATCACCCAGCTCGGCTCCGAGGTGGACGGCGCCTTTGCCGACTGGACCGCCGCCATCAGTTTTGACGAAACGGTCGAAAACGGTGTCGCGGGCAATGTCGAGGTGGTCATCGCCATCGGCTCGCTCACCCTTGGCAGCGTCACGGCGCAGGCCATGGGGCCCGATTACTTCGACACCACGACCTTCCCCACCGCCACCTTCGCCGCCGATATCGTCCCCGTCGTCGACGGCTACGAGGCGCAAGGCACCCTGAGCATCCGCGACCAGAGCGTGCCGATCACCATGCCGTTTGGCCTGTCCGTGAATGGCGACGAGGCGTCGATGACCGGCAGCCTGACGCTGGACCGGCGCGACTTTGGCATCGGGGCGAACATGGCCGACGAAAGCTCGCTCGCTTTTGCGGTCGCGGTGAATGTCGATCTGACCGCCACCCGCGGCACGGACGCCGCACAGCCCGAGGGCTGAGGGATCAACGCAAGGGTGCCTGAACAGGTGCCCTTGCTTAAAATCATGTCGCGCGGCAGCGCGTCGATCTGGCAAGACGCCACGAAAAAGGGCCGCGCAGGTGTTCTGCGCGGCCCTTGTGTCTTCGACAAGTGCAGGGCTCAGCCCGCTTTTTCAGCCTCGACCGAGATCAAGACCTCGACCTCGTCACTCACGGCAGGGGCAAAGGCGCCCAGACCGAAATCCGACCGTTTCAGCGTGGTGGTGGCATCGAACCCGGCCCAGTCCTTCTGGTTGATCGGGTTCGCGCCTGCCTGGTTCAGCGTTGCGTCCAGCACCACCGACTGGGTGATGTCGTTCATCGTCAGATCGCCGGTGATCAGCGCCGTGTTGTCGCCCGTCACCTCGATCGCGGTGGAGGTGAAGGTGATCAGGTCCTCATCTTCGGCGGCAAAGAAATCAGCCGACATGAAGTGTCCGTCGCGCTGTTCCCAGCCGGTGAACATCGACTTGGTGGGCATCGACACGCTCACGCTTGAATTGCCGGGGTCGGCCTGATCGAACATGATCTCGCCCTCGAACCCGGAGAACATGCCGAATGTGGTCGAAAAGCCGAGGTGGTTGTAGGAAAACAGGACCTGGCTGTGGCTGCTGTCGAGGGTATAGCGCTCGGCTGCGGTGGCGATGCCGGCCGATGCGGCAAAGGCGGTGGCCAAAAGGAGAGATTTCATAGCGGGTGCTCCGTTGGGATTTGGGTGTGCACTGCATCATGTGACGCACACCACCCGCCTGGCAACTGCACAGAGTTCAACAGAATGTGCGCAAAACCGAACACCCGAGGGTATGAATAAAACCGCCGCGCGCGGTTTTACTCTAATTTTTGTCAGATCTTGCCGTGTGCCCGCAGCGCGCGCAGCAGCGCCGCGCGGGTCTGCGGATCGGCCAGCGGCACCTCGGCCAGCAGGCCGCCCTGCGCATCCCACATCCGCGCCATATGCGGCGTCATGTCGACCGATCCCAGCGCGGCAAAGCCGCAGCGGTGCACTACATCCGGCGCGCCATGGCCCGAGGCCTGTGGCCGCACCAGGCGCAGCTCTTCGTCGTTCAGGTCAATCTCGATCTCGACGCCGCGCAGCACGCGCCCGCCCCGGATCAGCGCCACGCCCGCCATGCCCGTAAAGGCCGACAGCGCCAGCTTGACCAGCATCAGTTCCTGATCGAACGCGGCACCCGGTTGCAGCCACAGTCCGACCACCGCCATCAGCAGCACCACGCCGGTGAATTGCTGCGCGCCCCGCGCCAGCCAACGCGCGCCATCCACTGTCCGCACCTGCGCAAACACCGTCCGGTGTTGCAGCACATCGCCCAGCATCGCATCTGTCGTCGCTGTCATTGTCCCAAGTCCCTCGTTCCGGTTCGTTTTCTTTTTGTTAACCGTGACTGTCGGGGCCAAACATGACCCAATTGAGGCGCGCGCAAGGTCATGCCATGTGCACTTTACGGCAGGCATTTCGCCGTTTTTGGCCTTGCGCCACGGCGTGCCGCGTGTATACGGGCGCATCCCTGCAGCACCTTTTGCCGCGCAGTCTCTCGTGACCGATCCGCAGGGGATCATGGACCGGTCTTTGAAATGCGCCTTGATAGAAGTGGAGATACGTCCATGCCTCTTTATGAGCATGTGATGATTGCCCGTCAGGACCTGTCGAACACGCAGGCCGAAGGGCTCATCGAACATTTTGGCACCGTCCTGTCCGACAATGGCGGCACCCTCGTGGATAACGAGTACTGGGGTGTGAAGACGATGGCCTACAAGATCAACAAGAACCGCAAGGGCCATTACGCCTATCTGCGCACCGACGCCCCCGCCGGCGCCGTGCAGGAGATGGAACGCCTGATGCGCCTGCACGAAGACGTCATGCGCGTGCTGACCATCAAGGTCGACGAACACGCCGAGGGCCCTTCGGTCCAGATGCAGAAACGCGACGAACGCGGCGACCGCCGCGAGCGGCGCTGAGCAAGGAGACCTGAACCATGGCTGCAAAACCGTTTTTCCGCCGTCGCAAGGTCTGCCCGTTCTCCGGTGAGAACGCGCCCAAGATCGACTACAAGGACACGCGCCTGCTGCAACGCTACGTGTCCGAGCGTGGCAAGATCGTGCCGTCGCGCATCACCGCCGTGTCGGCCAAGAAGCAACGCGAGCTGGCCCGCGCTATCAAGCGCGCGCGCTTTCTCGCCCTGCTGCCCTACGCCGTGAAATAAGGAGCGACTGATATGCAAGTTATCCTTCTCGAACGTGTGGCCAAGCTGGGCCAGATGGGCGACGTCGTGGACGTCAAGCCCGGCTACGCCCGCAATTTTCTGCTGCCGCAGAAAAAGGCGCTGACCGCGTCCAAGGCCAACATCTCCGACTTCGAGGCGCAGAAGGCGCAGCTCGAAGCGCGCAACCTTGAGACCCGCAAAGAGGCGGAAAGCCTCGGTGAAAAGCTGGATGGCCAGCAGTTCATCGTGATCCGTCAGGCCTCTGACGGTGGCAACCTCTACGGCTCCGTCACGCCCCGCGATGCAGCGGACGTGGCCACCGCCGAAGGGTTCACCGTGGACCGCAAGCAGATCGTGATCCCCGCCCCGATCAAGGAGCTGGGCCTGCACGATGTGCATGTGTCGCTGCACCCCGAGGTGGACGTCGTGGTTCAGCTGAACGTGGCCCGCTCGCCCGAAGAGGCGGAGCTGCAGGCTTCCGGTAAGTCGATCCAGGAACTGGCCGCCGAAGAAGAAGCGGCAGCGGAGTTCGAAATCCAGGAGCTGTTCGACGATATTGGAGCGGCAGCCTCCGACGATGACGATCTGGCCGAAGCTGCGGGCATCGCGCCCGCCGAAGGCGAGGCCCCAGCCGAGGGCGAAGAGCCTCAGCCCTGAGCCCGACGCCAGGACAAAGATTGAAAACCGCGCCGGTGATCGGCGCGGTTTTTTCGTTTTTTGGTATCCTCGACAGGGCCAGCATCACTGCGAAGCACGCCACCGACTATGGGTGCTGATCCGAGCGCGCCCCGGTGCCACGTCCTTCACTGATCCCAAAACACAGAACGCATGCTGTGCTGACGGTATCAGCATCTGCGCGATGCCGAGGACAGAGTACAAATGCTGCGCGACCGCTCAGGCCACCTTGCCCGACAGCGCGGCGCCGCCCGACACTTGAAAGTGCTGGGTCAACTCGCGCAGCGCCTTGGCGCCATCCGCCAGCTTGGTGCAGGCGGCATTCGTTTCTTCGAACATCGCGGCGTTCTTTTGCGTCACGGCACCCATTTCGGCGATGGAACCGTTGAGCGACGAGATCTGATCGCTCTGGCTCTGGGTGCTGTCGGTGATCAGGTCCATCTTGGCCGTGATCTCGGAAATGGTGGTCTGGACCGTCCCGAGCGAGCCGACCGTTTCGGTGATGCGGTCCGAGCCGTTCTGCACCTCCGCGCCGGAGCGTTCGATCAGCGTGCGGATGCTGGTGGCGCTGTCGGACGAGCGTTGCGCAAGGCCGCGCACTTCGGACGCGACCACAGCAAAGCCTGCGCCCGCTTCCCCGGCGCGCGCGGCCTCCACGCCCGCGTTCAGCGCCAGCAGGTTTGTCTGGAACGAGATGCTTTCGATCAGCGTCACGATCTTGGCGATCTCGCCTGCCTCTGTCTTGATGGCTTGCATCGCCTCTGACGCCTTGGAGACGACCGTGCCACTGGCCTGCGCGCTGGATTGCGCGCCCAGTGACGACCGGTGCGCTTCATCCACGCTGAGCGCGTTTTCCTGCACGCTCTTGGTCAGGCCGTTCAGCGCGTCCGACGTCTGGGTCAGGTTTGCCGCCTGCGCTTCGGTGCGGCGGGCAAGGTCATCCGTGGCGCGTGAGATTTCGCGCACCTCAGCCTCCATCTGTTCGGAACGTTGCGCCACCACCGACACCATGTCCTCGAGCGTCTGCATCGCCGCGTTGAATTCCGTGCGCAGCGTTTCGTATTCGGCCGGAAAGCGTTGCGTGATCCGGATGGTCAGGTCCCCCCCTTCGAGCCGGGTCAGCGCGAACCGCAGGCGGTCCACGACTTCCGACTGTTCGCGCGCCCTGGCTGCGTCTGCGGCGCGTCGCGCGTCGTCGGCCATCTGCTTTTCCTTCTCGGCAAGCCGCTGCACTTCCTGCGCATCGCGCACCTGCTCCAGCGCGGCCTCGGCTGCGGTTTGCGCCTCTACCGCGTCGCGCTGCGCGGTCTCTGCAGCCTCCTTGGAGGCGAGCGCCTGCTGTTGTGCGGCGTCAGCATCCTGCAAGCTCGCCTCGAGCGCTTTGGTCTGTGCGCGCATCTCACGCTCTACCCGGTTCAGATGGTGCACGGTGGCAACCAGTGCCGCCGTTTCCACCAGCAGAATGACAGCATGAAATACCGTCCGGGAAAGGTTTTCGAGGAACACCCCGGGCGGGTAGATCAGCGACGGCATGACAACCGACAGCGAGGCATGGTGGAGGGCCACGATCACCGTCGCCACCAACAGCGCTGAGATGCTGCGCAACCCGGTGAGGCATGCCAGCAGAGCGAAGAACAGCATGTGACTGTCCAGCTGCCAGGCGTGCCCCTGAAACGCTGTGGTAAAGGCGATGGCCTGACCCATCAGCGCGACTGCGGCACCGATCGGCGCAAGTTTGGGCTGGCTGCGCGCCATGGCCCAGCCAAAACCGAGACTGCTCAGCGATATGGCTCCGACAGATATCAGCGATGTGCCGACGATCAGCGCTGCGAGCGCGACCCCGATGGCCAGCAGCGTGGCCAGTAACAGGACCATGTTCACAGGCGTCAGCGATTTGAGGTAGTTCATGTCAGGTTTTCCCGGAAGTGGCAGAAATCCGGTCCGTGCCGATCCCGCAAAGGGCTGCCAGCGCACCGGCGGGCAGCAAGATATAGCCCGCATCCAACATCTTCTGTCGGGCAGCCGGAGGCGCATATAGCATCCGCGCCATCGCCCCGCGTGTCGGCCCGATATCGCGCGCCCCGAGGGCCGCCATTTGCCCAACTGGCAACGGCACGAGACCGGCATCGATCACAAGGTACAGATCAGCCGGATCAGCCTTGCCCACCGTCGAGGCCAGCAGCGCCACCGGCCCCACCGACAGGGCAAGGCAGAACGCAGCAGCAATCCAGAGCACAGACTTGGTCATATCCACCTCGTGACACAGCGGCCTTTAATGGCTCCTTAATGGGACAATTTTCCTGATGCCTGACCGCGCGGCACCACGCGCGAAGTTGCGCCGGAACGGTCGGTAACGCTGGACAGTCCCGCCCTGTGGCGGCACGGTGCGCGGCATGAAACCTGTGCTGTTCTTCTGTCTCGTCCTGACGCTGGGCGCGTGCCTCGCCCCCGATCCTGCCAGCATCGAAATGGCGCCCCGCACGCAGCCGCAAACCCAGGGCGAGGTTGCCTTTGTGTCGCGTGTTTTCAATGACATACAACCGCTGTCGATTGCCGAGGAACGTGAGTATTGCGGGCTGATCGGTGTCGATGCCAGCGGGAATTTCGTGGCGACGGAACCGGTGCGGGGGCGCAAATCCACTTGCCTGCCGCCCGATCCGCGCTTTGCCGATTTCGAAGTGCTGGCCTCGTGGCACACCCACGGCGCCTGGGACCCGAACTACCTGACCGAGGTGCCATCCTTTGACGATATGCGCACCGATATCGAGGACGGCACGGACGGCTATATCGCCACGCCCGGCGGGCGGTTCTGGTACGTCGATGCGCGCGGGCGTCTGGCCCAACAGATTTGCGGGGCGAACTGCCTCGTTACTGATCCCGAGTACCGCGAGGACCCGGATTTTCCGGTTCTTCAACGCTACACACTGGATGATCTGCGCGATTTTTGAGCGGCCCGCGCTGATTCGACACTGTTGTCGGTCGTCAAGTGTTTTGCCACCATAGGTGGACATTCGCGCTGCCGCGAAACAGGTGTTACAAACCCGCAGATCGCCAAGTCAGCGCACAGGCGCGTCGGCCGGGCAAGGGCGATACACATAAATAATTGTTTTTATTAATCTTTTTAGACAGGCTGAAAAAGATCAAGGGGCACTGGCACTTTTGACGAAACAAAAAAGTTAACATTTTGCTTTCAAACAGGCCAAAAAATGAAAAAACTGTGATCGTAGGCGTTTTTTCGCCTGTGTCTGGCAACGAGTGCCGCATTCAAACACAAAGTTAGGATTAAGAGGGAAATGAAATGAAACTTTTTAAACTCCTGTCTGCGGCTGTTGCCGCCGTGGGATTCACTGTCGGTGCATCAAGCGCCCATACGATTTCGATCGGCTTTGAGGCAGGCACCAATCCAGGGGACGTCACGTTCTGGGTCGGGAACTACACACACGGCAGTCCAGGCTCCGTGCCGCTCGAAGGCAGTATCTTGCTGGAAGGCGTCAATGGAACAGCGTTCACGCCTGTCAGTCAACTGTTCGACATGAACACGATCTTCAAACCAACCGGCCTGGTGGATGGCACCAACAACTTTTATGTCAGCGGACCTCTCGGGGGGAGCGGGTCTCTGGTCGACACGATCAACCCATTCCTGACCGTCTGTAGTGCTTGCGGACCCGTGACGGCATGGCAAGGGACAACAATTACCGGCCTGAACCCCGGCGATTACAAGTTCACATTTGTCGAGCAAGCGAACCCGACAGCAAGCTGGACGCAGTGGAATGACTCGCTCAACCAGACCCTGACGATCACGGGCTCGAACATCGGCGGTGGCGGAACCAACCCCGTACCGCTCCCTGCTGGCCTGCCTCTGATTGCAGTGGCGATGGGCGCGTTGGGCTTTATGGGCTGGCGCAAAAAGCGTCACGCCTGAGTTCAGCAAGCACAAATGAAAAAGGCCACCCGCTCGGGTGGCCTTTTTTGTTGGCTGCGTGTGAGGCAGCTCAGTCGTCTTCGAGCGCTTCGACGGCCTTTTGCAGATCGTCTTTGCTGATCTCCTTGTCGGTCACCGTGGCGTTCTCGACGATATGGTCCACGACCTTGTCCTCGAACAGCGGCGCGCGCAGTTGCTGCTGCATCTGCGGGTTCTGCTGCACGAATTCAAAGAACTGGCGTTCCTGACCGGGGTACTGGCGCGCCTGCGCCATGACCGCCTGGCTCATCTCGGCATCGGTCACCTCGACCTCGGCCTTCTGGCCGATCTCGGCCAGCAGCAGGCCCAGACGCACGCGGCGCTTGGCGAGGCTGGTGTGCTCGTCCGTCGGCTCGACCTCGGGGTGGTCGTGGCCTTCGACGTCGGGGTTTTCCTCGTGCCAGAGTTGATGCGCGATCTGCTTGGCTTCGGCCTCGACGAGGCTGGGCGGCAGATCAAAGCTGACCACGTCATCCAGCGCGTCCAGCAGGCCACGCTTCATCACCTGACGGGCGGCACCGGCATATTCGCCCTCGAGCTGTTCGCCGATGCGGGCCTTGAGGCCGGCCAGATCGTCGGCGCCGTATTTCTTGGCCAGCTCATCGTCGATCTCGGCGGCGACGGGCTCCTTGACCTCCTTGATCGTGCAAGCAAATACCGCTTCCTTGCCCTTGAGGTTTTCGGCCTGATAATCCTCGGGGAAGGTGACGGTGATGTCCTTGTCCTCTTCGGCCTTCACGCCGACCAGCTGTTCCTCGAAACCGGGAATGAACTGACCGGAGCCCAGCACCAGCGGGAAGTCTTCGGCGGCTCCGCCGTCGAACGCCTCACCATCGACACGCCCGACAAAGTCGAACACGACCTGATCGCCGTCCTTGGCCTTGGAGCCCTTTTTGCGCGCCTTGAAGTCCTGCGCGTTCTCGGCCAGCGAGCCCAGCGTTTCGTCAATCGCGGCGTCGTCGGCCTTGACCACCAGACGCTCGAGCTTGAGCGCGGCCATGTCGACCTCGGGAATGTCGGGCAGCGCCTCGTAGGACATCTCGACATTGACGTCGTCGCCCTCTTTCCACTCTTCGTTGGTCATCTTGACGTCGGGCTGCATCGCGGGACGGTCGCCTGTGGCCTCGAAATGGTCGGCCATCGCGCCATCGACACTTTCCTGCATGGCCTCGCCCAGCAGACGCTGGCCGAACTGCTTTTTCAGCAGCGCCATGGGCACCTTGCCCTTGCGAAAGCCCTTCATCTCAACCTCGGGCTGCGCCTCGACCAGCTTTTCATTGACCTTGGCGTCCAGTTCGGCCGCCGTCACGGTAATCGCGTAGCCGCGTTTCAGACCTTCGTTCAGCGTCTCGGTGACCTGCATGTGTGCTCCCATAGCGTATTTGCCCCTTGGATTGGCCAGGGGCGCGTCAGAAATCGCGCCCTTCTAGGCAGGGCGCGGGCCGGGTGCAAGGGGCTTGGTCGCTAAGGCCCGGGGTATTTCGGGGCGCATGGCCGCGCGTGGTCGCGACACCAACCATGGGTTGCGCAAAATTTCCAAGCAGCGTTAAGGTCCGATCAATAGAGATAAAGTCATACTGAAGACTGAGTACGGCCACGGTGGGGTGTGCGGTCTGGGATGATACAAATGAAACAAGACAACGGGCGTGTGCTGCAGGGCGGGATGCAGTGAGACGGGTTTTGCAAGCCCTCGCCCCCGGCGACCGGCTGGGGCTGCGGCTGGTGATTGCATCGCTGATCGTGGGATCTGTGCTGTCGGTTGTCACGACCGCGCTGCAGCTGAGTGCGAGCTATGTCCGGCAACGCTCGGACGCGACGCAGGTCCTTGGGCGGGTCGAGGAGACGCTGGTGTCGTCGCTGGAGCGGGCGATCTGGACCTTTGATTTTGCGCAGGTGAACATCATCCTTGATGGTCTGTCCTCTGACCCCAACATCGCCTTTGTCGAGGTACGGACCACCACCGGCGAAAGCTGGCAGCGCGGTGCCCTGCCCTCTGGGCCGACGCAATCGGGTGTGGGGCAGGCCTATGACGTGCGGCACGATTTTGACGACGGCCAGAGCGAGACGGTCGGCACGTTGCATGTGCACGTCTCGCTCGATGCGGTGCGCGCGCGGGTCTGGGCAGAATTCTGGACGACATTCGTGACCAACCTGGCCAAGGCCTATCTGGCCGCCGGTGCGCTGCTGTTCCTTGTCAACCGCATGATTTCAAGGCACCTGCGACGTATCGCAGCCTATGTGGACGACGGCGAACACGCGCGCCGCGCGCCGCTGGAGTTGGAGCGTGGCAGGTCCGTCGCGCCGGACGATTTGGACCGGATCGTGGACGCCGTCGCACGCTACGAGGCGCGGACGCGCGACCAGATGGACGCGCTGACCAGCGAGATCACGGTGCGCGAACTAGCCGAGACGGAAGCGCGCGAGGCGCTCTCGATCCGGTCCCGCTTTCTCGCCACGATGAGCCACGAGATACGCACGCCGCTGAACGCGATCATGGGCTTCTTGCATCTGATCGAGTCGTTCAAGGGCATCCCGGACAAGCCGCGCATTTACGCGCAGACGGCGACCAAGGCATCGCATCAGTTGATGGGGCTGATGAACAATTCGCTCGACATGTCGCGGCTGGAGGCGAAGGCGGTCGAAATCAGGCTGGAGCAGACGGACCTGACCCGCCTCGCCCACGATTGGCACCAGGGTGCCGAGGGCATTCGGCATTTGCGCGGCAAGGACATCGACATCACGCTGGATGTGGACCCCAACCTGCCCCCGCTGGTGATGATGGACGGCCCGCACGTGACGCAGATCGTGTCGAACCTGATCGACAATGCGGTCAAATTCACGGATGCGGGGCAGGTTGGCATCACCGTGACCGCCTGTGCCACGGATGACGGGGCCCAGGGGATCGACATCAGCGTCAGCGACACCGGAGGCGGCATCCCCGAGGACGCCCGCGCCCGTATTTTCGAGCGGTTCACGCAGGCCGACTCGGGAATCATGCGCGCGCATGGCGGCTCGGGCCTGGGTCTTGCGATCTGCAGCGAACTGGCGCGCCTGATGGGTGCGACCCTGCGTCTGGAGGATCGGATGAGGGATGGTTTCGCCACAGTTTTCTTGTTAAGGTTGGATAATGTCGGCGGGTTGGACATCGGAAAATGAATTACATGCACAAAGTGCTGTTGATCGAGGATGATGAGTTTACGCGCTTCATGATGCGCGAGATCCTTTCTGGCCTCGGCGCGGAAGTCGAAATCGCATCCAACGGGATCGAAGGGTGCAAGATGCTGGCCGCGCAGCCGGAGGAGTTCGGCCTCGTGCTGATGGACCTGCATATGCCGGTCATGTCCGGCATCGACGCGACCAGCCAGATCCGCAGCGGCGAGAGCGATCCGCCCTCCAAGGTTCCAATCATCGCCGTGACGGCAGATGTCACATACCACAACACGGCGCGGGTCGAGGAGTTGGGCATGAACGGCTACACCAGCAAGCCCGTCTCCCCCGGAACCCTTCTGTCGCTGATCGACGAATACTGCGCAGCCTAGCAGGTACCAGACAACATGAACGACGAGACCGTGTCGGAGAACCCGACAGACGACGCCCAGACGGATCAACCCGAAACGTCTGACGCGCAGAGCAAACCGTATATCGTCGGCATCGCCGCCTCTGCCGGCGGGCTGGAAGCGGTGTCGCTGCTGGCGCAGAACCTGCCGACAAAGGTCGGTGCCGTCTATGTGGTCGCCCTGCACATGTCACCGACGCACAAGAGCGTGCTGTCAACGCTAATCTCGCGCGAGACCAAGTTGCCGGTGCATGAACTGAGCGGCGAGGTGGTGCCGGAGGCCGACGCAATCTATGTCACGCCACCCAACACGGATGTCGTCTATGAGATGGGCAAGCTGCGCCTGCGCAACCCGTCCGGGCACCCGGCCACGCCCAAACCCTCGGCCGACCGGCTGTTCACGAGCCTGGCGGAGGCCTGCGGTGAACACTGTGTCGGCGTGGTGCTGTCGGGCACCGGTTCGGACGGCAGCTATGGCGCGCAGTCGATCCGCGAAGAGGGCGGCATTACCATCGCACAGGAACCCGCGACCGCCAAATATGACGGCATGCCGACCTCGGCCATTGAAACCGGTTGCATCGACCTGACACTGTCGCCCGAACAGATCGGCACGCATCTGGAAAAGATCCTCGCCCGTCCGCGCAATTTCGAGGCCCTGCGCGATCTGATGGACACGCCCAGCCCGCTTGGCGATCTCTTTGGTATCCTGTTGGCGCGCACGCAGGTCGATTTCCGCGACTACAAGGAAAACACCCTGAACCGGCGCGTGGCGCGCCGGATGACCGCGCTCGGCATCGACAGCTATGACGCCTATGTGGATTATTGCCGCTCCAATGCGGACGAGGTCGACGCGCTGCACCGGGACCTGCTGATCTCGGTCACCCGGTTTTTCCGCGACCCGCACCAGTTCCAACACCTGAAGTCCGAGCTGAAAGAGACCTTTGCCAGCCGGACCACGGGCCCGATCCGCATCTGGATCGTCGGGTGCGCCACCGGCGAAGAGGCGTATTCGGTGGCGATCATCATCGCCGAACTCCTCGGCGGGATCAGCGCGCTGGCCAAGCGCAACGTGCAGGTCTTTGCCACCGACATCGACCAGCGCGCCATCGAGGTCGCCCGGAGGGGCGTCTATCCGATCACCGCGGCGGGGGATGTCCCGGCAGAGCTGTTGCCCGATTACTTTGTCGTGGGCGAGACGGACATCACGGTGCGCCCCGAATTGCGGGCCGTGACGCTCTTTTCGCATCACAACGTGTTTCAGGACCCGCCGTTCATCAACGTCGACCTGGTGAGCATCCGCAACCTGCTGATCTACTTCAACCTGTCGCTGCAGGAGCGCGTGCTGAGCCGGCTGCACTATGCGCTGAGCTCGACGGGTTTGCTGTTTCTGGGCACGTCGGAGTCGGTGGGCGAGATGGGAGTTTTCTTTGAGGCGCGGCAGGGGGCCGACAAGGTCTTTGGCAAGCGGCGCGGCATCTCGGGCGAGCTGTCGATAGAGCCGGGCACCGGCATGTTCCATCGCACCCGGCGCAAGGTCGGACAGGCCGGCAAGTCGGTGGCCAATGACCCCAACGTGCAGGCCGACCTGTCGCTGGCGCGTGTGGTGGCGCCCAACGGTTTCATCACTACCCGCAACGGCACCATCATCGAGGTGCTCGGTGACCTGAGCCCGTTCATGGAAATCCGGGCGGGCATGACGACATCGCTGAACCTCAAGATGCTGATCGAGCCGTTGCGGTCTGAGGCAACCAGCCTGATCGCGGTCGCCATGCGCAACGAGGAACGGCGCGTGGGCCGCTGGCATGCGGTGACGACCCCGGCGGGCAACCAGATCCAGATGAACGTCTACCCGTTCCACAACTTCAAGGGCGGCGAGATGCATTGCCTGGTGTCCATCGACACCAAGTTCGAGGAAAACGTCGACCGCAACCTCGGCGAGATCACCGACGAGGAACAGCGCGCCTATATCGAACGCATGGAGATGGAGATCCGCTCCACCCAGGAGGCGCTGCAACAGACCATCGAAGAGTTGCAGACCGCCAACGAGGAAATGCAGTCCGCCAACGAGGAATTGCAGTCGACGAACGAGGAATTCCAAGCCACCAACGAGGAGCTGGAAACCTCCAACGAAGAGCTGCAATCCACCAACGAGGAGCTGCTGACCGTCAACGAGGAGCTGCAGATCAGCTCGGCCGAACGGCAGGCGCTGGCCTCTGAGCTGGAGGCGACGCTGGCCTCGGCCCCTTATGCCATCGCGCTGGCCGATCAGGCGCTGACGCTGCGCCGGATGAGCCATGTGGCGCTGAACTTCTTCGGGCTGACCGATCTGCCGCCCACAGGCATTCACCTGAGCCAGTGCAGCCTGCCCGCCGGGTTCCCGGCGCTGGCGCCGCTGGCCAACACGGTGCTGCGGGTGCAGGAAACCCGCCGTGTGCCGATCCTGTCGGAGGGCAAGCACTATACGATGATGCTGTCGCCCGTGCATGATCACCACAAAAAGCTGATCGGCCTGTCGATCACGGTCACGCAATATGACAACGAACCGCTGGCGCGGATCGTGTCGATGGTCAGCGAACTCAGCCACGTGGCGCACTGGACCTACAACCTCGACAGTCAGGAGCTGTTCTGGTCATCCGGCATGTTTGCGCTGCACGGTGTGCCGATCAACGGCCCCGCCCCGTCATGGGAAGCGGCACATGCCCGCATTCATCCCGAAGACCGCGAGAAACATTTGATGGCGCTGGACAAGCTGCTGGAGGATGGCGGCACGATGGAGTACGCGGTGCGCGTGTTTGGCGAGGAGGGGCATATCACGCGGGTCCGCGGGATGGTCACGTTGATCCGGGATTCGCTCAACGAACCGATCCAGCTGATTGGCGTGGTCTGGGACGTGGCCCGCCAGCTGCGCAACGAAAATCACCGCGAAAGCATCGAGGCCCTGCAGGAGGACATGCGGATCGGCGTCTATTCGATCGACGTGGAAAACTACGATCCCAGCTGGAACACGGTGATGTACGAGATTCTGGGCGACAACAACAGTTCGGCCACCCCGTCGGTCGAACACATGCTGCGCCGCATTTCCGACGATGATCGCGAGCGCATTCAGGACCTGATCCAGACCACGCTGGAAAAGGGCAAGGCCTTTGTCACCCAGACCGAAGTGATCCGCCGCGACGGCCGTGTCGTGCAGTGCGAATGCCGTGGCCAGGCCCGCTATGGCGCCAATGGCAAGGTCAGTCACGTGTTCGGCAGCCTGCGCGTGCTGGACGGCGTCAATGCCATCGTCGCCTGATACGCCTCAGGTCGCCCAAGCACCCGACCCGGGTGCGCCCGAAGATACGATGGCGCACGATGCAAAGGTCGCGCGCGCGGCCTTTGTCGCGATGCCGATTGCCGCGTTTCTGCTGGATGACGCGGCGCGGATCGTGTTGCACACACGGCGCGCCGGGCGGCTTTACCATCATCTCGCCGCCGAACCCGGCGCGGGCCTCGAAGGGATTGAGTTTTCCAAACTGACCCATCTTGATACCGGCGCGTTGCACCGCGCGCTGCGGGCGTCGGTGTCCTCCGGTCAGGTCTCGTTGCCGATGAACGACGCGCACCGGGTGGATGTGGCCAAGGACGTGACCTTTCATTTGTCGCTCATGCGGATCGAGGGGGTGCGCCAGCAGCTGCACATGCTGTCCCAGGACCACCTGCGGGCCAGCGCCACGGCCCTGCAGAACGCCAACCAGATGCGCGAACAGGCCTCGACACGCGGGCAGCACCTCGAGGCGCATATCACCAGCCTGCAGAACTCCGTCATGTCGATGGAAACCTTTGCCCATGCCGCGAGCCATGACCTGAAATCGCCGATCAATGCGCTGAGCGGGTTGCTGGACCTGTTCGGTCAGAAATTCGGGGCCGATCTGCCCGATGCGGCCACGCCCTACCTGATCCATATGCAGAACGCGGTGGTGCAGATGGATGCGCTGACCACCAAGCTGCTGGCGCACGCGCAATCATCAGCCGCACCGATGACCATGTCCCGGGTCAACCTGCACGAGGCTGTGGACATCGCGCTTAACCTGCTGGACCCGCGGTTGCGCGGCAAGGCGAAGGATATTTCACTGACCGGGCCGGAGGTTGATCTGATGGCCGAACCGACGATGCTGCAGATCCTGCTGGGCAATCTGGTGACCAACGCGCTCAAGCATGGCGATGTCGACCGTCCGCTGCGCATCCAGCTTGTCACCCGCGCGGATGGGACAGGTGCCGCACTGTCGGTGACCGACAGCGGCACCGGCTTTGCGCCCGATCAGGCGGATGCGATCTTTGCCCCGTTCGCGCGGCTGAACACGGATGTGCAAGGGTCCGGGCTGGGGCTGGCCACATGCGCCGAAATCTGCCGGCGGCACAACTGGGAGATCAGCGCGGCGTCGGATGGTCGGAGCGGCGCGAAGTTCAACATCCGGTTTCCGGCAGTTTTGCAACTTTAGACTCCGGAAATCTTCGTAAACGAAAGTAAACCATACCGCCCGTATTGCGCTGGTTGTTAGGCATAAATTAATGTCTCGCAAATAATTTTCCCCACATGATGCGAGAGGTGAACTATGGCGCTGGTACTGGTACTCGAAGACGACGCGGGATTGCGTTTTGCCTTCAGCGAGGCGTTGGAGGATGCAGGGCACCAAGTGCTGCCTGCCGCCGATCCTGATGCCGCCATCGCCTTTTTGAAACGTCAGGTGCCGGACGTTTTGCTGCTCGACCTGATGATCGGCGGATCATACTCGACCGACGTGGCCAATTACGCGGCCTTTGCGGCGCCGAATGCGCATGTGGTCTATGTCACGGGCAGCGGATTGTTCCCCAAGGGCGAACTGTTCGACATGTGCCAGAACGCGCGGCTGATCCTGCGCAAGCCGGTTGATCTGCGCGAGTTGACGGACCTTGTGTCCCACATCTCTGCGGGCGCGACCGCACGCAGCACGGCGAGTGCCTGAATACTCCCTTTAACGCGTTGATCTGTCCGGGGTGCGTCTGCCGCACGGCGACGAATATCGCAGGATTGTCTGGTGCGGCTGGAGGGACTTGAACCCCCACGCCAGAGGCACTTGGACCTAAACCAAGCGTGTCTACCAATTTCACCACAGCCGCATCTTTGGCCCGTGTAGCAAGTCCCGCGCGGGGAGGCGAGACCATTTGCGGCACTGACCTACAGAAATTGCAGGACATTAAGGTAAAGTTCAGCTATCCTGACGCAACCTGAGGCAGGTATTTACAGAGAGAAACGCCATGAAACCGAAAACGGTCGGGCGTGCATCGGGCGGGCAATCCCCGCAACAACGCACGTGTATTTCCCATGTCGGCCTTGTCGCCGGCACCATCGTCCTGACAAGTGACGGTGAAATCCCGGTTGAGTTCCTGTCGCCCGGCGACCGGATCATCACCCGCAACGCAGGCATGGTCCCGCTCGCGGCGGTCGAGACCGAAAAGGTCAAGATCGACGCGGTGCGCATCAACGCCGGCGCGTTGGGCCATATCAAGCCGCCGCATACTGTCATGCTGCCTGGGTCGCAGGCGGTGCTGGTGCGCGACTGGCGCGCCAAGGCGCTGCGTGGCGCATCACAGGCGGTGATGCCGGCGGGCTGTCTGATCGACGATGAGCACATCACGTCGCTGGGCCCGCGCCAGATGGTGCTGGTGCGTCTGGGCTTTGACGCGCCTTTCGTCATCTATGCGGACGGTCTGGAGTTGTCGGTGCCCGCCATGGTCGCCGAAGAGGCGGTGGCCGCAGCCTAGGCGTCCAGGCCTTTCAGCACGGTCGGCAATATCTCGGGCAGATCTTCCGCGATCAGCCCGGGGCCAAAGGCGCGTGCGCATTCCACGTGCAGCCAAGTCGCCGTTTCCGCAGCGGTCATGGGGTCAAAGCCGCGCGCCAGCAACCCGGTGATGAACCCGGCCAGCACGTCCCCTGCCCCTGCGGTGGCGAGCCACGGGGCCTCTCGGCCATCCGCGGCGGCATGGACGGAACAGCGCCCGTTCGGGTGCGCGATGACGGTGTCGGGCCCTTTGAAGAGGACGATTGCGCCAGCGCGCGCGGCGGCATCGCGTGTGGCGTTGACTTTTGAGTAGGTCGTATCGCCGTTCAGGCGGTCCGCGATGTCCGGGAACAGACGCGCGAATTCGCCGCCATGGGGTGTGAGCACGCAGGTGGCGTCAAGCAAGGCGAACAACGTTTCCGTTTCGTCCCCGAAGGCTGTCAACGCATCCGCATCCAGACAGACCGACGGCACCGCGTCCAGCGCGACAGGCACAAGTGCCCGCGCGCGGTCCAGCCCCAGCCCCGGACCCAGACACAACGCGTTGATGCGGGTGTCCTCCAACACGGCAGACAGGCCGTCAGCGTCCGGCACACGCGTCAGCATCAGCGCGGTCACTTGCATCGCCACCTCGATCTGTGCCGCAGGCGGCACGCCCAGCGTGACCAGCCCTGCCCCGATGCGCAGCGCGCCGCGTGCCGCAAGCCGTGCCGCGCCGGTGCGGCCCGGCCCGCCGGTGAGGATCAGTGCATGCCCGTGGTCGAACTTGTGCCCTTGACGCTTGGACAGATCGGGCAGCGCGTCGCGTGTGATGTGGATGGGATCAGAGATTTTAGGCCTCCGGCGGGGATTTTTTGGGGACAGAGACGGGGAGGCCGATATCCTTGACGACAACCTTGAAGTCTTGCGTCCGGAGCTTTTTGTGCACCGGCTTGGGGGCGTGGAAGGTCACCACGAGGTCAGAAAAGATGGCGGGGATGGGATCCTGCGTCGGGGTGTCTGACCAGATGATCGCACCACTGTCGGTGTCAAAGCCGCTGGGCACATCGACCGAAACGATACGGCGGTTGTTCAGGTCGGGAAACACAGAGAGGTAGTCCATGCGCTGCATGAGGTCGGACAGGCCCGTGATGGGCCGTCTCAGACCAATGCCAAAGAGGGCGTCGACAACCAGAAAGGGCGGCGCATCGTCTTGTTCCGGATTGGCCGCAATGTCTTTTGTGCTGCCTGCAGCCTCAGCAAATGCTGCTTGCGCGGCCGCGGTGGCGACCGGAAAACCCAGCGGAACGATGCTGTGATCGGCCGCGAAGCGTTCATAGTTCCGCAAAGCTTCCACGGGCAGTTTGTCCTTCACCCCGTAGAAGAACACCTCAACCTCCCAACCCCGCTCCGCCAGCAACCGCGCCACGACAAACCCGTCGCCGCCATTGTTGCCCGGCCCGCACAGCACCACGGCGCGGTGCGCGCCTGTCGCCAGTTCCGGCCATTCCTCCAGCACCGCGTCGACCACGCCGACGCCTGCGCGCTCCATCAACTCCAGTCCCGTGACCGCGCCCGACTCGATGGCCGCCTGTTCCAAGCTGCGCATCTGTGCGGCTGTGAGCAGTTCTGTCATTGCGAATTCTCAAATGTTTTCATTTTGCCTGAATTTTAGGCGCTCTGCATAATTTCACATCGCGCCCCTTCAAATCCCCCAGCTGATACCGCAAACTCAGGCCCGCACAATGGACGCCCTATCGCGCAAATGATCCACCCCTAACCCAAGACATGCCACAGGGAGGCACCCCATGAAAAAGATCGAAGCCATCATCAAGCCCTTCAAACTTGATGAAGTCAAAGAGGCCTTGCAAGAGGTCGGCGTTCAGGGGCTGTCGGTGATCGAGGTCAAGGGCTTTGGCCGCCAGAAGGGCCATACGGAGCTTTATCGCGGTGCCGAATACGTGGTCGATTTCCTGCCCAAGGTAAAAGTCGAAGTCATCCTGGATGACGATCAGGTCGATGGCGCGATCCAGGCGATCGTGGACGCCGCCAAGACCGAAAAGATCGGCGACGGCAAGATTTTCGTGTCATCGGTCGAACAGACCATCCGCATCCGCACCGGCGAGACCGGATCGGACGCGCTCTAACAACTCTCGTAACTCAGGAAGGATTTTCGGGACATGGCTAACCCTGTTCTTGATCTTATCAAAGAAGAAGATGCGGCATATGTCGACATCCGTTTCACGGACCCGCGCGGCAAGCTGCAGCATGTGACGGTCATGGCCGATCAGGTCGATGAGGATTTTCTCGAGGAAGGATTCATGTTTGACGGCTCGTCCATCGCGGGCTGGAAATCGATCGAAGCCTCCGACATGAAGCTGATGCCCGATCAGGACAGTGCCTATGTCGATCCGTTCTATGCCGAGAAGACGATCTGTGTGCATTGCTCGATTGTTGAGCCCGACACGGGCGAAGCTTACGAGCGTGACCCGCGCGGCACCGCCGAAAAGGCCGAAGCCTACCTGAAGTCCACAGGCATCGGCGATGTGGCCTATATGGGGCCCGAAGCGGAGTTTTTCCTGTTTGACGATGTGCGTTTTTCCAACAGCATCAACAAGGTATCCTACGAAGTTGACGCAACGGATGCGTCCTGGAACACCGACACCGAGTACGAGATGGGCAATATGGGCCACCGTCCGGGCGTCAAGGGTGGCTATTTCCCGGTGAACCCCACGGACGAGAGCCAGGACCTGCGGTCGGAGATGCTGTCGACCATGAAGCGCCTCGGCATGAAGGTCGACAAGCACCACCACGAGGTGGCGTCGTGCCAGCACGAACTGGGCCTGATCTTTGACAGCCTGACCAAGCAAGGCGACGAGCTGCAGAAATACAAATACGTGATCCACAACGTAGCCGCCGCCTATGGCAAGTCGGCGACATTCATGCCCAAGCCCATCGCGGGCGACAATGGCACGGGCATGCACGTGAACATGTCGATCTGGAAAGAGGGCAAGCCACTCTTTGCAGGCGACAAATACGCTGACCTGAGCGATGAGGCGCTGTTCTTTATCGGTGGTATCCTCAAGCACGCCAAGGCGTTGAACGCCTTCACCAACCCGTCGACCAACAGCTACAAGCGTCTGATCCCCGGGTTCGAAGCGCCCGTGCTGCGCGCCTATTCGGCCCGCAACCGCTCGGGCTGCGTGCGGATCCCATGGACCGAGTCGCCCAAGGCCAAGCGTGTCGAGGCACGGTTCCCCGACCCGTCGGCAAACCCCTACCTGTGCTTTGCGGCCCTGCTGATGGCTGGCCTTGACGGGATCAAGAACAAGATCCACCCCGGCGAGCCCTCGGACAAGGACCTTTACGATCTGCCGCCCGAAGAGCTGGCCGGCATCCCGACCGTCTGCGGCTCGTTGCGCGAAGCGATGGAAGAGCTGGAGGCCGACATGGACTTCCTGCTGGCCGGTGACGTGTTCACCAAGGACCAGATCGAAGGCTACATCGCCCTCAAGATGGAAGAGATTGAAACCTACGAACACACGCCGCATCCGGTAGAGTTCGGCATGTACTACAGCTGCTAACTCCTCCCTTTCTTGCAGCTGATCTCAAGGCGTCCCCTTCCCGGGGGCGCCTTTTTTGCTGCTTGCGCGGGAATGCCCCGGGGCTGCCAAAATTCAACCATGGTTCGGCTCTAGGCCGGGGTGCGCGCAGCAAAGGACATGGTCATGCCCGGCACACAAAAGAGTTTCGCAGAGCGGATCGCCCAGATCGAAAAGGACAAGGCCCCGGCCCCCGCGCCGGAGCAGGTCGATGTGAGCAGACCCCGGCATATGCTGGCAAGGGCCCCGGATATGGCAGGCCGCGCGGTGTCGCGCACGGTCAACATCCTGTCCGTGGTTGTGCTGATCCCGACGGTGCTCGGGTTTGTGCTGCTGTTTGGCGGCGATGGGGTACGGACCATGTTTGCCTCTGCTGCCGTGCCCGGCTTTGGCACGGTGAACGCGTCCGAGGACACCGCCGAAGATCGTTACGAATGGGACACCAAGCCCACCCCCCTGAACGCCGCGCGACTGGGCATGAAACGGATGAACGCCTTTGCCCAGGACATGTCGGACATGGAGATGAATGAACTGGTGCGCGAGGCCAGGGGCCTTGGTCAGCCGTTCCTCGCCAACGAGATCGAACGGGAGATGGGCGCCTGCGAAACGCTGCGCTGCCGGAATGAGCTGCAAAACCAGTACGAGGCGCAGTTGAAGAAGCTGCGCAAATCCACGCCGACCTGGTAGCCGCACGCCGCATGTAGGCCCAAGCGCCAAAGCGCTCGGGCGCGCCTTTGTCTTTGCCTAAGGGCCGTGCCATCCGTTACCCTGCCCGCGAAGTCATGAGACGGAGCGCGGGTATGCTGCACAAAATGGCCTTGGGTCTTGTCCTACCAATGGCGCTTGCCGGCGCGGTCCATGCCGCGTCTTGCGGCAACACCGGTGCGGGCTTTGATGCGTGGAAAGCGGGCTTTGCCCAAGAGGCGCAGCGCGCGGGCGTAGCGGGGCCCGGCCTGCAGGCATTGCAAGGGGCGACATATGCCACCCGCACCATCGCCGCCGACCGCAACCAAAAGAGCTTTCGCTATTCGCTGTCCAAGTTCATGCAGGTCCGCGGGGCGGATACGATCGTGGCACAGGGCCGCCAGCGCAAGGCGCGCAACCCCGACTATTTCGCCGCATTGGAGCGGAACTACGGCGTGCCTGCGGGCGTGCTGATCGCGATCCACGGGATGGAAACGGCGTTCGGCAACTTCATGGGCGACAGTGCGGTCGTGTCGGCCATCGTGACGCTGACCTATGATTGCCGCCGCTCCGACTTCTTCAAACCGCACGCCATCGGGGCGCTGAAACTGGTGGATCAGGGTTCCATCACTGCGACGACCAAAGGGGCCAGGCACGGCGAGCTGGGCCATACCCAGTTCCTGCCCGGCAATGCGCTGACCTATGGCGTGGACGGCAATGGTGACGGGCGCGTGGACCTCTACAACCAGACCGACGCGCTGGCCTCCACCGCGAATTTCCTGCGCGCCAAGGGGTGGAAACCCGGTGGCGGCTATCAGGAAGGGCAGCCCAATTTCGCGGTGATCAAGCAGTGGAATGCCGCCACGGTCTACCAGCAGGCCATCGCGATCATGGGCGCGCGCATCGACGGCTGACATGTACCGCCCCGCCCCCGGCACCAAGCAGGACCCGGCCCGCCGCTGGGCCTTGGCCGACCGGGCATTCTTTGCCCACGGGGCCTGCCACATCCTTGCCGGTGTCTATTTGCGCGACCCACCGCGCCACGGCTTCCGCGCCGAGCGCATCGTGCCGAACGGACCCTACCCCGGCAACCACATCTACCTGACCGACGGCACGCTCTGCTTTGACTATCGCGGTTACTGCGCCCGCGACCGCCTGCTCGCCTGGTACGCGGCACAACAGGCCAGACACACGCCGCAATGGCGCGGCACCATAGCAGCTGTCCGCTTTGACCTGCTCGACACCGCCGCGCTGAACGCCCGCCAGATGCGCGGCCCCGATCAGTACCTGCACGACCCGATCCGCCGCGCCCGCGCCTTTGTTGCAGCAATGCACCGATCCGCCCCGTCTCTGTCCTAAAAAAATCCTCCCCGAAGGGCCCGCTTGCCAAACGCGCCGTCCGTGCCTATGTCGCGCTCAGGGTTCAGGCCCCTGCCCTCCGCCTCGTGGTGAAGTCCTGATGGTACGACCTCTTTTTCACGGTCGCTGCTTTCGGCAACGCGGAGCCCCGGACGTCCCCCTTGCGACCCGATCAAGGAGACGGATATGGACATCCCCCTTCCCTCGCGCGCCGCGCTCAAGGCGCAGGCCAAGCGGCTGCGCGCATCGCTTCTGGCCGCGGGCCGCCCCTGCACCCATGCCCATGCGCTCGAGGCGGTGGCGCATCAATGGGGTGCGCGCGACTGGAACACGCTCAGCGCGCGGGCGCGCGACCATGGCCAGCCCGCCTACCAGCCCGGCCAGCGCGTCACCGGGCGCTATCTGGGCCACCGTTTTGCGGGCCGCATCAAGGCCGCGCGGAGTATGGCGGGCGGGCATTACGCGCTGACCCTGCGCTTTGATCAGGCGGTTGATGTGGTGGCGTCGGCGCATTTCTCGTGCCTGCGCCAGCAGGTCAACTGCGTGGTCAACCCCAACGGGCGCAGCGCGCGCACCACGTCCAACGGGCAACCGCATGTGGTCGTGTTCGACGCCTGGGCCGGTGGCTAGGTCAGCGGCGGTACGTCCGCGCGGGCCAGCACCAGCGTGTGAATGGCAAACACCACCGCACGGCTTTGCTGCAGGCGCAACAGCGTCTGCCGCTCGGTCCGGTAATAGGGTCCGGTGTCGGACCGCGCGCCCACGCGGCGCGGCTCGTGTGCGGACCGAGGCTGGTACAGCTCGGGGTCCTGATACCACAGCTGGTTGAACCGCCACAGCGGCCGGCCCACCTGTATCCCGTCAAACAGCCGCTGCACCCGCCGCGCCACATCCCGATCATATTCCGCCACCGGCACGTGGATGTCCGTCAGCGGTCGCCCCGCCTTTTCCCGCAGCCGCCACGAGGCGGGAAAGCATAGCACCGCACCGGTCAGCACATGCTGTGCCGCGCGCTTTTGCATCAGGACAAAGTCGCATTGGCAGAGCCGCCCCAGCGTGCGCATCGGGGCCGTGACATCAACATCCACCTGCCGCCCGTCGGGGCAGCATACGCCGTCGTCCTTGATCCCATACCCCAGTGCCGGCAGCTCTGACAGCACCAGCGCCAGCAGCTCTTGGGCGGCGGGGCGCGCCGCCTCTTCGAGGTACAGCACGTCATCGGCCTCCGCCTGCAACAGCGCCTCGCGCCGCGCCATCTGCGCGCCATAGGCTTCGTCCACCCGCAGCCACGGACCTGTCTCGGGGCGGATGCCCGGCAGGGCGCGCGTGATGCGCATGTCATCGGGCAAATGGCGGTGCAGGATGGCTGTCATCGGGTGGTTTTGCCATGGCCTGAACGCCTTGGCCAGATCAGCCAGCCGCCCATGCCCGCGCGTCTGCATCGCTTGCGGCAGGCGTGATCCGCAACGGCCCGGTCGCCACCATATGGCGCGCAATCTCGGGCGGCGTCGTGGCATCGGCCTGCCCGGTGTCCCAGTCATGCCACCCGCTGGACCAGCGCAGCTTCGCGCCGGTATCCGGCAGGTCCACCGTGCCGCCTTCGGCCCAGAAGCGCAGGCCATCACCCATGGCTTCACCAAAGAGACGCGCGTCCAGTTGATGTTGCAGCAGCACCGCCGCGACAATGGCTGCAGAAAAGGTGAACCGGTCAACCAGCACCGCCATCCGGGTGCCCCGCCAATGTGAGCGCAACGCCTCGATCACGGGCAGCATCCTGGTAAAATCCCCACCGGTGTTGCCGCGTAAATCAAACACGATATTGGCGTCTGGCCGTTGCAGCACGGTTTCGACCAACGGGGACGGCAAAGGCACATGGAGGCGTGCAATCCGGACCCGCCAGATCGGGCCGTCCGCGACCACGGGCGGGTCCGTGTCCCATTCCAGACCGGGCCGCCCTGTTTCGGATGCGGGGTAATGCGTCGACGCCGGCACCAGCGCGTCCGCACCAAAATGTTCCACGCCGTCCGGCGTTCCATACGTCACAGTTTGCGCCCCGAGCGCGGAAGGCCACGCCAGCAGGATCGCCCCGATCACGGATTGCCGTGCGGGCGTCCCGGCGAGCAGGGGGCGAAACTGTTCGAACAGTGTCATGACGGGGATGTCATTCACGGTCTCCAACGGGGTCTCCGCCGTCCCGCGCACCCATGCAAACCCCTCAGGCCGCGCCACAATCCGCACCGGACACACCTTTATGGCCGCGTTGGGAATCACCCGGCTGTGGCCGTTGCCCGCACGCGCAAGCACCCGCATCGCCGCCAGCACCATCTCATCCGCACGGGTCGCCGCATCCATGTCCAACAGCGCCTCCGACAGGTTCAGCCCGGCAAATGCAGGGTCCCGCGCGATGGCGTCCCGCACGCGGGCACGGTCATTTTCGAACGTCATGCCGCCTCCAAAAAACGACGCCTGTGCAGGTCGCATTCCGGCAACTGCATGCCGCTTTGCCTCGCCACTCTACCAAACAGAGAGGCCGCCATGAACCAGCATTACCGCGACACCCGCAAGATCGACCCCGCCCGGGGTGCCACGCTGCCCGACGGGACACCAAACGACGCCGACCGGATCGAGATCGGCCCACCGCTGGAAACGCAGCAGGCCTGGGCCACAGCGGGGCTGACGATGCCCAACCTCGCCAACATGCGCACCTATCGCTGGCAGCGGCTGACGCAGCACATCGTGGACCGCGACTATGCCGGGTTGCTGGTCTTTGACCCGCTCAACATTCGATACGCCACCGACTCGACCAATATGCAGCTGTGGAACACCCACAATCCGTTCCGGGCGCTGCTGGTCTGTGCGGACGGGCACATGGTGATCTGGGATTACAAGAACGCGCCCTTTCTCAGTTCGTTCAACCCACTGGTGCGCGAGGTGCGGTCGGGCGCGGACCTGTTCTATTTCGACCGGGGCGACAAGGTGGACGTGGCCGCCGACGCCTTTGCCAACGAGGTGCGCGTCCTGCTCGAGGAACACGCGCCGGGGCTCAAACGGCTGGCGGTGGACAAGCCCATGGTGCACGGGCTGCGCGCGCTGGAGGCGCAGGGGCTCGAGGTGATGGACGGCGAGGAGGTCACGGAAAAATCCCGCTCGATCAAGGGGCCGGACGAGATTTTGGCGATGCGCTGCGCCGTGCATGCCTGCGAAGCCGCCGTACAGGCCATGGAGGATTTCGCGCGCACACATGTGGGCGACGGCACCACCTGCGAGGACGATGTCTGGGCCGTGCTGCACGCCGAAAACATCAAGCGCGGCGGCGAATGGATCGAGACGCGCCTGCTCAGCTCGGGCCCCCGCACCAACCCCTGGTTTCAGGAATGCGGGCCCCGCGTGTGCCAGCGCAACGAGATCATCAGTTTCGACACCGATCTGGTCGGTTCTTACGGCATCTGCGTGGATATCTCGCGCAGCTGGTGGATCGGCCCGGATGCGCCCCGCCCCGACATGGTCTACGCCATGCAGCACGCCCACGAGCACATCATGCAGAACATGGAGATGATCAAGCCGGGCGTCACCATCCCCGAACTGACGGCAAATACCCACGTGCTCGACGACAGGTTTCAGGCCCAGAAATACGGCTGCCTGATGCATGGCGTCGGCCTGTGTGACGAGTGGCCGCTGGTGCAATACCCCGACAAGGCGGTGCCGGGATCCTTCGACTATGCGCTTGAGCCGGGCATGGTCCTGTGTGTCGAGGCGGCGGTGGGCGAGGTCGGCGGCGATTTCACCATCAAGCTGGAGGATCAGGTGCTGGTGACCGAAGACGGCTTCGAAAACCTCATCTCCTACGAATACGACCCCGCCCTGATGGGACGCTGAGGGGGCCGCGCCTCAGCAGCCTCCACCATTGTCGAACAAATTCCCGCCAAGGATACAGTCGCCCAATCGATCTATGGGGTTGTTGATGAACCGGTCGCCCCAATCCTTGCCCGCCTCGGCGCGACCGGGCCGCGACGGTGTCTGTTGCCCATCCGCCCGCGCGATCTGCGCCGCACTGACCGGATTGCCAAGCCACAGGTTCTGACACATCGCGGAACTTGAAATGCGTCCCCAGGCCTCTCCCATCGACTCGCCCATCACGTTCAGCCGCCCTTCAACGCTGTCGATTTCCGCCGCGCACTGTGCCGCGTCCTCTTTGGCCGCGGCCAGGTCCGCCCGCAGATCCGCAGACGTGTCACCAGGTTGCGCCCCAGCGTTGCGCGCCTGTTCGGCCGCAAGCGTCCGCGCCAGATCACGGTTTTCGCGGCGCAACTGAAACACAAGCCGCCAGTTGGCCTGCGCCCGCGCAGCGGCGCGCTCGTAATCGCGCGACACCTCCTGGTATACCTCTTCGAGGTTCTCAACCTGCATCTCCAGCGCGGCCACGTCCGGCCCGCTTGCGGTCTCCGGCGCGGGCGCCGCCCCACCCACCGCCGCACGCAGACTGGGCACGTATGCGTCAAATGTCAGGCAGGTCTGTTCCACCACGCCGTCGGCATCGAACACCCGCGCCTGATCGCGAAACAGCTGCACCACGCGGTCGGCATAGGTGACGGTGACCATCACATCCGACCGTGTCGCCGTCGCATCGTCGCTCCCCTGAACGGCGAGCGTTCCATCGGCTTGCGTCGCCACAAAATACAGCGTCTGCGCGTCCTGCGGACCGCACAGGCGCAGAATGTCCTGCGCCATCGCTGCCGGTGCCCACAGCGCGCTGGCCAGACAGGCCGCTCTGACCGTCCGGCGGCGTCCGGGGGCGGCGCAGGCACGCGGCACGCCGCCCCGCTCATCCTTGCCGTCTTGCTGTGCACAAACGCGCAAAAAACGCCACAACGTCACAAACATACCGCAACCTCCACCAAGCTGTCGAAGCACGCTAGCAGAGTTGCCCTATCCGCCCAACACTTTGCTCTGCGCCGTGCACTGGCGCGTCAGGAATATGCCGCACCTACCGTATCCCTGCCCGCAGCACGCCGCTCGTATCCCCGCACCACCCACCGTGCGCGCAGGAATGGCGCGGGCTCTGCGGGGTCCTCAAGCTCCGGATAAAGACGCAGCAGCGCGGTGCGCGCGATGGGGTCAAGGCACCGGCGCGACACCGGGCCGGGGTAAAAACTCTCGCTCAGCATCCCGTTTGCCCAGACAAGCCCGTGCAGCGGCAGCATGAAATGGTGGTATTCGACCGCCCGGTTGGCCGCGCCCTCGGTGATCCCGTCGTCATCGACGCAATCGCGCGCGGTCATCAGCACCTCCGCGCTGTCAAACAGCATACGGTAGAGCGGATCGCGCCGCAGCAGGCAGTGGCGCGGCGACACGTAGGTGTCGGCGTAAGGCTGATCGGGGCCAAAGCTGTGGGCGGCGACGCGCACGGGCACTTCGTCGGCGTCGGGAAACAGGATCGACCGGCTGGCCCGCCACAGGATCGGTTGCGCGCCTTCGTCGAGGGTGATCACCCGGTCGCCCACGCGCAACGACTCCACCGGCACATCGCCCCTTGGCGTCCGGATCAGCGTGCCACGGGCAAAGCAGATCAGCTCGCCATAGGGCGTTCCGCCCCCGTCATTCTTGAACGAGATATCGTAGGTCGTGCCGGGGTCGAGCGGGGCGGTGGACACCACCAGCGTCAGATCGCCCTGGTTTTCGCCCGGCCCTGCGGCCACGAACAGCAGATCAATCGGATCGCCCCCACCCGCAGGCACCGCCGTCAGCGTGAACTCCACCTCCAGCACCGCACCGGCGCCGACAAAGACCGGTTCACCATCGGCATCCACGGTGTTGATGTCATCGCGCAGGATCTGGTTGAGCGGGGTGCCGCCCGGGTCGTCCTGAAAGCCGTCATCGAATTCCATGTCGTCATCGTCGACATTGATGTCGATCTGCACCGCGCCACCGGCCAGCGTGCCTTGGGCGTTGCCGGGCAGTGAAAACGGGCCGTTCTGGCCGGGGTTCAGCAGATTGTTGTCATTCACAAAGGAGAAATCCGAAAACAGATAACCTGTGATTGAACCGCCATTGGGCATCGTGCTGTCCCTGTCTGATGAAAGATTTGGATTTGAGTGGGTTAACCTGTGTTTAAGACAAACTGTCGGTAACCGGTCATCACAAACAGGAAACACACTGTTTCCTATGGTCTTTGCGCGAAAATGCGCCGGTTGCGCCGTGAAATCAGGCCGCCACCCCCTGCGCATCGCATGCCCGGAAACTACGGCGCATTTTCGTAAAACCCGGTTCCTCAACCGTTCTTTTCCAAAGCGGCGCTAGCGTCTCGCTCAGGTGCGCAGGAGGCGGGTCATGGAAGTCAGAATTGCGGTTTATACGGTGATCGGCGTTCTTGTCGTCTGCCTGTTTGCCCATGGCTTTCGAGTAGTCCGCAAGGTGCAGCGCCGGGCCGGCACATTCCGCGCCCTGGCCGAATGCTCCAGCGACGGGTTGGTTCTCATGCGCGACGACAGCACCGCGATCTGGATGAACAACGCCTATTGCGAGATCATGGGACGCCCCAAATCCGAGATGGTCGGTCGCAGCGCGCTGGAGTTCGCGCTGCCGCCCGAAGATGCGGTGGACCCGGAGGACATTGCCGCCTTCCGCTTTGACCCGACGGAGGAGCGGTTCACGAAGCTGACACAATGGACAAACATGCGCGGCGACGGCACGCGTTTTACCCATGAATTCAGCCACGCAGTGGTGCAGGACGGGGACAAGACGCTTTATATGCTGGCCGGGCGCGACATCAGCGAACGGGTCGCGCGCGAAACAGAGCTGATTGCGGCCCAAGGGCGGCTGGAAAAGCTCGCCAACGAGGATGCGCTGACCGGGCTGGTGAACCGCGGCCGCCTCTGGGAGGAGCTGGAGGCGCTGATGGCGGGGGGCGATCCTTTTGCCGTGTTGCAGATCGACATGAACGATTTCAAGGCGATCAACGACACCTATGGGCACGCAGCGGGCGATCAGATCCTGATCCATTTCGCCGATATCCTGCGCGACATGGCCAAGGATGACTGGACCCTCGCGCGCGCGGGCGGCGACGAATTCACCTTGCTTGTGCCCGGCATCACCAAGCTGGAAGCCGCCCTGCAACTGGCCCGCACGCTGCGCCGCGAGGCCAAGCGCCCCCTGCCCTGGCAGTCGAGCGAAATTCAGGCGTCGATCTCTGTCGGCACGGTCCTCGCCCCGGGCAATGCCGACCGCCCGGACGAGGTGCTGAACCGCGGCGACGTCGCACTCTATTCCGCCAAACGGCAGCGTGAACGCATCGCGGGCTATGACGCCGCGATGCACCGCGACTTTGTCCAGCAGCAGCAGATGCAGCGCGAGGTCGCCAAGGCCGTCGAGGACGCGGCGTTCACCTTTCACTTCCAGCCCATCGTCGACACCTATGCGCATCAAGTGCTGCGGTTCGAGATGCTGGTGCGGTGGGAACATCCGACGCGGGGCCTGATCTCGCCCGCGGAATTTCTGCCGCATATCGAACGGCTTGGCCTGATTTCCGAGCTGGACTGCCTCGCCATCGAATATGCCAGCGACAGCCTGCGCGTCCTGGATGCTGCTGGCATGGGGGATGTCGGCGTTTCGATCAACCTGTCGACGGCGGCGATGCGCAACGCGATCATCCCCGATGAGCTGATCACGCGAACCGCGCAAAGCGACTTTGTGCCCTCGCGCCTGTCGATCGAGGTACTTGAGACGACGATGATCACGCTCGCCTCCAACGACGCGGTGGCCCGGCAGATGGACCGACTGCGCGCAGCCGGGTTCAAGCTGATGCTGGACGATTTCGGCATCGGCTACGCGGGGCTGGCGCATCTCGCCTCCCTGCCTGTTGACGGGATCAAGATCGACCGACAGCTGACATCCGCCGTCGATGGCGATGAAAAGGCGCATCACGTGGTCACCGCGACCATCGACCTCGCAGGCAAGCTGGGCATCGACATCATCGCCGAAGGGGTGGAAACGCCTGAACAGATCACGACGATCATGGGGGAGGGCGGGCGCTGCTTTCAGGGCTACGCCATCGCCCGCCCGATGCCCCTGACCGAGGCCATCGCCTGGGCCGACGGGCCGTGGGCCAATTGGTCCCCGATGGGCCCCGACAGGCAACTGGCCGGATAGGTGCGCCACAACACCTCCGCGTGATGGATATTTCAGCCCCTTTCCCCACGGGCCGCGAACCCCCATCCTGTCAGTATCAGGAGACCCGAAATGCCCACAGAACGTATCACTTTCCAAGGCCACGCCGGTCCGCTGGACGCCCGGCTTGACCTGCCCGAAGGGCCGCATCTGGCCACCGCCGTCTTTGCCCACTGCTTTACCTGCGGCAAGGACATCCCCGCCGCCCGCCGCATCGCGGCCCGGCTCACCACGATGGGCATCGCGGTGCTGCGGTTCGATTTTACCGGGTTGGGACACTCGGCCGGGGAATTTGCCAATACCAGCTTTACGTCCAACGTGCAGGACCTTGAAAAGGCTGTGGAATACCTCAACGACCGCGACATGCCACCGAGCCTGCTGATTGGCCACTCGCTCGGCGGGGCGGCTGTGCTCAAGGCGACGGCCCGGCTCGACCAGATCAAGGCGGTGGCCACGCTTGGCGCGCCTTATGATCCGGGCCACGTCACCCACAACTTTGCCGACGCGCTGCCGCAGATCGCACAGCATGGCGAGGCCGAAGTGTCGCTGGGCGGGCGCCCCTTCCGCATCGGCAAGACCTTTGTCGACGACGTGACCGAAGAACGGCTGGAGCCGGCCATCGCGCGCCTGAACGCGGCTTTGCTGATCCTGCACGCCCCGCGCGACACCATCGTGAGCATCGACAATGCCAGTGACATCTTCATGGCCGCCAAGCACCCCAAGAGCTTTGTGACGCTCGACGACGCCGACCACCTGATCACCAGCAGCGAGCACGCAGAATACGCCGCCGATATCGTCGCGACCTGGGCCAAGAAATACCTGTCGCTCAAGCCGCCCGCCCCGCCCATCGGCGCGCCCGAAGGCATCGTGCGCAGCGCAGAGGCGGACCCAAAAGGCTTCCTGCAGGACATCACCCACGGCACCCGCCACCACATCCTCGCCGATGAGCCGCGCGCCTATGGCGGCACCAATAAGGGGTTGTCGCCCTACGGGCTGGTCAGCGCAGGGCTTGCCGCCTGCACCTCCATGACGATCCGCATGTATGCGCGCCGCAAGGATTGGCCGCTGGATCATGTGGCCGTCGATGTCAGCCACAACAAGGTGCACGCGCAGGACGCAGACGCCGCCATCGGCGACAAGGTCGACGAATGGAAACGCCGCATCACGCTGACCGGCACACTGGATGACACGCAACGCGCGCGGCTGATGGAGATTGCGGACAGATGCCCAGTGCACCGCACGCTCGAACGCAGCTCGACCGTGATCACCGAACTGGCCCCGACCACGCAACCGCTCGAGACCACGTAGAGCAGCGGGCTCAGGCCAACACATGCGCCCGGAATGAAACAAGGCGCGGGCCCAGGCAGGGGTCCGCGCCTTTCCGTTGGATTAGAGTTCCAGTTCGATCGCGTCAAATCCGAAGATGTCACCACCCCGGTTCGGACCTTGCGCGGAGCCTGCAACAGCGCTGCCCAGGCCGCAAATCGGACACAGAAGCGCCAGCCCGACATTCGAATTCTGGCGTGCCTTGCGCGACAGGTTGATCGGCTCTATGCGCTGGCGGATTTCGCCCCCCGCATAGGTGCATGCGACATCCAGAGGTTTTGCGCCGTTCGAATAGGCCGGCAGGTTGACAGTGCCGGGTACAGCCATCGTGACAGAGTAGCGTTCTTCGCGGATCGTGCACTGACCATCGATCGACTTTTTAGGCGCGTTTCCGTATGATGCGGCGGTGTTGTTCACGTCCGTGATGCGGGTGATTTCGACCTTTACCGGCACATTTGCCGCAAGGAACTGTTTTCCTTCTTCACCGTTGAAGGAAACAGATGACACTTCGCTCGTTGGGACCGTGCACCCGGCCATCAAAACACAAGCAATCGCAAAAACACTATTTCTCAAGGATCTGGCCTTTTTTGGTATCTCGGTCGGCGCATCTTTCATCCTGTGCGAGCCGCGTCAAGCGGCAAGACGCAACCCTCAATCCGAACCATTGCATCCTTGGCGCGCAACAAAAAACGCGGGGCAAAGATGCCCCGCGTTGTTGCGTTCCGTGTATCAGATGTCAGCGTCAACCGCGCGCGCGGCCAACCAGTTTCCAGGCTGCGGGCAGGATCGCTGCGGCCAGCGCCAGCTTGATCGCATCGCCCAGCAGGAACGGCGTCAGACCCCATGCCAGGATCGGCTTGTCCCAGCCATAGAGCTGGCCCAGCCACAGCAGGCCCGGCACGTAGATCAGCACGTTGCCGATCAGCATCGCCAGCGCCATCCAGACCACCGACCGGTCCCAGCCCCGTTGCGCCAGTGCCCCCAGCGCCACCGTGGCCAGCACATAGCCCACCAGGTAACCACCCGTGCCACCCATCATGTAGGTCAGCCCGAACTTTTCAGCCGATGAGCCGGCAAAGATATCGAACCCCAGCGCGCCCACGATCATGTAAGCCAGGATCGTCACCAGCCCCAGACGGGCACCGTACGCCGCGCCAATCGTCAGCACCGCAAAGGTGCCCATGGTGATCGGCACCGGCCACATCGGTACCTTGATTTTTGCCGCAATCGCGAGGGCCAGCACGCCCAAAACCACCAGTGCCGCCTGCTTGATCCGCAAGCCTGCACCGCTGTCGGCCCCGAGGACATCGCTCAGCACCTTGTTGTTCCACGTGTTTTCCATGATTGGCCCTCACCGATCCATTTTTTGCTGCCAGTCTTGTGCCAATCCCCCCCATGTTCTGCAAGCGCCAAAGCGGCTTGATGCACATCAAGGACAGCGGCACGCGCCGCATGAGAGGATCGGGTCCAGAGCCACAGAGGAGGCTGCGATGAGCTTCGTCTCTAGAATTCCCCAAAGCGCGAACCTGATGTCAGGCATGATGACCCGGCTGCACAAGGCACCGCTGGACCCGCGCGAGGTTGCAACGCAGGCCCATGCCCGCCGCTTGCGCGAGATGGTCTTGCGCTGTGCCAGTTGCCCGGATCAGGAAGGGTGTGCTGCCTTGCAGGCCATGTCGATGACCTGCGCCGCGCCGCCCGACTGCTGCCCCAACCGGGACGCGTTTCAGCGGCTGCCCGAACGCGCGTAGCGCGACAGCATCCGGTAGTCCTTGCGCGGGCCCGTCACGGTCCATGTCACGGTGAACGCAGGCCAGTCGGCAAAGTCGTAATGCCCGTCATACTGGTCCGGCGCGCACCAATGGGACGTATCGCCGCCGAGCGGCGGCACGATATGAAAAAACCGCCCGTCGTCGAAATGCACCGACAGGTCCGCGCCCCAGTGATAGCGCTGCGTGGCCTGCAATGCTGTTCCGGCCAGCGTCAGCGTGCCCTCTTCGACATAGGCCAGCCCGTCACCGGCAGGTGTGAACTGCGCCGTGCCTGCAAACTGGCCCACCGACCCATCGCCGTGGCGCACCTCACGGGCGATGCGCCAAAGCCCCTCGAAATCCAGCAGGCGGCGTTCAGTCGGCATAGACACCGTCCGACACGTCCCCGCTTGGCCCGACAAAACGGACATTTCCCCCTGACAGGGCAACGTCGTAGCAGGCCCACAGGTCTGAGGGCGGCCATTGGCTGCAATACCGATCCCCCTCGATGCGCCAATAGCCCCAGCTGTCCTGCCCGCCGAAGACATAGAGCGTCCGACCCGACGCGCGGAAGTCCTGCGTGGCGCTTTCAAACGCAACCGTCCGCCCCGTCAGCGCTTGCACGATCCCGGGTCCGTCCAGCACGTCCCACGGTTCTGCCCATGCAGGGCCTGCGCACAATGCGATCATCAGGGCAAAGCGTCTCATTCCGGGGCCTTCATCTTGTCGTCGTCGGAGCCGCAGTCTAAGGCTGCCGCGACAGTTCCGACAGCCCACAAATGAGGTTCCCATGATCCCCCGCTACTCCCGCCCCGACATGGTTGCCATCTGGGACCCCGCGACCAAGTTCCGTATCTGGTACGAGATCGAGGCGCATGCCTGCGATGCCATGGCCAATCTGGGCGTGATCCCGCGCGAGAATGCCGACGCGGTGTGGAAAGCCAGGGATGTGGAGTTCGACGTGGCCCGCATCGACGAGATTGAGGCGGTGACCAAACATGACGTGATCGCCTTTCTCACGCATCTGGCCGAACATGTGGGCAGCGAAGAGGCGCGTTTCGTGCATCAGGGCATGACGTCTTCGGATGTGCTGGATACCTGCTTCAACGTGCAACTGACCCGTGCCGCCGATCTGCTGGTCACCGATCTCGAGGCGCTGCTGGCCGCGCTGAAAAAGCGCGCGCTCGAGCACAAGCACACCCTGCGCGTGGGCCGCAGCCACGGCATCCATGCCGAGCCGACGACGATGGGCCTGACCTTTGCCCGCTTTTACGCCGAGATGGACCGCAACCTCAGCCGCATGCGCGATGCGCGCGCCGAGATTGCCACGGGCGCGATCTCCGGTGCGGTCGGGACGTTTGCCAATGTCGACCCGGGCGTCGAGGAACATGTCTGCGATCAGTTGGGCCTCGTGCCCGAGCCGATCAGCACGCAGGTGATCCCGCGTGACCGGCACGCGGCGTTCTTTGCGACGCTCGGCGTGATCGCGAGCAGCATCGAGAACATCGCCACCGAAATTCGCCACATGCAGCGCACCGAAGTGCTGGAGGGGGCGGAGTTCTTTTCCATGGGGCAAAAGGGTTCGAGCGCGATGCCGCACAAGAAAAACCCGGTGCTGACCGAAAACCTGACCGGGCTGGCACGCATGGTGCGCTCTGCCGTGATCCCGGCGATGGAGAACGTGGCGCTTTGGCACGAGCGCGATATCTCGCACTCCTCGGTGGAGCGGATGATCGGGCCGGATGCCACGATCACGCTGGATTTCGCGCTGGCGCGGCTGACCGGCGTGATCGACAAGATGCTGATCTTTCCCGACAACATGCTCGACAACATGAACAAGTTCCCGGGGCTTGTGATGTCGCAGCGCGTGCTGCTGGCCCTGACTCAGGCCGGCGTCAGCCGCGAGGACGCCTATACCATGGTGCAACGCAATGCGCTGAAGGTCTGGGAAGAGCGGACGGATTTCAAAGAGGAACTGCTGGCGGACGCGGATGTGGTCGCTGCCCTCGGTACGGAGGCAATCGCGGAAAAATTCGACATGGGCTATCACACCAAACATGTCGACACGATCTTTGCCCGGGTGTTCGGCGAGGATTGAGCGCGGGGTGTCAGATTTTTAGGCTAAAAATCTGCACGCCCCGGGCAACCGGCCAAAAACAGTTTGTGACGGGGCTGCTTTGACCTACCCTTATGCCATCCATCAAAAGGAGACGAAAGATGAAGACCAAGACCCTCGCCGTCGCGCTGGCCCTCACCCTCGCCCCCACGCTCGGCCTCGCTGCAGGCTGCAATTATGGCAAAGTCGAACAACAGGCGATGTCCTGCGCACCCGGCACCACCTTTGATGCCACGAGCAACACATGTGTGACGACCACGGGCTGATCGGCCCTGCAACAAACCTCACGGTTTCGTGATCGCATAAAGCATCCGCGTTTGGGGTTGTCCTCGTACATATCCCAAACGCATCCCGAACGGAGACCCAAGATGCTGCGTGCCCTGATCCTGACCACTGCCCTCGCCCTGCCCACATTCGCGCCGACGATCGTGCTGGCCAAGGACAGTGACGAGCCCCCGAAAAAGACCCAGACGACCAAGAACTGCTTTCAGGCCCGCCAGTGGGATCCCGAGATCGGCAAATGGGTGCGCTTTTCGCAGCCCGTGAACGGTGTCTACGACGCCAATATCAACAAATGCGTGCGCCCGGACCGCACAGGCTACATGGACAGCGACACGCTCTACAAGGCCGTGCGCGAGCTGGCCTATGCGGGCCGCTACCAGGACGCGATCAAGGTCCTTGACCAGATGCCTGAACAGCTGAGCGACCGGGTCCTGACCTATCGCGGCTTTACCGCGCGCAAGCTGGGCCAGGCCGAACTCGCCAACGCCTATTACAACCAGGCGATCGACGTGAACCCCGACAACATCCTCGCCCGGTCCTATATGGGTCAGGGTCTGGTGGATGCCGGCGACAAGGTCGCGGCCCTCGTTCAGCTGCGCGAAATCCAGAACCGTGGCGGCGCCGGTACATGGTCCGAAGTGTCGCTGCGCAACGCGATCCAGACGGGCACGACCTACAGCTATTAATATGTAAAATCTGAAGGTTGAGAGACGGAATTGAATGTTTCTCAACCTTTGCCTGCCACAACTCTGACGACGCGGGGTTTGAGGCAGGACATGACAGATCTTTTACCATCTCCCGCCGCCCATGGCCTTGTGCTGTCGGGCGGCGGTCCGTTGATGAAGGGCGGCACGCTCAGCCGCAAGGCCAAGGCGGCGATTGTCGTGCGGCTTCTGATCAATGACGGTGCCGACATCCCGCTTGAGGAACTGCCCGAAGAGTTGCAGGCGCAATTGACCAAGGCGATGGGCCAGATGCGCACCGTCGACCGCGACACCCTGCAAGAGGTCGTGGCCGAATTCGCCGAAGAGGTTGAGCGGATCGGGCTGACATTCTCCAACGGCATGGCCGGGGCGCTGGATGCGCTCGACGGGCGGATCAGCCCGCAGACCGCCGCCCGCCTGCGCAAGGAGGCTGGCGTGCGCGAGGCGGGCGATCCATGGGCGCGTATCCGCGAGATGGACAGTGCCCTACTCGTCACCGTGCTGGAGGAGGAGAGCATCGAGGTTGCCGCCGTGATGCTGTCCAAGCTGGATGTGCCCAAGGCCGCCGAACTGCTGGGCATGCTGCCCGGCCCCCGCGCCCGGCAGATCACCTATGCGGTGTCGCAGACCGGCGCCGTCACCCCCGATGCGGTGGACCGGATCGGCCTGTCGCTGGCCAGCCAGCTGGGCGCGCGCCCGATCAGCGCGTTTGACGATGGGCCGGTGGAACGCGTGGGCGCGATCCTCAACTCCTCCAAGGCGACAACGCGCGACGATGTGCTTGCCGGTCTTGATGAAAAGGACGAGGGGTTTGCCAATGCCGTGCGCAAGGCGATCTTTACCTTCGGCAACATTCCCGCCCGTGTCGCCGCCCGCGATATCCCCCGTATCCTGCGCGACATCGACCAGGCGGCACTTGTCACCGCACTTGCCGGTGCACCGAGTATGGGGATGGAGGCGAGTGCCGAATACGTGTTTGAAAACATGTCAGGCCGCATGGCCGACCAGCTGCGCGAGGAAGTGGCAGAGGCCGGAACGCCCAAACCCGCCGATATCGAAGAAGCGATGGGCAGCGTCGTCGCCACGATCCGCGATATGGAGGCGCGGGGCGAACTGATGCTGACCGTGGAGGAGGAAGACGAAGGGTGATCACCCTTTGGGCACGGCGCGAAACTTGCTTTAATATCAGCCCTCAATTTATTGCTTTGAAATTACAATTAGCGAAACAGATATTTCACCCAACCTCCCGACGCACACAGCCAAAGCGGGGGATATACCCCCCTCTCGACACGGCACAAGCGCCCGCGTATGCGATGCGAATGTCCGCGACCCAAGCCTCGCCCCGCTCGGCCATTCTGCTCACGCTCGCGGCGATCCTGTGCTTTACCCTGATGGACGCGTCGGTCAAGGCTGCGGCCTCCAGCACCGGCGCGCTGACGGCGGTCTGGGCGCGCTATACCGGGCAGATGCTGATCGTGGTGATCCTCGTGGCACCGCGCATCGCGATCGTTGTGCGCACGGCCTATCCCGGCCTGCAGATTGCCCGGTCTATCCTGCTGATGCTGGCCACGTTCTTCTTTTTCGAGGCGCTGTCGCACATCGGGCTGGCCGAAGCGACCGCCGTGTCGGCGATCAACCCCATCCTGATCACGCTGGGCGGCGCAGTGTTCCTGCGCGAGGCACTGGGCCCCCGCCGCATCGCGGCCGTCGTCGTCGCCCTGATCGGCGCGCTGATCATCATCCGCCCCGGCACGGATGTGTTCCAGCCCGCAGCGCTGCTGCCGCTTTGCGCGGCGACATGCTTTGCCGGGTTCACGCTGATCACCCGCAAGGTCGGCCCGCAAGAAGACGTGTGGACCTCGCTCTTTTACACCGGCATCGTGGGCGCGGTGGTTTTGAGCGCCTTTGTCCCCTTCGTCCTGCCGCCGCTGGATGCGCAATCGGTCGGGCTGCTGGCGCTGGTCGCGCTGTTTGGCACCGCGGGCCAGCTGATGCTGATCCGCGCCCTGTCGATGGCCGAAGCGGGGCTGCTCGCCCCGTTCAACTATGCCGGGCTGGTCTATGCGATGGCGCTTGGCTTTGTGCTGTTTTCGGAAGTGCCGGACGCCGCGACCCTGTTCGGCGCGCTTGTGATCGCGGGGGCCGGGATTTATGTCTGGCACCGCGAAACGCGCGCCCGCAGCAGGACCAAGCCCCCAGATGTCGACTGACCCCGCCACTTTGCCCCTCGCCGCCCGCGTCGGTTTCCGGGCGACGGATTTGGTTGCCCGCGGCCTGATTGGCCTCGCCCTGGTGCTGCCCTATGCGGTGCGCGTTCGGTTCATGGGCTGGATCATGGCGCATGTGATCGGCCCCGCAGCGGGGTATTTCGCGCGCGCGCGCGCGCATGTGGATTTCGCCCTGCCGCATCTGCCCGACGCGGAAAAGGCGCGCATCGCACGCGCGAGCCTGTCCAACGCGGGCCGCACCCTCATCGAGAATTACTCCACCCGCGACCTGCTGGTCCGGCAGGCCAATGCGGACATCGACGGCCCCGGCCTCGATGCGATGACCCAAGCCGCGCAGGCAGGCGAGCCTGTGATCCTCGTAACCGGCCATTTCGGCAATTACGAGGCGGTGCGCGCCGCCCTCGTGGCGCGTGGTTATGCTGTGGGCGGGCTCTATCGCGAGATGAAGAACCCCTATTTCAACGATCATTACGAACGCACGATGCAGGCCTTTGGCGGGCCGGTGTTTCCGCAGGGGCGCCGTGGCACCGCCGGATTCGTGCGGCACCTCAAGGGTGGCGGGCAGCTGGTGCTGCTGTTTGACCAGCACGCGCAGGGCCAGCCTGTGCTGCAATTCATGGGCCATGACGCGCAGACCGCCGTGTCGGCGGCGGAACTGGCGCTGCGCTACAAGGCGCTGCTGATCCCGTTTTATGGCATCCGCCGGGCGGACGGCCTCAGCTTTGACTGCGTGATGGAGGCGCCGATCCCCCACAGCGATGCCGAAATGATGACCCAGGCCATGAATGACAGCCTCGGCGCACGCATCCGTGCCCATCCCGAACAGTGGTTCTGGGTGCCGCGCCGCTGGCGGTCGGACGCCGAACTGACCTAGCGCAGCAGTGCCGCCGCGTGGATGCGCCCGTGCTGTCCTTGCTGGATCACGACGACCACAGGCTTTTCACCGGTCACTGCCGCCGTCATTTCCAGCATCGTGGCGCCATCCCATTGCGCCAGGATTTTCCAGTCTTCGGTCACGTTGGCATAGGTCAGCGTATGCCCGGCGTTTTCGCCACGCGTGATCTTGGCCGTGCGTTCGGGGGTGTAGCGGACCATGTGCACCAGAAACGGGCCGGACGCGCCATGCGCCTCGGCCGCGATATTCAGGGTGTCACCGTCACGGGCGACATCGAGCTTGACCGTTTCGGGACGCGCCGAATGCTCTGCGATCACCTTGGACAGCTCCATGGGCCGGGTGCCCACGATATCCGTCTCGCCGTTGATGATCATCTGCGGCGTATAGACCGACCGCCGCCCGCCCTCGACCGCATAGCCCCGCTGCCGCTTGGCATAGTCGGGATCGGCGAACTCGTCTTTCCAGCCGATATAGTCCCAATAGTCCACATGCAGCGCCAGCGCGATCACGTCATCGCGCACCGCCAAGTCATGCATCAGCGCATCCGCCGGCGGGCAGGACGAACAGCCCTGAGAAGTGAACAATTCCACCACGACAGGCTGGTCGGCCAACACTTGCGCCGCTGTCAATGAGGTCGCGGCCGCAATGGCCAGAGGGATCAGTTTTTTCATCTGTACGCTTGTTTTGTCCGGAGGGTCCGCATCTGCGGTATGCGCCTGATGTATGGGACGTGATATGCTTTGACCAATCAAGGTTTGTTGAGCGTTTGTGTCAGCCCGTTCACGATCTCGCGCGCTCGTTGATAATTCTGTATGCTACGGTATACAAAATCGTCGCAGGCTTCCCAATTGTTGTTGATCCGCTGCCCACCATAAGGCAAGACGCCCCCAAGTTGACGCTCCATCCGCCTCAGGAAAGGAATTCCCATGCCCATTACCGTCGGACACGATACCGCCAAGACGCGCAAGACGCTAACCGTTGGCGACCAATCCATCGCCTATTACTCCATTCCCGCCGCGACCGAGGCCGGTTTGGGTGACTTTTCCAACCTGCCCGCCGCCCTCAAGGTGGTGCTGGAAAACATGTTGCGCTTCGAGGATGACAAGACCGTCACCGTCGACGACATCAAGGCGTTTGCCGAGTGGGGTGCCAAGGGTGGCAAGAACCCGCGCGAGATTGCCTATCGTCCAGCGCGCGTGCTGATGCAGGATTTCACCGGTGTGCCCGCAGTCGTGGATCTGGCCGCCATGCGTGACGGGCTTGTGGCCCTCGGCGGCGATCCGGAAAAGATCAACCCGCTGAACCCGGTTGATCTGGTCATCGACCACTCCGTCATGATCGACGAGTTCGGCAATCCCCGCGCCTTCCAGATGAACGTGGACCGCGAATACGAGCGCAACATGGAGCGCTACACCTTCCTCAAATGGGGTCAGTCGGCGTTCAACAACTTCCGCGTTGTGCCCCCCGGCACCGGCATCTGCCATCAGGTGAACCTGGAGTATCTGGCGCAAACCGTCTGGACCGACACGGATCAGGACGGGGCCGAGGTTGCCTATCCCGACACACTCGTGGGCACCGACTCGCACACAACCATGGTGAACGGCGCGGCTGTCCTTGGCTGGGGCGTTGGCGGGATCGAGGCGGAGGCGGCCATGCTGGGCCAGCCCATCTCGATGCTTATCCCCGAAGTGATCGGGTTCGAGCTGACCGGCTCCATGGTCGAGGGGACCACAGGCACAGACCTCGTGCTCAAGGTGGTCGAGATGCTGCGCGCCAAAGGCGTCGTCGGCAAATTCGTCGAATTCTACGGCGCAGGGCTCGACAGCCTGCCGCTGGCCGACCGCGCGACCATCGCCAACATGGCCCCCGAATACGGTGCCACCTGCGGCTTCTTCCCGATCGACGGCGAGACGCTCCGTTACCTGCGCAACACAGGCCGCGACGAGGCGCGCATCGCGCTGGTCGAAGCCTATGCCAAGGAAAACGGCTTCTGGCGCGGCGCGGACTATGCGCCGATCTACACCGACACGCTGCACCTCGACATGGGCACCATCGTGCCCGCCATCTCGGGCCCCAAACGCCCGCAGGACTATGTCGCCCTGACCGAAGGGCAAACCGCCTTCCGCAAGGAGATGGAAGAGACGTTCAAGCGCCCCATGGGCAAGGAAGTCGCCGTCGAAGGCGAAGACTACACCATGGAATCGGGCAAGGTCGTGATCGCCTCGATCACGTCCTGCACCAACACCTCCAACCCCTACGTCATGATCGGCGCAGGGCTGGTGGCGCGCAAGGCGCGCGCATTGGGTCTGAACCGCAAACCATGGGTAAAAACATCGCTCGCCCCCGGTTCACAGGTGGTCAGCGCCTATCTTGAGGCGGCTGAGTTGCAGGACGACCTCGACGCCATCGGCTTCAACCTGGTGGGCTATGGCTGCACCACCTGCATCGGCAACTCTGGCCCGCTGCAGCCCGAGATTTCCAAGGCCATCGCCGACGGCGATCTGGTCGCTACCTCGGTCCTGTCCGGCAACCGCAATTTCGAGGGCCGGATCTCACCGGATGTGCGCGCCAACTACCTTGCCTCGCCGCCGCTCGTGGTGGCCTACGCGCTGGCCGGAACGCTCGACATCAACCTGGCCGAAGACGCGATTGGCACCGACAAGGTCGGCAACGATGTCTACCTCAAAGACATCTGGCCCTCGTCCCAGGAGGTCGCCGAACTGGTCGAGGCCACGGTCACCCGCGAGGCGTTCCAGACCAAATACGCCGACGTCTTCAAGGGCGACGAGAAATGGCAGGGCGTGGAAACCACGGACCAGAAGACCTACGACTGGCCGCCCACCTCCACCTACGTCCAGAACCCGCCCTACTTCCAGGGCATGTCGCCCGAACCCGGCGTGATCACCAACATCGACGGGGCCAAGGTGCTGGCGCTGCTCGGCGACATGATCACCACAGACCACATCTCGCCCGCCGGTGCGTTCAAGGAATCGACCCCCGCGGGCCGGTATCTGACAGAACGTCAGGTCGCCCCGCGCGAGTTCAACTCATACGGCTCCCGCCGCGGCAACCACGAGATCATGATGCGCGGCACCTTCGCCAACATCCGCATCAAGAACGAGATGCTGGACGGCGTCGAAGGCGGCTACACCAAAGGTCCCGACGGGACACAAACCTCGATCTTTGACGCGGCCATGGCACATCAAGAGGCGGGCACGCCGCTGGTGATCTTCGGCGGTGAGCAATACGGCGCCGGATCGTCCCGCGACTGGGCGGCCAAGGGCACAGCCCTGCTGGGCGTCAAGGCGGTGATTGCGGAGTCGTTCGAACGTATCCACCGCTCCAACCTGGTCGGCATGGGCGTGATCCCGTTCGAGTTCACAAACGGCGACACCCGCAAATCGCTGGGCCTCACAGGCGAGGAAACGGTGAGCATCTCCGGCCTCGACACCATCCAGCCGCTGCAAGAGGTGCCGTGCACGATCCAAATGGCCGACGGTACGGTCAAGGAGATCACGCTGAAATGCCGGATCGATACCGCCATCGAGATCGAATATATCGAACATGGCGGCGTGCTGCATTACGTCCTGCGCAACCTCGCGTCGGCGGCGTAAGCACACTGGGGCAGGAAACAAGTGGAGAACCCGCTGCGGCGGGTTCTGCAAGACCCGCGACATCATGAGACATGCGCGGAATGCCTGGGGCGTATCAATCCGTCATTCTCACTTGAATGCGAATCGCCAAACCGTTTTCCAGACGCGTGATGATTTGTCCTGCGATTTTGCAACAAAACGGGGGTCTAGATACGTATTGTTTCTGTGTAAGGGTAAAATCTGAAATCCATCTGCCACATATTCGACCGATACAACACGCATTGGTAGAATCTGTCGTTATTGCGGCGAACAGTTGTACGCGAATATTGTTTCTCATTCGTATCGGCATTAACTAATTTATTAAATTCTGTGGTGCGGTTTGGAGAATTGAAGCATGTACAAATTTATTGCTGCCGGCGCGTTTGTCGTAGGCCTGACCGGGGCGGCCTCGGCTGCAACTGTGGACTTTGGTGAATTTACGCCGGGCCAGATCTTGAGTTTGAATACGGATTTTGGTGATGGCATTGTCGCTGATGTGTCTGCCATGGGCGGCGTCGCGCAGGCCGTCGTGTTCGACACGGAAAACGCACCGAGCATCGTGAACGATCCCGACCTCGCCAACCCGTTCACAAACAGTGTGGACCCTACGGACACCCGCCGTTTTGACAACGCCCTGATCGTTCAGGAAAACAATCCTGGCACACCTGACGACGCCGTCGGTGGCTCGTTGACGTTTGAATTCACGTCAATCCTTGCCTTGACCGACATATACCTTCTCGACACCGAGGCTGGCTCGTTTGTCGAGCTTTTCCTGGACGGCATCTCGGTAGACAAGCTAGACGTGACGGCTGCATTGGATTCTGACACCAACAACACCCTAACCAACAACGAGTTCACATTGCTCGACTTTGAAGGTGCTCAGGGCAACAAGCTTGTGGTCAGCTTCTTGAAGTCGGGCGCTCTCGGCGAGTTCGAGGCGGCGGTCGTGCCACCGAACACGCCGGCAGTGCCGTTGCCCGCTGGTCTGCCACTGTTGCTTGCCGGCCTCGGCGCATTCGCTGTGATGCGTCGCACCAAGCGCGCCTGAAGCCATACATCTGAATGAAAAACCGACGCCACGGCTTATCGTCGTGGCATTTGTCATTCCGGTTCCAGCGCCGCTTCGAGCGCGGGCAGAAACCGCTGCTCATAGTCCGACCCGACCAACGGGCCCTGGAACCGGAACAACACGGTGCCGTCCCCATCCAGAATGAACGTTTCCGGCGGGGCCGTCACACCCCAGTCGATTGCCGAGCGGGCCGCAGGATCAAAGGCGATGGCGACAAACGGATTGCCATCGTCGTCCAAGTAGCTTGACGCCGGTCCTTCGGTGTCGCGGAAATTGACCCCGATGATCGGGATACCATCGGCGGCCATTTCCAGCAGCTTGGGATGCTCTGCCCGGCAGGGCGGACACCAGGACGCCCAGAAATTCACCAGAGTCACCTCGCCGCGTGCCAGATCGCCTGCGCCCACTGACGGGAATTCGGCCAGCTGCGCCTCCGTCAATGCGGGCGCTTGTCCCCCCACACGGGTGGAGGGCAGCTCATTCGGGTTCTCGCGAAACATGCCGACTGCCGCCATGGCCACGAAGGCGGCGAATATCCCGATCGGGGCCAGCATCAGGGGCGACACCTTAGCCATCGCGCCGCCGCTCCACGTCTTCCATCTCGGCCCGCACGCGCCGCCCGCGCCACAGGCTCAGCACGACGATGGCCACCAGCAGCGCAATCGACACCGCATAGGCCGACAGCACCGCGTCCGCATATTTGCCCAGATCCGGCATCACGCCTCCTCCGCCTGCGCAGGGGCGCTGCGCGTCTCGCGCGCGATCAGTGCCCGCGTACGGCGCACCCGGATCTCGGTGCCCGTCCGGTAGAGCACCAGCGCCAGAAACAGCAGCACGAACCCGGCCATGCACACGAGCAGCGGCACATAGAACACATCCGCCACGTTTTCCTCCTTGTCGAGGCTCAGGGACGCGCCCTGATGCAGCCCCTGGTTCCAGAAATTTACCGCATACCGGCTCAGCACCGCAAAGACAGTGCCGACAAGGCACAGGATCGATGTCAGGTCAGCGGCCGTGTCCGGATCCTCCACCGCCTCCCACAAGGCCACGTAGCCGAGGTAGAACAGAAACAGGATCAGGAACGAGGTCAACCGCGGATCCCATGCCCACCACGTCCCCCACATCGGCTGGCCCCAGATTGCCCCGGTGACCAGCGCAATCAGCGTCATCACGATGCCGACCGGGGCCGCCGCCTTGGCCGCAAGGGCCGACACATGGTGCCGCCGGATGATCCAGATCAGCGAGGTCACCAGCATCATGAACCAGACATTGATCGCCAGGAACGCGGACGGGACATGCAGATAGATGATCTTGACCGTGGAGCCCTGGCGGAAATCATCGGGGGTAAAGAAAAACCCCCAGACCAGCCCCACCCCAAGGCACAGCGCCGCACCCGCCCAGCACCACGGCAGGACCCGCGCGCTGAGCCCCAAGAACCTGACCGGATTGGCATATTCCCATAGTGACATGATCTGGTTTTAAGCCCCCTGAACACCACCGACAATGTAATTCCGCGTTACCGCAAGTTCACCCGCAAAACCGCCCCTGCGGCAAATGGCATGCAGGCCAGCACCGCCCCGCTCACCCCGGCCAGCAGCATCAGCGGCGTCGCCGCATCCAGGCCTTGCGCCGCCCGCCGCGCCGCCTCGGCGCCAAAGATCAGCGTGGGCACATATAGCGGCAGCACCAGCAGCGACAGCAGCAGCCCGCCCCGCTTGATCCCCACGGTCAGCGCGGCACCAAACGCACCGATCATCGACAGCGCCGGCGTGCCGAGCCCAAGGCTCAGCACCAGCGTGCCATAGCCCCCAACCGGCAGGTTCAGCAGAATGCCAAACAGCGGGGCCGCCAGCACCAGCGGCAGGCCCGTCGTCACCCAATGCGCTGCCGCCTTGACCGCCACGATCCCTTCGAGCGGCAGCGGCGACGTGGCCAGCAGGTCCAGCGCGCCGTCCTCCCAATCCACCGCCAAAAGCCGGTCCAGCGACAACAGGCACGCCAGCAGCGCGCCCAGCCACAGCACACCCGGCGCGATCCGCGACAAGAGCGTGACCTCCGCCCCCACGCTGAACGGCACCAGCACCACGACGATCAGAAAAAACGCAATCCCCAGGCCAAAGCCGCCCCCGGCCCGCAGCGCCAGCCGCAAGTCGCGAAAAAACAGCGCCCTCACAGAAACGCCTCATCGCCCTGCGCCACCGTGGCGGCCTGTGCCTGAAATCCTGTGACATCCAGCACGTCCGCCTCGATCCCCAAGTTGATATGCGTGGCCATCAGCGCCATGCCACCGCCCGCCAGATGCGCCCGCACCGCGTCCGCAAACCGCGCAACCGACGCGGTGTCCAGCGACACGGTCGGCTCGTCCAGAACCCAGATGGGGCGCCCCGTCACCATCAGCCGCGCCAGTCCCAGCCGCCGCTTCTGCCCCGCCGACAACTGCCCCGCACGCCGCCCCGTAAACCCCGCCAGATCAAAGGCGGCCAGCGCCGGTGCAATCTCCGACTGCCCGAACACCGCGGCCCAAAAGCCCAGGTTCTCAACGACTGTCAGCGCCGCCTTCAGCCCGTCCGCATGGGCGGCATAGGCGATGCGCTCGTCCGCCCCTGCGACATCACCCGCCATCGCAGGCTGCAACCCAGCCACTGTTCGCAAAAGCGTCGTCTTGCCCGACCCGTTGGGCCCCCGCAGCACCAGTGCACGCCCCGGCGACAACGCAAAAGACACCCCCGCCAAGAGCGGCACGCCCCCCCGCCCCACGGCCAGATCGGTGACAGTCAATTCCATGACCTATGGCTAACCGATTGAGGCGGCTGTCAAAAGCCCTGATCCACCTTCATCTCGCCAGATAAACTCCGGGGGGAGGCGAAGCCGGGGGGCTGGCCCCCCTCCACCTGCGAGAAAATTCGGCGAATTTTCTCTGCCACCCGCTCAGACAGGCATCATCGCCAGCGCGATCCGTCGCCCTTCGCTCAGCAACACGTTGTAGGTCCGCGCAGCCGACGGCGACGACATGACCTCGACCCCGATACCGGCCATCTCCAGCGCGCTGCGCAGACCTGCCGGGATGTGGCCGATATCCGCGCCCGTGCCCAGAAACAGCACGTCGATATGATCGGCCAGTGCCACCAGCGCCGCGTCATCCGCGTACCCACCCCAAGGCACCGTGCCCATGGGGCCGGCCAGCGCCGGGCCCTCGATCACCTCACCGCCAATGCGGAAAAACCCCGGCCCGTAGCCCTCGACAGGTTTCGCGTCGGTAAACTCGATCTCGTTAAGGCGCATGATCTACTCCCAAACCGGCAGGCCCAGGATAGCCGATGCCGCAACCACCAGATAGGCCACCGCGCGGAAAAGTCGCTCCGCGCCCGGGTCAAACACCCACGCCCCCGCCACATTGGCCAGCATATAGAGCGGCACCAGCAGCACCCCCGCCATCAGCGCCACCGTATCCAACAGCCCCGCACCCAGCAGCACCGTCATCATCATCAGATCGATGCCCAACAGGTACAGCAGGAAATTCGCCCGGATCACCGCAACCGGCAGCGCGCTCGCCATATAGAGCATGATCACAGGCGGCCCTGGCACGCCTGCGACACCGCCCAGAAACCCGCCGAGACTGCCCACACCCGCCACCGCAGGCGCACGCAACGGGCCCGCATAGCGCCAGCCGGTCATCACCAGCACCAGCAGTACCAGCACCACGCAGGACACCAGCCAGCCAAAGGCGTCAGGCGCCAGAAACGACAGCGCCCACAGGCCCAGCGGCAACCCGACAGCAGCCCCTGCCAGCAGGTGCAGCGTCTCTGCCCGTTGCCCGGTGCGCAAGGCGGCGGGCAAATTGGGCAGCGGTCCCCAGAACTCCACCACGGTGAGAAAGACCAGCGCCGCAAACGGGTCCAGCACCGACGACGCCGCGGGCATGATGATCATCGCAGAGCCAAAGCCGGTAAAGCCCCGCACCAACCCCGCCGCAACAATCGCGCCCGCCAACCACCACAGTCCCGGCAACGCCAGAGCCGTAGCAAAAGCGTCAAGCATCCACGTTGGCGAACTGGTTTCCGGTGGTGTTGGGGTCCGTCTTGTCCCAGTTCCGCTTGACCCCCAGCCACAGCAGGATGGTCGACGCCACAAAGACCGACGAATACGTGCCCACGATCACGCCCCAGATCATCGCAAAGACGAACCCGCGGATCACGTCCCCGCCCAGAATATAAAGCGAGATCAGCGCCAGCAGCGTCGTGACAGAGGTCATGACCGTCCGGCTCAGCGTCTCGTTGATCGAGATGTTGAGCACCTCGGCCAGCGGCTTTTTCTTGAACTTGCGCAGGTTCTCCCGCACCCGGTCGAACACCACGACCGTGTCGTTCAGCGAATAGCCCACGATGGTCAGCAGGGCCGCGATAATGGCCAGATCGAACTTGATCTGCAGTTCGGAGAATATCCCGATGGTCAGGATCACGTCATGCACCAGCGCCGCCACGGCCCCCAGCGCAAACTGCCATTCAAACCGCAACCAGATGTAGATCAGCACCGCCCCGATGGCGAGGACAACGGCAATGGCGGCAGTCGTGATCAACTCGCCCGACACTTTCGGCCCGACGGATTCGACCGACAGGAACTTCATGTCCGGCACCGCAGCCACCAGCGCGCCCTGCACCTCGCGGATGGTATCCGGCGTCACCGCCTCCTGCCCTTCCTGCGCCTGAATGCGGATCATCGCCACGTTCTGATCCGCGGCAAAGGTCGGGTCGAACACCTCCGTGATGGAGATATCGCCCAACCCCAGCGGCGTCAGCGCATCACGATAAAGCCCGATATCCACCGGCTGCGTGCTTTCCGTCCGCACCGTGGTGCCGCCGCGAAAGTCGATGCCAAAGTTCAGACCTTGCAGTGCAAAGCTGGCAAAGCCGATGATGATCAACAGCCCCGATATGCCCAGCCACAGCTTCCAGCGGGTAAAGAAATCAATCGAGGTTTCCTTGGGGACCAGCTTCAGTCGCATCAGAGATCACCGCTCAGGGGGTTGAATGAAACGCCCGGCGCGAACGCGCCATGTCCGACCTCCCCCCCGGGAGGGCATACTGCGATGTCGCGCGCACAATACGTGACAATAATCGTGTCTGATGTCCGGGACGGAATGGATGCTGCGATGCCCCCCCGAGGCCGGGCATGACGCGTTCGCTTGGCAACTGTCAGTCGCATCTCACACCTCAATCGTCTTGGGACGGCGACGTTCAAACCACATCACGATCAGCAACCGCGTGACAAAGATCGCCGTGAACACCGACGTCAGGATGCCCAGCCCCAGCGTGATCGCAAAGCCGCGCACCGGGCCGGAGCCCATGGCAAACAGGATCACGGCGGTGATGAACGTGGTGATGTTGGCGTCCAGAATGGCCGACAGCGCCTTTTCATAGCCCAGCTCGATCGCGCGCGCGGGGCCACGGGCGCTCTTCAACTCTTCGCGGATGCGCTCGAAAATCAGCACGTTCGCGTCCACAGCCATCCCCACCGTCAGCACGATCCCCGCGATACCCGGCAGCGTCAACGTCGCCCCGATCATGCTCAGCAGGCCAAAGATCAGCCCGATATTGACGATCAGTGCCACGTTGGCAAACAGACCGAACAGCCCGTAGCTCAGCGCCATGAACACCAGCACGGCGGCAAAGGCGACCATCGTCGCCACCTTGCCCGCGTCGATGCTGTCCTGCCCCAGTTCCGGGCCAATGGTCCGTTCCTCGAGGAACGTGAGTTCCGCAGGCAACGCGCCCGCCCGCAAGAGCACCGCCAGGTTGGTCGATTCCTCGACCGAAAAGCGGCCCGTGATAATCCCCGACCCACCGGGAATGTGGCTCTGGATCACCGGGGCACTGACCACCTCGTCATCCAGTACAATCGCAAAGGGCGAGCCGATGTTTTCCGCAGTGTAGTCGCCAAACCGCCGCGCGCCAGAGGTGTTGAACCGGAAATTCACCGCCGGGCTGCCGTTCTGGTCAAAGGCGGGCTGCGCATCCACAAGGTCCTCACCCGTCACCACCGGCGCGCTTTCGATCACATAGAACTCACCCGGCTCGTCCAGCGACGGCACCAGCTTGTTGCCGATGCCGGGGCTCGCATTTGCATCCGACGTCCGGTTGACCACGGGGTTGAACGTCAGCTGCGCCGTTGTCCCGATGATCTCCTTCAGCTCCGCCGCCGACCCGATGCCCGGCACCTGAATGAGGATGCGCTGTGTGCCCTGCCGCTGAATGGTCGGCTCGCGTGTGCCCACCTCATCGATCCGCCGCCGCACAATCTCGAGGCTTTGCTGCACGGTCCGTTCGTCCGAGGCCAGCCGCTCTTCGTCGCTGAGCGTCACGATGATCGTGTCGCCCCCGGTCGCGCTTACCTCAATGTCATTTGCACCCACTCCCGTCAGCGTCTGTACGGGCCGCGCCAGCGACCGCACGCGTTCCAGCGCGCGCTGCAATCCGGCAGGCTCACCGATGCGAATGCGCAGCTCATCCGGGGCCGACTGCTGCAACCGGATCGTGCCGATAACGCTGCGCTCCTGACGCAGCAAATCGCGGATCTCGGGCCAGCTGGCCTCCATCCGGCTCGCATACACATCCTCGACCTGCACTTCGGCCAGCAGATGCGCGCCCCCGCGCAGATCGAGACCCAAATTGACCAGCGACGACGGCATCCAGTCGGGCCATTGCGACCGCAGCGCCTGATTTTCGCCCGTGTCCGCGCCCAGCTCAATCGCCTGCACGGCGTCATTGTGCTGCTCCACCCGCGTGTAGAACCCGTTGGGCAGCGCCAACACCAGCCCCAGCGCCACAAGCGCCCAGATCAGAACCCGTTTCCAGCCCTCGATCTGGAGCATTATTTCGCGGGCTCAGTCTTTGTCAGCACCTGTGCGATGGTCGATTTGACCACGCGCACCTTCACGCCCTCGGCCAATTCGACCTCGACCTCGTTGTCTTCCTTGACCTTGGCCACCTTGCCGATCAGCCCGCCCTGCGTGACCACCTGGTCGCCCCGGCGCAGCGCCTCGACCATCTGCTGGTGTTCCTTGACCTTCTTCTGCTGAGGCCGGATCAGCAGGAAATACATGATCGCAAAGATCAGGATCAGGGGGATAAACTGGCCAAAGGCTTCCATGTGGCACGCGTCCTGTCGTCGTGTTCGAGATTTCGCTCTACCTAGGGCGTGCGCAGGACCGGCGCAAGCGCCAATAGACGGTCACCGCGTCGCGCGCTAGGTTGCGAGGAATGCGATACTTGTGCCTCTTTCTGCTGCTCTGCTGTGCCCTGCCCGCGCAGGCCGACCGCATCACCGTGCCCATGGGGCCACTGCCCGACGCGCAGGCCCGCGACTGGCCCGCCATCGGTCGCGTCATTGACCCGCTCGATCCCGACCGCGGCTTTTGCTCGGGCACGCTGATCGCGCCCGACGTGGTGCTGACAGCCGGGCACTGCTCTGGCGGGACGGCGCGCGACGCGCCTGACCAACAGCTTCGGTTTCTCGCCGGTGCGTTCAATTCCGAAACGGTTGCCACCCGACGCATCGTGGCCAAGAAACGCAACCCCGCCTATTTCAGCGACGGCCGCCACACCCCGGATTTCGACATCGGCCTGTGGCTGCTCGACAGCCCGATCCTGGGGGTCGAACCCCTGCCGCTGGGCCGGCCCGAGGGCCGCGCATTCGCACTGCTGGGCTACCACCGCATGATCCCCTTTCGTCTGTCGGGCCGCACCGATTGCCCGCTCACGGATCTGAGCGACGGGCTGCTGACTGTCGGGTGCAGCGTGATCGGTGGCAATTCCGGCAGCCCGATTTTGCAGGCGCGTGCCGATGGCGGATACGAGGTCGTCGCCGTCACCTCCAGCCAGGACGGCAACCGCGCCATCGCGGTGCGCATCGGCGCCTGGGTCCGCGAGGCGCTGCACGCGCTGACTTCCCACTGACGCAGTTCAGCGCCATAGTTGCGCGTATGGACGAACCGGTCACAGTCACCCTGCAGGTCCCCGCGCCGCTCTTCTGGGGCGCGCTCACGCTTGCGGGTGTGCTGGCCGCGTCATGGCTAATCTACCGCACATTGCTGGACGCCAAGGGCGACAAGGGACCGCTGCACAAGCTCACCGCATCCCTCGGTCTGGGCCGCATCCACCCGGTGCTGATGCTCACAAGCCTGACCCTCTATGTGGCACTCGTCGGCATCCTCCTGCTCGGCCTCTTCGGCCTCATCTGGTCCACGCTCGAGGCGTCAGGCCGCACCAACGACTATCTGTTCTACATCCTGCGCATCGGCGGCCTCACGGCGGTGCTGGGTGCGGTCATCGCCTTTCCCTTCACCCTGATCCGGCTTGGCCTCAGTCAGGAAAGCCTGTTCAACGACAAGATCAACGAGGCCACCAAAGGTCTCTACGCCCGCCGCCAGATCACCACATGGCACCGCAAACAAGGTTACGTTGACCACTGGCAAGACGACATCGTCCAGCGCAACGCCGCCATCGACCGGCTCGAAGGGCTGGCAAAGGAGAAGCCCACCGAAGTCCCCCGCATCGCCCGCCTGCTGTCCGTCTACGTTCGCGAACTCAGCGCCGAAGTGCCCGGCCAAAAACGACCGAAAGACGCAAAACCAGAAGAATTTCGTGCATGGGCTCATGCACTGCCCAAGCTCCGCTCCGACATGGAAAAAGCCGCCCAAACTCTGGGCAGCCTTGCCAATGTCGCACCCGATCCATTGAAAAAAGGGGAGATCGACCTGCGCGGAGCCAATCTGCAATCGGCAGATTTGAACAGTGCCAAATTCGAACAGGCATTGCTGCAAGGGGCGCAGTTGCAGGGGGCATTCCTCGGCTGGGCGCAGTTGCAGGGGGCGTTGGTGCATGGGGCGCAGTTGCAGGGGGCATTCCTCGACAGGGCGCAGTTGCAGGGGGCACACCTCCACGGGGCGCAGTTGCAGGGGGCATTCCTCGACGTGGCGCAGTTGCAGGGGGCATACCTCATCGGGGCGCATTTGCAGGGGGCAGACCTCACAGGGGCGCAATTGCAGAGGGCAAACCTCTTCGGGGCGCAGTTGCAGGGGGCAAACCTCTTCGGGGCGCGATTTGACCACACAACTGCCCTGAGCGCAGCTGCTCTCCTAGGTGCTGCGCTGAGGTCTGCTGATTGTACCAATGTACCACAAATGCAGGCGCATTTCGACGATATATACGGCGATGCTTCTGTCGAATTGCCAGAAGGCGTCACCGCACCCGACCACTGGTACGACCCCAACCGCGACGGGCCCGACTTCGAAGCGGCATGGCGCAAATGGCAAGCCACCCTGCCCCCCGGCTGGGACGCGCCTGACGATTAACACAACGCTAACGCCCAACGCGCACCTCCGGTGCACAGGTTGTGCACACATTGTGCACAGCTTGTGTCGCCCGTTTTGCCCCCTTTTCCCGGTCCCGCCAATCGGGCATATGACGCGCACCGCAACCCGTCCCAAAGGACCAGAACCATGCACGACATCCGCGCCATCCGCGCCAATCCTGACCAGTTCGACGCCGCCCTCGCGCGCCGCGGGGACACAGGAACGTCGTCTAACCTGTTGGAACTGGACGAAAAACGCCGCGCCTGCATCCTCGCAGCCGAAACCGCGCAGGCCGATCAGAACAAGGCCTCCAAAGAGGTCGGCGCCGCCAAGGCCCGCGGGGACGAGGATGAATTCCAGCGCCTGCGCGCCCTTGTCTCTGAAAAGAAAGCGGAAATCGCCGCCATGCAGGACAAGGCCAAGGCCCTTGATGCACAGCTCACCGACGCGCTGGCCCGCATCCCCAACCTGCCCGCCGACGACGTGCCCAACGGCGCGGACGAGGCGGATAACGTTGAGGTGAACCGCTGGGGCAACCAGCAAAACTTTGATTTCGCTGCAAAAGAGCATTTCGAGATTGCAGGAGTTGCCGCCTCCATGGACTTCGAAACTGCTGCCAAGACCTCCGGCAGCCGCTTTGTCATGCTCAAGGGGGCCGTCGCCCGCATCCACCGCGCATTGGCGCAATTCATGATCGACACCCATGTCGACCAGAACGGTTTACTGGAAGTTAACTCTCCTGTGCTAGTACGCGATGATGCGATGTACGGCACCGACAAGTTGCCGAAATTTGGCGAGGACAGCTACCGGACCGAGGATGGCATGTGGCTTGTCCCCACCTCCGAGGTGCCGCTGACCTATTCCGTTGCGGGCGATATCCTGAACGAGGGTGATCTGCCCATCCGCATGACGGCCCACACGCTCTGCTTCCGGTCGGAAGCCGGCAGCGCCGGTCGTGACACCTCCGGCATGCTCCGCCAGCACCAGTTCGAGAAGGTCGAGATGGTCTCCATCACCCATCCCGACGCCTCCGAGACCGAACAGCAGCGGATGCTCAAATGTGCCGAAGGCATCCTCGAAGCCCTTGAAATCCCTTACAGAACCGTCGTGCTCTGCACCGGCGACATGGGGTTCGGCGCGCGCCGCACCTTCGATATCGAGGCGTGGCTGCCCGGTCAGAACGCCTATCGCGAGATCAGCTCCGTTTCCACCACAGGCGACTTTCAGGCCCGCCGCATGAACGCCAGGTTCAAGCCCGCGTCGGGCGGCAAGCCCGAGTTCGTGCACACGCTCAACGGCTCCGGCCTCGCCGTCGGGCGCTGCCTGATCGCGGTGCTGGAAAACGGCCAGAAATCAGATGGTTCCGTGGCGTTGCCACGTGCCCTCGCCCCCTATCTGGGCGGCAAATCGACCCTCACAGCCGACGGCACCCTGGCATGAGCGCATGGCGCGCCGCACTGGTGCTGGCCCTGACGCTCGCCTTTGGCGCGTCGCCGCTCTGGGTGCCCGATTTCGGCGGGTTCGAGCCGGACAGTTTCCCCATCCCGCAGGATGACCCGCCGGTGCAGCCAAAGGGCTATGCCTTTGCAATCTGGGGCATAATCTACCTGTGGCTGATCGTGGGCGCAGGCTTTGGCCTGCTCAGGCGCGGCACGGATGCAGGCTGGAACAGGATGCGCGCACCGCTGGCCCTGTCGCTCGCCGTGGGTGCCATCTGGCTGCCCGTGGCGGTGCTCAGCCCAGTCTGGGCGACGATCCTGATCTGGGCGATGCTGGTCCCTGCCCTCGTCGCCCTGTTCCGCGCGCCCGCAGGTGACGCGTGGGCCGCGGCCTGGCCGGTCGGCCTCTATGCCGGTTGGCTCAGTGCCGCGTCCTGCGTCGCCATCGGGTTGCTGCTGGGCGGCTACGGATTTCTGTCCGAAGACCTTGCCGCCCTTCTGATGATCGCCATCGCGGCAGCGCTCGCCTACGGCATCCAAACCAGAGTACCGCAGGTGCCGACCTACGGGATCGCCGCAATCTGGGCGCTTGTGGGCATTGTCGTGCAAAACGGATTGGTCAGCATGGCCGGTCTCGTTGCGCTGTGCGCCGCGTTCATCCTGCTGCTGCCGACGACCAAGGGCGCGCGCGGACTTTGACACAAAGTCCCGCCGATTTCCGTGTCGGAAGACGTCTAGCTCCGCCGCCCGTCAGTATGTTTGCGCAGCTTCGACGGCGGCGCTTTTTTCCGGCCCTTGAACGGATTGTCCTGGCTTTGCCCGCGCATGAAGACCCGGATCGGCGTGCCCGGCATGTCAAAGTCGAGCCGTAAGCTGTTGACAAGATAACGATTGTAGCTCTCGGGCACCTTGTCGGGATGGCTGCACATCACCACAAAGGCCGGGGGCCGCGTCTTGGCCTGCGTCATGTAGCGCAGCTTGATCCGCTTGCCCTGTGGCGCGGGCGGCGGGTGCGCCTCAATCATGCCGGCCAGCCAGCGGTTCAGCGCCGCGGTCGGCACCCGCCGGTTCCACACCTCATGCGCGCGCAGGATCGCGCCGTGCAGCCGGTCCAGCCCGCGCCCCGTCTTGGCCGACACGGTCACCAGCGGCGCGCCCTTCAGCTGCGGCAAGAGCCGCTCAAAGCTTTCGCGCAGATCGCGCAGCTTGGCCTGCTTGTCCTCTTCGACATCCCACTTGTTGACCGCGACAACCACCGCGCGGCCCTCGCGTTCCGCCAGATCGGCGATGCGCAGGTCCTGCTGCTCAAAGGGGATCGCAGCATCCAGCAACACCACCACCACTTCGGCGAATTTCACCGCGCGCAACCCGTCGCTGACCGACAGTTTCTCCAGCTTTTCCTGCACCTTGGCGCGTTTGCGCATGCCCGCAGTGTCAAAGATGCGCATGGGCGTTCCGTCCCATTCGGTGCGCAGGGAAATGGCGTCGCGAGTGATCCCGGCCTCGGGGCCGGTCAGCAGCCGGTCCTCGCCGACGATGCGATTGATCAGGGTGGATTTTCCCGCATTGGGCCGCCCGACCACGGCCACCTGCAGGGGGCGGGCCTGCGTGGGCGTGCGGGGGCCGTCATCGTCATCCTCGTCCACATCCACGTCGACTTCGGGGCCCTGATCCACCGCCCGCTCGGCAAAGCCGTCGGCCAGCGGTTGCAGTTGCGCATATAGGTCGGTCAGCCCCTCGCCATGTTCTGCCGAGAGGCGAATGGGCTCGCCCAGACCCAGCGCATAGGCCTCCAGCACACCGCCATCCGCCGCCGACCCTTCGCCCTTGTTGGCGGCCAGCAGCACGTGGTCGGCCCGCTTGCGCAGGATATCCGCAAATATCTCGTCAGTGGGCGTCACGCCGGTGCGCGCGTCGATCATGAACAGGCACACATCGGCCATGTCCACAGCGCGTTCCGTCAGGCGCCGCATGCGGCCCTGCAGGCTGTCATCCTCCGCTTCCTCGAGCCCGGCAGTGTCGATCACGGTAAAGCGCAGATCGGCCAGCCGCCCGGCCCCCTCGCGCAGGTCACGCGTCACACCCGGCTGGTCATCGACCAGCGCCAAGCGCTTGCCCACAAGGCGGTTGAACAGCGTCGACTTGCCCACATTGGGCCGCCCGACAATGGCGAGAGTGAAGCTCATGACAGCCCCCGACAGGAACACAGACGCTGCCCTTAGACCATCCGGCCGCCCCGCGAAAGGGGGCAGGTTCAGCGGTAGGCGATCAACGTGCCTTTGCGGTTCACCACATAGAGCGTCTGGCCCGCCACGACCGGAGCGGTCGTCGCCCCCGCGGGGATGTCCGTCAGCCCGGTCAGCGCGCCTGTCGACGGGTCATAGCTGCGCAGATTGCCGTCGGACGAGGCCACCAGCAGCCGCCCACCCGCCAGCACCGGGCCATGATGGGCGAAGATTTCATAGCGCCGCGTCGGGCGGTCCTGGACGAAATTCGGCAGCTCGGTGCCCCACACACGGCTGCCGTCTTCGGCGTTCAGGCGCAGCAATTCGTTACGGTCACTGACCAGAAACACGCTGCCCGCGACCGGCAGCACCGTGCCGAACGCGCCTTCGGGCGCGGTCCAGACGCGGGCACCGCTGCCGGCGTTCACGGCGATTGTGCGGCCTGCCTGATTGGCGGCGTAGATCACGCCGTCGGCCACGACGGGCCGCCCGGTGACATCATCGATGCGTGACAGGGCCCGGCCCGTGCGTCCGCCCAGCACCGATGCATCCCAGCGGCGCAGACCGCCCTGGCTGAACACCGCCTGCATCTCGCCCGAACCAAAGGCAAAAACGGTGAGCCCATCGGCCACAACCGGCGCGGGCGCGCCCAGCACGTTCGTGCGGCTTTCGGAAGAGGAGATTTGCCACGCAACCCGGCCCGTCGCCTTGTCCAGTGCCCAGCCGGTATCGTCGCCCGCCACCACATAGACCAGATCGCCAAAGACCGTGGGCCGCCCGGAGGCGGGCGCATTCAGGTCCTGCGTCCAGACAATCGCGCCGGTATCCGCGTCCAGCGCGCTGAGCGCGCCAAAGCCGGTGGTGACATAAAGCCGGTCACCATCCGCAGCCAGACCGCCGCCGGTGCCGTCATTGTCGTTGGCCCCGTCCGGCAGCACATCGCGCTGCCACAGCAGTTGCCCGCCCGTCGACACGGCGGACACCGTGCTCAGGCTGTCGAGTGTGAATACCCGGCCGCCCGACACCACGGGGTCGGCGACAATGCGGTGTTTGCGGCTGTCGCCGCTGCCGATGCCGACGCTCCAGACCGGGGTCAGGGCGGTGCCAAGGCTCGGGTGATCGGTGCGAAACGCTTGTGTGCCAAGGCCTTGCGGCGCCTCGGCATTGCTGACCTGTGCGGGCAACGTGATGGCGCGGGCCGCTTCGGTGACCGCTTCGGCCTCGATCTCGGCGGGGGCCGCCCCTGACAGCACCGCGTCGATGGGCTCGCGTTTTCCGGGCAGGATGACCTCGCGCTCGGCACAAGCGCTCAGGAACAGGGCAACCGCGCCCAGTCCCAACGGCGCCAGGCCTGTGTTCCGGACTGTGCCGGCGCGTGCTCCACGGGTGATGCGCATGTCCCGCCCCTCAGTTTTCTGTCGCCGCGTCCGCGCTTTGGTCGTCGAACGTCCCGCCCAGGGCCACAATTGCCTGTAGGGCGCGGCGTTGCAAGCCCGCGGTGGCTTCGGCGTCGTCGAGCATCGGGCGCAGGCGGTCAAGTGCCGCGTCCACATTGCCCGTTTCGATGTCGATCAGGGCCAGTTGTTCTTCGGCCAGCAGGCGGAACGGAACGCCGGGCACGGCCAGCGTCTGGAACTCCGCGCGGCGCGCCTCGATGTCCATCGTCTCGCTTTGCAACAGCAGCGCCCGGAACGTGGCGATCTGGCGGTAGATCAGCGGCGCGTCGGCGGCTGTCTGCACCTGCTGCAACGCCGCAATCGCCGCGTCCGTGTCGCCCGCATCGGCAAAGGCACCCGCTTGCATCAGCGCCAGCACCGCCATTCCTTCGGGCGTCTCGGCGTTGATCTCGGCCAGTGCGGCAGACCGGTCTTCGGCGGCGTCATTGTTCAGTGCAGCAAGCATGGCGTCGCCCAGATCCTGCGCCTTGGCCTCTTCCTGTGCCTTGCGGTATTCGTTGAAGGACGCACCGCCAACGATCACCACGATGGCCAGCACGGCAATCCAGCCATAGCGCCGCAGATATCCGAAAAGCTTGTCGCGCCGGACCTCTTCGGTCACCTCATCGATGAAACTGTCGGTGTTGCTCACGCCCTGCTCCCTGCCCAAAGGCCCCGTTTTCAGGCCCTCTTATCGCGCGCCGCGGCCCAAGCCAAGAGCGCGCGCGCCACCTGTCGCCTGCACCAAATGCAATGGATTGCGCACCTGCGGCAAAAAAAGTAATCTGAACTGGTTAGTTCAGTCGTATATGCTCCTATATCACGGCAATCCATCTGTCGCCGACTGGGCAGAACCAACCGGGAAAATAAACTGCCATGCGTTTTGTCTCTTTGATCCTTGCCCTGTGCGTTGGCGTGGTTCTGTACCTGTGGGTGATCGAACGCGACAGCACGATGGCGTTTCTGTCCCAGCAGTTCGGTGGTGACGCGGCCGAGGCCGTGGAAGAGGCGAGCGCCGATGCATCCGCCGAAGAGGCTGAGGAAGACATTGACACAACCGGCCTGATCAAGGTCGTCGCCCGCCGGTCCATCGCCCGCGAAATCGACAGCGCCGTGGTGCTGCGTGGCCAGACCTCTGCCGCCCGCCAAGTCGACGTGCGGGCCGAGACAACCTCGACCGTTGTGTCGCCCCCCCTGCGCAAGGGCGCGTTCGTGGACGAAGGCGCGCTGCTTTGCCAGCTTGACCCCGGCACCCGGGGCAGCACGCTGGCCGAGATGCGCGCCCGCGTGGCCGAGGCCACATCGAACAAGACCGAAGCCGAAGCCCGGGTGCCCGAAGCGCAGGCCCGCGTGATCGAGGCGCAGGCGCGCCTGGACGAGGCGCTCGTGAACCAGAACGCCGCCCAACGCCTGAGCGAGGGCGGCTTTGCCGCTGAAACGCGGGTCAAGAATGCCGATGCCGCCGTCGCCGCCGCCGAGGCGTCGGTGGAGGCCGCCCGCGCCGGTGTGACCGCCGCACAATCAGGCATTCAATCGGCAGATGCGAGCATCGAAAGCGCGCTGGCCGCCGTGGCCTCTGCCGAAAAAGAGCTGGAGCGGCTCGACATCCACGCCCCCTTTGCCGGGCTGCTGGAAAGCGACACCGCCGAGTTGGGCAGCCTGTTGCAGCCCGGATCGCTCTGCGCCACGATCATTCAGCTGGACCCGATCAAGCTTGTGGCCTTTGTCCCCGAGACAGAAGTGAACCGCGTCGAGGTTGGCGCACAGGCCGGTGCACGGCTGGCCGCAGGCGGGCAAGAGGTGACCGGCATGGTCACCTTCCTGAGCCGGGCAGCGGACGAGACCACGCGCACCTTCCGGGTGGAGATCGAGGTGCCCAACCCCGATCTGACCATCCGCGACGGCCAGACCGCCGATATCGCCATATCCGCTGCGGGGGCCAAGGCGCACCTGCTGCCGCCCTCGGCCCTCACGCTCAACACCGAAGGGCAGATAGGTCTGCGGTCGGTGGATGAGGCGGGGCTCGTCGCCTTCAACCCCGTCACCGTTTTGCGCGACACAGCGCAGGGCGTGTGGCTGACCGGGCTGCCGGATCAGGTGAACGTGATCGTTGTCGGGCAGGAGTTCGTGACCGCAGGTGTCACCGTCGCGCCCACCTATCAGGAGCAGACCCAATGACCGGTGTTGTCGAATGGGCCGCGTCACGCGCGCGGATGGTACTGGCCTTTATCGCGCTGTCGCTCGCGGTGGGCACATTCGCCTATGTCAGCCTGCCCAAAGAGGGTGAGCCGGACATCGAAATCCCGACGCTCGTGATCTCGCTCCCCTTCCCCGGCATCTCTGCCGCTGATGCGGAAGATCTGCTGATCCAGCCGATGGAAACCGAACTGTCGGACCTCGACGGGCTGGACAAGATGACCTCCACCGCTGCCGAAGGCTATGCCAACGTCGTGCTGGAGTTCGAGTTCGGCTGGGACAAGACGCAGGTCATGGCCGATGTGCGGGACGCGATGGACAAGGCCGAATCTGAGTTTCCCAGCGGGTTCGAGCAATACACACTCGACGAGTTCAACTTTTCCGAATTCCCGATCGTCATCGTCAACCTGACCGGCCCCGTGCCCGAACGCACCATCGCCCGTGTGGCCAAGGCGCTGCAGGACGATCTGGAAGCGCTCGACGCGGTGCTCGAGGCGAGCCTCGTGGGCAGCCGTGACGAGATGGTAGAGGTCACGATCGATCCGCTGCGCCTCGAGGCATACAACGTCACCGCGGGCGAGTTGATCAATGTGGTGCAGAACAACAACCAACTGATCGCGGCAGGTGAGATCGAGACGGCGCAGGGCGCCTTTGCGGTCAAGATCCCGTCGTCCTTCGACAATGTGCGCGACGTCTACAACCTGCCGGTCAAGACCAATGGCGACCGCGTCGTGACCCTGGGGGACCTCGCCCAGATCAACCTCACGTTCGAGGACCGCGTATCGACCGCGCGGTTCAACGGCAATGACACGGTTGCGCTGCAAGTGGTCAAGCGCAAGGGCTACAACCTGATCGACACCGCCAGCCTGGTCAAAGAGGTGGTGGACGAGAAATCCGCCGAGTGGCCCGAGGGGCTGCAGGCGGCGGTCGAGGTGGGCACCTCAAACGACACCAGCCGCGAGGTCGCCTCGATGGTGGGGCAGCTCGAAGGGTCGGTGCTGACGGCCATTTCGCTGGTGATGATCGTGTCGCTCGCCTTTCTCGGGCCGCGGGCGGCGATCCTTGTGGGCTTTGCCATTCCGACGTCGTTCCTGCTGTGTTTCGTGTTGCTGGCGATCATGGGCATTTCGGTGTCGAACATCGTGATGTTCGGCCTGATCCTGTCGGTGGGGATGCTGGTCGACGGGGCTATCGTAGTCGTCGAATATGCCGACAAACGGCAACAAGCGGGCGTCGGTCCGATGCGGTCATACGTTGAGGCCGCACAGCGCATGTTCTGGCCGGTAGTGTCGTCCACCGCGACGACGTTGTGCGCGTTTCTGCCCATGTTGTTCTGGCCCGGCGTGCCGGGTGAGTTCATGGGCATGCTGCCCGTCACCCTGATTTTCGTTCTGTCCGCGTCGCTGGTGGTGGCGCTGATATATTTGCCGGTGATGGGCGGTGTGCTGGGGCGTCTGATCGACTGGTCCGGCACCCAGATGCACCGCATCGCTGCCCTGCCGCTGCTGGCGCATATCGGCGTGGCGGTGATCGCTGTGGCCGCCACGGCGGCGACCAACGCGTTTCCCCTGCTGTTGCCGCGCGTTCAGGGTGCCTTTGGCGCGATGGACGGGCAAAACATCTGGGGCTCGGTGCTGCCCACATTCCTTGATGTATTCCTGATCGGCCTTGTGCTGGTGGCCTGCGTCGGGATGGTGCTGGTCGGTGTGGTCACGGCACTGCTGTGTGTCGGAGCGGTGTTTATCCGGCTCGGTGGCGGCGCGCTTTGGGCGGCCAAGGCCGTCTTTGGCGAGCGGTCGCGCAAGGTGCGCGCGGGCTACCGCCGCTCGGGGTTTGGCCGCGTGATCCAGTTCATCGTCGGCAACGCGTTTATGCCACTTGTGATGATCGGCGTCGTCTTTGTCTTTGTCGGCACGACGCTGATCTACTTTGGCAACAACAACCGTGGCGTCGAATTCTTTGTCGAGACGGAGACGGAACAAGCCATCGTCTATGTGCTTGCACGCGGCAACATGAGCCTCGAGGAGAAAGACACGCTGCTGCGGCAGGTTGAGGATGTGGTGCTGGAGCATCCAGGCATCCGCAGCGCCTTTGCCTTTGCCGGTGACGGCGGGCTGAACGCCAACACGGGCGGCGCGTCAAACCCGCGCGACACCATCGGCCAAGTGCAGATCGAGACAATCCCGTGGGAAGAACGCCCCGACGCCCGCCAGCCCTGGTTCACCGTGCCGTTCACCGACTACGTCGTGATGCGCGAGATCAAGGCCCCCGATTTCGACGGCGACTATGTCATCGACGAATTGAACGCAGAGCTGAGCCAGATCCCCGGTATCCGCACCGAAGTGCTGCCGCTGGCGCAGGGCCCGGCCTCGGCCAAGCCTGTGCACCTGCGCATCAAGGGCGATGACTGGCAAGACTTGCTCACCGCCGCCGGCGTGGCGCGCGCGCAGTTTGACGTGACCCCCGGCCTGACCCGGATCGAGGACACGCGCCCCCTGCCCGGCATCGACTGGCAAATCGACGTGGACGTGGAAAAGGCCGGACGCTACGGCGCCGATGTGGCCACCGTGGGCGCGATGGTGCAGCTGGTGACGCGCGGCATCTGGCTCGACAACATGCGCGTGGACAGCTCCGACGAGGAAATCGAGATCCGTGTGCGCCTGCCTGAAAAGGACCGCGTGCTGTCGACCCTGGATACGCTCAAGGTGCGCACCGCGGACGGCCTCGTGCCGCTGGCCAACTTCATCACGCGCACGCCGGTGGCGGAACTGGCGCAGATCAACCGCGTGGACCAGAAACGCTATTTTGACGTCAAATCGGACGTCATGGATGGGCTGCAAAAGCTGGTCGAGACGACCGAGACCGACGACGGCACCGAGGTAGAACAGACCATCGCCACCCTGCGCCCATTTGCCGACGGGCCGATCCTGTCGGATGACGGCACGGCCTATGCCGTCATGGCGCTGGATGCCGCGGGCGCGGGCCGTGATATGGTGGCAGAGCTTGCCGCGGGCGATCTGCGGATGGTGCCGGTCAACGCAAACGAACGCGTGGCCGAGATCACCAAATGGCTGGAAACCGACCCCTTCCCCGCCGGACTGGAACATGAATGGACCGGCGACCAGCAGGATCAGGAGGAATCCGGCGCGTTCCTGATGCAGGCCTTTGCCGGGGCTCTGTTCCTGATGTTCATCATCCTGCTGGCGCAGTTCAACAGCTTTTACAACGCAATCCTCGTGCTGCTGGCGGTGGTTCTGTCCACCACTGGCGTGCTGTGGGGGATGCTGATCATGGATCAGACCTTCTCCATCATCATGACCGGGACGGGTATCGTGGCGCTGGCGGGCATCGTTGTGAACAACAACATCGTGCTGATCGACACGTATCAGGAATACGAGAAATACATGCCGCGGATCGAGGCGATCATTCGGACCGCACAGGACCGCATCCGGCCCGTGCTGTTGACGACGATCACCACGATGGCGGGGCTGGCACCTATGATGTTCGGCCTCAGCCTCGACTTTGGCGGCGGCGGCTACACCGTCGACAGCCCCACCGCGCTGTGGTGGAAACAGCTGGCGACGGCAGTGGTGTTTGGGCTTGGCATTGCGACAGTGCTGACGCTGATGGTGACGCCGTCGATGCTGGCGATGCGGGTGTGGATCGTGACCTATGCGCTGTGGTTCAGCCAACTGCTGGCCAAGCTGTCACTGGGCCGTGCCAGTTCCGCCGCACGCGACTGGGCCCTGTCCAAACAAGCCGGTCGGATGCCGAGCCAGGAACTGGTGTGGGATTTCGACGAGCCGCCCGTGCCGGATCTGTCGCAGCCCGAACTGCCCTTGTCCAGCACACCGCTCAAGGCTGCCGAGTAGCCGGTTTCCGGCGCGGAAACAGGTTGGAAATCGACGCGATTTCCTGGAGGTACGCGGTTTTCCGCGTCGGAAAACAGCCGGAAAACGCGTCGTTTTCCGTCACACCTCGTCCGCTTGCTGACGGTGCCAGAGCTGCGCGTAACGGCCCTCTTGCGCCAGCAGCGCGTCATGGCCACCGGTCTCGACGATCTCGCCCTTTTCCAGCACCACGATTCGGTCGGCTTCGGCAATCGTGCTCAGCCGGTGCGCGATTGTCAGCACCGTGCGCCCCTTGCCGGCGGCGCGCAGCGCGTCCTTGATCTCCTGTTCCGTGTCGGTGTCGAGCGCGCTCGTCGCTTCGTCCAGCAGTAGGATCGGCGGGTTCTTGAGCAGTGTGCGCGCGATCCCCACACGCTGCTTTTCACCGCCCGACAGCTTGAGCCCGCGCTCACCCACCGTGGTCTCGTACCCGTCCGGCAAACCCATGATGAAATCATGGATCTGTGCTGCACGCGCGGCGTCAAAGATGTCCTCTTCACGCGCGTCGTCCCGGCCATAGGCGATGTTGTAGCGGATCGTGTCGTTGAACAGGACCGTATCCTGCGGCACCACGCCGATGGCCGCGTGCAGGCTCTCTTGGGTCACTGACCGCACATCCTGCCCGTCGATGCGCAGCGCACCGTCGCCCACATCGTAAAACCGAAAGAGCAGCCGCCCGATCGTCGACTTGCCCGACCCGGTGGAGCCGACAATGGCCACCGTCTGCCCCGGCTCGGCAACGACCGACACACCGCGCAGGATGGGCCGCGCCGCGTCATAGCCAAAGGACACGTTGTCCAGCTCGACCCGCCCAGCCGCCACCTTCAGGTCACGCGCGTCTGGCGCATCAACCACCTCGGCGGGTTGTTCGAGCAGGTCGAACATCTCGCCCATATCCACCAGCGCCTGTCTGATCTCGCGATAGACCGTGCCGAGGAAGTTCAGCGGCATGGTGATCTGGATCATGTAGGCGTTGACCATCACGAAATCGCCCACCGTGAGCGTGCCGTTCTGCACGCCAACCGCCGCCATGACCATCACGCCCACCAGACCGGCCGTGATGATCACCGATTGGCCAAAGTTCAGGAAGGCCAGCGAATAGCTGGTCTTGAGCGCGGCCACCTCGTAGCCCGCCATGGCGGAATCGTAGCGCGCGGCCTCGCGATCTTCGGCGCCGAAATACTTGACCGTCTCGAAGTTCAGCAGGCTGTCGATGGCCTTTTGATTGGCGTCGGTGTCCTGATCGTTCATCACCCGCCGCAGCTTTACCCGCCATTCGGTCACCGCAAAGGTGAACCAGACATAAAGGCCAATGGTCAGCGCCACGACGCCCAGATAGGACACGTCAAAGAGGATCGTCAGCACGATCCCGATCATCAGCAGTTCCAGCACCAGCGGCCCAATGGAAAACAGCAGGAACCGCAGCAGAAACTCGACGCCCTTGACCCCCCGTTCGATGACCCGGCTCAGTCCGCCGGTCTTGCGGGTGATGTGGTAGCGCATCGACAGTTGGTGGATATGCTGGAACGTCTCGAGCGCGAGCATGCGCAGCGCACGCTGCGCCACCTTGGCAAAGATCGCATCGCGCAGCTGTTGAAAGCCCACGTTCATCAGGCGCGCCACGCCATAGGCCACCGTCAGCCCGATGGCCCCCAGCGCCAGCGCCGACACGCCTTCGCCCGCCAGCACGTCGACCGCATCACGATAAAGCAGCGGGGTATAGACCGACACCACCTTGGACAGGATCAGCGCCAGCATCGCCAGCACAACCCGCTGTTTGACCCAGGGTTTGTCCGCCGGCCACAGGTAGGGCACGACCTTGCGGATCGTGCGCAGGCCCGACTCGCGCTCCTTGGATGAGACGTCGTCCGCCGGGTCGGGGGTCGGTGTGGCTTTGCGCGCCTGGCTTGTGCTGCGCGGGGCAGCGGTGTCACTTGGCATCTAGGGGCAGTCCCTTGTCACTGGGACCTAGATCATAGGGCGTTGCCCCACCAGTGACCAGCACCCCTGCAGGTTATTGCGGCAAATCAAAGACCTGTCCGGGAAAGATCAGGTCGGGGTCGCGGATGCTGTCGCGGTTGGCATCGAACACCTGCACATAGAGCCGTCCGTCCCCGTAGCGTTCGCGCGATATCCCCCAGAGCGTGTTGCCCGTCTGGACCGTGATCCGCTTGGCCGGGGCCGTGACGTCATCGGCTTGCGCCAGCGCCACAGGATCCTCGCGCTGAAACGGGGTTTCGACACGGCTCGTCACGTCGCCGCCTGCGTCCAGCTGATCCACGCGCAGGGTGTAGACGCCGGTGTCGATCTGCGGCAGCGCACCGCGCCAGCGGCCTTCGTCATCGACCTCAATATCGGCGACGGGGCGGTTGTCGACATAGACGCGGACCACTTCGGATTCCGCTTGCGCCCGCCCGGCCAGTTCAACTGCGCCCGACTGCGAATAGCTGATCGTGTCGATCTCGATACTGTTGAGCGCCTCCGGCGCGGTGCTGCTGAGCACTTCGACGCCCGCTTCGGTCGATCTGAGAATGGCGGGTGGCGGCGCTTCGGCTATGACCTCGGGCGTTGGCGCGGGGTCTGTTGTTGCAGCGGTAGCCGTTTCGGGCGCGGGTTGAGGCGGCTCGCTCACGTCCGGTGCAGTGTCCGCTGCGGCGACGTCCGTCGTCTCGGGCGAAGGGTCAGCCACCGCCACATCTCTTTCCGCAGGCGCAGGTTCTGCCACATCTCCTGTCTCGGGCACCGGGTCGGCTTTGGCGACGGTGGTCTGTTCCTGCACGTCTGTCTCGGTCGGAGGTGCCGGTGTCTCGGGCGCCTCGGCCACCGGCGCAGCGCGGGGTTCTGCGGCAGTCTCTGGCGTGGGCTCTTCTTCGACACGGGCCACTTGCGGCGCGTCCTGCCCAATCGCTTCGGCCTTGGGCCTCGCCACCGGGGCAACGATCACCTCATCCAGCGAGGCGGTTTCAGTGTCGGCGTCGCGCTGCACAAGGCTCAGCACCTGCGCGTCGTCATTCGGCGCGATCTGCGTCAAGGCGGCAAAGCCGCCCGCCGCATCCACCATCACCTCGGTGTTGGCCACTCCGTCCAGCAGGACGGTCACCTTGCTGCCCGGTTGCGCGCGGCCTGCGATGACGGCGAGCCCGTCCGCCTCCACCCGCACTTCGTCGATGGACGGCGCAGGAGCGGCGGCGACCTCTTTGGTTGTCTCGGCAGGCACCTCGGGTTCGGCCACGGCGGCCACCTCGGGCGTCTCGACTTCTGTCGTGGCGGGCGCATCCGGCGACGGCAATGCGGATTGTTCCGGCGCGGGCGCATCTGTGCCCCGCGAGTTGACGTATAGCCCTGCGCCAATGGCCACAGCGGCCACCACCACGGCACCGGCCACAAGGCCACCACCCCTTCCCATCAATGCCGCCAGTCTGGACATTGTCGCCCTTTCCCCAAAGCCCACGCGTGCAGGCGCGTTGCGCTTGCATATCAGGCGAGGATAGAACGGTCAAAACACGTGCCCGTCCAGCGCATGTGAACGGTCGAGGGGTCCACTGCATGTCTAAACTGTCTGTCTGTGTCTATTGCGGCGCACGTTCGGGCGCGCGTGCCTCCTACACAAAGACTGCAAACGCCCTGGGTCAGGGCATCGCGGCGCGCGGTTGGCGACTGGTCTACGGTGCCGGGGATGTCGGCCTGATGGGCACGGTGGCCCGGGCCGCGCAGGATGCGGGCGGCGACACGTTCGGCGTGATCCCGGCGCATCTGGTGTCGATGGAGGTCGGCAAGTCGGACCTGACGCGGTATGTCGTGACCGAGACGATGCACGAGCGCAAAAAGGTCATGCTGATGAATGCCGACGCGGTGGTGCTGCTGCCCGGCGGCGCCGGATCGCTGGACGAGTTTTTCGAAGTGCTGACATGGCGGCAACTGGGCCTGCACGACAAACCCATCGTTGCGGTCAGCACCGACGGCTACTGGACCCCGCTGATGGACCTGTTGGGGCATGTGGTCGGCGAAGGCTTCGCCGACGCTTCGGTCCTCGACATGGTCAGGGTCGTGCCGGATGCTCCGACTGCCCTCGGGGCTCTAGAGGCACTGACAATGGGCAGCTAGGGAAGTCCGGTGTCGTAAGATAAAGGCCCTGCCCCGACGAGGGCAAGGCCTGTGGTTCGAAGCTCGGATGTTACGTGCTCGCCGATTACATACGGCTGGCAACGTTTTCCCAATTCACCCAGCGTAGCGGCGCAGCAGATGCGCGTCGGTGATGGGGAGAGCCGCGTCCGCCGATTACATACGGCTGGCGACGTTTTCCCAATTCACCAGGTTGTCCAAAAAGTTCGTCAGGTAGGCAGGCCGCTTGTTGCGGAAGTCGATGTAGTACGAGTGCTCCCACACATCGCAGCCCAGCAGCGCAGTTTGACCAAAGCACAGCGGGTTCACGCCGTTTTCTGTCTTGGTCACCTTCAGGCTACCGTCAGCATCCTTGACCAGCCAGCACCAGCCCGACCCGAACTGGCCCGCGCCCGCTGCCGAAAACGCGTCCTTGAACGCATCGACCGACGCAAAGCTTTCCACCAGCGCTGTTTCCAGCTCACCCGGCATGGACGAGGCACCCGGCCCCATCATCTCCCAAAATTGGTTGTGGTTCCACAACTGGCTGATGTTGTTGAAAATACCGTTCTGCGCCACGGAAGAGGCGTCATAGGTGCCAACGATGATCTCTTCGAGGGACTTGCCCGCCCATTCGGTGCCTTCGATCGCCTTGTTGCCGTTCACCACATAGGCGTTGTGGTGCAGGTCGTGGTGGTATTCCAGCGTTTCCTTGGACATGCCGTTGTCGGCCAGAGCGTCGTGGGCATAGGGAAGATCGGGAAGTTCAAAAGCCATTGTGGGCCCCCATTGTTCATCGTGCAGGTCAGTGCCTGACAGATTGGGCGTTCCCGCGCAAGATCAAGGGCGGGCACCGGCGAATTGCCCCCGACTGCCGCTCAGTTCAGCAGCGATTGCCCCGGCACGACCTTGCTGGTGCCCGACCCGATAGGCCGGTTGTCGTAGCCGCGCAAATTCGCCCGGATGCTGACCGACCGGTCGTTGGGCCGAAACTGGATCCGGTAGTCGACGTTGAACGAATTGGCCCCGGACTTGAGGTTGCGGACCTCCCATTTCAGGCGGTATTGGCCATTGTTGAGCTGTTCGAACTCGGCGGCCACGGGTTTGTTGTAAACGGCCATGACGATGCCGTCGACCACAGCCGCTGCGTTCCGCGCCGTATCGACGGTAAAAGATCATGCGCTCGGTGATAAAGCCCCGCCCTTCGAGCGAATTCATATCGCAGTCATATGTCGTGACCTGTGCCGCAGCACCCGTCGCGGCGCAGCACAGTGCACCGAGGATTGTTGATTTCCAAAACGCCATTTCCGTTGGCCCCCTTTGTTTGCTGCACCAGCACCCCAGCGTGCGAGTGCGCCCGGTTCGCCACCAGGCATGGTTATGGTTATCTTGTGCGGCGTTGCCCGGACCTAAGCTGCGACAGTGTCAGGTAGCGCCGTGTCCTTGCACACCGCCCTGCGTCAGCCGGACATCCAGTCTTCTTCGGTGCATGCGCCGCGGCCCGATACGTCATTGTCTGCATTGCGCAGCGTGGCGTTGAGCGTGATGGTCTTGTCCGTGGTGTTGAACACAACCCGGTAGCGGGCGTAGGACCGGAACGGCCGCGATGGCAGGGTCATCGACCAGCGCACCTCGAGCTGTCCGTCATTGCGCGTGCGCACCTTGGCCTGCATCGGGCCGCCCTTGGCCCATTGGATGATCGGGCCAAACACAGTGGCCGACTTCGACGAGGCGTCGATGTCAATCGCAAGCGCTTCGGGTGCAAAGCTGCTGCCATTTGTCTTGAGCGTGCAGACATAGCCCTGCGCCGTGGCCGGCCCGGCAAATACCAGACCGCAGAGGGCGACTGCCCCGAAAATACGTTTCATAACCAAACCCTCGTACCGATTCCCTGACGCCAAGGTGCAACAGTTCGCGTCAAGAGAGAAGGCACTGCGCCACGTCAGTCGGTAAAGAATCCGACAGAACTGCCCGGTGCCGCCGCCGTCTTGAGCAGGTCATGGACGTAGTGGGCGTGGCTGCGGAAGCAGACGATCTGGAACGTCTGCGCATCGCGCATCCAGAACGCCGCCGGCACCTGCGCCAGACGGGTGCGCCGAAACATGCCGGGGACAAAAGCGTCGGGCGCAAGGTCAACCGGGGCGAGCTTGGCCAGAACCTCACGCGCGCGCGGCCCTTCGACGAGGAACACGGAGCGTGCATCGGACACGTCGACCGCCAGTGAATGGATATCGCCAAGCGTGGCGCGCATCTGGTCGAGGTTCGCCGCGACGGTGTCGTAGGGGCACAGCACCAGCAACTCGTCCGGCGACATCCAGGCGATGCCGCGATCGTCGACACAATTGGCGTGTCCGCGCTCCGGCATGTCGACGGCGGCGACACCGGTGGCCGCGTTCTTGACGGTGGGGCGGCCCAGATCTCCGCGCAGGGTGATCATGCCTTGCGCGGGCGCTTCGGTGACCTGCGCGATGCTCTCGTCGGCATGTGCCACACCCTCAGACATCCTGCTTCTCCCCCGCTGCGTCGAAAAAGACCGGACTGACGATGCGCGTCTGATAGGTCTTGCCATCGGTGCCGGGGAATTCGATCACTTCGCCCATGCGGTCTGGCCCGTGATGGACCAGCCCCATGGCAATCCCCTTGCCCAGATTCGGCGAATGGTAGCTGGAGGTCACACGCCCCTGCACATTGCGCTGTCCGTTGGCGTTGGTTCCATCCGCCACCGCATAGGCACAATCGGGCAGCGTACTGCCATCCAGCGTCTCGAGGCCGACAAGCTTCCAACGGTCGGGGTCTGCCATATGGCTGCGCAGATGCGCACGCTTGCCCAGATAGTCGTCCTTCTTCTTGGACAACGCCCAGTGCAGGCCAAGGTCCTGCGGGATCACCGTCCCGTCGGTTTCGTCCCCGATCATGATAAAGCCCTTTTCGGCGCGCAGGATATGCAACGCTTCGGTGCCGTAGGGCATCACGCCAAGGCTATCGCCGACCGCCATCAGCGCGTCCCAGAACGCCTGTCCCTGGCTGGCCTTGACCGCCACCTCATAGCTCAACTCGCCCGAGAACGAGATCCGGTACACCCGCGCATCAAAGCCGCCCAGCGTGCCGTCCGCCCATTCCATGAACCCCAGTGCGTCCTTCGACACGTCCATGCCGCCCAACGCCCCCAGGGCCTTGCGGGCATTGGGGCCAACCACGGCGACCTGCGCGTATTGCTCGGTCAGGTTTGCCACATGCACCTGCCAGTCCCACCATTCGGTCTGCAGCCATTCCTCCATGTGCTGATGGATGCTGTCCGCGCCGCCTGTGGTGGTGTGGCAAAGCCATGTGTCCTCGTCGATGCGCGCCACGACGCCATCGTCGATCAGGAACCCGTTTTCGCCGCACATCAGCCCGTAGCGGCATTTGCCCGGCTTCAGCGTGCTCATCATGTTGGTGTAGAGCATATCGAGAAAGCGGCCCGCATCCGGCCCCTTGACCAGCAGCTTGCCCAACGTCGAGGCATCCAGCAGCCCGAGGTTTTCGCGCGTGTTCCTGGTCTCGCGCATCACGGCGTCATGCACGCTCTCCCCCTGCCGGACGTAGGCGTAGGGGCGACGCCAAGCGCCCACAGGCTCCCAATCGGCCCCGTTTGCGGCGTGCCAGTCGTGCATCGGCGTGCGGCGGATCGGCTGAAACACCGCGCCCCGCGCCTCACCCGCAATCGCGCCCATGGAAATGGGCGTGTAAGGCGGCCGGAATGTCGTGGTGCCTGTCTGTGGAATGGGTTGGTCCAGCGCATCAGAAAGGATCGCGAGGCCATTGATATTGCTCAGCTTCCCCTGATCCGTTGCCATGCCCAACGTGGTGTAACGCTTGGCATGTTCGACGCTCTCGAACCCTTCCTGCGCGGCCAGCTGCACGTCCGACACCTTGACGTCGTTCTGGTAATCCAGCCACGCCTTGGCACGCAGGGTCTTGCCCGCCCCCTGCGGCATGATCCAGACCTGCGCCAGCGGTGCCTCTGACACGCTATCCCCTTGCGGCGCTTTGGTTTTCCGAGGCTTGTACCCAGTGGCCTGGGCCGCCTGCCCGCCGCAGGCGTGGCCGTCCCCGACGATTTCGTGCAGCCCGAAATGCCCATTGGCCGCCCCGGCAGCGCGCACAAATGCAGCACCGTCGCCGCCCTGTGGCGCTTTGTGCACATCGGGGCGGAACATGGCATAATCATTGTCCCAGTGCAGCTTGCCCCCGCAATGCGACCACAGATGTACGACCGGAGACCAGCCGCCCGACATGGCGACCACGTCGCAGCCGATCTCCTCCAGCACAGCGCCTTCGCCCGCCTGCGCGCAGACGGCCAGGCCGGTGACACGCTTGCCGCCCTGCACCGATGCCACACCATGGCCCATCATCACGCGGATGCCTGCGGCCTTGGCCTCCGCCATCAGCGAACTGTCGGCGGGCAGGACGCGGGCATCGAGGATGACGGGCACGTCAAGACCGGCGTTTTTCACTGCAATCGCAGTGCGATAGGCGTCGTCGTTGTTTGTGACCACGGCCACCCGGTCACCCGGGCTCACGCCGTAATTCACGATATAGTCGCGCACGGCACTGGCCAGCATGACCCCGGGCACGTCATTCCCGGCAAAGCTGAGCGGACGTTCGATCGCACCGGTTGCGGTGATCACCTGCCCCGCCTTGATGCGCCACAACCGGTGCCGGGGGCCCGGCTGATCCGGCGCGTGATCCGTCAGACGCTCGTATCCCAGCACGTAGCCGTGGTCGTAAACACCCGCCCCCATCGTGCGCAGGCGCAGCGTCACATTCGGCATGGCAACCAGCGAGGACAGCAATTCGTCCACCACCTTATCCACAGGCACGCCGTCTACCTCACCGCCATCAACCGGCGCTCGGCCCCCGGCATGCGCGGTCTGTTCGAGGATCAGCACACGCGCCCCGGTATCGGCGGCGGATTTCGCCGCCATCAGCCCCGCGATACCGGCCCCCACAACCAGCACGTCACAGAACGCATAGAAGTGCTCGTAACTGTCTGCATCGCGCCCCTTGGGCGCCTGTCCAAGACCTGCGGCCTGCCGGATGAATGGCTCATAGACGTGTTTCCACAGGGGGCGCGGGTGGATGAACATCTTGTAGTAGAACCCAGCCGGCATGAAACGGGACAACCGCGCGTTCAGCGCGCCCACGTCGAACTCGAGGCTGGGCCAGTGGTTCTGCGAGGTGGCCAAGAGGCCGTCGAACAGCTCGGTCGTGGTGGCGCGCTGATTCGGCTCGAACTTGCCCTCAACCCCGAGGTTGACCAGCGCATTGGGTTCCTCGACACCACTGGCGACGATGCCGCGCGGACGGTGGTATTTGAACGACCGACCCACCAGCATCTGGTCATTGGCCAGCAGCGCGGAGGCAAGCGTGTCGCCCGCATACCCCTTCATCACCTTGCCGTTGAAGGTAAACCGCAGGGGTGCATCGGTGTCGATCAGGCGGCCGCCTGTGGCCAGTCGCGTGCTCATGTTTTCACCTCATCGCGGGCCCGTGCGTCGGAGCCTCCGGCAGGGATTTTTCGGGGACAGAGACGGATCATGCGATATCCCTCCAGGACCAGCCGGGGCGCTTGGCGGTGATGGTGTCCAGCAACTCTTGCGGCGGGCGGGTGGTCTGGGCCGGATAGGTGCCGAACACCTCGAGCGTCATGGTGCAGCGGGCGACGTGAAACCACTTGCCGCAGCCATAGACGTGACGCCACCGTTCGAAATGCACGCCCTTGGGGTTTTCGCGCATGAACAGGTAGCCTTCGAACGCGGCGTCGTCCGAGCCGGGGCCATACCGGGTCAGATGCGCCTCGCCGCCGGCGTGGAATTCGGTTTCTTCGGCAGTGACGCCGCAGCAAGGGCAGGTCAGGGTCAGCATGGGCCGGCTCCTTGGGGGGTGCCCGCACGCAAAAAGGCGGGTGCCGCGAGGCACCCGCCATAGGCGGTTCTGGAAGGAACGGGGGTTTTATTCGGTGGGCACGACCGTGCCTTCGGCCGCAGGTGCGGGCGCGATGGCATCCTGGGTTGGCGCGCCTTCGCCGCCGCCCGATCCGAGCGAGCCGACGACGGCCAGCAACAGGATGATGGCCGCCACGATGGCAACTGCAACCAGGATACCGCGCCCACTGACGCCGTCCCCGCGATGAATGTTCGGGTTTGGATAGTCTGACATGAGTAGTCCTCCATCTTGTGTGGAAGCATCAGAACAGACTGGCATGTGGCCTCAACCGGAGCCGGACAAGCCGCGCGATTCCAGCCGAGGCCAGCCGGTTTTACAGCACGCCATGCGCCGCGTCCCGCCGGTTTGGCGATTTTGCGTGACGGCGCGGGTGCGTTCGCGGTACTGTCAATCCAAGTTGACAGGAGGATGTGATGAGCAAAGAAATGGGGGCCGTGTTGGTCTTTGGCATTCTGGCACTGGCTGCGCTGGTGATGTTCCTGATAGAGCGGCGCGCGGCGGCCAAGCGGCTGGAAGCGCGCGGTGGGCGCGAAGTGGACGTCGCCAACCTGATCGCCTTTGGCTCGGCTGCGGGCGAAGGGAACAAGACGAACGATTGAGGACCCAGACTTTTTGAAAAAGTCTGACCAAAAATCCGTATCGGATTTTTGCATAGTCCAGCGCATCAATGCGCCACCCCCGCCGCGACGCTTTCGTCGATGAACCGCCCCTCGCGGAACCGCTCCAGCCCGAAGGCATCGGTCAGCGGTGCATGCCCCTTGGCGATCAGTTCGGCCATGGCCCAGCCGGAGCCCGGGATCGCCTTGAACCCGCCCGTGCCCCAGCCACAATTGATGAACACGCCGTCGACGGGTGTTTTGGACAGGATCGGTGAGCGGTCGCCCGTTACGTCCACGATCCCGCCCCATTGGCGCAGCATCTTGAGCCGTGAGATCATCGGGAACGTCTCGACCAGCGCGCGCACGGTTTCCTCGATATGGTGGAAGGCGCCGCGCTGGGTGTAGTTGTTGTACCCGTCCGTGCCGCCGCCGATCACCATCTCGCCCTTGTCGGACTGGCTCATGTAGCCATGCACGGTATTGGCCATCACGACCACGTCCATGCAGGGCTTGATCGGCTCGGACACCAGCGCCTGCAGCGCGACCGATTCGATGGGCAGACGAAAGCCCGCCATTTCCGCCACATGGCCCGAGTGGCCCGCGACCACGATCCCCAGCTTGTCGCAATCGATGGCCCCTTTGGACGTATCCACGCCCACGACCTTGCCGCCCTCGCGGCGAATGGCGGTGACCTCGCATTGCTGGATCACGTCCATGCCCATGTCCGAGCACGCCCGCGCATAGCCCCAGGCCACCGCGTCGTGCCGGGCCGTGCCGCCACGGGCCTGCCAGAGGCCACCCAGCACCGGGTAGCGCGGCCCGTCGATATTGATGATCGGCACCAGTTCCTTGACCCGTTCGGGGCCGATGAATTCGGTGGTCACGCCTTGGAGCGCGTTGGCATGGGCGGTGCGCTGGTAGCCACGCACCTCGTGATGGGTCTGGGCCAGCATGATCACGCCACGGGGGCTGAACATGACGTTGTAGTTCAGGTCCTGGCTCATCGTTTCGTAGAGCGAGCGCGCCTTTTCATAGAGTGCCGCGGACGGGTCCTGCAGGTAGTTCGAACGGATGATCGTGGTGTTGCGGCCGGTGTTGCCACCACCCAACCACCCTTTTTCGAGGATGGCCACGTTCTTGATCCCGAAATTCTTGCCCAGATAGTATGCCGTGGCCAGGCCATGGCCGCCTGCCCCGATGATGATTACATCATATTTCGGCTTGGGGTCGGGCGCGCGCCACGCACGTTCCCAGCCCGTATGGTAGCGGGCGGCTTCGCGCGCGATGGCAAAGGCGGAATATCGTTTCATGGGCGCACGTCCATAAAGTGGAATCAACCGGTCCGGTCTGGAGTACGGTATCGCCTTGGCGACGTCAAAACAGGCCATCCCGCGCGGCGTTTCTTGGTGGATTTGCGACACTTGCCCGGCCCTTGCACGACCTGCGGCGCCCTACCCCCTTTTGCGGGGCGCACACAGAGGTTACATGCCTGTCACAGCAGTGAGGGAGCCCGCGTGATACTGTTCTGGATCGTTGCCGTTGGATTGGCGATTTTTGTCACCGCGACGCTGGCGCTGGCCATGGTGCGCCGTGCGCCGGATGCGCGTCCGCCGGCGGCATATGACCTCGATGTCTATCGCGACCAGCTGCGCGAAGTGGAACGCGACGTGGCCCGCAACGTCCTGTCGGAGGCTGATGGAGAGCGTCTGCGCACCGAGGTGTCGCGCCGGATCCTTGCCGCTGACGCTGCGCTGAACGGGGCGCAGGACACGGGCCAATCGCGCGGCGGTCTGCTGGCGGCGGCTCTTGTCGTGGCGCTGCTGGTTGGCGGCAGCTTTGGCGTCTATTTGCAGATTGGCGCGCCGGGCTATGGCGATCTGGCGCTGGCCGACCGGATGACGCTGGCCGAGACGCTGCGCGCCGAACGGCCCAGCCAGGCCGAAGCCGAAGCCAGCCTTGAGCGCCGCCCACCGCCCGCGGACGCGCCCCCCGACGATGTGGCGCTGGTGCAGCAATTGCGCGAGGCGGTAGCCCAACGTCCCGACGATCTGCAGGGGCATACCCTGCTGGCGCATTTTGAGGGCCGGCTGGGCAATTACACCGCCGCCCATGAGGCCAAGGCCCGGGTGATCGAGATCAAGGGCGAAGCGGCGACGCCACAGGATTTTGCCGAATACGCTGATCTGCTGGTGCTGGCGGCAGGCGGCTATGTCTCGCCCGAGGCGGAACGGGTGCTGGAACAGGTGCTGTCGCGCGACCCGACGGACGGCACGGCGCGCTACTATTTCGGGCTGATGATGGTGCAGACCGGGCGGCCCGACACGGCGCTGCAAGTCTGGGATCAGCTCTTGCGCGAGGGGCCGGAGGACGCGCCGTGGATCGGCGCGATCACGGCGCAGATCGAAAACACGGCGATGCGGGCGGGCGTGAACTATGCCCTGCCCGCTATCGGCACCGGGCGCGGGCCCAGCCAGGACCAGATCGATGCGGCACAGGACATGAGCCCGGCAGAACGGATGGAGATGATACAGGGCATGGTCTCGGGGCTGGGCGAGCGGCTCGCCACCGAAGGGGGCCCGGTCGAGGATTGGGCGCAACTGATCTCGGCACTTGGGGTGCTGGGGCGCATGGATGAGGCGGCGGCGATCCTCGCCAATGCGCGACAGGCCTTTGGCGCGGACCCGACGGCGGTGGATATACTGGCGAGGGTGGCAGATCGGATCGGCCTCGAATGATCTGCGACATGCCTGAGGATTTCGTGGCGGCCCTGCCCGCAACCGGCGCGCTGATGGGCCTCGACCTCGGTGAAAAGACCATCGGCGTGGCGCTGTCGGATGTGATGCGCGGCGTGGCCACCCCGGTCGAGACGGTGCGGCGCAAGAAATTCGGTCTGGATGCCGCGCGCCTTCAGACGGTGATCGCGGACCGGTCGGTCTGCGGCATCGTGCTGGGCCTGCCGCGCAACATGGACGGCTCCGAAGGGTCGCGCTGCCAGTCTACCCGCGCCTTTGCGCGCAACTTTGGCCAGCTTTGGGACGGGCCGATCACGTTTTGGGACGAACGGCTGAGCACGGTGGCAGCGGAAAAAGCGCTGCTCGAGGCGGATACGACCCGCAAACGTCGCGCCGAGGTGATCGACCACGTCGCGGCAAGCTATATCCTACAGGGACTGCTGGACCGGCTGGCAGCAATGACGAGGCAGGCATGACCGACACGCCCCCCATTTGGCAACGCGCCGAGATCGAAAGCCCGTGCGTGAAGATCTGCGTGATCCACCCGGAGACACGGCTGTGCACGGGCTGCGCGCGCAGCATCGACGAGATCGGCGGCTGGAGCCGGATGAGCCCGGAGGCCCGGCGCGCGATCATGGATGAGTTGCCCGCGCGCGAGGCGGCACCCAAGGTGCGGCGCGGCGGACGGGCGGCGCGACTGGCGCGGTAGGCGGAGTTCGACGCGAACTCCGGCAGGTTTTCGGCGCGAAAACCGGGATATGTGGCGTGGGAAACCGCGTCGGTTTCCATTCGTTTTCCACGTTGGAAAACGGCTAGGCCAGCCACTCCGCAGCTGTCGGGAATTCTGGGCGGAAGAAGGCCACCATGCGGCCAGCAGCAACCGGCCCCTCCCACGGTGCTGTTCCGTGCAGGGCAAAGCGGTGCAACAGAAACGCCCCGCCCACCTCCGCGTGCAAGGGCACCGGATCGCAGCGCTGAAACACATCGTTGCGCGCCGCGTGATACGCTTCGGTCACATCCACGTCACGCGGGTCCCGGTCACCGATGGCGTCACGCAACGCCGCCTGCATGACCCGGTGGCTGCCCGGCCAGACCACCGTCGGCGCCTGACGTGACGCATTCAACGGCATCCCAAGGATATACGCGTGCCATTCCTGCGCATACCGGCGGCGACCCGGCCCCACGGGCAGCAGCCCATCGACATGTGCGGCGCACCTCACCCGGCGATAGCGGTGGTTCGGCTCGCTCTCGTCCACGTCGCGGCCCGGGTAGCCGGGATAGATGATCGACAGCTGCGCCCGGTGCAGCGGCACATCAGGCACGTCGCTCCGCCATGCTCCGTCCAGCGGCACGCCGCCAACGGCACCGTCCGCCGCATTGGGCAGCGCATCCACGCCCACAAACCACGTCTGACCATGTCGCAGGTTCTGCACCCGCACACCGGGCTGCGCGCTGATCCGGACAGCCGCGCGCCGCGCCGCCTCCGCCCATCGCCGCCCGGCCTCCGTCGGGGCAAAGACGGCAAAGCCGTCGTCGCTCAGCCCCACAGCGCGCGGCGCAGCATGTTGAGCGCCACGAGGATCAGGAACACGGAAAACACGCGTTTGAGCGGCTTGGGGTCCATCGCATGGGCCAGCCGCACCCCCCAGGGCGTGGTGATCAGGGTCATCGCGATGATGACGGCAAAGGCGGCAAAGTTCACCGCACCAAGGGTCCAGGGCGGCACCGGGCCATCGATCGGGGTGAGCAGAAACCCGATCACCGCAGGCACCGCGATCACCACGCCAAAGCCCGCCGCCGTGGCCACAGCCCGGTGGATCGGCACGGCAAACAGGCTCATCAGCGGCACGCCGAAACTGCCCCCGCCGATCCCCATCAACACCGACAGGAACCCCATCAGCGGCGACAATACCAACCGCCGCACCCCGACAGGCATCGCCGGGCCCAACCGCCAGCTCGCCTGTCCGAAGCCCATATAGAGACCCACAATCAGCGCCAGCACCCCAAAGATCGCCTGCAAGGTCGTGGACCGCAGCCCGGCCACCACCAGCATGCCCAGCACGGCCCCGACCACGATGCCCGGCGCCCAGCTGCGCAGGATGTCCCAGTCCACCGCGCCCTTCTTGTTGTGGCTCAGCACCGACCGGACAGAAGTCACGATGATCGTCGCCAGCGACGTGGCCAGACACATCTGCATCAGGTCCGGCCCATCATAGCCAAGCGTCTGGAATGCATAGAAAAACGCAGGTACCAGCACGATCCCCCCGCCCACGCCCAGCAATCCGGCCAGAACGCCGGCAAAGGCACCGATGATGGCGAGCAAGGCCAGCATCTGCAACAACAGGGACAGGTCGGGCATCGCCGCTACTCCGCGCAAAATGGTCGCGCGGTGCTACACCGCTTTGGCCGACGGGGCCAGAGGCAAGACCTGCGCCAATGCGGCCTCCACCATTTCGGGGCCCGCATCCGGGGCGGTGGCCCCCTCGCTCAGCATGCGCCGCCAGGCGCGCGCGCCCGGACGGCCCGCGAACAGGCCCAGCATGTGCCGCGTGATCTGGTGCAGACGTCCGCCAGCGGACAGATGCGCCTCGATATAAGGCAGCATCGCCAACACCGCGTCTTCGGCGCTGGTGTCCGGGCCGGTGTGGCCAAAGACGCGGCGGTCAGCAGCGCTCAGGATATCGGCAGGCTGGTGATAGGCCGCGCGCCCGATCATAACCCCGTCGAGGCCGCTTTCCAGCAGGTCAACCGCGTGGTCCAGCGTTGCCACGCCCCCGTTCAGCGAGATGTGCAGGTTGGGAAAGAGCCCCTTCATCCGCATCACCAAGTCATAGTCCAGCGGCGGGATATCCCGGTTTTCCTTGGGGCTGAGCCCTTGCAGCCAGGCCTTGCGGGCGTGAATCGTGACCCTTTCGCAGCCCGCGGCGACGATCCGCGCCAGAAATTCCGGCAGGATGTATTCGGGGTCCTGCTCATCCACGCCGATCCGGCATTTGACTGTGACCTCGATGTCCACCGCGTCGCGCATGGCAGCCACGCAATCGGCCACAAGCCCCGCGTCCCGCATCAACACAGCACCGAACGTGCCGGATTGCACCCGGTCGGATGGACAGCCGCAGTTCAGATTGATCTCATCATAGCCCGCAGCGGCCCCCAAACGCGCGGCCGCCGCCAGCTCTGCCGGGCCCGACCCGCCGAGTTGGAGGGCGACGGGATGTTCGGCCACGTCGTGTTCAAGGAGATGCAACGCCCCGCCCCGTACCAGCGCCGGAGCCGTCACCATCTCGGTATAAAGTAGCGCGCGCCGAGATAGCTGCCGGTGCAGATACCGGCAGTGGCGGTCGGTCCAATCCATCATAGGGGCCGTGGATAATCTAGCGTGTTGATTTATTTGCATTTTTTTGTATCTTCAAACTGTTGGCGGCGGATGCTGCTACGCTGGAATACGTCCCAATATCCCCGAATTTGCCCCTCTACGACGACTCATTGCATACACAGCGCACACGAAGATGGCCTCCATCACCAAGCTCCCCTCCGGTGCATACCGGGTCCAGATCAGACGAAAGGGCCGCTACGCGAGCGAGACGTTCCTCCGCCGCGACGACGCCCATCGTTGGGCCCGCCAAGCTGAGACCCGGGTCGATCAGGGGCTGGCGCCGAACAAGTCGTCCGTCTCCCGCCTCCAGACCTTTGGCGACCTCATCGATCTTCATATAACCGATATGTGCGAGGTAGGGAAACCGCCGCGTCGCAGCAAGGCCGCCACGCTCACGACGCTCAAGCGCGATCTGGGCAAAGAGAAGATCGGGCACCTCGACCGGCAAAAGCTGATCGACTACGGCAAGATGCGGGCGGAGCAAGGCGCGGGCCCGGTGACGCTCGGGATCGATATCGGGGTGATCAAGATGATCATCACCCACGCGGCAGCCGTGCACGGGCTCGACATTTCTCCGGAACCCGTCGATCTGGCGCGCGTCGCGCTCAAGCGTCTCGGCCTGATCGGCAAGGGCACAGAGCGGGATCGTCGCCTCACCACGGACGAGTTGAACCGCTGCTTCGATGACAACGAACGCCTGACCCTGCCGATGACACGGATCGTGAAGTTCGTGGTGGCCACGGCCATGCGGCTCGATGAGATTTGCCGCGTCGAATGGACCGATCTCGACGTCGACCGACGGATGCTCCTCATCCGCGACCGAAAAGACCCACGCAACAAGACCGGCAACGACCAGCGGATCCCCCTTTTCGCTGCCACCGGCTTCGACGCCTGGGCGCTGGTCACTGAACAGGCCAAGCATGTGAGTCTCACCAACGGGCGGATCTTTCCCTATAACTCCAAGTCGGTCGGGACAGCCTTCCGGCGCGCCTGCGTGGAGGTCAGTGTCAAAGACCTCCATTTCCATGACTTGTGCCACGAAGGCACAAGCCGCCTCTTCGAGGCGGGCTTCGCCATAGAACAGGTCGCCCTCGTCACCGGTCACAAGGACTGGAAGATGCTGCGCCGCTACACGCATATCAGGCCCGAAGCTCTGCATCGGCTGGCCGCCTCGCGCGCGCCATTTCCGTCCGGGAACCTCGCGGCCGAGTGATCCGAGAGTCAGAGGGACAACGTCCCGGCCCGTGACGGGTTTGGAGGTCGAGAGAGAGGCTCCCGGTCGCCCGTCTCGGAGGTTTCCCAATGAACACCGAAATTATCGATGCCGGGCGTGATACCAGCGGCGGCTATAAGGTGGATGTGTCGCGCGGCACGAACGTGGACCGCGTGTCGTCCGAGTGGTTCTCGCGGCCGGATGACGAGCGGTACCTGTCGCTCGACGATCTCTTTGCCTCGGTCAAGGGCCGGGCGGAGCGGAGCCGGACGCGCACTGTGGAGAGTGCTGCGATCCGGGTCGAGGCGCATCGCGACAATCCGGAGAAGCTCGGCCTTGTCCTGCCGGGCGCGGAGGAACCCATCGCGCCGACGCATTGGAGCTTCGGACAGCTCTCGAGCCTCGTCGGTGCGCCCGCCGCTTATCTTCGGCAGCTTCCCGCGCCGCTGGCGGGCATCAATCTGCAATACGGGCTGACAAACCACCGGGCTGAGCAGATCAAGACCATGGAGGTCGCGGATGGTCGCGCGGAACTGCGTGCGGTGACCGGGCCCGACTATGGCCGGATCTACGACCATGAACTGGTCTCCGCCGTGCAGCGCATCGCGGGCAACGGCACCGGCGACACCCGCTGGAAGGTGCCGGGCGTGCTCGACTGGTCGACCGGTATCTACAACCCGCGCGTGGACGTGACGAAGGAGACGACGACGCTCTACGCCTCCGACCGCGACGTGTTCCTGTTTCTCGTCGATGACCTGAACCCCATCGAAGCCGGGCTGCTGCCCGATGGCTCGCCCGACCTCTATTTCCGGGGGGTCTACTGCTGGAACTCGGAGGTCGGTGCCAAAACGCTCGGCATCGCCAGCTTCTACCTCCGTGCCGTCTGCCAGAACCGCAACCTCTGGGGCGTCGAGGACTTCCAGGAGATCACGATCCGGCATTCGAAATACGCCGCGTCCCGCTTCGCGCATGAGGCCGCCCCGGCGCTGAGCCGCTTTGCCGAGTCTTCACCCGCGCCTTTCATCGACGGCATCCGCGCGGCTCGGGAGAAGATCGTCGCGCGGTCGGACGAGGACCGGCAGGACTTCCTGCGCAAGCGCGGGTTCTCGAAGGCGGAGACGGGGCGGATCGTCGAGACCGTTCTGGCCGAGGAAGGCCGCCCGCCCGAGAGCGTCTTCGACTTCGTGCAGGGCATCACCGCAGTCGCCCGGTCGAAGCCGCAGCAGGATGCGCGGTTGGTGATGGAGGGAAAGGCGAAGGCGTTGTTGGAGAAGGCCTGACAGATGGGATTTTTTCAGCACCTTAGCGCCAAGATCTGAAGTGTCGCATGAGGATATCGAGGGGCGTTACAGCCCCTCGATCGTAAATTCCGGCGCGCCTTGCCAGACAAGCTTCCAGCTCGCGCCCGGACGGACATTCTGGATGATACCGGGATCGAAGGCGACGAAGCACCGCCCGCCCGGGTCGCGCACGGATGGGTAGATCAGTCCACGATGCCCCTCTGATCTCAGATCCCCTGCAAGGCGCTGCCCGGCCGCGTAGCCCCGCTCGGGGACCGGATCGAGCGCCGGATGCTCCTCCCCGTGCAGATCCGGGAAATCCCCGATGAAATCCGCCAGCAGTTCCACGTAGCGGGCCTCGTCCGCGTAGCGACCGATGAAGCCCAATTCACGGGTCCGGTGAAACCCAACCTCCTGCGCGCTCGTCAGCATGTCCCAGGCGCAATACCACGCGCCGCGCTCACCGGTGTTGAACCGGTTGCCCGAGGGTCGCGTGTAGGTGAAGGCCGCGTTGATATGGCTCTGACCATAGAGGGTCAGGTCATGCGACCGCCGCGCGAAGGCGAGTTCGCGGCGATCTAGCGCGGGGCTACCCTGCGCTTCGGCGATCCGGCGGGCGCTGGTCTCGCCTTCGATCTCGGCGAGGATCTCCGCCTCATCGTCGCTGTCGACCAGCCCGCGCAGCACCGGGGGCTTGTGATGGGTCTCGGAGATCAGCCGGACAAGGGCGCGGTCATTGACCGACGTGATCCTCAAACCCCGCCCCGCAGCGCATCGACATAGCCACGCACGCGCAGGATCTTGGGCAATCCGCCCGCGATCATCGCGTCCACGGGCCGCGCGCCGTCGAACTCCGGACCCCGGTTCGGCAGCTTCGCCCAGTCCCGCGAGATCGGCTCGTTGAAATAGAGTTCAAGCGACTTGTAGAGGCCGATCAACGCGCTCAATCGCAGCATCTGGTCCCGCGTCAAATCCCCCGCAAAATCGGGCTTCTTCGCCCGCTTCCAGGTCGAGTCCGACATATCCGCCAGCGCCGCCGCCTCCCGCAGGGTGAGCGACCAGGCGTCCGCGATCCGGGCGAAGGCCTTAAGAGCGACACCCTGCCGATCCGGCGCGGTACGGTCCAGGACAACGTTTTCCATGTGTTGGCGCTCCTTCCTAGCTTGACTGGCAATATAAGTCCATATGGATTGAATTACAAGTCCATATGACCTACATAGTGCCTCCAGAGTAAGAGGGGTGCCGGGTTTTCCGTGACGGGTTTGGAGGTCGGGAGAGAGGCTCCCGGCTGGCCCGTCGCGGAGATATCCCGATGACCAAGCAACAGAAAATCACCCTCAGCGCCTCGCGCGACATCCCTTTCAACAAGCTGATGCTCAGCCAGTCGAACGTGCGCCACGTCAAGGCGGGCGTGTCGATCGAGGAACTGGCCGAGGACATCGCGCGGCGGACGCTGCTCAGTTCCATCACCGTGCGGCCCGTGCTGGACGAGAGCGGTGCCGAGACCGGCATGTACACGATCCCGGCGGGCGGGCGACGGTTCCGGGCGCTGGAGCTGCTCGTCAAACAGAAGCGCATGAACAAGACCGCGCTGGTGCCCTGCATCGTGCGCACCGACGGGCTCGCCGAGGAGGACAGTCTCGCCGAAAACGTTCAGCGCGCGCCGCTTCATCCGCTCGACCAGTTCCGCGCCTTCCAGGCGATGCGCGAGAAGGGTCGCACCGAGGAGGAGATCGCGGCCGCCTTCTTTGTCTCGGCCAGCGTGGTCAAGCAGCGATTGAAGCTCGCCGCCGTCGCGCCGTCACTGCTCGACGCCTATGCCGAGGAGGAGATGACGCTCGACAAGCTCATGGCCTTCACGGTGGGTCCCGATCACGCGCGGCAGGAGCAGGTCTGGGAGGCGCTGCAGCGGCACTATTCGCGGCAGCCCTACGAGATCCGCCGCATGCTGACCGAGGGTGCGGTGCGCGCCTCGGACAAGCGGGCGCAGTTCGTCGGGCTCGGCGATTACGTCGAGGCAGGGGGCGAGATCCTGCGCGACCTGTTCCAGCAGGACGACGGCGGCTGGCTGCAGGATGCCGCTCTGCTCGACGTCATGGTGCGCGAGAAACTGGCCAAAGAGGCCGAAGCGATCCGTGCCGAGGGCTGGAAATGGGTCGAGGTCGATACCGAGTTCCCCTATGGCCACACCTTCGGAATGCGCCGGATCCATGGCGAGGCGGTGCCGATGAGCGACGAGGAGACTGCCAGCTATCAGGCACTGAAGGCTGAATACGACGCGCTCGAGGCCGAGCATGCAGAGGCCGACGAGTTGCCCGACGACGTCGATACCCGGTTGGGCGAGATCGAGGAGGCGATGGAGGCACTCGAGGCGCGTCCGATCCGGTTCGAGGCAGAAGACCTCGCGCTGGCCGTAGCTTTCGTCAGCATCGACAGCTCTGGGCGGCTGCGCGTCGAACGAGGCTATTTGCGGCCCGAAGATGAACCGGTCGCGGAGGTAGAGGACACCGGCGGGGTCGCACCGGAAACGGCGCCGGAAGAGGACATTGACGACACCGCCGTGTCTACCACGGATGAGGAGGAAGAGGATGACGGCCTGAAACTGCTGTCCGACCGTCTCGTCACGGAACTGACGGCCCATCGCACGCTGGCGCTCCGCAATGCGCTGGCCCAGGACCCGCAGGTCGCCTTCCTCGCGGCCCTGCACGCGATGGTCCTGCGGCTCTTCTACCGATACGCCGTCGACAGCTGCGTCGAGATCGAACCGCGCAACGCCGCCTTCGGATCGCAGGTTCCGGGCCTCGGCGACACGGCCTATGCGCAGGCCATTGACCAGCGCCACGATACCTGGGCGCACAACCTGCCGAAAGCGCCCGAAGACCTCTGGGAGGCCCTGACCGAGTTCGACAGCTGCAGCCGCGAGGCGCTCTTCGCCCATTGCGTGGCGATGAGCGTGAATGCCGTCCACGACCCCTATCAGCGCCGCCCGCGCGCCATCGCGCATGCGGATGTGCTGGCCGGGACCGTCGGGCTCGACATGGCCAAGGCGGGCTGGACTGCGACCGGCGACAGCTATCTCGGCCGCGTGACCAAGGGACGCATCCTCGAGGCCGTGCGCGAGGCGAAGGGTGAGGGCGCCGCTGACCGGATCGCCGGGCTGAAAAAGGCCGAGATGGTGACCGCCGCAGAGGACCTGCTCTCCGGCACCGGCTGGCTGCCGGACCCGCTGCGCACGCCGCCGCTGCCGGAAGAGGACGCACCGGAGATTGAGTTGGTCGACGAGGCGGACCGCACCGACGATGACGCTTCGGAAGACGATCCCGACGGTGGCGAAGCGCAATCGGCGGAAGACGGCGGCGAACCGGCCATCGGAGATTCCGACCCCACGGCGGAAGATGATCCCGTCGCCGGTGACGCCTTCGCCAAGACAGCCGCCGAGTGACCTTCGAGCAGGTCGGAGCTCCTGTCCCCCGAGTTCCGGTAGCCGGGGTCCGCCAGAAATGGCGGGCCCCTTTTTATATCCACGACAGGAGGCACAAAGCATGCAAAGCCCCGCCGCCGACATCGCCCGCCGCCTTGCCGAGAATGCCGAAACCGTCTGCAGTCACTACCTTACGAACGGGCGCAAACAGGGCCGCTACTGGATCGTTGGCGATGTGCAGAACACACCAGGCCGCAGCCTCTATGTCAGACTGACCGGTCCGATCTCTGGTCCCGGTGCGGCTGGCAAGTGGACCGATTCCGCAACCGGGCGGCATGGCGACCTTCTGGACCTGATCGCCCTGAACATGGGGATCACCACCCTGAGGGAAACGCTGGACGAAGCGCGCAGGTTTCTCAGCCTGCCGCAGACAGAAAGGCACCGCGCCGCCAATCCCCCAGTCTCTTGCGGCTCACCCGAGGCCGCCCAGCGGCTCTGGGCCATGGGCCAGCCGATGTCGGGCACCTTGGCGGAACGCTATCTCGCAGGGCGCGGCCTCACCGGGCTGGGCGATCTCGACAGCCTCCGGTTTCACCCGAAATGCTTTTACTTGCGCGAGGATCACGCGCCGACAGACCGTCCTGAGGCCTGGCCCGCCCTGCTCGCCAAGGTGACGGACCTCGACGGACGGCTTACCGGCCTGCACCGCACCTGGCTTGACCCCGCCATTGCGGACAAGGCCCCGGTCATTCCACCGCGCAAGGCCATGGGCAATCTCCTCGGCCACGGTGTTCGTATCGGCAAACCGGTCGGCGTGCTGGCCGCAGGCGAAGGGCTGGAGACCATGCTCTCCCTGCATATGGCCCTGCCGGAGTTGCCTGCGGTGGCGGCTCTGTCCGCCAATCATCTCGCAGCCCTGCAGCTGCCCGCCGATCTTCGCAGCCTCTACATCGCCGTCGATGCCGACCCGGCAGGCCTGTCCGCCGCGGACCATCTGTCGCATCGGGCCAGACAGGCCGGGATCGACGCGATCCACCTCTCCCCCTGTCTCGGCGATTTCAATGACGATCTGCGGGCCAATGACCGCGACGAAATGCGCGCGCATCTGCGGCCGCAACTGGCGCCCGAAGATGCCGTGGCCTTCCTCGACCACGCCCTCGACTGATCGGGTCGGCCTCCCCGGTCAGCGCCTCCACCCGCAGAGCCACGCCTTCCGGCCTTCCGAGAGCGGTCGAGACGGAGCAGAGCCCGGCCGGTCCCGCAACGGCAAGCCGTCCTCCGCTTCGCTTCGGCCGCCGCAGGCGCGGCGGTGCAGACCCGCCCGCCCCCCGCTTTTCCGTCGCCCGGGAAGGCCACGAGAGGCGCGGTCTTCGAAAAACGGAGACTACACTATGACCGAGACCCATCTTCAAACCCGATCCTCCACCGCCGTCGTACTCGAGGAATTGCAGCTCTACGGCTGGCGCCCCTTCACCGACGAACCCGATCCCCGCCCCTTGCCGGAACCCGAAGCCATTCGCACCGCCGTCGCCGACATTTTCGACGCGCTCGTCTCGACGCTGTCCGACACGCGGTTGGAGCCCGACCTCGAAGACCTGCTCTGGTCCACCACGAACATGTTTCACCGCATGGCGACGCGAACTAGCCGGGATCTCGACAGCAACGAACAGGCACAAAAACGCGCACAGCGCGAACAGGACGGATCCGAGGTCCGCTCGGTCGAACTGGAAACCCTGATCGCGGAGGGCATCACGCTGATCGAGCGGCGCAATGCCTTTGAGGCCATGCGCGATCTCGCCGCCGAGGACTTCGAAGCGCATGTCGGCCAGACCTGGCACCCGCGCACGGGTAGCCACGTGAACCGGCGTACCTTAACCGCGTCCCTGATCGACAGCCGCGATCATCTCACTGCGAAGCGCCGGGCCGATCTGGAACCGCTGCTGCCGCAGGGCACGAAGATCGCCTTCACCGGCGGGCTCGACTGCAACGATCACACGGCCATCTGGGCGGCCCTCAACCGCGTCCACACGAAACACGCCGACATGGTCCTGTTGCATGGCGGCGCACCGCGCGGGGCCGAACGCATCGCCGCCGCCTGGGCCGACAACCGCGGCGTGACGCAGATCGTCTTCAAACCCGACTGGACGCGGCACGGCAAGTCGGCTCCGTTCAAGCGTAATGACCAGTTGCTCGACACCCTGCCCATCGGCCTCATCGTCTTCCCGGGCTCGGGCATCACGGAAAATCTCGCCGACAAGGCCCGCGCGATGGGCATTCCCCTCTTCGACTTCCGGCCGAAAGCCGCCCCACCGGCATGACCGGATTTCCGCCGACGCCCGCCCCGAACTCTCCCGGGGTGAGCCGTTTTCTGCTATGATCTGCCCGTGCCAATGGAGGAGGTGGCGGCGCGATCCTTGTTCTCGAAAGGAGTGCCTCATGTTTTTCTCCACACTCTTCACGCTGTTCGGCCTTGGTGCCCTCTGCTAGATTCTGTTCAACTTGGCCGTCTACGCCCTGCCCTTCGCAATCGGGCTGACATCCGGCATGTATCTGTATGAAACGGGCCAAGGCGTCTTCCTGTCGATCATTGCGGGCCTCTTCATCGGCGGCTTCGTCGCCGTTCTCGGAGAATTCGCCTTTGACCGCATCCGATGGGCCCCGCTCAAACTCGCCATCGGACTGATCTACGCGGTCCCCGCTGGTATCGCCGGCTTTCATGCGGCAAAGGGTCTTGCCGAATTCGGCAGCGCGGGCGCCGTCACCATCACCTTCTTGTCATGGCTGGGCGCGCTCATTATCGGCGGTACAGCTTGGGCGCGGGTGTCGGGCTGGTCCGAGTTCAACACCATGTCCGATCCGCATCCGCAGAGGTCGTTCGACGAACACTGAACACCCTGTGAAGCTTGCGCCGGTGCGTGCCGCCCGCCACATCGTCAGCGTGCGCCGCAACCGTTTGGTGCAAAAGGTCTCGATCCTAGCCGCCACCGTAGCGTTGCGGTTGGGCAGGGCCGGCTGAGCAAAGCCAGATCGCCGAAACAAGCCTAATTGCGCATGGCCCCGGTCGCGCTCTTGGAAAACCGGCATACCGATCATCACGGCAAACAAACAATGACATGGCGAGAGGGGGCATTCCCGGGGTAGCGAGGCACGTCCGCGACGTGCACCGTTTCCGCCAGTACGCTAAAACCTGTCTTTGCACGACGCATGCTGCCGGTATCTTGCGCGGTCCAGAGATATCCTGTCATCCCCTCTTCCATGGCATGACGCCACGCGTCCCTTGCGGGCCTCTCAGCGGCTGATCTGACCGGGATCGGCTATCGCCTCGACCGCCTTGGCCGCAACGGCCGGTCCGGACTTTCTTCCCCTGGCGCCCCCGAAAAGTTTCGGGTCCGCCATTCCTCGCGGAACAAGAAAGACCGGCCTAGCCGTCCTCCGCTGGCGCTGCGGGCCACAGGGGCTGCGTCGGCGGATCGCCCCGGTCCTGACGATCGCCATCGAGGCCGCGATGGGCGCGGGCTCGGACAAGCCAAAAGGAGACATGACATGGCCACCATCGGAACCTTCAAGAAAACCGGCAGCGAATACGTCGGAGAAATCGTCACCCTGAGCGTTCAAGCGAAAGCCGTCCGCATCGTCCCCGAGGACAGCACCCCGAACGACAACGCCCCCTCCCACCGCGTCTTCGTCGGCCGTGCCGAGATCGGGGCCGCCTGGTCCAAGCGCTCGACCGATGGCCGCGACTACCTGAGTCCGAAGCTCGACGACCCGAGCTTCACGCAGCCAATCTACGCCAACCTCTTCGACGACACGGTGGTCGAAGGCGGCGAAGAGACCTTCAGCCTCATCTGGTCGCGCCCCAACACCCGCCGCAACGGCGACTGACAGCAGACCGCCCCGCCCGGGATCACCGGGCGGGGTGACCTTTACTCATCTTGTGCTGACCGCGAGCGACTCGCGGTTATACTTGACCGCAACGGGTCCGGCCCAAAGCTGTCGTTGATCCATGCGAGGTGATGTTGCGCTACAGGCCCACCAAAGCAGCCATTCGCTGCGGTTACGCCATGAATGATAGATGTTCGAGGGATCAGAGCGCGTTCAGCCTCCTGCGACAAAACAACGACAGCATTAATGGCCACAACTACACAAAACACCGGCCAATGACGGCTACTGGCTCCACAATTCGGTTTCAGGATGGAACTGCGACCAAGCGAACCAGAAGGCCTGATGGCTTCCGGCGTCCGAGCCATCAACGTCGACGGCTTTGATCCCGCCTGCATCCAACCGCAGACGCACATTCTCAACTGCGATTGTATCGCCGCGCCGCAATGCAACGAGCGCCTTGCTTCTTTGGAATGCGATCGGCTTGCCTGACGCTGTTATGACTCCAATAACATCCTCATGAACCGGCAAGCGCGGGTCGATATCGCCGACAGGAAAAATCGGACCACCGGCATCGCGACCGTTGCGAAAGTCAGGATCGCGTCCAAGCGCATAGCGTTCAAGCAAAACGGTTGTTTGGGGATAGTCCTCTTTCCACGTACCCCAATCGGTTGTGACGACGGTTGCCTGTTTGAGTTGAACGTTCCTTTCAGCAAGTTCCCCGGCCACGGCATGCCCCAGAAACGTATCAAAGACCGAATAGGTGTTGAGATCGTACATCACCTTGTTGGACCGGCTCAGTAGCCCCGATGTCCGCAAGATCGGTCTTTCAACGCCTTCGGGCAAATCATCCGTGAAATAGGCCTGCGCCGCGCCGCAGAGGGTGCAATACGGGATCCCGAGATCGCGCCCGCCAAGTGTGTCGTTGACCATTTCACGCACTTCCATAATGCGACGCGGATAGGCTCGATACGCGCCGTTTACCTCGATGCCAAACACGATATCATCATTTTTCAACCATTTTGCATCTTCGGCGGTGCTCACCTCCGGGTTGTCCGCTGCCGGGATGCAATTGCACCCATCATCCGTCGCGTCATATGGGCGGTCATCAATCAGGACGCCCCCCCAAGACACCAACCGCCAATCAAGGTCGCCGTCGACAAAAATGCGATCCCAGCCGGGTACGATACCCGTGAAAATGGTGCGCTTGAATTTGAGGTAATCCGGCGGAGCGGGAATATCCCACGCAATGAGATGATCCGTCACAACACCCCAGCTGTTTTCGAGCGGCAACTGTTTGCCAAGTAACTGCGCTGCGGCGTTTGTCAGCGCTGCATTGAGCTGTTCTGATGGAACAAAGCGCATCATGTCACTGATGAGCCAAACCAGGCGAGGATCTTCGGATTGCGCAATTTCCGCCAGAGCCAATGTCTGGTTCTCATCCCAGGTTGATAGCATCACGCTGTCGACGAATGCGACGCGCAGCGCAAATTGCATAGCCGGAGACAGCGGTCCGTCCGGCACCGCTGGAGGGAACCCAAACTCCTCCGTGACGTAGTCAGGCAATGGGTCTTCACCTTGTGCGTGCACGACGTCGGCCAAGAACGAAACCAGAAGCGCAAACGAGCCTGCGGCAAGGATCCGAGAGAAAATGCCAAGTGAGAATACCATGAGCCAGCCTTCAGTTTTCAGTCCTGCCTCGTGCAGCGGAACACGTTCCAGAACCGGCGCGCCAGTCTGGCGGCGCTCAAAAAAGTCCGTTAACGTGATACTGCGAGCAGCGAGAATAGTGATGCATTGTATGCGCGCCGGGGCAAAATCACTTTTGCACTAGCCACCGTGAATGATCGGGCCTGTAACCGGTTGCCAATACCTTGTCTGAACATCAAAACAGCGTGCCGCGTTCGGCACTTCGCCTGTTCCGCCATGTGACGCAGCAGTGCCGGAACACGATGTGCAAGCTCACAACCATTCACGAAGACGTTTGAAGCAAAGCTATTAAGAGCGCCGTTCGTTAATACGCTGCACAGAAACGGCTAGTTCTCACTTGAACGGAACAGTGAACCCAATGAACTTGCGAGATTTAGAGTATGTGGCGGCGGTGGCGAAACTTGGCAGTTTCAGCGGTGCGGCAGATGCTTGTCACGTCTCCCAACCCGCCTTGTCCAATCAAATCCGGAAACTGGAAAAAGAGCTGGGCATGGATCTTTTTATTCGGGCGAGCGGTAACACTCGCCTGACCGCTTTTGGAGCGAGGGTTGTTGCCATCGCGCACGAAATGCTGGCGGGCGCGCAACGTATCAAGGATGTCGCGACCGAGTTTCGAGACCCGGAAGCCGTGCCATTCCTGATCGGGCTGACACCGACTTTGGCACCCTATCTGACAAAGTACTTTTCCGAGCTCTTCAGCGAATTGTTCCCCGGCATGCGGGTAACGATGATCGAGGATTTGCCGCAAAACATGTTGAAGCAGGTTGAGGACCACACACTTGACGTGGCGCTTGTTGCACAGCTCAATCACAACCCCACTCTGGATTTCACATCGATCTGGTCCGAACCACTGTACCTGGCCATGCGTCGCGGGCACCGGCTGGAAACGCTGGCCTCGATCAAGCCCGAGGACGTGCCAGTGCATGATTTCATCCGGTTGCCCCATTCCTTTGGGTACGAATTGGAGAACCGGTTGCCCCAGCCGGACCGCCACGCGCGGGCTGCAAAGCGGTTTGATCTGACGGCCTTGCGGTTCGAGACAATCTGCCGACACATCTGTCACTCCGACGATTGCACCATAGTGTCGGCGCTGGCGGCCGAGCAGTTTCGCCAGGATGCTTGGCCCTTGTCATTTGTCCCGTTTGAGGCGCCGGGCAACATCAGGAACCTCGGCGCCGCGTCGCGCCTGAACTGCCCGCGCAAACCGCTGCTGGCGAAGATCGGGGCTTACATTCAACGCAATCCACCCAAAGGCGTCACGCCCACTTTCGGGGCGTGACGCGATCTTTATTCAATGAACGTCCGGGCCAGCCGCTCGCTGAGTGGCTGCGCAAGATAGCTGAGTGCCGTGCGCTCGCCTGTGTTGACAAAGATGTCTGCTGGCATGCCCGGCACCAGATCGAGTGCGGCGATATCATCGGTCTGTAATTGGTCCAGTTTGATCCGCGCGAGGTAGTAGAATTGACCGGTCCGATCGTCCTCCAGGCTATCAGCTGAAATGTCGATGATATGCCCGTTTGCTTCTGGTACATCGCCTTGATCAAAGGCCGACAAGCGCACGCGCGATGACTGACCGATGTGCAGCTTTTCGATGTCCGCTGTGTTCACTCGTGCTTCAACCACCAATGGTTGGTCAATCGGGACAATGTCCAGAATTGGCATGCCTGGGCGCACCACTCCACCAGCGGTGAAAACGGTCATCTCCACCACTCGGCCGCTGACCGGAGCAGTGATGGCAACGCGCTTCAGCCGCTCGGTCGCGCCGGCATATTGCGGAGCCAGCGTCGCCAGTGATGCTTCGACTTGCGCAAGATCGCCTGAGGACGCCTCGTCGCGTAAGCTCTGGGTGCCAATTGCGGCAAGCCGCAATTCGTTGATCTGGTTGCGCGCTTGCGTCTCCTGCGTGGCAAGCGAGGCATCGACGCCATTCAGCCGCTCAACCTCGACGCGCCGCCCGTTCACGCGGGCCACTGCAACAAGACCCTTGTCCAGCAACGTCTCCAGATTGGCCAGCTCTTGCCGGGTGATATCCAGTTGGCGGGCGTTTGAGGCGCGTTGGGCCTGAAGGCCCTGCACCTGATCCTGCAGGTTCATGACCCGTTGATCCATCAACGCCTGTTCGGCCACACGCGAACGGCGTTCGACGTCAAACAGCAGCTTTTGGGTTGTGTAGGCCACCGCCCATACGGACGCGTCCATTGGTACGCTCAAGGTTGCGGCTACGTCTTCTTTCTCAAGGCTGTCACTGTTGTTCAGTTGTGCCAACAACCGGGCACGACGGACCATCAGGTCGCTCAACTGTCCCTTGATCACGTCCAGATCGACGCCGAGGTCCGTACTGTCCAACTCCAGCAAGGTCTGACCCGCTTCGACAAGGTCACCATTGCTCACGGCGATGGTGCGCACGATGCCGCCATCCAGATGCTCAACCGTTTTGCGGTTGCCTTCGACCACGAAGGACGCCGGAGCAACAACCGCGCCGTCCAGTTTCGATGCGCTGGCCCAATAGGCGGCACCACCGACGAAGCAAGACACGACCAGCAGGCCGAAAAAGACGAACCCCTTGATGCCTGACCCAACGGTCTTTGCTTGAACGCGGTTGTAGTCTTCAAGACGCAGAACCGAAGTTTGGCGGGAAGGTGTGAGGGCATGTGTCATTGTGCTGCTCCTGTCTGAGCGGGTGTTTGTGCGCGCCGCGCGACCAATTGGGCGGCGGCGGTTTGGGGCATTTGAGGCGTCTGTTGGCGCGGGCGCAGGATGTCTTCCTTGTCGCCAAAGCCGGTTTGCGTGCCCTTGTTCAGCGTCAGGACTTTGTTAACCGCCTCCAGTGTGCTGGGCCGGTGGGTCATGACGAACGTGATGGCTCCTCGAGCGCTGGCGCCGCGAATGGCCTGGCGCAGTGCGGCCTCGCCTTGACCGTCGAGGTCCGAGTTCGGCTCGTCCAGCACGAGAACGAACGGATCGTCATAAAGCGCGCGCGCCAATGCGATCCGCTGACGTTGACCGCCCGACAAGTGAAAGCCATTGCCAAGCTCGGTTGCGTAGCCTTCCGGCAGGCTGCTGATCAGGTCATGGACATCCGCGGCCTGTGCCGCCGCCAACACTTTATTGTCGTCGATATTGGTCGAGAACCGTGCGATGTTTTCGCGGATTGTGCCATCAAACAACTGCACGTCCTGTGGCAGATAGCCCACCAGTCGGCCCAGCTCTTCGGGGTCCCATTTGTCCATCGGCGTGCCGTCCAGACGGATAGAGCCGCGTTGCGGGGTCCAGATCCCAGCCAGCATGCGCGCCAGCGTCGACTTGCCCGACCCGCTATGGCCGATCACGGCCACCACGTCACCGGCGGAGATACCAAACTCGATCCCGCCAATGGTGGCGTTCTTGGCCAGTGGTGGTCCGGCTTGGGCAATGGCCGCGTTCAGCGAGATTTGCGGGCGCGGCATCGACAGACGTTTGGGCGTCTCGCCGTAGGTCTCTGACAAAGCGCGCAGGCTCTTGTAGGAGCCGCGTGCCGCAAGAAACGTGCGCCACTGACCGATCAGTTGGTCAATCGGTGCCAAAGCCCGCGACAGCACAATCGTGGCGGCAATCATCACACCGGCCGTCGCCTCGCCCGCGACGGCCAACGCAGCACCAAGGCCGAGCATCCCCGACTGCAGCGCCATACGGATCGTTTTGGACACCACCGAAAAGCTCGCGATGCGGTCGGCGACGCGGGTTTTCAGGTGGTGGGCATCATGTTGCAGAGCTGTCCAGCGACGGGCGAGATCACCAGTCATACCCATCGCGTGGACAAGCTCTGCGTTCTGTTCACTTGCGGTGAACAAACTGTCGGACCTGACGCGCGCGGCACCGGCGTCTTGCATGACGTCAGCAGAGCGGGCGTTGTTGATCAGGGCCATAGTTGCAAGGAGGAGCGCGCCAGCGAGGCCAAGCGCACCGAGATAGGGGTGCAACATATAGAGCACCCCAAGATAAAGCGGGATCCACGGCGCGTCGAAAAAGGCGGTGAGCGTCGGACCCGAGATGAAGTCGCGCAGACCGTTCACATCGGCAGCAGGGTTTTCTGCCTGTGCGCTGCCCTGCACACGTCGCCGTATGGAAGATTGCAGGATGGGCGCACCGATGTTCAGCTCAAACCGCGCACCAAGGCGGCCTAGGATACGCATGCGGATCAGGTCAAGCAGACCGGTGACCACAAATACGCCGCCCAGCAGGATGGTCAGCGCAATGAGCGTATCCATGTTCTGGCTGGTCAGGACCCGGTCATAGACCTGCAGCATGTAAAGTGGACCGGCGAGCATAAGGACGTTCAAAATCAGGCTAAAGAAGCCGATGGACAAAAATCCGGGGCGCAGTGCGCTCCATGCGGATTTTACGGTGGATTTTTTCTGAAACATGGGGGTGATCTCTTTTCAGGGTGAAAGGAGGATGGCGACGTGCGCCGCCATCCAGCATTGCGTGAGGCTTAGCTGACGAAGTCGTCGTCGAGGTCGATTTCGTTCACTCCAGCCAACAGGACAGACCCGTTGTCGCCCAAGGTCAGCAGCGTGCCGTTGTCGGCATCCTCGACTTCGATCTGATCGGCAAAGTCGTCGCCGAAGTCGCTGAAGTCCAAACGGTCGATGCCAACTTCGAAGTCATTGATGACGTCGTTGCCGAACGCACCTTCGAAGGTGAAGGTGTCAGAGCCCGCGCCACCGATCAGGATGTCGTCGCCACCCTCACCGTTCAGGACATCGTCGCCTGCCTGACCGTTCAGCTGGTTCGCACCAGAGTTCCCGAACAGGACGTCAGCGCCACCGTTGGGGCTGTTTGCGTTGTTTGACCCGTTGATGCTCTCAAAGTTGAGAACCGTGTCGATCAGGGCACCTTCGGGTGCGTTGATCTGAGCGATGACGTTGCCGTCTTCGTCCAGGTCCACGATCACGCCCGCACCGGCAGAGAACAGCGCCGTGTCGATACCGTCGCCTCCATCAATGGTGTCCGCGCCACCGAAGGAGTGGATGCTGTCGTTGCCGCCCAGCCCTTCGAGAACGTTGATCTCATTGTTGCCGAGGATCAGGTCATCGCCACCCGAGCCGCGGACGTTTTCGAAGTCTGCGACTTCGGCCACGACCTCACCGTCAACCCGGATGACACCCTCTTGCGAGGCAGGGCCAGGCTGTGGCGTGTTCACGTCCAGATCTATGGTCACACCGTTAAAGGCGCTCAGGTCGATCGTGTCGATGTCGTCAGAGCCGACCACCCGTTCGATCGAGCTGAGGATGTCGATTTCGACCACTTCGTCGATCACGTCCACACCGGAGACACCCGAACCAGTCGCGGTATCAAGCGTACCACCTGCGTCCACAAGTGTGTCACGTGCAATCGGGCCGTTGATGCCCACGGCACCGACGTGCACGTGGATGGCCGACACGCCACCGGGTCCCGGGGTCAACAGGTCCGCTTCGTTGAGGCCGGTCACGCTCAGATCGGACGAGTACAGGATTTCACCTTGCTCGTTGAACGAGATGGTCAGCGTGGCCTCTCCTGTGGCGTCGCTGTCGGAGGTCGGGCCAGGTTCCTGAGCCGCATCCAACGATCCGGCCAGTTCGATCACGCGATCATGGCCTTGGCCTTCGTCGCTGACCACGAACAGTTGGCCACGAATTTCACCGCCGCCGAAGTCAGCGGTGTGGATGTTGTAGTAGAGGTCACCGGCCAGAGCCTGATCGACAAAACCTTGGTCGACCAGCACATCTTCGACTGCGACGTTGAACCCGGTTTCGCGAGACGCCGTGCCGTTGCCGTTCTTGTCCAGCGCAACGGTCACCGCCACGTCCAGATCAGAGAAGTCAGCTGTGTCAAAACCGTCGCCGCCTTCGATGAAGTCATTGCCAAGGCCACCGACAAGCACGTTGTCGCCGTCACCTGCAATCAGAACATCATCGCCAGCGCCGCCGTCGACGACACCGTTGATCTGACCGAGGTCCACAACGATGTCGTCTCCGGTACCAAACAACACATTACCATTTACCACGCCTTCGTCGTCGTTAACGAAAGTCACGTCACCTGCCTCGGTCGCGTCGATGGCGTTCACCGTACCTTTGATCTCACCTTCGTTGATGATTGCGCCCAGCAGGCTCAGGCCACCATCGATGCGGATACCAGCAGCTGCGTCGCTGTCTGTGGACCCGGCGATGACGCCTTCGTTTTGAACCAGACCGGCAAAGTTGGCATCTTCCTGATTGCTGAACAGACGCAGACCGTCGCCGACCGTGTTGCCTTCGACGGCGTCACCGCGGCCTTGCAGGATGCCTTCATTGAAGATGGCCGCCGACACGACATCGCCATTCACGTCACCAGTTTGCAGCGACACGGCAGACCCGTTGTTGCCGATGCCAGCATCCACGAGGCCGGTGTTGGTGAAGGTGTAGTTGTCGGCCGTACCGTCGGCATAAACCACACCGTTGCGCTGGTCGCCGGTTCCCAGGATGGTGCCCTGGTTTTCGACCGTAAGACCTGTGCCGTCGATGTTCAGTGCGCGGCTGTCCGAAGACACCAGACCTGTGTTCACAAACGAACCACCCGAATGGTCGCCAGTGCCAAAGTACACACCATTCTGCACACCTGCGATCGTACCTGCGTTGGACAGCGAGCCCTGGAAGTTAACGCCGTTGACAGCACGGAACCCGGCGACTGTGCCGTTGGCACCTTCGGACAGGATCTCGCCTGTGTTGGTGATGGAACCGTCGAACGTGCCCGCATTGCCGGGGTTGCCGATGCGCACACCGTCACCTGCAAGACCTGTACCGGCGGCGCCATTGCCACGGCCCTGGATCGTGCCGGAGTTGTCCAGATCGAACGTGTTGGCCCCGTCTTCCGCGCCACCGATTTCAGCTGCGAAACCGGAACCAAGGTTGCCTTCTCCGGCGTCGATGGTCCCGCTGGCGATGTTGTTGACCGAAAAGTCGTCGGCCGTGCCATCGGCATAGACGGTCCCGTTGCGCTGGTCCCCAGTACCGAGGATGTCACCACCGTTGAGCAGGTCAACGCCCGTGCCGTCGATGTTTACAGCCCGGCTGCCCGACTGGATGGTGCCAAAGTTCAGCACATCAAGGTCATGCTCGCCTTCACCGATATAAAGACCGTTGCGTACACCTTCGATTGTGCCGGTGGACGTGTTCAGAATGCGCCCTTCGGCGGACACACCATCTGCGATGCGGATACCACCAGCGGTGCCCTGATTGCTCTCGGATGAGATCAGGCCACTGTTGACGATGTCGGTGTCAGACACGGTGCCTTCTGCACCATTGTTGATGCGGATGCCGTCACCTGCGCCGCCCGTGTTGGCAGCTTCCCGACCACGGCCCTGAATGGTGGCGCCAAAGCCGTTGAAGATGGTGTTGGACACCACATCGCCGGTCTCATCACCGACCTGCAGCGAGATGCCTGCGCCGCTGTTGTCTGCGCCCGCGTCAATGGTGCCGCCCGAAAAGTTCGAGATGCTGACGTCTTCGGCAGTTTCATTGGTGTAGATGGTACCGTTGCGCTGATCACCGGTGCCGATGATGTCGCCAAAGTTGCGAACGCTGATGCCGTCGCCTTCGATCTCGACGGCGCGGCTGTCGGACGAGATCACACCGCCGCGGAAGTTGTCTAGCGTGCCCGAGCTGTCTGCGCCGCTGAATTCAACGCCGTTCTGTTCGCCAGCGATGCTGCCAAAGTTGCGGATGTCCGCGCTGGATCCATCGGTCACTTCGATGCCGGCGGCGTCTGCGCCATTGGCGTCGATGCTGCCCGACCGGAAGTTAAAGACCTGAACGTCGGCCGCGTCCACTGATACGGCTGCGTCGGCGTCGTTGGTTTCGACCTGACCAAAGTTCAGGAACCGGGCGAGATCGTTGTTGAGGATAAAGGCGGGTGTGTTGTCGACCACGACGCTTTGGAAAAAGCCGTTGGTCACGGTTTGTCCGTCGCGGACGGTTTCTTGGGCCAGTGACGACGACGTCAACAATTTGGCCCGCAAGCTGGTAAGAAGTTCGGATAACATAGCGAGGCTCCGCAAGTGATTGATGTGGGGCGAAGATCGAACCAGGGGGCTGGTCTCTCCGCTGTTTCATCAGGTGTGCAGGCTCAAGCGTTTGAGAAATTCTTGCTTTGAATGGGGGTATAACCTGCAGTGATACTGACGCCTTGCGTGACGTCAGCTCGGAAGGGTTTGTTGAAAACAAAGAGGAATTTGGCGTCTCGCGTAAACTGAAGTTTCACTCGATGACGCCAGTTCACCAAAGCGTAAGTTGAATTGAACGGAACGCAACACAGCAAAAGCCACAAACCGAACCTGTTTCCAATTCGTCTTGAACTGCGAACCACACTGGATGCGACTGGAGAACGACGTGCCGCGCCCTGTGTGAAGGACGGCCCAATCCGGACGTTGACCACCGCGACCATAGCCAGACCTTCCATCCGGCCGCGCCGCTTTTTGCAACACTCGCGGTGAGCATCGAAGCGAGGCCACAACCCGTTGTTCGAGTTTGCGATAACTTCCCCGCACCGCAAGCAATGCGAACCGGTGAGCTGCGAATCTGCCGACATACCCAGGTTTTTGGGGCCGTCGCGCTGATAGACATGGGTCCTGACGCGCTCTAGGCTGGCAATCGAAGGAGCCAGTCATGTCGCTCATCGAGATTATCTACGCCTCCCGCCCATTCGGTTTCGATCAGGCCATGCTTGACGGTATCCTGCTTGATGCGCGGCGTTGCAACGCGCGCGACAACGTCACCGGTGCCCTGATAGCGCGTGCCGATCTCTTCCTTCAACTCCTTGAAGGCCCCGAGGAAAAGGTCCTCACTGCATATGATCGAATTTGTGGTGACGACCGCCATGTCGAAGTCAGGCCGCTGGTGCGACGGCATATCGAGACCCGTATGTTTCCGGGCTGGGCGATGCGGGACGATCCGGCGCAAAGCTGGGTCTGGAGCATCGAGGCCGTGCGCGATGGTGCCGTTGAGCGCGCCACCGAAGGCGAGGTGCATGGGTTTTTTGAGCGTCTGGTGGAGATGAAGGTGGTGCCACCACGCAATTGATCTGGTGGACCCTCATCCTGATCGGTCCAAAGCCGCCTTCCGCTTAGGGTGTCAGATGCTGCAGTGCGGCCCGTCGAACCTGCCGTTCGCTGCAGGTGCAAAGTCGAACTGACGATGGACTCACAGATCGCGGGACTTTCCCGCCGTTCGCTTTCTCCACTTCGCTGACGCAGCATTCTCTCGCGGTCGCGGCACATCTTTTGCTGCGAAGCAGCGTCTGTCTTCAATCCAGCCGTTCAAAGGAATCGTTCAGGCTGGAGTTAGATCAGAGGCGGTCGTTATTTCTTCGACGATCAAGCCACGGCTTTGCACAAAGGCAAATACGGCGGCAGAAAACTTGCTGAAAAGATGCATGTGGTGCGCGCTCATGCGCACTTTCCAGTCAATTTCGCGCATTGTCTTTGTTCAATACATCGCTGAAAAATGGCCCGTAACTCTAAGACTTTGAATAACTTACTTAATGTTGCTCCGGTAACGCTTCTCAGGGAAAGTGTCTCATGCCCAACCCAAATGCTGTGCGTTTGATGGCCGCCGCAATTGCGTTCGTCCTCGTTGGCTGTTCCGAGCGCGGCGTTCTGGAAGTTGCGATGCCCGACCCATCGGCCACAACGCACACGATCTGGGTGTCAAATTTCCGGAGCGATGTTCAAGCGCATGCCAGCGGTGCGCCTCCCCGGCCATTGGACCTATCTTTTGAGGCGGTCAGCGTTTCGGTGCCAGCGACGCATGCGCCGGGCAAGATTGAATGGCCGGAGGGACCACCCGATGCGAGCACCGATTTCGTTTTGGTTGGTCAACGGCAACTTAAATCGATAAACAGCTTTGCCTCAGACGTCGCACGATCCGATCAAAGCCAGCTCGAGGAAACCCTGGTTTTCGTGCATGGCTATAACACCCGACATGCTGAAGCTGTTTATCAAATCGCGCAATTTGTGCACGACTTCGAAATACCTGTACCTCCGGTTCTGTTTTCCTGGCCGTCCGCGGGGCTCACTATCGGGTATGTTTATGACCGGGATAGCGCGCTTTTGGCGCGGGATGAGCTTGAGGCAACACTGTTGGCGTTGACGCGCAACTGGCGAAAAGTGGTCTTGGTCGGACACTCCATGGGCAGCTACCTGATCATGGAAACACTGCGCCAGATCGCGCTCAAAGGCAGCATGGATATCGACCGCGATATCGCGTCCATCACGCTGATGGCACCGGATGTCGACGGAGAGTTGTTTCGTGAACAAGCCATGACCATCGGTGATTTGCCCGCTCCTTTTATCATAATGGTGGCCGAACAGGACGGCGCGCTTAGAATTTCGTCTTTGCTCACCGGGCGGCGCCCACGGCTTGGCGCGCAGACCGATCGGAGCATTGTGGGAGACTTGCCGATTACGGTTGTAGATGTCTCTGACCTCGCGATCGGTGGGGAGTTCAACCACAAGATTGCGACCACTTCGCCGTCTGCCATCTCAATCCTGCGCGGGCTTGCGCAACAAGGGACACCTGGTGTTGCACCTGTGGGCGCGCTGGTGGTTCTGTCGCAATTGGCCCTGTGAGCGCGCCTGATGCGTTTGATGACGTCGCACAAACGCGCATGGCGCGCGCGTTCAGACCGGTTGCGCAATTGCTGGATCAGATGTCTCCTTTGAGGGCCTGCGCCCACTGCCTTTTGCGGCGTGCGTCATTCTCAGAACAGGAGTTCAACATGAACGGTCCGTCGATAATTCTAACTGCAGGAACTCTTGCTCTTACTGCTGGGCTCGCGTTAGCGGATGCACCTAAGTCGGCCAGCCTGCTTGAATTCGGCCCGGACAACACGCTTTTCGTGGCGGATCAGCTGAGCGGCGCCATCCACGCTTTCACGCTGTCTCAACGCGGTAAACCGCCCGAGCAGGATGCAGCGTTCAATTTGCTGGATCTGGATCCCCTGGTCAACGACGTTTTGGGCGCGACGGGGCGTCTGGTTTATGGGGACTTGGCGGTACATCCCTTTACGCGTGACGCATATGTCTCCGTGACAGGTATGATCGATGGGGTTGAGACGGTGGCGATTGTGTCCATTGCCCGCGACGGCACGGTCGAACGGATCGACCTCGACGCGCTTGCATCAACACGTTTTGAGCTTGAGGACACTGCGGATGCCGACGTGACCTTTTGGCGAGATATTCCCGCTGCGACTTTGACCGTCACCGACTTGGACTACGCCAATGGTGAGCTGTTCGTTTCTGGGGTATCTACGGGTGAATTTGCCTCGACATTGCGCCGCGTGCCATTCCCGTTTGCGGCGACCGCATCGTCCAGCAGCATCGAAATCTACCATGCGGCGCACAACCAGAATGAAACCCGCGCACCGATCCGCGCTATGACGGTGGTCGATCTGGACGGCGTTGCCACGGCTGTTGCCGCGTATACCTGCACGCCCTTGGTGAAGATTCCAATAGACGCGCTGGCGGACGGAGCGCATGTGACGGGCAAAACCATTGCTGAGCTGGGATATGGGAATACGCCGCTGGACGTCATTTCGTTCGACGCTGCGGATCCTCAGGGAAATGTGTCCAAATACGTGTTGGTTGTGAATCGGGAAATGGACGCCGACCTTGTAACGCTGAGTGATTTGACTGGTGCGGCTGCAGGCCCGGGACTTTCCGAACCTGTGCCCTACCTTGGCGCCACATCCGGTGTCCAAACGACGCCTCTGCCTTTGTCGGGTGTTTTGCATGTTGCTGATCAAGACGCTCAGTTTTTGCTGGCGTTGCGCCGCGATCTCGACACAGGGGCGATGGATCTGGTGTCTTTCCGGAAAGGATCATTCTTTCGAGTGAGTGACTTCATCAGTGAGTATAACTTCCCTGATTACGCTTACGCTGACGATCCGATGTCAGCGGGGTGCGCATGTTCCAGAACATGCTCAAGGCGGACGAGGGTTTTCCGGGGCAAATTCGTCAATGAAGTTGCAACTATGCGCGGCCGTTGTTGCGTTCTTTGCCTCAGGAACTCTTGCGCAGGCGGCATGCCCGGCTGCAACCGGCGTTGACATTTATCCCACCGCAAAAGTGCTGCCTGAGAACCTCTTGCGGGTCTACGTCTACTACCCCCGCTCCATGAGTGCGGACGCGGGCCTGCAGGATGTGCGGCTTCTGAATACTGATGGCGCGGAGTTGGCGGGTGTTTTCCTCACCAATCGCGCGGACTTGTGGTCGCCAGACCGACGACGGCTGACACTTTTGCTCAATCCAGGCCGGGTCAAAACGGGTCTGATTGCGAACGAGAATTTGGGCAGGGCGCTGGTTGCCGGCGAATCCTATATGCTAGAAGTACCCGGCTCTACCCTCGATACAACTGGCTGCCCTCTGGGAATAGACACCCTGCACAGCTTCGCCGTCGAAAACTCAGACACAGATCCACCTGATCCCGCGGGTTGGGCCATTGTCACACCTAGAGCGCACGGAACCGACACCTTGCGCGTAGATCTCGGTAGCGCGCATGACCACCTGTCGATGGCGTTCCGCCTTCGGGTTCTCGACAAAGACGGCAACACTGTACCGGGCACAATTGCGTTAGGATCAGAGGAGAAGCTTTGGGAATTTACCCCGCGTGCAGCATGGACAGCTGCCCGATATACGCTTGCCATCGACGAACGGCTCGAGGATTTAGCGGGCAATCAGCCCGGCCGCCTTTTTGACAGGCCTTCAGACCAAGCGCCGTCGCCCTGGATGCGTAGCTTGGATTTTACTCCGAAGGCCAAGGTGAAACAGTGAAAATGTCCAATGCTTGATCGGTTCTTTCAAAATTGGACTTACGCAGCTCCGCCATTCGCCTTGCTTGTTCTGGGGTTGTATCCGTTTATCGGATCAGCGATTGAACTGTCTGTTTTTCTGTCGTTACCGATCTACATGATCCGCCAATTCGAAGAGCACGATAACAACCGGTTTGCCGTTTACCTCAATGCGATGATGGGTAAAGACAGGCGCGGGCTGGGGCCACGTGACATCTGGATCATCAACGTCGTATTCGTCTGGTTCTTTGTTTTGGCCGTGTTCTATCTGTCTAAGTCGAACCCGGCATGGGGCGTGGTGGCGGCCTATTTGCTGGTCATCAACGGATTTGTACACATTGTTTGGGCGATCAGGTTTCGCACCTACAATCCGGGGCTCTGGACTGCTGTGGTTCTATTCGTTCCCTGTGCGATCTGGATTTTTCTAGCGGTGCCTGCGCCTGCTTCGATCCACGCGATCGCAGCGTTTCTTGTGATTGTGTTGCATGCTGGGATCATGGTCTTGGCCAGACGCGCTCCATAGCAGGTGGGTGTCACGTCGCGAACACAAGCGCCTTGAGGCAATTCAACATGGATTGCACCTTGTCGGTGCGGTGGACATCGACGTGGGTGACGAGCCAGCTTTCAACTTGCCAGTCCGGTAAGGCAGGCGCAATTTGTTCGAGATCCGGAAGCGTTCTTGCGTAAGACACCGGCATAAAGCCAATACCTTCTCCACTGCGCAACGCGTCTTCAAGAACTTTTGGATTGGCGGACACCAGCACCAATTGCTCTGGGTTTACATTCCTTGCGAGCCACACCTCGAAAGGGGCTGCGCTGTGTGCGTCCGGATTGCCGACCAAGGCGTGACCGGTCAATTCTTGCCCCTGCGGCCTGCCATGGCGATCAATGTAAGTACGATGCGCAAACAGTGCGAAATCGAGCGTGCAGAATGGCTGCACGACGTAGTCTGCGTTGGTGGCCTTCGACCCGACCCGCAAGGCGACATGGGCTTCGGCCAGTTCCAAACGGGCCAGATCATCTCCGGTTGTGATGCGCACCCGCGTCTTTGGATGACGGCGACGAAACTCAAGGATGGCGGGCAAGATCAAGTCCGTCATGGGAAAGAGCGTCGCAACGATAACCTCTCCCTCAACATCAGCGCTTTGGACCTGTCGCGGTTTGATGCCGCTCCTTTGATAGCATTTACTGCACCAAAGGAGACTGACTATGGGACTGAAACGGACGGACGAATTCCGCCAAGATGCGGTGCGGATCGCACTGACCAGTGGGCTAACGCGCAAAC
>JBCBXB010000001.1:0-454936 GCA_039816785.1 Pseudomonadota bacterium
TCATGGAAACCTCCTGTCCGATTGAGAAACCTCAATCGTCAGGCAGGTCAGTCAGTTCGCAAAATCCGCCAACATGTGAGATGGTTCAATACGTCAGCCACAAGCGCCATTGCCGCGCGAGCGGCTTAGTCCTTGAGCCCATTTTACCGGATGCTGCTAGATGTTTGAAAGTCCGCTTTTAGAAATTATCATAAGGCAACGCTCTTGTCGCTCGCGAAACAAATTCACCCACATGAAGTTGCAAAGCGTCAATGACGGGAAATCCGGGGGACTGGTTGTCGAAAGCTAAACCAAGATCAGTTCCAGCAAGCAACACAGCTTCCGCATGTTGATCTTTGACCATAGAATTTCCAGCCTCAAACAACAGGGAACGCTGGGCTGTTGTGCACACGCCTGTCTGAGCTAATTTCATATATGTTCTTCCGAGATCGTCTATCCCGTTGCGCGGCACGATGGTTTCAACGGCATTCAAAAGGCCAAATAATTTTGTTTTGAGGACGGGCGGACTTCCAAGTAGCCCGACCGACTTAATCCCATTTTCTTGGCAATAAGTGTCGATAACTGCTGTGCCGTCTAGGAGCGGTATCGTCGATTTCTTACGCGTTTCTTCAAAGCAGAAGTGCCCAGTTAGCGCGGTTATAAGTCCAATGTCACACCCCGCAGCGGCAAGATTATCCAAGTGCTTTGCAAATACTTCGGCCTGGGCTTCTCGTCTGTCATGCACTGCGTTTTTTAAAAGAACGGACATTTCGGCATGCTCAATAGTCAGCTTGAGCGGTAAATCGGATTTAGTAAACTGCTCAACCAGCCGCTTGTAGTAGGAGATGGTTGCTGCGGGGCCGATCCCACCGATTAATCCGATATGCGTTTTCATACCTTCGTGAACTTTACCTTAAGAAACAATAGCAGTCATTGGAACACTCGCAACGAAGGACTTCTTTGTCCCACACACCGGACACCCATCCGTTCAACTCGTCTCGCCCACCACCAACTCCGAGCCCACATCAACCCGCACGGGCCCCTTGACCGCACCGTCAAAGATTCCCTGCAACAGGCCGACCACCTCGCGCCCGATCTCTTTGGCGTGCACGTTGACGGTGGTGATGCGCGGGCTGGACACCTGCGCCACCTCGAAATGGCCAAAGCCGGTGATCGCCAGATCGTCCAGCACGCGCAGTCCCATGCGCTGCACGGCACTCAGGCAGCCAAAGGCCACCGGGTCGGACACACAGACCAGCGCATCGTATTGCGTCACGTCGCGCCCCATCGCCTCGATCACTGCCGCCCCATGGCGCATGGACACCGGCGCAGACCCTGCGTCGATCATCGCCACCTTGGGCAGCCGGTGCATCCGTGCGGCCCGCACCACGCCCGCGCGGCGCGCTGCACCGCGCATATCGGCCCCTTCGGACGCCCCGACAAAGGCCAGCTGGCGCCGGCCGGTGGCAACAAGATGCCCCACGATGTGGGACATCGCGTCACTGTTGGAAAAGCCGACCACATGGCCCAGCGGGCTGGCTGGCAGGTCCCACATCTCGATCACCGGCAAGCCGCGCCCCTGAACCAAGCTGCGCGTGCCGTCGGTGTGGTGGCCGCCGGTCAGCACCAGCGCCTCCGGGTTGCGGGCGAGCAGCTGGCGCACCAGCTCTTCTTCGCGGGCGACCCGGTAGTTGGTGCTGCCCAGCAGCAGTTGCAGACCGGCCTCGCCCACGCCTGACGTCAGCGCGCGGAACGTTTCCGCAAAATTGGCGTTGTTGACCGATGGCAAGGTGACGGCGACAAACCCGCTCTTGCGCGAGCGAAAGGCCTGCGCGGTGCTGTCATAGACGTAGCCCAGCCGGTCCGCCGCCTGCCGGATGCGGGTGCGCGTTCTGGCGTTCACGCGGGGATCATCGCGCAGCGCGCGGCTGACGGTCATGGGCGACACGCCCACCGCGTCGGCCACGTCGCGCATGGTCACACCCGTGCCCATGTTCTAGGCCGGGTAGGCGTGGCAGCGGGTGACGTGGTGGTGGATGCGCCCGTCGAAATGTTCGGCCACGATCTCGCCCGTCACATCGCGCGACTGGGCGCGGAAGGGGCTGGCGAGTGCGCTGTCCATCGCGGCCTCGTCCGGGTAGCTGATGGCGAGGATCAGCGGGAATTCCGGCGCGCCTGCGTCGCGGTCGTCACTGAACATGACGCGCACATCCGTGCTGCCGGGGAACTGCGTCCAGAGCGGCACAAGACGGTCGAGGACAGCGGCGCGAAAGGCGTCGACATGGCCGGGTTTGACCGCCCCTTCGAACAGGGCAAAACGTGTGATCATGGGGCAATCTCCTCTTTGGCGCCGTTGAAAAACTCCATCACGGCGGCCTGATCTTCTCCGCCGAGACCGGCGGCGGTGAGCATGCGGTGAATTTCAGCGCAGAGCGCTGTCATGGGCATCGAGGTGCCAGTGCGGCGTGCCAGATCGTTCACCGCGTTCAGGTCCTTGACCATGTTGTCGATCCGGCCCGTGCGCCTGTAATCCTTGGTCGCAAAACGCGGCAGATACTCCTGCAACAGCGCGGAATCCGCGCGGCCGCCCTTGAGCGCTTGCGGGATCTTTTCCGCATCTACACCCGCATCCAGCGCCAGCTGCGTCGCCTCCGCCACGGCGAGAAAGCCCAGACCGCACAGCACCTGATTGATCAGCTTGGTCGTCTGTCCGGCCCCGGATGGACCCATATGGGTGTAGTTGCTGGCCAAGTGTTTCAGCGCCACATAGGCGCGCGCGACATCCTCAGCCGTGCCACCCGCCATCAGGGTCAGCTCACCGATCAGCGCCTTGGGCGCACCACCCGACAGCGGGCTGTCGACCCAGGCAAGGCCCTTGTCGGCGGCTTGTCTGGCAAAGTCACGGGTCGCCTCCGGGTCGATGGACGACATGTCGATGATGATTGTGCCGGGCCGCGCCCCGTCGGCAATCCCGTTCTCGCCAAAGGCCGCGAGGCCGACGATGCGCGCCGCATTCAGGCTGGTGATCACGAAATCAGCGTCCCGCGCCGCCTCCGCCGCAGATGTCGCCGCGACGGCCCCTTTGGCCACAAGCTCATCGACCCGCGCGGTGTCGAGGTCGAAGACCCACAGCGTGTTGCCGGTCTCCAGCAACCGGGTGCCGATTGCGCCACCCATGGCGCCCGCGCCGATCAGGGCAATCCTTTCGCTCATGTCAGACCCTCCCGCTTACAGCGACGCCGTGATGCCGCCGTCCACATAAAGCGTGTGGCCGTTGACAAAGCTCGAGGCGGGCGAGGACAGGAACACCGCCGCGCCCACCAGTTCGTCGACCTGCCCCCAGCGCCCGGCGGGCGTGCGTTTTTCCAGCCACGCGGAAAACTCCGGGTCCGCGACGAGGGCCGCGTTCAGCGGCGTGTCGAAATAGCCCGGGGCGATGGCGTTGCATTGCAGGCCATGTTTGGCCCAGTCGGTCGCCATCCCCTTGGTCAGGTTGGCCACCGCCCCCTTGGTCGCGGTGTAGGGGGCGATGCCCGGGCGGGCCAGCGCGGTCTGGACGCTGGCGATATTGATGATCTTGCCCGCGCCGCGCCCGATCATGTGACGCGCAACGGCTTGCCCAACGTGAAAGACGCTGGCGATGTTGGTCTGCAACAGACGTTCGAACGCGTCGGCTGGAAAGTTCTCCAGCGCGGTCCGGTGCTGCATCCCGGCATTGTTGATCAGGATGTCGATGGCACCGGTGTCGCCCTCGAACCCATCGACGGCTGCGCGCACCGTGTCGTGATCCGTCGCGTCAAAGGCGAGCGTGTGCACCTGTCCGCCATGCGCTTGCAGATCTGCCGCGGCACTTTCCAGCTTGGCCAGGTCGCGCCCGTTCAGGACAATCTCCGCGCCCGCATCCGCGAGCCCCTTGGCCAGTGCGAAACCGATGCCCTGGGACGAGCCGGTGATCAGGGCGCGGCGGCCCGACAGGGAAAAAAGGTGGGACATGCGGCTCTCCGAAAGGGGGTGTGCGACGGGTGTCTGCGCGAATGGTACCGGTAACATGGTACCGATAACATTTTGAGTCAACGTCATAGTCCGAGCCCGCGCCCCACCTGCACCTGCGCGAAAATCAGCCTCGTTGCCCAATTAATGGGCGTTTCCACATATGGTTGCATCCGGGGCGTGTATACTGGACGCTGTCGGCTTTCCTTCCATCGGCTAAGCCTCATGCTGTTGTCCAAGTGATCAAATCCACAGGGGAGATGTCTTTCATGCAAAAACTTGCACTCACATCGGCACTGGCCGTTCTGCCGTTCGCCTCCATGGCCGAAGAGCTGACGCCGGTCACGTTCGGCACCAACTGGCTGGCGCAGGCCGAACATGGCGGGTTCTACCAGTCCGTGGCTGACGGCACCTATGCCGCCTGCGGCCTCGACGTCACCATCGTGTCGGGCGGCCCGCAGGTGAACAACCGCGCGCTGCTGCTGGCGGACCGCATCCAGTACCACATGGGCGGCGACATGCTGCAGGCCTTCAACGCGGTGGCCGAGGATATTCCGGTGGTGGCCGTCGCGGCCATCTTTCAGAAGCACCCGCAGGTCATCGTGGCTCACCCGGACGTGACCAGCTGGGAAGAGCTGAAGGACAAGACGCTGCTGATCGGCGACAACGGCTATTCCAGCTACTACCAGTGGATGATCGCCGAACACGGGTTCACCGTCGAACAGCGCCAGCCCTACACGTTTAATCCGGCACCCTTCATCGCCAACACCGACACGGCCATGCAGGGCTACCTGTCGTCCGAGCCGTACCTCGTTGAAAAAGAGGCCGGGTTCAAACCAAATGTGTTCCTAATCGCCGACAACGGCTATTCGTCCTACGCCACCACGATTGAGGTGATGCAATCCACCATCGACGCAAACCCCGAGCAGGTCGAATGCTTTGTCGATGCTTCGCTGACAGGGTGGTACAACTACCTCTACGGTGACAGCGCAGGCGCGGACGCGATGATCCTCGAGGCGAATGCCGATATGTCCCAGGACAAGATCGACTTTGCCAAGAACATGATGCGCGACGAGGGCATCGTGGACAGCGGCAAGACGCTGGAGCTGGGCATTGGTGCGATGTCGGACGAAGTCATCGGTGACTTCTACCAGAAGATGGTCGATGCTGGCGTGATCGGTGGCGATCTCGACTGGAAGGCGGCCTACACGCTCGACTTTACCAACAAGAAAGTCGGGATATACATCAAGCCCTGATCGGACCGACACTCAGAGAACGGGCCGGGCGCATGCGCCGCCCGGCACAGGCAGGAGCATCAAATGGTCAAGGTGGCGCCTTTTTCCGAGCGCGCTGAGCTGATGCGCATCGACGGGGTCGACAAGGTCTTTCCCGGCGATGTGCAGGCGCTCAGGGCGATGTCTCTGACCGTGCGCGAGGGCGATTTCATTTCGCTGCTGGGGCCGTCGGGCTGTGGCAAGTCCACCGCACTGCGCCTGATCGCGGGCCTGTCGGAGCCCACCTCAGGCAGGATCGACTGGCAGACGCAACGCGCGCGCGGTGATCTGGGCGTGGTGTTTCAGGAGCCGACGCTGATGCCGTGGGCGACTGTCGCGCAAAACGTGTTCCTGCCCTTCCGGCTGGAGGGCAAGAGCTACGACGCGATCAAGGACGACATCCTTGCGGCGCTCAAACTCGTGGGTCTGGACAAGTTCCAGAACGCCTATCCGCGCGAGCTGTCGGGCGGCATGAAGATGCGTGTGTCCATCGCCCGCGCGATGGTTACCCAGCCCAAGCTGATCCTGATGGACGAACCCTTTGCCGCGCTGGACGAGATCACGCGGTTCAAGCTGAACAATGACCTGCTGGAGATGCAGGCCCGCATCGGCTGCACGGTGATCTTTGTGACGCATTCGGTGTTCGAGAGCGTGTTTCTGTCGGACCGCATCGTGGTCATGGCCGCCCGCCCCGGCCGCGTCATCGAAGAACTGCATGTCGACGCGCCCTACCCCCGGAACGAAGAATTCCGCACCTCTGCCGAATATGCCGCCCATTGCCGCGCCGCCAGCCGCGCGCTGGAACAGGCGATGGAGGCCGCCGCATGAGCGTGACCGAACTGGACCAACCGAGCACCCCGACCGTCGACGCCGAAGAGGCGCGGCGCGCCCGGGGCCGCCGGATCGAAAAGACCGCGCGCTGGCTGCTGCCGCTGCTGGTCATGGCGCTGATGATCTGGGTCTGGGACCGCATCGTCGTCTGGAACGAGATCCCGCATTTCATCCTGCCCAGCCCCGCACGGGTCTGGGGCAGCCTTACCGGCGATTGGGCGATCCTGTGGGACAGCGCGCTGCTGACGGGCCGTATCACGCTGATGGCGCTGGTGATTGCCGTGGTGGGCGGCGCGGGTCTTGCCATTTTGTTTAACCAGAACAGGATGGTAGAGCTGTCTCTTTATCCATATGCGGTGATTTTGCAGGTGACCCCGGTGGTGGCCATTGCGCCGCTGATCTTTATCTATGTCGAAAGCAAGACAGTGGGCATGCTGATGTGCGCCTGGATTGTCGCGTTCTTTCCGGTGCTCAGTTCCACGACACTGGGCCTCAATTCGGTCGATCACAACTTGCGCGATCTGTTCCGCATCTACGGCGCCACCCGCTGGCAAAAGCTGTGGATGCTGCAGCTGCCCTCGGCTCTGCCCTACTTCCTGGGCGGTTTGAAAATCGCCGGTGGTCTGTCGCTGATCGGGGCTGTCGTGGCCGAGCTGGTGGCGGGCACGGGCGGTGTCGGCACCGGCCTCGCCTTCCGCATTCAGGAGGCGGGGTACCGGTTGAACATTGCCCGCATGTTCGCGGCATTGGCCATCGTGGCGGCGATGGGTGTGTTCATCTTTGCCGCGCTGTCGCTGCTGTCGCATATGCTGCTGCGCAAGTGGCACGAAAGCGCAATCAAGCGGGAGTATTGATGGACTTTCGCGCACTGCCCAGCGGACACTTCACCCTTGCCAACCTTACCGTGCCCGCCTGTCTGGCGGCTCAGTCGGGCGACCTGATCACAACCGATCTGCATATCGCGGACGGACGGATCACCGACACGCCCGGCACGCGCGTCGACATGGCCCGCGCAATGGCGCTGCCCTGTTTCACGGATATGCATGTGCATCTGGACAAGGGGCACATCTGGCCGCGTGCCGCCAACCCGGACGGGTCGTTCATGGGTGCGCTGACGACAGTGCGGGCCGATCACTGCAACTGGTCCGCCGATGATCTGCGGGCACGGATGGAATTTGGCCTCGCCTGCGCCTACGCCCATGGCACCCGCGCGGTGCGCACGCATCTCGACAGTATCCCGCCGCAGCCGCAAATCACCTGGCCGCTTTTTGCGGAGTTACGCGCAGAATGGGCCGGTCGGATTGATCTGCAAGGCGTGTGCCTGATCGGCTGCGACAGCTTTTCCGAGGATGGAGATTTCCTTGTGACCGCTGATCTGGTGGCCGAACATGGCGGCACGCTGGGTATGGTGACTTACCCGGTGCCCGATCTGCGCGACCGGCTGGAGGGGTTCTTTCGCCTCGCCACCACGCGCGGGCTCGACGCGGATTTCCACGTGGACGAGACGATGGATGCGTCGTCGGAAACCCTGCGGCTGATTGCCGAGGTGGCGCTAGCTGTGGGGTTTGAGGGGCGCATTGTCGTGGGCCATTGCTGTGCGCTGTCGACGCAAGGTGAGGCGCGGGCGCTGGACACGCTGGATCTGGTGGCGCGCGCGGGCCTGCATGTGGTGAGCCTGCCGATGTGCAACCTCTACCTTCAGGACCGCCACGAGGGCCGCACGCCGTGTGGCCGTGGTGTGACGCTGGTGCACGAGATGCGAGCGCGCGGCATTCCCGTCAGCTTTGCCTCGGACAACACCCGCGACCCGTTCTATGCCTATGGGGACCTCGATATGCTCGAGGTCATGCGGCAGGCCACGCGCATCGCGCATCTGGATCATGCGGCCACCGACTGGGTGACGTCCTTTACCACCCAACCCGCGGCCACCTGCGGTTTTGCACCTCAAGGGTTGCAACCCGGTGACCCGGCGGACCTGATCATCTTCAAGGCCCGCGAATGGACCGAGCTTTATGCCCGCCCGCAATCGGACCGCATCGTCCTGCGAAACGGCGAGGCCATCGACCGCACGCTGCCCGACTACGCAACCCTCGATCACCTGTGGGAGACATCATGAACATCGACGCCGCCAAAGCCGCCCTGTCCCATCTCGACATCGAAGACAAGGAGGCGAGCATTCGTGCTTCCTCACGCGACTTCTTCTGGTATTCGCCCGTGCTCAAGGAACGGCTGGACCACGTGGTGGCCGATTTCGTTGTACGCCCTCGCAACGAGGCCGAAGTGATCGAGATCCTCAAGACTTGCTATGCCCATGACGTGCCCGTCACGACGCGCGGCGCAGGCACCGGCAATTACGGGCAGGCCATGCCGCTGGCGGGCGGCTGCGTGATGCACCTGCGCTGGATGGATCAGGTCAAGGAGGTGCATCCGGGCCGCGTGATCGTGGAGCCGGGGTGTTTGCTCAAGGACCTCGATGCGGTGTGCAAGGAGAAGTCAGGCCAGGAAATCCGCATGTTCTCCAGCACCTGGGCGACGGCGACCATCGGGGGGTTCATTGCCGGTGGGTCGGGCGGCGTTGGGTCGTGCACCTGGGGCAGCTTGCGCGATCTGGGCAACATCATCCGCCTGCGCGTCGTCACGATGGAGCAAGAGCCGCGGGTGCTCGATTTCCGGGGCGAGGAACTGGCCCGCGTGTCCCACGCCTACGGCACCAACGGGATCATCACCGAGATCGAGATGCCGCTCGCCCCAGCCTATGACTGGGTCGAGATGTTCGTGCGCAGCAAGGATTTCATGACCGCCACCCGCTTTGCCGAGGAACTGGCGAACGAGGATGGCATCCTGATCAAGCTCGCCACCGTGTTCGAAGCGCCCACTGCCAAATCGTACTTCCAGCGCGTCGCGCCCTTTGTCGAAGATGACGACCACCTGATCGCGTTGATGGTCGCGCCGCATTCCATGGACGGGTTCGAGACGTTCATGGGCCGCCGCGAGGGGCTCGACCTGATCTATCGCAGCGATGACAATGATTGGGACCGCACGCCGGGTGCCGTCTTTGAATACGGCTGGAACCATACGACTTTGCGCGCGCTCAAGGTGGACCCGTCGATCACCTACCTGCAGGTCCGCTATGGCTATCCCCAACACCTCGACCTGATCGCGCAGATGCGCGATGCGCTGTCGCCCGAAGTCCTGCAGCATCTCGAAGTGCTGAAGGAAGGCGGCAAAGTCATGTTCGCGGGTCTGAGCCTCGTCAAGTTCACGACCGAGGAACGGCTGGACGAGATCGTGAAGATGCACGAGGACGCAGGCGCGATGATCTTCAACCCGCACCGCTACACGCTGGAGGAAGGTGGGCGGCAGACGGTCGATGACCGGCAACTGACCTTCAAGCGCGAGGCGGACCCCAAGGGCCTGCTCAATCCCGGCAAGATGATTGCCTGGGACGATCCCGATTTTGATTTTGCCGAAATGTACGCCTACCCCAAAATGCAGGCTGCCGAATGACCGTCGCCCCCACGGTTCCAGCGGTGCCGCAGCACGCGATGGTGCTGGCGGCCCATCCTGTGCCCGACAGTTTTAACCAGGCGCTGCATGCCGAAACGGTCAAGACGTTGCAGGCGCGCGGCTGGAGCGTGGATGATTGCGACCTTTACGCCGAGGGGTTCGACCCCGTGATGTCCGAGGCCGAGCGGCGTGGCTATCATGACTTCCCCGACAACACAGCGCCGGTGCAAGACTATGTCGAACGCCTGAACGCGGCGGACGCGCTGGTCATGGTGTTTCCGGTGTGGAATTTCGGCTATCCGGCGATGCTCAAGGGGTTTCTCGACCGGGTGTTTCTGCCGGGCGTGTCATTCAGGTTGGACGATGGCAAGGTCGTTCCAAACCTGACACGCATCCGGCGGCTCGCGGCGGTCACCACATATGGTGGCACGCGGCTCAGGGCGATGCTGTGCGGGGACCCGCCGCGCAAATGCGTCACCCGCGCGGTCTGGCATGTGTGCCGGCCCCGCACGACCAAATACCTTGCCCTTTATGATATGAACCGGGCCAGCGACACGGCACGTCGCCGCTTCCTCGACCATGTCGGAGAACAGTTAAGGACATTCTGATGCGTGCGCTCATCATCTTTTGTCACCCCAAAATGGACAGTTTCAACGCCGCCGTACTGGAGACCGTCACGGCCCATCTAGACGCGGTCGGGGTCGAATACAGGACCCGCGACCTTTATCGGTCAAACTTCATGCCGGTGCTGACAGCGCATGAGCTGGATTGCTACTTGGACGAAAGCTGCAACGCCGATCCGGTGGCGCAGGATGTGGCGGATGTGCAGTGGGCGGATGCGCTGATCTTTATCTACCCGACGTGGTGGTATGGCCTGCCTGCGATGCTCAAGGGGTGGCTGGACCGGGTGCTGCTGCCCGGTGTGGCCTTTATCATGCCCAAGGGCGAAGGCGACAACATCCGCCCCGGCCTGACTCATATCAAGCGGTTGGGCGTGTTCACCACCTGCGGCGCGTCCTGGTGGCTGACGACACTGATTGGCGCGCCCGGGCGGCGGATGCTGACCCGTGGCGTGCGCGCGATCTGCGCCAAACGGTGTCGTACGGTGTTTGCAGCGCACTACCTCATGGACAGCTCGACAGAGACGTCCCGTTCCGCGTATCTCAGGACTGTGGCAGCCAGAATGGAGAGGCTCACAGCATGATCCCGGTGCTTGACTGGTCAGAGGCGCAGACCGACCGCGACGGGTTTCGCGCGGCGTTGGGGGCTGCGGTGCGCGAAACCGGGTTTTTCCTGCTGGCCGGGTCGCAAGTGCCCGAGGACCTACGCGCCGATGTGCTGCGCCTTGCGGATGTGTTTTTCAACCAGCCCCGCGCCGACAAGGCCAGGCTGTCAATCCTCGACACGCCGCATTACCGCGGCTGGGGCAAACCCGGGGACGAGTCGCTGGATGAAACGCGCCCCGAGGTCGACACCAAGGAGACGTTCAACATCGGCTATGACCTCGCCCCGGACGACCCGCGCGTACTGGCGAATGAGCCCTTTCGCGGGGTGAACCGCTGGCCCGACATCCCCGGTTTCGCCGACACGATGCTGGCCTATTACGACGCGTGTCAGGCGCAGGCCTCTGCCCTGCTGAGCGTGATGGCCGAAGATCTGGGCCTGCCGCGCGACCATTTTGCCGCGCTTTTCACCGAGCCACTGTCTGCCATGCGGCTGTTGCACTATCCGCCCGCCACGGGTGCGGAGAACGAGATTGGCGCGGGCGCGCATACGGATTACGGGGCGATCACGCTGCTGATGACGGATGGCGAGCCGGGCTTGCAGGTGCGTCCGCGCGGCGGCGACTGGACGGACGTACCCAGCGTGCCGGGCGCATATGTCGTCAATATCGGCGACTGCCTGATGCGCTGGACGAATGATATCTACGTCTCCACCCCGCACCGGGTGCTGCCGCCGCAACGCCAGCGTCGGTCGGTCGCCTTCTTTTGCGAGGCGAACCCCGATGCGCTGGTCGCCGCCCTGCCCGGCACCGGCACCGCCAAATACCCGCCGATCCGCGCCGCCGACTACCTCGCCTCGCGGCTGGAGGCGACCTATGCGCCGAAGGAAACCACATGAGCGCGCGCAACTGGACAGACCTGTCGATGCCGCAATTCGAGGCGCTGGATGCCGCGCGCACCATCGCGGTGCTGCCGACGGCGGCCATTGAACAGCACGGGCCGCACCTGCCGGTGGGCACCGACACGCTGATTGCCGAAGGGATGCTGGACACGGTCCGTGAGGTCTGCCCCGACGATCTGGACCTGCTGATCCTGCCAGTGCAGGCCATCGGCAAATCCAACGAACACCTCTGGGCGGCGGGCACCTGCACGCTGACGGCGGAAACAGCCTTGCGCGCATGGACGGAGATCGGCCTGTCGGTGGCGCGCGCGGGCCTGAAAAAACTGATGATCGTCAATTCGCATGGCGGCAACCTCGACCTGATCTCGATCCTGTCGCGCGAGTTGCGGGTGCAGGCGGGGATGCTGGCGGTCAAGACGCAATGGGGGTCGTTCGGCGCTCCGGAGGGGTTGTTCAGCGCGCAGGAAAACACGTTTGGCATTCATGGCGGGGACAGTGAGACTTCGCTGATGCTGGCATTCCGGCCCGAGACCGTCGACATGAATGCCGCACAGGATTTCCGATCCAGCGCCGAGACATCGCTGATCCCGCCCATCGGGCCCATATCCTACGGCTGGATCGCGTCCGACCTGTCGGCGCACGGCGTGGTTGGCGAGGCGCATCTGGCAACCGCCGACAAGGGGCGCACGCTCGCCCGGCATCAGGCGCGCGGCATGGTCGCGCTGGCGCAGCAGATGGTCGATATGGCCGTGCCTGAGGCGCCTTCGGGCCGATAACTCGCACAGGCGCGCACGCAAAAAACCGGTGTGATTTCAGGCCTCAACGTCCAAAAACCCGGTTTTGGCGCATCAAATGTCACGGCAAGGTTGTATTTTGCGCAACTCTGGGTAACCCTAGGTCAATTGCATTTTAAGTGATGCGCGTCCGGGGCACAGCCCTCCCGCGCCTGTTTTGAAAAAGAGGTTTCCATGTCGAACATTGCCGGCAAGGCATATGCGATGAACGTCGTGACGCCGACCAACCCCAAGATCACCTGGGTCAACCGCCTGCTGTTCATGGCGTCCCGCGGCCTGCCTGCGAACCTGATGGGGCTGCTGGGGCTGTCGCTGATCCACTTTGCCCGCTGGGTGATCATCAAGCCCGGCGACTGGCCCGATCTGGGTCAGGGCAAGGAGCGGCTCAAGAACGACTACATGCTGTTCTGCTCGAATTTCAACGGCACCTGGGATCAGTATATCGACGCGTTTTCCGACGGCATTCCCAGCGGCCTCGACCTGTTCTGGTACGCGTCGATCAAGTACCCCAAGTCGATCCCGATCACGCCGTTCAAGAACTACATCACTTTCAATCAGGTCAGCACCGACTACTACTACAACGCCACGCCCGGATCGGCGCAGCGCGACATCAAGACCAGCCTGCTGGTCTATGATCAGGTGCTGGAACTGGCCACAATGCACCAGCGTGCCACGCCCGAGGACTTTGCCAAGGCCTATGAGAAGGCCGCGCTCAAGATGCAGATCGGTCTGGGGGACCCCGGTTTTGGCCCGGTGGCGAGCCTCGATACCGAGCGGGCCGAGGTCAACCGCCGCGACTTTATCCAGGAGGCTCAGACCAGCTATGCCGCTGTGCGCGCCTCCCTCGGGCAGGAGTGAGCCGATGCCTGATCTCGATTCCGGACATATCTTTCTGACCACAATGGCGCCGATCAAACCCGGCGCGCCCACCGACAGCCCGCATTCGTCCTATGAACAACGCGTGCGTATCGCGCTGGCCAAGTTTCCCACCGCCAACCAGTCGCCGGCGACAGTGGACGACCCATACAACAGCCCCTTTGCGCGGAACCTGCGCAACCATCTGGCGCGCATGTTCGTGCTCAACGACACGATCTACAACGGACGGATCACGCAGAACCCGCTGGTGGCGCAATTGCAGGGCAACAAGCAGATCGTGCCGCAGCCCGTAGACCGGCTGAACGCGCCCTATCTGGTGTTTTGCGCCGATATCGACGCGGTCGAGCAGAACGGCGACCCCCTGCCCGCCACGCTGAGCGAGAGCCGGCAAAAGCAGGTGCGCGCCGCCTATGCGCGCCAGTTGTGGCAGACGATGGAGCAGGAGCTGCGCGACGTCTATTCCAACTGCTACGGCTTTGACGGGGTGCAGTCGGCGGATGATTTCGCCCGGTATCTCGACAAATGCCATGTGGAAACGACGATGCCGTTCCACGACTATTACCTCGATCTCGACAATGCGGGGTTTCACAACCTGCCGGTCAAGCCGCTGCTCTACGGTGTGTTGGCGCCGCTGCTCTTTGGGGCACTGGTGCTGGTGCTCTGGCTCTTTGGCGCGGGGCATGTGCCGCTGTTGGGGTGGCCGACGCTGCCCACGTGGATCCTGTCGCTGGCGCTGGGGGCCGTGCTGGCCTATGCGGCGGTGAAATACGCTATCGCCAATGGGGAAAAGCCGCTGGCCCCGGCCAAGTATGACGACCTGCCATCGGTCCTCAAATCCCTGTATATCCAGCAGAAATTCTCGGAATTCTTTATCGACAACCAGGAGCTGCCGCCGGATCAGTTGCATGCGGCCTTCGGCAAATTCATGGCCGAACATGACCCCCAGAACCGCCACGCCATGACCCAGAAACCGGGGGTCATATCCTCGGCTGATCCGGCGAACGTCACATTGAAAGACGCGAGCACGACATGACACGCAAATTGAACCTCAATGACATTCAAGGCAACGTCACCCGAGCCTACGGGCGCTATTCCTTTCCCTTTGCGCGCTACATCTTTTTCCATTTTCCCAACCCCGGGGCGGCGCGCAGCTTTCTGGATGCGGTGCGCCAGAAGGTGACGACCGCCGCGCGCTGGCCCGATCAGGAGTCGCGCCCCAAATGCACGACCAACATCGCGCTGACCTTTCCGGGGCTCTTGGCGTTGCAATTGCCGGTGCGCACCCTGCAATCGATGCCGGACGAGTTCATCGAAGGGATGAAGCAACGCGCCTTTATCCTCGGGGACCGCGACCAGACCGCGACCGAAGACGAGGCGCGCAAGGACGACTGGGATAGCCACTGGGACCCGATCTGGCAAAAGAGCCGCGAGCCCGGCACGCTGGGTTTCGGCAAGGATGACGTGCACGTCATGGTCACGCTCAACGCCCAGAGCCAGAGCGCGGATGTGCAGGACACACCGCATGACGCGCTCGACGAGCGGACCAAGTGGGTGCTGCAAACCGCCGAGGATTGCGGCGTGACGCACATCACCGGTGTGGGTGCCAAGGGCGATCAGCCCTATCAGGACGCCAGCGCGGTGTTTGAGGACGTGGGCGGCACATTGCGCCCGACGGCCAAGGAGCATTTCGGCTTTACCGACGGGATCGGCAACCCGGTGTTCGAGGGGCAATTGCCGCTGGAGATCGAGGACGAGGCGGTCATTGGCCGGGGCAAGCTGATGGGCAATGGCTGGGAGCCGCTGGCCACGGGCGAGTTCATCCTTGGCCATCCCGACGAAAGCCAGGAACTGCCACCTATCGCCCGCCCGCCCGAGTTCATGCGCAACGGCACCTTTTTTGCCTTTCGCAAGCTGCACGAGAATGTCGGCAGTTTCGACGCCGTCGTGCAGGAAGAGGCGGAGCGGTACGCCACCATCATGGACATCCCCGTCGACGAGGCGGTGGAGACGATCCGGGCCAAGATGTGCGGGCGTTGGTCCGACGGCGTGCCCCTGTCCAAGGTGCCGACCTATGCCGAATGGATTGCGTTCGGGGAAAAGATGGGTTGGCGCGGCGACGATGTTGTCCCCTTTGAGGGCTATGTGAAGAACCTAAAATACATCGCCTCGCCCGAGGCGCGCGACTTCCGCTATGCCGACGACATGGCGGGGCTGAAATGCCCCGGCGGGGCGCATATGCGGCGCATGAACACGCGCGATTACCTCGATCCGCTGAACGAAAGCGGGGTTTCGGACACCGGCGTGCAGCCCAAGAACGCCAAGGCGACCAGCGCGCTCAACAAACGGCGTCGTATCCTGCGGCGCGGCCTGCCCTACGGGCCGCCAAATAACACGCACAAGGATGACGACACCGAACAAGGCGTGATCATGATCATCATGGGGGCGAGCCTGTTTCGCCAGTTCGAATTCGTGCAACAGCAGTGGATCCAGTACGGGCTGGATTTTCATCAGGGCAACAACACCTGCCCGCTGCTTGGCAGTCACGAACAGCACAAGCGGTTCACCATCCCCTCCGACCCCAAATCCGGCAAGCCGCCTTACGTGATGAGCAAGCTCAAGACCTTCGTGGAGTGTCGCGGCGGCGATTACTTCTTTGTGCCGTCGATGACGGCGCTGCGGATGATGGCGATGGGGATCGTCGATCCGACCTGACCCGAAACACCTGCCGCGCAAGGGCCTGCCATGATCACTGCTGTTCTCAACGTTTTCATCACGATCTATCAGCGGCTGGCCCTGTGGGGCGAGGCGCTGGTGTCGCTGGGCTATCTGCTGTTCGGCGGCGCGCGTGCGCTGGCGGCGGGCGGTGTGGGCGACTTTTTTCTCAAAGCGGGGACACAACGGCGCGCCTTTGCCCTGCTGCGCGGGCTCTGGCCCAACCTGTCGATCAGCCGCGTGGTGATGAAGTGCTACGACAACACCGGCACCGCCGTGGTGACGCGGCGCGCCGATGTGGTGGACGTGCTGAACCGCAATGCGGATTTCGAGGTGGTCTACGGCACCCGCATGCGCCAACTGACCGAAGGCGACAACTTCTTTCTCGGGATGCAGCCGGGATGGGATTACACGCGCGACACCTCGGCCATGCGGCTGGCGGCGCGCATGACGGACGTGGCCAACATCGTGCAGCCGCGCGCCACGGCGCTAGCGGACCGGATCGTGGCCGACAGCGGCGGGACGATTGACATCGTGCCGGCCCTGACGCTCGAAGTGCCGTGGGACATGACCGACACCTATTTCGGCTGCGGCGGCACCCGCGAACACATACAGCAATGGACGACGACGCTGTTCTGGTACCTGTTTCAGGACCTTGGTGCGGACGCGGAAAAAGGCGCGATTGCCCTCGGTCAGGCGGCAGAGCTGCGCGACTACCTGGATGCGCGTATCGCCGCACGCAAGGCCAGCCCCACCGACGCGCCCGACATCCTGAACCGCTGTCTGGCCCTGCAATCGTCGGACACGCCGGGGATGAGCGATCTGGGCATCCGCAACAATCTGCTGGGCCTGCTGATCGGGGCGATCCCGACAATCTCCAAGGCCAGTTGCCTTGTGATGGACGAGCTGTTGAACCGGCCCGACGCGCTGACCTCGGCCCAGAAGGCCGCGCGGGCCGACGATGACGCGCTGCTGGCGCAGCACTGCTGGGAAGCGTTGCGTTTCAACCCGTTCAACCCGGTGATCTACCGCCGCGCAACGCATGACACCGAGGTGGCCAGTTCGACGCTGCGCCGGGTGAAAATCGCCAAGGGTCAAGTCGTCTTTGCCGCCAACTTCTCCGCCTGTTTTGACCGCTTCGAGATCCCGCAGCCCAACATGTTCCGCACGGACCGCCCATGGGAGACCTACATGATCTGGGGCTATGGAATGCACAACTGCTTTGGTGATGCGATCAACCGGGCCGTCATTCCGGCGATCCTCAAGCCGTTGCTTAAGCAGAAGAACTTGCGCCGAGCGCCCGGCGACGCAGGCCAGATCAGCACCGGAACGCTAGGCTTTCCCGATCACTTTCACCTCGCATTCGACACCTGAAGGGGGCTGCCATGGCCAAACCGCTGCTCATCACGCTGTTGCCCTCATCGGGAGTCGACCTCAGCCGCTGGCTGATGGCGCATTACCAGATCGACTATACCGAACGCCCGCACGCGCCAATCTTTCACCTGCTGGCGTTGAAATACTGGGGCGCCGACAAATACCCCTTGCTGGTGCAGGACGACGGCAAGACCCGGACCGGGTCGTGCGAGAGCATCGTGGCACTGCTTGACCCGCAAGCCCCCGCTGACCGCCGGTTGCTGCCTGATCCCGAGACCGAGGCGGCATTGGCAAAGCAAGTCGATGACACGGTCAAATACGCCTACTGGCAGCTGGGCACCGACGTGGTGAACTGGTCGTACTGGAACCTGTTGAAACACAAATGGGTGGTGTGGCCGTCGCTGACGACCAAGGTGCCCTGGTACGAAAAGCTGACTTGCCTGCTGGCATTCAGCGTGATCCGCGCTCTGATGTACAAGGGCCTCAAGCTGGATCAGGGCGTCGCGGACCAGTCGCTCAAGGACATTTACGCGGGCTGGGACAAGTTTGACGCGATGCTGGCGGATGGGCGGACCTATCTTCTGGGCGACCGGCTGACCTATGCCGATCTGGCGGTGTCTGCGGCATTGGGTCCGATGATCCTGGCGCAGGGCTATCACGGGATGCTGCCGAACGAGGCCAAGTGCCCCGTCTTCATGCAGGAGGTCTACAAGGAGTTGCGCAACCGGCCCACCGGTCTGTTCATCCAGCGGATGTACAACACGCATCGCCCGGCGCAGCTGCTCTGCGTCTGAGCACTCAGGCGTCCGCGAGGGCCGAGATGACGTCAACACAAATGCGCGCGGTGTCCTCCCAGTGCGGCACGGCGGCGGATGCGGCGGTGGACAGGGCGCTGAGCCGCGCCGCCTCACCGGCGTCCGTCAGAATGGCGCGCAGCGCGTGCGCAAGGGCCGCAGGGTCATCCGGGGGCACGAGCCGCCCCGCAGTGCCCACGGTTGCAGGCACCGCACCCACGGCGCAGGACACGACCGGAAGGCCATAGAACATCGCCTCGTTCAGCACCATGCCGTACCCTTCGTAGCGCGTGGCGAGGGCAAAGAGGGATGCCGCGTTGAACCGTGCGTTCAGCGCCTCCGGCCCAACCTCACCGACAAAGGTCACACGGTCCGCGAGGCCAAGCCTGCGCGCCTGATCGTGCAGCGCCGCGGCATAGCCTGCGTCATGCGTCTTGCCGACGAACTGCGCCTGCCATGGCAGCGCGGTAAGGTGCGACAGCGCATCCAACAGAACGTCGTGCCCCTTGCGCGGGGCCAGCAGGCCAACCGACAGGATCAGCGGTGGCTCTGTGGGCGCGCGATCAACGGCCGGCCGGTCAAAGCCCGGCGGCGCGACGGTGATGCGCGTAGGGTCAGCGCCGAAGTCCTCGGCCAGAAGACGCGCCGTTTCGCGGCTCGGCACGATGACATGGGCCACATGGCGCAGGGCCGCCGTCTCATTGCCGCGCAGAAAGGCCGCGCGCTTTGGGTTCAGCCCCGTCTCCAGCCCCAGCGGGTGGTGCACCATTGCGATGATGGGGGCTGCGACCCGGCTCAGGCCCTCGGGGTCAATCGCGCCAAAAACCAGACCATCGAGGATGATCGGCTGATTTTCTGGCACAGCGCAAAGCGCAACGAGCGTCGTGGCCATATCCTCTGGCGTCGGGTCGGGAAAGCTGTCGGGCAGTTGCAGATGCGCGGTGGCACATCCGGCCCGGTTCAACTCGTCCAGCACCCGCGCCTCGTAGATAAAGCCGCCCGTGCGCCGGTCCTTGTCCCCCGGGATCGCGAAAACGGCCCGGGTCATGTCAGCTGCTCACTTGCGTAGACGCGCAGCACGGCGCGTTCCAGAGCGGCGACAAGCGCATAGAACGCCACGGCCACAACCGCGAGGATCGCAACGCAGGACCACAGCATGTTGTAATCCGACGTGCTGGCGGTCATCGCCATCAGCACGCCGATCCCCTTGCCCGTCGCCAGCCATTCGACCGTCGTCACCGCCAGCAGCGCGGCGGGCACCGCCATCCGGGCCGACGCGAAAAAGGCGGGCAGCATCGCGGGGATCTGTGCCGCGCGCAACAGGTGCCAGCGGCTGGCGCCATAGCTCTTGAACAGGTCGGTGATCTGGCCCGGCGTCTGGCGCAGGCCCTGTTGGCAGGCGACAAATGTCGGGAAAAAGATCATCACCGCCACCACGACCATCGTGCCGACGATGCCCCGGCCAAAGGCCAGTACCAGCAGCGGGGCCGTCGTGATGATCGGCACCGCGCGCAAGGACACCGCCACCGGCATGGTGGCGCGCGTCAGGCCCGGCGACAGCATCAGCATGGCCGCCAGCGCTGCACCAAGTGCCAGCCCCGCCAGATAACCCGGCAGCGCAAATGACAGCGTCTCAATAAGCGCGGCCAGCACCGTCTGCCGGTTTTCCGCCACGCTCAGAAATGCCAGCACATCGCCGGGCCGCTTGGCAAAAAAGCGGTTGAGCGCAAAGGCGTCCATCAAGAGCTGCCACAACAGCAGGACGAGCACGGCCACCAGCACGATTTCGACCACCCGCGCCCATGTCCTGTGGCCCGAGGCAGCGCCGGCAGGGACCGACAGCAGGATCACGGGCGCATAGCCCACCATGCGCCGCCCCAGCACCCCTATCAGCCAATAGGCAAGCATCGCGATCAGCGCCGACAGGATGGCGAGGGCCCAGGTGGCGTCCGTCTCCAGACCGCGCATAGCGCGCAGGGTCAGCACGCCAAGGCCCCGCTCGGCCCCCGTGAACTCGCCGATCATCGCGCCGAGAAAGGCGGCGGGCGCGCTGATCTGCAACCCGACAAAAAGGTAGGGCAGGCAGGCCCGCGCCCGCACATAGTAGAGCGTCGACAGACGGCCGCGCCCGTAGACGCCCATGATATCGGTCCATGTCTGCGACACCGCCCTCAGACCCACCAGCAGCGCCAGCAGCGTGGTGTAATAGACCGCCAACGCGCCCAGCGTGACCTGCGGCCCGGTGCCCGGCCCAAAGAGCACGCGCAGGATCGGCCCGCTCGCGATCAGGGGCACGCAAAAGACCAGCAGCGCCAGCGCCAGCAGGGTCCGCTCGCTGCGCGGGATGACCATGATCGTGGCTCCCAGCAGCACCGCCGCCAGATTGCCCCAGACAAAGCCCCATGCTGCGTTGACGGAGGTCTCTGCCGCCGCGCGCGCCAGCAGCGCCGCATTGTCGAGGCCATAGGTCAGAACGGCCAGCGGGCCGCTGATCAGGACGCTGCCCGGCACGGCACGGGCCAGCAGCTCCCAGCCCGCGACGATGGCGAGGGTCCAGAGGATGGGGCGGAGCGCGGGCGTCATACCCCCTCCAACGCGGCAAAGACCGCCTGGGACAGGGCCAGAAACTCCGGCGCCTCAACAACGCCGCTGTCGCGGGGTGCGGGCAAAGTCACCGGGATGTCGGCGACCGTGCGGGCGGGTCGTTGGGTCAAGACCAGCACCCGGTCCGACAGCAGCACAGCCTCTTGCACGGAATGGGTCACCAGCACCACGGTCGTGCCGCGCCATAGCGGCGGCAGGTCGGCGTTGAGCCGCCGGCGCGTCATCGCGTCCACCGCGCCAAATGGCTCATCCAGCAGCAGCACCTCCGGGGCGGAGATCAGGCTGCGCGCGATGGCGGCACGTTGGCGCATACCACCCGACAGCTCAGCCGGACGGTGATCGCCGAACCCGCCCAGCCCGACCAGATCAATCAGCGCGTCCACGCCGTCCGCCGGTTTGCGCGCCAGTTCAGCACCCAGCGCGATGTTGCCGCGCACGCTGCGCCATGGCAGCAGCGACGGGTCCTGAAACGCCATGGACAGCGCACCGCGCCGCGCGACGTCCCCAGGTGCCTCTGCGCCCAGCGTCAGGGTGCCGGTATCCGGCGCCTCCAACCCGGCGATCATCCGCAGGATCGTGGATTTGCCACAGCCCGACGGGCCAACCAGCGCGGTGGTCTGGCCCGCCGCCAGCGTGACGGAGAACGGCGCGACCGCCTCTGTCGCGCCGAAGCGTTTGGTGATGTCGGTGCAGTGGATGTCCACGCGGAACGCGCCGTTTGGTTAGCCGTGCACCTCTTCGAGGAGCGACCGGTCCCACAGGTCAGCGGACACGTCGCGGCCCAGCAGCGCCAGCGTTTCGATATTGGCGGCGACCGTTTCGTCGGTGAACCAGCCAAAGCCGTTCTCTGCCGTCAGATCGGTGAACATCAGGGGCACCTGCCGTGCGGCCTGCAGCTTTTGCGCCTCGATCTCGAGGCCCGCATCGGGGAACATCTCGACCGCGAGGGCGGCAGCGGCATCGGTGTCGGCGAGGTAGTCGTTCCAGCCCATCGCTTCGCCCTTGAGCAGAGCCACCAGATCGGCGCGGCGATTGGCCAGCGCATCTTCGGTCGCGATATAGGTCTGCGAATGCAGGGCGTAGCCGTAATCGGCCATCAGCAGCGTGGTGTTGTCGACGCCTTGGGTGGTCATCGCGACGGGCAGATCGGTTTCCCAGCACAGCAGGCAGTCGACCTGACCGCTGACCAGCGGCGCGGGGTCGTATTGCGTCGGCACGATCTCGATCGCGTTGATGTCAACGTTGTTCAGCGTACACAGCGCCTGCAGCACGGGGGTGTTGGCGACAGCCATGCCGATCTTCTTGCCCACCAGATCGGCGGGCGTGTTCACCGGATTGCCCGCGAGCGAGGCAATGGCAAAGGGGTTTTTCTGCATCGCAACGGCGATGATCTTGAACGGCGCGCCTTGGGCAACCGCCGCGGCGGTATAGTCAGCCGCAGAGATGCCGACGAGGGCCGCGCCGGACACCACGGGCGGCTCAACAGGCGCGTTGGGGCCGCCCTGGGCCAGCGACACCTCGAGGCCCTGATCGGTCCAGTACCCGCGTTTCGCGGCGATGTAGCTGCCGCCGAACTGCACCGAATGCAGCCAGGACAGCTGAAAGTTCACCGCTGTCAGGCCAGAGGCAAAGGCGGGCACGCCCGCGGCAGCGGCGGCGACGCCGGCGGCACTGGTTTGCAGGAAAAAGCGGCGGTTGAGATGGGCAGGTTGTGTCATGACAGGTCAGGTTTCCTCTTGGTTGAGATCGGTTCGGACAGGTTTTGGATCAGCAGGAGGGCCGCAGCGGGCAGCACGGCCACAAACAGCACAACACCATAGGTGATGCCGGTGGCCACGCCCGCGCTGGCCGGTGCGCCGATGATTGGGAAAAGGGCTGCTGCCGCGCCTTCGCGCCAGCCCCAGCCACCGACGGATAGCGGGATTAGCATGGCGCACAGGACAAGCGGGATAAGTGTCGCCCACGCTTCGGGTGGCAGGACGGTGCCCGTGGCGCGCGCGCAGGCATAAAGGCCAAAGATCAGGCACAGCGTCGTCAGCGCGCCATGGGCCAGCATCAGCGGCTGGCGCGCGAGCCCGGAGACAACGCGCAGGAAACGGCCCGTGGCATTGCCTGCGCGCGACAGCATCCAGATAACACCGCCCGCACCTGCAAGGCACAGGACCACAATCCATCCGAGCGCGGCCCAATCGGGGCCACCGGGCAGCCACAGCGCCACACCGAACCCGGCGCACATCAGGCACAGCATGGCGACCTGGCCCAGCAGCCGCTCGGCCATCACCGATTGCGCAGCCCGCGTCATGTCAGCCGCCGATCGGACGCGCACGGCGCGCGTCACATCGCCCGCCACACCGCCCGGCAACACCGTGTTGACCAGTTGCGCAAGGTAGTATTCGCGCAGCGCCACCGGATAGCGCAGCTCAATACCAAAGGTGCGGGCCGCGATCTGCCAGCGATGCGCCATGGACAGCGTGGCCCCCGTGACCGCCAGCACCGCCAACGCGACCCATGTGGTGTCCGCCCCCTGCAGCCGCGCCAGCACCGCTGTGGCATCCGTCCACCACAGCAGGGCCGCAAGGCACGCAAGGGAGGTGGCGATCTTGATCCAGCGCAGTGTCATTGCATCACCATTTCGGAAATTGCGGTCCGCGTGAATGCGTCAAGAAAGTCGTTGCGGAAACTGTCCATGCGGCGGACGGGGCCGTCGCCGTCGGGGAAGAGCCCGTCAGTCCAGCCCCAATGGTCGATGCGGGTGAGGACTTCGGGCGGGCCGATCATGTGCACGGCCACATCCTTGTTGTCGCTGCCCGCGACAAAGCCCGCGGCCTGATGGTCGCCCGCCACGATGATCAGCGGGGCAGCCTCGCCCAGCCGGGCGACATGAGAAAACGTCGCCTGCAAGGCGTAGTCGACAGAACGGCGATAGGCATCGCGGACCTTGTCACGGTCGCGCCACAGGTCCTTGGGCGCCGGTCCCCGGGCCGCCATTTCGTCATAGATCGTGCCGTCGCCCACCGCATCCCAGGGCACCATGTCCGGGATCGGAGTCCATGGCGCGTGGGACGAGATGAGGGCGATCTGGATGAAATCGGGACGCGGATCGGGCGGCAGCAGCGCGGGATAGGCGGCGAGTGTGAACTGATCCGGCATCGTCACCCAGCGAAACCGCGCGCCCTTGTAAGGGATGTCCGCCGCCGGAAAGACGTGCTCAAACCCCATGACGAGGCTTTCGGGCCAGCCCACGGTGATGGCGGGCATAATGGCGGAGGTACGGTACCCTGCATCCTGGGCAAAGTGGAAAAGCCCCTTGTGCCCGCTGGCCAGCATCGCGTTGTAGCGCCCGTTGTCAGAGGTCCAGAGGCCACTGGCCAGCGCGCCGTGTGCCAGCCAGCTTTGCCCGCCCGCTGTGGGCGAGGTGAGCCAGCCGCTTTTCATTGCCATGCCGGTGTCGGCAATCGCGGCTTCGGCTTGGCGCAAGGTGCCCAGATGTGTGGGCGCATATAGCGGGTTGTCAAAGCTGGCCCTGCCGTAGCTTTCCACCCAGATCAGGATCACATCGCGCCCGTCCAGCCCATCAAGCAAGCCGCTTGCGTCGGCATAGCTGTCGGCCTGCGCCTCTTCGACAAAGCGGGCGAGATCGACGGCGGTGGCCTGCATCTCGATCCCGCGTTTCACGGTCAGGCGCGTGGTCCACGCGGTGCCGGGCGGGCTGGACTGAAAGCTCCAGTATTTCAGGTGATGCCCGGCATCTGCCGCCACCCAGCCGGCACAGCCCAATGCCGCCACCGCAGCGGCAGCGCGCACCGGGATCGCGGAGGCCAGCGCCGCCCAGGCGCGCAAACTGCGTTCGAGGGCGAAAAACAGCAGCACCACCAACACCGACACGCCAATGACAGCCAAGGCGGCGAGCGCAAAGCCGATGCTGTCGCGCAGCAGTGACAGCCCTGCCCCGATCAGGAACCCGTCCAGGATCGGGTTGAACGTCCGGTTGAAGGCGCTGAACATCGCGTAATCGGCCACCTTGATCACCACCGCAACCAGCAGCAGCCCGGCAAACGCATAGGTCACTCCAAACCGCCGCCCCAGCGCGACCATCGCCAGCAGCAGCACCGGCAGTTCCAGCGGCCAGCGGTTCAGCGCCGTCCACTTCATCGTGCCGGGGTGGTTGGGCAGCACCAAAACGGCAAAGATCACCGCCGCAGCCAGTGCCAACCCTGCCGCGCGCGTCATGCAGGCCGCCGGATGAGGGAGAGGATGTCGACCATGAATGACCAGCTGAGCAGCAGCGCGGCCAGCACACCCACAGGCAGCACCAGCGCCGCCGGTGTCAGCGGACAGACCAGGATGACAAGTGCCGCGACCTGAACAACGCAAATCGCCTTGCGCCGGAACGCCTCGGGCAGCGGGGCCTGCAATGCAGGCCAGAAGATAGATGCCGCCACAAACCCGTAACGCATGAACCCCAGGACAAGGATCTCGGGGCCTGTTGTGCCGCTGACCAGCAGCCACAGGGCTATGACCGCGCCAAGGCCTGCATCCGTCTCCATATCAAAGCGCGCGCCGAAGCCGGAGGTCAGCCCGGACCGCCGCGCCAGCCAACCATCCACCCCATCGAGGGCAAAGGCCACGCTTGCCACCGCAAAGACCAGCCAGGCCGTGCCGGCGGGCGACAGCACAGCGCCAGCCAGAAAGGCCACCATGGCCGCGCGCGCCAGCGTCACCACGTTGCACCAGCCCAGCACGTCATGCGGATATCTGTGGCTTAGCCCGTAGCCTGCGATCATCACGACAGCGCCGAAGATCACCAGTGGCAGCGTGGCCGTGCCGAATGCGTGGAACGCGCCAAACGCCAAGGCAGCACCCAGCACAGCCGCCACCGCAAGAAGCCCGCTGAGCGGCGGGCGGCTGTCGATGGAGTGCGCGACGGGATGCAGGGCGCTTCGAAACATCTGTATTTCCACTTAATTCGTTCCAGTACCTAGGTCTGCAAACAGGATCGCACACCTTGGATAACACGCGGCGCGGCGGAATATTCAGTCTAGTCACGGAACTGTGACAATCGCCTCCAGCGGCAGGTGATCTGATGCAAGAACCACCTGCGGTGCTGAAACGGCACGCAATGCACGCACCTCGCCGGGCGCGTCTGTCACGATGCGGTCCAGCGGCAACAGCGGCCGCGTGCTGGGAAAGCTGCGGCGCACAGGCCCCCGCAACGCGGTGCCGACAAGGCGGCGGTGCAGCATCAGCCCGCCCCAGGGGCGCCATTCGTTCAGGTCCCCGAGCAGGATCGTCTGCATCGCGGGACGCCGCCGCAGGTACTGCCCGATGATCCGCATCTGCACGATGCGCAGAGGCTGGGCGAGCGACAGATGCGTGGACATCAGGCGCACGGGGCGCCCTGCATGATGTGCTTCAACGACGACGGCACCCCGGTGACAGTGCCCCGGCAGGTCGATCACATCTGTGTGTGTCCGCTGCAAGGCAGGCCCCAGAAACAGGATGGTGCCCAGAAACCCGTCGCTTTGCGGACCCCAGCGCATCCGCGCATCCGCATGCACATACTCAAGACCGGTGCTGCCCGCGATCCGCTTTACATCAAAAATACGGGCGTGGGGCCGGCACTCCTCATCCGCCTCCTGCAAGGCCAATACGTCAAGGCCCAGCGGGCTCAGCTCCGCGTCGATGGCGTCCATCACGCGGCCCGGATCAACCGTGCCATCCGTGCCCCGGGCGCGGTGCACATTCCATGTTGCACACCGAAGTTGATCACCGCTCATGCAATCCCGCCTGCCTTCTTTGCCTGCCGCCCTATATGGGAGGTACCACAGTTAGACCGCGCGTGTTCCGCGACGACATCAGCCGCCCCGGACATGCCGCCTGCAGCACAGGACATATGACATGATGCGCACCCTCATCGCCACCTCCGCCCTTCTTGGCGCGCTGACCACAACCGCGCAGGCCGACATGGCCCGCTACGAGCTCGACCCGACGCATACCGCCGTCTACTTCACCGTCGACCATATCGGCTATGCCAAGACGCTTGGCATCTTTACCGAACTTGGCGGCGGGTTCATGTTCGATGCCACCTCGCAAGAGCTGGGCGAGGTTGCCGTGACCATCGAGGCCGCGTCGGTCAACACGTTCAACGAGGCCCGCGACGGGCATGTGCGCAATGCCGACTTCCTGCATGTCTCCGAACATCCGCAAATCTCGTTCGTCGCCAACGGCGGCACGGCCAGCAGTGCCACAAGCGGCACGGTCACGGGTGATCTGACGATCCTTGGCGTGACACAGCCGGTGACACTGGATGTGACGCTGAACAAGGCTGAAGCCTACCCGTTCGGGCACAAGCGCGAAGTGCTGGGCCTGTCGATGAGCGCCACGATCCAGCGCAGCGATTTCGGCATGGATTACGCGGTGGCCAACGGTCTGGTCGGGGATGAAATAACGATCAACATCGAAACCGAAGCGATGAAGGTGGAGTAAGACTGCCGCCGCACCTTTTACCCCAGCCGCACGCAGTACAGCATCCGGCGATTTGGAGATTTGTCGTGCTCAGGACCTTGACGAAATTGGCCGCTCTGGCTGTCTTTCTGGCTGCGGCCCCAGGTGTCCATGCCCAAGGGCGCGCGGCAGCGGTCGGGGTGCAAACAGTCGAGGCGCGCACATTGTCCGAAACGGTGCCCGTCTTTGCCGAGATCGTGACCGCGCGCAACGGCGCAGTGGCCAGCCGCGTTGCGGGCAGCATCGACGCCATCAACGTGCTGGCCGGCACGCAGGTCGAGGAAGGCGATGTGCTCGTGGTGCTGAACCGCGACCTGCTGACCATCCGCCTGCGGCAGGCCCGCGCCCAGATCGCGGAGGCCGAGGCCAGCATGGCCACGGGCGAGGTGCGGCTGGCCAGTGCGCAAACTTCGTTCGAACGGGTCAACGCGCTACGCGATTCCGCGTCCTTCTCGCAGGGCCGCTTTGACGATGCGCAATCGGGTGTGCAGGTCGCGCGCGCGGAACTGGCCGAGGCGCAGGCCCGGCTGGAAAGCGGCAACGCGCAACTGGCCGAAGCCGAGTACCAGCTGGATCGCAGCATGATCCGCGCGCCATTCTCGGGCGTCGTGCTGGACGTCCAAACCATCCCCGGCGCGTTCATTCAGGCGGGCGCGCCCGTGGTCACGATTCTCGACACCGAATCCTTCGAGATCGAGGCCAGCATTCCCGCCCGTTTCGTCGCAGACCTGAGGCCGGGCCAGCAGGTGCAGGCCGCGCTGGAAACCGGCGCGGCGCTCGATCTGACCCTGCGCGCCATTCTGCCGGTGGAGGACCCGTCGACGCGCACCCGTGCCGTGCGGTTTTCCGCCACCGGCCTGACCGAGATGCGCAACCTCGCCGTGGGCCAGTCACTGACCGTCGATATTCCCGTGGGCGAGGCGCGCGAGGTGCTGTCGGTGCCCAAGGACGCGCTGGTGCAGGCGCGCGGCGGCTGGACGGTGTTCGTCGCCGCCGAGGGCAAGGCGCAGCCCCGCAACATTCAGATCGGCGTGCCCGCCGGTGACCGATACGAGGTGATCAGCGGCCTGGCACCCGGTGATCAGGTGGTGGTGCGCGGCAATGAACGCCTGCGCCCCGGTCAGGACATCGCGCCCACCCCGGTCGAGACAAACTGATGAACCCGATCCGCTTTGCCATTGAACGGCCCGTCGCGGTGGTCGCCGCCGTTCTGATCGCGCTGCTCTTCGGGGCCATCGCGCTCAGCCGTATTCCGATCCAGCTGGCCCCGGATGTGCGCAAGCCCATCGTCGTGGTGGAGACGTCCTGGCCCGGTGCCGCCCCCTCCGAGGTCGAGCGCGAGATCGTCAACCTGCAGGAAGAAGCGCTGCGCGGTCTCGAAGGGCTGGAAATCATGACGTCCCGCTCGCGCACGGGCGAGGCGGAGGTGACCCTCGAATTTGCCGTGGGCACCGATATGGGCGACAGCCTTCTGCTGGTGTCGAACCGGCTGGACCGCGTCAGCGGCTATCCGGACGAAGCGAACGAGCCGACGCTCAACACGTCCGGCTCCGACGACAGCCCCATCGCCTGGGTGATCCTGACAGCGGCGGAGGGCAATACCAGCAACATCGCCACCTACCGCGACTTCATCGAGGACACGGTGCAGGACCGGGTCGAACGTGTCGAGGGCGTGTCCGCCGTCAACCTCTTTGGCGGGGTCACGCGCGAGTTGCAGATCATCGTCGATCCGCTGCGCCTGTCGCGCTACAACCTCACCGTTCCAGAGGTCGTGCGCATCCTGCGGGCTGAAAACATCTCCATCTCCGCGGGCGATCTGGACGAGGGCAAGCGCCGCTACGTCGTGCGGACCGAAGGCAACCTGAACACCGAAGAGGCCATTCGCGACGTCGTCCTGCGCTCGGGCGCGGTGACGGGCGGTGTGGGTCAGGTACGCGTGGCGGATGTGGCCGACGTGGCGTTCTCCTATGCCGATGCGACCACGCGGCTGCGGTTCCGGGGCGAGCCGGGGCTGGCCTTCAACATCGTGCGCGAGAGCGGCGCGAACGTCATCGCGGTAATGGAAGACATCCGCGTCGTCCTGCAAGAGCTGGGCGATGGCCCCGTCGCCGATGCAGGCCTGCAGATGCAGCAGGTCTATGACGAGACGATCTATATCAATGGCGCAATTGATCTGGTGACGCAAAACATCTGGATCGGCGGTGCACTGGCCGCGCTGATCCTGATGCTGTTCCTGCGCTCGCCGCGCGCCACGCTGGTGGTGTCGCTGTCGATCCCTGTATCTATCGTGGCCACCTTTGTGGTCATGGCCCTGACCGGGCGCACGCTCAATGTGATCTCACTGGCGGGCATCGCCTTTGCCGTGGGCATGATCGTGGACGCGGCCATCGTCGTGCTCGAAAACATCTTTCGCCTGCGCGAGGCCGGCAAGTCCCGGCGTGAGGCTGCGTATGAAGGCGCGCGGCAGGTCTGGGGCGCGATCCTTGTGTCGGCTCTGACCACCGTACTGGTGTTCGTGCCGATCCTGATCATGCAGCTGGAGGCCGGGCAGCTGTTCCGCGACATCGCGGTGGCGATCTCGGTGTCGGTGCTGCTGTCGCTCGTGGTTGCCGTGACGGTGATCCCTGCCCTCGCCTCCCGCTTGCTCAGCGAGCGTGACCAGACGCCGACCCCGCTCTGGGGCGTTGACCACATCGCGCGCGGCTTTCGCGCACTGGTGATGATCTACGTGCGCTGGACCGTGCGCAGCCGCGCCCTCGGGTTGGTGATGGTCGGCCTGATTGCGGGCGGTGCGGCGTTTGCCAGCATCACCTTCCTGCCGCGTCTCGAATACCTGCCCGAAGGCAACCGCAACCTCGTCTTTGGCCTGATCATCCCGCCCCCCGGCTATAACCTCGACACCACGCAGACCATCGCGGAGCGGATCGAAACCGTCGCCCGCCCCCTATGGGAAGCCGGACCCGAGCCACAGACCGAAGACGGCACGCCCACGGTCGACAACTTCTTTTTCGTGGCCACACCCGGCAATTCCTTTGTCGGGGCCAGCGCCGTGGATGGCAGGCGTGCGGGCGCGCTGATCCCGGTGCTGTCGCGGCCCATCTTTGCCGAACCGGGCACTTTTGGCTTCATGACCCAGCCGTCCCTGTTTGGGCGCGGCGTGGGCGGTGGCCGCACGATCGAATTGAACGTGTCGGGCCAGGACCTGAACGATATCCTGGGTGTGGCCGGTCAGGCTGCGGGCATGGTCGGCGGCTTGCTGCCCCGCGCTGACGGTCACCAGTTCCGCCCCATCCCGGGGCTTGAGCTGGGCGCACCCGAAGTGCGGCTGATCCCAGACCGCCAGCGGCTGGCCGATGCCGGCCTCGACAGCTCCGAACTGGCCGCGACAGTGGACGCGTTCAACGACGGGCTGCGCGTGGCCGAAGTCACCGTGGGCGCCGAGCGCATCAACCTGGTCCTGCGCGGCGACACCTCGGTGCAGAACGCGCTGCGCACGCAGGATGTCGGCAATTACCCGGTGGTGACGCCCAACGGTCAGATCGTACCGGTGTCGGCCCTGTCCGACGTCGTGCTCACCGCCGGTCCGACCGAGATCAGGCACCGCGACCGCCTGCGCACGGTGACCCTGGAAATCCGCCCCTCCGACGCATTGCCGCTGGAGGCCGCTGTCGAGCTGCTGGAGACCGAAGTGGTCGCCCCCCTCACCGCCCAGGGGCTGCCGGACGGTATCCGCCTGTCGGTGTCGGGCACCGCCGATCAGCTGAGCCAGACCTGGAACGCGATCCAGATCAACCTCGTGGTTGCGCTGATCATCGTGTTTCTGGTGATGGCGATCCTGTTCGAGAGCTTTGTGCTGCCGCTGGTGATCCTCATCGCCGTGCCGGTGGCGGCGGCGGGCGGCGTGGGCGGTCTCGCCCTGCTCAACCTCTACCAGACACAACCGATGGACATGCTGACGCTGCTGGGTTTTGTGATCCTCGTGGGGATCGTGGTCAACAACGCCATCCTGATCGTACATCAGGCGCTCTACCATCTGCGCAGCGACCGGATGAGCCCCGTGGACGCAATCGAAGAGGCCACGCGTAACCGCATCCGTCCGATTTTCATGTCGACGCTCACGTCCGTGATGGGCATGCTGCCCCTGATCGTTTTCCCCGGCGAAGGTTCCGAGCTCTATCGCGGCCTCGGCGCCGTGGTGGTCGGCGGCCTGTCAATGTCAGCCTTTCTGACGCTGCTCACCGTGCCGCCCCTGCTGCGCCTGTGCCTGCGCCCGGAGCCTGAAAGCGTGGAAAGTGCGCAAGCCGCAGCGGCGTAAACATCCGCCGGAGGCTTGGCATTCAGCCGTACAAATTGCGCCTGGGTTTGGTGGCGGAGACGAAGGGATTCGAACCCTCGAGACCCTTCCGGGCCTACTCCCTTAGCAGGGGAGCGCCTTCGACCACTCGGCCACGTCTCCGCTGACCGCTCTAACGAAAGGACCAAGGCGCCGCAAGCTGTTCCGTGCTCCGCGTGCGCAATACGTTCACGCCAACAGCCCGCCGGCCTCAGGTGTTGAACAGGAAATGCATCACGTCGCCGTCCTTGACGACATAGGCCTTGCCCTCGGCGCGCATCTTGCCGGCGTCTTTGGCGGGCTGTTCACCGCCCAGTCCGACGAAATCGTCATAGGCAATCGTCTCGGCCCGGATGAACCCTTTTTCGAAGTCGCCGTGGATCACACCGGCAGCCCTCGGGGCTGTGGTGCCGGTGCGGATTGTCCACGCGCGGGCCTCCTTGGGGCCGACGGTAAAGTATGTCTCCAGGTGCAACAGGTCGTAGCCCGCGCGGATCAGCCGGTCGAGCCCGGCCTCGGACAGGCCCATCTCTTCGAGGAACATGTCGGCCTCTTCGGGGTCCAGCTGGCTGATCTCTTCCTCGATCTGGGCCGAGATGACGACGTGGCTGTTGCCCTGGCTGGCGGCCATAGCGGCGACGGCCTCGGAATGCGCATTGCCGCTGGCCGCCTCCGCCTCGCCGACATTGCAGACGTAGAGCACCGGTTTGGTGGTCAGCAGCTGCAACATAGTCCAGGCCCTGGCGTCCTCGTCGTCCACTTCGACCACACGGGCGGGCTTGCCCTCCTCGAGTGCGGTCAGCGCCATCTTCATCAGGCGCTCCTGCTGGACCGCTTCCTTGTCGCCGCCGCGGATCTTGCGGACGATGTTCTGCAGGCGTTTTTCGATACTCTCGATATCGGCCAGCATCAGCTCGGTCTCGATGGTTTCGGCGTCGGCGACCGGGTCCACGCGTCCCTCCACATGGGTCACATCGCCATCCTCAAAGCAGCGCAACACGTGGGCGATAGCGTCCACCTCGCGGATATTGGCCAGAAACTGGTTGCCCAGCCCCTCGCCCTTGGAGGCGCCTTTGACGAGGCCCGCGATGTCCACAAAGGTCATGCGCGTCGGGATGATGGACTTGGACGCGGCAATCGCGGCCAGCTTGTCCAGCCGGTCATCGGGCACGGCCACCTCACCCACATTGGGCTCGATCGTGCAAAAGGGAAAGTTCGCGGCCTGCGCCGCCGCCGTCCGCGTCAGCGCATTGAAAAGCGTCGACTTGCCCACATTCGGCAGGCCCACGATGCCCATCTTGAAACCCATCTTGCGCCCCTCTTGCCAACGATCCGCCTGCTTCTAGCAGGCCCGGTCCCAAGCGCAAGACGCAAGCCCCCCTTGTGTTTCACCGGTCGCTGGGCCAATGGAAACCGACCAAAGGGGAGGGGCGCGCATGGGCACGCGGATCGACGCAAAATTCGCAACGCTGAAGGCCGAAGGGCGCAAGGCCTTTGTGGCCTATGTCATGGCGGGCGACCCGGATTTCGAGACCTCTCTGGACGTTGTGCGTGGCCTGCCGGGCGCGGGCGTGGATGTGATCGAGCTGGGCCTGCCGTTTACCGACCCGATGGCGGACGGCCCCACGATCCAGCTTGCGGGCCAACGCGCGTTGGCGGCGGGCATGACGCTGGACCGCACGCTCGAGCTGGCCCGCACCTTTCGCGAGGGCGACGAAACAACCCCGATCGTGCTCATGGGGTACTACAATCCGATCTATTCGCGCGGAGTGGACCGGTTTCTGGCGGACGCCAAGGCGGCGGGCATCGACGGCCTTATCGTCGTGGACCTGCCCCCAGAAGAGGACAACGAGCTGTGCCTGCCCGCGCAGGCAGCCGGCCTGAACTTCATCCGCCTGGCCACGCCGACAACGGATGATGCACGCCTGCCCCGCGTGCTGCAGAACACCTCCGGTTTTGTGTACTACGTGTCGATCACCGGCATCACCGGCGCGGCAGAGGCGCAGGCGGGCGATGTGGGCCCAGAGGTCGCGCGGATCAAGGCAGCAACAGACCTGCCCGTGATCGTCGGTTTCGGCATCAATTCACCCGAACGGGCGCGCGGCATCGCAGAAATTGCGGACGGCGCTGTCGTCGGATCCGCTATCGTCAGCCGGATCGGCGCAGGCGATGCCGTCGACGATGTGCTGGCCTTTGTGGCGAGCCTGGCTGAGGGTGCGCACAGCGCATGATCGGGCGGCGCGCGCGTGGGTTAAATTCCCGCAATGCGGGAAATATCTGAATCTGTTGAGTTTTCTTGTGGATGTGTCACAGTTGGCGCTAACTCACGTCACTCAAAAAAATCAATGTTGCCGCAGAACCCGACTGCACAGGAAGTGTCCGAGCATTTGCTCGACTTGACCGGCCAAGCTCTGATGAGCGGGGACACGCAGATGTTCCTCGACGCACTCACCTTTCCCTACGATCTGGAGACGGCGAGCGGGACGCGGACCTATGAGGGGCCGGAGCAAATCCAGGAAGTATTCCAAGCGGTTCACGGGCACTTTCAACAGATGCGGGTCACCCTTTTAGCGCGCCATTGCGTTGCTGCACAGTTTCGCAGCGATGATGAAGTGGTCGCCACCCACGAGACGCGGTTGATCAGCGATGGCCTGCTGATCGAGGAACCGTTCCCCACCCTGTCCATCCTGGTGCGCGATGCCGCCGGAGCATGGAAGATCCGCAGCTCGTCCTATTACGTGCCCGCTGATTCGATCTACCGCGCGGCGCTGGACCCCTAGGCCGAGCCTTGCAAGGCCAGCGCGACGATGCGGGTGGCGGTGGCGACCGCATCGTCAATGCTCATCTCTGAGGTGTCGATGACATGCGCGCCGTCCGCCGGGCGCATCGGGGCCGTTGCACGGTCAGCGTCGCGGGCATCGCGGGCGCGCACATCGGCCAGCACAATCTCCAAGGTGACATCATCGCCGCGCGCCACCAGTTCGGCATGACGCCGTGCAGCGCGCACCGTGTCCGAAGCGGTCACGAACAGCTTGGCCTCGGCTTGTGGGCAGATCACCGTCCCGATGTCGCGCCCGTCCAGCACCGCGCCACCCGCACGGCGGGCAAAGGCGCGTTGAAAGTCCAGCAGTGCCGCCCGCACCTCCGGAACGACGGCCACCTTGCTGGCCGCTTGCGCGACGGCAGCGCTGCGCAAGTCGTCCCGCTCGAGCGCATCAGGCACAAGCGTTTGCGCCGCCGTCACCGCGTCCATCCCGCCCAGCACCTGCGCGCCCACCGCGCGATAGAGCAGTCCGGTGTCCAGATGCGCCAGACCAAACCGGAGCGCCAGCGCACGCGACACCGTCCCCTTGCCCGCCGCAGCGGGGCCATCAATGGCAACAGTGAACGGAGCGGTCGCCATGGCTCAACCGTTGTCCCGACGCATCTGCGCGCCCAGCGATGCCATCAACGGCTCAAAGATCGGGAAAGATGTCGCAATCGGCCCCCCATCATCGACAGACATCGGCTTGGCCGTGGCCATGCCCATCACCAGAAACGACATCGCGATGCGGTGGTCCAGATGACTGGCCGCCGTGGCACCGCCCGGCACGTTGCCGTGCCCACGCCCCGACACCGTCCACCAGTCGGGCCCGTCCTCGACCCCGACACCGGCGGCGCGCAGGCCATTGGCCATGGCGTCGATCCGGTCGCTTTCCTTGACGCGCAACTCGCGCACGCCGGGCATATAGGTCTCACCGGTGGCAAAGCTAGCCACCACCGACAGCACCGGGTATTCGTCGATCATGCTGGCAGCCCGTTCGGCAGGCACCTCGATGCCCTGCAGGTCAGGCGAGAACCGGGCGCGCAGGTCGGCCACAGGCTCGCCCCCCTCTTCGCGCATGTTCTCGTATTGCAGGTCCGCGGCCATCTCGCGCAGCGTGGTGAACAGCCCCGCCCGCGTCGGGTTCAACCCGATATTGGGCACCAGCACGTCCGATCCCGGCACGATAAGCGCTGCACAGACCGGAAACGCCGCCGAAGACGGATCGCGCGGCACCACGATATGCTGCGGCGTCAGTTCCGGCTGACCTTTTAACGTGATCACCCGGCCCTCTGCAGTCTCTTCGGTGCGGATGTCTGCGCCGAAACCCGCCATCATGCGTTCGGTGTGGTCGCGCGTGGCTTCGGCCTCGATCACGACCGTCTCGCCCGGCGCATTCAGCCCGGCAAAGAGCACCGCAGATTTCACCTGCGCCGAAGGCACCGGCACGGTGTAGCGGGCCGGCACCGGATCCGCTGCGCCCACGATGGTCATGGGCAACCGCCCGCCCGCTCGCCCGACCGCTTGCGCACCAAAAAGCGACAGCGGGTCCGTGACCCGCGCCATGGGCCGTTTGTTGAGGCTGGCATCCCCGGTGAACGTGGCCGCGATGGGCGATGTGGCCATCGCCCCCATGATCAACCGCACCCCGGTGCCCGAATTGCCGCAGTCGATCACCTGTTCCGGCTCGGCAAAGCCGCCGACGCCGAAGCCATGCACCGACCAGTCGCCGTTGCCATGGTTGATCACCTCCGCCCCGAAGGCCTGCATCGCCCGGCCCGTGTCGAGCACGTCCTGCCCTTCCAGCAGGCCCGACACCGTCGTTTCACCCACGCTGAGCGCGCCAAGGATCAGGGACCGGTGCGAGATCGACTTGTCACCCGGCACCTCCGCCACCCCCGTCAGGGGCCCGCAGGCGGAGGATGTCATTGGGATCGGGGCGCCGTGGCTGGACATATGTGGCCTCGCAAATTCGTTCGCGCGCACACCTATCGCCCAAGTTCAGCAGCGTCTAGAGCACCTGATCGACCACCCGGCCCAGACGCGCCAGCGTGCCATCCACATCATAAAGCTTGTCGAGCCCGAAGAGCCCGATGCGGAAGGTGCGGAAATCCGCAGGCTCGTCGCATTGCAGCGGCACACCCGCGGCGATCTGCATCCCTTCGGCGGCAAAGCGTTTGCCGGTCTGCACCTCCGGATCAGCGGTATAGCTGACCACGACACCGGGCGCGCCGAACCCGTCGGCCGCGACCGACGTCACGCCCTTGGACGCCAGCATCTTGCGCACGGCATCGCCAAGCGACCATTGCGCATCCTTGAGCCGGTCAAAGCCGTAGGCCTGGGTTTCCTTCATGGTGTCGCGGAAATCGCGCAACGCGTCGGTCGGCATGGTGGCGTGATACGCGTGCCCGCCGCCCTCATAGGCGGCCATGATCTGGTGCCACTTCTTGAGGTCGATGGCAAAACTGTCCGACGTTGTCTCCTCCATCCGGGCAACGGCGCGGTCCGACAGCATCACGAGGCCCGCACAGGGCGACGCACTCCACCCCTTTTGCGGGGCGGAGATCAGCACATCCACGCCGAGGCCGCGCATATCGACCCAGGCGCAACCCGACGCGATGCAGTCGAGCACCATCAGCGCGCCCACCTCATGCGCCGCCGCCGCCATGGCGGCCACATAGGCGTCGGGCAGGATGACACCGGCGCTGGTTTCCACATGCGGGGCAAAGACCACATGCGGTTTCTGTTCGCGGATTGCGGCCACCACATCGTCGATCGGTGCGGGGATAAACGGCGATGGGCTGTCATTGCCGGTCTGGCGCGCCTTGAGCACGGTGGTGCTTGCGGTCAATCCGCCGGTCTCGAAAATCTGGCTCCAGCGGTAGGAGAACCAGCCGTTGCGCACCACCAGAACGTCGGCATCACGGCCGAACTGACGCGCGACCGCCTCCATCCCGAAGGTGCCGCCGCCGGGCACGACCACCACGGCATCGGCGGTGTACACATCTTTCAGCATGGTGGAGATGTCGTTCATCACCCCCTGAAACGCAGCGCTCATATGGTTCAGCGACCGGTCGGTGAAAACGACCGAAAATTCCTCGAGCCCTTGCGGGTCGACAGTATCCAACAATGCAGGCATGCGCCCCTCCCCTTCGTGATTGGAGCACACATAGCCGCGCGCGCGGGGCGCGGCAAAGTCTACTTCGGTATGCAAAACGACCGCCTAGACCGATTTGCACGCCTGATCCGGGCGGAGATTTCCGATGGGGTGCATGTGCACCTGATTGCGCCCGCCATTCTTGGCCCGGTAAAGCGCATCATCCGCCCGCTGGATCGCCGTTTCGATATGTTCCGCCGCACCCTTCAGCGACCCGCCAATGGACACCGTCACGTTCAATGTGGTGCCCGCCTCATCGACGGGGCTGTCCGCCACCAGCGCCCGCAGCCGTTCGGCCATTGCTGCCCCGGCGGTATGGTCCGCATCGGCGAGGAAAACGACAAACTCCTCGCCCCCAAACCGGCAGACAATGTCACCGGGCCGGACCGCATCCCGCAGCACCGACGCCACATGAGAGATCACCTTGTCGCCCGTCAAATGCCCATAGGTGTCATTTACCCGTTTGAAATAGTCGATATCCACCATGAGCGAGATGCCATACGCCTCCGGCTCCTGCGCCATCCGGGTAAAGAAAAAGTCGCGCGTGGCCACGTCCGTTAGCCTGTCGCGTTCGACAAGGCGTCGCAATTCATCGGACAGGCGCACATTTTCGCGCACCTTGGCCGCAACGAACAGGCAGGTCGGAAACGTCATCACCATGCAAATGACAATCGTGCCCGGCACTGTCCGGGACAGGATCACGGGCGGAAAGATCAGATAGTTCAGCGCAACCGCACCCACCATCGTCATCACGGTCACAAAGACCGAGAACATGATGACATCCCTGATGCTTTCGATCTTCATGTGGCACCCGATACGCGAACGCACCAACGCCTAGCGCAAGTGTCTCACTCAATCGTTAAGTGTCGCGTCAAAGCGGACCGGGCCTGCGCTCTTCGCTCAGCAGCACGTTGGCCTCCACCTCGCCCGCTCCGGGCAGCGTCATGATCCGCCGCCGTAACACCCGTTCGAAATCCGACAGATCGCGCGCCACCACGCGCAGCCGATAATCATATAGGCCCAGCACATGCTCGACCGTCTGCACCTCGGGGATGGCGCCCACTGCGCGCTCGAAATCCTCAAGGCTCACCCGGCCCTTCGTGGCCAGCTTCACGCCCAGAAACACGGTCACGCCAAAGCCGAGCGCCTCGGCGTCCAGCACCAGCCGCTGGCCCTTGATCACGCCCGCCTCCCGCAACCGCCTGATCCGCCGCCACGCGGCAGGTTGCGACAGCCCGCAGGAACGGCCCACCGCGCCCGCGCCCTGCCCGGCATCCTCGGCCAGCAACCGCAGGATGGCCATGTCGGTGTCGTCCAGGTCGCTCACAGCGGCAGCGCCTCGTCGTCCTTGATCCGCGCCACATGCATCAGCGCCTCGATATCGGCGATATGCGGCAAGGTCAGAATGCGGCTGCGATAGAGGTGCTGGTAATGGCCCATGTCCCGCGCGATCACCGACAGGCGCACATCCACCCGACCCAGAAAGGTCTGGATTTCGATCACATCGGGCACATCCCGGGCCGCCGCGATGAACGCGTCAAAGGCACCGCCTTGCGTCTTGTCCAGCGTCACGCGCAGGCTCACCTCGACCGCATAGCCCAGTGCCGCCCAGTCGATCACAGCCTGCACACCGCGCACCAGCCCTGCCGCGCGCAACTTCGCCTGCCGCCGCGCCAGCTGCCCCGCACTCACCCGCGCCCGCGCTGCCAGTTCCGCAGGCGCAAGCGTCGGGTCCGCCTGCCATTGCCGCAGGATACGGCGATCCACATCATCCAGCATGATTTTCTCGCAAATACAGATAACAGCGCATGATCCACCCTTCATCTCGCCAAATAAACTCAAAATACAACGCTGACCACCCTGCAAAACACCCCTATAACGCGCCGCAGAACCCAAGCGGAGGACAAGACATGCGCGTTTACTACGACCGCGATTGCGACATCAACCTGATCAAGGACATGAACGTGGCCATCCTCGGCTACGGCAGCCAAGGCCATGCCCACGCCCTGAACCTGCGCGACAGCGGCGCAAAAAACGTCGTCGTCGCCCTGCGCGACGGCTCACCCAGCATCGCCAAAGCGACAGGCGAAGGCCTGAAAACCATGGGCATCGCCGAGGCGGCCGCGTGGGCCGACCTGATCATGTTCACTATGCCCGATGAGCTGCAGGCCGAGACGTACAAGAAATACGTCCATGACAACATCCGCGAGGGTGCCGCCATTGCCTTTGCCCACGGCCTGAACGTGCATTTCGGCCTGATCGAGCCCAAGGCCGGCATCGACGTCGTCATGATGGCGCCCAAGGGTCCCGGCCACACGGTCCGCGGTGAATATGTCAAAGGCGGCGGCGTGCCCTGCCTTGTGGCCGTGGACAAGGACGCCTCGGGCCGCGCGCTGGAAATCGGGCTGTCCTACTGCTCGGCCATCGGTGGCGGCCGTTCGGGCATCATCGAGACCAACTTCCGCGAAGAATGCGAAACCGACCTCTTCGGCGAACAGGCCGTGCTGTGCGGCGGCCTTGTGGAACTGATCCGCATGGGCTTCGAGACGCTGGTTGAGGCGGGCTACGCGCCCGAGATGGCCTATTTCGAGTGTCTGCACGAGGTGAAGCTGATCGTGGACCTGATCTATGAGGGCGGCATCGCCAACATGAACTACTCGATCTCGAACACGGCGGAGTACGGCGAATACGTCTCCGGCCCGCGCGTGCTGCCCTATGACGAGACCAAGGCGCGGATGAAGGCAATCCTTACGGATATCCAGAACGGTAAATTCGTGCGTGACTTCATGCAGGAAAACGCCGTGGGTCAGCCGCATTTCAAGGCAACGCGTCGCATCAACGACGAACACCAGATCGAAGCCACGGGCGAGACGCTGCGCGGCATGATGCCGTGGATTTCCGCCGGCAAGATGGTCGACAAGGCCAAGAACTGATCCACAACAGCACTACACAAAAGAGCGCCCCGACCGGGCGCTCTTTTCACGTCTGCGCCGCTGCGTCCCATACCCGACCGAACCGGCAGTATTCCCCCGCACGGAATTTCAGCATCGGGCAGGAATCCGGCGGCGGCATCCAGCCAACGGGCACGTTTTTGCCAAGGCAATTCAAAGATTTGACGGACGCGGTTTGCCGCAACAGGGCTGGTGGGCACATCCCAACAGGAGGCCCGTATCATGGTGGATATCGCCAGCACTCAACCCGTCAAAGCCAGCCTGCCCCGGTCGGATTATCCCACGATCATCCTGCACTGGGCGCTGCTTGTCACGCTCATCGCCAGCTTTGTCACTGGCATGCAGGTCGCTGCGGATGATCCCGGCGGCGCGTGGGCGCAAGCGTTGCGATGGCTGTTGCCGCAGGGCAATGTCATCGTCTGGCACTTGATCTCGGCGCTGGCCTTTGTGGCGATTGTGGCGGGCTACACCGCCTTTCTGTGGTCCGCGGGTGCGTTAAAACGCATCAGCCTGAACCGCAAATGGTGGAAGATGCTGACCAAGGCCCAGGACGCGCGGACGCGCTGGCGGGCGGTCAACACGGCTGTCTACTGGGCCGGCTTCGTGGCGCTGATCATCGCCCTGATCACCGGTATCCTGATGGACCTCGTGCCGGGCCAGAACACCTATGCCATTAGCGGCGTGATCCACCAATACGCGGCCTGGGCGCTGCCGATCTACATCCTGCTGCACGTCTCTGTGCTGGTGGTGATGGCGGGTTGGGGGCACCTGCTCAAACTGTTCCGCCCGCGCGTGGCCTACACCTCTGCCGCCGTTGTGGCGCTTGGCACCGGCGGGGCGGCAGCGGCGATGCTCTATGCAATGCAAAGCACCGTGCCCGGCCAAACCCTGAGCGTGGTGCGCACCACCGCGCCTCCCACCCTCGACGGGATCGCCGATGATGCGACCTGGGCCGACGCGCAGACAGTGCAGGTGCTGACCACACGGGGCGAAAACCTGCCCGGCGGCGCGGTCGAGGTCACGGTCAAGGCCGCGCACGATGGCGCGCATTTCTATGGCCTGATCCAGTGGCCGGACACCACCCGCAGCCAGAAACACCTGCCGCTGGTCAAGACCGCCAGCGGCTGGACCGTGCAGCAGACCGAATACGGCATTCAGGACGAGGACCTGTACTACGAAGACAAGTTCGGCGTGATGCTGTCCGAGGTGGGCCGCATCGCGGGCAATCACTCGATCCACATGGGCGCGCAGCCGCTGGCGGGCAAACCCGGCCCCTCGGGCGGGCGCGGGCTGCACTACACCACCGACGGCTCCATCGTGGATGTATGGCACTGGAAATCCGTGCGCACGGGCAACGCGGTCATGGGCCAGATCGACGACAACTACTTTGGCCCGCCGATGGAGCCGAAGGAGAGCGGGCGCTACACCGGCGGCTATGCCAAGGACCCCAAGGAAGGCGGCGGCTACGAGATGAACTGGGAAAGCTACGCAGATGGCGGCGTCACGCCCAAATACCTGCCCGCCGACCCGGCCATGCTCGACGTTTTCCAGAGCCTCGACATGTCGCCGGACGCCACGGACGATGTGGCGGTGTTGCTGAACAAGGCGGACGTGGTGCCTTATGACCCGGCACTGGACAGCTACCCGGTGGGCACCGTGATGCCAGCCGTGATCGTCGACAGCGCGATGACCGGTGACCGGGGCGATGTGCAGGCCGTGTCGCAGTGGCAGGACGGTGTCTGGACGATGGAGATCAAGCGCAAGCTCGACACAGGGTCCAACTACGATGTCGCCCTTGCCACCGATCGGCCCACCTATCTGTGGGTCGCGGCGTTCAACCACGCCCAGACGCGGCACAGCCGGCATCTGTACCCGGTCGCAGTCACGCTGGAGTAAGCGGACCACCCGCACCGCCGAAATACTGATGATTTTCAAAATCGGCGGTGCATTTCAAGAAATCGACGCGCGCGCGCGTCGCGCCCGCCCTATATTGAGCCCAGTTCAAGGGGCATCAAAGGGACAGGGCCGGCCATGATGTATGTTGACCTCGCACTGCGTGGCGGTGCCATCACGCTCTTGCTGCTTTTGGCCGCGCTGCTGTGGCGGGCACCTGTGGGCCGCGAGGGGCATCTGTCGGTCACAGCGCTGGCGGTCTCCAAATCGGCGTTTCTGATCACCACGACGGCGGTACCGCTGAACCTGCACCCGGTGCTGCTGGCGAACCTTACCCTCCTGTCCAGCTTTGCCCCCACAGCTGTCACCTGGCTGATCGTGACGATTTTTCTGGATGCGCCGGGGCGGCGATGGCCGTGGATTGGCGCATCGCTGCTGACCTCCGGGGCGCTCTATGCGCATATGCTGTTTCCGTCCGTGCCCGCGCTGTGCCTGCCGATGGGTGTGGCGCTGTACGGTGCGCTCTTTGTCCTGTCGCTGTGGTCGACGCGCGATGATCTGGTGGAGTGTCGCTGCCGGGCGCGGCCCGGCTTTGCCGCGGCGATTGCGGGCGTTGCACTGTTCCTGACAACGGGCCAGGTGACAGGGATCCTGCCCGAAAACAGCATCTTGCTGGCCATGTTGCAATCCACCGGGGTCCTGCTGGTCACGCTGGCCTTTGCGGTGTGGCTGCTGCGTCCCGACGCCAACCGTTGGCCCGGTGAGACGCCGCCGCGCGCCGCACCCCGTCTGCCCGTGCCCGGCGAGGTCGAGGACCCCGGCCTGATCGCCCGCATCGACGATGCAATGGCCGAAGGTGTGTGGCGCGAGGAAGGGCTGACCATCGGCGCCCTTGCCACCCGGCTCGCGGTGCCCGAGCACCGCCTGCGCCGCGCGATCAATCAGGGGCTGGGGCACCGCAACTTCTCCAGCTTTATCAACCGCGCACGGATCGAGGCCGCGTGCGCGATGCTGTCCGACCCGGCGCAGATGGGCAAGACCATCCTCGAGATCGCCTACGATGTCGGCTTTGCCTCGGTCGGGCCGTTCAACAGGGCGTTCCGCGCCGAATGTGGCCACAGCCCGACCGAACACCGCCAGATGGCGCAGACGGGCGCATTCGCCGAAACTGAAAAACCCTCGCCAATCCTTGCAAACCTGCACTGATTTCCAAATGCAGCGCGCAGATCGGGGGGCGCGGCAACAGATTGAGGTCATCGCTTCGACACCAAATGGAGATGACCGATGCGCTCTCTTATCCTCGCCACTCTGCTTGTCCTTGCCAGCTTGACCCAAGCCCCTGCCCAGACTGCAATGCCCATGCCACCCTCGACCTATCCCGACAGTGGCACCTTTTGCGGGTTCATGACGCTCTGCGACAAGGCCAAGGCCCCGAAACCCAACCGCTGAGGCCCCCACTCAGGCCAACGGGAACGCGGCGGCAAAGGCCGCCTGCCCCTTCGGCGTGACCGTGATCACGCGCTGGCCCGGCACCCGGGCCAGCCATCCATCGCCTTCCATCCGCGTCAGCATCGCACGGCCCAAAGCGCCCGCCAGGTGGCTGCGCCGTTCGCTCCAGTCGAGGCAGGACCGGCACAGCGGCGCCCGTGATTTGGCCAGCGCCGGCACGTCGATCCCAAAGCCGGTGGCAAAATCTGCGCCATCCCCGGTCAGCGTCACGGCTGGCCCGTCCTCGGCCAGCAAACCGCGCGCTACCATGCTGCGAAACATGCGCACGCCCATCTGACCGGCCAGATGGTTGTAGCACACCCGCGCCTCGCGCATCTGCGCATCCCGCGGGCCGGTGCGCACCCGTGTGATCCCCCGGCCTTCGGCCAGTCCCATCAGCGCTTCGAGCACCGCGGCCACATCCGCGTCCGCCAGCTGAAAATACTTGTGCCGCCCCTCCTTGCGGGGGCGGATCAGATCGGCATCCACCAGCTTGGCCAAATGCCCGCTCGCCGTGGGCAGGGCGACACCTGCGCCTGCGGCCAGTTCGGACGCCGTCAGCGCCCGGCCGTCCATCAGCGCGGTCAGGATATTCGCCCGCGCCGGATCGCCGATCATTGCGGCGAGGTGAGAGATATCGGGCCCTTCCTTCATAGTTTGACCGTAGCCGAAGCATTCGCGTCGCACAATGCGCTAGACAGGCGGCACAACATTTCAGGAGACCGCCATGCTGACCTGCATCATCCAGTACCAGATCGACCCGACCCGGCGCGACGCCTTCGTCCGCTATGGCAAGACCTGGGCCAAGGCCATCCCGCGCTGTGGCGCGGACCTTGTGGGCTACTATGCTCCGCATGAAGGGTCGGCGACCCTCGGCTACGGGATTTACCATGTGGAAAACCTCGCCGCCTACGAGGCCTACCGCGCCCGATTGGCCGCAGACCCGTTGGGTCGGGAAAATTACCTGTTTGCACAATCCGAAAAATTCATTCTCAAAGAGGACCGGACGTGGCTTCGGTCCGTCACAAGGGGAGGGTCCACATGATTGCCGTCATTTTCGAAGTCACACCAAGGGACGGCCACCGCGCGCCCTACCTGCAGCGCGCCGCAGCGCTCAGGGCGCATCTGGCCGACATCCCCGGCTTTGTCTCGGTCGAACGGTTCGAGAGCCTGACCGAGCCGGGCAAGCTGCTGTCGCTGTCCTTTTGGGAGGATGAGGCCGCGTTGGAGCATTGGCGCAAGCTGCCCGAACACCGCGACGCGCAATCGGCAGGGCGCGACATCCACTTTGACGACTACCGCCTGCGGGTGGCGGGCGTGATCCGCGACTATGGCATGACCGACCGGGCGCAGGCACCCGCAGACAGCAAGGCCCTGCATGACGACTGAACCGCGCATTACCGCCGGTAGCTGGCTGATGGTGGCGACGCTGGGCCTGACATGGGGCGGGACGTTCCTTGTCACCGAACTGGCGTTGGAGGGGCTGACGCCGTTTTGGCTGGCCGCGGGGCGGATCGCCTTTGCCTCGGTGCTGATGATCGTGATCTGGGGTGCCATGGGCTGGCGGCTGTTCACCACCCGGCCAACGGGCGGTGACCTGACGGCGCTGGCGGCCATCGGTGCATTCAGCTCTGCAGTGCCGTTCATGCTGCTGGCCTGGGGCCAGCAATTCGTGACCTCCGGCTTTGCCGGTGTCTCCATGGCCTCCGTGGCGCTGATCGTGCTGCCGCTGGCGCACTTTCTGGTGCCGGGCGAGCGGCTGACCTGGCGCAAGGCCGTCGGCTTTGCCATCGGATTTGCCGGGGTGTGCGTGCTGCTGGGTGGTCAGGCGTTCGAGGCGGCAGGCACCGCGATGGAGCCCTTTGGCCGCGCGGCCTGCATCGGGGCGGCGTCCTGTTATGGCGTGTCGTCGATCCTGATGCGCCGCCTGCCTGCCATCGACCCCATTGGGCTGGCCACCGCGCTTTTGCTCATCGCCGCGCTGATCGTGCTGCCCGCCGCGTGGATCGTCGAGGGGCCGCCGTCCCTGCCCGACACGCGCACGCTGATCATCATCGCCTTTCTCGGCCTGATCCCGACGGCGGCCGCGAATTTCCTGCGGGTGCTGGTGATCCGCAGCGCGGGCCCGGTGTTCATGTCACTGACGAATTATCAGGTTCCGGTCTGGTCGGTGGTGCTGGGCGCGCTGATCCTGTCGGAGCCGCTGCCCGGCTCACTACTCTGGGCGCTGGTGATGATCCTCGCCGGCGTCGGCCTCAGCCAATACGGCGCATTCCGGCGCCTGTTCAGCCGCTAGTGCGTCACCGCGTCCTGCACCGCCTGCACCACATGCGCCACGCTCGCCTCCAGCACGGCGGCGTCCTCGCTTTCGGCCATCACGCGGATCAGCGGCTCGGTGCCTGATTTGCGGATCAGCAAACGGCCATTTCCGTTCAGCTGCCCTTCGGCCTCGGCAATCGCAGACTGAACGCTGGCCATGTCCAGCGGTGCCTGCCCGGCGGAAAAGCGGACGTTCTTCAGAAGCTGCGGCACCGGGTCAAAGACATGCAGCACCTCGCTCGCCCGCCGGCCCGTGCGCACCAGTTCGGCAAGGAACTGAAGGCTGGCCAGCAGCCCGTCGCCTGTGGTGGCGTAATCCGTCATCACGATATGGCCCGACTGCTCGCCGCCGAGGTTGAAGCCGCCATTGCGCATCCGCTCAACCACATAGCGGTCGCCCACTGCGGTGCGTTCGAGCCGCAGGCCGCGCCCCTCCAGAAACCGCTCAAGCCCGAGGTTCGACATGACGGTGGCCACCAGCGCACCGCCCTTGAGCAGGCCGTCCTCGGCCCAGCGGGCGGCCATCAGGCCCATGAACTGGTCGCCATTACCGATATTGCCGTTCTCATCCAGCAGGATCACCCTGTCCGCATCGCCATCAAGGCAAATGCCCACATCCGCCCCGTGCGCCACGACGGCCTCGGCTGCGGTTTGCGGATGCGTCGACCCGCACCCTTCGTTGATGTTGTGCCCGTTTGGCGACACGCCCACGGGGATCACGGTCGCCCCCAGTTCCCACAGCGCCTCGGGGGCCACGCGGTAGGCGGCCCCGTTGGCACAATCCACGACCACCTTGAGCCCATCGAGGCGCATCGCGCGGGGAAAAGAGGATTTCAGCCGCTCCACATATCGAAAACGGCCATCGTCGATCCGTTTGGCCCGCCCGATCTCACGCGACGGCACCGGATCGACGCCATCGGCCACCAGCCGCTCGATCTCGGCCTCTGCCGCGTCGCTGAGTTTGAACCCGTCCGGGCCAAAGAACTTGATCCCGTTATCCTCGGCCGGGTTGTGGCTGGCCGAGATCATCACGCCCAGATCGGCCCGCATCGACCGGGTGAGCAGGCCCACAGCAGGGGTCGGCACCGGGCCCAGCAGCAGCACATTCATGCCGGTGCTGGTCAGGCCCGCCGTCAACGCATTTTCGAACATGTAACCCGACAGGCGCGTGTCCTTGCCGATCACCACACGGTGCACGCCATGTGCATCCCTGCGAAAGTAGCGCCCGACCGCCGCGCCAATGCGCAGCGCCATTTCCACCGTCATCGGGGCGATGTTGGCCGTGCCGCGTACCCCGTCCGTCCCAAATAGCTTTGTCATGCGAGAGGATTTGCCACAGACGCGCGCCAAAGCGCAATGGCTTGCGCGTGCTCGGCGACATCATGCACGCGCAGCATCTGCACGCCCTGCGCCAGCGCGGCAAGCGCCACACCGACCGACCCGGGCGCACGATCCGCCGCCTGTGGCGCATGACCCAGCGTTCCGATGAACCGTTTGCGCGATGCGCCCAGCAGGATGGGAACGCCCAGCCCGTGAAACAGGCTGATCCGGTTCAGCAGAATGAGGTTATGCGCCAGCGTCTTGCCAAAGCCGATGCCGGGATCGGCGGTGATGTGGCTGCGTGGAATACCCGCCGCCTCGAGCGTCGCGATCCGTTCATGCAGAAAGTCATAAACATCCAGCAACACATTCTCGTAGAACGGATTTTCCTGCATGGTCTGCGGATCACCCTGCGCGTGCATCACGCAGACCGGCACCCCCCGCGCAGCACATAGCGGTGCGAGGTCCGCGTCATGGGTAAAGCCCGAAACGTCGTTGACGATATCCGCGCCCGCGTCGAGTGCTGCCGCCGCCACTGTTGCCTTGCGGGTATCGATGGAGATGCGCGCGGAGACGCCCGCATCGCGCAGCGCTGCAATGACGGGGGCGGTGCGGCGGACCTCTTCGGCCTCTGGCACGGGTGTGGCGCCGGGCCGGGTGGATTCGCCGCCGACGTCGATGATCGTGGCTCCGGCGACCACCATGCGCTGCGCGTGCCCAACAGCAGCAGCGACCGTGTCGTGCCGACCACCATCGGAAAAGCTGTCGGGCGTCACGTTGAGAATACCCATGATATCAGCGGGTTTCGCCTCTGCCTTGAAGCGATCTAGGACATCCGCAGGCACTTCACTGACCGGCACCACGCGCGAGGCGGCATCGCGCGACATCATCTCCACATGCGTGAACCAGCCATTGCCGAACGGCAGCGCACCATCAGGTCGCGCCGGGCCCATCTGCACCAGCGGCCGCACATAGCGCATCAGAGCTGCGCCTGATCCACAGGCAGGTGGCGCAGGGCGACCGGCGCCTCGACCGGGCCATCGTCGCCAATCACCAGCATCTCTCGGGCGTCAAACGTGGCAGCGAACCACGAGGCGAGCGCCACCGCATCCGCGCCCTTGGCCGACGGGCCATCGACCGCATCCAGCACGACCTTGGACGGTGCCCAGACGCAGATCTGATCGTTGCGCATGGCCCAATCCAGCTCTGTGCGGGTGTCGACCACCTTGCACCGCCCGTCGCGCGCGGCCAGCACCCAGGCGTTCTGTTCAATGGCCAGCAGGTCGATGCGCCGCTGCGCCAGCGGGTGGCTGGCCTGCGGGGCGTCCACGTCGGCAGGACCGACGCAAATGATCAGCGGACGGCCCATCGCCTGCAACTGGTCGATCCAGCCTGTCAGATGCGGCGCGGCAATCGCGGCGTTGGACAGGTACACCAACTCGGGCTGCGGGCTGTCACCGTCGATCTCCGCCGCCTCGACGGGGCTGACCGCGACCCGGGCGCGCACAATCTCCACGCCAAGCGCGCCGGGGCCACGGTCCAGCTTCTCGATCCGGACAAAGACGCGGATCGCCTGCGGTTCGATCAGGATGCGGTCGGCGACACGTTCGGCCAGCGTCTCCAGCAGGTTGAGCCGTTCGGCGGCCAGCTCATAGGCAATCGCTTCGGTCACCTTGTCGTAGCTCAGGATGCGGTCGACGTCATCGTCCAGCGCCTGCCCCTGCGGGCGCACCTCCACCACGATGTTGCAGCATATGCGCTGCGTCACGCCGCGTTCGGCCTGAAACGCGCCGATCTCGACCTCGACCACATGGTCGCGCACCGAAATACGGTCCAGCGGGGTGGCGTCGGCGGTGGCCGCCGCCCGCTCGGACGGATGGGAAAAGGCGAGGTGAATTTCAGAAGGCATGCGTGGGCGTCCAAAGGTTGCAGTCGCGCCCTTCTAGCCGCCATGGCCCCGCTGCAACAGGCCCAAAGGCGGCCCCGCATACCCCGATTGCGGCATCAGTGCCGAGGACGCGCTTAGTTCGACGCGGTGCGGAAGGTGTGGCGGTAAAACCGGTGCACCCCGATGGACGCGGTGTGCGTGTAGACCCGGCTCCAGCGTGGGCGCACGGCAGTGGTGTGGTAGTGCGTCGCACCGTTGGTCAGCTCGGGTGCACGCCCGTCCAGCACGGCACGGGCAATCTTGGCGACCCGGTCCCATGCGCGCGGCTCACCGATCCGTTCAGGGTAGCCGTCGCAGGTATAGGTGAACTGGCACTGGTATTTCCTGCCGGTGCCCTGGTTGATCACACCGCAGACATTACCGGGAAAGCGCGCGCTTTTCACACGGTTCATGATGACCTCGGCCACGGCGAACTGCCCTTTGACCGTCTCGCCCCGCGCCTCGAAGTACAGCGCCTCGCTCAAGCAGCGCCAATGGGCATTTCCGGAGGCTGCGGGCTGTGCATCGACCCAGCGGCGCGACAGCTGCACCGGGCTGTCAGGCGCCAGGGTCGGCGCCGTCAACATGGATTGAAGCCGGTCTGCCGGGACCCCGCGCAAGCCACGCTCTTCGGCAGCGCGCAAACTGTCACCGGTGGGCGTCGACGTTTCCGCCCACCCACCAGAGGCAAACGCCAGAACGAAAACCGCCACCACACCAAAACGCGAAAAAATGCCACGCATCACAAAACCCCCAGTCAAGTACAAACCCGGCGCACTTAGAGAAAAATTTCACGTACGTCCAGTTTATGGGCCGCGACATGGGTGCATGGCCGGGTTGCAGTGCGGGAAGACGCCGACGAGGCCCTGCACATTCGGTGGTGTCTGTTGCGCGAGCTACCCGATCTTGTGGGCGATCGCCAATTGTGCGGCAGCTAGCCGCGCCACCGGAACCCGGAAGGGCGAGCAGGACACATAGTCGAATCCGGCCTGTCGGCAGAAGGCGATTGATTCGGGGTTGCCACCGTGTTCACCACAGATCGACAGCGTCAGGTCCGGACGCGCTGACCGGCCCCGTGCGGAGCCCAGCTGCAACAGCTCCCCCACCCCTTCGACGTCCAGCGAATGGAACGGGTCTTCGGCAAAGACCTCCTGGCGCACATAGTCGGACATGAACCGGCCCGCGTCATCGCGGCTGAGCCCGTAGGTCATCTGTGTCAGGTCGTTGGTCCCAAAGCTGAGAAAGCTGCAATGCTGCGCAATCTCGCCCGCGCGCAGCGCCGCGCGTGGCGTCTCGACCATCACGCCGAGCTTGTAGTCGAACCGCATGCCCTTTTCCGTGGCGACAGCGGCCGCGACACCATCGATGCGGCTGCGCACCAGCTCGACCTCGCGCTTGGCGCTGACCAGCGGGATCATGATCTCGGGCACGACAGGCTCACCCTCGCGGCTGGCCTCGACCGTGGCCTCGAAAATCGCGCGGGCCTGCATGTCGTAGATCTCGGGCACGGTGATGCCCATGCGCACGCCGCGCATGCCCAACATGGGGTTGTATTCCGCCATCTCCTCGACCCGGCGCGTCACATCCGAGAGCGGCAGGTTCAGCGCATCCGCCAACTCGCGCTGGCCGTTGCGGTCGCTGGGCAGGAATTCGTGCAGGGGCGGATCAAACAGGCGGATGCACACGGGCTTGCCCTGCATGATCCGGAAAAGTTGTGTGAAATCATCGCGCTGCATCGGCAGCAGCCGTTCCAGCACCGCGCGCCGGTCATCGCTTGTCTCGGCAAAGATCATCTCGCGCATCACGGTCAGGCGGCCCGGTTCAAAGAACATGTGTTCGGTCCGGCAGAGCCCGATGCCCTGCGCGTCGAAATTGGAGGCCGTCTGCGCATCGGCGGGCGTGTCGGCATTGGCGCGGATGTCGATATCGCGCTCGGTGTCGGCCCACTCCATCAGCGCGTGGAACGCATCGTCGAGGGCGGCCTCCTGCATCTCGGGTGCGCCCAGCAGGATGGTGCCGTTGGTGCCGTCCACGGTCACCACGTCGCCGGCGGAAATCACGCGCCCATCATTGGCGATCAGCTTGCCCTTGCCGGGCTCGAACCGCATGTCGCTGACACCCACGACGCACGGCAGACCAATGCCGCGCCCGATGACGGCGGCATGGCTGGTCACGCCACCGCGTTCGGTGATCACGGCGCTGGCGGCATGCATGCCGCGGATGTCCTCTGGCGCAGTTTCGCGGCGCACCAGGATGCAATCCTCGCGGCGGGCGGCGCTGGCCTGCGCCTCGGTTGCGGAAAAGACGACGCGGCCCGTGGCGGCACCGGGGCTCGCGGCGATGCCCGACCCGATCACGTCACGTTTGGCATGGCGGTCAACCTGACGGTGCAGCAATTCGTTGAGCGTGCGCGGCTCCACCCGCATCAGGGCGTCCTGCCTGGGGATGATCCCCTCGCGGGCCAGCTCCACCGCGATGCGCACGCTGGCGCGCGACGACCGAGCCACGCGCACCCCGTCGAGGATGTGCAGCTGACCGTTTTCGATGGCGAACTCCACCTGCATTTCCTCGCACAGGTTGGCCCGCATCTCGCGCGCGTGGGCGACCAGTCGGGCAAAGGCGTCGGGCACATGTTCCTCGAGCGAAGGCCCGCGCGGGTCGCGGGTGATAAAGAGGCTGGCGGCATCGCCGGACAGCGCGTCGCGCCCCTGGCTTTGGCGCAGATAACGCCCTGTTATCTGAGGTTTGCCGGTTTTGGACGACACCAGTTGCAGCACGCCTGACCCGCTTTCGCCACGCCCCATGCCAAAGGCCATCTGCTGGATCACGAGGCCAAGGCCCGCATCCGCAGGCGCGCCCTTGGCCTGCCGCAGCAGCCGGGCGGACGTGCCCTCCCACGCGCGGGCCATGGACTTCAGCACGCCGGTCAGCTGGGCGGCACGGGTGGCGGGAAACGGGGCTTCGGTCTCGGCCTCGTAGGCCTCCAGCGCGCGGCGCAGCGCCTCTGTCCCCTCGCCCGCGATGTCGTCGAACATGTCCGGGTCGAGCCGGTCCACGTGGATTGCATAGCTTTGGACAAAGCGGGAAAAGAGCGCCGTGGCCGCGTCCACGCCCAGCGTACCGCAGAGCGTTTCGAACCGGCGGTCATTCATGCCGATGTTGAGGACGGCGGAGGGGCCGCCCCAGTCGGGGTCTTCGGAGGAGGGGCGCACGCAGAGCAGGGCTTCGGGCGGGAACTGGCTGAGAATGGCGTCGATATCGGGGAAATGCCCCTTGGCGATGTCGAGCACGGCGCTGAAGGACAGGGCCACCGTCTTGGGCACCGGCAGGTCCAGCCGGGCCAGGCGTTGCAGGCATTTGGCCCGCCCGCCATGGGTGTCGGCGGCGATGGGTGCTGTGGGTGTCACCAGCGTCGTGTGGGGGTTATTCTGCACTGCGGCATCACTCCTATTCCGGGCGCAGCATAGCCAGTCCGGTTGGCCTTACAAGGGGTTAAGGGGGGTGCTGCGGGCGGCGAAATCGCGGGGCACAGGGCGTACACAACCTGTGCACAACCTGTGCACCGCCCGGTGCATCGTGGCGGGTGTCGGAGGGGGGCCGGCCCCCCGGCTGCGCCGCCCCCCGGAGTTTATCCGGCGAGATGAAGCAGGATCAGCCTTCGATTTTCGTGAGGTCCGCGACGGAGAGGCAGAGGGTGCGGATGCGGCTGAGCAGGTTGAGGCGGTTGCGGCGGATCGTCTGGTTGTCGCTGTTGATCTGCGCGGCTTCGAAGAAGGCGTCGATGGGGGTGCGCAGGGCGGCCATGGCCTGCATGGCGGTGGCGAAGTCCTGTGCCTCCATCGCGGGGGTGATGGTTTGCTCGGCCGTGTCGAGGGCGGTGAAGAGCGCGCGTTCCTCGTCCGTTTCGGCGAATTTGGCGTCGGCGCCGTAGGAGTATTCGACGCCGTCGGCGTCCTCGGCCTGTGTGAGGATATTGTTGGCGCGTTTGAAGCCCTGGATGAGGTTTTCGCCATCGTCGGTTTTGAGCGTGTCGTTGAGGGCGGTGGCGCGTTTGACGAGGAGGGCGAGGTCGTCGTTGCCCTCCATCGCGATGCAGGCGTCGATGATGTCGTGGCGGATGCCCTGGTCGCGGAGGTAGACCTTTAGGCGGTCGTGGAAGAAGGCGAGGAGGTCATTCCTTTTTTGCAGAACTACAAGGACCCCCTTTTCCGCCGTAGGCATCGCAGCTTCAAAGTCTTGTTCTGTTTCCAACTTCACTGGACCCAGGTCACTTTCCTTCAGAACTTTCAACGCGCCAACAAGACCAGGTTCGGTAAGTGCAGCTTGGGTAGCGTCTGCAAACGCACTTTCGATTTTATGGGCTTCTAACACTTCGATCAGGACCATAATGTTTCTGATCAGTGGTAAGGTCAGCTCGCTGTTCAAGCAAATTTCAACTCGATTTTCCAGAAGCAACCGAATTACACCCAATGCAGCACGACGCAAAGCAAACGGATCTTTTGACCCGGTCGGCTTCTCGTCAATCGCCCAGAACCCCGTCAACGTGTCCAGTTTGTCGGCCAAAGCCACGGTCACGGAAACCGGCGCCGTCGGCACATCGTCGGACGGACCCAAGGGCGAATAGTGTTCTTCGGCGGCGGCGGCGATGGCTTCGTCCTTGCTTGCCGCAGCGATGTAGTAGCGGCCCATGAGGCCCTGCAATTCGGGGAACTCGTAGACCATTTCGGAGCTGAGGTCGGCTTTGGCGAGGCGTGCGGCCTCTTCGGCCATTTCCGGGTCCGCGCCGACCACGGGGGCCAGTTCGCGGGCGAGGGCTGCGATGCGTTCTATGCGGTCGGCTTGTGACCCCAGCTTGTTGTGGAAGGTCACGTTTTTCAGCGCGTCGGTCCAGACGCTCATGTCGGACTGCGCCACGCGCAGATCGTTTTCCCAGAAGAATTTCGCATCCGCCAGACGCGCGCTGAGCACCTTTTCATTACCCGCAAGGATCGTCGCGCCATCATCCGCCGTCTCGCGGTTGGCGACGGTGACGAAACGCTCGATCCGGCCCGTCTTGGGGTTGCGGACGGAAAAGAACTTCTGGTGTTCCTTCATCGAGGTTTGCAGCACCTCGGGGGGCAGTTCCAGAAACGCGTCGCCGATGCGGCCCATCAGCACCACGGGCCATTCGACGAGGCCCGCCACCTCCGAGAGCAGCCCCTTGTCCTCGACCACCTCGAGCCCGCTGGCAAAGGCCATGTTGGTGGCGTCGTGCCAGATCGCCTCCGCCCGTTCGGCGGGGTCCAGCACCACATAGGCGCGTTTGAGCTTGGCCGAGTAGTCGTCAAACCCCGTGACCGCAAAGCGGCCCGGCGCCATGAAACGGTGCCCTTCGGTCGTGTCGCCCGACACGATGCCGTCTACGTCGAGCGGGACGACGCTGTGCCCGGCCTCATCGGTCAGGATGCACAGGATCGATTGCAGCGGGCGCACCCATTTGAGGCTGCCCGCCCCCCAGCGCATCGACTTGGGCCAGGGGAAATGGCGGATCGTATGCTCCAGCACTTCGGCGATGATGTCGCCCGCCAGGCGGCCCGGTTTTTCGATGACGGCAAAGAGGATGTTGCCCTTGGGTGTCTCACGCTCCTCGACCTGATCGCGGGTCAGGCCTGCGCCGCGCAGGAACCCTTCGATCGCCTTGTCCGGTGCGTCGGCCCGCGGGCCCTTGCGTTCTTCGCGTAGGGTGGGCGATGCGCCCAGCACCCCCTCGACCGTCAGACACAGACGGCGGGGCGTGGAGAAGGCGGCGGCGGAGGCGTAGGTCAGCCCGGCCTCGACCAGACCGTTTGTCACCAGCTTTTTGAGGTCCTCACCGGCGCGGGTCTGCATGCGCGCGGGAATTTCCTCGGAAAAGAGTTCGATCAGCAGGTCGGGCATGGGGAGGACAGCTCTAGAAGTTGACGATGGTCTGAATGACGATTGCATTCGCAATATCGACGAAGAAGGCGGAAACCAAGGGCAGGATGACAAAGGCCATGGGCGACGGCCCGTAGCGTTTGGTCACAGCCGTCATGTTGGCGATGGCCGTGGGCGTCGCACCAAGGGCGAAGCCGCCAAAGCCCGCGCCCAGCACGGCGGCACGGTAGCCGCCGCCCATAAGCGGGAAGAGCACGAAGAGGACGAAGGCGACGGTGATCACGGTTTGGGCGGCCAGCACGGACAGGATCGCCGCGCCGAGCGCTGCGAGCGTCCAAAGCTGCAAGGCCATGAGCGACATGGCGAGGAAGGCGCCCAGCGTGATTTCGGAGATGAGGGCAAGGGCCGGGGTGCGCGCGACGGGTTGGGCGCGCGGGGCGATGAGGCTGCGCAGGTTGGCGAGCAGAATGCCCGCGACGAGGCATGGGACAAAGAGCGGCAATTTGATCCCCGCCTCTTCAAGCCCCAGCGAGGCGGCAAAGCCCATGACGATGGCGAGGTTGAGGTACAGCAGGACACGCACGACGCCGGTGGGCGAGAGGGATGCCTCAACGTCATCGTCACGTTCCGGCAGGCCCCCGATGGGGCCCGCGTCAGGACGGTCCGGGGTCAGGCCACGCCCCTCCACCAGCAGGCGGGCGATGGGGCCACCGATCAAGGCGGCAACGACGAGGCCGAGGGTGGCGACAGCCACGCCCAGCTCTTGCGCGTTGGGCAGTGCGGCGGCGCTGGCCACCTCCGGCGCCCAGGCAATCGCCGTGCCGTGTCCGCCGATAAGGGCGGCGGAGCCAAAGAGGACACCCGCCGCAGGCCCATAGCCAAAGAGCAGCGCGCCTGCGACGCCGATGGCGTTTTGGAGCACGATCATTGCCAGCGTGAGGCCAAGCAGGATCAGGAGCGGCTTGCCACCCGCAAGCAGGTCGCCAAGCCGGGCGTTCAGGCCGATGGCGGCAAAGAACATGACCATAAAGAGGTCGCGCGCCTGCATCTCGAAGTCGAAGGCGAAGCCGGTTGTGCTGTACAACAGCAATGCAATCAGCGCCGCGACCAACCCGCCGGACACCGGATCAGGGATGTTGAAGCGGCGCAGCACCTCGAGCCGTGCATTGAGCATCGTGCCCAACAGGAACACGGCCAGCCCGAGGGTTGCCGTAATGAACGCGGGCACCGTGACGCTCATTCACCGGTGCCTTGGGGGCGCGGGCATTCCTCGCCCACGATGGTGCCGTCATAGGCCTTTTCGCCGCAATCGTTCAGTTCGTGCCAGACATAGCCGCGCCCGTCTTGGGTGATGGCGACGACGCGGTCGACGCCGAAATGGATGTTCTTTTGGGACAGGAAGGTGAGCGCGGTGCCGGCGGAGATCTCGGCCCCGATGGCCTCGGCGTCGAAACAGTCGAACCAGCCGGGTGCGTTGCGCGGGCTGAGCGCATCGAGGCCCACATAGGTCTCGGTTAGCAGGGCGAGGCTCATGTCGGTGCGGAAACAGGCGCGGTAGCGGATGGGCGAGCTGTCGGCGTCGATGGCCTGAAATTCGGTATAGCTGATCGGCTCGGGCATGTCGGACACGACGGAGACCAGTTGGATGTCCGGGCCGTCGGTTTCGGGCACGTCGGTGTAAAAGCCGTAGACCTGCAGATAATAGAGCGCCGCACCCGCGATGATGGAACTGAGCAAGAGGACGATCCCGATGATTTTGCCGCTCATGATATGTCAGACCCAATAAAGGTTGATATAGGGGCGCGCCAGTGCCTCGGCCCGGTCCTGCAGACGCTCGAAGAGTGGGATGCATCGGACAGGGTCGTAGCGTTCGTGCGTTTCGACAAAGATGCAGTCGATGCGCGCCAGCACCGGATGATCCAGCAGCGTCTCCAGCACGTCCCATTCGGCGCCTTCGATGTCCATCTTGAGGATGCGGATGTCGCGGTCGAGGCTGGCGAGAAAGGCGGGCAGGTCCACCACGTCGACCATCACGCCCAGCGCTTCGCTCATGTCCTTGTCATCGCGCATGATGGGCGAGGCGACGGTGTGGGGCAGCGCGTTGTCGTCCTCCCAATTGGCGGAGCGGCGCAGGATCATCCGGGTGTCTTGGGTGGAGGCCGCCTTTTGATGCAGGGTGACGCCGGTCAGGTCGGCGGTGTTCGCCTGCAACATGGCAAAGGCGGCAGGGTCGGGTTCGAAACAGATCACCTCGGCGCCGGTGGCGGCCATCTGGCGGGTGATGTCGCCCACATTGGCGCCAAGGTCGATGCAGAGGTCACCCGCGCCGGTATCGGCCAGCACCGCGCCGAACGTGTCGGGGACGTGGGTGCAGAGCCGCCGCTTGAGCTTGCGGTAGCAGATGTGGCCGGGCGTACCCGGCAGGTGGCGTCCGAGCGCCATGGCCATCTCGAAGAGGCCTTGCGGCCTGGGGCGGGCGGCGGTGGGGATCACGCGCGCGGTCATCCTGCGTCCTCGCCCAGGCAAAGGACATTGCCGTCGGGGTCGGTCACCTCGACCTCGCGCATGCCGTATTCGGTGACTGTCGGGCCCTTGACCGGCGTACCGGTGGCGCGGATCGCCGCGACCGTGGCGGCAAAGTCCTGCGGGTAGAGGTACACGCGCCAGCTGTCATATTCGGCCTCGGGACCATTCCACGCGATCAGAAAGAGCTGGGCGGCACCTGCGCGCAGGATGCCAAAGCCGGTGACCGGCTCGCCCGCCTCTTGCTGCACCTCGAACCCGAGAACATCCCTATAGAACGCCTTGGCCCGCTGGTAGTCCGAGACACGCAGCACAGGGGTGGCGTTGGTATAGCTCACGCCGCATCCCCGGGCGTCCAGCCGCCGGCCCGTGTCTGCACGAAGGCGTCGGCGCATTGTTTGGCCAGTGCGCGAACGCGCCCGATATAGGCCTGCCGTTCGGTGACGGAGATCACGCCGCGCGCGTCCAGCAGGTTGAACATGTGGGACGCCTTGATGCACTGGTCATAGGCCGGGTGGGCCATGACGATGCGCTTGCCGGTCTTGGGGTCCTCCGCCGTCTGGGCCAGGATCTTTTCGCATTCGGCTTCGGCCTCTTCGAACTGGCGCAACAGCACCTCGGTATTGGCCACGTCGAAATTCCAGCGGGCGTATTCCTCTTCGGTCTGTTTGAAGATGTCGCCATAGGTGAGCGGGATCGGCGTTTGAGGATCATTGAAGGGCATGTCCATGACGTGATCGACGCCAAGGATATACATCGCCAGCCGTTCCAGCCCGTAGGTCAGCTCGCCCGAGACGGGGTGGCAGTCGTGCCCGCCGACCTGCTGGAAATAGGTGTATTGCGACACTTCCATGCCGTCGCACCAGACCTCCCAGCCGAGCCCCCACGCGCCCAGCGTCGGGCTTTCCCAGTCGTCCTCGACAAAGCGGATGTCGTGCAGGGCCATGTCGACGCCAATCGCCTCGAGCGAACCCAGATAGAGGTCCTGCAGGTCGGGGGGCGAGGGTTTGATGAGCACCTGATACTGATAGTAGTGCTGCAACCGGTTGGGGTTCTCGCCATAGCGCCCGTCGGTGGGCCGGCGCGAGGGCTGCACATAGGCGGCCGCCCACGGCTGCGCGCCAAGCGAGCGCAGCGTCGTGGCGGGGTGGAACGTGCCTGCCCCCACCTCCATGTCGTAGGGTTGCAGCACCGCGCAGCCCTTGGATGCCCAATAGGTTTGCAGCCGCAGGATGATCTCTTGGAACGACCGGGGTGCGGTTGGCGTCTGTGACATGGAACGGGCCTTTGTGCGCGCTGGGATTGCGCGCCTTTCCTACGGTGGTGCCCGGGATTGGTCAATTGCGCGCGAGGCGATATCCGGTTGGGTATTCCCCCATTTCCAAGCCCGCCCAATCCGGTTTAACGTGGCCTCAGAAATCAGAGCCTCGGGGCCGATCAAGGGGATATGCAGGTGATGTTGAAGCGGGTGGTTGCCCTGTGGGTTGTGCTGTGTGTGTTGGCGGGTGCAGCCCCGGCACAGCAAGAGGGCGTCTGGGTCCAGGTCGAAGCGCAGCCGAACCTGACCGACGCCACCACCCGGGCCCGCGCCTTTGCCGCCGAATTGCCGGATGTGAACGGCTTTGCCCTGGGCGGCGGCTGGTACGGCATTGCGCTGGGGCCCTATGCGCGCACCGATGCCGAACAGGTGCTGCGCGTCTACCGCGCCGAAGGGATCATCCCGGGCGACAGCTTTATCGCGCTGCCCGGGTCGTTCCGCCGCCAGTTCTGGCCCATCGGGGCCAATGTGCTGAACCGGGGCGTGATCGATGTGCCCGACACGGTTGCGCCCACGGCCCCAGCGGCCCCGGCGGAGCCGCAACCCGTGGTGCAGGCGCCGCCCCCCGCTGACGAAACGCCCGCGCAGGCGCAGCGCAGCGAACGCGCGCTGACCCGGGACGAACGCGAGGCCTTGCAGGTGGCGCTGCAATGGGCGGGCACCTATGCGGGGGCGATCGACGGTGCGTTTGGCCGGGGCACACGCAATGCGATGGCCGCCTGGCAGGAGCAGAAGGGCTTTGACATCACCGGCATCCTCACGACCGAGCAGCGGGCCGCTCTGCTGAAGGATTACAACAGCGTGCTTGACGATCTGGGCCTCGCCGTGGTGCGCGACGAGACCGCCGGGATCGAGATGGCGCTGCCGGTGGACGTGGTCGCCTTCGAGAAATACGAATATCCGTTCGCCCATTACACCGCCACGGGGGACATCGACGCCACCGTGCTGCTGATCAGTCAGGCGGGCGATCAGACGACCCTCTTTGGCCTCTATGACATCATGCAGACGCTCGACATCGTGCCGCTGGACGGCCCTCGCGAGCGTGGCACGCGGTCCTTTACACTCAGGGGCGAGGATGCGCGACGCGTTTCGGAGACCCGCGTGCGGCTGGAGGATGGCGAGATCAAGGGCTTCACCCTTGTGTGGCCCGCGGGCGACGAGGAGCGGCGCACCCGCCTGCTGGCGGAGATGGAAAAGACGCTGGTGCGGTTCGGCGGCACGATCTCGCCCGAGACGGGGGCCGAAGAGCAATCGATTGATCTGGTCGCAGGCCTTGCCGTGCGCAAGCCGCGGCTGTCGCGGTCGGGCTTTTTTGTGGACCGACAGGGCACTGTGGTGACCACGTCGCAGGCGGTCCAAAGCTGCACGCGCATCACCATCGACACCGAGACCGAAGCCGCCGTGCTGACGCAGGACGACGCGCGCGGTGTGGCCGTGCTGCGCCCCGAGGACGGGCTGGCACCGCTGGCGGTGGCCCGGTTCAGCGCCGCCCCCCCGCGCCTGACCTCCGAAGTGGCGGCGTCGGGCTACAGCTTTGAGGGGGTGCTGGGCGCGCCGTCGATGACCTTTGGCACGCTGAGCGACCTGCGCGGGTTGCGCGGCGAGCCGGATCTGGCGCGGCTGGCGCTGAACGTACTGCCGGGCGATGCGGGCGGGCCGGTACTGGATGCCGGAGGCGGCGTGCTTGGGATGCTGTTGCCCGCGCCCGACACGGGCCGCGCGCTGCCCGAGGGGGTAAGCTTTGCGCTGGACCGCGAGGCGCTGCAGGACGTGCTGGCGCAGGCCGGGATGGCGGCGGCCAATACCGACAGCGGCACGGCGATCGACCCGATCGACCTGACCGCAGCGGCAACGGGCATGACCGTGCTGGTCAGCTGCTGGGACTGATTTCGTTAAAACTGCAGGCAAGTCAGGGGTGGCCATTAAGGCCGCTTTAACGGCGCGGCGTCATTGATGCGGGCGAGGCGTGGGGGCGCTGGACCTTTGTCAGTGAATGGAGTTGTCGTGATGTTCAAATCTTTGCTCAAGCCCGTGGCCCTTGGGGCTGCGTTGATGATGCCCGTGGCCGCAGCGGCCAGCGTGGCCAAACCGCCCGTCGGATTTCAGGGCCAATGGTGGACGCACCCGTCGGGCTGCGAATACAGCCGCGCGGGCCGTCCGGGCGAAACCGTGTGGTTCCTGATCATCAACACCGCGAAACCCGGCTGCCCGACCTATATCGCCACGAAGACGTGGGGCGGGATGTACAACGCACAAGGGCCCAAGATGTGATGTCGCGTGGGACTGGGGCGCTGCCCCAGACCCCGTGGTATTTTCAGTCAGAAGAAGACGTGATGTCGGGGGTGACATAGATCAGCGTTGGCCCGTTCGCGTCAAAGGCGGTGCGGACGGCGTTTTGCATGTCGTTCAGGGATTGTGGGGCGGCGGCGTGTGCGCCGAACGCTTTGGCGAGTTTGCAGAAGTCCGGGTTGCGCGCGACCACCGCGTTGGGGGCGATCTGGGCGCGGGTCATGCTGTCTTCGATCTCCTTGAGCTTGCCGTTGTCCCACAGGATGATCGGGAGCGGCAGGTTCAGTTCGACCGCGACGCCCAGCTCGGCCATGGTGTAGTGAAAGCCGTAGTCGCCGATGATGGCCATGGTGGGCTGGCCGGGACGCGCGACGGCGCCGCCGATAGCGGCAGGCAGGGCGTAGCCAAGTGTGCCGAAGCCGGTGGGGTGGTGCCAGTGATGCGGATGCGCCATCGGCCATATCTCCTTGGCCGCATAGGCAAACTGGGTCATGTCGGAATAGATCATCGCGTCCTTTGGCGTGGCGGCGCGCGCCGCGTCCGCAACCTCCACAATACCGGGCCGCTCGGCCAGGACCTGCTCGCGCCAGCGCGCGCGGGTTGCGGCCACCTCGGCGGGGCGCCATTTGACCGCCGGCGTGCAGTCGCGGGTGGCATGCGCGAGCCCGGCCATAAAGAGCCCGGCATCGTATTTGTAGATATACTCTGCGCCCATGCTGTCGGTGAGGCTTTGGGCATCGATGTCGATCCGCATGACCGTCCCGTCAAAGCCCGGATCGTCGCGCCACAGATCCCCTTGTGACATTTCGGAGCCGACGATGATCAACAGATCGGCGCGCCGCAGTATTTCGGCGCTGTCGGGACGGGCCAGCATCGCACCGAAAAGGCGCGGATGATCATCGGGCACAAGCCCGCGCCCGGCATAGGTGGTAAACAGGGCCGCGCCGGTGTTGTCAGCAACCTCGACCACCATGGACCCGCCGCCTTTATGTCCGCCGCCCACGATTATCATCGGCGCGCGCGCACGCTCCAGATGGGTTTTGACCTCGTGCAATTGGTCGGTGTTGACGCGCGGCAGTGTCGCGGGCGCCCAGTGTCGGGGGCGTGCCGGTGCGGCAGGGGCCTCGAGCGCTGCGATGGGCACCTGAATGTGTTTGGGCCGCTGGCGTTCCGTCCTGAATTCGGAGAATGCGCGGTCGATCAGGGTATAAGCTGCATCCGCCGTGCCCGCCTCAAAGGACCAGTCGCAGACGGTTTCGGCGGCGGCACGTTGGTCTTTCATCTGGTGCAACTGGCCGTATTTTGCAGCTGTCTCGTCCAGGCAGGAGGAGATCACGAGCATCGGCACAGAGTCGCTATACGCCTGCCCCATCGGCGTCATGATATTGGTCAGGCCCGGCCCGGTGATCACATAGGCCACCCCCGGCTTGCCCGTCGCCCGGGCGTAGCCGTCGGCCATAAAGCCCGCGCCCTGTTCGTGGCGGGCCAGCACATGGGTGATCCCGGCCTCTTCGATGCCGCGATACATTTCCTGATTGTGTACGCCGGGAATGCCAAAGATCACGTCGACCCCGCGGTCCTTCAGCATGTGGGAGATTTGCGCGCCAAGAGGTCGTTGCATTCAGGCCCTCCAGAAGCCGACGGTGAACATCACGTAGACCGCCATCAGCTCGAGCCGACCGATCAGCATGGCAGCGCTCAGCAGCCACTTGGCCGTGTCGTTGAGCCCGGCGAAGTTGCCCGCTGGGCCGATCTGATCGCCGAAACCGGGGCCGATATTGGCCAGTGCCGTGGCCGCGCCCGAGATGGAGGTGACGAAATCGAGCCCGGTCATGGCGAGGGCCACGGACAAGACGCCCAGCGTAACCACGAAGAACATGAAGAACGACATGACCGAGTTCAGCACATCCTCGCCCACCGGGCGGCCCGCGTAGCGCGGGGTAAAGATGCCGTGCGGGCTGCGCGTCTTTTGCAGCTGGGCGCGGATGGAGGCAAAGAGCAGCTGGTAGCGGAAGATCTTGATCGAGCAGGCCGTCGAGCCCGCGCAGCCGCCGATCAGCCCGGTGAAAAACAGGACCGCCACGGCAAAGCCGCCCCATTGCATGTAGTCCGCATTGGCGTAGCCGGTGCCCGTCATCAGCGATACGGTGTTGAACAGGGCGGTGCGAAAGGCGGCCTCGGTCAAGGTGTCGGCGCGCAGGATGTTCGACAGGGCGACAAGCGTGACGACCGCGAGTGCTGTGGCCAGAAAGACGTGGATCTGGGTGTCGTGCAGCAGGGGCCGGGCCGTGCCCGCGCTGAGCTGGACAAAGCGCACGAATGGCAGTGCTGCGAGGATCATGAACAGGCAAGCGACATAGGATGCGCCGGGGCCGAAGGCGGCAAAGGACGCGTCGTAATTTGCAAACCCGCCGGTCGCGATCGTGGTCATGGCGTGCACGGTCGCGTCAAAGGCATTCATGCCCGCACCGATATAGGCCAGCGCGCAGATCAGGGTGAGCGCGATGTAGATGACGGAGATGCGGCTGGCGATCTCGGTCGCGCGGGGTAGGATTTTGCCAAAGGTGTCAAAGGCTTCGGTCCGGAAAATCTGCATGCCGCCGACACGCAGTTCGGGCAGGAACACCATCGCCACGACGATGATGCCGATACCGCCAAGCCATTGCAGGATGCCGCGCCAGAGCAGCAGGCCCTTGGGCAGCGCCTCCAGCCCCGACAGCACGGTGGAACCGGTGGTGGTCAGGCCCGACATCGCCTCAAAGAACGCATCGACATAGCGCGCCTCGGTAGCACCGAACCAGAAGGGCAGCGCGCCGAAGACGGGCAGCGCAAGCCACACGCCGGTGGTCAGCAAAAACGTCTGCTGGATGGTCAGCCCCTCGCGCACGCTGTTGGCACAGCTAAGCGACAGGACACCGCCGATCACCAGCGTGATCAGCGCGCTTTCGGCAAAGACGTACCAATGCCCGCGCCCCTCGGCGAGGTCGACGAGCATCGGCAGCATCATGGCCGCGCCCAGAACGGCGACCAACAGGCCAATCACATATCCAACAGGGCGCAGGTCCATTGGCGCTCAGCGTTGGAGACAGCGTGCGCCGGTGTCAAGCAGACCCGGCGCTGGCGCCATGTCAGCAGTACATCAGGTCGCGAAAGACATATGCTGCGATGTCCTGACGGCGCAGGCCCATCTCGGCCAGTTCGTCGTCGGATTTCGCGTTCAGCGCCTCGATGCGCTTCATGCGCTGGTCGGCCGCGGCAGACAGGCTCACGGCCGATCCGACCATGGTGCAAAAGTTTTTGATCGACGCCCAGATCGATGTGGGCTGCTGTGTGGCTGTGTAGGCCATGGAACACCTCGCAGTTGTGCGGTTAAAGCTGTTCCTCCCTTGTGACCTCTACATGCGCTTGTGTGGCCGCGACTACAAATGCCGATGCTGCATAGCGGCATTGCATCTCTCGGGGGGGCTTTGGCCAACAAAAAAGGCGCGCAGAGTGTGCGCGCCTTTTTCAATGTCTTTTGGATGGCTTAGCCAACGTGGAACAGCGTCGCGAACATGCGCGGGTCGATGCTGTCATTGGCGAATGTCTCACCCTCGGTCAGCACGGACACGGCGTCATGGCTGTGCAGACTTTCCTGATGGCTGGCGACGACGCGAAAATCACCGACGCGCACATCCGCAAGCAGTTGCTCGCAGAACAGACGCGCGGCATCCTCGACAAAGATCGGGTTGGCGGCGTTCAACTCGGCAAAGGCCTGTTCGTCCTCGCGCTTGACCATCACTTGCGTCTCGGTCGGCACGGCGCGGCGGCAGGCTTCGATCAGGTCCTCGAACCAGACGGTGTCGGTATCCTCGTCCACCACCACGCTGATGCGCGCAACGGAGCGTTGCGAATGCGGCGTCGCCAGTTGCCCACGGGTCGCGCGGGCATGTTCGCTCAGTTCCAACGAACAGGGGCAGGTCGACGAATAGACATAATCGAGGTGCACAATGCGCTTGCGCACGCCCGCCTGTTCCACCAGTTCCAGCGCGATGTCGTAATACTGATATCCGGCAAGGCCGGAGCGTAGGCTTTCCACCTTCATCGGGAAGGAGAACCGCATCTGGATGCGGGCATCAAAGCTTTCGAGATCGGCTTTGTAGTCGTCTAGCGCCGCCTCGATCACGCCAAAGGAAAACTCCGCCTCCGCGTGCTTGTAGAAGGACCGCATGATGCGGGACATGTTGATGCCCTTCTTGTCCGCCTCAAGGCTGACAGTGCCGGTCACCGATGTCTCGAGCGTGCGCGGGCCGTTGTCGCGCGTCGCCACCTGCAGCGGCAGGCGGAAATTCGAGATGCCCACATGCTGGATCTGCTGGTTGGCGCCGCGGATCAGGCTGGACGGCCCGTTCTGCAGGTCCGGCAGCGTGTCCTTGTAGGCGGCATCGACGGTGAAATCCTCGGGGTAATCGCGCGCAAAGGACGGATAGTCCTTGCCCGTGCCCTGCGGCACGAGGCGCGCCACGGAAGGGTCCAGTTCGATAATCTCGGTCGTGGTGGCCTGTGTGGCCCAGCGGCGCAGCAAGTCGAGTGCTGCCTCTGCCTCATCACGTTCGGGTATTGCGGTCAGTGTGGGCGTATGAATGTTCATAAAGTAGCCCCCCTTTCTTTTTGCGTGTGAAGCAAAGATATGTCCCCGCCCCCACATTTCCAATCACACTTACAATTACGTGTGCCGGTGAAACATGGATGATAAAAACCTCCGAAATTGTTCAGGCGCGATGCTGCGCCTGCATCGTGCACTATATTGCTTTTACTGCGCTTTTTCCAGCGCCTGCTTCACATCGGCGATCAGATCGGCGGTCTCTTCGAGGCCCACGGACATGCGCACGAGGCCCGGCGTGATGCCCAGTGCATCCTTCTGATCTTGCGGCAGACGCTGGTGTGTGGTGGTCGCCGGATGGGTCAGGATCGACTTGGCGTCGCCCAGATTATTGGAGATCACCGGGATCGTCAGCGCGTTGAGGAATTTGAACGCCGCGTCCTGCCCGGCGGCCAGGTCCAGCGACAGCACTGTGCCGCCCGCGCCGCCCATTTGTGCGGTCACCAGCGCGTGTTGCGCATGGCTTGGGTGACCGGGATAGATGACACGGGCCAGCCCGTTATGACCATGCAGTGCCTCGGCCAGCGCCAGGGCGGAGGCCGTCTGCGCCCGCACGCGCAAATCCAGCGTTTCAACCCCCTTGAGCAGGACCCAAGCCGTGAACGGCGACATCGAACCGCCGGTGTGTTTCATGTAGGGCTCGACCGTTTTGCGGATGAAATCCCGGCTGCCGAGGATAATACCGCCCAGCGTGCGGCCCTGCCCGTCCATATGCTTGGTGGCCGAATAGATCACGACGTCCGCCCCTTGGGCCAGCGCCTCCGAATAGACCGGCGTGGCAAAGACGTTGTCGACCAGCACCGTGGCCCCGACCTCATGGGCGAGCGCGGAGACGGCAGCGATATCAACCACTTCGAGCGCGGGGTTGGAGATCGACTCAAAGAACACGGCCCGCGTGCCCGGTGTAATCGCAGCCGCCCACTGGTCCAGATCGGTGCCGTCGACGAATGCGACCTCAACGCCGTAGCGGGTCAGGATTTCCTCGAGCACATACAAACAAGAACCAAAGAGCGCACGCGCCGACACAACCCGGTCGCCGGCCCGCAGCATTGACATCAGCGCGCCAGAGACCGCCGCCATGCCCGACGCGGTGGCAAATCCGTCTTCCGCCCCTTCGAGCGAGGCGATGCGTTCCTCGAACATGCGCACGGTCGGGTTGCCATAGCGGGCGTAGATGAACTCATCATCTCCCGCCGCCTCGAACCGCTGTGCGGCGGCCTCGGCACTGTCGTACACAAACCCTTGGGTGAGAAAGATCGCCTCGCTTACCTCACCGTATTGGCTGCGGCGCACGCCGCCATGCACGGCGCGGGTGCGGGGATGCCAGTCATCGCTCATCTTCAACTCCGTCCCGGGCCCGAGATTGGGGTCAGGCCACAAAAAACCCCCAGACGCGGTCAAGCGAAAGGGGGGCTTTCATCCTGACCTTTTAGCGGTGTTTTCCGACCTGTCCTGCGCGTGCAGAGACGTCGGGGTGGCCCGCAATCCGGTTACAAATCGCCACATCACACGGGTACGCGCAGAGGTGTTGCGCGTCAACACCGTCACGGTGCTGTAACCATAATTTCATGTCACCGTCATATGGCTGGTTCATAGCGGCACCACAAAATGTGGTAGGAGGTGCTGAGATGCCCATCCTGAGACTGAATGCAGGCCCCGAGGGGCTGACGCTCCACGGCTCTCCTGCCCCTGCCCTGCCCGCGCTGCGCCGCGCCGCCCGGGGCACCGGCCCGGTGATGATCCTGATCCACGGTTTCAAATACGATCCCGACCGCCGCCCCTGTTCGCCACATGCGACGATCTTTGGTCGCGAGGTGCACCCGGCCCAGGGTGCGCACGGGTCGTGGCTGCGGCATCTGGGCTTTGGCACCGGACAGCGCGACGAGGGGCTGGCGCTGGCCTTTGGCTGGCGCGCGCGGGGCAATCTGTGGCGTGCCGAACGTTCGGCCCGGGCGGCAGGCCAGCATCTGGCGCAGGTGATCCGAGACATTCGCACGCTCAGCCCCGACCGGCCCGTGCACGCCATCACCCATTCCATGGGCAGCGAGGTGATATTCGAAGCGCTGCAGGTGCTGCGGCCCGGCGACATCTCGCGCGTCGTGACGCTGACCGCCGCGACCTATGCCAGCCGCGCCATCGCGGCGATGCAGACCCCAGCGGGGCGGGCTGCCGAACTGTTCAACATCACAAGCCGCGAAAACGACGTATTTGATTTCATGTACGAACGGCTGATCGCGCCGCCGCAGCGGGGCGACTGGGCGATGGGCAACGGGCTTGACCTGCCCAATGCGGTGAACGTCCAGCTGGATTGCCTGCGCACGCTGGACACGCTGCCACGCTTTGGCGGCCATGTGGCGCCCCCCGGACGGCGCGTGTGCCATTGGTCGGGCTACACGCGGCCGGGCGCGCTGCGGTTCTACGCGCGGGCCCTGCGCGACCCCGATGCCGTGCCGCTGCCCGCCCTGCGCGCGGCCCTGCCCGCAGCGGTCGCACCGCGTTGGTCACGCATGTTTGCGCCCCCGCAAGCGGTGCTGTCCTTGCCGCTGGGACAGAAAGCGGCATCATAGCGCGCAAGCTGCGGAGGCGCGTGATGATCGATCTGTATTTCTGGCCGACACCCAACGGGTGGAAAGTGTCCATCGCGCTGGAGGAGTTCGGCCTGCCCTACCAGACCCATCTGGTGGACATCTCGGCGGGTGATCAGCACGCGGACGGGTTCCTCGCCATATCTCCCAACGGCAAGATGCCCGCGATTGTCGACCCGGACGGCCCCGACGGCGCGCCCATCGCGATCTTTGAAAGCGGGGCGATCCTGCAATACCTCGCGCGCAAGACCGGTCGGTTTGGCGGCGGGTCGGAGCGGGCGCGCATTACCGTGGACCAGTGGCTGATGTGGCAGATGGCCGGCGTGGGGCCGATGGCCGGGCAATCACACCACTTTCTGAAATACGCGCCGCAGATGGGGCATGACATACCTTACGCCAAGGACCGCTACCGGGGCGAGACTGCGCGTCTCTATGGCGTGCTGGACCGGCAATTGGCGGAGCATGCGTTTGTTGCGGGCGACTATTCCATCGCCGATATGGCGATCTGGCCCTGGGCGTCGCTTTGGGAAGGGCAGGAACAGACGCTGGACGACAAACCGCATCTGGCCCGCTGGCTGGAGGCCGTCGGCAACCGCCCCGCGGTGCAACGGGGCCGCGCGCTGCACGCCGACAAGCGCAAGACGCAGCATGATGCAAAAGGTCAGGCCGCGCTGTTCGGCAAGAAGGCCTAGCGCACCGAAAACCGCCCGACTGAGATCAAACGTCTCAAAAAGTGCTTTGCGCTTTTGACGTTCCGCGCCAATGTGCGTCGGAATTGGAGACACATATATATGTTAATTGATTTGGTGCCGCCGGAGTACATCGTGCTCATGGCGGGTGGGGCCCTGACGCTGGCCTATCTGATCATCAATCAGGTGGTGCTGCGGGTGTTTATTCTGGCGGGCACGGCGCTGTATATCTGGTACTACTGGGTGGTTGCGGACGAGCCGTTGTGGACGGCGATCTATACGTCGCTGGCCATGGGGGTCGCGAACCTGATCGGCTTGGGCAATCTGTTCTGGCGGCAATCCCGCTTTGCGGTGCCGCATGCGCATCGCGACATCTATCCGCGCTTTGCCAACCTGCCGCCCGGCGATTTCCGCGAATTGGTGACACGCGCCCGCCGTTTCCGGCTCGAGGCGGACACGCTACTGACCCGCGAAGGGGCGCCGGTGGACCGGCTCTACTACGTGATCTCGGGCGATCTGACGATCGAGAAACGGGGCGAGACGTTTCACATGCCATCGGGCGTGTTCGTGGGCGAGGTCGCGTATGTGACGCAACAGACCAGTGCCGCGACATCGCTGCTGACCGAAGGGGCCGAGGTGCTGGAATGGGAGTTTGCCACCCTGCGCCGCCGGTCTGCCCGCGCCTCGCGGTTCAAGCTGGCGTTGGAGGCGATGATCTCGCGGGACCAGGCGATGAAAGTCGCCTTTGCCGTGGCCCCGCGTCAGGCCGACTGGGGCGTGTTACCGGTGCACAGCCCCGACATGCATGCCTAGGCCGCATCGTCCTTTTCTTCGATCAGATAGCCTTGGAGCGCGGTGATCTGCCAAAAGAGGAAGGCGACAAGCGCGATGGGAAAGCCGAACGTCTCGATCTTGACCCAAGCATCGGTGGACATCGTGCGCCAGATCAGTTCATTGGCGACGGCCAGCCCCGCAAACATCGCACACAAGCGACGGGTCAGGATCATCCACCCCTCGTGCCGCATCGGCATCGCGTCGTTGAGCACGTAAGCAAGCCAGCTTTGCCCCCGCGCCAAGCCGATCCCCAAGAGCAGCGCAAAGAACCCGTAGACGATGCTGGTCTTCATCTTGAAGAACCGCTCGTCATTGAACCACGCGGTGAGCCCGCCGAAAAAGATCACCATGAACGCGGTAAATATCTGCATCCGGCTCAGCTTGCCCGTGAGCGCCCAAAGCACGCCCATCGCCACCAGCAGGATCGGCACAAAGACCAGCGTGGCCACGATGAACCCGGAATACTCAGTGCCGCCAATGGTGAACACATCGTCCCGGATGCGCAGATAGATCAGGAAGAAGATCACCGGCGGGCCCAGTTCCAGCACCTGTTTCAGGACCCCGTTGATCTCGCGCGTCTCGCTCATGCTCTTGCCTCTTATCCGCCCATTTCCACAATGACCGCGCCCAGTGCGATCAGCGCCATCAAGGCAATTCTGCGCGGTCCTACCGTTTCTTTCAGCACCAGCCAACCGATAATGGCGGCAAACACGGTCGAGGTTTCGCGCAGCACCGCCGCCTCGCCCACCTTGTCCAGACGGGTCGCCATCATGATGGAGCCAAAGCTGAAAATGGCAACAACGCCACCGATGATCCCGCGCAGCGCCAGCGGGCCGAGGGTCGGCGGGTTGGCCATGCGGCGGTAATGCACATAGGCCACCGGCGGCATGAACAGCCCGTCGATAAAGAAAAACCACGCCAGAAAGGTGAACGGGTTCGCCGTCGCGCGGATGCCGTAGGCGTCATAGGTCGTATAAAGCGCGACAAAGAGGCCGGTAATCACTGCAAGGCCAAGGGCCGCAGGCAGCGTGTCACGTTCGGCCTGCAGGTAGATGAGGTTATAGAGCGCGAGGCCAAAGATCCCCGCAAGCAGCACCGCAACGCCCAGCCACTGGGTCGGCGTGAACGTCTCGGCAAAGAGGATGTAAGCCCCGATCACGGTAAAGAGCGGCCCGGTCCCGCGCACCACCGGGTAGACAACCGTGTAGGCCCCCTTGGTATAGGCCCAGGCCTGCAGGCATTTGTAGACAACGTGGATCACGAACACGCCCGCAAAGATCGGCCACATATGCGGCTCGGGCCAGGGCACGACAAACAGTGCAAAGGGTGCCGCCATCAGGCCGTAGGAGGCATCAACCGCGCCGCGGGTCAGCCACGGGTCATGTCGCCCCTTTTGCAGCGCGCCGAACACGGCGTGCAGAAAGGCTGCCAGCAGCGCCAGGGCAAGGGCCACGGTGTGGCCTGTCTCCGTGCCTTCGATGCTGGCCAGCCATTGGGTCATGATCTTGCGATCAGCCCCTGCGGCGAGCGGGGTTCGGGGCTCCGCCCCTTCGCCCGGCGGACGAGACCTGTTTTTACGAGGGGGCTCCGCTCGCTCGCCCTGCTGGCGAGACCGATTTTTTTGAGGGGGCTCCGCCCCCGGGCCTCCGGCCCTCCCCCGTGGTATTTCCGGTCAGAAGAAGTCGGGATCATTCGGTGTCGAGACCGGTCAGTGCTGCGGCAAATTCCTCGGGATCGAAGGGGGAGAGGTCGTCGATCTGCTCGCCGACACCAATGGCATGGATGGGCAGGCCGAACTTGTCGGCAAGTGCCACCAGCACGCCGCCCTTGGCGGTGCCATCGAGCTTGGTCATCACGAGGCCGGACACATCCGACACCTCCTGGAACACCTTGACCTGAGTGACGGCGTTCTGGCCGGTGGTGGCGTCGAGCACGAGCAGGGTGTTGTGGGGGGCGGTTTCGTCCTTCTTGCGGATGACGCGGACGATCTTGGCCAACTCTTCCATCAGGTCGCCGCGGTTTTGCAGGCGGCCCGCGGTGTCGATCATCAGCAGGTCAGCGCCGTCGTTCTGGGCCTGGGTCAGCGCGTCGAAGGCGAGGCTGGCGGGGTCGGACCCTTCGGGTGCCGTGAGCACCGGCACGCCCGCCCGCTCGCCCCAGACCTGCAGCTGTTCGACGGCGGCGGCGCGGAAAGTATCTCCGGCGGCGATCACCACCTTTTTGCCCGCTGCGCGGAACTGGCTGGCCAGCTTGCCGATGGTGGTGGTCTTGCCCGACCCGTTGACGCCCACGACCAGCACGACCTGCGGGCGTTGCGGATAGATCGGCAGCGGCTTGGCCACGGGCTCCATGATGCGGGCGATTTCCTGCGCCATCAGTTCCTTGATTTCGCGCACGGACAGTTTCCGGCCCATGCGCCCCTCGGCCATGTTGGCGGTGACACGCAGCGCGGTGTCGACGCCCATGTCTGCGGCAATCAGCAGCTCTTCGAGCTGTTCGAGCATGTCGTCATCGAGCGTACGGCGCACCACCGGGGCGGCGTCCTTGCGGCCCAGAATGCGGACCAGAAGGCCGGGGCGGGGTGCGTCCTGGGGGTCTTCTGCCTCCAGCTCGAGCGTGTCAGGGACAAGCGTTGCCGCAGCAGCGGGCGCGTGCATCACCGTGTCGACTGGCTGCGCGGCTTCGGGCATTGTCATCTCCGGCGGAGACGGCGGCGACACCGGATCGGGCATCGGTGCCGGCATTTCCACCGGGGTCGGCGGCGCTGCGGGTTCGGGCGGGGCGGGCGGCATCTCAACCGGCGCGGGTTCGGGGATCGGCTCCTGCGGCAGGTCGGGCACCTCGGGCGCATCCGGCACTGGCGGCAGGTCCGGCTCGGGTTCTGGTTTGGGTACCGGCTCCGGTTCCGGTTCGACCTCCGGGGCTGGCTCTGGCGCAGGCTCTGGCGTCGGCTCCGGGACATCCGGTGTCGGGGCCTCCTCGACGCCGCCATCCTCGACAATCGCCTCCAGCCCCTCGTCGATCTTGGACGAGGATTTGAACAGCCGGTCCTTGAGTTTCTTGAAAAACGCCATGATGCCCCGATACTTGGTCCTGCGGTTTGACCTAATACGGGTGTGCGCCCATGAAAAGGCATGAGTTGTGGGCAATGCTGGCGCTGGTGGCACTGCTGTTCTGGCCGGGGGCCGCGCGGGCGGCGGGGCCCGGCACCTTATGTTCGACCGGCACGCTGGGCCCGGTGGCCTGTATCCGGCCTGCCCATGCGGCGTTCGACACCTGCCAGCACATCGCCGGGGCGAGCCGACGCCACATGCTCGATCCCGGGTTCTTTGCGCGGCTGTTGTGGCAGGAGAGCCGGTTTGATCCGAATGCGCTCAGCCCCGCCGGGGCGCAAGGGATTGCGCAGTTCATGCCGGACACTGCCGCGCTGCGGGGGCTGAAAGACAGCTACAACCCCGCCGAAGCGATGGAACGGTCGGCGCAGTACCTCGGCGCGTTGCAGCGGCGATACGGCAATCCGGGGCTGGCGGCGGTGGCCTACAATGGCGGCGAGCGGCGGGCGGTCGGGTTCGTGCAAGGCGGCGGACTGGCGCGGGAGACGGTGGCGTATGTGCGCATCATCACCGGGCTGCGGGCGACGGACTGGCGCGATGCGCCGCCGTCTGCCCACAGCTTTGCGCTGGATGGTGAAGTGCCGTTCATGACGGCTTGCCTGCGCATGGCGCAAGGGCGCAGGGTCAGCCCCTTGGGGCCGCCACCGCCACGCTGGAGCGCGTGGGGCGTGCAGCTGGGCTATGGCGCAACACGGGCCGAGGCGGAGGCGCGCGTGACCCGGCTGACCCGGCGCTGTGCGGCACAAGTGAGCCGCGAGCGGTTGGAGTATGTGCCCGTACGCTCGCGCGTGCGGGGGCGAGGGTCCTATATCATGGGGCGGATCGGACGGGCTGACCGCGCCGGCGCGGACGCGCTGTGCCGGGCGCTTGCCCGCGCGGGCTGCCTGTGTAGCGTTTACCGCAACCCCGACTAGCCGCCCATGAACCCGGACCAGGGGATATAGCGCACCGGATCGCCCGGTTGCACGTGCAGTGCGGCGTCGGGCAGTTCCACCAGCCCTTCGGCCCAGCTGAGGCCGCTGATCCGCCCCGATCCTTCGGAGGCAAAGACCTCAACCCGGCCATCGCGCACACGGGCGCGCAGGAACTCGCGCCGCCCGGCCTTTTTGCGTTTCTCGAAACCGGCGGGCAGGTCATAGCCCTGCGGCGTGATCCAGTCGCCGCCCGCCAGCACCGACAGCGCGGGTGCGGCAAAGACCAACGTGCACACAAGCGCCGCCACCGGATTGCCCGGCAGGCCAAAGACCGGAGTGCCTTGCCACATGCCCAATGCGAGCGGGCGTCCGGGCTTGATCGCGACCCGCCACAGCGCCATGGACCCGCTGTCCTGCAGCAGAGCCGACACGTGGTCTGCGTCCCCTGCCGAAGCGCCGCCGCTGGTCAGGATCACATCCGCCTCAGCCGCCGCACGGTCGAGCGTGGCGCGCAAGGCCGCACGGTCATCCGGGACGCGACCCATATCCAGCGTATGGTGCCCGAGGTTGGCGATTTGCGCCAACAGCATGGGCCGGTTGGCGTCGTAAATCTGGCCGGGGGCAGCGCTCTGACCCGCCTCGACCAGCTCATCGCCCGTCGACAGGATCGCGACTCGCAAGGGGCGGCGTACGGCAACGTCGGACACGCCTGTCGCACTCAGCAGGCCCAGATCGGACGGGGTCAGGTGGCGGCCCGGCTCTGCCAGCGTCTGGCCCTCTGTCACGTCCTCGCCAGCGGCGCGGATGTTTGCGCCGGGTTTGATCGGGCCGGTGAGGTGCACGGCACCGTCGGCGACCCGCACGTCCTCTTGCAGCACGACCGTATCGACGCCCGGAGGCAAGGCCGCTCCGGTCAGGATGCGGATGGCGTGGCCCTCAGGCACAACGGTATCCGGGGCGGCACCGGCGGCAGCAACGGCGGCAATCAGCGGTAGCGTATGAGGCCCGGCAGGCCTGCCGCCGGCAAATCCATAGCCATCCACCGCCGTATTGGGCAGGGGCGGATGGGCGCGGGCGGCCTTGACCGGCGCGGCCAGAACGCGGCCCGCTGCGGATGCGACCGGACAGAGTTCCGTCCCTGTCACGGGCGACAGCCGCGCGCGCAGATCCGCCAGCGCGTCATCCACAGGCGTCCAGTGCACACCCGGCGGCAGGGCAAAGCAGTCGTTGCGCAAGCTTGGTGCCGTGCCGTGCAACTCCGCCTCAAAGCCCAGCCCGAAAATCCACCCTTCCTCGGGGGCCGACACATCCAGCATGTCGGCCAGTCGGGCGGGCGGAAGTGCGGCCATAATGCGCGCAACTTCATGCACTTGCCATTGGTCCTTGATCCATCCCTCAGGTGTCGGGCCGACCATCAGCGACGGCCAGACCTCGACCAACGCGACAGGCAGATCCAATGTCTCGAACGGCCAGACCGCAACCTCGGGCGCAAAGCGGCGGCGCAGGCGGTTGAGCACCGGCAGGCCCATGATCGCCTGCGAGCCGACCGCGCCCGCCCCGGCCAGTTGCCACAGCGGGAACGCGCCTTTGGCCCTGCCCTCGGCTGCGCGGCGTTCGGGAAAGGGGTTGTGGTAGGTGGCCTTGGTCCGTGGCAGACCTTCGACATCCGTGCGCGAGGCGTTGCCCCAGAACGGCCCCTGCCCGCCAAAGCGGCGGTTGATCTCGCCCGCCAGCACAAAGCGGTTGTTGGCCGCCGGGCTGTCCTCCACCCTTGCCTCGAACCAATCCCAAAGCGCGAAGGGCTCCGCCGACCCGGTCACTGCCGCGGCAAAGCCCGCCGGGTAGCCAAAGGGAAAGTCGAACCCCGCCAGCACCCGCCGGCCTGCCGCACGTTCGGCTGCAATCGTGTCGGCCAGCCACGCCTCCGCCGCTTGCCGGTGGCGCAGGTACACGGGCGGCATCACCTCGGCCCCGCGCGCCACACAGGCCCAGATGGCGTCGGCCTTGGGCCGTGCCGGGCCCTGATTGCCCCCCGACCAGTCCACGATCACGAACGTGTCGAAGGGGGTCACAACCCGACCTCCGACAGGATAAAGTCGGCTATGGCAGCCGTGTCGTTCAGATCAAAGACCGGGCGGTCCAGCCTGAGGGCCGTATCGCTCGCCACCGCGCGCACGGTCGGATCATCCGGCGCAATCAACGGGTTGCCGGTCACAGCGCGATGCGCCTCGACCTTGGGGTGGGCGTCGCGCTTGTATCCTTCGACCAGCACCAGATCGACGGGCGACAGCCGTGCCAGCAGCGCATCGAGGCTCGGCTCCTCCGCGCCGCGCAGTTCCTGCATCAACGCTACCCGCTGGCGCGAGGCCAGCAGCACCTCATGCGCGCCCGCCGCGCGGTGCCGGTAACTGTCCTTGCCCGGGTGATCGACGTCAAAACTGTGATGCGCGTGCTTGACGGTGGACACCGAATGACCCCGGCTGGTGATCTCGGCCACGAGCCGCTCCATCAGGCCGGTCTTGCCTGCGTTCTTCCAGCCCACAACACCGTATAGTCTCATATCATCGCCTCGGCCCGCGCCAGATCGTCGGGTGTGTTCACGTTGAAAAAAGCGGCCTCATCCGGGAATTCGGCGATGCGCCCGTCATGGCGGTCGGTCCACAGGACCACCTTGCGCACGCCGTCCTGCAAGGCCTGGCGCAGGTCATCGCGCAAGGCTACGGGCCAGAGGCCAAAGGTCGGATGCCGCGCCAGCCCGCGCCTTGGGTCGGGGGTGCCGGCCAGCGCCAGCGGATGCGCCATCCCTTCGGCAGCAAGCAGCAGGCGGGGCACCAGATCGCAGGGAAAGAACGGTGTGTCGGCAGCAGCGGTCACGATTGTCTCGGCCCCCTGTTCTGCGGCCCAGTCGAGCCCGGCCAGCACACCCGCGAGGGGCCCGGCAAAGCCGTCGACGCTGTCGGCCACAACCGGCAGCCGCAGATCGGCAAAGCGCGCCGCATCGCCATTGGCGTTCAGCGCCAGCCCCGCCACCTGCGGGTCGAGCCGTTCAATCACATGCGCCAGCAGGCTGTGCCCGCCCAAGCGCAAGCGCCCCTTGTCGCCGCCGCCCATCCGGGTCGCCTGCCCGCCTGCCAGTATCACGCCCAAAGGTTGCGTCATGGCTTGCGCTGCGTCGGTTTGTACGGCGTGGGCATGAGGGCAGCCATGCCAACGACGGCATAGCCGTCGCCCTCCGGCACGGCAACCTGCGCCTCTCCGGCATAGTCCAGCATCAGCTCGCGGCACGGCCCGCAGGGCGGGATCACCTCTCCCCTTCGGTTTACGGCTGCGCAAAAGACAATCCGGTCGTCCGGGTCCTGCGCGATTGCCATCCCCAGCGCCACGGGTTCCGCGCAGACGCTGGCGCGCGACAGGGTGCTGTCGAGGTTCATGCCGATATATTGCTGGCCCGACGCCGTCTGCACCACGCAGGCAACCGAATGCCAGTCGCCACGCTGCTTGTCCCGGACAAAGGCCCGCGCATCCGCAATGGCGGCATCGAAAGCGGAAAGATCTTTCATTCTGCCGCCGTGCTCCCTTCGGCATCCCGCACGAGGTTCGCATCCCCGCTCAGGCACACGAACCGCTGCCCGCGCATCCGGCCAATCAGCGTCAGACCCACCGTCTGCGCGATCTCGACACCCCAGGCGGTAAAGCCGGAGCGTGAGACCAGCGCCGGGATGCCCATCAAGGCCGTCTTGATCACCATCTCCGAGGTCAGCCTGCCGGTGGTGTAGAGGATCTTGTCCTCCGCCCCCTCACCGGTTGCCGCCATCCAGCCCGCGACCTTGTCCACCGCGTTGTGGCGGCCGACGTCTTCCATGTAGACCAGCGGGCGGTCACGGTGACACAGGACCGTGCCGTGTATCGCCCCCGCCTCGAGGTACAGCGACGGCGTCCGGTTGATCGTATGCGCCAACGCATAGAGCCAAGAGACCTGCACCGGCACCTGCGGCAGCGTCACGCCCTCCAGCCCCTCCATCATGTCGCCAAAGACGGTCCCGACGGCGCAGCCGCTGGTCCGCGTCTTTTTCTTCAGCTTTTCCTCGTGGTTGGTGGGCCGGTCGGTGCGCACGACGACCGTTTCCAGCTCTTCGTCATAGTCGATGCCCTTGACCACCTCACCGGGCGCAAGCATCCCCTGATTGCGCAGGAAACCGAGCGCCAGATAATCGGGATAGTCGCCGATGGTCATCGCCGTCACGATCTCTTGCCCGTTGAGGAAAATGGTCAGCGGGCGTTCCTCGACCACTTGCGTCACAACAGCCACACCGGACGCGTCATGCCCCGGCACAGCCCGCGTCAGCCGCGCCAGCGACGGGTCGGGCGCGATGATATACCCCTGATCCTTGTCCGCCTGAGCCAATTGCATCCCCCCTGCCACACGGCTAAGTCCTGTCCGAGCCGACAATAGAGCCCGTCCATGACAACGACCACCACCAAATCCGCCTATCTGGCGGGGCTGCGCGACGGCGCGCCCTTTATCCTTGTCGCGGGGCCCTTTGCCGTGCTCTTTGGTGTGCTCGCGACCGAGGCGGGGCTGAACCTGTTCGAGGTGATGACCTTTTCGCTGGTGGTCATCGCCGGCGCCGCGCAGTTCACCGCGCTGCAATTGATGCAGGACAACGCGCCCACGGTGATCGTGCTGGTGTCGGCGCTCGCGGTGAACCTGCGCGTTGCAATGTATTCGGCGGCACTGACGCCTTATCTGGGCGCTGCCCCGCTCTGGCAGCGGGTGTTCGTGGCCTACCTGCTGGTCGATCAGAGCTATGCGCTCAGCCATGCGCGGTTCGAGGCGGTGCCGGAGATGTCGATCCCCCAGCGCGTCGCCTATTATTTCGGGGCCTGCACGCTGGTGATGATCTTCTGGTTCGGGTGCAGCTATGCGGGCGCGGCGCTTGGCACGGCGCTGCCTGCGGACCTGCCGCTGGATTTCGCGCTGCCGATTGCGTTCCTGTCGATGGTCGCACCCATGCTGCGCACCCTGCCGCATCTGGCGGCGGCGGCCACGGCGATTGTCCTGAGCCTGCTGGCCGTCGAGGTGCCGCATTCGCTGGGCCTGCTGATCGGCGGTATCGGCGGCATGATCGCGGGCGCACAGACCGAGCTGTGGCTGGCGAGGCGGCGCGCATGATCGACAATGGCACCTTGTGGGTCGTGATCATCGGCCTTGGCGTGGGCAGTTTCCTGTTGCGCTTTGCGTTTCTGGGCTTTGTCGGGGACCGCCCGCTGCCGGAATGGATGCTGCGCCACCTGCGCTACACCGCCGTCGCGATCCTGCCCGCGCTCTGTGCGCCGCTGGTGGTCTATTCCGGGGAGGGAGGCGCGACCGAGCCATCGCGGCTGGCTGCCGCCGTCGTCACGCTGGTGGCCGGCGCGCTCACCCGCAATGTGTTTGTCGCGATCGGGGCCGGGGCCGCGACGCTGCTGGTCGCGGTTTACCTGCTGGGCTAAGGCCTATTCCGGGATCACAAGCCCTTCGATCCCGTCGATGATCGTGCCCTCGTCATCCTCATAATACCGTTCCTCGGAGACACCGGCGCGGGCGGCCATCTGTTCCATCAGGTTGGTCGGAAAGAACGTCTGGTTCACGTCGGCAAAGCCAGGCACCTGCCGCAGCAAGCCCGTCGTCGCGCTTGTACAAAACGCACGCGCCACCGGGCCATTCGCCTCGGCCAGTTGCAGGGCGATTTCAGCCTGTTCCGGCGTCACTTCGACAGTTTGCAGGACGACGTGGTATGTGCTGCGCGCATGCGCGCTCTTGTAGCCGGCCAGCACGGCAGGGCTGACGCCATAAAGCACGTCCTCCTGTTCGGGGACGCGCACGTTTTCGAACGATCCGGCGGGATCGAAGATCACCCGCTGGCTGCCATTGATCATCAGAGCCGAATGCCCGCCATTGCCAGAGCGGTTGTTGATCATGGTGATCACGGTCAACGTCGCCGGGCCCGGCTCGCGGTAGGCGGACGCCTTGATCCGTTCGTCGGAGGCATAGGGAATGTTCGGCGGGTCGGCGCAACCCGCGAGAATCACACACAGACCAAGCGCGCCAAACGCACGTGCTACCATCACATCAGTCCCCCGACCCGGTTTTCTTGATCAGGAGATGAACACTGCCATACCGATGAGAACAACCAGAATCGCAATCACTGTCCAGGTTGTGAAGGACATGAAACCGTCGAACATTTTTTCATGTTCCTTAACGTCCATTTCCCCGTGCTTGTGTTCGTCCATCTTTGATCCCTTTGTCTGTTGGCCTGGCCGCCGAGTAGCGTATCGCGCGCGGCCTGTCACTGCGTCTTTGGCGCGCGGGGCCTAGCCGTCCTCGAGGTCCTTGATCAGGCGGAACCCGATCCGCGTCGGCTCGTCCTTTTCCACCGACTTGGGCAGGGCGCGCAGCATCACGTTCAACTGGCTGACATGCTGCACAAGCTGCGTCTTGGCCCCTGTCGGGTCGGAGCCGTAAAAGGTGATGATGTCGGGGTCAAAATACCCCATCCCCTCGATCCGCAGGATACCCGCATCGCCGCCGGTAAAACCCATCGCAACTTCATGTTCGTTATCAAGGCTTTCCTCGAAGTTTTTGATGTAGAGGATAATGCGCTCATAGGCCCACTGCGCCGGGCTCTTCTTTTCTGGCGGTGTCTTGTTCATACCCGCCGGCAGCGGCTGATCGGCGTTATTGCGCGCCTTGGGGTCGGCATGGACCTCGTGGCGGCGCGGGATCGCTGCGGCCTCTGCGGCTTCTGCCGCGGTGCTGATCTCGTCGCTCATCGCCTAGTCCTTGCGCTGATACACCCATGCCCCATCGTCGCGCCGCGCCCGCGTGGCGCGCCCGTCCTGATAAAGGTGCGACAGATGCGCGACAGCTTCAACCAGCGCCAGACCGTATTCGCCCGGCCCGATGGTCCGCTTGAACAGCGGGGCAAAGCAGTCGCCCGCCGCCTTGGGCGTGTCGATATAGTCCAGCAGACGGTCGAGCGCGCCGTGATGGTTGTCGATCAGCTGCCGCATGCGCGTCGGCAACCCGGTAAAGGGCAGCTTGTGCCCGCCCAGCACCAGATGATCCTCGTGCGCGAGGCCAGCCAGACGTTCGCACGCCTCCAGCCAGTCGCCGATGGGGTCCGCCATCGGTTCGGTCGCGTAGACGCCAATGTTGGGGCTGATCGACGGCAGGATCTGATCCCCCGCCAGCACCAGGTTGTCGTCCCTACTCCAAAATGTTGCATGTTCGGGCGCGTGACCGTTGCCGATATGCACGTCCCATGTCCGCCCGCCCATCTCGATCACGTCACCCTGTTGCAGGCGGGTGTAGCCCAGCGGCATCGGCGCCACGATGTCCCCAAAGTTGAAGGGGCGTTCCTGCGACCGCTCCGCCAGCAGGGCCGGGTCCATCCCCGCACTGCGCCAGAATTCGACCGATTCGGGCACAGGCATCTCCTGCACGTCCAGCGTCAGCATCCGCGCCATCAGCCACGCGGTGCGCGTGGTCAGCAACTCGGCCCCGTGCTCAGACTGGAACCAGCCGGCAAGGCCCACATGATCAGGATGGTGGTGGGTCACCACAACGCGGCCCACGGGCTTGCCGCCCATGGGGCCCGCCATCAGGCTCTCCCACATGCTGCGCGTTTTCTGCGATGCGAATCCGGTGTCGATCACCGTCCAACTGTCGCCATCGTCCAGCGCATAGACATTCACGTGATCCAGCTTCATCGGCAGCGGCAGGCGGCACCACAGCACACCCGGCGCCACCTCAATCGCGCTGCCGTTCTCCGGCGGCTCCGCCCATGGGTATCTCAATCCAGTGGGCGGGGCGTCTTTCATCAGGCGGCGAACTCTTCCGGGGTCAATGCATAGACGTCGTAATCGCCCGCCTGCGCCTGTGCAAGCAGGCTGCTGTGATCGGGCAAGAGCCGCTGAATGTAGAACTGCGCCACCTTGGCGCGCGGCCCCTTGGGATCGTTCATCGCCGAGGTCAGGTGGATATGCCCGCCCAGCACCCGCGCAAACGCCCGCAGGTACGGCACCGCACCCGCAAAACGCACACGGTGGTTCTGCGCGATCATCCATTCGGTGGTCTCGCGCAGGCTCTCACAGGCCTGCCAGACCGGCTCGGCCAGATCGGGCAGGGTCTCGCGCGCGGCCTCTGCCGCCGCCTCGATCTCGTCCATGAGCAGGCCCGCCGCCTCGCCCTCGTCCATCATCTTGCGCGCAACAAGGTCCATCGCCTGAATGCCGTTGGTGCCCTCGTAAATCGTGGTCACGCGCACGTCGCGGGCGTATTGCGCCGCCCCCGTTTCCTCGACAAAACCCATGCCGCCATGGACCTGAATGCCCATGCCCGCCACCTCGTTGCCGATATCGGTGCCAAAGGCCTTGGCAATCGGGGTCAGCAGGGCCGCGCGCGATTTCCACTTGTCGTCACCAGTGGCGGTGGTCATGTCGATGGCCACCGCACACATCAGCGCGATGCCACGGGCCGCATAGGTGTCGGCGCGCATGGTCATCAGCATCCGGCGCACGTCGGCGTGGTCGATGATGGCACCCGTCTCGCCTTCGGTCCGGCCCTGTTTGCGGTCCAGCGCATAAGCCAGCGCATGCTGGTAGGCCCCTTCGGCCGCACCCACGCCCTGCCCGCCCACACCGAGGCGCGCGTTGTTCATCATGGTGAACATGGCCGCCATGCCGCCGCCTTCGGGCCCAACAAGCCAGCCCTTGGCCCCGTCATATTGCATCACGCAGGTGGGCGAGCCGTGCAGGCCCATCTTGTGCTCGAGACTGACAACCTTGAGGCTGTTGGCCACGCCCGCATTGCCATTCTCGTCGGGCAGGTTGCGCGGCACGAGGAACAGCGAAATGCCCTTGGTGCCCGCAGGCGCACCCGGCAGGCGCGCCAGCACCAGATGGCAGACATTGTCGGTAAAGTCGTTGTCGCCCCACGAAATATAGATCTTCTGCCCCGAGACGCTGTAGGTCCCGTCGCCGTTTTCCTCGGCCTTGGACGACAGCGCGCCCACATCCGATCCGGCCTGCGGCTCGGTCAGGTTCATCGTGCCGGTCCACTCGCCCGAGATCAGCTTGGGCAGGTACAGCGCCTTTAGCTCATCGCTTGCGTGATGCTCCAGCGCCTCGATCTGGCCTTGGGTCATCAGCGGCGACAGCTGCAGCGACAGGCAGGCGGCACTCATCATCTCGTTCACCGCTGTGGTCACCGTCATGGGCAGGCCCATGCCGCCATATTCCGGGTCCGCCGCCATGCCGACCCAGCCGCCTTCGGCGATGGCCTTGTAGCCTTCGGCATAACCGGGCGCAGTGCGCACGACACCGTTTTCCAGATGTGCGGGATACAGATCGCCGGGGCGCTGCAGCGGGGCCATCACCTCTTCGCAGAGCTTGCCCGCCTCGGTCAGGATGGCACTGGTCAGATCATCCGTCGCCTCGGCGAACCGGTCGGTTCCGGTGACCTGGGCAAGGTCCACCACGTGATCAAAGAGAAAGCGATAGTCATCAACAGGGGCGCGATAGGGCATGGGTGCGGTCTCCGGGTCACAGTCTTGGCAAGCGTGGACTGGGCGCGTACACCGTCGTCCTTGATGCCAAGATGCGGGCGCCGGCGCGCTGCCGCAACCGATACGCGGCGTCACAACCGCAGGGACGACAGGCCGCGCATGAAAAAGACGCATCAACTCGACGCATCGCCGCAGGGGGTCGCGCAGGCCACGGCGCTGCTGCGCAAAGGTCAGCAGGTCGCCTTCCCGACCGAGACGGTGTACGGCCTTGGCGGTGATGCGCGCGATGCGGACGCGGTGGCGGGCATCTATGCGGCCAAGGGGCGGCCCAGCTTCAACCCTCTGATCGTGCATGTCGCCGATCTGGCCGCCGCACAACGGATCGCACGGTTCGAAGACATCGCGCTCAGGCTGGCGCAGGCGTTTTGGCCCGGCCCGTTCACGCTCGTGCTGCCGCTGGCCCCGGATCACGGCATCGCGGCGCTGGTGACTGCCGGGCTCGACACGGTGGCGGTGCGCGTGCCCGCGCATCCCGTGGCGCAAGCGCTGCTGCACGCGTTCGGCGGCCCCCTCGCCGCCCCCTCGGCCAATCCGTCCGGTGCCATCAGTCCTACAACCGCGGCCCATGTCCTCGCAGGTCTCGACGGACGTATCGCAGCCGTGGTTGATGGCGGGCCTTGCAGCGTCGGCCTTGAATCAACAATTGTCGGCGGCGCGCCTCTGGCGCTCCTGCGCCCCGGTGGCGTGCCCTCAACGGAGATCGAGGCGCTCACCGGCCCCCTCGCCCAAGCGGACGCAAGGATCACCGCACCGGGACAACTGGCCTCACACTATGCGCCCGGCGTCCACGTCCGGCTGAACGCCGCACACGCAAACAACGACGAAGTGCTGCTGGGCTTCGGCCCCATGCCATGCGACCTCAACCTGTCAGAAACCGCCGACCTGACCCAGGCCGCCGCCCGCCTCTTTGACGCGCTGCACAGTCTCGACGCCACGGGTCGCAACATCGCCGTCGCCCCCATCCCCGATCACGGCCTTGGTGCTGCCATCAACGACCGCCTCCGCCGCGCCGCAGCACCACGTTAGCTCAACCGCATCCCAGTCTTTGTCCGAAAAAATCCCGGGGGGTCTGGGGGGCTGGCCCCCCGGGCCGGTCGCCGCATGCACATGCGGCGAAATCTCTAGGCGCGCCCCGCCTCCCCGGACAGCCCCAACGGATCGATCCCCAGACTGCGCACCGCCGCCAGCCACTTCTCGTCATCCTCGGTGCCAAAGACCAGGTCGGACGCGCTCTCGGCGGTGAGCCAGTCATTGCGCCCGATCTCCGATTCCAGCTGCCCCGGGCCCCAGCCCGCATATCCCAGCATCGCCAGCGCCGGGTCCGGCCCCTGCCCGATCGCCATATCCTCCAGCACATCCAGCGTCGCGGTCATGGCAAACGCCTCCGTCACGTCCAGCGTCTGCAACCGCGAGCGGTAGTCGGGCCCGTGCAGCACAAAACCGCGCTGCGTCTCCACCGGACCGCCGAAATGCACCTGTTTCTGACGCAACCGTGTGGCGCAGGTGATGTCGAGCTGATCCAGCAGGTCACCCAGCGCCATCTCGGGCGCGGGCTTGTTCACGATCAGCCCCATCGCCCCCTCGTGCGAATGCGCGCAGATCAGAATCACCGACCGGTCAAAGCGCGGATCGCCCATGCCCGGCATCGCCACGAGCAAGGCACCCGTCAGGTTCATTTTCTGCGGTTCTGCCATCCGTTGCCTCTTGGTCTTTGGCCACAGGATGCAGCGCAGTTGCCGGGGCGGCAACCCATTTGGTCGTGGCAAGCGACAGGTGGCCCACTGAATCGTGAGTTGGATTTCATCGCCGGACCCGTCATCTAAAGCGCATGACCCGATCTGCTCGCCTTTTGTCCGGTTGCGCGCTTGCCGTGCTCACCTCGCTGCCCGTCCCTGCACTCGCGGGCGACTATGACCCCGTGACCGCAGAGGTGCTGCGGGGCTGGACCCTGCCGGATGGCCGCCGCATGGCCGCCATTCGCCTCACGCTGGAGCCGGGGTGGAAAACATACTGGCGCGCGCCGGGCGATGCGGGCATCCCGCCGCACTTCGACTGGAGCCGCACGCGCAATATCGACGGCGTCGATATCTCGTGGCCGACCCCGTCGGTGTACAGCGACAACGGCATGCGCTCGCTTGGCTACACCGGTCAGGTCGTACTGCCGCTGCATGTCACGCCCAAACGGCAGGGCGAGCCCATGCGCCTGCGCACGACCATGTCGCTTGGTGTGTGCGCCGACGTGTGCCTGCCCCATACGCTCCATATCGACGCGATGCTGGACACCGCCGACCCAAGCCCGACACCGGCCATCGTGGCGGCGCTGGCCGACATGCCCTACCCCGCGAGCGAGGCGGGTGTGGTGCGCGCCGCCTGCCACATCGCGCCGTCGGAACACGGCATGTCGATCGAGGCGCATGTGACCCTGCCCTACACCGGCGGTACCGAAGTCGCGGTGATCGAACCAGGCACTCCCGGCATCTGGGTCAGCGAGGCGCGCACCGCGCGTCAGGGCGATACGGTTGTCGCCATTTCCGAGATGATCCACCCCGATGGCGGCGCCTTCGGCATCGACCGTTCAGACGTGCGGATCACCATCCTGGGCGGCGAATATGCCGTGGACGTGCAGGGCTGCACCGCCGCCGGTTAGGCCGCCCGCGCCGCCCGCCAGCGCAGCACCTGATAGCCGATGGCCGCGACCACATAGGCCAGCAGCCCCACTGCCATCACACCCCCCGCAAACAGCGCAAAGGCCAGCGGCATCGCTGCCATGTCGTGCGCCGGCAACACCTCGGCCAGTGGCGCAGGCAGCCCGCCGAGCGCAATCGTGTGGCCCAGCGTCGCCGCAAACCAGCCCAGCACCACCGCCCAAAGCGCATAGAGCGACCAGCGCAGGCCTGCCGCAGGCGCACCCAGCCCCCGCCGCATCGCTTGGATCAGGCGGCCCACATCGTGCTGCACCGCCACCAGCGCGGGCACCACCAGCAGCACCAGCACCATGCCAAAGCCTAACCCGTAGACCAGCGTGATCACCGTCGGTTTCAGGAACTGCGCCTGCTGCGATGTCTCGTAGAGCAGCGGCGCCATGCCCAGCACCGTGGTCAGCGTCGTCAGCATCACCGGGCGCAGCCGGTCTGCCGCACCGTCCACAATCGACGGCACCAGCCCGCGTTCGGCGGCGTATTCATCAATCGTCGTCACCAGCACGATGGAATCGTTGATGATGATCCCGGTCATGCCCAACAGGCCCACCACCGTGAACATGCTCAGCGGCACGTCCCACGCGTTGTGGCCATAGATCGTGCCCACCAGGCCAAACGGGATGATCGCCATCACCACAACGGGCCGCGTCCAGCTGGAAAACACCCAGGCCAGCACAAGGTAGATGCCGGTCAGGCACAGGATCAGCCCGGTCAGCGAATCCTGCAAAAACCGGTCCTCCTGCTCGCTCAGCCCCGCCTGCCGGTACTCGATCTGCCGCACGGCGGCGATCTCGGGCAGGATCTCGTCGCGCAGCGCTTCGGTGATCTCGGTGGCGCGGGCCGGGTCATCCTCGGAGATGTCGCCGGTGACCGAAATCAGCCGTATGCCGTTCTCGCGGCGCACCGTGGAAAAGCCGGTGCGCCGCTCCACGCTTACGATATCGGCCAGCGGCACATAGGCCCCGTCCGGCATCCGCATCTGTGTCCGGTCGAGGAAATCAGCCGTCAGCTCACCCTCGGGCAGCTCGACCCGGATCTCGGCACTGCGGGGGCCATCTGGATAGGTCGCAGCCTCGATCCCGTTGAGGCGGTCGCGCAGCGCACTGCCCAGCATGTCGATGGTAAAGCCCAACGCCTGTCCCTGCGCGGTCAGGTCAAGGATCAGCTCTTCCTTGTCGTAGGCCAGATTGTCCTGCACGGCACTGACCTCGGGATACTGCGCCAGCGCGCGCTTGAGGTCTTCGGACGCGGCCTTGAGCGTGTCGCTGTCGGCCCCGAAAAACTCTACATCCAGCGCATCGCCCCCCGGCCCCGACCGCCAGCCGCGAAAGCTGACCGTCTCGGCGAGCGGATGATTGACCACCGCGTCCTGCAGGTCCGCGACAAAGGCAAAGGACGAATAGGGCCGCAGATCGGCATCGATCAACTCGATGGAGATACCGCCCAGCAGATCACTGTCCTTGCTGTCGGTCCCGCTGAGGCCACGGCCCGCATTGCCGCCAATCTCGGCGATGACATAGTCGATGGGATTGCGGCCATAGCGCTCTTCGTATTCGGCACCCAACGCGTTGGTGGCGCGCTGCATCTCGCGCATCATGGCCATCGTATCGGCGCGCGACGCACCCTCGACCATGGCGAAATTACCGGTGACCGATCCCCGCTCCGGCGCGTTGAAAAACCGCCACTGCACGTCGCCCTGAATGAACAGCGCCACCTGGCTGGCCAGCACCACACACACGCCCGCCAACACCGCGTAGCGCGCCGTGATCACCAGCCGCATGAACGGACGAAAGAGCCGCTCGCGCATCCACACGAACCCGCCATTGACCAGCGTTGACGGCATGTCGAGCCCGTTGCGGCCCATGATGCCGACCCACGCCAGTTTGCGTGCGCGCGGCTGGATCAGGAACAGCGCCGCCACCAGCCCCGGACCGATCGCGGCGTAAGGCGCCACCGCCTGCCAGTCGGTCATGACGTCGGGCCACAGCACATAGGACACCGCCCCGGTCACCACGCCGCTTACCCCGAGGATGGCGGCAACCGCCACGGCGAGGCTGATCCGGCTGAACCGGGGCTTGTCCACCGCCGACAACGCGTGACCCATGTGATGCGGCAGGATCAGGAAACATTCGACGAGCGACGCAATCAGCACCATGATCACGGTAAAGGGGATGTCGGCGATCAGGTCGCCAAACCGCCCCCCGACCGCCAGCAGGCCGAAAAAGGCGATCACCGTGGTCAGCGTCGCGGCAAAGACGGGCAGCGACATGCGCCGGGCCGCGTTTTCGGCTGCGGTCAGCGGGTCCTCTCCGTAGGTACGGTATCGGTGATCGGCATGCTCGCCCACCACGATGGCGTCGTCCACGACAATGCCCAGCGTGATGATCAGCCCAAAGAGCGACACCATGTTGATCGTCAGCCCGCCCAGATACATCAGCGCAATCGCCGCCAGCAGGGCCACGGGAATGCCCGCCGCGACCCAGAACGCCGTGCGGGCATTCAGGAACAGGAACAGCAGGCAGATCACCAGCCCCAGCCCGATAATGGCATTGTCGATCAGGATGTTGAGGCGCGCAGTGATGGATTCCGCCCGCGTGCGGATCAGCTCGACCGTGACATCGGGCGGCAGCGTCGCCTCCAGCTCCGCCGCGACCTCCTCGACCTGGCCCTGAATGGCGATGGCATCGCCCTTGTTGGACCGGTCCACCCGGATCGACACCGCAGGATCATCGCCCACGAAATAGCTGCGGTCCCGGCTCGCCCCCAGCTGCGTGACCGTCGCCACATCGCGAATGCGCAGCTTGGAGCCGTCGGGGTTGGAGCGCAGGACAATGCCGCTGATCTCTTCGGGGCTGCGTTTCTGCGTGCCGGTGCGCACGCGCGCATTGGCGCCGGTGATGTCGCCCGCCGGGTCGGCATCGACCTCGCCCGCGATGGCGGCGGCGATCTCGGACATGGTGATCTCATGCGCGATCAGTTGCAGCGACGGCACCTCGATCAGCGTCTGCGGCGCGGCCACACCGCGGATCGTCGTGCGCGTCACCCCTTGGGCAAAGAGACGCACAACCAACTCATCGGCAAAGATCCCCAGCTGTTCGGGCGATACCGGTCCGGTGATCACCAGATCGGTTACCCGGTCGCGCCACGCGCCGCGGCGCACGGTGGGCTCTTCGGCCTCGTCGGGCAGCGTGGTGATGGTGTCCACCGCCGTCTGCACATCATCGGCGGCCCGGCCCATGTCCCAGCCCGGCTCGAACTCCAGCGTGATACGCGCCGACCCTTCGGTCGACCGGGCGGAGGAGCTTTCGACCCCCTCAACCGCCAGCAGTCCCGGCTCCAGCACCTGCACGATGCCGGCATCCACATCTTCCGCCCCGGCCCCGGTCCAGCTGACCGACACGGTGACATTGTCGATGATCACATCGGGAAAGAACTGCGCCCGCAAGTTGGGGATCGACGCGATCCCCGCCACCAGCATCACCAGCAGCAACAGGTTCGCCACCGTCCGGTGCCGCACGAAATAGCCAAAGATACCGCCAGCCGATGCCGGAATGCCAAAGGGACGCCGCGCGGCCATGCCCTAGCCCCCCATCCGGCTCTCGAGCCGGGCGACCATGCCCGCAGGCACCCGCGCCTCGCTCAGCCGTGCCAGCACGCGGGCCTTGGCCTCTGCCGGCATCCGCTGGTTCGCCTCGACAAAGGCGACAAGCCGCGCGCGCCGCTCTTCGGTCAGCTCGACCATCTCGGGCTCAGCTGGTGGCGCGTCCGTCGGGCGCAAGGGCCGCACCCGGATGCCCGCTCCCAACAGGGGCGAGCGTGCCTCGACCACGTCGCGGCCCACGATATCCGCGCCGCGCACCAGCACATCATCGCCCTGACGGCGCATCAGCTGCACCTCCACCGCCTCCAGCCGGTCCTCCGCACCCAGCACCAGAACCGTGCCCTGCGCATCGATGGCAGAGGCGGGCAGGCGCACCACCTGTTCCAGCGGCGGTTCTTCGACCTGCACGGTCACGAAATCACCGGGCTTGAAGCCGGGGGCCGCATCCAACCGGGCAAAGACCAGCCGCCCGGTCTGCGTCTCGCCCACACCCGCGCTGGCGCGGCTGATCACGCCACGCGCCGTCAGGTCCACGCCCGACACATCCAAGATCACCGTCACCGGCGCATCGATCAGGTCACCCTCGCGGCTCAGGATGCGCGAATATTGCGCGGTGGAGACACGAAACGACACCTCGAGCGCGCCGGGATCAATCAGATCGGCCAGCTTTTCATTGGCCGAGATCAGCCGCCCCTGCACCACGTTCGTCGCACTGAGCGTGCCGTCAAACGGGGCCGCTACGGTCGTGTCCTCCAGCATCCGCTGCATGTCGTTCAGCGCAATCCGCGCCCGCACAAGGCGCGTCTGCGCCTGATCCACCCGCGCCTCGGCCTGCGCCACGGCCAGCCGCCGCGACAGCACCGACTGGCGCGCGCTGGCGGCGGCCAGTTCCGCATCCTCAACCGCCGCTGCCGTGCCCACGCCCCGCGCCGCCAGATCACGCTGGCGGGCAAAGGCGCGTTCGCGCAGGTCCGCCTGATCCTGTGCCGCACGCTCTTCGTCGCGGGCCAGCGTCAGGCCACGCTCGGCGTCGCGCACCTCGGCCTCGGCATCCAGCAAATCAGCCTCCGCACGCGCGCGGTCCGCTTCGGCGTTCGCCGGGTCGATGCGCAACAGCACCTGTCCCGCCTGCACGGCACCGCCATCCTCGAACACATCCGACAGCTCGATCACCCGGCCAGAGGCCGCGGCCCGCAGCTCCAGCGTGCGGCGGCTGCGCACCTCGCCAAAGCTTTCCAGCACCGGCGTCTCCGTGCCCGGCACAGCCCGCACCACGCCAACGGCAAACACCCGTTCGCGCGCCACCGGCGCCGTCTGCTCGCGCGACATCCGGTCCTGCACAGCACCGCCCACGATCTGCGCGGCATAGGCCAGCAGGCCGAGGCTCAGCGCCGCCAGCACCAGTCCCATCAGGCTTTGTCGCAAAAACCGCATGAATTCAGGCCTCTATTCACAATTTCTAAGCCAACATAAGACGTAGGCCCGCGTCACAACATACCAAGCAACAATACTGTTACGCAAAGCCGCGCTATTTCCGTCGCTGATGTTCGTCCAGCCGCGGCAGTATTTCGACAAAGTTGCAGGGCCGGTGGCGATAGTCGAGCTGGCGGGCCAGGATCTCGTCCCAGGCGTCCTTGCATGCCCCCGGGCTGCCCGGCAGCGCAAAGAGGTAAGTGCCGTTGCGCACGCCCCCCGTCGCCCGGCTTTGCACCGCACTGGTGCCGATCTTCTGCATCGACACCATGGTGAAGACGGTGCCGAAGGCGTCGATTTCCTTTTCGTAAACATCGCGATGCGCCTCGACCGTCACATCCCGGCCCGTCAGCCCCGTCCCACCGGTCGAGATCACGACGTCGATCTCCGGATCATCACACCACGCCCGCAGCTGAGCGGCGATCTCGTCCCGCTCATCGGGCAGAATGGCGCGCGCGGCCAGCACATGCCCCGCCTCCGTCAACCGCGCCACCAGCACGTCGCCCGACCGGTCTTCGTCCAGGCTGCGGCTGTCGCTGACCGTCAGGACAGCAATACGGATGCCAATAAAATCAATACTTTCGTCAATACGGCTCATGTACGCTCCAGAATGGCAAGGCGGGCGGCCAGCGCGGCAAAGACACTGGCCGAGATATAATCCAGCACGCGGCTGCCCCGCGCCAGCCGCTGCCCCGCACCACCTGCAAACACGCCCACTGCACCGTTGATGAAAAACCCGCCAAGCGCCAGCAGCGCGCCAAAGATCAGGAATTGCGGCAGCACCAGCCCCACGGCGGGGTCAACGAATTGCGGGACAAAGGCAAGCACGAACAGGATCACCTTGGGGTTGGTGAGGTTCACCATCAGCCCTGCGCGAAAGGCCCGGCGCGGCGCATGCGGCGTGGCCTGCGTGCCGGGGCGATGGCGCAAGGTCTGCACCGCCAGCCACAGCAGGTAGGCGACCCCGACCCAGCGGATCACCTCGAACGCCAAGGGGACCGCAGCCACCAGCGCGCCCAAGCCCAGCCCGGCCAGTGCGGTGTGCACGAACGCGCCCAGCGATATGCCCGCACTCGCCGCCAGTGCGGCCCGCGGCCCCGCGCGCAGGCCCTGCCCTAGGCAAAACATCATGTCCGCCCCCGGCGTCAGGTTCAGCGCCAGCCCGGCGGGAATGAATGCGAGCAGCAGGACAGGATCAACCATCGCGCAACCGCGCCTTCAGGCTCAGCAGGTCGGCCCAGGCGTCGCGCTTGGCCGCCGGGTTGCGCAGCAGGTAAGCGGGGTGGAACATCGGGATGGCGGGCTTGCCCTGCGCCTCGCACCAATCGCCGCGCAGGCGCGTGATCCCGCGCTTGCCCAGCAGCGCCTGACAGGCGTGATTGCCCACGATCACCAGCACATCCGGGTCCGCCAGCGCGATATGACGGTGCAGAAACGGCTGCATCATCGCGATCTCTTCAGGCTTGGGGTCCCGGTTCTGCGGTGGCCGCCACGGCAGCACGTTGGTGATGTAGACAGACCCGTCGCGGCTCAGGTCAATCGCCCCCAGCATCCTGTCCAAGAGCTGCCCGGCACGGCCCACAAACGGCTTGCCCTCCCGGTCCTCGTCCCGGCCCGGCGCCTCGCCCACGATCATCACACGCGCCCCCGGCACACCGTCCGAGAACACCAGATTGCGCGCCCCGCGCTTCAACTCGCAATGCTCATAGGCCGCCAGCGCCGCCCGCAATCCCGGCAAATCCCGCGCTGAACCAGCCGCCGCCTGCGCCACCGCCACCGGGTCATCCGCTGCGGCCACCACCGGGGCCGCCACCGCCGCCACGGGCTTCGGCGCTGGCGCCGGCACGTCATAGCGATTGACCGGCGCATCCCCAATGCACGCGTCCACGCCCAGCTCCACCTGCCAGACCAGGGCCGCCAGCGCCGCCTGATGTTCCTCCGAATCCATGCCGCACCCTAATCCAGATGATGACAAAGCTGAATTGCCCGAATGCGCCGCCCCCGCCTCGTCTCTGTCCCCAAAAAATCCCCCCCGGAGGGCCGGACCGCCACGCGCGCCGCAACCCGCAGCATCGCGCACCGGCTTGCCCCTCGCCGCGCCCGTTCCTATAACCCGAAACGAACGCCTGCCGGAGAGTGTCATGACCTTTACCCACCGCCACCTGCTGGGGATCGAACATCTGCGGCCCGAGGAAATCGTCACTCTGCTGGATCTGGCCGACGACTATGTCACCCTCAACCAGGGCGCCACCAAGCACAGCGAGGTGCTCGCAGGCCTCACCCAGATCAACATGTTCTTCGAAAATTCGACCCGCACGCAGGCCAGTTTCGAGATTGCCGGCAAGCGGCTGGGCGCGGATGTGATGAACATGGCCATGCAGGCCTCCTCCATCACCAAGGGCGAGACGCTGATCGACACCGCCCTCACGCTCAACGCGATGCACCCCGACCTACTGATCGTGCGCCACCCGCATTCGGGCGCGGTCGACCTGCTGGCGCAAAAAGTGAACTGCGCCGTGCTGAACGCCGGCGACGGGCGGCACGAACACCCCACGCAGGCCCTGCTCGATGCGCTGACCATCCGGCGGGCCAAGGGGCGGCTGCACCGGCTCAACATCGCGATCTGCGGCGACATTGCGCATTCCCGCGTGGCCCGTTCCAACATCATCCTGCTGGGCAAGATGGAAAACCGCATCCGCCTGATCGGCCCGCCCACGCTCATGCCCGCCGGGATCAGTGAGTTCGGCGTGGAGGTCTATGACGACATGGCACGCGGGCTCGAGGATGTGGACGTGGTCATGATGCTGCGCCTGCAACGCGAGCGGATGGATGGCGGCTTTATCCCGTCGGAACGCGAATACTACCACCGCTTCGGCCTCGACGCCGACAAGCTGGGCCATGCCAAGCCCGACGCCATCGTCATGCATCCCGGCCCGATGAACCGCGGCGTCGAGATCGACGGCACGCTGGCCGACGACATCAACCGCAGCGTAATCCAGGACCAGGTCGAAATGGGCGTCGCCGTGCGCATGGCCGCCATGGACCTGCTCGCCCGGAACCTGCGCGACGTGCGGGGCGCCGCATGAGCACAGAATGGGACGGTCTGCTCGACAAGGACGAGCACATCATCTGGCAAGGCGCGCCCACACCGCGCCTCAAATTGGAATGGGACAGCCCGTTTCACCCGTTTTTCTTCCTCTTCTTCACGGGTTTTTCGATTTTCTGGATGGTCATGGCCTCGGGCGCTGGCGGCGTGTTCTGGATGTTCGGCCTGATCTTCTTCGCGGTTGGCATCTACAATCTAGCGCTCGTCCACTTCTGGAAACGATACGTGCGCCAGAACACATTCTACTCGCTCACGAACAAACGCGCCTTTATCGGGACCGACATTCCCTTCAAGGGCCGAACGCTGGACAGCTATCCATTGCGCGCGGATCGGACCATCTCTTACATCGACGCAGCCCTGCCCAGCATTCACTTTGCCAGCCGAACAAACAGCACAAACAACGGAACAACCACGATCCCGATCGGCTTTGAAGACCTGGCCGACGGCCGCGACGTCTACGGACTGATCCGCAAAGTACAGGAAGGTGCGGCATGAGCACTCCCATCAACATCCCCGCCCGCGAACGCGGCGTTGTCCGCGTCCTTGCCCTGTCGATGACCAACGATGAGGCGCGCAAGCTCAAGGACGACGCGGCAGCTATCGCGCAGGTGCTGGGCACCGATGCGCCGCTCGACACCGACCATGTGGAGCTGTTCCCGATCACGGATCTCGAAGGCGTCGGGCTGATGGGCTACCTGACCGACGGGGCCGGCATTCCCGCCGATCAACTCGGCCCCGACCGGGCCAAGCTGGAACGGCTGGGCGGCTGGGTCATGGTCGTCTTCTCGCTCGCCTTTGACGACCGCGCCACCGCGCTGACCCCCGACCCCGCCCTGGCCCTCATCGGCACCTATGGCGAGGTTCGCACCGACTACAGCGCCGACGCGCTGATCACCTCGGAGGCCGCCAAACCCTACACCACCCCGCCCGAGCCCGGCAAAAAGCGGCCCTCCGATGCCGCCATGTCCGGCCGGGTGGCGACGCTGGTGCTGATCGTGCTTGCCATCTTTACCTACCTCTTCATCAGGCTCGCCGGATGACGCGCGCCGACGACTGGGACGGGCTGCTGGACCCCGGCGAGCACATCATTTGGCAAGGCCAGCCCTCGGGCAAGGTCCGGCTGGAGTTCGAAAGCGTGTTCAGCGTGATCTTCATGGCGATCTGGTCCGGCATACCGATCGGAATGATCATCTTCGTCCCCTCCACGATTTTCCTGATCATACCTCCGTTTTTTGCCGCCATCGGTGTCTACTTCTTCGTTGGCCAGCACTTTTGGGCGGCCTTTCAGCGCCGCCGCACTTTTTACACGTTGACCGACAAGCGCGCTTTCATCGCACACCGATCATTTGGCAAACGGACGCTCGACAGTTTTCCCATCACGCCCGACACCCCCCTGCAACTGGACGAAGGGCGCGCACGCGCCGTCTGGTTCGGCAGCGGGCCGAAACAGGCGATGTTCAGCAACAAACGTGACCAACCCATCGGGTTCGAGCTGCTTGACGATCCCCGCGCGATCTACCAACTGCTGCGCAACGCACAACGAGGCGACGCATGACCGACCTTCTGCTCACCCACGCCAAGCTGATCGACCCCGAGGGCGGCACCGTCACCACCGGCGCGCTTGGCATCACCGACGGGCGCATCAGCGCCGTGATCACCGATGACAGCCCCCTGCCGGAGGCGCGCACCACGGTCGATTGCGGGCGCAAGCATCTGGCGCCCGGCATCGTCGATATCGGCGTAAAAGTCTGCGAGCCGGGCGAGCGGCACAAGGAAAGCTTTGGCTCCGCAGGCCTCGCCGCCGCCGCCGGTGGCGTGACCACCATGGTCACCCGCCCCGACACCGACCCGGCCATCGACAACCCCGAAACGCTCGAATTCGTCATCCGCCGCGCCCGCGAGGCCGCGCCCGTGCACGTGCTGCCCATGGCCGCCCTGACCAAGGGGCGGCAAGGCCGCGAGATGACCGAGATCGGGTTTCTGCTCGACGCCGGTGCCGTCGCCTTTACTGATTGCGACAACGTGGTGCGCGACACCAAGGTGTTTGGCCGCGCGCTCAGCTATGCGCGCTCGCTCGGCGCGCTGGTGCTGGGCCACCCGCAGGACCCGGGGTTGAGTGCCGGGGCCGCCGCGACCTCCGGCAAGTTCGCATCGCTGCGCGGCCTGCCCGCCGTGTCCCCAATGGCCGAACGTATGGGGCTCGACCGCGACATCGCCATGGTCGAGATGACCGGCGCGCGCTACCACGCCGACCAGATCACCACCGCCCGTGCCCTGCCCCCGCTGGAACGGGCCAAGGGCAACGGGTTCGACATCACCGCCGGCACCTCGATCCACCACCTGACGCTGAACGCGCTCGACGTGGCCGACTACCGCACCTTCTTCAAGATCAAGCCACCCCTGCGCGACGAGGACGACAGGCTCGCCGTGGCCGAGGCGGTGCAATCGGGCCTGATCGACGTCATCAGCTCGATGCACATCCCGCAGGACGAGGAAAGCAAGCGCCAACCCTTCGAGGCCGCCGCCAGCGGGGCCGTGGCGCTGGAAACACTGCTGCCCGCCGCGATGCGCCTGCACCATGCGGGGCTGGTGGACCTGCCGACGCTCTGGCGGGCCATGTCGCTGACCCCCGCACGGCGGCTGGGGCTGGATGCCGGGCGGCTCGCGGTCGGTGCACCGGCGGACCTCGTGCTGTTCGACGCGGACGCGCCCTTTGTCATGGACCGGGCCGACCTGCGGTCCAAGTCGCGCAACACGCCGTTTGACGGCGCGCGGATGCAGGGTAAGGTTCTGGCAACCTATGTGGCAGGCAGCCGCGTATACGAGAGGACCTGATGCCCCCCATCGAAAGCACTCTGACCGTTCTGGCGCTGTGGGCGGTGCTGGGCTACGCGCTTGGCACCATCCCCTTTGGCATCGTGCTGAGCCGCGTGATGAACCTCGGCGATCTGCGGCAGATCGGGTCGGGCAATATCGGCGCGACCAACGTGCTGCGCACCGGCAACAAGACCGCCGCCGCACTCACCCTGCTGCTCGATGCGGCCAAGGGGGCGGCGGCCCTGCTGCTCGCACGCTGGATCACCGGGCAGGAGGACGCCGCGCAGATTGCGGGTGTCGCTGCAATGATCGGGCATTGCTACCCCGTCTGGCTGCGCTTCAAGGGCGGCAAGGGGGTTGCGACCTTCATCGGGCTGATGCTGGCGCTGCATTGGCCTGTGGGCATTGGCGTGTGCGTGGCGTGGCTGCTGGGCGCCGGGCTCTGGCGCATGTCGTCCATGGGCGCGCTGGTGGCGGCGGCGGCATCGACCTTTCTGATGGTGTTTCTGGGCTTTGGTCAGGCGATCCTCATGGGTGTGGCCCTGACGCTGCTGATCTTCTGGCGGCACCGCGAAAACATCCGCCGGGTCAAAGCCGGGACAGAGCCCAAGATCGGTCAGAAATCCGCGTGAGCGGCTTTGCCGTGGCGCTTGCGGCCCTGCCGACGGGCACGTTTTTCGGCACGGCACAGGGCCGGCGCTACGTGGTGACCAAGACGGTGCTGGGCGATGGCCGCACGACCAAGCTGGTCGCCGAAGAGCTGGGCGGCACCGACTACATCTCGCTGAACCATTTTGCACTCCGCTCGGGTGCGCGGCTGAAACCCTGCGAAATGTCTGAGGCCAAAGTGCGCAGCTTCGTTCTCAACCTGACCCCCGACCAATGAGCCAAGCGGACGTCGACCCGGAGTGCCGCTGGTTTTCAAATCAGAAACCCGTTGCAGAAGTTCTTGACCTTTCCGTCCTTTCGTATATTTCTGTCGTTACAGAAATTGTAGAGAGATTCGGAAAATGCACCTCACACCGGCCATGCAGGACTTCATCCTCCACTGGGGGGACATGGGCCAGAAATGGGGCACCAACCGGTCCGTAGCGCAGATCCATGCGCTGCTGCACATCGCGCCCAACCCGCTGACCGCGGATGAGATCTGCGAGCTGCTGAACCTCGCCCGCTCCAACGTGTCCAACGGCCTCAAGGAACTGCAAAGCCTTGGCCTCGTGCATTCCTCGCGCAAGCTGGGCGACCGGCGGGACCACTTCCATTCGATCCGCGACATGTTCGATCTGGTCAACACCGTCATCGAAAGCCGCCGCGCCCGCGAATACGCCCCCACCCTCAAAGCCCTGCAAAAGGTGCAGCAAGAGGCGGAGGCCGACAACACGCCCCCCGCCGTCAAGGCGCGCATCGACGAGACGCTGACCACGATGAAGATGTTCGACGACTGGTATCTCGAGGTGAACCGCCTGCCCCGCGCCGTGCAACTGACCGCCATCAAGATGGGAGCCCGCATCGCCCGGCTCCTGCCCCGCTCGAAACCTGACAGCTGAAATTTTTTGCCCGGGAGTTTCTCTCATGACAGAAATGATAAAAATAACTGAAGCACGCTATGCGCTCGACCCCGTGGCCTTTGCCAAGGCGCTGATCCTCGCGCCTTTGATCGTTGCCGCCTTTGGGTTTTGGGCGTTGCTGATCCCGGTATTTGCGGTGCTCTTTGGTGGCCTCCCCTATCTGGTGCTCGGAACCCCGATCCTGATGATCTACCTCTACTTTGCCGAAGGGACCCCGGGAGGCGCCGCCAAGATCGCCCTTTCGACCGTCGCAGTGATCGTTCTGGCCTTTTGGGTCTACAGCCGCTTTTTTGACGTGCACCGCTATGATGACGGGCTGGTCATATGGGCCGGCTTCTCGCTGATTTTTGCGGGCCTCTGGGGCTTCGCCTTTGGCAAACTCTACAACCGCTGGCGCAGCCCAATGTCGCGCCGGCCCCTTCCCCCGCTTGCATGAAAGGAGACAACCCCATGCTTTTCCTCGGATTTCTGTACCTCACCTCCGCTCTGGGCACTGTTATGCTGCTCACCCTCATGATCCTGCGCATCGGCGCGCTGGTGGGCGACTGCCCGGTCGCTCAGGCCCGCGCTCGCGCCGTGTCGATCACCATTGCAACCGGTTTCGCCGCGATCGGCGCGGGCGGGGTGATCATGATCGGCGCGGTGCTCCCCGTCCTTGAGGACGCACCATTTGCAGCCCTCATGCTGGCGCTTGGCTTTGCCGCGCTGTGCCTTGGCCTGGGCTTCACCCATGCGATGGGCACCCTGCGCGCGGCCCTTGTGCCCCACCAACCAGAGCAAGCGCCAGATCCCGTTACCGACACGGCCTGAGCGGCTGGCAACGCCGATGCGGGCGCTTCGGTCTTACCGATCAGGGATCGGGGCTAGTCGTCGCAGATGTTCCGCAGGGCCTCCCATTCGCGCGCGCTCAGGATCGGTGTGGTGCCGTACCCTTGCGCCGCGGCAAAGTTCCGGGCCGCATGGGCCCGGGCATGGCTGTCGGGGTGCGTGGCGAGGAACGCGGGCATCGAAGGTCCGCTGTCGTTGCCCTGCAACGCCGCGATCTTGTCAAAGAAATCCGCCATGCCACCGGCATCCGTGCCCGAGGCGTCCAGCATCTCAAGCGCAAAGACATCCGCCGCCGCCTCCGCCTCGCGGGTGTAGGACGCATTCAGCGTCCATTCGGCGATCAGCACCGCCGCACCGCCCCCCGCAAAATCCCCCAGCACCAGCGACAGGAGCCCGGCAGAGCCTGCCGAACGCAGCGCGTTGCGGGTCACGTCGCGCGATTCCACATGGCCGATCTCGTGGCCCAGCACTGCGGCGACCTCGTCGGGGCTGTCGGCCTTTTCGATCAGGCCGCGCATCAGCACCACGTGCCCGCCGGGCGCGGCAAAGGCGTTGATCATCGGGTGATTGAACACCGCGATGCTCAGGTCGTATTCCAGATCCGCCCGTTCGGTCAGCCGGTCGGTCATGGCGGTCAGCGCCGCCACCCCGTCCTCGTTGCGGCACACAAGGCTGCCCGCGCCGGTGCCGCCCAGAAACCGCTCCATCCCGCCGACGACCGTGCGGCCCCAGGCCACCTCGCGTTCGATCGGGATATAGCCCGCCAGCGTGTCGGCCATGCGCGGCAGGATCACAAAGATCATCAGCGCAAGTGCCGCCACCGCCCCGCCGGTCCAGGTCAGCACCTTGCGGTACGTGCCGCGGGCCACGTCCTTTTTCTTCATATCCGGGCAGAGCCGGGTGAGGATCGACATCATGTCGGGCTCGTCCACGGTCAGCCGGGCCGTCATGATCAGGCTGCTGTCGAGCGATGCGTCCGCCTTGAGCGTCAGAATCATCTGATCCTCGCGCGCATGGTCAGACAGCGCCCGGATCGCCCAGAGCGGCCAGTATTGCGAGCCCATGGGCAGGTCGGGATGGGTCAGCCGCAGGGTCTCTGCGGCTGTGTCCACTTGCAGATCGACATCCAGCCGCAGGCCCTGCTCCCCGTCAAAGAAACGGGCCCGCGTCAGGGTGTGGTGGGCCATTAGATGGCGCCACCCACGTCAAGCGCGTCGGCAAAGCCGTCGGCATCGGCAAAGCTGTCGGCCGAACGCTGCTGGATCTCGTTGAGGTGATCGGCGCTGTTCACGGTGATGTTGTTCACCGCATGCTCGATGATCGGCTGTGTGATCATCACAAGGCTCAGCCCCCCCGCCACGAGAAACGCCAGCGCATACAGGATCAACACCACAAGCCCTCCGACAATGCTGCCCGCATCGAGTTGGCCGGTCGCACCGGCGCCCGCGAACGCGGCGGCGGCGATCCCGGCGATGACGCCAAAGATCACAGCCATCAGGACCGCGATCACGATGCCACCCACAATAACCTTGGCAAGCACGGTGCTCGTTTCAAGGGCCGCGGCAAAGGTCACCTGCCCGTCCAGCACCTTGTGGCCGGTCAGATAGTTGAACGCGTAGACCCGGTAATAGACCATCCCGATGATCAGCCAGAAATAGCCGACAAAGAAGCCGACGCCGCCAAGGATCATCAAGCCAGCCTGTTCGCCGGGCGCCCCGATGGCAAAGGCGATACCCGAGGCAATCAGGATGCCAAGGCCGATGAACACATGTTTCATGCCGCGGTACAGGTCCTGCCAGCGGCCCATCTGTTCGAACTTGCCATCGCCGTACCAGCTGCGGTCGGCCATGTATTTTTCCAGCCGGTAGGTGCCCAGCGGCGCCAGAATGCCCAGCGTGATGATGGTCAGGAAACCGTAGCCGAACGCGCGGGCCACATAGCCCCAGGCGCCGTTTTCCATGCCAAAGCGCAGGCCGCGCCAGCGCGACCGGGCCATCTTGTAGCGCCGCGCGCGGTATTGCGCGAAAAGCATCAGCGGCAGCACCGCGAGGATCGACAGATTAATCGCAATCGCCTGTCCGGCAATTGCCTGCGGGCTCTGATCCTGCGGGATGATCGAAAACCCGACAAAGGTCAGCAGCAGCTGAAAGATGCCCAGATAGATCGCCAGCACCACAATCGCGACCAGAAAGCCCAGGAATTTCTCGAGCCCGGTGCCGGTATACTCAAAACTGTCGTCGTCGCCGGTCACGGACGACCAGATATATTTGCGAATCCGCGTCTTGGCCCAGAACCGGTAGATGCCCAGCGTGAGAATCGTGAAGATCGCGGTGATGAAATAAAGTTTGAATAGCGGGGCGCCCTTACCAAAATAGCGACCCTGAATTTGCGCACTCATTGTACTGTCCCTGTCACAACGCCCGTTTCGGGCAATTCGCTCGTGGGTAGGATAATACTCGGGCTAGAATGTGTTGTCTCTGGGAAATCCACGTGGCGCCATGCGCCCTGCGGTCGCGCGTTTGGCCGTCCATTCGCCCAGATCGGTTTCGGTGCGCGTGCGTCCCGCCGGGTCCAGCCACGACAGCCCCTCGGCGAGGGTAAAGGTGGTGGCGTCACTCAGCCCGCCATCCTTGTATTTCTGCAACCGCACGCCCTTGCCGCGCGCCATTTCGGGCAGTTCGGACAGGGCGAACACCAGCACCTTGCGGTTCTCGCCGACCACCGCGACGTGATCGCCGTTGACCGGTTTGCACACATGGGCGGTGACGTCTCCGCGCACGTTCAGCACCTGCTTGCCCGTCCGGGTCTGCGCGATCACCTCGTCCTCGGGCACGATAAAGCCATCGCCTGCGGTCGAGGCGACCAGCAGCTTGCGTCCCGGCTTGTGGGTCAGGATGGTGAGGATCTGCGCCTCGTTGGGCAGGTCCACCATCAGGCGCAGCGGCTCGCCCATGCCGCGTCCGCCGGGCAGGTTGGCCGCTGACAGCGTATAGAACCGCCCGTTTGAGCCGACGACGACCAGCCGATCTGTCGTCTCCGCATGAAAGATGAAGCGCGGCCCGTCGCCGTCCTTGAATTTCAGCTCGCGGGTCAGGTCGATATGGCCGGTCATGGCCCGGATCCAGCCCATCTGGCTGCACACCACCGTGATCGGCTCGCGGTCGATCATCGCCTCGAGCGGCACATCCTCGACCACGCCCGCCTCGGCAAAGGTGGTGCGGCGCGCGCCGCCCTGATACCCTTTGCCAAACTGCTTTTTGACGTCGCGCAGCTGGTCCGAGATCGCCTGCCATTGCAGGTCTTCGGTCTCCAGCAAGTCCTCGAGGCCCGCGCGTTCCTCCATCAGCGCGTCGCGCTCGCGCAGCAGCTCCATCTCTTCGAGGCGCCGCAGGCTGCGCAGGCGCATGTTCAGGATCGCCTCGGCCTGCACATCGGTCAGCTCGCCCTCGCCGGGGCGGGGCGACACATAGTCGGCCTCAGTCATGGCGCGGGGATGATCGAGGCTCCAATCCTCGCGCATCAGCGCCGGTTTGGGGTCGTCGTCATAGCGGATGATGTCGATCACCCGATCAAGGTTCAGGAACGCAACGATCAACCCTTCGAGCACTTCGAGCCGGTGGTCGATCTTTTCCATCCGGTGCTGGCTGCGCCGGATCAGCACGTCGCGCCGGAAGTCGAGGAAGGCGCGCAGCACCTCCTTCATCGAACAGACGCGTGGCGTCACCCCGTCGATCAACACGTTCATGTTCAGCGAGAACCGCACCTCGAGGTCCGAGTTGCGATAAAGCATGCCCATCAGCACGTCCGGGTCCACGTTCTTGGAGCGCGGTTCCAGCACGACGCGGATGTCGTCCGCACTCTCGTCGCGCACGTCGGCGAGGATCGGCACCTTCTTGGTCTGGATGACCTCCGCCAGCTTTTCGATCAGCTTGGATTTCTGGACCTGATAGGGGATTTCCGTGACGATAATCTGCCACTGACCGCGGCCCAGATCCTCTACCTCGTATTTGCAACGCAGGCGAAAGCCGCCGCGACCAGTGCGGTACGCCTGCGCGATAGCCTCCGGCGGCTCCACGATGATCCCACCGGTGGGAAAATCGGGGCCCGGCACGTAGTTCATCAGCGTATCGTCGCGCGCATCCGGCGTCTTGATCAGGTGCAGGCAGGCGTCCACCAACTCGGCGATATTGTGCGGCGGAATGTTCGTCGCCATGCCCACCGCAATCCCGCTGGAGCCATTGGCTAGCAGGTTCGGATAGGTGGCGGGCAGCACCGCCGGTTCCTCGAGCCGCCCGTCGTAATTGTCCCGAAAATCAACCGCGTTCTCGTCGAGACCCTGCAACAGCGCCTCGGCAAACATGGTCATACGCGCTTCGGTATAGCGCGAGGCCGCCGGGTTATCCCCGTCGATGTTGCCAAAGTTCCCCTGCCCGTCGACCAGCGGGTAACGCACGTTGAAATCCTGCGCCAGACGCGCCATCGCATCGTAGATTGCAGCATCGCCATGGGGGTGGAAGTCACCCATCGTGTCGCCGCTGATCTTGGCCGATTTCAGGAACTTGCCGCCCGAGGCCAGCCGCAGCCGGTGCATCGCGTAGATGATCCGCCGGTGTACGGGCTTGAGCCCGTCACGCGCATCCGGCAGCGCGCGGTGCATGATCGTGGACAGCGCATAGGTCAGATACCGCTCCCCCAGCGCGCGGCGCAGGGGCTCGGACAGGTCCATGTTGGGGGGGTCGGCCTGATCTGACATATATGCTGTGTAACGAAGCCGTTTTGCAGGAACAAGCGGCGTTCTCGCGACGTTATCCCCCCGCAGCACCCGCCGACGGCAACGCGTTGCGCGCAAACAACATCGCGCCGACGGGACGGACTGACCGGTTTTTTCCAGTGTGGGGAATCGGGCGGTCTGTTAACCTGAACCTGTCACCATGCTGCCGGTGGCCTTGAGTATGTTGGGGGGACGCGTGGTATGACGCGATTCATCGTTATCTGTTTTGTTTTTCTGGCTTTCGCGTTCTACGAGATGAGCGGCGGGGCCGATTTTGATGCCGAAGCGACGCGCCTGTCCCGAATCGACGCGCCCGCAGAGGTGACCGAAGCGGTGCAGAGCACCGATGTCGCCGATGCCTCCGCCGCCACCCCCCTGCCCGAAGATGTCACGCGCGTCTCCCTGAACCTCGAGTCGGTCAGCGACGTGCTGCGTCCCGCGCCGACCCTGCGCACCCAATCTGCCGTGCGCCGCACCCCGGTCGAGCCGGAAAAAGCCGAAGCCGTGACCGAAGAAGAGCCGACAATCATCCTGCCCAGCCTGCTGGTCGACCGCCCCGTGATCACGCCGGTCGATTTCGGCCGCGACCGGTCCGTGCAGACCGTGGCGGCAACGCCCACCGCAACGACAGGCGATGTGCGTCAGGTCACCGGACGCAGCGTGAACGTGCGCGGCGGACCCGGCACCGACTATTCCGTCGTCAACCGGCTGGTGCGCGGCGATCAGGTCGAAATCCTGCAGGACCCCGGCAATGGCTGGGTGCAACTGCGCCCTGTGGGCGGCGGCACTGTCGGCTGGATGGCCGATTTCCTGCTCAGCGAAGGCTGATTGCATCACCCCACCGCCTGACACATGATGCGCCCGAGGCAAGGTTCGGGCGTACAACATGACCACCAAAACAGTTCTGATCACCGGATGCTCCACGGGCATCGGATACACCGCTGCGGTCGGTCTGCGCGCCCGCGGCTGGCGCGTCTTTGCCGCCTGCCGCAAGGCCAAGGACTGCGCGCGGCTGAGCGCCGAAGGGTTCGACAGCCCGCGCATCGATTACGAGGACGCGGGCAGCATCACGACTGGTCTGGCGCAGGTGCTGGAGGCGACGGGCGGCACGCTGGATGCGCTCTTCAACAACGGCGCCTACGCGATCCCCGGCGGGGTGGAGGACATCCCCACCGACGGGTTGCGCGCCCTCTTCGAGGCGAATTTCTTTGGCTGGCACGAGCTGACCCGGCAGGTCCTGCCAGTGATGCGCGCCCAGGGGCACGGGCGCGTGGTGCAGTGCAGTTCCGTGCTGGGGTTCATCGGGATGCCGTGGCGCGGGGCCTATAACGCCAGCAAACACGCGCTCGAAGGGCTGACAGACACGCTGCGGGTTGAGATGCGCGACACGCCGATCCACATCGTGCTGATCGAACCCGGCCCGATCACCAGCGAATTCCGCGCCAACGCCATCCTGCAATTCGAAAAATGGGTGGACTGGCAGGCCTCGGCCCGCGCCGAACAATATGCCGGCCCGCTCCGCTCGCAACTCTATGGCAGCACCGAAAAGGGCAGTTTCGAGCTGCCGCCCGAGGCGGTGGTGGCCAAGCTGGTGCACGCGCTTGAGGCGCCCCGCCCCCGCCCGCGCTACTTTGTCACGACGCCGACCTATATCATGGTTGTGCTGCGCCGGTTGCTGCCGACGCGCGCGATGGATTGGGTGCTGAGCCGGGGCTGACCGCACTTTCACGGTTCGCTTTTTGGTCCGCAGCGCCTACATCAGCGCGAACAAGAACACATCAAGGACATGGGACATGGGGCTCGACCCGTTATTTCTGCTGATACTCCTCGCCGTTTTGGCCGTTGTGGTGGTGCTGATGCTGGGCCTTGGCGGGTTCGCCAAAGGGTCCGGCTGGGCGCAGAAGAACTCCAACAAGCTGATGCAGGCGCGGATCGCGGCACAGTTCGTCGCGGTGCTGCTGATCCTGGCCTATGTCTATTTCAACCAAACCGGGGGCTGAGCGCATGGTCGTTCTCAACAAGATCTACACCAAGACGGGCGACGCGGGCGAAACCGCTCTGGGCAACGGCGCGCGGGTGGCCAAACACGCGATGCGCGTCACCGCCTATGGCACGGCGGACGAGCTGAACGCCTTTGTCGGCGTGGCGCGGCTGGTGACGGACGGCGACATGGATGTCGCCCTCAGCCGCATTCAGAACGATCTGTTCGATCTGGGCGCCGACCTGTGCCGCCCGGACATGGAACAGGACGCCGAGGCCGAATACCCGCCCCTGCGCATGGCCGACGCGCAAGTCAGCCGCCTTGAGGCGGAGATCGACGCGATGAACAGAAACCTTGAGCCGCTGCGCAGCTTTATCCTGCCGGGCGGCTCGGCGCTGTCGGCGCATCTGCATGTGTGTCGCACCGTGGCGCGCCGGGCCGAACGTCTGTCGGTGGAGCTTGCCACGATGGAGGCGGTGAACCCCGCGGCGGTAAAATATCTCAACCGTCTGAGCGACTGGTTCTTTGTCGCGGCGCGGATCGCGAACAACGGCGGCAAGGATGATGTCCTCTGGATTCCCGGGGCGAACCGCGAATAGCGGCAACCGCTTCTGGATGGTCGGAGCCTTGGAAGTTGCCTACCCTTGCTCCGGCTCCCACAGCTCGACCGGCGTCCCTTCGGGATCGCTCAGATGCGCAAAACGCCCGATCCCCGGCATCGCGTCCTTCATCTCGACCGCGATACCGGCGGCCTGCAACTGCGCCACCATCGCATCCAGATCGCCCACCCGGAAGTTCAGCATGAATGCCTTGTCGGCCGCAAAATAATCCGTGTCGGCGGCAAATGGCGCAAACACGGTCGCGCCGCCCTCCGCGATCCAGGGTTTTTGGTCCGCCGCGGTCGGCACAAGGTCGATCCCCAGCATATCGCGATACCATGTCGCCAGCGCCTCCGGCGCGTCGGAGCGAAAGAAAAACCCGCCAAATCCTTGAACACGCTGCATATCGCTGCCCTTTCTGTGCACACGCCAGATCACATCCCGGTCATTATACTGCACAAGACGCGGCGTCCCAGCGTTATGACGTGACGATTTTGTCCTGTTTCCCTTGCTCGGGGTTGGGTAAACCATCCGGGACCGACTAAGTGGCTGTTAACGCCGAGTCGTATTTTGAGGAGAGGAACGCTCATGAAGGTGCTGGTGCCCGTCAAACGCGTGATCGATTACAACGTGAAAGTCCGCGTCAAAGCGGACGGATCAGGTGTGGATCTCGCCAACGTCAAGATGTCGATGAACCCGTTCGACGAAATCGCCGTCGAACAGGCCATCCGCCTGAAAGAAGCCGGCCAGGCCGACGAGGTCGTCGCCGTGTCCGTGGGCGTCAAGCAGTCCCAGGAAACGCTGCGCACCGCACTCGCCATGGGCGCGGATCGCGCCATCCTCGTGGTCGCTGCCGACGATGTCCACACGGATATCGAGCCGTTGAGCGTCGCCAAGGTCCTCGCCAAGGTCGTCGAGGAAGAGCAGCCGGGCCTCGTGCTGTGCGGCAAGCAGGCGATCGACAACGACATGAACGCCACCGGTCAGATGACCGCCGCCCTGCTGGGCTGGTCCCAGGCCACCTTCGCCTCCGAGGTCGAAGTGGCGGGCGACAAGGCCAAGGTCACGCGCGAAGTAGACGGCGGCCTGCAGACCATCGAGGTCAACATGCCCACGATCATCACCGTGGATTTGCGTCTGAACGAGCCGCGCTACGCGTCGCTGCCCAACATCATGAAGGCCAAGAAAAAGCCGCTGGATGAAAAGACTCCCGCCGATTACGGCGTGGATGTCGCACCACGGCTTGAGATCGTGAAAACGTCCGAACCCGAAACACGGGCCGCGGGCATCAAGGTGGGCTCGGTCGACGAGCTTGTGGAGAAACTCAAAGAAGCGGGGGCTGTGTAATGGCTGTTCTTCTTCTCGCAGAAATCAATGACGGCGCACTGGCGATGGACGCCACCGCCAAGGCCGTGACGGCCGCAACCGCCCTGGGCGACGTGACGGTACTGGCCACTGGTGCCACCTGCGCCGATGCCGCCGCCGAGGCGGCGACGATCACAGGCGTGGCCAAGGTGCTCTGCGCCGAAGACGCGCTCTATGGCAAGCGTCTGGCCGAGCCGGTCGCCGACCTGATCGTGTCGCTGGCCGGTGATTACGAGCACATCGTGGCCCCGGCCACGACCGACGCCAAGAACATCATGCCCCGCGTGGCGGCCCTGCTGGACGCGATGGTGATCTCGGATGCGACGGCGGTGATCGACGCCAACACCTTCGAACGCCCCATCTATGCGGGCAATGCGATCCAGACGGTGAAATCGGGCGACGGCAAGAAGGTCATCACCTTCCGCACGTCCACCTTTGACGCCGCCGCCACAGGCGGATCGGCTGCGGTCGAGACCATTGGCGCTGCCGCTGACCCTGCCCTGTCATCCTGGGTCGAGGACAAGGTCGCCGAAACCGACCGCCCCGAACTGACATCGGCCGGTGTGGTCGTGTCCGGTGGCCGTGGTGTCGGCTCCGAAGACGACTTTGCCCTGATCGAAAAGCTGGCCGACACACTGGGTGCCGCCGTCGGTGCCTCGCGCGCCGCGGTCGACTCGGGCTATGCCCCCAACGACTGGCAGGTTGGCCAGACGGGCAAGGTTGTGGCCCCCGACCTCTATGTCGCGGTCGGCATTTCCGGTGCGATCCAGCACCTCGCCGGCATGAAGGACAGCAAGGTCATCGTCGCGATCAACAAAGACGAAGAAGCGCCGATTTTCCAGGTGGCCGATTACGGCCTCGTGGCGGACCTGTTCGACGCCGTCCCGGAACTGGTCGAAAAACTCGGCTAAGCCCCCGCGCAGACACTGGAAACCGCCGCATCACCTGCGGCGGTTTTTTCATGTCAGGCCCTGCAGGGCCGGCACGAGCGCATCGGCAATCTCGCGATGCGCCATCGGCCCCAGCATCTGTGCCGCCGCCGGGCCGTCCATCTCGGCATAGACCATCCCATCGGTGCCCGCCGTCTGCGCCGCGTCCGAGGCGACCACCTTCACATATTTGGTCACCAGCGGCTCGATCTCCGAAATCATGCTGTGCGTGACGAAGGCCGGGTCGGCCTCCAGATCCAGCGCCACATCCGACGGGGCCGTATCGCTTGCCCACAGCAGGATCGTCTTGCCGGGGATCTGGCTCAGCACCAGCCGCATCCGGGCCAGCCACGCGGTGCGCAATTCGTCCAGCACGGCATGGAACCGGTCCGGCGAGACCAGCCGCAAGCGCTGCAACAGGTGGTTGGCAAAGTTGAACTCGGCAAAGTCGACCTCGCGATAGATCGTGCGCAACAGCTCCGACGCCTCGATGAACCGGTCATTGCGGCGCGGATGCACCTTGTAGAACCGGTTCGACATATTGCGCGGGCTGGTGATCTGAATGACCGTCACACGCGCCTTGATCGCCGCCTCGCGCAGCACCGGGTCCGACGCGTAGGCGTCGATCCCGCCGTTCACGCAGCCAAAGTTGACGCAGGTCAGGCCCAGATCCTGCTCCACCAGCTCGGGAAACGGGGTTTCCACGAACTTGCCATAGGTCGTCGTACCGCCAAAAAACGCCACATACGGCTGATCCAGCGGGCGCTTCGGGCCGCGAAACAGGATTTTCGACGCACCATACCGGCACGGCAAATAGTCGAGGCCCCCCGGCCCCAATGTATCAAAGCTCATGACACCCACTCATCAGTTACTCACCCAACGACAAAATGACACCGGCCCCTTTCCCAAGTGCTAATGAAACGGGGCATTTTCGTGACCTTTGCGGCCCTTGCCCCGGCCTGCGGCCTGACACTATGGTGCGTGCGGACACATAGGGGTGCGGCATGGACATCAAATCGGTCGGGATCGTCGGAGCCGGTCAAATGGGCAACGGCATTGCCCACGTGATGGCGCTGGCCGGGTATCACGTGATGCTCAACGACATCTCCGAAGAGGCGCTGAGCCAGGGTGTGGCGACCGTCGACCGCAACCTCGAACGGCAGGTGTCACGGGGCAAGATCGCGGCGGACGCCAAGGCCGAGGCACTGGCGCGGATATCGACGACACTGGCGCTGCCGGAGCTGGGCCAGACCGACCTGATCATCGAGGCCGCCACCGAACGCGAAACGGTGAAACAGGCGATTTTCGAGGACCTGCTGCCGCATCTGCAACCGCATACGATCCTGACGTCGAACACCTCCTCGATCTCGATCACACGTCTGGCCAGCCGCACGGACCGCCCGGAAAAATTCATGGGCTTCCACTTCATGAACCCGGTGCCGGTGATGCAACTGGTCGAGCTGATCCGCGGCATCGCCACCGACGCCGACACGTTCACCGCCTGCAAGGCGGTGGTCGACAAGCTGGGCAAGACCGCTGCCACCGCCGAGGATTTCCCCGCCTTCATCGTCAACCGCATCCTGATGCCGATGATCAACGAGGCGGTCTACACGCTCTACGAGGGCGTCGGCTCGGTGCAGTCCATCGACAGCTCGATGAAGCTGGGCGCGAACCACCCGATGGGGCCGCTGGAACTGGCCGATTTCATCGGGCTGGACACCTGTCTGGCCATCATGAACGTGCTGCATGACGGGCTCGCCGACACCAAGTACCGCCCCTGCCCGCTGCTGACCAAATATGTCGAGGCCGGGTGGCTGGGCCGCAAGTCGCAACGCGGGTTCTATGATTACCGCGGCGAGGTGCCTGTGCCCACACGGTGACGGTTTCCGGCGCGGAAACCGGTTGGACATCGCCGCGATGTCCAGTCCGGGCGCACCCGTTTTCCGCGACGGAAAACGCCCGGATTTTGCGTCAAAATCCGTTCAGTCCTTCAGGGCCAGCGTGTGGTCGCGCAGCCAGGCCATGAACCCGCGCGGATCATCCTTCCACTCGGTGACGAAATCCGGGTCCAGCGGATGGCCCACGATGGGCCCCTGCGGTTTGTTCAGCGAATGCACGATCTCGTGCAGCAGCAGCCCCTGCCGGATCATCGGCGACACCTTGTTCGCGATCTGGTAGGCGCGGCTGTTCTGGCCGGGAAACTTCATCGGCAACACCGTGGCCCCCGACCGGCGGATCAGTTGGGCGGTGAACACGTTCCACTCACCCTCCACCGCAGGCCCCCACCACGTCTCGGACGCGGCAACCACGCCCGACGGAAACAGCGCCACGACGCCCCCGTCCTTGAGGTGCTTCATCGCCTTGGCGCGCATCTCCACGCCCTTGCGCTGCGCGTCCTTGTCATGCGGGAACGGCACCGGGATCATGTAACTGCCCGCCACCTCGTCAATCGCCGTCAGCAGCGACCGGGTCAGGATGCGGTAATCCGGGCGCACCCGGCCAATCAGATCAGCAAAGATCATGCCGTCCACCATCCCGTGGGGATGGTTCGCGACCACGATCACCGGCCCGGTCTTGGGGATGCGGTCCAACTGCACCTGCGGGGTCGTCAGCTCAATCCCCATCACGTCCAGGCACGCCCGCCAGAACGCCTGGCCCGCTGGCGCGCCCTTGCGTTCGAACTTGCGGATCAGGCGCAGGATCGTCAGCTTGCCCGTGAACGCCTCCATCACCCTGATAAAGCTGGCCTTCCACGGATCCTCGAAGGTCGAGGCGTAGGACAGGCTGCGGCGGTCGTATTTGTGAAACGACACCGTCTCAGGCTTGGCCAGATTGCCAGCGTTGTGCGTGCTGTCCACCAAAGCGGTCCTACCTCGTTGACGTTTCCGACCCGCGCTCAGGCCTCTTCCCCGAATTTGTCGGCCACCAGCGCCTGCAGCGCATCGGCAAGCGCCTCCGCATCCGGACCCGACGTTTCAACGTCAATAAAACTTCCCATCGGCGCTGCCAACATCAAAAGCCCCATAATGCTGTCGCCCGAGGCCTGCATGCCATCCTTGGTCACATCGGCGCGGGCGTCAAACCCCTCGACCACTTCGACCAGTTTGGCCGAGGCGCGGGCGTGCAGCCCTTTGATATTCACGATTTCCAACGTACGGGTGGGCATGGTTCAGGTATCTAGGCTGATGTTCTGGCTGTCGATGTACTTCTTGCCCGCGGCGAGGGCGGCGCGCACGGCGGCACTTACGTCAAGTTGACGGCTCTTGGCCAGCTTAATCAGCATCGGCAGGTTCGCCCCATAGAGAATCCGCCGATTGGTCGGCCGACACGCCAGCAGGCTCAGGTTCGAGGGCGAGCCGCCGAACAGGTCCGTGACCACCACAACCCCGTCGCCCGTGTCCACATCGTCGGCGGCGGTGCAAATCTCGTTTTCCTTGGCGGTGCGGTCGTGATCGGCCTCGATGGCGATGGCGCGGATGCCGGGCTGGCGGCCCACCACATGCTCGATCGCCTTGAGGTATTCCCCCGCGAGGCCGCCATGGGCAACGATCACAACTCCGATCAAACTGGGGCCTCTTTGCGCTGACCGCGATCCAATTCGCGATGCCGAATAGACACCTGCCAGCCCGCAGCCGCAAGGGCCTGCGCCAGCGTTTCGGCCATCGCAACCGACCGGTGTTGCCCGCCCGTACAGCCAAACGCGACCGACAGGTGCGATTTGCCCTCGTCCAGATAGGCCGGCAGCAACCACAGGATCATGTCGCGCACCTGCGCGGCAAAGGTGTCGGCGCGCGGGTCGGTGGCGATATAGTCCTGCACCTCTGCCGCCTGCCCCGTCGCCGCCCGCAGCGCGGGCACCCAGTACGGGTTCTTGAGAAAACGGCAGTCAAACACCATGTCCACCGACCGCGGCAGCCCGCGCTTGTAGCTGAAGCTTTGCACCGACACGGCCAGCTGCGACTGCCCACCGGGCGAAAACCAGTGTTCCACCTCGCCGCGCAACTGGTGGACGTTCAGGCTGGTGGTGTCGATCAGCACATCCGCCTGTGCGCGCAGCGGGGCGAGGATGGCCAGCTCGCGCTGAATGCCTGCCTCCACCCGGTCGGTGGCGGCCAGCGGGTGGCGGCGGCGCGTCTCGGAAAACCGGTTCAGCAACACGTCCGTGGCGCAATCCAGGTACAGCAATTCGGGCGCCAGCCCGGGCGTGGCCGCGATCAGACCCAGCGCATCGGTGACCGCCGCGAGGGAAAAGTCGCGCGTGCGCGGGTCGATCCCCAGCGCCAGCGGCTTGGTCGCCTCCGGGTCGTCCAGCAGCGCATGGACAAGGCGCAGCGGCATGTTGTCGATGGCCTCGTAGCCCAAATCCTCAAGCACGCGGATGGCGCTGGTGCGACCGGCCCCGGACGGGCCGGTGACCAGCACAACGCGGCGTGCCTTGGCTTGGGTGTCGTTCATTCCGGGTTGCTCCTTCCGGACATGAGATATTGTGCAAGTGCAGCAGGCCAAGCCGGGCTCGCGACTTTTTGCAGTTGCGGCACTTCCCTGTCCAGCAATTTGATGTGTCGGACAGGGGGCAAACGCGCGGTCTCGACATGGTCGAGGTCGACGGCGACGCAGATCGGCGCAGGCTGCGCATCCGCGTGCAGCAGGCCGACGCCGCGCGCCTCGATCAGGCCGCTGATCGTATCCGGCGCACGGGCCCAAAGCGTGCCTTCGTGGATATAAAGCTCGGTCTGGTCGTCCGCGATCAGGGTCGCGCCCATCTGCATCAGCTGCAGCGCTAGGCTGGATTTACCGCTGCCCGACGCGCCCTGGATCAGCACACCGCGCGGGCCAAAGGCCACGGCGCTGGCGTGCACGCGCATCATGGCGCGTCAGACCGGCAGGCCCACGACAAACCGCGCGCCCAGCGGTTCGGAAGTGATGTCGGCATCTGTCGGCCGGATATTCTCGGCCCAGATCACGCCGCCATGCGCCTCCACGATCTGCTTGGAGATGGCGAGGCCGAGGCCGGAGTTGTTGCCGAAATGCTCTTCGGGACGTTGCGAATAGAAGCGCTTGAAAATCTTGGTGAGCGCCTGATCGGGGATGCCGGGGCCGGTATCCTCGACCACCACCAGCACCCGGTTTTCGCGCTTGCGCGCCCAGACGCGGATCGCGTCGCCATCCTCGCAAAAGGAAATCGCGTTGGTGATCAGGTTGACGAAAACCTGCGCCAGCCGCGCCTCCAGCCCGTGCACCTGAATGGCGTCCGTGGGCAGGTCGCTGATGAACTCGATCCCCTTGCCACGCGCGTCCTCGCCCAGGTACTGGCCCAGATTGTCCAGCATTTGCAGCAGGTTGAACGCCTCTTCCTCTTCCTTGACCAGCTCGCTGTCGAGGCGGGAGGCGTTGGAGATGTCGCTGACCAGACGGTCCAGCCGGCGCACGTCATGTTCGATCACATCCAGCAGCTTTTCGCGCTGATCCTCGCGCTTGACCATCCGCAGCGTGCCCACGGCAGAGCGCAGAGAGGCCAGCGGGTTCTTGATCTCGTGGGCGACGTCCGCGGCGAATTGCTCGTTCCCGTCGATGCGGTTGTAGAGCGCGGATATCATGCCGCGCAGCGCACCCGACAGGCGCCCGATCTCGTCGGGCCGTGCGGTCAGGTCGGGGATGCGGATGCGCCCGGGGTTCACCTTGCGCGCATTCTTGTCGCGGCCCAGTTCGGCCGCAGCGGCCAGATCGGCCAGCGGGTTCGCGATGGTCGAGGCCAGCACCAAGCTCAGCCCGATGGAGACCAGCGTCGCGATGACGAACATCTGCAACACCCGCTCCCGCTCACTGCGCACCAGCGCGTCAATCTCGCCCGAGGCACTGGTCAGCGCGACCGCACCGATGGCGATCGGTCCCTGCTGGATCGGCGTCACAATGGCAAAGAGCTGCGCACCGTTGGCGTTCACCACGTTGCCCACCTGCGTCTCACCGGCGAGGCTGGCGGAGACGAGGCCGCGCAACTGATCCTCGACCGGGGTCTGCGGCACGGCTGGCCCGCCCGAAAACGGGCGCGACACGACCGTCCACAACCATGTCAGACCGTCGGTCAGGACCGCCTTGCCCTTTTGCGGCTCATCCTCGTTGCGCAGGTCGAGGCTGCCTTGGGTCTGGGCCGCCAGCGCCTCCGTCGTGTCGAAAACATAGACGTCTTTTCCGATACTTACATCAAGACCCGCAAGCGTCGCCTCAAGGTCGATCCCATCGCCGCTGGACAGGCTGACGGGCGCGCCCACGGGCATCATCGCTTCGATCACGTCGGCGACCAGTTCGGCCTGCGCGATCACGCCGGAAATGCGTTGCACCGCAAGGCTGTCGCGGGTCGAGTTCAGGTACAGGATGCCCGCCACCAGCACGTTCAACGCGATCAGGTTGAACGTGATGATCTTGCGCGCGAGCGGTGAGCTGCGCAGCGACACCAGTCCGCGCCGCGCGCGCGTGTCGCGCATCTCGGACGAGGTCACGCTGTCCGGCGACACCCAGTCTTCGCCGAGCACCACATCGCCGTCTCGCATTGGTGGCGTGCCTGTATCTCGCACTGCGCATCCCTAGCCTGTTGTCAAAGGGCCCCTAGCGGCCCTTTGCGCGCGCCATTCTGGCGTGTCTTATTCTTCGTTGTACCGGTAGCCAATACCGTACAGCGTCTCAATCGCCGAGAACGTGTCGTCAGCGCTGCGCATCTTCTTGCGCAAACGCTTGATGTGGCTGTCGATGGTCCGGTCGTCGACATAGACCTGATCGTCATAGGCCACGTCCATCAGCTGATCGCGCGATTTGACGAAACCGGGTCGCTGTGCCAGCGCCTGCAGCAGCAGGAACTCGGTCACCGTCAGTGACACGTCCTTGCCCCGCCAGCTGACCGAGTGGCGCAGCGGGTCCATCCGCAAATCGCCCCGCTCCATCACCTTGGTCTCTTCGGTGGTGCCCACCTCTTCGCTCGCCACGGCGTCCTGACGACGCAGCAGCGCCCGGATGCGCTCAACCAGAAGACGCTGTGAAAACGGCTTTTTCACATAGTCATCGGCACCCATGCGGAGGCCCAGCACCTCGTCGATCTCATCATCCTTGGAGGTGAGAAAGATCACCGGCATCGTGGTTTTCTGCCGCAACCGCTGGAGCAGGTCCATGCCGTCCATGCGCGGCATCTTGATGTCCAGCACCGCCATATCGGGCAAGCGTTTGTTGAACGCGTCAAGTGCGGCCTGACCGTCGTTGAACGTTTCGACCTCGAACCCCTCAGCCTCAAGCGTCATGGAGACGGACGTCAGGATATTCCTGTCGTCGTCAACCAGTGCAATTTTGTTCATTGCCTGTATCCTTTTACTACTCGAACTTATTGTTGTTTTTCGGACATAGTCCCGCGTTTGGCCCTGCGAATCAATCAAGAAGTGCGAATCAGGTGTCGAATGCCCCCCAACTTTCGCCAGAAATTGGTTAGGAATGGCTAAATTGCCGCACATTCGCGTCTGACGCCCTGTTTCGGAAACAGTGTTTGCGCAACCGGTCGCCATGGTGGCGCTAACTGCGCGTTGCCCGCCTGTTCACCCCACAAATCAGCATGTTAAGACCGGCGGGCACCCTGACGCGCACCCGGGGCCGCACCACTTCCAGCAACACCGCGCACCGCGGCACCAGGAGACATCGCATGACAATTGGACGGGTCAACCCGCACTTCCGCCTCGAAGATCAAGGGATCAATGGGCTGGGCGATGTCTATTACAACCTCATCGAACCGGCGCTGATCGAACGCGCGCTGGCCCGCGACGAGGGCACGCTGGGCAAGGGCGGCACCTTCCTTGTCACCACGGGCAAGTTCACGGGCCGCTCGCCCAAGGACAAGCACGTGGTCAAGACCGACAGCGTCGCCGACAGCATCTGGTGGGACAACAACGCCGAAATGTCGCCCGAAGGGTTCGAGGCGCTCTATCAGGACATGCTCGCCCACATGCAGGGCGGCGAATACTATGTGCAGGACCTCACCGGCGGGGCCGATCCCAGCTATTCGATCAATGTGCGCATGGTGACGGAACTGGCCTGGCACGGGCTGTTCATCCGCCACATGCTGCGCCGCCCCGACGCCGAGGATATCGCCGACTTCGTCGCCGATTTTACCGTGATCAACTGCCCCAGCTTCCACGCCGACCCTGCCAAGCACAATTGCCGGTCCGAGACGGTCATCGCGATGAATTTCGACCGCAAGATGATCCTGATCGGCGGCACCGAATATGCGGGCGAGAACAAGAAATCCGTGTTCACCCTGCTCAACTACCTGCTGCCCGACCGTGGCGTGATGCCGATGCACTGCTCGGCCAACCACGCCCACGGCAACCCCGTGGACACCGCCGTGTTCTTTGGCCTGTCGGGCACGGGCAAGACCACGCTCAGCGCTGATCCGGGCCGCACGCTCATCGGTGACGACGAACATGGCTGGTCGGATCGCGGCACCTTCAACTTCGAAGGCGGCTGCTATGCCAAGACGATCAACCTGAGCGCGGAGGCAGAGCCCGAAATCTACGCCACCACCGAGAAATTCGGGACCGTGATCGAGAACATGGTGCACGACCCCGACACCAAGGAACTGGATTTCGAGGATGACAGCCTGACGGCCAACATGCGCTGCGCTTACCCGCTGCACTACATCTCGAACGCGTCCACATCCGCGCTTGGCGGCCACCCCAAGAACATCATCATGCTGACCTGCGATGCCTTCGGCGTACTTCCGCCGATTGCACGGCTGACACCGGCCCAGGCGATGTATCACTTCCTGTCAGGCTTCACCGCCAAGGTGGCCGGGACAGAGCGGGGCGTGACCGAACCGCAGCCCACATTCTCCACCTGTTTCGGCGCGCCGTTCATGCCGCGACGGCCCGAGGTTTACGGTAAGCTGCTGCAGGACAAGATCGCCAAACACGGCGCCACCTGCTGGCTGGTCAACACCGGCTGGACGGGCGGGGCCTATGGCATCGGCTCCCGGATGCCGATCCGCGCGACACGGGCGCTTCTGACGGCAGCGCTGGATGGCTCGCTTGCGGCGGGTGACTTCCGCAAGGACGCGCATTTCGGCTTTGACGTGCCGGTGTCGGTGCCGGGCGTGGCGGACATCCTGCTGGACCCCCGCCGGACCTGGGACGATGGTGCCGCCTACGACGTGCAGGCGGCCAAGCTGGTCGACATGTTCTCCGCCAATTTCGAGCAGTACCTGCCCTATATCGACGAAGACGTGCGCGCCGCAGCCATCGGTTGAGGCTACGCCGCCCGTGCCGCCCGCTGTTGCGTCGTCTTGTCGACCTTGATCGGCATGTGCAGCAAAAAGTCGACATCCTCGCGGTGCAGATAGGCCATCACCGTCTCGAATGCGGGCCGCCCATCGCGCGGATACCAGTGCAAAGCACCGGGATCCGTGTGCATCCAGCCGGTGCGGGCCGCCAGCCCCTTGTAGTGGACCTGGTTCAGCATGAACGCGAATATATGGTCGGGATCCCAGTGCTGGGTCGCCATCCAGAACCCGTAGCGGCACAGCACCGTCGACAGCCCGCTGCCGCGATAGGCCCCGTCCGCATCCGCAATCCAGAACTCGCCGTGATAGGCCATACGCCCCGTCATCCGCTGCGCCCCCGGCCCCGCCTGATAGCATGACTGCTCCAGATCAAGCGCGATCGAAGGCGGCGGAAAGTCGGTGAAATTGGCGTTGAGGTAGCTGGCCAGCGTGCTTCCCGTCACATCCAGCAAGCGCAACGCCTGCGAATGGACCACCCGTCCGGCACCGTCAATCGCCACAATCCAGAAGGCCGAACCGTCCGAAAAATCGTTCAGATCGGCGTCAAATGGCACGCCCACTTTGTGGTCCGGACGTGCCTCGCGCAAAATGGCGCGGTACTGCTCAAAATCATAACCGACCCGTAGGGTCAGGTCGTGAGATGCGAACAAACGCAAGCTCGAGGCAACAAAGCGTTCCCCCATCCGCATATTCTGAAAAGTCACCCGACTCTCTCCTTCTCGCATAAGATGAAAACACCTTAGCCGAGAATGTCGGAAAACACTAAACGTGCTTAATGCCCCTCAAAATCCACGACAACATCGTGCGACATCTCCTCGAGAGAGGACTGATCGAGGCCCGCAACACGGATCGTATCGGGCCGGTCAACCAGCACCATCAGCGCGAAACTGCCATCGGGCATGTTGCACCCCAAAAGCAGCCGTTCGAACACGAGATGTTCGGGAATGCCGCCCACCGTACGGGGGATGCGGGTGACCACCTGATCAAGGCGCATGCCGCAGGTGGTCTGCACCTCGCGCAGGGGCACATCCATCACCCGCGCCAGTTCGGGGCCGAACGGAAACTGGTCCAGCGACCGCCCCACACTGCTGCGGGCCGCCGCCCAGCCCCACCACTTGGAATAGAACGACTGCTCCCCCACTTCGGTGCACAGCCACCCCGCAGAGGTGTCGCGGTAGACCAGCGCGTAGGGCCGCACCGGCAGCATCTTTTTGCTCTCCAGCCCGCCCTCGGCGGCGGACCAGCACTGGATCGCGGCCCGGAACAGGCCCGACGGGTTGGACCACGCGACGCTGATCGGCTGTTGCTGCTGATGATAATACCAGCCGGTCTCGTCGACATAGGACATGCCCATCAGGCCGTCGACATCCTTGATCTGGCCACGCAGCCACAGCCGTCCATGCCCCAAGAGCGATTCGGCCGCCGGCAACGCCGCCTGCCCCGCCGCAGTCAGCTCGTACCGGCGGTTGACCACGTCAAACAGGACCTCGCCACGCATCTCTTCCAAAAGGGCAATATGACGGCGCACCGTCTGACGCGTGCTGTTCAGCTCGGACACCGCGTGCGACAGGTTCAACGTCTTGGCCAGTGTCGTGAAGGAGCGCAGCATCTCGAACAGCAGCGGCTGGTTCATTTCCTTCAGCTGTTTCACCGGAGCGTTCACTAAGGTTGCCTCTCAATGTATTATGAGTAACACCTTAGCGTTAACACTTTCACACATCAATGCTACATTGGCGTGTATTTGCGGTGCACATCTAGTCAATTGAAACACAACCCCTGATTTCGGACACCACTGGGACGGAAACAACGGGAGTAATGGTACAATGTCACATCCAGTGGATGTCCATGTGGGGAAACGACTCAAGCAAATTCGGACACTGCGGAGAATGTCGCAGACCGATGTCGCCAAACGCCTGAACTTGTCTTTTCAGCAAATTCAGAAATACGAAATCGGCTCGAACCGCATCGCGGCCAGCCGCCTGTTTGAACTGTCGCGCATTCTAGACGTGCCGACGGCTTATTTCTTCGAAGGCATGGCCGAGGTGGAAAGCCTGCCGCGCCGTGACAACGGCCTTGATATCGTGAACGCTTTGGCCGCAATCGAAGATGAAAAGATCAAGTCCCGCATCGTCACCTTCATCGAAGACGTGTCGGGGCTGACGGTGTCGCGGCGCGCGTCCTAAGGGACGTCAACCCGCCGACCGGACGCGTTCGGCCAGGCTCAGCCCGGCCAGCAGCACCACCACCAGACCAGAACGGTCGCGCGTCTGTCCCCGCCTCTTTCGACCCGATGCTTTCTGACAGAATTTACGAACGAGATTTATTAACGAGTACCAAAAGCCTGCGCCCTCCGGGTCGCGGGCTTTGTTTTGTCCCGACCGGCGCCCGAATCCCCCCGGCGACATCGCTCGGGCCCCGCCATTCCCCGTTCCGGCAGACGCCACAATCCGCTACACTGGGCCTCATCGTTGCCGCCCCCGCCGCACCTGACGCCACGTCATGTACCGGGTTAGTGCTGCACTGCAAAAGATCAAGGCGCAACTATTGAACAAATCACGGACGCTAAACGAATAATTGTTGCGCTGCACCTGCATAATGACTAGGGAAGGGCGACGCGAAAAAGAGGATGCACCGATGGCACATGATGGACAGGAAATGGGGACGCTGGCCCCGGTACTGCTGGACAACCTGCTGGACCTGACAGGCGCGGCCATCGCCCCGCTCGAGGCTGTGCTGGACACCGCCCGCGACCGGGTCAAAACGCTCGTCAGCGCCGATGGTCGCGTCTCCTCCGCGCTGGTCGAACAGCACCAGACCGCCGCCCACGGGCTGGCGTGGCTCGCCACATATGTCGAGGCGCTGCGCCAGATGCAGAAATGGGCCGAGGCGCTGTCCGAACAGTCCAAATTCGGCGAGGTCGAGGCGCTGATCCACCAGATCGCCTTTGGCGAATACCTCTGGCAGGTCTATGGCGGCATCCAGATGAACCAGGGCGAGATCCTGCGCCTGCAGGATCTGGGCCTCAGCCAGGATGACATGCGCGGACTCATGGCCCCCGCCATCATGACCCTGACCCAGGGCGGCAACACCCAGGCCGCGCGCATGCGCCTCGTGGAACTCATGCAGGAACGCAGCGCCGAGATCACGGTGGGCGCCTCCGGCCTCGACGAAGAGCTGGAGATGATCCGCGAACAGTTCCGCCGCTACGCCGTGGAAAAGGTCGAACCCTTCGCCCACGACTGGCACCTCAAGGACGAGCTGATCCCGATGGGAGTCATCGAGGAACTGGCCGAAATGGGCGTCTTCGGCCTCACCATCCCCGAGGAATATGGCGGCTTTGGCCTGTCCAAGGCGTCCATGTGCGTCGTCTCCGAAGAGCTGTCGCGCGGCTATATCGGCGTCGGCTCCCTTGGCACCCGGTCCGAGATCGCCGCCGAGCTGATCATCGCCGGCGGCACCGAAGAGCAAAAGCAAAAGTGGCTGCCGCAGCTGGCCTCCGCCGAAACCCTGCCCACGGCAGTGTTCACCGAGCCGAACACAGGCTCCGATCTGGGCGCGCTGCGCACCCGCGCGGTCAAGGACGCAGACGGCGACTATACCATCACCGGGAACAAGACGTGGATCACCCACGCCACCCGCACGCAAGTCATGACCCTGCTCGCCCGCACCGACCCCGACACGACCGACTACAAGGGCCTGTCGATGTTCCTAGCCGAAAAGACGCCCGGCACCGACGACAACCCCTTTCCCACCGACGGCATGACCGGCGGCGAGATCGAAGTGCTGGGCTATCGCGGCATGAAGGAATACGAGCTGGGCTTTGACGGCTTCAAGGTCAAAGGGGAAAACCTGCTGGGCGGCGAGGAAGGCAAGGGCTTCAAGCAGCTGATGGAGACCTTCGAATCCGCCCGCATCCAGACCGCCGCCCGCGCCATCGGCGTGGCCGCCTCCGCGCTCGACATCTCGATGCAATACGCGCAGGACCGCAAGCAGTTCGGCAAGGCGCTGATCGCGTTTCCCCGCGTGGCCAGCAAGCTGGCGATGATGGCGATGGAGATCATGGTGGCGCGCCAGCTGACCTATTTCAGCGCCTTCGAAAAGGACGAAGGCCGCCGCTGCGACGTGGAAGCGGGCATGGCCAAGCTGCTGGGCGCCCGCGTGGCCTGGGCGGCTGCGGACAATGGGCTGCAAATCCACGGCGGCAACGGCTTTGCGCTGGAATACAAGATTTCCCGCGTGCTGTGTGACGCCCGCATCCTCAACATCTTTGAAGGGGCCGCCGAAATTCAGGCGCAGGTCATCGCGCGCCGCATCCTGAGCTAGGCGCACCCGTTTTCCGACCCGGAAAACGCCCGGAAACCGCGTCGGTTTCCGCCGTCCTCCCGGATTGACCGGACGCCCAAAATGGCCACTGTGGCGGCATGCTCACCTTTGCCGCCGCCGTCTTTTTCCTGATCGTGACCCCCGGCCCCGGCGTGTTGTCTGCCGCCGGTGTCGGTGCCGCCTACGGCATGCGCGCGGGCCTGCGCTATGTGCTCGGGCTCTTTATCGGCAACAATCTGGTGATCCTCGCCGTGATCACCGGCCTCGCCGGGCTGGTGCTGGCCAACCCGGTCATCCGCACCATCCTGTCGGTCCTGTCGCTGGCCTACCTGCTCTATCTGGCCACGCGCATCGCCTTTGCCGGATCGAACCTCGCCTTTGCCCCGGCCACATCGCAACCCGGCGTGCGCGCGGGCGTCCTGCTGCAACCGATCAATCCTAAGGCCTATGCCGTCAACACCGCCCTCTTTGCCGGGTTTTCCATCCTGCCCGACGCGCTCCTGACCGAAGCCCTCTGGAAGCTGCTGATCGTGAACGCCATCTGGGTCCCGATCCATGTCATCTGGGTCTGGTTCGGCGGCGCGCTCAAGGCGCTCGACCTCGCCCCACGCAAACAGCGCGTGGTCAACTTCGCCATGGCAGGCTCCATGCTGTTGGTCGTCGCGCTGGCGCTCGCAGCCCAGATCCGCAGCTGATCCTGCGGCAACACGCCTCGCCACCCTGCATGCAATATAGGCAAGACTTGGCGCGGCTTGCGCAGCAAAGCGCCCATTCGCCGCACAGCCCGTTGTTTCCCTTGAAACTGGAAATACGCAGTCGTATCGCGGACGCATGGCCAAGACACCCCTCTCCCCCGCAGCATGGATCGACGCCGGCCTTGACCAGCTGGCCAAGTTGGGCCCCCAGGCCCTGCGCGCCGAACCACTTTCGCGCCACCTGAAAACCTCCAAAGGGTCTTTCTACTGGCATTTCAAAGACGTACCCGCCTTTCAGGCCGCCCTCCTCGAGGAATGGAAATCGCGGACCATGGCGACCCTGGCCGAGGATGAGGCCGCCGACGGCTCTTCCACCGACAAGCTCATCCGCTTTGGGCAAAGCGTTCAGTCCGACGTGGCCGGACCCGCCCTGCGGGCATGGGCACAGGCGGATGCGTCTGTTGGCAAGGTCCTGGCCGAGGTCGACACCGCCCGCATGAACCGCCTGCGCGACCTGATGCGCAGCATTGGCATCAAGAACGAGGATTTCAGCAAGGCCGCCTTCGGCACGCTGATCGGCCTGCAACAGACCCATCTCGACGACGGTGACGGGCTTGTGGCCTTTGCCGCGCTGATCGACGTGGTGCTGGCCAACGCGTGAGGGCTCGCGCAGCCCTCTGCGCCGCCCTCGCCGTCTCTGCCTGCCAAAGCGCGGCACAAGACGACGGCTTTGGCGGGCCGACTACCACATGGCGGCTCGTCACCCTCGACGGGGCCGCCTTTGCCGCAGATGCCACGCTTACCTTTCCCGATGGCCAGCGCCTCGCCGGGCAAGCGCCCTGCAACAGCTACTTTGGCCCGCTGACGGCACCCTACCCTGCCTTCGCCGCCCCGGTCATCGCCGCCAGCAAACGCGCCTGCCCCGACCTGCGGGCCGAAGCCGCCTATTTCGCCGCCCTCAGCGCGGTCACCGGGGCCCGCCGCGACGGCGACACGCTCACCCTCAGCGACACCACCGGCCCCCGGCTCGTCTTCACAATCGCCGACTGAACGCCGCCACAAACCGCGCCCGCGCCTCCGGCAAGGGGCGCGCACCCATCGCCGGGGCCAGTCTGTCTTCCAGAAAATACCCCGTGGTGCGCAGCGCCTGCGCCACCTCCGCATCCGGCGCTTCGCCCTCACCGCGCAACACCGGCGGCAGCGGCAACAGCCGGTCGGCCCAGGCCCCGGCGCCTGCCGCACTCACCGCCCGGCCCGACTTGGGCGAAACATGCACCAGCCCCTCCGTCGCCCCGGTCACAGCACAGGATGTCAGGTCAAGGCCAAAGCCCATCTCCTCCAGCAACGCCACCTCCCAGCGCAGATAGGCCAAGGGCCAGACATCATCCTGCCCCAACAAGTCCAGCAACTGCTCCGTCCGCAAGTACAGCGCCGGATACGCCGCCCGCTCCGGCAGGCAAAACGCCAGCAGTCCGGTGACCGCGTTCAGCCCCGCCAGCGCCAACCGGTTGCCCATCACCAGCGCCGCGCGGCTGCGCAACGGCTCCACCGCAAAGGTGCCGATGTGATCCTCCAGCCGCGCGCGCCAGGCCAGATCAAGCTGCGCGCCCGGTTGCAGGCTGGGCGCCAGCTTGCGGCTGGTGCCGCCGCGCACGACGCCCGCATGCCGCCCGTGATCGGGCGTGAACACGTCGATGATCGCGCTGCTTTCCCCGTGCCGCCGCACGGTCAGCAGGATGCCTGCGCCGCGCCACTCCATCTCAGGCCAACCCCTCCTGATCCAGCAGATGCCGCCCCGCGCGGTCCTCCACCTCGATCACCCACAGGTCCGGATCAAAGCCGCGCTGCCGCGCCGCGGCGGCATCCACCTCCGCCTCGTCGCCCGCCGCCAGCTCCGCCCAGATGCGCGTGTCCGACATCAGATCAAAGCTGCGCTGAAACAGCACCGCGCGCCCGTCCAGCGTATTCAGCTTGACCAGCACCGCACCGCCCGTGTCGTCGCCATGCGCCACCACAAACGCGGGGATGTCCGCAAACCGCAGCCGCGCCAGATAGGCATCCACCCAAAACCGTGAGGTCAATCGCGCCACGCATCCCCCGTCTCTGTCCCGAAAAAATCCCCCCCGGAGGGCCGGACAGCCACAGGCGCACACGTCACCATCTCACGCATTGCCGTCCTTGAAATTCAGCCCCATCTGGTCATAGCGCTCGGCCTCCTCCTGCCACTTCTCGCGCACCTTGACCTGCAGGAACAGGTGCACCTTGCGGCCCAGAAATTCGGTCAACTCGGCCCGCGCCGCCTGGCTCACCGCCTTGATCGTCTCGCCCTTGTGGCCCAGCACGATGCCCTTGTGCCCGTCGCGGCTGACATAGATCAGCTGTTCGATCCGGGCTGAGCCGTCCTTGCGCTCTTCCCAGGTCTCCGTCTCGACCGTCAGCTGATAGGGCAGCTCCTGATGCAGCCGCAGTGTCAGCTTTTCACGGGTCATTTCGGCGGCGATCATGCGCATCGGCAGGTCAGCGATCTGGTCCTCCGGGTACAGCCACGGACCTTCGGGCACCTCGCCCGCCAGCCACTGGCGCAGCGCGTCCACCCCATGCCCCTTCTCGGCGGAAATCATGAACGTCTCGGCAAAATCGAACCGGTCGTTCAGATCCTTCGTCAGATCCAGAAGCACAGGCGCCTCGACCCGGTCGATCTTGTTGATGGCAAGTGCCACGCGCCGTCCTTGCCCGATCTCGCCGAGGCCGTCCAGAATACGCTGCACACCATCGCTCACACCCCGATGCGCCTCGACCATCAGCACCACGACGTCGGCATCCGCCGCCCCGCCCCAGGCGGCGGCCACCATCGCGCGGTCCAGCCGACGGCGCGGCTGGAACAGGCCCGGCGTGTCCACGAACACGATTTGGCTCTCGCCCTCCATCGCGACGCCCCGGATGCGGGCGCGCGTGGTCTGCACCTTGTGGGTCACGATGCTGACCTTGGCCCCCACCATCCGGTTCAGGAGGGTGGATTTGCCGGCATTCGGCTCTCCGATCAGGGCGACAAAGCCCGCGCGCGTGGTCATTGTGCATGTTCCATCTGATCCAGAAGCGCTTTGGCCGCGGCCTGCTGCGCTTCGCGTTTCGACCCGGCGGTGGCTTCGGCCCGCGCGCCGTTTTCCAGCGACGCGGCGATGACAAAGACCGGCGCGTGATCCGGGCCGGTGCGTGCAATCTCCGCATAGCTGGGCGGCGGCATCCCGCGCGCCTGTGCCCATTCCTGCAACGCCGTCTTGGCGTCGCGCGCGTCGCCCTCGACCGCGCCGATGCGCGTGCCCCACAGCCGCAGGATCAGTGCCCGCGCCGCCTCGAACCCCGCATCGAGGTAGACGGCGGCAATCACCGCCTCCACCCCGTCGCCCAGCAGCGCCTGCTTGCGCCGCCCGCCCGACACCATCTCGGACCGGCCCAGCCGCAGCACATCGCCAAGGCCGATGTCGCGCGCCACGTCCGCGCAAATCTCCTTGCGCACCAATGCGTTATAGCGCGGCGCCAGCAGCCCTTCGGCGGCACCCGGGTCCGCTTCCAGCAGCGCTTCGGCCATCACGAGGCCCAGCACCCGGTCGCCCAGAAACTCCATCCGCTGATTGTCCGACCGCGTGGGCGAGGACATCGACGCATGGGTCACCGCCTCCACCAACAGGCCCGGATCGGCAAAGCGATGCCCGATCCGCGCCTCAAAGGCCTGCAGGTCCGCGCTCAGCTTCATGGCAGCGCCCTGAACAGGCGCGACATGTCGCCCGACACCGAAAACGCGACCCAGCTGACGCGCCCCTTGACGTGGTCCAGCGGGACGAAGCCCGGCCCGCCCACCGCGCGCGCCACCCGGCTGTCGGCGGAGTTGTCGCGATTGTCACCCAGTACGAACATATGACCTTCCGGCACGGTGAATTCGGGGGTATTGTCCATCCGCCCGGCGCTCAGGTCCAGCACCGTGTAGCTGCGCCCGGCGGGCACCGTTTCGACTGCGCTGCGCTTGACGCACGCCTCGCCCATCGCGACCGGCCCGTTCGCACAGCGCGGGATGTAGCCGTGCGGCCCCTGCCGCGCCATGACCTCGACGACATCCGCCGCCGCGACCTGCGGCAGCAGCGCGCCGTTCAGCACGACCTGCCCGTCGACCATCTGCACCCTGTCACCGCCCAGCCCCAGCACCCGTTTGACGTAATCGTCGCCCGTCACCGGATGCCGGAACACAACGATATCGCCCCGCGCCACATCGACAAACCGGCTGCCCGCAATAACGTAATCGCCGGGCATGAGCGTGGGTTTCATACTGCCCGTGGGAATCCAGAACGGCGCATAGAACACCGCCCGCCCCGCCACCAGCAGGCAAAACACCAGCGCCACACCCCAACCCGTCTTGCGCAGCCAGTCCGCCTCGCCCCTGCGCGGTGCGGGGGCCGCACGCCGGAACAGCAGCACAAGCTGCGGGATAGCACCCAGATAGGGCACCATCGCCCCCCACATCCAGATGCCCGACCAGCCGACATCCCGAATGCGGCGGCGCAACTGCCCGAAAAAGACAAAGCTGACCACAGCCGTCGCAATCCAGATCACGGGTGGCGCATTGGGCAGCGACACGCCGACCACAACGACGATCAGCTGCACCACAAAGGCAATCGCATAAGGCACCCGCCCCGACACACCCGTCCAGTCCAGGGACTGGCGCAGCGCGTGGACGGCAGGGCTCACTCGATCCCCTTAAAGAACCGATCCCCGCGCCAGGTCCAGAAGAACAGCATCGACCGGCCCGCGGACGAGAACATGATGCGATCCGCGCGGCCAATCAGGTTTTCGTAAGGCACAAAGCCGACACCGCCCACCACCTGCGACAGACGGCTGTCGGCAGAGTTGTCGCGGTTGTCGCCCATAAAGAAGTAATGCCCCTCCGGCACCCGGTAAACCGAGGTGTTGTCAGACCCCTGTTCGACCACGTTCAGCACGGTGTATTCCGCACCACCCGGCAACGTCTCCACATAGCGTTCCTTGAGGCAGTCGGCCCCGATACCCACCGTCCCGTTGGCACAGCGCGGCACCTGACCCTGCGGGCCCTGCCGGGCGAACTCCTCGACAAAATTGCCATTGGCCTCTTGCGGCACCGGCGTGCCGTTCAGCAGCACGACGCCGCCTTGCACCTGCACCGTGTCGCCGGGCACGCCGATCAGCCGCTTGATGAAATCGGTGCCCGTGACCGGGTGGCGGAACACCACCACATCGCCCCGCTCCGGCTCTCCGGCGAGGATGCGCGTGTTGTCGCCGTCGATGAACCCGCAGATGCGCGACGCATCCAACCCGATAAAGCGCAGCGACGGACAGGACGCGTAGGAATAGCCGTAGGCCATCTTGTTGACGAATAGGAAATCCCCGATCAGCAGCGTCTGCTTCATCGACCCGGACGGAATCCAGAACGGCTGAAAGAACAGCGTGCGGAACACGCCCGCAATCAGCAGCGCATAGACGATGGTCTTGATCGTCTCCAGAACCTGGTTCTGGGACTTTTCCTTGGCCGCCATGACGCGCTCCTTGCTTGCGGTTTGAGGCTACATGCGGGCGCGTCCCGGGGGTGTCAAGCCGCACGTCTCAATTGTGCGTCAGCCCTGCGCCAATGGCCGCGCCTCGATCACCACAAAGGCCTGCGCCCAGGGGTGATCGTCGGTGAGCGTGACGTGAATGATCGCCTCGTGACCCTCGGGCGTCATCTTGGCCAGACGGTCGGCGGCCCAGCCGGTGACATGCATCACGGGCTGGCCGGTGCGCAGATTGCTCACCGCCATGTCCTTCCAGGCGATGCCCATGCGCAGACCGGTGCCTAGCGCCTTGGAACACGCCTCCTTGGCGGCCCAGCGTTTGGCATAGGTGCCGGCGGTGTCGGCGCGGCGTTCGGCCTTGGTCTGTTCGATGTCCGTGAACACGCGGTTGCGGAACCGGTCGCCAAACCGGTCGAGCGTGCCTTGAATGCGCTCGATATTCGCAAGGTCCGTGCCGATACCCAGGATCATCGCCGCCTCATGCCGAAAACAGGGGAAACGATACGCCGAGCGCCCAGGCAAGCACAATGCCCAGGGCCAGCCCCGACGTGACCGGCCCGCAGCGCGCCGCAAACCCCCGGCCCATCGCGCCAAAGGTCAGCAGGAACAGCACGATCACCGGCGCGATCATGATCAGGAAAAACAGCCCTTCGAAATCCAGCGCCACAGCAGCGGCGAGCGAGGCGAGGAACGCCACCCGCAGCCCGACCCGCTGCCAGAGCGGTGCGCGGAACGTGGTCAGCGCATCACCCAGCATGAACGGCAGCGCGCCCGCCAGCAGTGCGGCAATGATCGGCAGGCGCGCTGGGGTGGGCCAGAAATTCGCCCCGTACCGGTCCAGCGCCAGCCCGAACGCCCCAAGCCCCCAGGCCAGCAGCACCGCAGCGGCCAGCAGGTCCGGACGCGCCCATGTCGGACGCAGCCAGCTCAGCAGCGCCAGTTGCACCACGCCAAAGACAAAGAGATGCACCGCCAGATAATCCGCCACCAGCACCGGCAGCATGTGCAGGTCGATGAGCGACGCCACAAGCGGGGCAAGCACCGCCGGCACCAGCGTGACGGTCGCCCAGTGCCGGGCCGACAGCGGCGCGACGTCGACAGTGCGCGCCGCAAAAAGCCGCGCCAGCGTCGCGGCCAGCATCGTGATCGCACTCAGCAGCGCGACCAGCGCCCAGCCCGTCGGCGGGACCGCTGCACCGCGCGTGAGCCCGTAATGGTCGTTCAACCACGCCAGCGCCGCCGCCCGCCCCGCACGCGATTGCAGGATCGCCACATGCTCGACCGCAGGCGCCAGCAGCGCCCGGCGCGCCACGTCGCCTTGCGTCACGGTCTGACCCGGCGCGGCGGCGGGGTCCACCATCTGCGCCGCCTCCAGCGCGAAATCGGTCAGCCCCGGCTCCCACGCGCCGGTGATCAGCAAGAGCGACTGCGGATGCGTCGCCGTGATCGCCCGGGAAAAGGCCGACAGCAGCACCACCGGGCCGATGCGCGGATCATCCGCCGCCGCACGCACCAGCACATCCGTCGCCATCGAATGCCCCAGCAGCGCCACCGGCGCGTCGCCCGCCACCCGGTCGATCACCGCGCGGGTCTGCGCCACCAGCCGCTGCGTGGTCCCGTCCAGCGCCGTGACATCTCCGCCCATGGGCCGGGCATGCATCCCGTGCCCCTCAAAGTCGAACGCGTGCACGGTATAGCCCGCCTGCGCCAGCACCAGCGCATAGCCCTGCATCATCTGCCGCGAGCCCGCGAAGCCGTGGGCAATCACCACATCCGGCCCGTCCACCCCAGTGTAATATAGCGTGACGGGCGTCTCGCCATAGCGCAGCTCTTCGATCTTGACCCCCGCGCGCGCCCCTTCGAGCACCCAAAGCGCCCAGCCCGCCAGCACCAGCGCCACCAGCGTGAGCAGCCCCCGCCGCATCGCTAGGTGCCGTCCCTTTCGATGTCGTAAACCGTGATCCCCGCCGCACCGCCTGCGCACAGCGCCACCAGCCGCGCGCCCAGCACCTTGTGCGTCGGGTGGACGGCATAGGTGGCAAGCGTGTCCGCATCCGCCGCGTCAAAGGTGAACCCGTAAGGATAGCCCGGCGACTTGCCCTCGAAATCCCGGTTCGGCCCGGCGGCAAAGTTCGCGCACCCGTTCAGCGCGCCCACCAGCGACCCAAGGCCGCGCATCACATCGGCCAATTCCGCGCGATCCGCATCCTCGGCCAGCGCCAGAAAGACGCAGTGCCGGATCACGCCCGCGCCTCGTCCATCAGGCGGCGCATCTCGCGAATGGCCGGGTCGAGGCCGCGAAACACCGCCTCCCCGATCAGAAAATGGCCGATATTCAGCTCCATCGCCTCGGGAAAGGCCGCAACCGGACCGACCGTGTCGTAGGTCAGCCCGTGGCCCACATGCACCTCCAGCCCCAGATCATGGGCAAAACTCGACATCTGCCGCATCGCCTCCAACTCGCGGTCGCGGTCGTCAAAGCGGCCCTCGTGATGGGCGTCGCAATAGGCGCCTGAATGCAGCTCGATCACCTGCGCGCCGATGCGGTGCGCCGCCTCGATCTGCCGCTGGTCGGCCGCGATAAAGATCGACACCCGGCACCCCGCATCCCGCAAGGGCGCGATGAAATGCGCCAGCCGGTTTTCCTCGCGCGCGACCTCCAGGCCGCCTTCGGTGGTGCGCTCCTCGCGCTTTTCCGGGACGATGCACACGGCGTGGGGTTTGTGGCGCAGGGCAATGGCCTGCATCTCGTCGGTGGCGGCCATCTCGAAATTCAGCGGCACCTCCAGCACGTCCATCAGCCCTTCGATGTCGGCGTCGGAGATGTGACGACGGTCCTCGCGCAGGTGTGCGGTGATCCCGTCGGCCCCCGCCTCTTCGGCGATCTTGGCGGCGCGCAGCGGGTCCGGCGTGTCGCCGCCACGCGCGTTGCGCACCGTGGCCACGTGGTCGATATTGACGCCCAGCCGAAGTTTCCCAAGCGGTTCCATGAGGCCTCTCCTTTGTGCCATATGCGCCAGAACCTAGCGCGGCAACAGCCCCGAGAAAATGCTGACGTTGCAAGGAAATTGTACCAAGTGCGCCGGCGCTTAGTCCGACTTCTGGGTGATATCCGCGGCCTTGGCTGCCGCCTTGGCCTTGAGGGCGTCGAACTTGGCCTTGATCGCGCCCTTGCGGCGGTGCTGGTAGGCGCGGATCAGCGGGACCGACAGGTAATAGGCGATGGTGGCCGCCACGATGCCGGGCACAATGCCCCCGATCATGAAGGGAAAGAACACCTCGTCATAAAACACCCGCAAGCTCGACCAGTCCGACCGTTCCGGCGTGAAGACCGCCTTGAAATTGTGCCACAGCGCCGACGCCGCATCAGCAAAGCGTTCGCCCACCGTAGGCTCGTCATCGCCCTGATGCGGGCGAAACCGCAACCGTGATGGATCAAGGCCCAGCATCCAGTAGCCGGTGAACATCGACGTGGCGATGATCGGGATATAGGTCAGCGGGTTGCCAAAGAAGGTCGACAGCAGCGCGGCAAAGATGTTGCCCCGCATCACCACCGCCAGAATGCCCGCCACGACAAAATGCACGCCGTAGAACGGCGAGAACGTGGTGAACACCCCCGCCCAGATACCCCGCGCGATGCGTTCGGGGCTGTCGGGCAGCCGCCGCAACCTGTGGCGCACATAGTGAAATGCGCGCGCCCATCCACCCCGCGGCCAGACAAACTCCAGCACGGCGCGAAAGATCGACTTGCGGTCGCGGCGTTTGAACACCAACTCCTCAGACCTCCTTGCCCGTCATTCCGCCGCCCGCGGGCCCGCGGCACCAGGTGCGGCGCCGCCGGGCTGACGGTGGCGGGTGATGGCGGCCACATCACTTTCGGCTTCGAGCGCGCCCATGAGCGTATGCAGATGGGTCGCGTCCCGCAGTTCCACATAGATCAACAATCGGTAAAAGTCAGGTTTCCGATCCAGGAATTCGAGGTTGGAGATATTCGCCTCGGATTCGCCGATCAGCGTGCAGATGCGCCCCAGCACGCCCGCGTCATTGCCGATGGTCAGATCAAGCGTCACACCATACACCGCCGCATGCTCACCGTCATGCCAGTGCAGGTCCAGCCAGCGCTCGGGCTGGTTCTCGTATTCGACCATGCGCGCGCAGTCGATGGCGTGCACCACCACGCCCTCGCCGCGAAAGGTGATGCCGACAATGCGCTCTCCCGGCAGCGGCTGGCAGCAGGTCGCGCGCCGGAACGACTGGCCGGGCGACAGGCCAATCACGGCCTTGGTGCTGTCGACGGTCTTGCCCGCCTTGGGCGTGAGATCGGGATAGATCGCCTGCACCACGGCGCGGCCCGTCAGCTCTGCCGAGCCAAGCCGGGCCAGCACCTCGTCACCACTGGGCAGGCGCAACTGCTTGGCGGCGGCGTCCAGCGCCTTGTCCGTCGCCTTCTTGCGGACATGCGCAAAGGCCGAACGCGCCAGCTCGCGGCCCAGTGTGATGAACCGCTCGCGGTCGGCCTCGCGCAGGCTGCGGCGGATCGCGGCCTTGGCCTTGCCCGTCGTCGCAATCTCCAGCCATGTGGCCTGCGGCGTCTGGCCTTCGGCGGTGATGATCTCGACCGACTGGCCGTTCTTGACCCGGGTCCAGAGCGGCACGCGCATCCCGTCCACCTTGGCCCCCACGCAGGCGTTGCCGATCCGCGTGTGGATCGCATAGGCAAAGTCGATGGGCGTCGCACCGCGCGGCAGCTTGACCACCTCGCCCTTGGGCGTAAAGCAGAACACCTGGTCCGAATACATCTCCAGCTTGACCGCCTCGAGGAAATCCTCGTGATCGTCCTCGCTGTCGAACTGTTCGGTCAGCTGGCTGATCCACTTGGCCGGGTCCACCGCAAACGGGTTTTGCGAGCGCACGCCGTCGCGATAGGACCAGTGGGCGGCGACGCCGGTTTCGGCCACGTCATGCATCTGGCGGGTCCTGATCTGCACCTCCACCCGCTTGCCGTCGCGGCCCGACACGGTGGTGTGGATCGACCGGTAGCCGTTGGTCTTGGGCTGGCTGATATAGTCCTTGAACCGCCCGGGCACCGCGCGCCAGCGCTGGTGGATCGCGCCGAGGGTACGGTAACAATCCTCTTCGCTGTCGGTGATGATGCGGAACCCGTAGATGTCCGACAGACGGGAAAAGCTCTGGTCCTTTTCCTGCATCTTGCGCCAGATCGAATAGGGTTTCTTGGCCCGCCCGAACACTTCGGCCTCGACGCCGGTGGTGTCCAGCTCGTGGCGCATGTCGGTGGTGATCTTCTGGATCACGTCGCCGGTTTCGCGCTGCATGGTGATAAAGCGCCGGATGATCGACGACCGCGCATCGGGGTTCAGCACCTTGAAGGCCAGGTCCTCCAGCTCTTCGCGCATCCACTGCATCCCCATGCGGCCCGCGAGCGGGGCAAAGATGTCCATCGTCTCGCGCGCCTTCTGGGTCTGCTTGTCGGGGCGCATCGACCGGATGGTGCGCATGTTGTGCAGCCGGTCCGACAGCTTGACGAGGATCACGCGCATGTCCTTGGACATGGCCATGAACAGCTTGCGAAAGTTTTCCGCCTGCTTGGTCTCGATATTGCTGAGTTGCAGGTTGGTCAGCTTGGTGACCCCGTCGACCAGCCGGGCGATCTCGTCGCCGAACTGCTCGGCCACGGCCGAGTAATTCGCCTTGGTATCCTCGATCGTGTCGTGCAGCAGCGCGGTGATGATGGTGGCATCGTCCAGCTGCTGTTCGGTCAGGATGGCGGCCACGGCGACGGGATGGGTGAAATACGGCTCGCCCGAATGGCGGAACTGGCCGTCATGCATCGCGGCGCCGTAGTCATAGGCCGCGCGGATCAGCGCCTCATTCGTCTTGGGATTGTAGTTGCGGACAAGGGCGATCAGATCGTCGGCTGAGATCATCTTGTCCGCACCTTGAAGGGGGTTAGCCTTGCCCCTGTGCAGCCATCAGCTGACGCAGAAGCATCTCTTCGGACATGCTGTCCTCTTCGGGCTTATCCTGTTCGGCCCCCATGAGCAGCGCCATGGCGTCCTCTTCGGCCTCGTCCACCTCGATCTGGGTCTGGTTGCTCTCGATCAGGCGCTCGCGCAGCTCTTCGGCGCTTTGCGTCTCGTCGGCGATCTCGCGCAGGGACACGACGGGGTTCTTGTCGTTGTCGCGGTCCACGGTGATCGGCGCACCCGAAGAAATTTCGCGCGCCCGGTGGGCGGCGAGCATCACAAGCTCGAACCGGTTGGGGACTTTGTCAACGCAGTCTTCGACGGTCACACGGGCCATGAGGCGCTCCTTCGGCGGCATTCGGGGAAGTGAGGACGCGTATTTAGGCCCGATTCACCCAAATGGCAAGGACACAATGGCCCTATTCCCACGCGTTTTCGATGCGTGTCACCCCCTCCAGTTCGGCGGGCGGCAGGCTGTCGCGCAGCTGCGTCGCCGTGCGCCGCAACACCGGGTGCACCCAGTCCGGCGCCACATCCGCCAGCGGCACCAGCACAAAGGCCCGGTCCTGCATCCGCGGATGCGGCAGAACCAGCTGTTCGGGCGCGCGCTGCTGCTGCTGATCGGCGGGCAGGTTGATCCAGCTGCGCGCGGTCGCCAGATCCGGGCGGATGTCGTCGCCAATGGCCAGCAGATCGAGATCGATATGCCGCTGTTCCCAGCGGTGCCTGCGGCGGCGGCCCATCTCGGCCTCGACCTCGTGCAGGCGGGTGATCGCCTCGCGCGCGTTCCACTGTGCGGCGACCTCGATCACCGCGTTGGCATAGTCCGGACCAGACCCCACCGGATGGGCCGGGGTCCGGTAAATCGCGCTGCGATTGCGAATCACCGCGCCGGCGGCGCACAGCTTTGTAACGGCAATTTGAAGAGCTGCCGCCGGGGAAACTTGCTCAGATTCTTCATTTGACCCTAAGGCAACTAGCAGATTTGACCGGTTTTGAGGCATCATTTCGCCTATTCCCTCGCGTTTGGAGCCTTGCGGCGTTAGACAAAATAATTATTTTCCCCAGACTGCTACCACAATTGATTTTCACCCACTCACCCACTCACGGAAAATTGGTAGCGCCGAATTGTCGGAAGGACATTTGATGTTTTACAAAGACGAACGGCTGGCGCTGTTCATCGACGGTTCGAACCTTTACGCCGCAGCCAAAGCGCTTGGGTTCGACATAGACTACAAGTTGCTGCGTCAGGAATTCATGCGCCGCGGTAAATTGCTTCGGGCGTTTTACTACACCGCTTTGCTGGAAAACGATGAATATTCGCCGATCCGCCCCCTCGTGGATTGGTTGAACTACAACGGTTTCACCATGGTGACAAAACCGGCCAAGGAATACACGGATTCGATGGGCCGGAGAAAAGTCAAAGGCAACATGGATATCGAACTGGCCGTTGACGCAATGGAATTGGCCCCGCGCGTCGATCACATCGTGCTGTTTTCCGGCGACGGCGATTTCCGCCCGCTGGTCGAAAGCCTGCAACGTCAGGGCGTCCGCGTGTCGGTCGTGTCGACCATCCGCAGCCAGCCGCCGATGATCTCGGACGATCTGCGCCGCCAGGCCGACAACTTCATCGAGCTCGATGAGCTCAAGGACGTGATCGGCCGCCCCCCGCGCGAACCGGTCGCCGATCGCGAAGAGCGGATGCAGGCGCAAAGCTAACCCGTTCGGCGGGCTGGACCCGGTCCGCCGAACACCTTACCTCTGTGCCAACAAGCGCGGAGTGATGCCATGGCCAAGCCCCCCCTGACACTGTACCTTGCTGCCCCGCGCGGCTTTTGCGCGGGCGTGGACCGGGCGATCAAGATCGTGGAAATGGCGCTCGAGAAATGGGGCGCGCCCGTCTATGTCCGCCACGAGATCGTGCACAACAAATTCGTCGTGGACGGTCTGCGCGACAAGGGTGCCGTGTTCGTCGAAGAGCTGAGCGAATGCCCCGATGACCGGCCCGTAATCTTTTCCGCCCATGGTGTGCCCAAATCCGTGCCTGCCGCCGCGCAGGCGCGCGAGATGATCTATGTGGATGCCACCTGCCCGCTGGTCAGCAAGGTCCATATCGAAGCGCAGCGCCATTCCGACAACGGCCTCCAGATGATCATGATCGGCCACGAGGGCCACCCCGAGACGGTCGGCACCATGGGGCAACTGCCCGAAGGCGAGGTGCTGCTGGTCGAAACGGTCGAGCATGTGGCGCAGGTCACGGTGCGCGACCCCGCGCGGCTGGCCTTTGTCACGCAGACCACCCTGTCGGTGGACGACACCGCCGACATCGTGGCCGCCCTGCAGGCGCGGTTTCCGGGCATCGTCGGGCCGCACAAGGAAGACATCTGTTACGCCACCACCAACCGGCAGGAGGCGGTCAAGGCGATGGCCCCGCGCTGCGACGCGATGCTGGTGGTGGGCGCGCCCAATTCGTCCAACTCCAAACGGCTGGTCGAGGTCGGCGCGCGCGCAGGCTGCGCCTATGCGCAACTGGTCCAGCGCGCGGACGACATCGACTGGCGCAGCCTCGACGGGATCGGAACGGTGGGCATTACCGCCGGTGCCTCGGCCCCCGAAGTGCTGATCAACGAGGTCATCGACGCCTTCCGCGCGCGGTTCGACGTGACGGTCGAAATGGTCGAGACGGCGGTGGAAAACGTCGAATTCAAGGTGCCCCGGGTCCTGCGCGAACCGGCATGAGCCAGCGGGCCGTCTACCCCGCCGGGCTGACCGCTGACGACGTGCCGCTGAAGCTGTCGCCTGCCATTCTGTCCAACGGGCATCTCTTCCTCACCGGGATCACCGGCAGCGCGCCGGACGGCACCATGCAAGCAGACCCGGAGGGGCAGTTTCACGCCGCCTTTGCCAAGGTCGGTGCGGTACTGGCGGGGGCCGGTGCGGGCTTTGGCCACGTGGTGGAGATCACCAGCTACCACATCGATATCGCCGCGCATTTTGACACCTTCGAAACGGTGCATGCGGCGTATGTCATGCGCCCCTACCCCGCCTGGACAGCCATCGAGGTTGCCGGGTTGCGCCGTCCCGGTGCGTTGGTCGAAATACGGGTGATCGCGCGGGCGCCTTAGGGTCAGGACCCGACGCACGCCAAAGCGCCCCTGACCGACGCGGCGGCAGAGGGGGCAGACCCCATGGGATCACATGAAAGAACGGGAAGATCGGCGCCGTGCCGGAAAGCGGTGGCAGACGGGTTGCGTTCGGCGGGCTTGTCGCCCCGAACACCCTGTAGGCCGCCGGGGTCGATGTACCCCCTTGGCCAATGATCATGCGGGCGGGGGCTTGGGCCCCCTGTCCGTCATCTTCGCGCTGTTGCAACGCGGCGGGGTATAGCGGCAGGGGTCTTAGCATCCGGTTGCGCCACCGCCCGCGCCCCTCGCCAAGGGCGCAACGGCGCGCTAGGTTCCCGGGACATCCAAAGGAGCCACCATGCTGTCACTGCAATTTCTGATCACCGCATTTGTCGTCGTCATCGCCCCGGGCACGGGAGTGATCTACACGCTCGCCCTTGGGCTGGGTCAGGGGCGGCGCGCGGCGTTTTGGGCGGCACTGGGCTGCACCTTTGGCATCGTGCCGCACCTGCTGGCCGCGACGCTGGGGCTGGCAGCCATCCTGCACACCTCTGCGCTGCTGTTCAACATCGTGAAATTCGCGGGCGTCGCCTATCTGCTGTACCTCGCCTGGGGTGCGCTGAAATCCGACGGGGCGCTGGCGATCAAGGCCGAGACACGGCCCGACGCAGGCTGGCGCATCGCGCGGCGGGGCGCGCTGATCAACATCCTGAACCCGAAACTGTCGATCTTTTTCCTCGCCCTGCTGCCCCCGTTCCTGAGCGGCAATGCGGCGACTGCCACGATCGAGATGGCGGGGCTTGGCCTTGTCTTCATGGTGATGACGCTGGCGGTGTTTCTGGTCTACGGCGCTTTTGCCGCCGCCGCACGGCGCTGGATCCTGGGGTCGGAGGTGGTGATGCGCTGGCTCTCGCGCAGCTTTGCCGCGATCTTTGCCGCACTGGCGGGCCGGCTGGCGCTTGAGCGGGCATGACCGACTGGACCCTGTTCGAGGCGCGGGTCGAGCCGATGGAATGGGGCAAGAACACCTACACCATCGTGCGCCTGCCTGAGGACGCGATGCGCGCCCTGCCCGCAGGCACCCGGCGCATCGAGGGGGAGTTTGCCGACCACCCGGTCAACCTCGCGCTGACCAAGGCACCGGTGATCGACGGCACGTTTGTCTATACCGGCAAGACGTTCCTGCGCGACAGCGGCCTGACACCGGGCGAGGTGTTCGACGCCCGGATCAGGCCGGCAGACCCGGCGCAGGTCGACACGCCCGAGGATGTCGCCGCCGCCCTGCGCGCGGCCGGTCGCAGCGCCGACTGGGCCGCGCTCACACCCGGCAGGCAGCGCGGGCATTTGCACCTTGTCAACGCCGCCAAAAGGGCCGACACCCGGGCCAAACGCATCGCCAGGCTGATCTCGGAGCTATGATTTCCATCCCCCGTGCCCCCCTGCTGCTGGGCCTTGCCGGTCTGATCCCCTTTGTCTGGGGGGCGCTGACGCTGTATGTGCAGCCGCTGGCGCAGTTCGGGGCGGGCACGTTCGGGCCGCGCTTTGTCGGGCCCTATGTGCAGCTGTTTTACGGGTCGGTCATCCTGAGCTTCATGTCGGGCGTGCTGTGGGGCTTTGCCACCAAGGCGAGCGGCGCGCAGGCGGCGACGGGTTACGCGCTGGCGGTGCTGCCCGCGCTCTGGGCGTTTTTCATGACCGGCGGCGGGCCGACCAGTGCGGCGACCAACCTGATCTTTGGCTTTGTCGGGCTGCTGATGCTGGATTTCGCGTTTTCCCGCTGGGGCCTGACCCCGCCCTGGTGGATGGCGCTGCGAGTTCTTTTGACGGCCATCGTGGTGGCCTGCCTTGGTCTGACGGTGATCTGAGATGAGCGACCCTGAAACCCTGTCCGTTTATTCCGCGCGCGCGGCGGAATATGACAATCTGGTGGGCAGCGACGCGCCCAGCGGCGACATGCAACGGTTCATCGCGGGTGTGACACCGGGGGGCCGCGTGCTGGATATCGGGTGCGGGCCGGGGGCCGCTGCCGGCTTCATGGCCGCCGCCGGGTTGCAGGCCGAGGCGTGGGACCCGGTGCCCGAGATGCTGGCGATGGCCGCGACGCGCCCCGGCGTGACCGCGCGGCAGGCGGGCTATGACGACCTGACGGTCGTGGGTGCTTACGATGGCATCTGGGCCAACTTTTCGATGCTGCACACGCCGCTGGCCCGCTGGCCCGCGCAGTTTGCCGCCGTGTACCGGGCGCTGACGCCGGGCGGGCTGTTCCATTTCGGCACCAAGCTGGGCACGGGCGAGCATCGCGACAGCATCGGGCGGCTCTATTCCTACATGGACGAGGCCGGGCTGACCTCCCTGCTGGCCGACACCGGGTTCACGCTGGAATTCAACCGTACCGGCGAAGAGGCGGGACTGTCGGGCGAAATCGCCCCGTTCATCATCCTGCACGCCCGTGCCTGAGCTGGTCGCCTATACCGACGGGGCGTGTTCGGGCAATCCGGGTCCGGGCGGCTGGGGCGTGCTGCTTCAGGCCCGCGACGGCGACACCGTGGTCAAGGAACGTGAGCTGAAAGGCGGGGCGGCGGCCACCACCAACAACCAGATGGAGCTGATGGCCGCGATCACAGCGCTCGAGACGCTGGAGCGCGCCTCGACCCTGACCATCGTGACCGACAGCAATTACGTCAAGAACGGGATCACCAGCTGGATCCACGGCTGGAAGCGCAACGGCTGGAAGAACGCCGCCAAGAAACCCGTCGCCAATGCCGAGCTGTGGCAACGGCTCGACACCGCGCAGGCGCGCCACGAGGTGACCTGGAAATGGGTCAAGGGGCACGCGGGCCACACCGAGAACGAGCGCGCCGATGCGCTGGCGCGCGCGGGCATGGCGCCGTTCAAGCCGGCATGAGGCAGGTCGCCTGCCCCATTGCGCTGCATCCCGACGGCGGCACGCGGCGCATCCCGGCCTTTGAGCATCCGCAGGCGGGGCTGCAACTGGTCAAGGGCGGGATCAGGCCGGGCGAAGCGCCGCAGGCCGCTGCCGCCCGCGAGCTGTTCGAGGAGGCGGGGCTGGAGACGCGCGCGGCCCTACCCATCGGACACTCCGAGGGGATCGTCGAGGGCGCGTGCTGGCACTTTGCCCTATGCCGGGTCGTGCCGCCGGTGCGTGCGCGCTGGCAGCACCTGTGCGCGGACGATGGCGGGCACCTGTTCCGATTCTTCTGGCTGGCGCTGGACGAGGACGTGCCGGACGGGTTTGATCCACAATTTCTGCGCGCTCTGGACTGGATCCGGGCCACGCTCTGACCGTCAAAGCGCCGATTGCGCCGGAAATCGCGGGTTTTCTGCGCCCTGCTCACGCGGAATGTTACAAGGTGGTCACGCCTCAAGCCGCTGATCCCACGACACAATCCCGCCCCCGGTCAGGATATCCTGACCCCGGTTCACCGCGTCAGGTTGAGCGTTTGTGACCGGTTGGTCCCTTATTGTTACAGCCCTCCTGCGCTACCTTGGTGCCAAGACAAAACACGTGCCGCACCCCGCCGCACCTCACGACCAGGAGACAGAGACATGACACTGAAGCCTTCCAAAACCGCCCTGCTGATCGCCGCCATGGCGACCGCCGTCACCCTGACCTCGTTCAGCACCGCCAGCGCGCAACAGCCCCAGTGGGTCAGCGCCGATGCCGAGACCGCCGACGTGATCCAGGCCAACTTCAAGTTCAAGGTCAAGAAGCACCACGGCTTCAAGAAACACAGCCACAAACACCACGGTTTCAAACACCACGGCTTCAAAAAGAAAAAGCACGTGTCGAGCCGCACCAAGGCCAAGAAGCTGATCATCAAGAAACTGTTCTGAACCCCACTCACGGAGACCGGAACAGCCGCGCGGCCCAGAGGGTTCCCCCGCCTTTGGGTCGCGCCTATTTGCGCCAGTGGGTCGGGATGATGATCAGCGCCCCGATCGAGGCGAGGATCGCGTTCAGCCCGGCGCTGCCAAAGCCGATGCGGAACATGATCGTGACAAAGAAGAACAGGAACGCGCCGCCCACGCAGATGATGATCGACGGGATGACGCCGTTATGGGTAAAGCCTGATCTTTCAGAGGCATAGCCGATAATACCGGCAATCACCACGGTGCCGAAAAGGGTGAGGAACATAGCTCAGTCTCCGAGACGGGTGCCGGGGCGCAGCGGGGTGCCGCGCAGGAACTCTGCCGTGTCCTGCGCGCCTTTGCCAGCCTTTTGCAAACGGGTCAGCCGGACGGCCCCGTCGCCGCAGGCCACGGTCAGCGCATCGTCGAGGATTGTACCGGGGGCCGCGCTGCCCTGCGCGCGCGCCGATCCCAGCACCTTGATCCGTGTGCCGCCCTGTTCGAACCATGCGCCGGGAAAGGGCGACAGCCCCCTGATCTGACGGTCCACGACGGCGGCGGGCTGCCCCCAGTCAATCGCGGCCTCGGCCTTGTCGATCTTGTGGGCGTAGGTCACGCCGTCCTCGGGTTGCGGCGCGGGCGTCAGCGCGTTCAGGTCGGCGAGCGTCTGCACGATCATGCGCCCGCCCATGTCGGCCAGCCGGTCGTGCAGGTCGGCGGTGGTGTCGGTGGCCCCGATGGGCGTTGCGTCGCGCAGCAGCACCGGGCCGGTGTCCAGCCCCGCCTCCATCTGCATGATGCACACGCCGGTCTCGGGATCGCCGGTCATGACCGCGCGGTGGATCGGCGCCGCCCCGCGCCAGCGCGGCAAAAGGCTCGCGTGGATGTTCAGGCAGCCGCGCGTCGGAGCATCGAGGATCGCTTGCGGAAGGATCAGGCCATAGGCCACGACGACCGCCACATCCGCGTGCAAGGCGGCAAAATCCGCCTGCGCCTCGGGGGATTTCAGCGATGCCGGATGGCGCACCGGCAGGCCCAGCGCGTCGGCGGCGGCGTGCACGGGTGTCGGGCGGTCCTTCTTGCCACGGCCCGCGGGGCGCGGCGGCTGGGTGTAGACGCAGGCGATGTCGTGGCCCGCCGCATGCAGGCCGTGCAAGGCCGGCACCGAGAACTCGGGCGTGCCCATGAACGTCACGCGCATCGCTCAGTCCTTGTGCTTGGCTGCCTTGCGCAGCAGCATGTCGCGCCGGACCGGGCGCAGGTTGTCGAAATACATCCGCCCCGACAGGTGGTCGATCTGGTGCATCACCGACCGCGCCTCCAGCCCTTCGAAGTCGCGCCGGTCGACCATGCCGTCGGCGTTCAGAAACCGCACCGTGACGACCCTGGGCCGCATGATCTCGGCCGAGACACCGGGCAGGCAGGGGCTCGCTTCGGTGCCACGCTCCATCTCGTCGCTGGTGTGCAGGACGGACGGGTTGGCCAGCAGGATGCGCCGCGAGCGGTCGGGTGTGACGTCCACCACGGCCAGTTCCAGCATCACGCCGATCTGCGTGGCGGCCAGGCCGATGCCCTGCCCCGGCATCGCGTCCATCGTGGCGACCATATCGTCCCACGTGCCGCGTATCTTGTCGGTGATCGCCTCCACCTCGGTGGCGGCGCTGCGCAGTCGCTTGTCGGGCCACTGAAGGATCGGACGCACGGCCATCAGGCTTTTTCCCGCGCTTTTTCCTTTTTCAGTTTCAAGGCCTTGCGGGTGATCAATTGACGCTTCATCGGGCCGAGATAGTCGATAAAGAGCTTGCCGTCGAGGTGGTCGATCTCGTGCTGGACGCATGTGGCCCAGAGGCCGTCCATCTCCTCGGTCTGTTCGTTGCCGTCCATGTCGATCCAGCGGACCTGCACCAGCTTGGGGCGGGTGACGTCGGCGAATTGTTCGGGGATCGACAGGCAACCTTCCTCGTAGACGCTGGTCTCGTCCGAGGCGGCGGTGATCTCGGGGTTGAACATGGCCATGGGCCGGGGCGGTTCGCCCTCTTCCTTGACGCAGTCGAGCACGATCAGGCGGCTCAGCACGCCGACCTGCGGGGCGGCCAGCCCAATGCCCGGCGCGTCATACATCGTCGCCAGCATGTCGTCGGCCAGCGTGCGCAGCTCATCCGTGAGGTCCGTCACGGGGGCGGACGCTTTCTTGAGGCGCGGATCGGGGTGCAACAGAATGGGCCGTTTCATGGCACCGATTTAGGCCAAGTGCGATGGGGGCGCAATGTGCACTTGCGCTCGGGGGCGGCGACGCTAGCTTGCGGCAAACCCGAACCGGAGTGTCCCACATGAGTTTCGACGATATCATCGACCGCCGCGGCAGCCATTGCGTGAAATGGGACATGATGGAAAAGCTCTATGGCGTGCCGCTGGACCGCGGGCTGGCCATGTGGGTCGCCGACATGGATTTCCGCCCGCCGCAATGCGTGCTGGATGCGGTCACGGCGCAGGTTGATCACGGGATCATCGGGTATTTCGGTGACGACAGCAAATATAGGGCCGCGATCCAGTGGTGGATGGACACGCGCCACGGCTGGCAGCTGGAGGCGGACCACATCTTTACCACCCATGGCCTCGTCAACGGCACGGCCATGTGTGTCGAAACATTTACTCAACCCGGCGACGGCGTCGTGCTGTTCACGCCCGTCTACCATGCGTTCGCCAAGGTGATCAAAGCCAACAACCGCCGCGTCGTGGAATGCGAGATGGCGGTGGTCAATGGCCGCTACGAGATGGATTTTGACGCCTACGATGCGCAGATGGACGGGTCGGAGCGCATGGTGATCCTGTGCTCGCCCCACAACCCCGGCGGCACGGTCTGGAGCCGGGGCGAGCTGGCCGCCGTCGCCGCCTTTGCCAAGCGGCACAACCTCGTTCTGGTGTCCGACGAGATCCACCATGACCTCGTCATGCCCGGCCACACCCACATCCCCATGGCCCATATCGAAGGGATCGAGGATCGGCTGATCATGATGACGGCCACCACCAAGACCTTCAACATCGCGGGCAGCCATGCGGGCAATGTGATCATCGCCGATCCGGACCTGCGCGCGCAGTTTGCGCAACGGATGATGGGGCTGGGCCTGTCGCCCAACTCGTTCGGCCTGTTCATGGCGACCGCCGCCTATTCGCCCGAGGGGGCGGCCTGGGTGGATGAGCTGGTGCAGTATCTCGACGGCAACCGGCGGCTCTTTGACACAGCAGTCAATGCGATCCCCGGGCTCAGCAGCATGGCGCTGGAGGCGACATATCTGGCTTGGGTCAACTTCGAGGGCACCGGGATGCCGCGCGAGGAATTCACCCGCCGGGTCGAGCAGGACGCCTGCATCGCCGTCAACCACGGGCCGACCTTCGGCACCGGCGGCGACAGCTGGCTGCGGTTCAACATCGCCACACCGCGCGCCCGGGTGCAGGAGGCGGTCGACCGCCTCGCCACCGCCTTTGGCGATCTGCAATAGGGGGCTGCCATGTTCACCATCGAACATGAGTTCGACAGCACCGTGATCACGCTGGTCGATGATGGCGCGGCGCCGCTGCAGGAGGACGTGATCGTCAACAGCTTTGCCGAGTGCATCACCGTCGAACAGTTCGACCCGCGCACCGACCGGACCATGCGCATCACCCTGTCGCCCGAACAGGTCCGCGATCTGGCCGCCGCCCTCGACCTGCCCGAAGGGGTCTACCAGCTCAGGCGTGACGAGACATGACGACCGCTGCAAAAGGGTCTGGCCTTCTGACCCTTTTCTGCTAGCGTCAGCACATTCGGGGGAGGGACAGACATGGCCGTCGGCAAGAACATTCGCACCTATTTCAACGGCACCTGGCACAATGGCGACGTGGCCATCATGCAGGCGGCCGATCATGGCAGCTGGCTGGGCTCCAACGTGTTTGACGGGGCGCGCTATTTCGACGGCCACGCGCCGGACCTCGAGGCGCATTGCGCCCGGGTGAACCGGTCGGCGGCGGCGCTGATGATCACGCCCACGGTCAGCACCGACGACATGGTGGCGCTGATCCGCGAGGGGCTGGCGCTCTACCCCGCCGACGCGGTGATCTACATTCGGCCCATGTACTGGGGCATCCACGGCGACGCGACGGGCATCGTGCCGCTGCCCGAGGAAACCGGCTTTGCCATCTGCCTCGAAGAGATCCCGATGGCCGCGCCCACAGCGTCGACCACGCTGGGCCGCACCCGGTTCCGCCGCCCGGTGCTGGAGGACAACGTGGTCAACGCCAAGGCGGGCTGCCTTTATCCCAACAACGCCCGCATGCTGGCCGAAGTGCGCCAGCGCGGCTTTGGCAACGCGCTGGTGACCGACGCGATGGGCAATGTCGCCGAGAGTGCGACGGCCAACGTGTTCATGGTGCGCGACGGCACCGTCTTTACCCCGATCCCCAACGGCACGTTCCTGGCCGGGATCACCCGCGCGCGCCACATCTCGAACATGCGCGCCGACGGGATGGAAGTGGTCGAAACCGTGCTGGGCTTTGACGATTTCGACGCCGCCGACGAGGTGTTCCTGTCGGGCAACATGATGAAGGTGACGCCCGTGACCGGGTTCGAGGACACCTCCTACCAGATCGGGCCCGTCACCCGCCGGGTGCGTGACATGTACTGGGACTGGGCCGCCAGCACCTGACGTCACCTGACGGCACACTATGACGCGCACCGCATCCCGTCTCTGTCCCCGAAAAATCCTCCCCGAAGGGCCGGGCTGCCACCGGGCGCACGCGGGGACACACACAGCCTGCGCAGTTTCCAATTGCCACCAACGCACCGCAGCGTCATGATCCACCCCAGACCGAAAGGGAGGTCACATGCGCAAGTTTCTTGTGGTGCTGGATGACAGCCGCGAGTGCCTGAACGCAATGCGCTTTGCCGCGATGCGGGCCGCGCATACCGGGGGCGGCGTGGCGATCCTGTCGATCATCCCGCCGGACGAGTTCAACCACTGGATCGGCGTCGGCAACGTCATGCGCGAAGAGGCGCGCGAGCGCATTCACGCCCATTTCGAGGTCTTCGCCAAGTGGATGCGGGACAAGCAGGGCATCGACCCCGAGCTGGTGATCCGCGAAGGCCAGCCCATGGACGAGATCATGGCTCATGTCCTCGAAGACCCGGAGATCGGTGTGCTGGTGCTGGGTGCCGGCACCGACAAGAAGGGGCCGGGCCCGCTGGTCACGCAACTGAGCCGCACCGCCGGCAACCTGCCCATCCCGGTCACCATCGTGCCCGGCGATCTGAGCAAGGAAAAGCTGGAGGCGATCACCTGAGCGGGCGGCATCCATGACCGCCGCCTTGTTTAGAACCGTTCCAAACCTTGACAGCCGCAGTCCCGGCCCGCATATCCAAGGGGAACCTTGAGGAGCTGCGCCGATGTTCATCCAGACGGAATCGACCCCGAACCCCGCCACGCTGAAATTCCTGCCCGGCCAGACCGTGCTGGAGGCGGGCACCGCCGACTTTCCCACGCCCGACACCGGCGACGCCTCGCCGCTGGCGCAGCGGCTCTTTGCGGTCGAGGGGGTCACGGGTGTGTTCTTTGGCACCGATTTCGTGACCGTGACCAAGGCCGACGGCGTTGATTGGGACCATATCAAACCGGGCCTGCTGGGCGCGATCATGGAGCATTTCCAGTCCGGCCAGCCGGTCATGGCCGAGGGTCATGCCGCCGCATCGGGCCATGCCGAACATACCGGTGAGGACGGCGTCGTCGTGGGCCAGATCAAGGAACTGCTCGACACCCGCGTGCGCCCCGCCGTGGCGCAGGACGGCGGCGACATCACCTTTCACGGCTTTGACCGCGGCGTGGTCTATCTGCACATGCAGGGCGCCTGCGCCGGTTGCCCGTCCTCGACCCTGACGCTCAAGATGGGGATCGAGAACCTGCTGCGCCATTACATCCCCGAAGTGACAGAGGTCCGCCCTGTCGCCGTCTGATCCCGCGTTTACCGCACGATGCTATTGCGGGGCGGTAACGCTGGCCTGCGCCACCCCACCGCTGACCGTCGCCTATTGCCATTGCGCAGACTGCCGCCGCTGGACCGGCGCGCCGGTCGCTGCCTTTGCCGCCTTTGAACGTGCTGCGTTGACGGCCACGCCTGCCTTCGGTGCACCGGCGGTGCACAATCCGGGCGTTGAGCGCTGGAACTGTGCCGCATGCGGGTCGCCACTGGCGGCGCAGTTCGACTACATAGCGGATCAGGTCTATGTCCCGCTCGGGCTGATCGACCAGATCGACAACATGCCACCGCAGCTGCACAGCCATGCCGAAAAGGCGCCGCCCTGGCTGCATCTGGCCGATGATCTGCCGCGCAGCACCGGTTCGGCCCGCGACACGCTGAATGACGCCGCCCGATGAGCAACGCGCCCCTCATCCTCGGTTTCGACACCTCCGCTGCCCATTGCGCCGCCGCTCTGGTGCGCGGTGACACCGTGCTGGCATCGACGGGCGAAGAGATGGCGCGCGGGCAGGCCGAACGGCTGATGGGGCTGCTGGAGGAGTTGCTTGCCGCTGGCGACGTTACGTGGGCGGACCTTTCGGCGATCGCCGTCGGTGTCGGGCCCGGCAACTTTACCGGCATCCGCATCGGAGTTTCGGCAGCGCGCGGGCTCGCTCTGGGCCTTGGCATACCCGCCTACGGCATCTCCGGCTTTGTGTCGCGCGGGCGGCTGGCACCGCCGGGGGCGCGTGTGTATATCCCCGCGCCACGCGACATGGCCTATGTGCTGGACGGTGACACGCCCGCCCTCATGCCCGCCAGCGACATCGCCAACCCGGCCCCGCAGCCCACGCCATCCGCCCTGGCGCGCGCTATCGCCGAGGCGGGTGTGGCCCAATGGCCTGCGCCTGCGCCCCCTCCCGCCCCGCTCTATATCAAGCCGCCCGATGCGGCACCGGCGCGGGATGCGCCGCCGCTGATCCTGCCATGACACCGGATGCGCTGGCGCAGCTGCACAAGGCGGCGTTCACCAGCGGCAGGCCCTGGTCGGCGCGGGAATTCACCGAGCTTTGCAACGACCCGCACACGGCCCTGACACATGCGCCGCACGGCTTCGCCCTCTGGCGCGCGGTGGCGGGCGAGGCGGAGCTGCTGACCATCGCGGTGGACCCCGCCCATCAAGGGCGCGGGCACGGGCGTGCGCTGATGCGGGCGTGGATGGCGCAGGCGGCTCAGCAGGCCGACACAGCGTTCCTCGAGGTGGCCGCCGACAATGCCGCCGCCTGCGCGCTCTATGCGCGATGCGGCTTTGCCACCGTGGCGACGCGCCCGGGCTACTACTCCCGGCGCAGCGGCAAGGTCGACGCCCGCATCATGCGCGCACCGCTTGGCCCGGCCAATACAGGCCACGCGACCTGAAGACCGCCCAACCCGTCAGCTTATCGCAAGGTCAGCACGCCCGCGCCCCTCCACCTGTTCAAAAACGGGTTGACCCCACCCCGCCCCTGCGGCCTAATCCCGCATGATCAACACGATCCCGGGCTTGGCGGAGCTGCTGCCCCTGCCCCAACCACGATAACTGGGAGAGACGACCACATGACCTTCATGCAGAAAATCCTCGGCGCCACGGCTGCCATGGCCCTGTCCGCAGGCGCCGCACTGGCCGAACCTGCGCTGATCTTCGACCTTGGCGGCAAGTTCGACAAATCGTTCAACGAAGCGGCGTTCAACGGCGCAAAACGCTGGGCTGACGAGACCGGCAACAGCTTCCGCGAGATCGAACTGCAATCCGAGGCCCAACGCGAACAGGCGCTGCGCCGCTTTGCCGAAGCCGGCGCAAACCCAATCGTCATGGCGGGCTTTGCCTTTGCCGACGCTCTGGGCCAGGTCGCCGCAGACTATCCCGACACCAAGTTCACCATCATCGACATGGTCGTGGACGCGCCCAACGTACGTTCGGTGGTGTTCAACGAGCACGAAGGCTCGTACCTGGTCGGCATGATGGCGGCCAAAGCCTCGGCGTCCGGCACTGTCGGCTTTATCGGCGGCATGGACATTCCGCTGATCCGCAAGTTTGCCTGCGGCTACGCGCAGGGTGTCAAGGCGGTGAACCCCGACGCCAACGTGATCGCCAACATGACCGGCACCACACCGGCGGCCTGGAACGACCCGGTCAAGGGCTCCGAGCTGACCAAGGCGCAAATTTCCCAAGGCGCTGACGTGGTCTATGCCGCGGCGGGCGGCACCGGTGTGGGCGTGCTGCAAACCGCAGCCGACGAGGACATCCTGTCGATCGGTGTGGACAGCAACCAGAACTACCTGCACCCCGGCAAGGTGCTGACATCCATGATGAAACGCGTCGACAACGCCGTGTTCCAGGCGTTCACCGATGGTCCCGACATGGAAACCGGGTTCAACGTGATGGGCCTGGCCAATGGCGGCGTGGGCTATGCGCTGGACGACAACAACGCGTCGCTCGTATCGGCCGAGATGCAGGCCGCCGTCGATGAGGCCTCCGCCGCCATCGCAAGCGGCGAGCTGGCCGTGCACGACTACATGTCGGACGACAGCTGCCCCGCGCTGAGCTTCTGAGCCAGCCCAAACCTCTGACTGAGCCGCGCGGGTTGACCCCGGCGCGGCTCAGATTTTTCCGGAAAAATCTGGCCCGGCGGCCCTGGTACCACTGACATGACCAATCCCGCGATCGAGCTCAAAGGCATCTCCAAGGCCTTCGGCCCCGTACAGGCCAACAAGGACATCTCGATCCGCGTGATGCCCGGCACCATCCACGGCATCATCGGCGAAAACGGCGCCGGAAAATCCACCCTGATGTCGATCCTGTATGGCTTCTACAAGGCTGACGCGGGCGAGATATTCATCTCCGGCAACCGCACCGAAATCCCCGACAGCCAGGCCGCCATCGCCGCCGGCATCGGCATGGTGTTTCAGCACTTCAAGCTGGTCGAGAACTTCACCGTGCTCGAAAACATCATCCTTGGCGCCGAAGACGGTGGCCTGCTGCGCCCGTCGCTGGCCAAGGCCCGCAAGAGCCTGCTGGAGCTGGAGCAGGAATACGACCTCAAGGTCGACCCCGACGCTGTGATCGAAGAGATCGGCGTGGGCATGCAGCAGCGTGTCGAAATCCTCAAGGCGCTCTACCGCCAGGCCAATATCCTGATCCTCGACGAGCCCACCGGCGTGCTGACCCCGGCGGAGGCCGATCAGCTGTTCCGCATCCTTGGCCGGCTCAAGGAAGAGGGCAAGACGATCATCCTGATCACCCACAAACTGCGCGAGATCATGGACATCACCGACACGGTCAGCGTCATGCGACGCGGCGAGATGACGGCGACGGTCAAAACCGCCGAGACCTCGCCCGAACAACTCGCCGAGCTGATGGTGGGCCGCAAGGTGCTCTTGCGCGTCGACAAGGTCCCCGCGCAGCCCGGGCCTGTCGTGCTGGACGTGCAGGACCTGCGCGTGCGCGACGAACAGGGGGTCGAGCGGCTCAAGGGGATCGACCTGCAGGTGCGGGCCGGCGAAATCCTCGGCATTGCGGGCGTGGCCGGCAACGGCCAGTCCGAACTGCTCGAAGTGCTGGGCGGCTACGCCACCGGCACCGGGCTCATCACGCTCAACAACACGCCGATTGATCTGTCCGGCAAGAACTCCGACGGGCGCTCGCGCCGCGCCAACGGCATCGCCCACGTGCCCGAAGACCGCCAGCGCGAAGGGCTGATCATGGACTTTGCCGCCTGGGAAAACACCGCTTTCGGCTATCACCACGACGCCCGCTACCTGTCGGGCCTGCTGACCAACAACGCCGCGATCAAGGCCGACACCCAGCAAAAGATGGACCGGTTCGACGTGCGCCCGCCGCACCCGCATCTGGCGGCCAAGAATTTCTCGGGCGGCAACCAGCAAAAGATCGTGCTGGCCCGCGAGATCGAACGCAACCCCGACCTGCTGCTGGTGGGCCAGCCCACCCGCGGCGTCGATATCGGCGCCATCGAGTTCATCCACCAGCAGATCGTCGCCCTGCGCGATCAGGGCAAGGCGGTGCTGCTGGTCTCGGTCGAGCTCGAGGAAATCCTGGGCCTTGCCGACCGTGTCGCGGTGATGTTCGACGGCCAGATCATGGGCACGCGCGCCGCCAGCGACACCAACGAAAAAGAGCTTGGCCTCCTGATGGCGGGGGTCGCGGCATGATCTCGTCTCTGTCCCCGAAAATCCTGGGGGAGTCCCAAAGGGACGGGGGCAAAGCCCCCCAAAACAAAAAGCGTGTGCGCAGCACTCAATTTGGGAACGGAGCGGCACGATGGACGTGATGCCAAAATGGGCCGAGGTGATCCTCGTGCCGCTGATCTCGCTGATCCTCGCCGCGATCCTGTCGGCGCTGGTGATACTCGCCATCGGCGAGGACCCGGTGGAGGCGGTCAACCTGATGATCACCGGCGCGCTCGGGTCGACCTATGGCTGGGGCTACACGCTCTATTACGCGACGAACTTCATGTTCACCGGGCTGGCGGTGGCCATCGCCTTTCATGCCGGGCTTTTCAATATCGGGGGCGAGGGGCAGGCGATGCTGGGGGGCCTCGGGGTCGCCCTTGTGTGCCTGTTCATCCCCTGGCCGCACTGGTCCATCGCGCTGCTGGCCGCCGTGGTGGGCTCTGCCATCTTCGGGGCGCTCTGGGCCGCGATCCCGGCCTATCTGCAGGCCAGCCGGGGCAGCCATATCGTGATCACCACGATCATGTTCAACTTCATCGCCGCGGCCGTGCTGAACTACATGCTGGTCAACGTCCTGCGCCCCGCAGGTGCCATGGACCCGGCCACGGCCCGCTTTCCCGAGGCGGTGCACCTGCCGTCGCTGCACGATATCCTGGCCCCCATCGGCATCGACTTTTCCCGCGCGGCCCCGGCCAACGTGTCGCTGCTGGTCGCGATTGTGGCCTGCGTGCTGGTGTGGTTGCTGATCTGGCGCACGCCGCTGGGGCTCGAGATCCGGTCCTTTGGCAAGTCCCACCGTGCGGCCAAATATGCCGGCATCGGGTCGGTGCGCATCACCATGATCGCGATGCTGCTGTCGGGCGGGCTGGCGGGCATGATGGCCATCAACAACGTCATGGGCGAGGCCGAGCGGCTGGTTCTGAACGCGGTCGAAGGTGCGGGGTTCATCGGCATCGCCGTGGCCCTGATGGGCCGCAGCCACCCGTTCGGCGTGTTCCTCGCCGCGATCCTCTTTGGCTTTCTCTATCAGGGCGGCGCGGAGCTGGCGCTGTGGACGTCGATCCCGCGCGAGCTGATCGTGGTGATCCAGGCGCTGGTGATCCTGTTCACCGGCGCGCTCGACAATATGGTGCGGATGCCGTTGGAAAAGGTGTTTCTGGCGCTGCGCAAGGCCCGGGCGCCCCGTGTGCAGGCGGGGGAATAGGCGATGGATTTCCTGACGCTGATCCAGATCCTCGACAGTACGGTGCGCCTTGCCACACCGCTGCTGCTGGCGTGCCTCGCCGGGCTGTTTTCCGAACGGGCGGGCATTTTCGACATCGGGCTCGAGGGCAAGATGCTGATGGCGGCCTTCTTTTCCGCCGCCGTCGCTGCGCTGACCGGGTCGGTGTGGATCGGCCTGCTGGCGGGCATCGCCTCGTCCATGGCGCTGAGCGGGCTGCATGGGCTGGCCTCTATCACCTTCCGGGGCAACCAGCTGATTTCGGGGGTGGCGATCAACTTTCTGGCCGCCGGGCTGACGGTGCTGATCGCGCAGGACTGGTTCAGCCAGGGCGGGCGCACGCCGTCGCTGATGGGCGGCGGGCGGTTTTTGGGGATCGAGTTCCCCTTTGCGATCGGCCCGCAGGATGCGCAGGCCGCGGACCGGCCCTTGTCGGAACTGATTGCCGAGGCGGGCCCGCTGCAACAGGTCTACAGCGAATTGATCTCGGGCCATTCGATCCTGGTCTATCTGGCGCTTGCCGCTGTCCCGTTCACCTGGTGGTTGCTGTTTCGCACGCGGTTCGGCCTGCGCCTGCGCGCCGTGGGCGAGAACCCGGCGGCTGTGGACACCGCAGGCGTGTCCGTCATCGGCCTGCGTTTTGTCGCGGTGGGCATTTGCGGCATCCTGTGCGGGCTGGCGGGCGCTTACCTGTCGACCGCGCTGCAGGCCGGGTTCGTCAAGGACATGTCCGCAGGGCGCGGGTTCATCGCGCTGGCCGCGCTGATCTTTGCCAAGTGGCGGCCGTGGTACGCGCTCTGGGCCTGTCTGCTCTTTGGGCTGTTCAGCGCGCTGGAAACACGGCCCGACGTGATCGAGGCGGTGATCGGCGTGCAGATCCAGGGCCAGTTGCTGAGTGCGCTGCCCTATATCATGACGGTGATCATCCTGGCCGGTTTTGTCGGCAAGGCGATCCCGCCGCGCGCGGGGGGCCAGCCGTACGTCAAGGAGCGGTAGCGCCGACAAGGCCAGTTGGACGCTTTTTTCGGTCCAGTTCGCCGCACAGCGGCATGACCCCTTGATTTCTGCAAAGCGCCGGGACTAACAGGGTCCATGCAAATCTACCTGCCCATTGCCGAGGTATCGGTCAACGCCTTCCTGCTGTTGGGGCTGGGCGGGCTGGTGGGCGTCCTGTCGGGTATGTTCGGCGTCGGCGGCGGATTTCTGATGACGCCGCTGCTGTTCTTTATCGGCATTCCGCCCGCCGTCGCGGTCGCGACCGAGGCCAACCAGATCGTCGCCTCGTCCTTTTCCGGTGTGCTGGCGCATCTCAGGCGCAAGACGGTGGATCTGAGGATGGGGACGGTGCTGCTGATTGGCGGCCTTGTCGGTGCGGCGCTGGGTGTGCTGCTGTTCAACTATCTGAAATCGCTGGGTCAGGTCGATCTGCTGGTGCGGCTGTGTTACGTCGTCTTTCTGGGTGTGATCGGCGGGCTTATGTTCATCGAGAGCCTGAACGCCATCCGCAAGACGCAAAAGGGCACCGTACTGCCCAAGCGCAAGAAACACGGGCTGATCCACAAGCTGCCGTTCAAGATGCGGTTCCGGGTGTCGGGGCTTTATATCTCGGTGATTCCGCCGCTGCTGGTGGGGCTGTGCGTGGGTGTGCTGGCCGCCATCATGGGTGTTGGCGGCGGGTTCATCATGGTGCCCGCGATGATCTACCTGCTGGGCATGCCGACCAAGGTCGTCGTGGGCACGTCGCTGTTTCAGATCATCTTTGTCACCGGGTTCACCACGATGCTGCACGCCACCACCAACTACACGGTGGACATCATGCTGGCGGTGCTGCTGCTGGTGGGCGGGGTGATCGGCGCGCAGATCGGCACCCGCATCGGCGTCAAGATGAAGGCGGAACAACTGCGCATCCTGCTGGCCATGATGGTGCTGGCGGTCTGCGGCAAGCTGGCCTTTGACCTGCTGGTCATGCCGGCCGAGCTGTACAGCGTCGGCACGGCGGGCGGGCACTGATGCGCTGGCTGCTCGCCCTCTGGCTGATGGTGCTGCCTGCCACCGCCGAAGAGGTCGTGCTGGGCCTGAGCCAGGACGAGGTGGCGATCACCACCAGCTTTGATGGCTCGGAAATCCTGATCTTTGGCGCGATCAAGCGTGATGCCCCGCCGCCGCCGGGCGCCTTGGGCGTGCTGGTCACCATCGCGGGCCCGGCAGAGCCGGTATCCGTACGCCGCAAGGAGCGGCGTTACGGCATCTGGGTCAACACCGAAGAGGTGCAGCTGGAGGGCGCGCCGAGCTATTACGCGGTGGCCACCAATGCCCCGCTCGACGACATCCTGAGCATCACCGAAAACCTGGAACACCGGGTGACTGTGCCGAGCCTGCTGCGCGGCCTGACCGTGCCCGCCAGCGTGCTGGATGCCAGCGCCTATGTCGCCGCCCTGATCCGGGTGCGTCAGGCCGCGGGCGTCTATCAGGAGCTAGAGGGCCAAGTGGTGGTGGACCAGGAATCGCTGTTCCGGACCCGCATCGCCCTGCCCGCAGCACTGACCGAAGGCGCGTACCAGACGCGCATCCTGCTGACCCGGGACGGCGAGGTCGTATCGCGCTATGAGACCACGATCGAGGTGCGCAAGGTCGGGCTGGAACGCTGGCTGTTCACCATGAGCCGCGAGAACCCGTTCTGGTACGGGATCATGTCGCTGGCCATTGCCATTGCCGCCGGTTGGGGCGCGTCGGCGGCGTTTTCCTTTATCCGGAACTGAACGGGGCTGCGTGACTTGCAGGAACGAGGGGCCTGCCCCTCAAACTCCCCGTGGTATTTTTAGTCAGAAGAAACGCAGGCTCAGTCTTCGTCCGTGGGGGCGCTTAGGGTCAGGGATGCGGCAGGCGTGCTGCGCAGATCGTCCACGGTGAGCGGTGCCGACGGTTTGGCCAGACGGTTTTGCACCACCCAGATCAGGCGTTCCTGCGCGCGGGTGATGGCCACATATGCCAGACGTTTCCACAAGGGTTGGCCCGCCTCGACCCGGCCCATCCGCGCAGCGACATGGAGGTCGGGGGCGAAGACCTGCACGTTTTTCCACTGGCTGCCTTGCGCCTTGTGGATGGTTACGGCCGCTCCGTGGAGAAATGTGGCGCCCATGCGGGCGGCAAAGGGGATAAACGGCTCTTCCTCATCGGGTTTTTCTATCTTCACGATGGAGGCGGCGGAGACCTGCGGGTCTTCGGCGCCGATCACGTGCAGCCGGGAAAAGCCCGGTTTGCGCCCCTCGCCCAGATAGATCACCTGCGCGCCCTTGATCAGGCCGCGCGCCTCGAGGTCGAGGCGTTTCTTGCGATGTTTCAGGGGCAGCTCGAGCCCGTCGCAAATCAGCGGCTCGCCTTCGAGGAGGCGGTCGTGGGGGGCGTCGTGGACCGTTCGAAAGGCCTGGATCAGCCGGATGCGGGTGTTGTTGCGCCAGACCAGCGCGGGGCTGCGCGCCATCAGGTCGACCTCGACCCGGGAGCTCCAGACGACGCGGCCATCAGTCTTGGCCGCCTCTTCGACCATCTTTTCAAAGCGGTAGAAGTCGACCTGCGGGTCCGCCAGCGCATGGGCGAGATCGAGGATCGGGTTGTCGGCGGCCTGACGGTGGATGCGCCCGAGGTTGAGCACACGGGGGCTGGGCAGGTTGTCGAAGACCATGGCACCGGACTGGTTCACGGGCGCCAGCTGTGCGGGGTCACCGAAGAGCAGCAGCGTCGGAAAGATCTCCTTGAGATCCTCGAACTGGCGGTCGTCCAGCATCGACGCCTCATCGACAAAGCCGATATCCAGCGGCTCTTCGCGGCGTTTCCAGCCGGTGATGAAATCCGAGCCGCGCAGGCCTGCCGCCGCGAGCGCACCGGGGATCGACTTGTTGTTCTGGAAGAACGCGTAGGCGCGGTCCAGCGCTTCTTCGGTCAGGCCTTCGACCTCGGGGCGTTCGCCGTTGCCGGCCAGCCATTCGGCGATGCGCTCGTATTCCGGGTCGTAGACGGGGGTGTAGAGGATGCGGTGGATGGTTGTGGCGGGCACGCCGCGAAACCGCAGGACGCTTGCCGCCTTGTTGGTGGGGGCGAGGATAGCCAGCGTGCGCTTGTCACGGCGCTTGCGGCTTTCGTAATCGCCCGACACCACCTCGACCCCGGCGCCCTCCAGCGCCTTGTAGAGTTCCGACAGCAGCATCGTCTTGCCGGAGCCCGCCTTGCCTGTGACCGCCATGACAGAGGTCGCCGAGGATTTGGGTGGCGTCAGCAGCGCATCGTCCAGATCAATGCCCGCGCCGCGCAGCATTTCGGTCACGCTGTCAAAGGCGGAGGCCTGGTCATCGGAAAGGGCAAGCGTCGTCATGGCGCGACCCTATAGGCCGCGTCTGACAGGGGCCAGAGGGGTTCAGGCGCTCAGGCTGACGGGGGTGTGGGTTTGTTGGCCAAAGGACCGGGCGAACCATTCGGCAGACTGCGTCATGGTCACGCCGGCGCGCGCCGTGACCTGTGCCGCCGCGCCGCCCTGGTAGTGCCACAGGCCGACGCTGATCTGGTCGCGCCCGGTGCCGGTGCTGCCGAGCACCTCGGGGATGACACCGATGAGGCGGTAGATGCGGGTCATGCGCGGATCGAACACGCCGACAAAATGGTCGATGTTGAAATTGCGCATGATCTCACCGCCCGCCAGCGTCAGGGCGGCGGCGACATGGCGCCCTGCCCCGCGGCTCAGGCAAAAGCGCGTGCATTCCCAGATGAAGGGCGAGGTGATCGGGCCCGACAGGATATCGGCAAAGTGTTCGTTGACCATCGTGCGGCCCGTGGTGGGCAGAAACCGCATGGAGCCGCCATGGCTGCCATCGGGTTCTTCCCAGATGACATAGAGCGGGTTGAGGTCATCGTAATCGTCCCGCTCGTGGCCGTTGGCATCCACGCTCACCTCCCAGCCGAGCCGCGTCTTGAACTGGTCGGCGCGGTCCTCGAACATCGTGCGGGCGAGTTTCGGGAACTGGTGCAGATCGGTGGCGTAGATGTAGCGGAGCATGGGGCGTATCCTTGTCAGACCGGGCAGGTATGACCAAATTACTACCCAAACGAGTGTTAACAGCAATTAACACAACCGCACGGCGTTTTTGTCGCAGCCGCAACAACCCATTTCAGACCACGATCAGCCCCTGACTGATGGCGCGCGCCACGGCGTGTGTGGTGTTGTGCGCGCCCAGCTTGTGCCGCGCGCTTTCGATATAGACGCGCAGCGTGTGCTCGGAAATCGACAGCTCTCCGGCGACCTTGGCCCGGCTGTATCCCAGTGCGAGAAAGGTCATCGCGTCCAGTTCGCGGGGGCTGAGCGCCTGGGTCATGCCGGGGCGCCGTTCGGCTTCGAACTCCAGCGCCTTCTTGTTGAACTCATGCGCGATCAGGATCAAATCGCGGCTGTGGTCCTCGGTCCAGTCCTCCCAAGTGTCGTCGTCGCAATTGTGGCTGATCGTGAACAGCGCGAACTGGCCGTTGGGGCCGCGGATGGGCACGGAATAGCCCTGATTGCCGATCCCGAATTCGATGGCCGAGGCCTGAAATTCCCGTGCCGCCTTGCTGGACCAGTCGAGCCGCTTCCAGTTTACCGGGTGAAAGCGCTGGAAACAGCCGATGATGACCGGGTCAACGCGCAGGTAGTTCTCTTCGAGGTAGCGGTAGCGCCATTCGTCGGGATAGGTGCCGCAGCCATAATGGTCGCCTGCCGAGTCGACCCAGTGATAGACCACATGATCCTTTTGATAGTACTGACACAGCTGCTCGGTCGCCTGTTGCAGCCCGCCGAGGTCGTCAGCTTGCTCCAACTGCTCCAATATGTATTCCAACGGCTGCGTCGCCGTCGCCGTGTTGACCATGCTGCGTATCCTTCATCGCGGCGATCTCTGCCAACGCCACAATTGCCGTGTCATCCAACTGTTCCGCCAAGGCCGGCATCCCGTTGGTTTGGGCAAAAGTTCTGAGGTCTGCGAGAACGTCCAGTATCCAGTCACTTTTCATGGTCAGAGTCACTTCTCATTGGTTAATGAAAGATTAACACAACTCTAGCATGTGTTAACTGGCATTGAAAATTCACGTATTTCTCCTCCCCAGAAATAGCGAGGGAGCGCACCTTAAGTGTTTGAAACCTCGTCGGCGCCCCAAAACGCAAAAACGCCCGCGCCACCATAGGGTGATTCGCGGACGTTTGGAATTCTCCTTATGCGTGCAATTGTCAGGAACGCGCCTCGAGCGCGTCCTCGAGGGTCCGCAATCCGGTCTTGGGGGCCTGCACCAGAACGGACATGTTGCCGGGCTTGTGCTCATTGCGCAGCATCTTCATGTGCGCCTGCGGCAGGTCATCCCAGGCGAACACTTCGGACATGCACGGATCAAGGCGGCGTTCGACCATCAGGTGGTTGGCGGCGGAGGCCTGCTGCAGGTGGGCAAAGTGGCTGCCCTGCAGACGCTTTTGGTGCATCCACATATACCGCACGTCGAAGGTGCAGTTGAAGCCGGTGGTGCCGGCGCAGATCACGACCATGCCGCCCTTCTTGCAGATGAAGGTGGAGACGGGGAACGTCGCCTCGCCCGGGTGTTCGAACACCATGTCGACATTGTTGCCCTTGCCGGTGATCTCCCAGATGGCCTTGCCGAACTTGCGGGCTTCCTTGAACCATTCGGCGTATTCGGGCGTGTTCACGGTGGGCAGCTGGCCCCAGCAGGTGAAGTCCTTGCGGTTCAGCACGCCCTTGGCGCCCAGATCCATGACGAAGTCGCGCTTGCTCTCGTCGCTGATCACGCCGATAGCGTTGGCCCCTGCGGTGTTGATCAGCTGGATCGCATAGGAGCCAAGGCCGCCCGACGCGCCCCAGACCAGCACATTCTGGCCGGGCTTGAGGTCATGCGGTTCGTGGCCGAACAGCATCCGGTAGGCGGTGGCGAGCGTCAGCGTGTAGCACGCGCTTTCTTCCCAGGTCAGGTGCTTGGGGCGCGGCATGAGCTGCTGCGCCTGCACGTTTGTGAACTGGGCGAAGGAGCCGTCGGGCGTCTCGTAGCCCCAGATGCGCTGGCTGGGCGAATACATCGGGTCGCCGCCATTGCAGTGCTCGTCATCGCCGTCGTCTTGGTTGCAGTGGATCACCACCTCATCGCCGACCTTCCAGCGCTTGACCTTGTCACCCACGGCCCAGACGATACCTGCCGCGTCGGAACCCGCAATATGGTAGGGCTGCTTGTGACCATCAAACGGGCTGATGGGCTGACCCAGTGCGGCCCAGACGCCGTTGTAATTCACGCCTGCGGCCATCACGAGGACCAGCACCTCGTGACTGTCGAGCGTGGGCACATCCACAACCTCGAGCTGCATCGCGGTATCGGGCTCACCATGCCGCTCGCGGCGGATCGCCCAGGCGTACATCTGCTTGGGCACGTAGCCCATGGGCGGGATCTCTCCCATCTCGTAGAGGTCTTTTTCCGGTGCGTCATAGGACGCGATGCCCGGATCGGATGCTTTGTCGAGTGCCATTGAAGCCTCCTTAGCCATGAATCTCTGCCGCAGCGCAGAATCGATGCGGTATTGGGCGTGGATATGGCTCAAAACGAAAGAAAGCAACCCGGGAAAGTCTGATTTTGTAATTTTATGACTTTGCGGTCGCAGCATTCTCGATGTCGTTCGCGGTGTCGTTCCCGGTGGTGTTGTCTGTGTCTGGCGCGATCTGGATGGAGTTCGCGTAAAACCGCAAAAGCGGGCGTTCGTCGGGCACGATGGCCCAGTGGTCGTCGGTTTGTGTGATCATGCCGCGCGCCTCCATCTGGCGGCGCGCGGCGCTCACGAAACCGGGAAAGCTGTCGCGCGACACACGGGGCCGGGTCCCGATGGTGCGGGCAAAGAGGGTCGCCGCGCGCGTGACGATGTCGTCATTGGTAAGCGGCGCGTCCGCCTCAAGAAACAGATGCGCCAGCAGCGGCACGCCAAAGACGGGCATCGATTGTTCCACCCGCACCTTGAGCGCGGCGGCCAGATCTTCCACCGTGCCCACATCCGGCTCCGAGCGCAGCGACAGGGGGCGGCCAAAGCTGACGCTGGCCGCACCAAAGCCCATGTTGCCGCCCCGCAGCCGCCGCCAGAACATCTTGAGCGCAAAGCCCATGACCACAGAGATGCGCGCGGGAAAACGGCGGTCGCCGCGCTGGTCCGCCGCGATCAGCACACGATCCTCGAGGATGCGGTCATAGTTGATGGCCACGGGGACAAAGACGATGTCGCGCCCGTCCGGCTCGTAGGCGTCCACCACGTAAGACAGCAGCCCCATCTTGAACGGTTTGAGCGTGCCGTCCACGCTCAGCCCGCCTTCGGGGAAAATCGCCTGGGTCACGCCCCCTTCGGTGGCCAGTTGCACGTAGCGGGCCAGCACCTTGCGATAAAGCTGCCCGCGCGACTTGCGGCGGATGAAATAGGCGCCCATGGATTTGATGAGGCGGCTGAGCGGCCAGACCCGCGCCCATTCGCCCACCGCGTAGCTGAGCGCCGAGGCACGCGCGGCCAGATAGGTGACCAGCACGTAATCCATGTTGCTGCGGTGGTTCATCACGAACACGACCGTCGCATCGCTGGGAATGTCCTTGAGATGCGCGGTGTTCTGGGTCGCGGTGTGCACGGTGTAGAGCGCGTTGGCCAGCCAGCGCGCCGCCCGGATGCCGAACCCGAAATAGGCAAAGGCGGAAAAGCTTGGCACGATTTCGCGCGCGTAGCGCCGCGCCTTTTCAAAGGCGACATCCTCGCGCACGCCGTTTTCGCGGGCATGCACGACGATGGCCTGGCTGACCTCCGGGTCGTAGATCAGCCGCTGGATCATGTCCTGACGCCGGGCCAGCTTGAACGGCTCGATCGGCACGGTGAGGCGGGTGTTCAGCTGCTCCACCGCGCGTTCCAGACGGCGGCGAAAGAACCAGCGGACGGAGGGAAACAGGAAATGCGAGGCAAAGGTGACCGCAGCAAAGAGCACGATCAGCACAAAGAACCAAAGCGGAAGCTCGACAGTTTGCCACATGCCGCAACTTCGCAGGCGTATGGGTCCGCGACAACACGCAATTTTCGCTGGCAGGCGGGGTGGGACCGACGCAGAATGCGGGCATGTATGAGGGCGACAGCTTCTTTACCCTGGGTGTGGTGGGCCAGATCGGCCTGCTGATCGTGTCGGTGGCGATGGCGGCGCTGACGCTGGGCCTTATGCGTCTGCTGACGTTCCACCGGCCCTATATCCTGCGGCCCTTTGTCTGGGGTGTGGTGTTCATCAGCTTTATCTGGCTGTCGCCGCAGGGCTACTATACCTACTACCGGCTGATCTTTGACGGGTTGCCGGCGCAGTCGGTAATCCAGGCCCCGCCGCGGCCCGAAGAATTGCTGGCCTACCTGACCTTTTCGGGCGACGCGACGCTGTCGGCGCATTCCATCGGCGTGCTGGGGTGGCTGATGCTGGGCGTGGCGATGATCCCCCGGCGCAAGGCGCAGCCGCGACCGGAGGAGTAGCACGCGGCAGAGGTGTTGTTGTTCTGTCCAGGCGCGGCAGAAAGGCCGATACCTTTTGCAGGCGCGGCATTTTTGCCGCGACGCAGCGGATTGACGGCGAGACAATATTTCGTTTATCATGCCATCAACGCAACTTTGTTGCTCAGATGATTCACGAGGCCGCTATGACTCAGAAAGACCGCCCCTGGCTGATCCGCACCTATGCCGGCCACTCCACTGCCGCCGCCTCCAACGCGCTGTATCGCGCGAACCTCGCCAAGGGGCAAACGGGCCTCAGCGTGGCCTTCGATCTGCCCACGCAGACGGGCTATGACAGCGACCACGTGCTGGCGCGGGGCGAAGTGGGCAAGGTCGGCGTGCCGGTGGCGCATCTGGGTGACATGCGCACGCTCTTTGGCGACATCCCGCTCGAACAGATGAACACATCCATGACGATCAACGCGACGGCGCCGTGGCTGCTGGCGCTGTACATCGCGGTGGCCGAGGAACAGGGCGCCGATGTGTCGGCCCTGCAGGGCACGGTGCAGAACGACTTGATCAAGGAATACCTGAGCCGGGGGACGTATATCTGCCCGCCCGAACCGAGCCTGCGGATGATCGCGGATGTCGCCGAATACTGCTATTCGAACCTGCCGAAATGGAACCCGATGAACGTGTGTTCCTACCACCTGCAAGAGGCCGGGGCCACGCCGGAACAGGAACTGGCCTTTGCGCTGGCCACGGCGACTGCGGTGCTGGATGCGCTGAAACCGCGTATTGCGCCCGAGGATTTCCCGGCCGTAGTGGGCCGCATTTCGTTCTTTGTGAATGCGGGCATTCGTTTCGTGACCGAGATGTGCAAAATGCGCGCCTTTGTCGATCTGTGGGACGAGATTTGCGAAACGCGCTATGGCGTCACCGACCCGAAATTCCGCCGCTTTCGGTATGGGGTGCAGGTGAACTCGCTCGGATTGACCGAGCAGCAGCCCGAAAACAACGTCTACCGTATTCTCATCGAAATGCTGGCGGTGACGCTGTCGAAAAAGGCGCGCGCCCGGGCCGTGCAATTGCCCGCCTGGAACGAGGCACTTGGCCTGCCCCGCCCCTGGGACCAGCAATGGTCGATGCGGATGCAGCAGATCATGGCCTATGAAACGGACCTGCTGGAATTCGACGACCTCTTTGACGGCAATTCGGCGGTCGACGCCAAGGTCGAGGCGCTCAAGGACGGGGCGCGCCACGAATTGGCGAGCCTTGATGCGATGGGCGGCGCAATTGCGGCCATCGACTATATGAAAGGGCAATTGGTGCAGTCCAATGCGGACCGTTTGGGGCGCATCGAAAAGGGCGAAACCGTCGTGGTCGGCGTGAACAAGTATCAGGCGGGCGAGCCATCGCCGCTGATGACAGGCGACGGCGGTATCATGGTTGTGGACCCGGCGGTCGAGGCCGAACAGATCGCCCGGCTGGACGCATGGCGCGATGCGCGCGATGCGGATGCTGTGGCGCGGGCGCTGTCGGACCTGCGGGCCGCGACACAGGCGGGCGAGAATGTCATGCCCGCCTCCATCGCCTGCGCCCGTGCGGGTGTCACCACGGGCGAATGGGCCGCACAGATGCGGGCCGTGCACGGGGAATATCGTGGGCCCACAGGGGTTTCGGCGGGCAAGTCCAACAAGACCGAAGGGCTGGACGATCTGCGCGATGCGGTGGATGCGGTCAGTGACCGCCTGGGGCGTCGGCTGAAATTCCTCGTGGGCAAGCCCGGCCTTGACGGGCATTCGAACGGCGCCGAACAGATCGCCGTGCGCGCGCGCGACTGCGGCATGGACATCGCCTATGAAGGCATCCGCCTGACCCCCGAAGAGATCGTGACCGCCGCCATCGAGGACAAGGCCCATGTGGTCGGCCTGTCGATCCTGTCGGGCAGCCATATCCCGCTGGTCGAGGATCTGATGCAGCGGATGCAGGCCGCGGGGCTGTCGCATGTTCCGGTGATCGTGGGCGGTATTATTCCCGACGAAGACGCGCAGCGTTTGCGCGCCTTTGGGGCGGCGCGGGTCTATACGCCGAAAGACTTTGAATTGAATACGATCATGATGGATATTGTGACATTGGCCGACCCGACCGCAGTTGCCGCGGAATAGACTGCGACATTTCCGTCACTCAGAGCGCTCCCTGTTCCCGCGAAAGTGTTATTCCTTCGCGCAAAGGTGGCGATTGGCCGAAAATTGCCGATGCTGACACAAGTTAGGGCAGTGAAACCATTGCAAAAACAGCATTTTGCCTCGTATTGAGATTACCACTCAGAATTAGGAACTATGCAATGGCGAAAAATCTCGAAAAGATGTCACATCAGGAACTGGAACAACTTCGGATGGACGTGGATTTGGCTCTCGTGGCTGCCAAGAAACGGGATAAGAAAGAGGCGCGCAAAGCCGCCGAGGCAGCAGCGGCCGAATACGGCTTTACCCTTGCGGAATTGGTTGGCCCGTCGACGGCCAAATCGTCCGGCAAGGGCGGCGTGGCGAAATACGCAAATCCCGACAATCCGGCACAGACCTGGACCGGCAAGGGCCGTCAGCCCAAATGGTACAAGGACGCAGTTGCCGCAGGCACAGACCCCACAACGCTTGAGGTCTGAGCCCCGCTCGGGCTACCTGTCGCCCAACACCAGTTGGAGGAAAGCGACATGACCGTCCATATCGGGGCCGCGCCCGGCCAGATTGCAGAAACTGTATTGATGCCGGGCGACCCCTACCGCGCGCGATGGGCCGCGGAGACATTTCTGGACGGCGCAGAGCTGGTCAACGAAGTGCGCGGCATGCTGGGCTTTACCGGCACGTGGCGCGGTCACCGGGTGACCATCCAGGGCTCCGGCATGGGCATGCCGTCCCTGTCGATCTATGCCAACGAGCTGATGTCGGAATATGGCGCGCAAACGCTGATCCGCATCGGCTCTTGTGGCGGCATGCAGGCCCATGTGGGCATCCGCGACGTGATCATCGCGATGACGGCGACGACGATCACGTCGCCGTCCTCCGGCATCTTTCGCGAAGTGAATTACGCGCCCTGTGCCGATTATGGCCTGTTGAGCGCAGCCGTGACAGCAGCACAGGCCAAGGGCACGAAGACGCATGTGGGCGGGATTTATTCGTCGGACGTGTTTTATGCCGAACGCCCTGATCTGGACGAACAGATGGTGCGGCACGGCATTCTGGGCGTCGAGATGGAGGCAGCAGAGCTTTATACGCTCGCTGCGCGCCACAAACGGCGTGCGCTGGCCGTGCTGACCGTCAGCGACCACCTGCAGACCGGCGAAGCGCTGCCGTCCGAAGACCGCGAGCGCAGCTTTGGCGATATGGTCGAGATTGCGCTGGAGGCGGCGTTCGCTTGACTTGTGTTGGGTGCACGTGGCGGATCGACCCTCCGGGGGGGATTTATTGGGGACAGAGACGGGTGGAGGTGCGCTTTAGCCTGCGCCGTGGGTGCGGTCGTAGCCGTTTTTGTGTGGGCTGTGCCAGTTGGTCAGGGCATCTGCGGCGGGTTTGAACACCTCGATGCGCAACGGGTGGCAGCGGGCTGAGTCGGAGGAATGCTCGGCGCTGCAATCGCCTCCCGGGCAGGCGCTGAGGCATCCGAGCAGGTCGATCTCGGCGAAAAATTCGATGTGGTCGCCGGGGCGCATGGGGCTGGCTTTCATGAAGTATTGGCCGGTGTCGCGGGTGAACCCGGTGCACATGAAGACGTTGAGGACGTCGTGCACGTGCATCTCGGCCTCGTGCAATGGCAGTTTGGTGTGATCGGCCAAGGCACGCGTCAGGTTGGAGTGGCAGCAATGGTGGTAGTTGCCACCCTGCAGCAGGTTGCCGGTATAGGGATCGCAGCGGGTGCCGATCACGTCATGGACCGACCCGCCATATGGGTCGATGCCGTACCAGTCCAGCGTGTCGTGGATCACGGTCGCCATGGGGCGCAGATTTGGCAAGCTGCTCCACATCCGGTCACCTGTCGTGATGTGGGTGCCGTGCAAGGCGCGGGTTTTGCCGGAATAGAACCGTTCGGAAATATCGTGCAAGTTCCATAGGTTGAGGTCGCCCACCTGTGGCCCTTCGATGGACGAGATGCGAAAGACATGGCCGGCGGGCACCTCGAAACAGGCGGCCTCGCGCGGGGCGGCGATCACCTCGTGCAGTTTGGTCAGGTCATGGCGCAGGGCGTCATAGCGGGCCATGTCGGGCTGCGGCAGCGTGTCGGTGGGATAGCAGATCACGGGCGGCACGGCGCGGCGGGCATCGGCGTCGGGGGGTGTGTGCGTCGTCATGCCGCCACCGTCTGCGGCAATGCAGGCGGGGTCAAGGGTGCGGCACGGCCCGCACATTTTCACCGCAGGCCGTGATCTGACCCCCCGGGCGCGGCCCTTGCCCCGCCCGGAGTGTCGAAACAGTGCGGCCCTAGAAACCGAAGACGTCGAAGTCGGAAAAGGACGTACCGTCGCTGGAGGTGCCTGACACGCTGGCAAAGCTGCTGCCGTCGGCACCCGCGAAGGCACTCGCAGACGCGGACGCGCTCGATGATCCGCTCCCGGAGGCAGAAAGGCTGACTGAGGCTGAGGCAAATCCCGGGCCCGCGGTCACGTCGAACGTGTCGGTCAGATCGACCGAGGTATCGGGGATGTTGAAGTCGAAGGTGTCGATACGGTCAAAGTCCCGATCAATCTCGATCGTACGAACCGTTGGAGTGCCGTCGTTGAACGCGATGCTGAAAGTGCTGCGCATGGTCTATCTCTCCTCCTTGGATAGGTTTCGTGCGCGGCGCTTTTAGCTCTGTCACACCGTGCTGTATGTGACAGTGGGACGACAGGGGGTTTGCTTGCACGGGATCGCCCGTTTTCGGACCATACCTGCGCGAATTATTGCGAGATGGTCGTCAATTTTGCTGGAGGGCGGGACGCTGACCTAGATCAGCAGATCGCCGGTGAGGCCGACCAGAAAGCCGAGGGCCGCGCCCAGCGGCGGCGCCCATGCATTCTCGAGCGGGATTTGCGGCGCGATGTCCTGGAACATGAGGTAGAGAATGCTGCCCGACGCCAGCATCATGACGGCTCCGATCAGCGGAGCATCTGGGCCGATCATGAACCCGGCTGCACCGGCAAGCGGGCCAAGCGGGACCATCAGGGCAAAGGCGGCGAGCAGAAGGAGTGGGTGCCAGGTGGAGGAGGCGCGCAACTCACCCATGGCGTTGAACCCTTCGGGCAGGTTTTGCAGGGCGATCAGGGCGGCCACAAGCAAAGCGGTTTCGAAATTCCCTGTCACAAGCGCGCCAAGCGCCATGGCTTCGGGCAAGTAGTCCATCATCATGGCGAGGAATTGCGCGGCCTTTGTGCCGCTGTTTGCCAACGCGCGGTCGATCACGGCAAAGGCCAGCGCGCCAACGACGAACCATGCAAGCGCCGGGATCGGCCTGAGCAATTTGGTGCCCTCGGGGATCAGCACGAGAGCGACCGCGGCCAGCAACGCGCCTGCGCCAAAGGCGGTCACACTGTGGCGCGCCTCGCTCGCGGCAAAGTCCGACAGCAGGTTGAACCGCAAGAGCGCGAGGCCTGCCCCGATGGGAATGGACAGGCCCGCCAATGTCGTCAGGACGAGGACATCCCACAAGCCATGGCTCATGTCACACGGTGCGTTCGACCATCATCTTTTTGATATTGGCGATGGCTTCGGCGGGGTTGAGGCCCTTGGGGCAGGTCTTGGCGCAGTTCATGATGGTGTGGCAGCGGTAAAGCTTGAACGGATCCTCGAGGTCGTCGAGCCGTTCGCCTGTCGCCTCGTCCCGGCTGTCGATGATCCAGCGGTAGGCGTGCAACAGGGCCGCGGGGCCCAGGTAGCGGTCGCCGTTCCACCAGTAGCTGGGGCAGGATGTCGAGCACGAGGCGCACATGACGCATTCATAAAGGCCGTCGAGCTTCTTGCGGTCCTCGATGGACTGCTTCCATTCCTTGGCCGGGCGGTTTGTCTTGGTCTCCAGCCATGGCATGATGGAGGCGTGCTGGGCGTAGAAATGCGTGAGGTCGGGGATCAGGTCCTTGACCACGGGCATGTGTGGCAGCGGGTAGATTTTCACGTCACCCTTGACCTCGTCCATGCCGTAGATGCAGGCGAGCGTGTTGATCCCGTCGATATTCATAGCGCAGGACCCGCAGATCCCTTCGCGGCAGGAGCGGCGGAAGGTGAGCGTCGGGTCGATTTCGTTTTTGATCTTGATCAGCGCGTCGAGCATCATCGGACCGCAGGTGTCCATGTCGACGAAATAGGTGTCGACCTGTGGGTTTTTGCCGTCATCGGGGTTCCAGCGGTAGATGCTGAACTTGCGCAGGTTGGTGGCCCCTTCGGGCTTGGGCCACGTCTTGCCGGTGGTGATGCGGCTGTTCTTGGGAAGTGTCAGTTGGACCATTGCGGTTCTCCTTTCACGCGGTGAGCAGGGTCAGCCCTGCCCGTGTGACGCAAGTTTGGGTTTCGGGGCGCTGGAGGACAGATGTCACCAGCGCGACTGTGGTCTCGGAGACGCCGATCACGGCGTCCTTTGCAAATTCGCCGATCTCGCGGGCGGTGGCGTTGTCGATCACGCAATCGGTGAAGGGCGTCACCGCCTGTTTCGGCACCGCGGGAAAGCGGGTTGTGAGTGTCTCGGCCACCGCGGCCTTGGCGCTGCGGCGGGCGACATCGTCCACGGCTTGGGTCGCTTCGGCGCAGGCGCCGAGGGCAAGGACAAAGGGCAACGCGCGGATCATGACGCGTCCCACCGGGTAAAAAGCAGGTCCATGTGGCGCGGTTGCGAGCGTTTGGTTGGTCCGTCGGCGATAGCCAGCACATCGCGCATCTCGAGCCCATGGGCGGCGAGGGTCGCAATCGCGGCGGAGGGCGGGTCGACCCCGTCAAAGCGCTGCGACATCGACAGCTCCAGAATGACGAAATCGGTGTGTTGCAACGTCTGCGTCGCCCCGGCGAGCACTTGCGCCTCGAACCCTTCGGTGTCGATCTTGAGGCCGAACGGGCCCACATGCCCTTCGGCGAGGCTGTCGAGGGTGACGACGGTCACGTCGCGCGTTTCGGCATCGACAAAGCTGTCAGCGAGCACATCCTGCCGGTCCAGCAGGCTGGCCATGGCACCGCGCTTGCCCGCCTTGGTCCGGGGGATGGTCAGGGTCATCTGTCCGGGTGCGGCCCCGAGGGCGACGTTGTGGAAATCGCCCTTGGCCGGGCGCGGCCCGTCCAGATCGCCCTGCGGGTCGACCAGCACGAAATGTGCATCCGGGTAGCTTTCATAGAGCCAGGGCGTGCCGTCATAGACGCCCACATCGAACACGGTCGCGGGCGCGAAACCGTAGCTGCGCAGATAGAACGGGCGCGTCTTGTGGGGGTGGATCACCAACCCCTCCTTGCGCGCGAGTTTGCGGAGCTCACCCAGCATGGGCGGCCTCAGGCCCGCCGCCGGGGCGGGCGCAGGGGCGTGCGACAGCACGGGGCCACCGGCCTTAGTAGACCCGCGCCTTGGGCGCGATTTTCTTGAGGTCGATGCCGCCGTCATTGTGGCTGGTCAGCGGTTGCGTGATCACACCACGGAAGCCAAGGCTGGCCTCGTTGCCCTTGAACCAGATGAGGCTGTGCTTGCGCCAGTTCTCGTCGTCGCGGTTCGGGTAATCCTCGTGCGCGTGCGCGCCGCGGCTTTCCTTGCGCGCCGCCGCCGCCGTGACCGTGGCTACCGCGTTGGGGATCAGGTTGGTCAGTTCCAGCGTTTCCATCAGGTCGGAGTTCCACACCAGCGAGGTGTCGGAGACCTTGAGGTCGCTGATCTTGCCCGCGACGCCTTCCATCTTTTCCTGCCCTTCGGCCAGCGTGGCGTCGGTGCGGAACACGGCGGCGTCCTGCTGCATGGTTTTCTGCATCTCGAGGCGCAATTCAGCCGTGGGCACGTGGCCACCCGCATAGCGCAGACCGTCAAACCGGCTGAATGCCGCCTCGACCGAGCGTTGGTTGGGCGTGGGCACAGGGGCGCTCGCATCCACCACTTCGCGGGCGCGAATGGCGGCGGCACGGCCAAAGACCACAAGGTCGATGAGCGAGTTGGAGCCCAGACGGTTGGCCCCGTGGACCGACGCGCAGCCCGCCTCGCCCACGGCCATGAGGCCCGGTGCGATGGCGTTGGAGTCGTTTTTGGTCGGGGCCAGCACCTCGCCCCAGTAATTCGTCGGGATGCCACCCATGTTGTAGTGCACGGTGGGCAGGACCGGGATCGGCTCTTTGGTGAGGTCGACGCCGGCAAAGATGCGGGCGCTTTCGCTGATGCCCGGCAGGCGTTCGGCAAGCGTGTCGGGTGGCAGGTGGTTGAGGTGCAGGTGGATGTGGTCACCGTCGGCCCCCACCCCGCGCCCCTCGCGGATTTCCATGGTCATGCAGCGGCTCACCACGTCGCGGCTGGCCAGATCCTTGTAGGTGGGCGCATAGCGCTCCATGAACCGCTCGCCTTCGGAGTTGGTGAGATAGCCGCCCTCGCCCCGCGCCCCTTCGGTGATCAGACAACCCGAACCGTAGATGCCGGTGGGGTGGAACTGCACGAATTCCATGTCCTGCAGGGGCAGACCCGCCCGCGCCGTCATGCCGCCACCGTCGCCGGTGCAGGTGTGGGCCGATGTGGCGCTGAAATAGGCGCGGCCATAGCCGCCGGTGGCCAGCACGACCATTTTGGCGGAGAAAAGGTGCATGGAGCCGTCGTCGAGCTTCCAGCACAGCACGCCCTGACACACGCCGTCTTCGGACATGATCAGGTCGATGGCGAAATATTCGATGTAGAACTCGGCGTTGTTCTTGAGCGATTGGCCATAGAGCGTGTGCAGGATCGCGTGCCCGGTGCGGTCAGCGGCGGCACAGGTGCGCTGCACGGGCGGCCCTTCGCCAAACTGCGTGGTGTGACCGCCAAAGGGACGCTGATAGATCTTGCCCTCTTCGGTGCGGGAAAACGGCACGCCGTAATGTTCCAGCTCATAGACCGCCTTGGGCGCCTCGCGGGCGAGGTATTCCATCGCATCCGTGTCACCCAGCCAGTCGGAGCCCTTGACCGTGTCATACATGTGCCACTGCCAGTTGTCGGGGCCCATGTTGCTGAGGCTAGCGGCAATGCCGCCCTGCGCCGCCACTGTGTGGGAGCGGGTCGGGAACACCTTGGTCACGCATGCGGTGCGCAGCCCCTGTTCGGCCATGCCCAGTGTCGCGCGCAGTCCGGCGCCACCGGCCCCGACGACCACGACGTCATATTCATGCGTCTCGTAATCATATGCAGCCATGTCGGCCTCCTGTTTTCCTTCGTGACCCGCGATGCGTGGTCATGGCAGCGCGTCAGAGCGCCACTCGTACAATTGCAAAAATGCCCGCCGCAATCAGCGTATAGGCCAGCGCGCGCACCGCCACGAGGCAGAGCTTGCCCGCGGTGCCGTGCACGTAATCCTCGATGGCCTCGATCGACTCCTGCATGACATGCCAGATGATCACGGACCCGGACAGCATCAGCACGAGCGCAATGCCCGGCTTGGCCAGATAGGCGGTGACATCGGCATAGCTGCCTCCAAGCGCCGTGGCCATGATGATGACAACGGCCGGAATGGCGAAACAGAGCAGGATCGAGCTGACCATCATCTGCCAATGGTGCTGCGTCCCGTCACGACCGGAGCCCAGCCCCTCGACCCGTTTGCGGTCTGTCAAATAGCGCATTTCAGCCCCCTCAGAATACGATTGCGACAAGCAAGGTCAGGACCGTTGCCAGCCCGATCATGCCCATTGCCATTTTTTCCGACGTCTCGACATCGAGCGCATAGCCGAAATCCCAGATCACGTGCCGCAGCCGACCCAGCATGTGATAGAACGCGGCCCATGTGGCCAGCAGCATCACCAGCTTGCCCAGTCCAGAGGTCAACAGGCCGTTCATCGTATCGAATGCCGCCGGTGACGCCGCCGCCGCAAAGAGCCAAGCCACGATCAGGACAGCAGTACCGAGCGTGGCAATTCCGGTGATGCGCACCAGAATGGACGACATCGACGTCAGCTGCGGTCGGTAGACCTGTAGATGTGGCGAGAGCGGGCGATTGCCCCGATTGACATCGGCCATGGCGCTTCCTTTTCTTTGGCTGACGCAGTGATACCGTATTTTACGCCCGAGTCACGTGGCGCAGGGTCACATGCGGCGCGGTTTTTTGGCGCATGAGCGGGAATTTGATGGCGATGTGATCACAGCGTTCCGGCCTGTGATCACGAATGGCTAGTCGCGGGCCTGCACCGCCTGCCGCGTCGTCTCGCGCTGAAGTTTGCGTTTGATCTGAGCCGGATAGTCGGCGAATCCATCCGCCGTCATGACAAAGGCGCCGGGCCCGGTGATCAGGTTCTCGAAGAAGTAGGCGGTCAGGTCGGTCTTGTCCGTCTCGATGGCGAGCGCGTTGAGGGTGATGCCGTCGGCGTTCAGCCCGGCCCGTTGCGTTGCCGGTGCGATCCCCTCGTTGGACACACCGTCGCCCGACACGTCGATCACGCGGCGCTGGCACTGCGGCACCTTGGCAAAGGCGGCGCGCGACACCGCCACCGCTTCGCCGATGGCGGTCGAGTAGTTGCGCCACACCCGTTCGTCGCCATCCACGCGGTCGGCAAAGTTCAGCACGTCCGCATAGCTGAGCATCGGCGTCCACGGGATCGTCTGTTGCTGGCGCGACGCGCCGGTCCACTGCACGAGCGCCACATGCGCCTGCTGGCTGACCAGCGCATCGGCGACGATGCCGTCGCGCAACGCCGCCGCCAACCCGCCCATCTGAATGCGGTACTCCTCCCGATCAACCGATCCGGACACGTCGACCGCCAGCAACAGGGCGAGGTCGCAGGCAAGCGGCGCTGTGGGCAAAAGGGCAGCAAGCCAGGTCACAATGGGGCGTATCATTGCCTCAGACTACATGGACCGCGCGGGCATGCACCTGACAATTTCGAAAGGCCTATCCCAAAACGCCAGTCAGGAAGCCGAGGAACAGCAGCCCGGCCACCGCAGCGCTCAACCGCCACGGCGTGCGGACGCCAGTGCGCTGTTCGACCAGGCGCGGCAGCACCGCCAGCACAATTGCAGGCCCGACCCCAACTGCGCACAGCACCAAGCGGGTGCCGATCTGATCGGTCTGCCACACCGCGATCATCAGCCAGACCAGCGCAACAGCGGTGGCGAGGAACAACGCACCCAGCCCGCGATAAAATGTGCGCAGCACCAGCGTGGTTGCTGGCGAAAGGGTCAGGCCGTCCGCCTCAAAAATTCGGGCGTGGTAGTCCATGGGCACGGGCGCCGTGAAATACCGAGCGCCGGCAAGCGCGATGGCCACGACGGCAAATCCGTTGAGGATGGTGGCAAGGAGCAGCATCAGACGCCTCCGGGGCACAGGGATGGTGGGTGGGGTGTCGTGGCCTTGCCACGCACGTCACCCGACATCCTCAGACAGGTATCAGCACCCAATAGTCGAGGTCCAGCAGGACCTCCGGCAGATACTTTCCATCCGCGCCGCGCAAGTCAAACGGTGCGCCGCCCTTGGTCGCCACCAACCGCAGGCGCAGCGCGCCGACGCCCGGTGCGTCGGTGTCGGCCTTGTCCAGCACTTCGGACCATGCGCGGATCGTGTCACCCGCAAGACACGGGTTTGCATGCGCGCCTGCGTTCAGCCCCACGACCATCTGCGCATTGGCGAGCCCGTTGAAGCTGAGCGCGCGCGCCAACGAAATCACGTGCCCGCCATAGATCAGCCGGGTGCCGTCGGGCCGGGCGGAGGTGTCGAAATGCACCTTGGCCGTGTTCTGCCACAGGCGCGTGGCCATCATGTGCTCGGCCTCTTCGACAGTGACACCGTCGACGTGGTCGATCTGCTCACCCACGTGGTAATCACCCCAGCGGTGCGGCTCTCCGGCCTGGGCAAAGTCATAGCCGCCAAAGTCGAGGCCATGCGGGATGCTCAGACTGTCCGGCGGCACGACTTTGGCCAGATCGGGCACCACCGTCTCGGGTGAGGGCGTGTCCACGTCGCGCTTGCGCACCATCACCCAGCGCACATAGCTCAGCACCGCAGTGCCGTGCTGATTGCGCCCGGTGGTGCGGACCCAGACCACACCGGTCTTGCCGTTGGAGTTTTGCTTGAGCCCGATCACCTCGGAGCTGGAGCGCAACGTATCGCCCGGCCAGACCGGCGCCAGCCAGCGCCCTTCGGCATAGCCCAGGTTGGCAACCGCATTCAGCGAGATATCGGGCACCGTTTTGCCGAACACGGTGTGAAAGGCGATCATGTCATCCAGCGGGGATGCAGGCAGGCCGCAGGTTTGGGCAAAGGCGTCCGACGAATAGAGCGCGTGGCGCGCCGGGTAGAGCGCGTGGTAAAGCGCGCGTTCCCCCGCGCCGACGGTGCGCGGCACGGCGTGGTCGATCACCTCGCCGACACGGTAATCCTCAAAGAACCGGCCTGCATTGGTCTTGGCTTGGGCTTGCGCCATCACTGCTCTCCCAGCTTGATGTCGGGGTGGTAGTCGCCTGCCACCTCCTTGGTCACCGCCTGCCCGCAGCGCATCACGCCTGCGGCATGGTCCCATGTCTGGGTCGGGCTGCCGTGCAGGTCCCAGCCGGCATTCAGCGCGGCGGTGACCTTGTGGCAAAAGGCGGACGTGTCCTCTTCGGACAGAAAACGGTAGAGTTTCATGGGGTTGCCCTGATGTCTTAAGACGGAAACGGCCAGACGCCGAGCCAGTTGTGCACAAATCCGATGACGCCCAGCAGGACCACGGACCCGACCATGAACATGGCGTCCTTGGCATAGGAGCGTTCGGTCACCGCAGGCTCCCACGCAGGCTCCGCCCTGTTGATCACGCGCACGGTCAGCAGCGCCCAGATCAGCAAACCGCCGAACAGGATGACAGAGGCCAGATCGCCGTTCACCAGCAGGTGCACCACCGCCCAGATCGAAAACCCGGTCAGCATCGGGTGGCGCATATTGGCGAGCAGTTTGCCCCGTTTGGGCGCGGGCGACAGCAGATAGAGCGCGATCAGCATGCCGAGATTGTTGATATGCACCATGAAGGCGGGCGGCTGCCAGACGGGGATGAAATCCACGCCGCGGTAGCCGATGATCATCAGGACGATGCCCGCCGCGATGCCCGCCGCAACGGCCCCCTTGCCCGGATCGCCCATTGTGGCGCGGCGCGCGGGGGCCACCCGCTTGAACAGATGCGCCGCCCACCACAGGCCCACGCCGACGATCAACACAATCCAGTACATGCCTTATCCCTCTGCCATGGCCGCGATCGCCTCGACCTTGGCCAGGGTTTCGCGCGCGGTCACGATGTGCAGGTTTTCAACGATCCGTCCATCCACAACCGCAACGCCCTGCCCTTCGGCCTCTGCCGCCTCGAAGGCCGCGATCTGACGGCGGGAGAGATCAACTTCGTCTTCGGACGGGGAAAAGGCGGCGTTGGCGATGTCGATTTGAGCCGGGTGGATCAGCGTCTTGCCGTCAAAGCCCATGTCGCGGCCCTGCGCGCATTCCACGGCGAGGCCTTCGTCATCCTTGAACGCGTTGTAGACGCCGTCGATGATCGCGACGCCATGCGCCTTGGCCGCCAACACGCACAGGCCGAGCCCGGTTTGCAGCGGCAGGCGGTCGGCGCGAAAGCGGGTCTGTATTTCCTTGGCCAGATCGTTGGTGCCCATGACCATCCCGCCGAGCCTGGGATGCGCGGCGATGGCGGCGGCATTCAGCATCCCAAGCGGCGTTTCCATCATCGCCCAGAGCGGTGTGTCCCCGGTCCGGGCCGCCAGCGCATCGAGGTCGGCAGGGCTGTCGACCTTGGGCAGCAGGATCGCATCGGCCCCCATGCGCGACGCGGCCAGAGCGTCAGCAAGGCCCCAGTCGGTGTCGAGCCCGTTGATCCGCACGACCTTCATCCGGGCGCCGTAACCGCCGCTGTCCAGCGCGTCGGCCAGCGTGTCGCGCGCGGCCTCCTTTTCATCGAGTGCCACGGCATCCTCGAGATCGAAGATGATTGCATCCACCGGCAGCCCCCGCGCCTTGTCCAGCGCGCGCGGTTTGGAGCCGGGAATATACAGCACGGAGCGGAGGGGGCGGGCAGTGGCCATGGTCGATTTCCTGAAGTCATAAAGTTGCGCGGAATGGGGCATTTATTTGCAGATAGTTCAAGGACAATTGCGCTGCAGCGCAGAAAATTCTGCCCGAATTTTATGCTGCCCGGCGGCATATCTCAAATTGCACAGATCACCGCACGGCGGGTTAACCATTAATTCAACCTGTCGGCGCAGGCTGTCCCACGTTCCGCTCTCTTCGGGAGGGCCGTTTCGGCAGGGCCGCCGAGGACTTTGCGGGAGTGAGCGCGGAACTATGACAACCGGGGCTGCCCGGTCATCGCCGGGAAGCCGGATGGGCCAGATGATCAGAGGTGTTGCCACATGCTTGGGAAAGGTGATGCGTGATGACACGGATTTTCAAGACGATGGGTGCACTGGCCGCAGCGACCCTGTTGAATGCAATCGGCGCCAGCGCGGTCGAGGCGCAACAACAACGCAATTGCGGACCACGTGATATCGTGGTCACGCGGCTGGCCGAGGGCTATGGCGAGACGCGGCAATCGATGGGCCTGGGGGCCAACAACGCGGTGATCGAGGTGTTCGCCTCCGAAGAGACGGGCAGTTGGACGATTACTGTGACAACACCCAACGGCATGACCTGCCTTGTGGCCTCCGGTCAGGCGTTCGAGCCGCTGGCCGAAGCACTGCCGGCCAAGGGCAACGACGCCTGATACCTGCAACAGGGTCCAACAGATAAACGGGCGCGCCTGACGGTGCGCCCTTTTTGCTAGGATTGCCGGAGCGGCGCGCGGCGCAGCGTCATCCCCCATTTCTCGTCCGCGCTGAACCCCAGCGCCTCGTAGAACCCCCGGGCCTGCGCGGTTCGCCCGGTCAGCAGCATGATCTTGTAGCAATCCGCCGCCCATGCTGCCGATACCGCAGCCTCCATTACCTGCCGCCCGTGACCGACACCGCGATGTTCGGCGTGGGTGACCACGTTTTCGATCAGCGCATAGGGCCGTCCGCCGTGGGTCATGTTGGGCAGGATGTGCAGCGTGACCATGGCCTGCGCGACCTCCCCGGCCCAAGCACCCAGAACGCGTGTGCCGGGATGGGCAATGAGCCGGGCAAAGGCGGCGTGACCGGCAACCGGCTGGTCGCCCACAAGGTGGCGGTAGAGGGTCAGCGCGGTGTCCGCATCGGCGGCGGTAAAGGCGCGGATCATGTGAGCCCGTCCCAGATCAGCTTGGTCCCCGTAACCACCAGCAGCACATAGGTGAGCGCAAAGAATGCGCGCTCGGGCACCATGTGATGCGCCTTGACCCCCAGCCATGCCCCCAGCAGCGCAAAGGGGGCAAGCGCCAGATTGGCCAGCCCGGTCTGGACAGTGAACATACCGAGAAAGGCGTAAGGAATGAATTTGGCGATGTTGATCGCCCAGAAGATCAGCACCGTGCTGGCCTGATATTCCGTTTTCGTCACGCGCAGCGACAGCAGGTAGACCGCCGCAGGTGGGCCACCGGCATGGCTGACAAAGCTGGTGAACCCGGCGACAACGCCCGCCAGCGCGCCCGCCCAACCGGGCAAGGCGGCGGAGGCGGTGCGGATCAGGCCCTGACTGCGCCCGACCTGCCACAGCACGAACCCGATGGAGATCACGCCGATGAGCACCCGAAACACGTCCGGGTCCGCCCGCGCAAAAAGCAGCGCACCGAGCGCCACACCCGGCAACCCACCAAGGATCATCAGCCGCGCGGCAGGCCAGTTCCACTTGCCCCAATAGGGCCGCAGGGTGGCCGCATCCACGAGCATCAGCAGCGGCAGCATCACCGCCAGCGCTAACCCCGGCTCGATCACCAGCGCCAGAATCGACGCCGACGCAAACGCGGCACCCGACCCGAACCCCCCTTTGGAGATGCCGGCAAAGATCGCGGCGGGCCCGGCAATGGCGAAAAAGGCCCAACTCAGCTCAAGCATCGCAATTCGTCCGTAAAAACTGTGCTTTGCCGATCCCTTAGCGCGCGCGGGCCCGCTGTGCCAGAGTGCGGCTGCCCATGTGCCGCAACGCGGCAGGCTTGCGTGGGCGGCCCACCCGCGCTAGGCACCGCGCCAACGAAAACCCCAATTGCGGAGAATTTCACCCATGGCCAGACCCAAGATTGCGCTGATCGGCGCAGGTCAGATTGGCGGCACCCTCGCCCACCTCGCAGCGCTCAAGGAACTGGGCGACATCATCCTGTTTGACATCGCCGAAGGCACGCCCGAGGGCAAGGCGCTCGATATCGCGGAAAGCGGCCCGTCCGAGGGGTTTGACGCCAAGCTGAAGGGCACGCAGTCCTACACCGACATCGCGGGCGCGGATGTGTGCATCGTCACCGCTGGCGTGCCGCGCAAACCGGGCATGAGCCGCGATGATCTGCTGGGCATCAACCTCAAGGTGATGAAATCCGTGGGCGAAGGCATCGCCGCCAACGCGCCCGACGCCTTTGTGATCTGCATCACCAACCCGCTCGACGCGATGGTCTGGGCGCTGCAGAAATTCTCGGGCCTGCCTGCGCAGAAGGTTTGCGGCATGGCGGGCGTTCTGGACAGCGCGCGTTTCCGCCACTTCCTCGCCGACGAGTTCGACGTGTCGATGAAGGACGTCACGGCGTTCGTGCTGGGTGGCCACGGCGACACGATGGTGCCGTCGGTGCGCTATTCGACCGTCGCAGGCATCCCGCTGCCCGATCTGGTCGACATGGGCTGGACCACGCAGGAAAAACTGGACGCGATCGTGCAGCGCACCCGTGACGGTGGCGCCGAAATCGTGGGCCTGCTCAAGACCGGATCGGCATTTTATGCGCCCGCGACGTCGGCCATCGAGATGGCCGAAGCCTACCTCAAGGACCAAAAGCGCGTCCTGCCCTGTGCGGCCCATTGCGATGGCGAGTTCGGCCTCAAGGGCATGTATGTGGGCGTGCCCACCGTGATCGGCGCAGCCGGGATCGAGCGCATCGTGAACATCAAGCTGACCAAGGAAGAGCAGGACATGTTCGACGCCTCCGTCAAGGCGGTGCAGGGTCTGGTCGAGGCTTGCAAGGGCATTGACGACAGCCTCGTCTGAACCGGGGACCCGGGCGCGATGACAGCAGACACCACGATTGTCTTGACGTCCTGCAAGCGCCCGGACCTTTTGGACCAGACGTTAAACAGCCTGGCGGCGCGCGACCTGAGCGCCGTCAGCCGCGTGATCGTCATCGAGGACAGCGATCATCCCGGTATTGCGCCTGTCGTGGCGGACCGGCTGTCCGGGGTGCCTCACCTCTTTTTGCAGAACGACGCGACGCTGGGCCAGATCGCCTCGATCGACCGAGCCTATGGGCAGGTCGATACGCCATACATCTACCATTGCGAGGATGACTGGCTGTTTCCCACGTCGCTGTTCATCGCAGAAAGCCGCGCGGTGCTGGAGGCGCAGTCAGACGTGCATGCGGTCATGTTGCGCGCCTGGAGCGAGGCACCGGATGCACAGAACCAGGCCGCGCCGGGCGAGATTGCCGGCGTCAAGGTGCGCATCGCGAACCCAAAGGCGCACCGCCGCTGGGGCAGCTTTTCGTTCAACCCTGGCCTGCGCCGCACGTCCGATTATCGCGACCACGCCCCCTATGCCCGGATCGGACCGGAACGTGACCTGAGCCATTATCACAAGTTGCGGGGTTTTCGCCTCGTCTATCTCGAGGCCGGGGACGTCACGCATATCGGCTTTGAGCCGACGGTAAAAACGGACGAGATCCGGCGCAAGAAAGCGCGTGGGTTCCTGCTCAAGTCGCTGCGCCACCGCATCGAATATGCGTGGTTCAAGCGGTTCGGCTGAGGCAGGAAAGACCACCATGACACAGCCTTCGAAATTTCCGCACGGAATGTGTCGCGCCTGACGCGTCGTGGTCCTATATTGCGTCCATGCCACAGTCGCGCCCCATAGAACGCAAGCTGACCACCATCCTCGCGGCGGATGCGGTGAATTACTCGGGCCGTATGCACCACGACGAAGAAGGCACCGTGCGTGCCCTGCGCGGGGCGCGTGACGTGATCGACAGCGCCATTGCCGAAGGGGCCGGGCGCATTGCCAACACCTCGGGCGATGGGCTGATCGCTGAATTTCCCTCCGTCGTGGCGGCCGTCAAATGCGCGATCCATGTGCAGACGACGCTGAATGCGCGGGACGATCTGCTACCCTTCCGGCTGGGCGTGCATCTGGGTGATGTCATCGTCGAAGGCGAGGATTTGCTGGGTGATGGCGTCAATCTTGCCGCGCGCCTGCAGGAGGTGGCGGAGATTGGCGGTGTTCTGATCTCGCAGCAGGTCTACGACCATGTGCGGGGCAAGCTGAACGGCGCGGAGCTGCGCCCGTTGGGACCGACCGAGCTGAAGCATCTGGGCGACGAAACCGGGGTTTATGCCGTGGTGGCGGACGGTATCGCGTCGCCGCGCCTGCCCGACAATCTGGGCCCGAAGGTCAGCATACCCGATCCGGTCCCGCCGCCGCGTGAGGTGCTGGAACCGGACGACCCTGCCCGCGCCGGTTTCATCAAAAGCCGCAACCGCATCCTGATCGCCCTCGGCGTGATCGTGGTCGTGGATATCGCCGCCGGGTTGCCGTTTTGGGTGACCGTCATTCCCGAGGCGGCCTTGCTCTACGCGCTTTATAAAAAGTGGCGTGCGTATCGGGATATGACGGCTGCCGCGTAAGGCCGCTCAGGCGATTCTCCGCTGTTGCCCAAGGCGTTTGTGATCACACTTTTCAGGGTGTGATCACAAATTAGCGAAACTGGGCTAAAATCCCCACCCTGCGACATCTTTCCCGTTTACGTGGGGCTAAGCTTCGGTGGAATAGGCACTAACCTGCACCACCAAACGGGACCGATTAGACATGAACATCCACGAATACCAGGCCAAAGCCCTCTTGCGCAGTTACGGGGCTCCGGTCTCGGACGGGCGCGTCGTCTTGCGGGCCGAAGAGGCGAAGACAGCGGCAGGCGCACTGGACGGCCCGCTGTGGGTGGTCAAGGCGCAGATCCACGCAGGTGGCCGCGGCAAGGGCAGCTTCAAGGAAGCGGATGCGGGTGAGAAAGGCGGCGTGCGCCTGACCAAGTCGGTCGAGGAGGCCGCCGAAGAGGCCAAGAAGATGCTGGGCCGCACGCTGGTCACGCACCAGACCGGCCCCGCGGGCAAGCAGGTCAACCGCATCTATATCGAGGATGGGTCGGGCATCGAGACCGAGATGTACCTGGCCCTGCTTGTAGACCGTGTCACCAGCCGCGTGTCCTTTGTCTGCTCGACCGAAGGCGGGATGGACATCGAGGAGGTTGCGGCGGAAACGCCCGAGAAAATCCTCAGCTTCTCCGTCGACCCGGCGACCGGCTATCAGGCGTATCACGGCCGCCGCATCGCCTTCATGCTGGGGCTTGAGGGCAAGCAGGTCAAACAATGCGTCGGTCTGATGGGACTGCTCTACAACGCGTTCATCGAAAAAGACATGGAGATGCTCGAGATCAATCCACTGATCGTCACGGATGGCGGTGATCTCAAGGTGCTGGACGCGAAGGTGTCGTTCGATGGCAACGCGATCTACCGCCACGCGGATGTGAACGAGCTGCGCGACGAGACCGAGGAAGACCCCAAGGAACTCGCCGCCTCCAAATACGACCTCAACTATATCGCGCTGGATGGCGAGATCGGCTGCATGGTCAACGGTGCGGGTCTGGCGATGGCGACGATGGACATCATCAAGCTTTATGGGGCTGAGCCTGCCAACTTTCTCGACGTGGGTGGCGGCGCGACCAAGGAAAAGGTGACCGAGGCGTTCAAGATCATCACCTCTGACCCCAACGTCAAAGGCATCCTCGTGAACATCTTTGGCGGCATCATGCGCTGCGATGTGATCGCCGAGGGTGTGGTGGCCGCAGTGAAGGAAGTGGGCCTGCAAGTGCCGTTGGTTGTCCGGCTTGAGGGCACGAACGTGCAGCAGGGCAAGGACATCATCAACAATTCCGGCCTCGACGTTATCGCCGCCGATGACCTCAAGGACGGCGCGCAAAAGATCGTGCAGGCCGTCAAGGGATGACCGACCCCCTGCGCGCTGTACGACTGGGTGCAGGTGCGGCGCTGGCTGCACTGACCCTTGCCGCTTGTGACGCGGGCGCGCCTGCGTCTTCGGGCACAGCGGCAGCGCAGCCGATCCTGCGCACCGCCAGCGCCGAACCCGGCCCGCAGGTTCCGCCACTGGGCTTTGCGCGCACCGTGTTGCAGACGGCTTGCGTGGATACACAGCCCGCATTCGACGGTGCGACCCAGGCATTGGTCCGCGCCGGCGGGTTCGTGCAAAGCGCGCGGAGCGGTACGTTTTTCCACGAGCAGTTCGATCTGTCGGTCAAGGTGATCCCCAACCGCTGCTCCATGGTGATCGGTACACCCGGCGCCAACAGCCGGATCGCCCAACTGGCCGCGTTGCCCGATGTTTCGGCCGGTCGGCCGCGCGCGTTTGGCGACCGCACCTACCATTCGTTTTTCGTGTCCGGAGGCTGACGCATGTACAAACCCCTGATTATTGGTCTGGCCTTTGCGCTCGCGGCTTGCGAAAGCCCGATCACCAACGCGACCGGGCCCACCGGGCCGGAACTGCCGCCGCTTGGCCTTGGCGCCACCGCTGTGTGGCTGGAACAGCGCGAGGCGCTGGTGGCACCCCGTCCGCGGGCGCAGGACATCCCCACATCGCAGATCCGCGCTGTGACCACGGGTCAGGTGAGCATTCAACAGGCCACTTCCCGCCGCGCCGCAGTGCCGGACCGGACACGCCCAACAACGCGCCGCGCGCGCAGCGTCCAGGCCTTTACCGACGTTTGCGTGGCATCGATCTCTGACCTGAGTGGGATCGAAAGCCGCATGAGCGCGGTCAACATCCGCGATTTTGATGAACCTGCACGTGTCGTGTCGGATGACAGCGGTTCCAGAGCTCAGATTGGTGGCATCGATGATGGCCCGATCCGCATGCTGGTTGGTCAGAATCCGAATGGCACCGAGTTTCGCGTGCTCTGCTCGATTTCGACAATTGGTGCAAATCCTCGCGCCACGGCTCAAGCCAAGGCTGACGCAGTCGCAGCCGCCGGTTTTCGTCTGGAGCGGATCGCGTCACCGGAACGTGGAGAAGAAAGGTTCCGCATCGTCGGCGCACCTGACGGTACAATTTTGAGCATTCGGAGAAATCTGCTCGGATCCGGGGCGTCGATCGCATGGCGCTGAGCGTTCGCATATCGCAGGCGCACGGCGCACGCTGATGGGCCGCGTGGCGTGGCATAAGGCGGTAGGCCGGTGCGCAGCACTGGTGATCTGTGGCTGGGCGATGTCCGCCACGGCACAAACCCCTGTGCTGCACCCCGCCATCACCGCGTTCAATGCCTATTGCTTCAAGGCGGGGCAGACCGCAGATCAGGCGCGCGCCAATATGGAAGCGCTGCTGGGCGGCCCGTTGCCGTTTCTGCTGACCTTCTGGGACAAGTCGCTGGAGCCCGCGCCCGACACGCCCGCCCATGCGGAGCGCCGCTGCGAGGTGATCCTGAAAGGCGATCAGGCAACCGACGCCGTGCAAGCCGTGCAGGCCCAAATGGCGACCCCGCCCGTGTTCGGCACGCCACTGCCCCTGCCCGCCCCGTTCAAGGCCACGCCCGGCACCGCCTATATCGAGGCGCGCGAGCTGCTGCGCCGCCGCGTGGCGGTGGTGCATATCGGGGTGCACGGCGCGGGGGGCGAGACGTTCCTGCGCGTCGACAGGCTGCCTGCCGGCATGGGGTTCGGCTCATGAGCGTCTATGTCGAAGTCATCAATCTGGCCCGCGCGACCGAACGACGCGCGCATATGCAGGCAGAGCTGCAAAGCGCCGGGATCGAGGCAGTCTTTCGCCCCGCCTTCGACATGAAGGAACATGGGCCCGAGGTGATGCTGAAGCATTGCAAGGCGACGGGCCCCTGGGGCACGTTCCAGCCGGGCAACATGGCCTGCACCATCAGCCACGAACTGGCGTGGGAGCGGTTTCTGGCCTCGGACGCGGAACATGCCGTAATCCTCGAGGATGATGTGTTCATCTCGCCCGACATCGCGGCTTGGCTGGGTGATATGTCCTGGTGGCCGGATGACGCGCAACTGGTCAAGATCGAGCGTTGGAATGGCCGCGACACCAAGGTCCTGCTGGCCCGCGACGGGCATGTGCATCTGGGCCGCGAGCTGCGCCGCCTCTTTGGCCGGCACGTCGGATCGGCAGGCTATATCCTGAACCGTGAGGGCGCGCGCCGGATGCTGGCGCACCGCCCCTTTGCGCTGTCGATCGACAACTATCTGTTCAACCGCAATGCCTCACCCGCCGCGCGCAGCGTGACCACCTATCAGGTGAACCCCGCGCTGGTGCAGCAGGGCAATGAGCCCGAAGGCGTCGCCCCCAGTCTGACCCACCGCAAGCGCCCCGAAGGCTGGGCGCTGGTGGTGCAAAAGGCCAAGCGCGGCTGGCACGAGGTGGCCTATCCGCTGGCCACATATGTCAAATTCTTCACCGGTCAGATCGTAATGACCCCCGTCCCCTATGTCGCCCATGCGGGCGCGCAAAACCAAACTTCCGAGACGTGAAAAGGACCTGTCATGGCCGTACTCATCGATGAAAACACCAAAGTGATCTGCCAAGGTCTGACCGGGTCCCAAGGGACGTTCCACACCGAACAGGCCATCGCCTATGGCACCAAGATGGTGGGCGGCGTGACGCCGGGCAAAGGCGGGATGACGCATCTGGACCTGCCGGTGTTCAACTCGGTCCACGAGGCGATGGAGCGGACGGAGGCCAACGCATCCGTGATCTACGTGCCGCCGCCCTTTGCGGCCGACTCGATCCTCGAGGCGATCGATGCGGAAATGCCGCTGATCGTGTGCATCACCGAAGGCATCCCGGTGCTCGACATGATGAAGGTGCAGCGCGCGCTGGAAAATTCGTCGTCCCGGCTGGTGGGTCCGAACTGCCCCGGCGTGATCACGCCCGATGCCTGCAAGATCGGCATCATGCCCGGACATATTCACAAGCGTGGGAGCGTGGGTGTCGTGAGCCGTTCCGGCACGCTGACCTACGAGGCGGTGAAACAGACAACGGATATGGGGCTGGGGCAATCGTCTGCCGTCGGCATCGGCGGCGACCCGATCAAGGGCACCGAGCATATCGACGTGCTGGAGATGTTTTTGGCCGATGACGAGACTGAGTCCATCATCATGATCGGTGAAATCGGTGGGTCTGCCGAAGAGGACGCTGCACAGTTCCTTGCAGATGAGAAGAAAGCGGGGCGCTGGAAGCCCACCGCAGGCTTCATCGCAGGCCGCACAGCCCCTCCGGGCCGCCGCATGGGCCACGCGGGCGCGATCGTGGCCGGCGGCAAAGGTGGTGCCGAAGACAAGATCGAAGCGATGCGCGCCGCAGGCATCGTGGTGGCCGATAGCCCGGCAACGCTGGGTGAAGCAGTGATGGAGGCGATCAAGGGTTAAGGTATGCTGCGACGCTTGGCATCAGATCCAAGGGCATCACCCGACCCCGAGCGGGGGAGTATCCCCCGCCCGGGGGGGCGGTGCGGGCATGCCCGACGGTGCCGCCGGGCGGTTGGCTTGCTTTTTCTCGCGATACTTTTGCCCGCCGTATCGGCGCAAGCTGCTGATACTAGCCGATATGGTTGGCAAGTTCTCAAAGCCAGCAATCAACACGGGAATTGCCGTCCTGGCATTGGATGGGTTGGCGGAGTTGGGCAAATCGTCCAGACAACAGACTGTGCAGTGCTCGTCGTACCCCATCCTCCGGGCGTGGGATGGATATCAGCCAGCAATCGGCCAACAAGAGGTACCGGGCAATGGTACAAAACGCACATAGGCGATGGCACTTCCGAGGCAATTCTCACTGAATTCTTGGGCCAAATTTGTGCTGTGCAAGGTGCCGATGGTGCTATCGCTCAAGCCAAGGGAAAAACTGTTTTCTTCCGCTGCGCGGAAGATGAACCGGAGTAATTTCGAATGACCGACCAATCCCCCAACGACCAGTTCCATGCCTCCTCCTTCATGCAGGGGCACAACGCCGAATACCTCGAACAGATGTATGCGCGATACGCCAACGACCCGAATGCGGTCGACGAAAGCTGGCAGGCGTTCTTCCGGGCGATGGGGGATGACGAGGTCTCCGTCAAGCGCGAGGCCGAAGGGCCGTCCTGGGCGCGGGCAGACTGGCCGCCACAACCGGGTGACGATCTGACGGCGGCGCTGACGGGCGAGTGGGCGCCGGACCCCAGGGAAGCCAAGGCCGCAGGCGACAAGATCAAGGCCAAGGCGCAAGAGACCGGCGTCGAGGTCTCCGACGATCAGATCAAGCGCGCCGTGCTGGACAGTATCCGGGCGCTGATGATCATCAGGGCTTACCGCATCCGGGGGCACCTAGTGGCCGATCTGGACCCGCTGGGGATGCGTGACCACACCCCGCACCCGGAGCTGGACCCCAAAAGCTACGGCTTTACCGAGGCCGACATGGACCGGCCCATTTTCATCGACAACGTGCTGGGCCTGCAGGTCGCGTCGATGCGCGAGATCATCGCGATCGTGAACCGCACCTACTGTGGCACCTTTGCGCTGCAATACATGCATATCTCCAACCCCGAAGAGGCCGGCTGGCTCAAGGAGCGGATCGAGGGGTTCGGCAAGGAGGTCGCGTTCACCCGCGAGGGGCGCAAGGCGATCCTGAACAAGATGGTCGAGGCCGAAGGTTTTGAGAAATTCCTGCACGTCAAATACATGGGCACCAAACGGTTCGGTCTGGACGGCGGCGAAAGCCTGATCCCCGCGATGGAACAGATCATCAAGCGCGGCGGCGCGCTGGGGCTCAGGGACATTGTGATCGGCATGCCACACCGCGGGCGTCTGTCGGTGCTCGCCAACGTGATGGCCAAGCCCTACAAGGCGATCTTCAACGAATTTCAGGGCGGCAGTTTCAAGCCCGAGGACGTGGACGGCTCCGGCGATGTGAAATACCACCTCGGTGCCTCATCCGACCGCGAATTTGACGGCAACACGGTGCACCTGTCGCTGACAGCGAACCCCTCGCACCTGGAGGCGGTGAACCCGGTGGTGCTGGGCAAGGTACGCGCCAAGCAGGACCAGCTGAACGACAGCGAACGCACCGCCGTGATGCCGATCCTGCTGCATGGCGACGCGGCCTTTGCCGGGCAGGGTGTCGTGGCAGAATGTTTCGCGCTGTCGGGCCTCAAGGGGCACAAGACCGGGGGCACCATGCACCTGGTGGTAAACAACCAGATCGGGTTTACGACCGCGCCGCATTTCTCGCGTTCCTCGCCTTACCCCACCGACAACGCGCTGGTGGTCGAGGCGCCCATTTTCCACGTCAACGGCGACGACCCGGAGGCGGTGGTGCATGCCGCCAAGGTGGCCACCGAGTTCCGCCAGAAGTTCCACAAGGACGTGGTCATCGACATCTTCTGCTACCGCCGGTTCGGCCATAACGAAGGCGACGAGCCGATGTTCACCAACCCGGTGATGTACAAGCGGATCAAGTCGCACAAGACCACGCTGACCCTTTATACCGAACGGCTGGTCCGCGACGGCCTGATCCCCGAAGGCGAGATCGAGGACATGAAAGCCGCCTTTCAGGCGCGCATGAATGACGAGTTCGAGGCCGGCAAGGACTACAAACCCAACAAGGCCGATTGGCTGGACGGCAAGTGGTCGCATCTCGACAAGAACGGCGAGGAATACGAGCGCGGCAAGACCGCGATTGCCGAAGAAACGCTGGCGCAGATCGGCACCGCGCTGACCTCGGTGCCCGACGGCTTTCCCCTGCACAAGACGGTCGGCCGGCTGCTGGATGCACGCCGGGCGATGTTCGACAAGGGCGACGGGTTTGACTGGGCCACCGGTGAGGCGCTCGCCTTTGGCTCGCTGCTGACCGAGGGGTATCCGGTGCGGCTGGCGGGGCAGGACAGCACCCGCGGCACGTTCAGCCAACGCCATTCGGGCCTCGTGAACCAGGAAACCGAAGAGCGGTACTATCCCCTGAACGCGATCCGCAAGGGACAGGCGCAGTACGAGGTGATCGACTCGATGCTGTCGGAATATGCCGTGCTTGGTTTTGAGTATGGCTACAGCCTTGCCGAGCCGAACGCGCTGACCCTGTGGGAGGCGCAGTTTGGCGATTTTGCCAATGGCGCGCAGATCATGTTCGACCAGTTCATCAGCTCGGGCGAGAGCAAATGGCTGCGGATGTCGGGCCTCGTGGTGCTGCTGCCCCACGGATTCGAGGGGCAAGGCCCCGAACACTCCTCCGCCCGGCTGGAGCGGTTCCTGCAGATGTGTGGGCAGGACAACTGGATCGTGGCCAACTGCACAACGCCTGCGAACTATTTCCACATCCTGCGTCGCCAGATCCACCGCGATTTCCGCAAGCCGCTGATCCTCATGACGCCCAAGTCACTGCTCCGCCACAAGCTCGCTGTCTCAAAGGCCGAAGAGTTCACCAATGGCTCGTCCTTTCACCGGGTGCTGTGGGACGACGCGCAGCTGGGCAATTCGGACACCAAGCTGAAGCCTGACGCCAAGATCAAGCGTGTGGTGATGTGCTCCGGCAAAGTCTATTACGACCTGCTGGAGGAACGCGACGCGCGTGGCATTGACGACGTCTATATCCTGCGGATCGAACAGTTCTACCCCTTCCCCGCCATCAGCCTCGTCAAGGAATTGGAGCGGTTCAAGGGGGCCGAGATGGTTTGGTGCCAGGAAGAGCCCAAGAACCAGGGCGGCTGGACGTTCATCGAGCCGAACATCGAATGGGTGTTGAGCCGGATCAAGGCCAAGCACAGCCGCCCGCTCTATGTGGGCCGTGCGACCTCCGCCTCGCCCGCGACGGGTCTGGCCAGCCAACACAAAGCACAACAAGCCGCGCTCGTGAACGACGCGCTGACCATCGAAGGATAAGACCATGACCACCGAAGTGCGCGTGCCCACCCTGGGCGAAAGTGTCACCGAAGCCACCGTTGCCACCTGGTTCAAGAAACCGGGCGACGCGGTGGCCGTGGACGAGATGCTGTGTGAGCTGGAGACCGACAAGGTCACGGTCGAGGTGCCTTCGCCCGTTGCCGGAACGCTGGGCGACATCGTCGCCGCCGAGGGGCAGACCGTCGGCGTGGACGCGCTGCTGGCCACCATAGCCGAAGGCGGGGCCGCAGCCGCCGCACCGGCGGAGAAGGCCGCCCCCGCTGCCGCGACAGAAGCGCCGTCAGGCGACAGCGTCGACGTGATGGTGCCGACACTGGGCGAAAGCGTGACAGAGGCGACGGTGAGCACTTGGTTCAAGGCCGTGGGCGACGCCGTGGCACAGGACGAGATGCTGTGCGAGCTGGAAACCGACAAGGTGAGCGTCGAGGTCCCCGCGCCCGCCGCCGGTGTGCTGGCCGAGATCACAGCGCCCGAAGGCACAACGGTCGATGCCTCCGCCAAGCTGGCGGTGATCTCCTCCTCCGGCACGGCCCCCGCCCCTGCCCCCGAGGCCGCCGCCGCGGCCCCGGCCCCGGCTGCCGCGCACAGCGGCCGGTCGGACGTGGCCAACGCACCGTCGGCCGAAAAGGCGATGGCCGAGGCGGGAATGAGCGCGGATCAGGTCAGCGGCTCGGGCCGCGACGGGCGCATCATGAAGGACGACGTGGCCAAAGCGGTCGCTGCCGCGGCAGTGGCCCCGCCGCCTGCGGCGAGCGCGCCCACCCCGCGTGCCCCCGTACCCGCAGATGACGCCGCCCGCGAGGAACGGGTCAAGATGACGCGGCTGCGCCAGACCATCGCCAAGCGCCTCAAGGACAGTCAGAACACAGCGGCGATGCTGACCACCTACAACGAGGTCGACATGAGCGCGGTGATGGCCTTGCGCAATGAATACAAGGACTTGTTCGTCAAAAAACACGGGATCAAGCTGGGCTTCATGTCGTTCTTCACCAAGGCGTGCTGCCACGCCCTGCGCGAAGTGCCCGAGGTCAACGCCGAGATTGACGGCACCGACATCGTCTACAAGAACTTTGTCCATATGGGCATCGCGGCGGGCACGCCCACAGGCCTTGTGGTGCCGGTGATCCGCGATGCGGACGGCATGAGCTTTGCCGCGATCGAGGCGGCGATTGCCGAAAAGGGCGCGCGCGCCCGCGACGGCAAGCTGAGCATGGCCGAAATGCAGGGCGGCACGTTCACGATATCGAATGGCGGGGTCTATGGCTCGCTGATGTCCTCTCCGATTCTCAACCCGCCGCAGTCGGGCATCCTTGGCATGCACAAGATCCAGGACCGCGCGATGGTGGTGAACGGCGAGATCGTGGTGCGCCCGATGATGTATCTGGCGCTGAGCTACGACCACCGGATCGTGGACGGTAAAGGGGCGGTGACGTTCCTTGTGCGGGTCAAGGAAGCGCTGGAGGATCCGCGGCGGCTGTTGATGGATTTGTAAGGCAGCCCATAAAGGATGCGCCATGGCTGAGTCTCGACGCCCCGGGCAAACAGAATTGTCTCCAAATGGTGCCATATCCTTGGCACTTGCTTTGGGCGTTGTGTGCACCTTGTCCGGTACCGCAGTCACAGGCTACATCTTCGACTATATCGAAGGACCACGATGGTTGATGTTTATTTGGATCTTACTCCTGTTTTTCGGAGTACCCGGCGGGTTTGTGGTATTGTCAGAGTTTACGCCACGCGCATTCCGGAAGCTGAGCATCGTGCAAGGGGCCATCCGCGTTTCTAGATTAGCGTTCAAGGCCACATTCATGATCTCGACACTGGGTTTTTTGGCCAATCCTCAGTGGATTTTCTTCGTAGCTCAGTTTCTCCTGATCCTGCCGGGACCAGCCTTGGTGGGACTTGCACTGCTAGAGAGATATGCATTGCAGGGTCGATACTATGATTAACCAGATCAAACATACCAGCGAAGGCAAGTCCAAATGACACCAGAACTCACCTACCTCACCTACGCCGTCATCCTGCTGGTCGCCCATGCGATCCTGCAGGCCACGTTCTCCGACCTGTCCAAGGGTCTCGGCTGGGCGCTCGGCCCTCAGGATGAACACCGCGACCAGAACGTGATCGCCGCCCGCATTCAGCGTGCTCTGAAAAACTACCTCGAAACCTTGCCCGCTTTCGTCGCCCTCGCGCTGATGCTCAAACTCACTGATCTGGGCACCACCCTGACCGCCACGGGCGCTGCCCTGTGGTTCTGGGCGCGTATTGCCTACATCCCCGCCTACGCCTCGGGCATTCCGCTGGTGCGCTCCATCGCGTGGTTTGCCTCGCTTGGCGGGCTGCTCCTGATGATCCTGCCGCTGCTGGGCGCATGACAACGGCCCGCGCCCTCTACTGGACAGCGACGGCGGCGGCCTCCATCGCCGCCGCTTTCGCACTCTATGACTTCGTCAGCTTCAACCTGCCCCGCATGGTGGCCGAGTTGAACGACGGCCTGCCCGGCCTGTTCCGCATCTCACCGGCCCTCGCCCTGCCCGTGGCCATCGCGCTGGCCCTGTGGCTGCGCGCCACGGCGGCACTCTGGCTCTTTGTGATCCACGCGCTGGCCTACCGGCTGCACTATGTGCTCGGCGCCGACCCGTTCGAAGGTCAGGGCTTCACCCTCGCCGGCACCTTGCGCCACCCGGCCACGATCGTTGCAGCCGGCACCGTGCTCGCCTATCTCGTATACGCCCGAGAACTGGGCCGCGCATGAGCTTCTTCTCTTTTCAAATACGGCGGGGTCCGGGGCAGCGCCCCGGTTCCGACCTCAGCACAAGGACCTGACCCATGGCATCCTACGACCTCATCATCATCGGCTCCGGCCCCGGCGGCTATGTCTGCGCCATTCGGGCGGCGCAAAACGGCCTCAAGGTGGCCGTGGTCGAAGGGCGCGAGACGCTGGGCGGGACCTGCCTCAACATCGGGTGCATCCCGTCCAAGGCGTTGCTGCATGCCTCGCATATGCTGCACGAGGCCGAACACAACTTTGCCGCCATGGGCCTCAAGGGCAAGGCGCCCTCAGTGGACTGGAAACAGATGCAGGCCTACAAGACCGACACGATCGGCCAGAACACATCCGGCATCGAGTTCCTGTTCAAAAAGAACAAGGTGGACTGGCTCAAAGGCTGGGGGTCGGTACCTGCGCCCGGACAGGTCAAGGTCGGTGACGCGGTGCACGAGGCCAAGTCGATCATCATCGCCTCCGGCTCGGAACCGGCATCGCTGCCGGGGGTCGAGGTCGATGAAATGGTTGTCGTGACCTCCACCGGTGCGCTGGAACTGGGCAAGGTGCCGCGCAAGATGGTTGTGATCGGTGCGGGCGTCATCGGGCTTGAATTGGGGTCGGTCTACGCACGGCTCGGCGCGGAGGTCGAGGTGATCGAATTCCTCGATGCCGTCACACCCGGCATGGATGCCGAAGTGCAGCGGCAGTTCCAGAAAATCCTCACCAAGCAGGGCCTCAAGTTCACCCTCGGTGCCGCAGTGCAAAAGGTCGAGGCGTCCAAGAGCAAGGCCAAGGTCCACTTCAAGCTGCGCAAGGACGACAGCGATCATGTGGCCGATGCTGACGTCGTGCTGGTGGCCACGGGGCGCAAGCCCTACACCGACGGTCTGGGTCTTGATGCACTTGGAGTCGAGATGTCGGACCGTGGCCAGATCAAGGTCGATGCCCATTGGCAGACGAATGTGCCCGGCCTCTACGCCATCGGCGATGTGATCGACGGGCCGATGCTGGCCCACAAGGCCGAGGACGAAGGCGTGGCCGCCGCAGACGTGGTCGCGGGCAAGCACGGGCACGTGAACTACGGCGTGATCCCGGGCGTGATCTATACGCACCCGGAGGTCGCCAATGTGGGCGAGACGGAGGAGAGCCTGAAACAGGCGGGCCGCGCCTACAAGGCGGGCAAGTTCAGTTTCATGGGCAACGGGCGGGCCAAGGCGAACTTTGCCGCCGACGGGTTCGTAAAGATCATCGCCGATGCCGACACCGACCGCATTCTGGGTGCGCATATCATCGGCCCTGCAGCCGGCGACCTGATCCACGAGGTCTGTGTGGCCATGGAGTTCGGTGCCTCTGCCGAAGATCTGGCGATGACCTGCCACGCCCACCCCACCTATTCCGAGGCGGTGCGCGAGGCGGCCCTTGCCTGTGGTCAGGGCGCAATCCACATGTGACCGCGCAGGTCGCGCAACACGTCCTGACGCAAAATCGCGTCCAAAGCGGGTGCTGAAACGGGCCAACGGGCAGGAAACCGCCAGTTTGGCGGCCCATGTCTGGAACTTTCCTGCCCACCGCTACGTTTCACCGTACGGAGCCGCGTGCGGGCCCTTCCAATGTGATCCGCATGTGGTTTTGCTGAAACCGCACTCGGACGTATTTCAAAGGATCACAACATGGACCGTCGCAGCACATTGAAACTCATTGGCGGCAGCGCCGCCCTCATCACACTGGGCGCATGCGCACAGCCGCAGGGCGATGACATCGTCGATATCGCAGCGGGCAACCCCAATTTCTCGACCCTCGTCGCCGCCGTACAGGCCGCCGGCCTGGTCGACACGCTCAAGGGACCCGGCCCCTTCACCGTCTTTGCGCCGACCAATGACGCCTTTGCAGCGCTGCCCGCCGGCACCGTCGACAGCTTGCTGCTGCCCGAAAACCAGGACCAGTTGATCAGCATCCTGACCTATCACGTTGTACCGGGCCAGATCACTGCCGGAGACGTGCTGGGCACGCGCCAGCAGGTGACCACCGTGCAGGGCGGAACGCTGGATGTGAACGGGCAGGTCGGCAAGGTCGGCACCGGCGTGAAGGTCAACGACGCCAACGTCATCCAGCCGGACATTTTTGCCACCAACGGTGTGATCCACGCCATCGACGCGGTCCTGCTGCCCTAACGGCAACCCTCTGAGCGGTGCCGGAAAATGCCACATTTTCCGGGCCGTTTTCCGGGTCGGAAAACGCCTCACCACATGGTGCGCGCGGCGCGTTCGGGCCAGGCGGCGTCATAGGCCGCTCCGCCCTCTTCTCCGGCTGACACCTCGGCGAGGATTTCGCCCGGTGTCGGCAACCCCGCCGCATCATCACGCGCCCAGAGCCCCGCACGCATCACCGCGCGGGCGCATTGGGTATAGACCTCCGCAATGCGCACCACGATCACCGTCGCGGGCTGACGCCCCTTGCGCTCGAACCGGGCGCGCAGATCGGCATCCGTGGTCAGCCGCGCCTGCCCGTTCACGCGCACGACGGTGTTCGACCCCGGCACCATGAACATCAGCGACACGCGCCCGTCGCTCACGATATTGCGCAGCGAATCCAGACGGTTGTTGCCGCGCCAGTCCGGCATGGCCAGCGTGCGCGGGTCCAGTTCGGTCACCACCGGTCCATCGTCGCCCCGCGGGCTGCCATCGGTGCCGCCCGCGCCGACCGTCGTCAGTACGGCAAAGCGCGAGGCCATGATCCACTTGCGATAAAGCGGCGTCAGATGGTCCGCCACCTTGCGCAGCGACGGCTGGCCCGGCGCGCCATAAAGCGCCTCGAGCGCTGCGATATCGTCAATGTACTGCATCCGGATCATACCCCAGTTCGCGCATCAGCGCGCCCGAACGCGCCTCGACGGTTTCTTCCAGCGTGGCCATGAAGGCCTCGCGCTCCATCCCCGGTGCGATGGGTGGCAAAAACTCGACCACCGCCAGCCCCGGCGTGCGCCGCAGCCCCGTCCGGGGCCAGAGCACGCCGACATTCGTGGCCACCGGTACGCAAGGCTGGCCCAGCTGTTCATAAAGCACGCCGGTGCCCACCTTGTAGGGCGCCTTGACCCCCGGGGCCACACGCGTGCCCTGAGAATAGATGATCAGCTGGCCCGGGTTGACCCGGCCCGCCTCCACATCCGCCACCATCTGAGCAATCGCCGCCCCGCGTTTGCCCCGCTCCACCGGCACACATTCCAGCCGTCTGGCATAAAGCCCGATGATCGGTGTCCACAGGATCGACCGTTTCATGATGAACTTGGCCGACGGCAGCGCGGTAAAGATCATCATGATGTCGAGAAAGGACTGATGCTTGGCCGCGATCAGCACCTCGCCTTCGGGCACGTCGCCGCGCACCTCGGCCCGGATGCCCACCCACCAGCGCATCGACCAGAACACGTAGCGGCTGTAGCCCTTGCAACCCGCCCGCGCGCCATGGCGGCTGACGATGGCATAGGGCGCATAGGCCAGCCCGATGACCAGCATCATCACGTAGATATGCCCCACAAAGGTTGCGGATCGGATCGCTTGCAGCATCAGCTCAGCCCTCCCAGGGCCCGCCGTGCGGCGGTGTTCGTGGCCAGCAGGGCCACCGCCCCTGACACCGGCGGAATGAGCAGCGGCACAAGCCAGCCTACCCCCTCAAAGCCGATGCCGGTCAGCAGGCCGGGCGCATCCGCACTGCCCGTCGGCATCAGCCAGACGGCCAACAGGCCCGCGATCACGCCCACCGCGGCCCCCGACAGGGCGCGCCACGTGAACCGGCGGACAAAGGCATTGGCGATGTAGCTGTCGGTCGCACCCACGAGACGCAGCACGGCAATCACCTGCGCATTGGCCGCAAGGGCTGCATTGGCGGCCAGCGTCACCATGGCGGCCACCGCTGCCACAATAAGGCCAGCAACGACCCAGCCCAGCAAGCGCAAACGGCTTGCAGCCGACACCAGCGGCGCGCGCCAGCGTCCGTGATCGTCCAGCACAGCCCCCGGCACTTCGGCGGCAAGCCGCAGGCTGAGGCCGGTCGGATCAAACCCGCGGTCGGTCGTCATCTCGATCAGCCGCGGCACCGGCAGGGTGTCCAGCGGCAGGTCCGCCCCGAACCACGGGGCCAGCAGAGCCGCCTGTTCCGCATCGCTCAGCGCGCGCGCCTCTGCGACACCGGGTGTTGTCTCCAGCACTGCCAGCGCGGCACGCGTCTGTTCGGCCCGCTGATCGGCAGGCGCCACGATGCGCAACGTCGCCGTCTGCGCCAACTCTGCGCCCCACCGGTCCGCCAGCCGCCCCGCCGCCAACGACAGGGCCAGCGCAAAGACGGCGAGGAACGCCATCGCACCTGCGGCAAACAAGGTCAGTTCCGCGGTAAAACCCGAAGGCGGCACCACACGATCCGCCTGTCGGTCGCCTGCCATCAGGGACCGGAGCCGCGCAACAGCCGTCACAGGTCCGCCCCCGCCAATTGCACACGACGATTGGCGATGCGCAGAACACGGGCCTGCACCTGCGCCTTGGCCGCGCGGATCAGGCTCAGGTCGTGGGTCGCGATCAGCACGGTCTTGCCCATCCGGTTCAGTTCCACCAGCAGGGTCAGTAGCCGCTGCGACATGTCCCAATCGACATTGCCCGTCGGCTCGTCCGCCAGCACCACCTCGGGCGACATGATGATGGCGCGTGCGAGCGCTGCGCGCTGACGTTCCCCGCCCGACAGCTCGGGCGGCAGCGCGGCGGCGCGGGCGTTCAGCCCGACCCAGCCCATCAGCTCGCCCAGATCACTGCCCGCAGCCTCTGCATGCCGGCCCGACACGGTCAGCGGCAGCGCCACATTGTCCGCAACCGGCAGATGGTCGAGGAACTGCACATCCTGATGCACCACACCGATGCGCCGCCGGATCAGCGCCACATCGTCCCGGTCCATCCCCCGCACATCCGCATCAAAGAGCCGCACATGCCCCGATGTCGGCAGCAAAGCGCCGTAGCACAGCTTGAGCAGTGTGGTCTTGCCCGCGCCCGACGGGCCGGTCAAAAAGTGAAATGACCCCGGCGCAAGCTTGACGGAAATATCCGACAAAAGCTCACCCCCGCCGTAGCTGTAGGCCACATTGTCCAGCTCGATCACGCCTGCCCCCTCGTTATTGACCCTGTTGTGCCCCAGCATCAGGCGCGTTTCAATCTGATTGCCTGCGGGGGTGTTGCGGCAGTTCACACTTTTCTGTTTGCCAATTGCCACATATGGTTGCGGAAAAGAGGTTTTGGGGCGAGCGATGCGGTTAATCTGTCCAAATTGCGATGCGCAGTACGAGGTTGTCGACGACGTCATCCCCGCCGAGGGGCGCGACGTCCAATGCTCCAATTGCGGCCAGACGTGGTTTCAGCACCATCCCGATCACGCCCCCCAGGTAGAGGACGACGCCCCCGCCGACCTGCCGCCTGATCTGGCAGAGCCCGACGATGACCCCGTCGACGACGAAGAGCGGACAGAGCCGGTGCCGCCCACACCCCCGGCCCCCGACCTGGACCCGGAGCCCGAGCCGGAGCCAGAGCAACAGCCTGAACCAGAGACAGAGCCGGAACCCGAACTGCAACAGCGCCGGGTCGATCCCGAAGTGGCCGATATCCTGCGGGAGGAGGCCGAGCGCGAGGCACAGGCCCGCGCCGCCGACCCGATCGAGACACAGCCTGATCTGGGCCTCGACGCTGCCGACAGCGAAAGCGAGCGCCGCGCCCAGCAGGCCCGTGAACGCATGGCGCGCCTGCGCGGCGAAGAACCGGACGCGACAGAGGCCGCCGCCACCGCGGCCGCCATCGGGTCACGGCGCGATCTGCTGCCCGATATCGAAGAGATCAATTCCACCCTGCGGTCGTCAGGCGACCGTGAGCAAACGGTGGCCGATCCCAGCCCTGATATGGTCGAGACACCGCCCAAGCGCGGCGGGTTCCGCCGTGGGTTCCTGATCATGGTCGTGCTGGGCCTGATCCTGGCGGCCATCTACATGTTCGCACCGCAGATCGCTCAGGCCGTGCCGCAGGCCGATCCATATCTCAGCGCCTATGTGGCGCAGGTGGATGTGCTGCGCAGCTGGCTGGATGGTCAGGTGTCGAACCTGCTGCAAATGCTCGATGCCGCAGCCGCCTCGCAAAGCGAGTAGCCCGCAAAGACCTGATCAGAACCTGTCGAGCAGCCGTTTGAGGTAGCTCAGTTCCTCGTCTGGGCGTTCGCCATCCCCCGCGCGGCGGCGGATCTCGTCCAGCAGATCGCGCGCCCGGCGGTAGACATCCTCGCCCTGCAACAGGCTTTCCTCGGTGCCGGTGCTGCCATTTGAACCCGGCTCGCGGCCCAGCGGGTCCTGCGCCTCGGCGCGGCGGTCAGCCTCGCTGGTGCCCTGACCCTGTTCGCCGTTCTGCGCCTGCTGCTGCATCTGCTCGCCCAGGGCGCGCATGCCTTCGCGCAGCGCTTCCATGGCCTGGCTCTGGTTGTCGATGGCCTCGGCATAGTCCTGATTGCGCAGCGCCTCTTCGGCACCGTCCATGGCGCGGCCCGCGCGGTCCAGCGCGTCGCGCGCGGCGTCACCTTCGGGCGTGCCGGCACCGGGCAGGTTGCCCTGCTGGCGGCGCAGCTCATCGCGCAGCGCCTGCTGGCGGTCGGCCAGCGCGCCTTCGCCGCCGCCCTCGCCTTCGGCCTGTTCCTGACCTTCGCCGCCCTGCTGACCGTCATTCTGTTCGCCCTGGCCCTGCTGGCCGCCTTGCTGGCTGTGTTCCTGACCCTGGCCCTGACCGCCGCTGCGGCCCTGGTTATTCTGGTTCTCGCCCGCTTGGGCGTTCGGGTTGAACTGTTCCTGCAGATCGCGGAACGCCTCGTCGCTCAACCCCTGCTGCTCGCGCAGCGTCTCGGCGAGGCCTTCCATCGCCTGCTCGCCCGGGCTTTGCTGGCCTTCGCCACCTTCGCCTTGGGTGACGCGCATGTTTTCCAGCATTTCCTGCAACTCACGCAGCGCCTGTTCGGCCTCGGCCATGCGGCCCTGCTCCATCAGCTCCTGAATGCGGTCCATCATGCGCTGCAGATCGTCCTGGTTCATCTGCATGGTCTCGGAGTTGCTCTGCCCGCGCTGGTTTTCCTCGTTGGCCTCATCGTCCAGCTGCGCCTGCCGCGACAGCTGGCGCATGTAGTCGTCGGTGGCGCGCCGCAGCTCGCGCATCAGCTCTTCGATCTCGGCCTGGCTGGCACCGTCGCGCATCGCCTGTTCCAGCCGCTCGCGGGCGCGGCGCAGCCGCTCCAGCGCGCTGGTCAGGTCGCCCTCTTCGATGCCGAGCGCCAGATCCCACAGATCGCGCGCAACGTCTTCCTGCTGTTCATCCGTCAGGCCATAGCTGGCCAGCGTCTCGAGGCGGGTGATCGCGCGGCGCAGGCGCAGCTGGTCAACCTCCTTGCGAAAGATATCGTCGGGCTTGTAGGCCACCGCGCGCAGCATCTGCGCCACGCGCGTTCCGTTCTCGCGCGCCCACAGCAGATCGCGACGCTGTTCTATGATCGCCGCCGCCAGCGGGTCAAAGAACCGCCGCCCGGGCAGCGTGAACGTCTGCGCTTCGCTCTCGCCCTGCTGTTCGGCGGCATCCAGCACGCTCAGCGTCATCGCGACGGGCAGATTGGCCCAGGCATGTTCGGAAAAGTCGTCGATCAGGCTTTCTTCGAACTGGGCGCGGTTGCCGGCGATGGGCATCGGCAGCGCGACAACCAGTTCGGGGCGTGGGTCCGGTTCGACGCTCAGTCCATGGCGGCGGTCCACCGCCGTCACATCCAGCGCAAAGCGCGCCTCGCCCGCCTCAACCCCGTAATCGTCCATCGCCTGAAACGGCAAGGTCATCTCGCCCAGGGCCGACGCGTCAGGCGCGTTGAGGATACTGACCTGCGGGGCAGCATCAGGGATCACCGCAACCTGCCAGCTGCGTCCACCGGGGCCGTTGATCGTAATCTCGCCCGACTGGACGACGGTGAAATCCTGTTCCGGATCGGACGCGGCCGGCACGTCGCCCGTGCGGCCCGACACGGTTTCCGCCACCGTCAGCGCGCCGACCTCGCCATACATGCGTAGGGTGATCAGGCTGCCGACAGGCACCGACAGCGTGTCGCCGGTGATGTCATTGAGGTAGATCGTTGGCCGACCGGTATAGCGCGGGCTCTCTGCCCAGCCTTCCCAGACCGGGCCGGTCGCCAGCCCACCGCCGGCACCCGGTGCCATGTCCGCCACAGACCCCACGCGCCAGATGGAGCCAAAGATGAGCGCCACGCCAAAGACCAGCACCGCCAGATAGCGCAGCGCATAAGGGTCGCGGCGCGATACGCGCAGATCGCCACCCACAGCCTTGGCCTGTGCCGCGCGTTCCAGCATGCGCGCCTTGTGCGCCTTCCACACCGCCATGGAGGCGGGGTCGTTGTCGCCCGTGGCTTGTGTGTCGATCAGCGCTTGCAGCGGGCGGCCCGGCAGCGTCTCGTCCAGCCGTACCATCGCCTCGGCCCGTGTGGGCAGGCGAAAGGTGCGCAGCCCGTAGCCAAGAGCGGCCAGCGCCGACAGACCCGACACAACGGCAAAGCCCCAGACCAGCTCGACGCCCACAAGGTCTTGCAGGCCCAGCATCAGCACGCCCAGCACCGCCAGAACCACCGCGATCAGGGGCCACAGCGCCAGCGTCAGACGTTCGGACAAAAGCCCGGCCCAGGTGAGGTTCAGCGCGAGCCGCGCGCCCTTCAGGTGGTTGCGCAGATCGTACGGTGTCTGGTTTGCCATTGGCATCCTCGCACGGCGAGACGCACCATCGCGCCTAAAGCCATTCAGGAATGGTATCTCGATTTATGATTTCGTCAAAGGTCGGGCGCGGGCGGATCACCGCGTATTGATCACCTTTCACCAGAACCTCCGGAATAAGAGGCCTTGTGTTGTATTCACTGCTCATAACCGCGCCATATGCGCCGGCTGAGCGGAAGGCAACCAGCTCACCGGCGGCAACCGGCGGCATCATGCGCTGTTTGGCAAAGGTGTCGCCTGATTCGCAGACCGGCCCGACAATGTCGATGGGGGCCTGTTCGGTGCCGGGTGCGGGTTCGACCACCGGAATGATATCGTGATGTGCATCATACATCGCTGGGCGGATCAGATCGTTCATCGCGCCGTCGAGGATCAGAAAATCACGCCCCTCGCCCGATTTGACGTAGATGACGCCCGACACCATCAGCCCCGCATTGCCCGCGATCAGGCGGCCCGGCTCGATCTCGATCTCGCAGCCCAGATGCCCCACCGTGCGCTGGATCAGCGCGCCGAACTCCATCGGCAGCGGCGGTGCCTCGTTCGAACGGGTGTAGGGAATGCCGAGGCCGCCGCCCAGATCAAGGCGACGGATATCGTGCCCGTCGGTGCGCAGCTGTTCGGTCAGCTCGGCGACTTTCTGATAGGCCAGCTCGAACGGGCCCAGTTCGGTCAGCTGGCTGCCGATATGCACGTCGATGCCGATCACGTCGAGATGCGGCATCGCACCGGCCATGGCATAGACCTCGCGGGCGCGGGCGATGGGGATGCCGAATTTGTTTTCGGACTTGCCGGTCGCGATCTTGGCGTGGGTCTTGGCGTCGACATCCGGGTTGACGCGGATGGTGATCGGGGCGGTGACCCCAACCTCGCCCGCCACGCGGTTCAGCACGGCCATTTCGGGCTCTGATTCCACGTTGAACTGGCGAATGCCGCCGGTCAGCGCGGCGTGGATCTCTTCGGCGGTCTTGCCGACGCCGGAAAATACGATGCGGTTGCCCGGCACGCCTGCGGCCTTGGCCCGCGCGTATTCGCCGCCCGACACGACGTCCATGCCCGCACCGGCCTGCGCCAGCGTCTTGAGGATGGCCTGATTGCTTGCCGCCTTCATCGCATAGCAAACAAGGTGGTCACCCCAGGCGAGCGCCTCATCGAACAGGGTGAAATGGCGCAGCAGCGTCGCTGTCGAATAGACGTAGAACGGCGTGCCCACCGCCGCCGCAATCTCGGGCAGTGGGACATCCTCGGCGTGCAAGACGCCGTTCTGATACAGAAAATGATCCATCACCTGCGCATATAGCCGCGCAGGCGAAGGTTCAATTGGTCACTTGCCCTGCAACCGCTTGAGCTGCTTGGCCTGCCGTTCTGTTACACGGTCCCAGACAGGTGCAAGGTCGGGCGACAAAAGGCCCTGTCCCGCCCCGATCTGGTATAGATTGTGGGACGGATTATCATTGCATTCCAGCACTTTGGGGCCGTCCGCTGTCACGGCGATGTCAAAGCCGCAAATGCCGAATTCGGGAAACACGGCATGCGCGTCACAGGCGATGCGCAGCGTGTCGTCCCAATGCGGCATGGTGGCCCCCACGATCTGCGCGCCCGAAACGGGATGCGTTGCGGCATCCTGTTGGGCCAGCCCGGTGCCCATGACACAGCGGGTCACGGCGCCAGTGCTCAGGTCCAGATGTGCCAGCAGGCTGCCCGCCTGCCAGAAATTGTCGGACATGGCGCGCGGCGCGGGCAGTTTCCACACCGCATAAGCTGGTGCAGGCCCGGTGCCGTCGTTCACCGTGACCACGCGCACGCAGCCAATCGCCGGGCCGGCAATTGCGGCCATGTCGGGATGCGGATCAAGCGCCGTTTGCAGGATGAACCCGCCGGGATAGCGCGCCATGACCTCAGCCGCGAAATCCACGACGGGCTGGCTGTCGCCGTTGGCGATGTGCAGCGTGCCGTTCTCGTAGCCTGTCAGCCGCACCGACCCTTCGGAAAGCGAGCCATGGTGCGGCTTGCCGAACAGCGGATAGCGGGCGTCAGTCTGCAGGAATGCCGCCAGCGCGTCTGCGTCGCGCAGCACCCGCATCTGGCCTGCGTTGCGGTGCGTGCTGACCAGCGCTTGCGTCTCTGCCGTGCCGATGCCCAACTGCGCCAGCAACTGTGTATAGAGCAGCTTGTTGCCCACAAACGACCGTGTCGGCACGGCCGCGGGCGGGTTCATGCGCGCGTTCAGCGCGTTGATCCCCTTTTGCCCGACAAAGGCGCGTTTGGCCGCGCGGGGCATCGCCGGGTCAAACAGCCCAAGGCTGTAATACTCGTTGGAGCCCAGTTTCTGCGCGCCGCCGCGCATCGACCAGCTTTCGCGCAGCTGGCGCAATGGGCTGACCCCGTGCGTCTTTGCCACCTGCACGATCACCGGTGCCTCTGCCGACTTGGCCGCCTCTGGCCCGTCCAGCAATGCGCCTTTTGGCGCGTTCATGCTCGTATCGGTCATTGCCCTAACCTCGTGTTTTCACGTTGAGACGTGGATACGGGGCGATTTTGGCAACAATGGGGCGTGATTGTTTCCGATTTTCGGTAAACCGATCAGGTCACCGGGCGGGACCGCAGAAACAGATAGAGCGGCAGGCCGCAGCTCACGCCGATGCAAAACGTTGCCGGGATGGCGACCAGCGCGATCCAGTTCCGGCGAGTAGCGACCTCGGCGATGATGAACACGGTCAGGGCGACGGCGGCAACGGTCAGGTCCCAGACCAGCCCGCTGGTGGCATTGTTCACATGCCAGGCATCGACCATCGCCATGATGGACCAGCTGTTTTCGTTGAACCACGAGACAAAGTAGTACATCGGATGGATCGTGCCCCAGACGGCGAGGCCGAGGTAAAGTGCGCGCAGCGGGCTCATGTCCTCAGAACAGGCTCACGCCCACGCGCAGGGGTCCACGGCTGATCCCGACGCTGCCGCCTGCATGCACGCCGCCCGACCCGATGCCGATCCCGATGGACGCATCGGGTTGCACAGGCTCCCCATCCGCGCCGCAGGCGGCGAGTGCGAGCAGGGACAGAACGGCAAAAGCACGCAGCATCATGACAAGACCTCTTTCCAGCGGGCGACCTGCACGCGCACCTGCGCGGGCGCGGTCCCGCCATAAGATGTACGCGAGTTGACCGAGTTTTCCACGCCCAAAACATCAAACACGTCAGCGGTGATGCCGGCATGCGCGGATTTCATCTGCTCCAGCGTGAGGTCCGGCAGGTCCTTGCCCTCCCCTTCGGCCAGCGCCACCAGAGCGCCGGTGATGTGGTGCGCATCGCGGAACGGCAGGCCCAGCACCCGCACCAGCCAGTCGGCAAGGTCGGTCGCCGTGGAAAAGCCGGAGCCCGCGGCGGCAGCGAGGCTGTCACGGTTGGCGGTCATGTCGCGCACCATCCCGTCCATCGCCGCCAGCGCCAGCATCCAGTTGTCGGCGGCGTCGAACACCTGTTCCTTGTCTTCCTGCATGTCCTTGGAATAGGCCAGCGGCAGCCCCTTCATCACCATCATCAGCGCGGTGTTCGCGCCAAAGATGCGGCCCACCTTGGCCCGGATCAGCTCGGCAGCGTCAGGGTTCTTTTTCTGCGGCATGATGCTTGAGCCGGTCGAGAACCGATCCGACAGGGTGACAAAGCGGAACTGCGCGGACGACCAGATCACCAGTTCCTCGGCAAAGCGCGACAGGTGCATGGCACAGATGCTGGCCACACTCAGGAACTCCAAGGCAAAGTCGCGGTCGGACACCGCATCGAGCGAGTTGGCCGCTGGCCGGTCAAAACCCAGCGCCTGCGCCGTCATATCCCGGTCGATGGGGAAACTGGTCCCGGCAAGGGCAGCCGCCCCCAGCGGGCATTCGTTCATCCGGGCGCGCGCATCACGCACGCGGGACAGGTCGCGGCCAAACATCTCGACATAGGCCATCATGTGATGACCCCACGTGACAGGCTGCGCCGTCTGCAAGTGGGTAAATCCGGGCATGACCCAGTCCGCGCCCGCCTCTGCCTGATCCAGCAGGGCCGCGATCAAGGACAGCAATGCACCCTCCGCCGCATCCAGCTGATCCCGCACCCACAGCTTGAAATCGGTCGCCACCTGATCGTTGCGCGACCGTCCCGTGTGCAAGCGCCCCGCAGGCTCCCCGATCAGCGCCTTGAGCCGCGCCTCCACATTCATGTGGATATCCTCGAGCGCCGTCGAAAAGGCAAACGTGCCCCCCTCGATCTCTGACAACACCGTGAGCAGCCCTTCCCGGATCGTCTCGACATCCTTATCGTCCAGAATGCCGGTGGCGCCCAACATGGCGGCATGGGCCCGCGAGCCCGCGATATCCTGGGACGCCATGCGCTGGTCAAATCCGATCGAGGCATTAATTGCCTCCATGATCGCATCTGGCCCTGCCGCAAAACGGCCGCCCCACATGGTATTCGCGGATTTGTCGGTCATGCGCACGCCCTTGAGGAAGAGTAGATGAAGAACACGATTGCCGCTGCCCTCTACATGGCCCTGAGCCTGGGCGCAATTCCCGCCCTCGCCGATGTGGACGCCGCCATTGCCGCCCGCGACGGCGACATGAAGAAGCTGGTGTTCCACACCGCCCCCGAAGCGGTGACCAGCGCCACCTATGATCTGGCCGATGATGCGGGCACCGGCAGCCTGTCGGATTATGCGGGCAAGCATATCCTCGTGAATTTCTGGGCGACATGGTGCGCTCCGTGCCGCCACGAGATGCCGATGCTTGCCGAATTACAGACAGAACTGGGCGGCGACGCGTTCGAGGTGGTCACCATCGCCACCGGGCGCAACAATCCGGCGGCCATTGTCAAATTCTTTGACGAGATCGGCGTGGATAACCTGCCCCGCCATCAGGATCCCAAGCAAAAGCTGGCCGCGCAGATGGGCGTGTTCGGCCTGCCCATCACCGTGCTGATCGATCCCGAGGGGCGCGAAATTGCGCGGCTGCGCGGCGATGCGGATTGGTCCAGCGACAGCGCCAAGGCGGTGATCACCGCCCTGATCGAGGCCGAAGGGAGCTGATCCGGTAGCGTATGGTTTGAGCCCGCTTTGAGGGGCACAACGCCATCGGGCGACGGCAAAACACGTAATAGTAGTGCGCAAAACGCACATAATCTGCTAACATTCCTCCTATTTTAAGGAAGGATTTTGATTATGAACGTTTCTGCGATCCAAACTGCATTGAAAAACAAGGGCTTCGACCCCGGACCGATTGACGGGGCCATGGGGCCCATGACCCGGGCCGCCATACGTGAATTCCAGCAAAGCGCGGGCCTGGCTGTCGACGGCATCGTAGGGCCCAACACCCGCGCGGCACTTTTCGGCGAAAGCGCACGTGCGCCGCAGGCCGACACCTCCATCCCGTCAGAGATGACATGGCTGTCGGAGGCTGCGCGACTGATTGGTGTGCGCGAGAACACCGACCCGGGCCAGAGCAATGCGGTCATCGACAATTGGGCCGACACGCTCGACATCGGCTATGCCAGCGACGAGGTGCCGTGGTGCGGCCTGTTCGTGGCGCATTGCGTCACCGCCGGCGTGCCCGAAGACCCGCTGCCCTCCAACCCGCTGGGCGCCCGCAAGTGGAGCGCCTATGGCCGCCAGGTGCCGCCGCAGCTTGGCTCCGTCCTCGTGTTCTGGCGCACCAGCCCGGACAGCTGGAAAGGGCATGTGGGCTTTTACTGGGCCGAGGATGACACGCATTACCATTGCCTGGGCGGCAACCAGTCCAACGCGGTCAACATCAAGCGTATGCCCAAATCGCGGCTGTTGCAGGCCCGCTGGCCCGCGTCGCGGCCAGAAACGGGGCTGGTCCGCCACGCCTCTCCCGACGGGGTGCTGGTCAGCGTGACCGAGCAGTGACGGCACGCGACGTCGCGTGAGGTGGGCTTGACGCCCCGGCGCGTCTTGCGTTGAACTTCGGTTGCAACGGAGGGGGCGCACGCAGTGCCATTGCACATCCTGCTCATACTGGTGGTCGGCGGCATCGCGGGGATCGCGCTGGCGCTACACCTGCTGGGCATGACGGGCGCGGACCCGCTGCGCGAGGATACCGCGCGGGCGGCCTGGCTGCGCGCCTATCCGGATGACAGCGTGCAGCGCGTCGCCGTCAGCGCGGATGGCCGCGTGGCACGCATCGACAGCGCCGCAGGCCGCGGCCTTGTCTGGCGCATGGGCGCGGACACCTGCGCAAGGCTGCTGACGGGCGGCGCGGTGGCGCATGCCCGCGGGTCGCGCGTACGGGTGCATTTGGGCGATTACGCCGCCCCGCGCGTCGCAATCACCCTGACCGAAGACGAACAGGCCGAATGGGCCGAATGGATGGCAAGCATATGATGGGTGACCTGACCTACCCCGACGTGGTGCAGTGGGCGGTGCCGCTGTTCATCGCCGCGATTGCGGTCGAACTGGCGTGGATCGTGATCAAGGGCCGCGGCGGACGGTACGAGACGCGCGATGCCGTCACGTCGCTGATCATGGGGGCGGGCAACGTCGCCTCGGGCATCCTTCTGGGCTTTGTCGCCTGGGTCTTTTTCATGGTGCTGTGGGCAATCACACCGCTTGATCTGGGCACCAGCGTCTGGGTTGTCCTGCTGTGCTTTGTGCTGGACGACCTGCGGTATTACTGGGTGCACCGGTTCGGGCACCGCATCCGCTGGGTCTGGGCCAGCCACGTCAATCACCACTCATCGCAGCACTACAACTTGACCACCGCATTGCGGCAGACTTGGACCGGCACGTTCACCTTCATGATGGTGGTGCGTTCGCCGCTGATCCTGCTGGGCTTTCACCCCGCGATGGTGCTATTTGTGGGTGGGCTGAACCTGATCTACCAGTTCTGGATCCACACCGAAGCCATTGGCCGCATGCCCCGCTGGTTCGAAGCCATCATGAACACGCCCAGTCACCACCGCGTGCATCACGGGCGCAACGCGCGCTATCTGGACGCCAACTATGCCGGTGTCTTTATCATCTGGGACAAGATGTTCGGTACTTTCGTGCCCGAGCTGGAGACGGAAAAGCCCGATTACGGGCTGGTGCAGAACCTCGGGACCTTCAACCCGATCCGGGTGGCGTTTCACGAATGGGTCGGCATCTTTCGCGACGTGGCCCAACCGGGGCTGAGCCTGCGCGAGCGGGTCATGTACGCGGTCGCCCCACCGGGCTGGAGCCATGACGGCAGCCGCGACACCTCTGCCGGCATCAAGGCCAAGCACCTCGCCCGCCACCCCGAAGACGCGGGCACGCCCGGGTTCTGACCGGGGCGCGTTACGCTGCGTGGTGCAGGATCGCCGCCTCGCTGGCGCTGAGGTTGCGCCGCGCGTAGGACCCATAGCGGTGCGGGTCGTATTCCAGATCGGGGAACTGATCCAGAAGACGCGCCCGGTCGATATCGTCCAACGTGCTGAGCGCGGTGTTGGCGGGGTGAAAGCTTTCGGTTTCGACGCCATTGGCCCAGATGACCTGATGCTGCGGTAACAGGAGGTGAATATACGTCACCTCGCGCAGCTTGGTGTCGATGGTCACGGTCGAGCCGTTGACCAGGTCTTTGGCCGCGACCAGCACCTCTGGCGTGTTGAACAGCGCTTGCGCCACGTCGCCCTTGATCAGCATCCGGTGTTCGGGTGACACCAGCAACTCCTGATCCGGTCTGCCTGACCCCAGCGCCGCGGCGAGCAGGCGGACGGGCCGCAGGCGCGGCATCGCAAAGAGCCGCGCGCCCGTCATGCGCCGCTTGCCGACCCACAGGATGTCCTGCGCGCCGTTGTCCTTGGTCTGGACCCGGTCGCCTTCGGCCAGATCCTCGACCAGGCGGGGGCCGTCCGGAGTCTCGATCCGTGTGCCGGGGGTGAAACAAATCACACCGCCCGCATTATCGCCGGTCTGATCACCGGGATAGGTGTTGAGCGTGTGGTGCACGACCCACAATTCATGGTCGCGCGGCGGAATGTCGTCGAGAAACATCAACAGCGGGCGCGATCCGCGCCCCACCTCGATCAGGGTCACGGTATAGCTCTTGGACCCGTCGGTGACGACAAAGCTGCTGTCGAGCATGGTTGTTTCGTCCCGTTCGGCGACGTCCTCGAGCGGTTTGTGCTCAAGTGCGGCCCCCACCAGCCGTTCCACCATGCGCGCCGCCCGGCGGCGCATTGCCTCTGATCCGTCTGCCCCATCGAGACGCAACACGTTTTGCGGTCCGTCCACGCGCAAGGCGTCCCCGCGCCATGCCCAGGCCGCGCCCACAGTCAATGACTGCACCGGCGCGGCCTCGAGACCATCCACTTGTGTTTGCGACCAGGAGATGACGAACGTGCCACGAAAGCCCGTTTTCATTACCTGTATGCCTGCCTATCGTTTTTTATTACAAAAACGGTAGCAAAAAACTGCCGACGCAAAAAGCGTTGATTCGCGTCGGATTCCAACGTGTTGCATCGTGGGGTTGAGGTGGTGCACGAATGCATCACCCCTGACCCGCCGGTTCAGAAGCCCAAACGGATCTTGAAGGAGCCGACGAACTGCCCTTCGTCCTGGCCTTCGAACTCTTCGCCCAGATAGGTCACACCGGCAAAGCTGGAAAAGCCGCTTTCGCCCTGCCACATGATCCCGGCCCGCAACCGTTCGCGCGTGCTGTCCAGCGCAGGGCCGCGATCGTCGGGCAAAAAGACGCTGCTGTCGACGTAAGCCACGTCAGCGCCAAGGGTAAAGCTGTAGCCGGTCCAGTCCTGTGTAACGACCCGGTAGCGTTGCCCCGCAACAGGATCACGCGCCAGCAATTCGCCTTGCCCCAGACTGCCAAAGGTCCAGTCGACCCCGATCCGCGCCAGCGTTTCGACGCCCGCCCGCCCTTCGACAAAGGGGCGCAAGGCGGAGCGGTCGCTGAGTTGGATGGAGCGTCCGGCCTCGACCACCAAAGTGGGGCGGATCGTGTTGTCGATCTGCGCGTCGCGCACTGCGCTCGACGGCTCGGAAATGTTCAGAAGATCGTGCAAGGCCCCCTGAAACCCGTCGAGCCCGGTTTGCGGCCCCACAAACACCAGATCACCGCCGACCGCATATTCGACGGCTCCGCGCTGCATATGGGTATGCAACCCGATCGACAGCGCCCCGGCATAGAGACGATCGCCCGCGTCGGGCGTGCGGATGTTCTCGGGCGAAATGATCTCGCCCTGAATGCGCAACTCCAGCAGGTCGCCGAACCCTTCGGGCGCCACACCCGTCCAAGTCGGCCCCCACACCCGCGAGGTGGTGTAAGACCCCGTGCGCCACCGATCCGCGCCACCGTCGACAAAGTCATTGGTCAAAAGGTTGCCAAAACCAAGACGCGTCCGCTCAACGGCCTGAGCAGCCGGAACAGCGGTCAACAGAATGGCAAAAGCCGCAAGGGTCGCACGAAACATGAACAAGGTCCCAAATCTGCGCCCCCCAGCCGTTTCGGTGCTACCGGGACGCGTATCCCTTGGCTAGTGCGCGCCGGCAACACTGCGCATTTCTTCGGCAGGCCCGGGGGGTTTGGGCACATCACGCCACAGCCCGGATCACGCGCGCATAACGAAAATGTGCAGGCTTCAGACAGGCGGGGATCGGCACATAGGGCCCTGCCCCTCTTTCCCGGCGCGACGCACATCCTATCTTTCGATATACAATAGTGCGCCGAAAAAAGCGCCAAAACGGATTTCCGTTAACTGAAGTACTGACAGGAGGACCCCATGACATTCATTCGTTCACTCAAGCCCGTTGTCGCCCTCGCGGTGGCCGGCACAATCGGCCTTGCCGCGTCTGTCGCGTCGGCCGAGGACCGCAGCGACTGGCCCGACAGTTTCTCGGTCGGGACAGCCAGCCAGGGCGGCACCTATTTCGTCTACGGTGCGGGATGGGCCAACATGGTGTCCGAAGCGCTTGGCGTTCCGGGTGGCACCGAAGTGACCGGCGGACCGGTCCAGAACGCGGCCCTCGTGCAGACGGGCGATCTCGACATGGGCATGGTCACGATGGGCCCCGCCTTTGACGCCATCAACGGTGACAGCGCACTGGCGCCCGGCCTCAAGCATGACAAGATCCGGGCGATCTTTCCGATGTACAAGACCGGCTTTCACGCGGTGACACTGGCCGGCTCCGGCATCTCCAGCTTTGCCGATATCCCGGACGGTTCCGTCGTTGGTGTCGGGCCTGCCGGGGGCACGCCGGGCACATACTGGCCCCGCATCCTCGAAGGGATGGGCAAGGATGTCGAGTTCCGCAACGGCGGTGCCGCCGATCTGGCCGGTCAGCTTCAGGACGGGCTGATCGACGTCTACACCTGGGCGGGCGGCCTGCCCTACCCGGCGTTCAGCCAGCTCGATGCGCAGACCGACGTCACCTATTTCGGATTCACCCCCGAAGAGCAGGAGGCCGTGATCGACTCGCAACCGGTTGCATCCTTCACCATCCCGGCGGGCACCTATCCGTCGCTGGGTGAAGACCAGCTGAGCGTGTCGATGTGGAACTTTGCCATCGCACATGCCGACCTGCCTGACAGCTTTGTCTACGAGGTCGTCGCCACGGTGATGGGCAACAACCCCAAGATGCTGGAGATCCACAAGGCTGCGGTCGAAACCCTGCCGGAGAACGCGGACAAGAACACGTTCCTGCCCTGGCATCCGGGTGCGGTGAAGTGGTTCCGCGAGAACGGGATCGACATCCCCGCCGACCTCCAGGGCTGAGGCCTGACGGCACAACCAAACACATGTGGCACCTTGCCTTTCGGGCGAGGTGCCTTTCTGTTGGAACCGATGGATCAAGCTGATGACTGACACGCGGGAGCCCCTTGAGACCGTAGCAGCCGCGCCAGTGGGCGATACGGGCGACGCCCCGACCGTGGCGCTGACGCGCGTCGGCTTCCTGCTGTGCGCGCTTTACAGCGCGTGGCACCTCTACGTGCTGAACATCGCCCCGCTCGAGACGTGGACCTTCCGCATCATGCACATCGCGGGGGCGCTGTTGCTTGGCTTCGGGACGACTGCGGCGCTGGCCATCCGGCCCGCGATGGACGGCACCTCCGGGCGTTTGTCCGTGTATCTGGGCGGCGTGGCCCTCGCTGGCACGACCGTCGCACTTGGCTGTCTGCTGGCGGCCATGGCGCTGATGGAACAGGGGGCTTCCGCCCCGCCCGACTGGACGCTGGCCTACTACGGCTGGGCGCTTGCTGCGGGCACCGTGCTCGCCGTCGGTACCAGCTGGTTTTACCCGGCGCGCAAGGGGAGCCTGCCGCTGGCCGACATCGCGCTGATCGTGGCGACACTGGCCAGTTGCGGGTTCATCCTGTTCAGTCTCGACACCCTGTCGCTCCGCCTGCGCGCGGGCACACCGTTTGCCGATCCCAACAACGGCTGGGCGGCCTTTGTGATCGTGTTGCTGATCGCCGAACTGACCCGGCGGCTGGCGGGCCTGACGCTTGTGGTCATCGCCGGCGTGTTCATCGCCTACGCGTTTCTCGGCCCCTGGATGCCCGGCTTTCTCGAACACAAGGGCTATGACGCCAAACGCTTTTTCACCTACATCTTTACCGACAACGGCGTGCTGGGCCCGACCACGGCGGTGTCATCGACCTACATCATCCTGTTCATCGTCTTCGCCGCCTTCCTTCAAAGCTCCAAGGTCGGCGATTACTTCGTCAACTTCGCCTTTGCTGCCGCGGGGCGCGCGCGGGGCGGTCCGGCCAAGGTGTCGGTGCTGGCCTCGGGCCTCATGGGCATGATCAACGGCACCTCGGCGGGCAATGTCGTCTCCACCGGGTCGCTGACCATTCCGCTGATGAAAAAGGTCGGCTACCGCCCGCAATCGGCCGGCGCGATCGAGGCGGCCGCCTCCACCGGCGGGCAGATCATGCCACCGATCATGGGGGCCGGTGCCTTTATCATGGCCGAGATCACGGGCATCCCCTACACCGAACTGGTGATTGCCGCGCTGATCCCGGCGATCCTCTACTTTGCGTCGATCTATTTCATGGTGGATTTCGAGGCGAGCCGCACAGGCATGCGCGGGATGCGCGCCGATGAGTTGCCCAAACTCGCCGCTCTGGCACGACAAGCGTATCTGTTCCTGCCTATCGTCATCCTGATCGGCGCGCTCTTTGCCGGGTATTCCGTCATTCGGGCAGGCACACTGGCCATCGGGTCCGCCGCTGTCGTCAGCTGGTTCACCCCCTACCGCATGGGCCCGCGCCAGATCTACGAGGCACTTGGCAACGGCGGACGCATGTCGCTGCAGATCATCATCGTGTGCGCCTGCGCGGGCCTGATCGTCGGGGTGATCTCCCTGACCGGGGTTGGCGCGCGGTTCTCCAGCCTGCTCTTTGAACTGGCACAGCAAAGCACGCTGCTGGCGCTGGTCTTTGCCATGATGATCTCGGTCATCCTCGGGATGGGGATGCCCACAACAGCGGCCTACGCGGTCGCGGCCTCGGTAGTGGCCCCGGGCCTGATCGAGATCGGGATCACGCCGCTGATCGCGCATTTCTTTGTGTTCTACTTTGCCGTCGTGTCGGCCATCACCCCGCCCGTGGCGCTGGCCGCCTATGCCGGTGCCGCCATCGCCGGGTCAGAGCCGATGCGCACCTCCATCACCAGCTTCAAGGTGGGGCTGGCGGCGTTCATCGTGCCCTTCATGTTCTTCTACAGCCCCGGCCTGCTGATGGAGGCGCCGTGGTATGTCAGCCTGCGCAACCTCGTGACAGCGCTGGTGGGCGTCTACATGCTGGCGGGCGCGGTGCAGGCGTGGTTCATCGGACCGGCCAGCCCGGTGATCCGGGTGATCCTGCTGGTAGGCGCGGTCTGCATGATCTCGGGCGACTGGCGCACGGACCTTCTGGGCATCTGTATCGCCGGCCTGCTGACCCTGCGCGGCTGGCGGCAACAACAGCGGGCGGCGTGACAGCGGTCCTACCGGTTCAACTACAGCTTCTGGTTGATTTTTGACAGCGTTGCGTAGACGCTGGGTCTTATTCAATTCATTTCCGGAACTCTTTATGTCACCAAGACCGCCTTTTGCCTCCCGCCGTCAATTCCTTACCATGGCCTCGAGTGCCGCGCTGATCGCAGGCGCACCCTGGGCCGCCCGCGCCAACATCAACACACAAGGTGCCTATGCGCTGGCCCCGTCGGACGCCACTGTCGCCAAAGTTCGCATTTACCCCGCGCTCGGCATCTGCCGCGTCGGCGGCGCGCCTAGCTGGTTTTACGCGCCCGAGGTGCCGGGCCTGCCGCCCACCCCCGAGGGCGGCAATTTCAAGGACGGCGACGAACGGATCAAAAAGCAGGTGCAGCGTTTCCGGGTCTACGCCTTTGACGCCGACGACAACATCATCGGCGAGATCACCGGCAGCGACATCACATGGGGCGTCCACCTCGCCAACACCAAGGCCAATTGGTACGGCTTCAACAACCCGCTGGATAACGGCGATCTGGCCCCGGGCCTGCCCTCAAAAAAGCGCAACCAGTATTTCGTGTCCGATCAGGACCGCGAGGAAAACCTCATCATCGACGGCGGCGCGCTGGAAATCTCGGGGCTGGGCGTCAACCCCGGCGGCACCGATCCCGCCTACCGGTTCGAGGGCACGTTCTGGGGCGGTCAGCCGGATGCCGCAACCGTCGGTCTGGGCCAGTTGCGCACGGACGAGGCGGGGCGGCTGCTGGTCGTACCGCCGGACGGCGTGTCCAATTCGCCCGCCGACGCGGCCATCACCAGCTTTGCCGACAATGACGCCTGGCATGACGACTGGTGCGACGGCCCGGTCACCGCACAGGTCACCATCGGCGGCAACGTATTCGAGGCGGAGCCGTCCTGGGTCGCCTGCGTCGGGCCAAACTTTGCCCCCGAGATCCCGCCCATCTCGACCATGTATGACGTGGTCGAGGATATGAACGTGCAGGCGGGCTGGTCCGAGATGCCTGATCTGCCGCTGTCATTCATGACCTACATCTACCCCACCTTCCGCCGCGTCGCGCTGATGGAGTGGGTGACGCAGGCCGCCAACTTGCGCCGGGGCTGGATGGCCATCGGCGATCTGCGCGACCCCGATTATGTCGCGCGCCTCGCCGATCCCGATCCCGCGAATGACACCTTCCGCCAGTCAATCTTTGATATCTTCCGCGACCCCTACAACCTCAGCGACACGGCCTATGTCGAAGAGCAGCTCAAGATCCCCTATATGCTGGGCGACGGCGTGAACTTTGACGGCAGCCCGCTGCAGTGGTTCCAGTTCCCCAAGACGCAATACGAATACCTGCGCGCCTGGGCGGCGGGCGACTTCGTCAATGATTACGACGGCCAGATCGCCGAAGACAGCGTGGCCGACTACCAGACCTTTGACGACATCCCGCTGGAGCTGCAGCCGAACGCGCTGACGCAGGCCGCCCTCGCGCCGCTGTCGGGCGGTGCGTTCCACCCCGGTGTGGAACTGACCTACTACCTGCGTCTCAAGGAAATGTACGCCCGCAATTACGACGACACGGCAGAGCCGTTTCGCATCGCGCATGGCGACCGCGACAGCCTCAACCAGAACCTTGGCCGCCTGCTGACGCCGGAGATCGCATTCAACGGGTTCGGCGACACACCACCCCCGATCGGGCCGCAAATGGCGGGTGATCTGACGCGATGGATGGGTCTGCCGTGGCAATGCGATGCGTTCAGCTGTCAGCAGGTGCTGATGCAGCAGAACTACCCCACCGCCGTGTGGTGGCCCGCCCTGCTGCCCATCGATGTCCTGCCGGAGGCGTATTATTCCGCCGGGCTGGACGAGACCCTGCCACAAGAAGAACGCGACAGGTTCATGGCCAGCCGGGTCAACTGGACGCGCGGCGTGGCGGGCATCGGCTACCACGCCAACGCCAGCTATTGGGACGGGATCACCAACATGATCACCGTGTGGGAGCGTATGGGCTTTGTGGTGCGCATGCCGTCGCCTGCCGGTGATGTGTTTGTCGAAATGCAGCACGGCAACAACATGGAAACCCGGTTCGACTGGAAACCCGGGCAGGGGATGCTGCCGAATTGATCCATGAGGTGGCCGTTCTGGGCGGCGGCATCGCCGGGGCGGCTGCGGCCTTGCGACTGGCGCAGGGTGGGCAGCGCCCCCTCTGGATCGCGGCAAAGCGGGGCGCGGCCTTCAAACCCGGCGAACATCTGAGCGCGGCGGCCATCCCGCTGCTCAAGACGCTGGGGTCGGACGCGATGCTGCGCGCCGAGGCGCACAGGCATGCCCACAGCACCTACTCCGCCTGGGGCAGCGACCTGCTCGTTGAGCGCAACGCCATCGTTCAGCTGGAAGGGCCGCCGACCGTGCTGGACCGCGCCGTGTTCGAGGACACGCTGACCGCCCAGGCCATCGCTGCCGGGGCGGTGCGCATCGCGTACGACGTGGACGACGTGCAGGTGGCGGACGGCACATGGCACCTGCACACGACAGAGGGGCGTGTGGCCGCCGGGTTCATCTTTGACGCCACGGGGCGCAAGGCCGTGGTGGCCGCCCGCTATGGCACGCGCTTTCAGGCCGACAAGCTCTGCTGCCAATACGCGCTGTTCACCGGTGCCAACGCCCCCAGACCGGTCACACTGATCGAAGCGGTGGAGCATGGTTGGTGGTACATGTCCGTACTGGCCGACGGGCGCGTTGTGCTGAACTACTATACAGACCCCGACCTGCCCGGCCTCGACCCGCAGGACTTTGAGGCGGGCGCTCGCGCGACGCATGCCATCGGTGCCTACCTGTCCGACTACGGGTACGACACCTGCGGCACACCCCGGCGCATCACCACCAACAGCACATGGATCGCGCCGGCCATCGGAGCGGGCTGGGTCGCCATCGGTGATGCCGCCGCCGCGTTCGACCCGCTGTCCTCCCACGGCATGACCACCGCCCTGTGGTCCGCGATCGAGGCGGCGGACGCCTTCCTCGCCCAAGACCGGGCGCGCATGCACGCCTATGCCGACAGCGTCGCCAAGGGCGTGCAGGACTACCTGAATGCCAAGACCGCCGTGTACCAGCGCGAGATGCGCTGGCCCGAAAGCCCGTTCTGGTCACGCCGCTAGAGCAGACCGTCCGGCAGCTTCTGCTCTGCCGCGGCATTGGCGCGGCGGAACACGAACACCACCAGCGTCGACGTGATCACGATGAACAGCGAATAGAGCGCGGGCACCGCCATGATCGCCTGCTGCTGTTCGGGCGGGAACGTGAATACGACAATGGCAATCGCCAGCGGCCCGTTCTGAATGCCCGTCTCCAGCGCCACGGTGCGCGCATTGCGCGGGTGCAGCCTCAGCGATTTGGCAAAGAAGTAACCTATGGTGATCCCCACAACCCCCAGCCCGATGGACGCGATGTAAGTCGCGCCGGTGGTGTTCAGCAGGAACTGCCAGTTCTGCGGGATCCACGTCACCGCGATAAACAGGATAAAAAACGCCCCGAGGATCGAGCCAAGGAATTCCATCACCGCACCCGCGTTCGGGTTCAGCTTGCGCAGCGTCATCCCGATGGCCACGGGGACCAGCAGCACGATCAGCACCGCGATGATATCCTCGCGCGGAATCTCAAGATCAAGCGCCGCCGCATAAAGCAGCAGAATCAGCGGGATCAGCACCACGCCAAACACGGTCGAGGTAACCGTCATCAGAACCGAAAGCGCCAAATTGCCCTTGGAGAAATAGGTAAAGATGTTGGACGTCGTCCCGCCCGGCATACACGCCATGATCAGGATACCGACGGCAATCGTCTCTGGCACCGCCAGCATCAGCGCCAACAGGAAACCCAGCAGGGGCATGATGCCATACTGGCTGATCACCCCGATGGCGAGGCCATAGGGACGGCGTAGCGCCAGGTAAAAGTCGCGCGGGGTAAGCGAGGCGCCCATGCCCAGCATGATCACCGCCACCATGATCCCCAGCAGCGTCTGTGTGAACTCATCAACCATCTACTCTACTCCGCCGCTTGCGCCAGCGCTTCGGCGCGCAGGTCTTTTCTGAGGATCTTGCCGACATTGGATTTCGGCAATTCGTCGCGGAACTCCACCTGTTTGGGCACCTTGTAGGCGGTCAGATGCTCCTTGCAGTAGCCGCGCACCTGCTCGATGTTCAGGCCGGGATCACCCTTGACGATGAACGCCTTGACCGCCTCGCCCGTTGCACCGTCGGGCACGCCGATCACGGCGGCCTCGGTCACGCCGGGATGGGCAGCCAGCACATCCTCGACCTCGTTGGGGTAGACGTTAAAGCCGGAGACGACGACCATGTCCTTCTTGCGGTCCACGATGCGAATGTAGCCGTCAGAGTCCATCACACCGATATCGCCGGTCATGAAGTAATCGCCATTCATGACATTGGCGGTCTCTTCGGGCTTCTTCCAATAGCCCTTCATGATCTGCGGGCCGCGCGCGCCGATCTCGCCGGTTTCACCGATGGCCAGCATGGTGCCGTCATCGGCAAAGCACGCCACATCCGTGGAAGGCACGGGAATGCCGATGGTGCCTTCGCGGGTCTTGCCCACGGGCTCGAATGTGAGGGCGGGCGACGTTTCGGTCAGCCCGTAGCCCTGCACCACCTCGGTGCCGGTCACCTCGCGCCACCGCTGGGCGACGGATGATTGCAGCGCCATGCCACCCGCACCCGCGAATTTCATATGCTTGGGCGGGCTGTCCAGAAACCACACCTCGTTGCACAGCGCATTGAACAGCGTGTTCACGCCGGTCATCCAGGTGATCTTGTAATTCTCGAAGGCGCGTTTGAGATTGCTCAGCGGGCGCGGGTTCGGGATCAGGATGTTGCGCGCGCCCAGCCAGTAAAACGCCAGCATGTTCACCGTGAACGCAAAGATATGATAGAGCGGCAGCGCCGTCAGGATCACCTCCGCGCCTTTGTCCAGGTCACCACCCAGCAGCTCCATCGCCTGTTCCATGTTCAGGATCAGGTTGCCATGGGTCAGCATTGCGCCCTTGGCCACGCCCGTGGTGCCGCCGGTATATTGCAGCACCGCCAGATCGTCATGGGTGATGGACTGGTGGTAGGCATCGACCTCCACGTGATCCGCACTGATCCGGTTGCGCCCGGCCCTGAGCGCCTCGGGCAGGCGCACATGGGCGATCTCGATGGGTTGGACGGACCGGTCCCAGTACTTCTGGACCAGCCCCACGATGCCGCGCGGCATGGCGGGCAGAAACTCCGCCACGCGGGTCACGATCACGTTGGGGATCGGATGGCCGCGGGTCGCAGCAGGCACCTTGTCGGCAAACATGTCCGCGATGATCAGCGCGTGCGGCTCGGCATCCTCGAACTGCTTGGCCATTTCGTCCGCCGTATAGAGAGGATTGACGTTGACCAGCACGCAGCCTGCCTTGAACACACCAAAGGCCGCCACCGGAAAACTGAGGGAGTTGGGCATCTGCACCGCCACCCGGTCGCCCGCCGACAGGCCCGCGACCTCGCGCAGGTACACGGCCAGTGCATCCGACATCTCGTCCACATGCGCAAAAGTCAGCGTGCCGTTCATGCCGTTGGGCAGCACACAAGTGAACGCCTTGGCCGACTTGTAGGTCTCCGCCACCGACCGGATAAGCTCGGGCAGGTTTCTGTAGGATGACGTGCCGATATCCGGGCGCACTTTGGGCCCGTAAAACGCCTGCCACGGCCGATCTGATTGCACCACGCAAAACCCTCCCTGATTTGTCGGTGATCCTGCACTGTAGGCGATGCCAAGACCAACGGAAATGTCGCCAACGCATTGACGCTGCGGCACATGTGATCGGCCGGGCGTCGTTGACGCGGCACAATCGCTGGGGATACGGTGCCCGCGTTGCGCAAAGCCGCGCACGCGGGAGGACGAAAACCAGATGACAGGCAGCCGTGCCATCGCCTCGATCGAGGCGCGCAGGTTCAATTTGCCCCTCGCCGAAGTGCTCAGCGATGCCAAACACGGTGATCACACGCATTTCGAACTGATCACCGCGACCCTGACACTGACCGACGGCAGCACCGGCACCGGCTATACCTATACCGGCGGCAAGGGCGGGCATGCGATCAAGGCGATGATCGACCATGACCTGGCCCCGTTCCTGCTGGGCCGCGATGCGACGGATGCCGAGGGGCTCTACGATGCGATGCAGTGGCACGTGCATTACGTGGCGCGTGGCGGCATCGCGAGCTTTGCGATTTCGGCACTGGACATCGCGCTGTGGGATCTGCGCGGCCATGCAAGAGGGCAATCGCTGGCGCAGATGGCGGGCGGTGCGTCGGACCGGACAAAGGCTTATGCTGGCGGGATCGACCTGAACTTTCCCCTGCCCAAGCTGCTGGCGTCGATCCGCGGCTACCTCGACTGCGGGCACAACGGGGTGAAGATCAAGATCGGCCAGCCCACGCTGGCGGAGGATGTGGAACGGATCAAAGCCATCCGCGAGATGATCGGCCCCGACATCGCCTTCATGGTGGACGCCAATTACGGCATGAGTGTCGATCAGGCCATCGAGGCCGCGCACGCCTTCGCACCCTATGACCTGCTGTGGTTCGAAGAGCCGACAATCCCCGACGATTACAAAGGGTACGGCCACATTGCCGAAGCCACCGGCATGCCGCTGGCCATGGGCGAAAACCTGCACACGATCCACGAGTTCGAATATGCTTTCGCCGATGCGCGGCTAAGCTTCGTCCAGCCCGACGCCTCGAACTGCGGCGGCATCACCGGCTGGCTGCAGGTTGCGGAGTTGGCGAAACGGCACGGCATCCCCGTCTGCTCGCACGGGATGCAGGAACTGCACGTGAGCCTGATGGCCAGCCAACCCCACGCAGGCTGGATGGAGGTGCATTCCTTTCCCATCGACACCTACACCACACGGCCCCTCGTGATCGAGGATCACATGGCCGTGGCCCCCGACACCCCCGGCACTGGCGTCGTCTTTGACTGGGACAAACTGAACGCTGAACATGACGAGAGTGCCCATGGCTGACACCATCACCGCCGCCCATTATCGCGGCAACAAGACCTTTTCCGTGGACACCACCCCTGCACCCACACCGGGGCCGGGCGAGGTTGCCGTGCGCGTCGCCTATTGCGGTATCTGCGGGACCGACATGCACGTGTTCCACGGCAACATGGATGCCCGCGTCGGGTTCGAGCGGGTGATCGGGCATGAAATGTCTGGCTATGTCGATGCGTTGGGCGATGGCGTCGAAGGGTTGGTCCACGGTCAAAAGGTGGTGGTGCGCCCCCTTGATCCGGACCTCGATTGCCCGGCCAGCAAGGCGGGATACCCGCATATCAGCCACAACTTGAAATTCCTCGGCCTCGATACGCATGGCGCCATGCAGGAGATTTGGGTCGTGCCAGCCCACACCATCCACACCCTGCCGGACGATATGCGCATGGACCACGCCGCCCTGATCGAACCGGTCGCCGTAGCGTGCCATGACGTCCGCCTGTCTGATCTGCAGCCGGGCGAAGACGTCGTCGTGATCGGCGGCGGCCCAATCGGTGTTTTGGTGGCCATGGTGGCACGCGATGCGGGCGGCAAGGTTGTCCTGTCGGAGGTCAACCCGCACCGGCTGGCCATTGCGCAGACCCTTGGCTTTGACACGGTGAACCCCGCCGAGGTCGATCTGGCCGCCGAGATCAACAGCCGCACAGGCGGCAAAGGCGCGGACGTGGTGTTTGAGGTGTCCGGCACCCAGCCCGGCGTCGACGCGATGACCGCCGTGGCAGCAACGCGCGCCCGGATCGTGATGGTCGCCATCCATGCACAAAAACCCGCAATCGACCTCTTCCAGTTCTTCTGGCGCGAACTCAAACTGATCGGCGCGCGGGTCTATGAGCCCGAGGACTACGAAAAGGCCATCGGCATCATCGCCGCTGGCGGGATCGACGCCGATACGGTGATCACGGATGTGGCCCCCCTCTCGGACATTCAGGCCGCGTTCGAGGCGCTCGACCGCTCGCCCACAGCCCTGAAAACGCTGATCAAGATATCGGGATAAGCCATGACCAACCTCTTTGACCTCAGCGGCAGGACCGCCCTTGTCACCGGTGCCAAACGCGGCATCGGGCGCGGCATGGCCGAGACACTCGCCGCTGCGGGTGCCGACATCATCGGCGTCAGCGCCACCCTCGCGCCGGGCTCGGAGGTCGAACAGGCGGTGACCGCCATGGGCCGGAGCTTCACCGCGCATGCCGTCGATTTCTCCGACCGCGCGGCGGTACGCGCCTTTGCCCATAAAATGGCAGACGCCGCCCCCGACATCCTGATCAACAACGCTGGCACCATCAAACGCGCCCCTGCCGCCGAACACCCCGACGACTGGTGGGACGAAGTGATTGAGGTCAATCTGTCGGCACAGTTCATCCTGTCCAAGGCGGTGGGCGCCAGAATGGTCGCGCGCGGGTCGGGCAAGATCATCTTTACCGCTTCGCTGCTCACCTTTCAGGGCGGGATCACGGTGCCGGGCTATGCCACCTCCAAGGGCGGGATCGGGCAACTGACCAAGGCGCTGGCCAATGAATGGGCGGGCAAGGGCGTGAACGTGAACGCCATCGCGCCGGGCTATATCGCGACCGACAACACGCAGGCGCTGCAGGACGATCCCGACCGGTCCCGGGCGATCCTCGACCGCATCCCGGCGGGCCGCTGGGGCACCCCTGCGGATTTCGGCGGGCCGGCGGTCTTTCTCGCCTCGGACGCGGCGCGCTATGTGCACGGCGAAATTCTCACCGTGGACGGCGGCTGGATGGGACGGTAACGCCGCGAAATGCCGCTTCCTGACTTGTGAGGCGACGGAATCGGTGTAAACCTGACCTGACGATGGTGACGTCATTCGGCGTCCGAAGAGGGAACCGGGTGTAAATCCCGGACTGCCCCCGCAACTGTGACCGGCGAGCGGCCCGGCATGTACCACTGGCGCAGACGCGCTGGGAAGGTCCGGCCCCGCAGCGACCCGCAAGTCAGGAGACCTGCCATCGGGAACGCAACATGGCCGGGGCACCGGCCCCAACAGCCGCCGGGTGGGTGGCGAGGAGATTGAACATGCATATCGAACCGGGCGTCGTGGACGGCGCAAAAATGGTGTTTGCCTATGGCACAGCCGCCGCATCGGCAGGCTACGCGCTGAAGCTGGCCACCGATGACCTCAAGGTGCATTCCGTGCCGTCCTTTGTCTTGCGCACGGTGATCGCCACCATCGGCGTGTTCATCTTTTTCGAGCTGCTGCCGCATTTCGCTGTCGGCATCTCCGAGGTGCACTTTATCCTTGGCACGACGCTGTTCCTGCTGATGGGCCCGGCGGCCGCGGCCTTTGGGCTGGCGCTGGGGCTGCTGATCCAGGGGACGTTCTTTGCCCCGTCCGACATGCCCATGTTCTTTGTCAACGTCACGACGCTGCTGGTCCCGCTCTTTGCCGTGCACGCCGCGGCCAAAGCCATCGTGCCGACGGCCACCGCTTACGTCGATCTGGGCTACACGGATGTCCTCAAGATGTCGGCCATCTATCAGGGCGGTGTGGTCGCATGGGTCGCGTTCTGGGCGATCTACGGTCAGGGCTTTGGCGCGGAGAACATGCAGTCGGTCCTCACCTTTGGCGCCGCCTACATGCTGGTCATCCTGATCGAGCCTGTGGCCGATCTGGCCGTTCTGGCCGGGGCCAAGGCCACACGGCACTGGAAAGACAGCGGCGTGTTCACGCACCGCCTGCACAACGCCACGTAATACATTGAAAAACAACACCAAAGGGCCGCCCATGTGCGGCCCTTTCTGCATCTTATGACCCAGCTTTCCCTCATTGGTATCGGCACCGGTAACCCCGACCATCTGACGGGCGAGGCGAGGCGCGCCATCGCGTCCGCGGACCTGTTCCTGATCCCGCGCAAGGCCGACAAATCCGACCTCGCCGATCTGCGCACGCAGATCATTGACACGGTGCGCGACGACGCGCACGTGGCCCCGTTCGACATGCCCGTGCGCGACGACAGCCTGCCCTACCTCGACCGGGTCGAGGCCTGGCACGACGAGATTGCCCGCATCTGGACCGCCACCATGGCCGGGCATCCCGGCGCGCGGCACGTGGCGCTGCTGGTCTGGGGGGACCCGTCGCTTTATGATAGCACGCTGCGCATCGCCGCACGGCTGGACCCGGCGCCACAGGTACAGGTGATCCCCGGCATCACCTCGGTACAGGCGCTGACGGCGGCCCATGCCATCCCGCTGAACACCGTGAACGGGCCGGTCACGATCTCCACCGGCAGGCGGCTGCGCGGCCACGGCTGGCCTGCGGGCTGCGAGACGCTGGTGGTCATGCTTGACGGGACGTGCGCGTTTCAGGAGCTTGACGGGGATGCATTCGACATCTGGTGGGGCGCGTATCTGGGCATGCCGGAGCAGATCCTGGCCCATGGCCGCCTTGGCGACGTGTGCGACGACATCATCGCGCGTCGGGCAGCGGCGCGGGCGGCACATGGCTGGATCATGGACACCTACCTGCTGCGCGACATTCGCGGTCTGCCTGCAAAATAGGCAAATCGGGGCCTTTTTGCGCGGCGCGTGTCAAAGGGGCTGGCGAGGACCGGCGCGGCGGTGTTCAATTAGGCGATATGACTGCCCACCTGCCCATCACGCACGAGACATACAGCCCGCCCCGGGCACGCGGCATCGTGCGGCTTGGGACCAAGGCCGGGGCGCGCGGCACGGTCATCGACACGCTTTACCAACAAGGCGCGGCCAAGGCCGTGTTCCCGCGTGCAGCGACCGGCATGACGGCGGTGCTGCTGAACACCTCGGGCGGGGTGACGGGCGGCGACCGGTTCGACTATGCCGCAACCGCCGGGCCCAGCACGCACCTGACCATGACCACCCAGGCCTGCGAACGCGCCTACCGCGCCCTGCCCGGCGAAGCGGGCCGGATCGACACGACCCTGCGCGTGGCCGACGACGCGACGCTGTGGTGGTTGCCGCAGGAGACACTGCTTTTTGACGGCTGCGCGCTGACCCGGCGTCTGAGTTGCGATCTGGCCCCGACGGCGCGCGCGCTGATCGTGGAACCGATATGCTTCGGCCGGCTCGCGATGGGCGAGGACAGCATTCACGGCACCCTGTCCGACCGGATCGAGGTCACGCGGAACGGCGCGCCACTGGTGCTGGACGCCTGGCGGCTGTCGGGCGACATCGGTGCTGCACTGGCCGGTACCGCCACGGGTGGCGGCGCGCGCGCCATGGTCAGCCTGACCTACGTGGCCCCGGACGCCGAGGCGCGACTGGCGCGCTTGCGCGACCTTGCCGTGCCTGCCGGCGGGGCGAGCCTGCTGGCGGAGGATGTGCTGGTCCTGCGCCTGCTGGCGCCCTCGGGCTACGCGCTGCGCCAGCGGCTCCTGCCCATTCTGGATGATCTGACGGGCGGACAGCTGCCCTTGTGCTGGAGACTTTGACCCATGCAACTCACCCCGCGTGAAAAAGACAAACTGCTGGTCGCCATGGCCGCCGAGGTGGCGCGCAAACGGCTGGCCCGTGGCGTCCCGCTCAACCACCCCGAGGCGATTGCCCTGATCACCGACGCCGTGGTCGAGGGCGCGCGCGACGGACGCTCGGTCGCCGAAATGATGGAGGCCGGTGCACAGGTCATCACCCGCGATCAATGCATGGAGGGCGTGCCCGAGATGATCCACGACGTGCAGGTCGAGGCCACCTTTCCCGACGGGACCAAACTGGTGACGGTGCACAATCCGATCCGTTGAGATTTTCCGTATTTTAAAAGAGAAGAAGACCATGATCCCAGGCGAGATTTTCCCCGCAGACGGCGACATCCAGCTGAACACGGCGTCAGAGACGATCACTCTGCACGTGGCCAATACCGGCGACCGGCCCGTGCAGGTCGGCTCGCACTACCATTTTGGCGAGGCGAACACCGCGCTGGAGTTTGACCGCGATGCGGCCCGGGGCATGCGCCTTGATATTGCGGCAGGCACCGCGGTGCGGTTCGAGCCGGGGCAGGCGCGCGATGTGCGACTGATCCCGATTGGCGGGGCCAGACGGATCTTTGGGTTCAACCAGAAGATCATGGGCGACCTATGAGCAGGGCAACCCCAACCGGAGGACGAGACCATGTGTGATGTATGTGTGATGAACGCGGTAAAGAACCGGATGCTGTCGCGGCGCGATCTGTTTCGCGCGTCCGCTGCCGTTGCGGCGACCGCGGCCGTCGGCGGCGTGGCAAGCGCACCCCCTGCCATGGCCGCCGGGCATGGCGGTGTGGTGGACATGACGCATATCTACGATGATGCGTTTCCGACGTATTTCGGGGCACCGGGCATCACGACGGAACAGCCCTTCACCTTTGCCGAGAATGGCTTCAACCTGTTGCAGCTGTCGGTAAATGAACACACGGGCACGCATATCGACGCGCCCCTGCACTTTTCCGCAGATGGCCAATCGGTGACGGAGATCCCGGTGGAGAACCTGGTGGTCCCGCTGTGTGTCGTTGACATCGCGGCCAAGGCCGAGGACGACGCGGACGCGCAGGTCACGCCTGACGATCTGCGCGCCTGGATCGCCGCCAACGGTGACATCCCCGACAAGGCCTGCATCGCGATGCATTCGGGCTGGGCGGGCAAGGTGGCCAGCGACGCCTATCGCAACGTGGGTGCGGATGAGGCGATGCATTTCCCGGGTTTCCACGTGGAGGCCGCACAGATGCTGATCGAGGAAACGGGCGCCATTGCGATGGCCGTCGACACCCTGTCGCTGGATCACGGGCCCTCTGCCGATTTTGCCACACATTACGCCTGGCTGCCCACCAACCGCTACGGGATCGAGAACCTCGCCGGTCTGGATCAGGTTCCTGCGAGCGGAGCTACTCTGGTTGTCGGCGCACCCACGCACCGTGGCGGCACAGGCGGGCCGGCCCGCATCTTTGCGCTGGTCTGAGTGGCGACGGTTCCGCTGATAACGGATGAGGCGGCCAGCGCCGAGGTGCTGGCCGCCTTTGACGACATCCGCGCTGTGCGCGGGAGGGACTACGTCAACAACTTCTGGCGGGCTTTGGCCAATGATCCGGCATTGCTGGCGGCCACATGGGGACGGCTGAAAGAGGTGATGGGCCCGGGCGACTTGGACCCGCTGGTCAAGGAAATGCTCTACATCGCCGTGTCCGTGGCGAACAGGTGCGCATACTGCATCCACTCGCACACCGCGGCGGCCAAAGCCAAAGGGATGAGAGCCGCCCAGCACGGAGAACTCCTCAGCGTCATCGGCATGGCCATGCAGACAAATGGGTTGGTGACGGCGATGCAGGTTCCGGTGGATGAGGTGTTCGAGGTTTGAAGACCCTGCGCGAACTCTTCGATGGCATTTTCCGCTGGTGGGGGCGTCCAAATCCGCACCCAAACATCGGAATGATGGGTGACGGCGACGATGTTGAGTATCTGGAAGACATAGAACGCACTTTCGACATCAGCATCGCTGCGCAAGAGGCAGAGCAGATCCAGACAATTGGAGACCTTCATCGTCTGATCCTGTCCAAAACACCGCGTTGGTCTGGCGATGAAGTCTGGGCATCAATAACGCGCATGGCCTCTGAACACACATCGTTTCCGCCAGAGAATATGAAGGCGGAGATGCATTTTTTGGATCGAATTTACGACTAGGAGCGATAATGCCCACATCCATCTCCCGCGCCGACTACGCCGCCATGTTTGGCCCCACCGTGGGCGACAAGGTGCGCCTCGCCGACACTGACCTGATCATCGAGGTCGAACGCGACCTCGGGGCCGAAGCCGCGGGGCAAGCCTCGACCGGCGGCACAGGCGACAACGCGATGCTCTACGGCGAAGAGGTCAAGTTCGGCGGCGGCAAGGTCATCCGCGACGGCATGGGGCAAGCCCAGACCACGCGGGCCGAGGGTGCCGTCGACACCGTGATCACCAACGCGCTGATCGTCGACTATACCGGCATCTACAAGGCCGATGTCGGCCTCAGGGACGGGCGCATCGCGGCTATCGGCAAGGCGGGCAATCCCGACACGCAGCCCGGCGTCGACATCATCGTCGGGCCCGGCACCGAGGCCATCGCGGGCGAGGGCAAGATCCTGACCGCCGGCGGGTTTGACAGCCACATCCACTTCATCTGCCCGCAACAGATCGAAGACGCGCTGCACTCGGGCCTCACCACCATGCTCGGCGGCGGCACGGGGCCCGCGCACGGCACGCTGGCCACCACAGTGACTCCCGGCCCATGGCACCTGGGCCGGATGCTGCAGGCGGCCGACGCCTTTCCGATGAACCTCGCCTTTGCGGGCAAGGGCAACGCCTCGCTGCCCGCCGCGTTGGAGGAACAGATCAAGGGCGGCGCTTGTGCGTTGAAATTGCACGAGGATTGGGGGACCACGCCCGGCGCCATCGACTGCTGCCTGTCGGTTGCAGACGCCTGGGACGTACAGGTGATGATCCACACCGACACGCTCAACGAGAGCGGCTTTGTCGAGAATACCGTGGCGGCGATGAAGGGCCGGACCATCCACGCCTTCCACACCGAAGGGGCGGGCGGCGGGCACGCGCCGGACATCATCAAGATCTGTGGCGAAGAACACGTACTGCCCTCCTCCACCAACCCCACGCGCCCGTTCACCGTGAACACGCTCGAGGAACATCTCGACATGCTCATGGTCTGCCATCACCTCGATAAATCGATCCCCGAGGATGTGGCGTTTGCGGAATCGAGGATCCGCCGCGAGACCATCGCCGCCGAGGATATCCTGCACGACATGGGCGCGTTCTCGATCATCGCGTCCGACAGTCAGGCCATGGGCCGCGTGGGCGAGGTGCTGATCCGCACCTGGCAAACCGCTGACAAGATGAAGAAACAGCGCGGGCGTCTGGCCGAAGAAACCGGCGACAATGACAACATGCGCGTGCGCCGCTACATCGCGAAATACACGATCAACCCGGCGATTGCGCATGGGATTTCTCATGAGATCGGGTCGATCGAGGTGGGCAAACGCGCGGACCTGTGCCTGTGGAACACGGCCTTCTTTGGGGTAAAGCCCGAGATGGTGCTGCTGGGTGGTACGATTGCCTGCGCGCAGATGGGAGACCCCAACGCGTCCATTCCGACGCCGCAGCCTGTCTATACCCGGCCCATGTTCGGGGCCTACGGGCGCAGCGTCGAACGCTCGGCGGTGACGTTCGTGTCGGCGGCAGCGCAGGCCGAGGGGATCGGGGCATCGCTTGGCCTCGCCAAGGATACGGTGGCGGTGCAGAACACGCGTCAGATCGGCAAGAAAGACCTCAAGCTGAACGACGCAACCCCGCATGTTGAAGTACATCCCGAGACGTACGAAGTCCGCGCGGACGGAGAACTGCTGACATGTCAGCCCGCAGATGTGCTACCCATGGCGCAGCGATATTTTCTGTTCTAGGGAAAACTCCATGTATCTCAAAGCACTGGCCACTGCCACCGCAGCGCTGATTGCACCACTCGCCCATGCGGCATGTCCAACACCCGCCGACCTTGCAAGCGGTATCGTCACCAAGCTGGATGATGGCCAGACCGAAGTGCACACATCTGCCGCCAAGGACATAGTACAGGTCGATATACGCTATAATGACGGCACCAATGATGGCAGCGTCATGCAGTTCGGCCATGGCCTGTATCTGCGCAACGTCATTCCGGTTGAGGATGGCGTACTGCGGATCGGCCAGCAGGAAAAATATGCCAGTGACGCCACGTTGCGCAAATGGGCCAAGCCTAAGCCAAATGCGTCATGGTCCAATACGCGCCCGGATGGCGGCACGGCACAATCTGGGCCGATGCAAACCGTGCAGATCGGCAAATGCGCATATGACGGCTTCAAGATCACGATCAGCTTTGCGGACGATCCCAACTATGTGGAGGTCTATTCCTATCTGCCAACGCTCGGCATCGGGCTGCTGACCACCATCATCGAGAATGGCGACACCGACGCTTATCGCTATGTCTCGATTGCTGCAAAGTGACGCCTGACATGCAGACAGCCCAAACCTATCACGGCCACACCCATGGCCCTGTCATCGACCACGTCTCGCTCACCTATGAGGACCGGTTCCTGCGGCGCAAGGTGCTGACCCTCGCCTCGGGCGCGCAGCTGCTGGTGGACTTGCCGCAGACGACATCGCTGAACCATGGTGGCGCGCTGATCACCACCGACAAGGCGGAGATCGAGATACAGGCCGCCCCCGAACCCCTGCTCGAAGTCACCGGCGACAGTCTCCACCGCATCGCCTGGCATATCGGCAATCGGCACACGCCCTGTCAGATCGAGGACACGCGGCTGCTGATCCAACGCGACCATGTCATGGCCGACATGCTCAGCAAGATCGGGGCGACCACCCGCGAAGTAACCGAGCCGTTCACCCCCGAAGGTGGCGCATATGGCCATGGCCGCACGCACGGGCACGACCACGCGCACAGCCACACATGAGCGCGGCACTCACCCTCATGCAGTGGCTTTCGCCTGCCTTTCCGGTGGGCGCATTTGCCTATTCGCACGGGATGGAACAGGTGATTGCCGACGGCACCATTGCGGATGCCGACGGGCTGCGCGCGTGGCTCTGCGCCCTTGTCACCCAAGGCTCGGCGCGGGCTGATGCGGTGTTGCTCGCGGCGGCCTACCGCGCGGACAACACCGCAACCGTCGACGCCACCGCCCGCGCCTTTGCGGCCGGTGCGGAACGGCTGCAGGAAACCGACCTGCAGGGTGCGGCCTTTTGCAACACGGCGCGCGCGGTCTGGGGCCTTGATCTGCACGGCCTCACCTATCCGGTCGCCGTCGGGGCCGCCGCGCGCGCGATGGGGATCCCGCTGGACCAGACCCTGCCGCTTTATCTGCACGGGTTTGCCTCCAACCTCGTGTCGGTCGCGCAGCGCGCCATGCCGCTGGGCCAGACCGACGGGCAAAAGGTGCTCGCCGCCCTGAGCCCAGCCATCGAGGACACGGCAGCCCACGCCAGCACCGCGACGCTGGACGACCTTGCATCGGCCAGCTTTGCTGCCGATATCGCAGCCATGCGCCACGAAGCCCTGCAACCGAGGATCTTTCGCACATGACCCAACTCAACGGCCCCCTTCGTATCGGCATCGGCGGCCCGGTGGGCGCGGGCAAGACGACGCTGACCGCCGCCCTCGCCGCCGCCCTCAAGGACCAGCACTCCATCGGGGTGATCACCAACGACATCTATACCCGCGAAGACGCCGAAGAGTTGATGCGCCGCCAGATCCTGCCGCAGGACCGCATCATCGGCGTGGAAACCGGCGGCTGCCCGCACACGGCAATCCGCGAGGACGCGTCGATCAACCTTGCCGCTGTGGCGGAGATGCGCGCCAGACATGCCGAGATCGAGGCAATCCTGATCGAAAGCGGTGGCGACAACCTGTCGGCCACGTTCTCGCCGGAACTTGCGGACATCACGCTTTATGTCATCGACGTCGCGGCGGGCGAAGAGATCCCGCGCAAGGGCGGGCCGGCGATCACCAAATCTGACCTGCTGGTCATCAACAAGACCGATCTGGCCCCGCATGTGGGCGCATCGCTCGAGGTGATGGAACGGGATGCGACCCGGATGCGGGCAGGACGCCCCTTTGTCTTTGCAGCCCTTCGGCATGGCGAGGGTGTGCAGGACATCATCGGGCACATCCGCGCGCTGTCCGGTCTGGGACTGGCGCACGTTTGAAGGTTCGGAGAGCTTGGGGGCTCTGCCCCCGACCCTGCGGGCCTCCCCCGGGATTTTTCCGGGACAGAGACGGATCGGTGCCGGAGTGGGCTGCCAGCGTGGGCTGCCTGAGGGTCTGAAACCGACAGGCGCCTTCGCGGACGGGCGTGCATTTGCCTGCGGGCCGGGCTTTTCTGACCTGAGTTCGAGGGAGGAGCCGCTATGACCATGACCCGCACCCGTTCGGGAGGGCGCGCCAGCCGCCGTGCGGCCCGGCAGGCGCCTGACATGGAGATGCTGCCGGGGCTGCGCAATACGCTGCCCTGGTGCGAGATCATGGACGGCAGTCAGGTGGAGCGGATCGACGCGGCCTCCATGGACATCCTCGAAAACGTCGGCGTGGTGTTTCGCGACGAGATCGCGCTGGCCGACTGGCGGCGTGCCGGGGCCAAGGTCGACGGCGAGACGGTCTATCTGGACCGAGGACTGGTGCGCGACCTGATCGCCACCATCCCTGAGACGTTCACCTATCACGCGCGTGATCCGGGCAAGAACGTCGCCCTGGGCGGGCGCGACAGCATATTTGTGCCGATGACCGGCGCGCCGTTCCTGCGCGATCTGGACGATGTACGCCGCATTCCCACGCTCGACGATCTGGCGATGTTTCACAAGTTCAGCCACATGATGCCCGCGCTGCATTCGTCGGCCCATCACATCGTGGAGCCCTACGACCACCCGATCAGCCACCGGCACCTGCGCATCACCTATTCGTCGATGTCCCATTCCGACAAGACGTTCATGGGCATGACCACTTCGCCGCGCAACGCCGAGGACGTGGTCGAAATGTGTGCGATCCTCTTTGGGGATGATTTCATTGAGGAAAACCCGGTCACCACCGGCAATTGCAACGGCAATTCACCGCTGGTGTGGGACGAGACGATGCTGGGCGCGATGCGCGCATTCTGCCGTCGCAACCAGCCGGTGCTGTGCTCGCCCTTCGTGCTGGGCGGGGCGAATACGCCTGCGTCCGTCGCCGCATCGGTGGCGCAGTTGAACGCTGAGGCGCTGAGCGCGCTGGCCTACAGCCAAGTGATCCGGCGCGGGTGCCCGGCGATCTACGGGCATTACCTATCGACCGTGTCGATGAAATCGGGCGCGCCGATGGCGGGGACGCCTGAAATTTCCATGATGAACTTCATGATCGGGCAGATGGCGCGGCATTACGGCGTGCCCTGGCGCACCTCCAACACGCTGGGTGGGGCCAAGACATTCGACGCGCAGGCCGGCTACGAAAGTGCCACGACGCTGTCGGCGGTGATGCATGCGGGCGCCAACTATATCTGGCATTCGGCGGGCTGGAACGAGGCCGGAATGCACTGTTCGGTGGCCAAGTTCATCGTGGATGCCGAACAATGCGCGATGGCCTATCGCATGGCCGAAGGGGTGCAATGGGGTGACTTCGACACCGCCCTCGAGGCGGTGCGCGATATCGGGCCCGGTGGCCACTATCTGGGTCATCCGCACACGCAGGAGCGGTTTCAGACCGCGTTTTTCATGCCGGAGCTGTTCGACAACAACTCGATCGAGCAATGGCAGGCCGAAGGGGGCCGCGAGATCACCGAGCGTGCCCTGATCCATGCGCGCACGCTGCTGGGACATTACGAGAAACCGGCGCTGGACCCGGGCATTGACGAGGCTTTGCAGACCTATATCGCGCGGCGGGAGCGGGAGATACCGGCGGCAGATGCGCTCAATCAAGAGTATTGAAGGGTTGTGGATGGATGGGGGACAGTTTGCTGGGAAACTCAGATTTAGGCAAACTTGCGGAATGTACTGCGTATTTCTTGGCGCGAAATATTGAAAAGTTGCAAATCTACTCCGCCCCGGCGCGCCATTCCTTCCACCGCAGATAGGCGTTGGCACCCAGAGTCGCGAAGGGTTGCGGCGGCAATCGGCGCGGTGCCTCCTCGCCGTCGAAATAGGCGGTCACCTCGGAGCTCTGACCGCAGCACCGTTCGGCTGCGGCGATGCCCGTCAGGGTGCCCCGGGTCGTGCCCAGCCCGTTCTGCACACAGGCGCTGAACACACCCTGTTCGATCTCGCGCGCATGGGCCACACCGTTGAGCGACAGGCACAGGTGACCGCCCCACACATGCTCTTGCCGGACGCCTTTCAACTGCGGAAACCGGGTGGCAAAGGCGCGGGCATGCGCGCGCGCCGCACGGGCCATGTCACGGTCCAGAGGACGCATGCCGGGCCGCACGACCGCGCAATTCCGTGTCACGATCCTGTGCCCGCCCTGCCCCGCATCGATCCGGCGCATCGTCGTGCCCATCGGGTCGGACGGTGTCACGCCCCAGCGCGGCGCGCCGCCGACCGCATCCGCCCCGATATCCTCGGTCATCGAGGCAAAGAGGAACAACTGGATCAAGCGCCCCCGCGCCACGCCAAAGCTCTCCAGATGGCCATTCACGGCAAGGATCACACGGCCCGCGCTCACCTGCCCTTTGGGCGTGCGTATCACCCAATCCTGACCCGTCCGGCGAAAGTTCAGCACCGGGCTGCGCTCGTAAATCCGGGCGGGCAGCCCGGCGGCCAGCCCCCGCACATAGCCCGCCGGTTGCAGCATCACGGTGCCCGGCGTGAACAGACCCGAGCGGTAGTGCCGCGTGCCTGTGAGCGCCTCCATCGCCTGCGCATCGAGCCATTCCGACGGCTCGCCCAGACCATCCAAGTGCCTGGCGTAGCTGCGATTATGCGCGTCGCCCGCCGCGGTCGCCGCCCCATTCACCTTGCCCACCGGGTCAAAGAAATCGGGCGCGATACCGTATTCCGTTACTGCCTCCTGCGCGAACGCGATGGCCTGCCGGTTGAGCTGTGTCAGCGTCTGGTCATCCCCCGCACCGGCGTAATCCTCGGACGCCAGATCATGCGGCAGATCGATCATGAAGCCGGAGTTGCGCCCCGCCGCCCCGTTCGCGACGCGCCAAGCCTCCAGCACCACCACCCGCGCCTGCGGCCAGATCTGCAACACCCGCCGCGCCGCCGACAGGCCCGCAAAACCCGCACCTACGATGGCCACATCCGCCGTCACATCCGCGTCCAGCTGAGGATAGTCCGCCCCCGGGCCAAGGATGTCAGCCCAGGCGGCCGGTCCCTGATGGCGCGGCAGACGGCGAGCGGTGTAGATCACTCCACCGCCTCCTCCGCGTCGTCGGTCAGGTCCAGCCAGATGGTCTTGAGCTGCGTATACTGGTCATGCGCGTGCACCCCGTTGTCGCGCCCGCCAAAGCCCGACATCTTCATGCCTCCGAACGGGGTCGCGATATCGCCCTCGCCATAGCTGTTCACGGTGACGGTCCCGGCGCGCAGCATCCGCGCCCCGCGCAACGCCCGCTTGCCATTGGCGGTGAACAGCGACGCGCAAAGGCCATAGGCCGTGTCATTGGCAACCGAAATGGCCTCGTCAAAGGATCGCACAGTGATCACCGAGAGCACGGGGCCAAAAATCTCGTCCCGTGCCAATATGTTATCAGGCATAGCTGCCACAACAGTTGGAGAGACGAAGGGTTTGTCCACAGACCCACCCACAAGGATATCCCCAGCCTTTTCCACATATCCACAGACCTTGTCGACATGCGCCGCACTCACCAGCGCGCCCTGCCGCGTCTCGGGGTCCAGCGGATCGCCCACGGGCAGGTGCCGCATATGCGCTTCGATCCGGGTCAGCAGGTCGTCGCGCACATCCGCGTGCACGATCAACCGCGAGATCGCGGAGCAGTTTTCGCCCATGTTCCAGAACGCGCCGTTGACCACATGCTGCGCCACACGGTCCAGATGTTCGGCGTCATCCATGACGATGCACGGGTTCTTGCCGCCCATCTCCAGCACCACCTCCTTGGCGTTGCTTTCGGCGGCATAGGACAGGAATTTCATGCCCGTCACGGTCGACCCGGTAAAGCTGACCATATCGACATCCATATGCCGGCCAATGGGCGCGCCCACATCCGGGCCCAGCCCCGGCACGACGTTCAGCACGCCGCGCGGCACGCCCGCCTCCATCGCCAGTTCCGCCAGTCGCAGCGCGGTCAGCGACGTCTCTTCGGCGGGTTTCAGCACCACCGAACAGCCAGAGGCCAGCGCCGGCCCGATCTTCCATGCCATCATCAGCAGCGGGAAATTCCACGGCAGCACAAGGCCCACCACGCCGACAGGTTCACGCACCACCAGCGCGATGTGATCGTCCGACGCGGGGGCGACGGCGTCATAGATCTTGTCGATGGCTTCGGCGTGCCACTTGATGCAGTGGATCGCCTCGGGGATGTCGACCGTTTCGCAATCGTAAATCGTCTTGCCACTGTCGAGGCTTTCCAGCACCGCCAACTCGCGCGCGTTGCGCGTCATCAGCTTGCACAGGCGGATTAGGACATCCTTGCGGTCCGATGGGTGCAGGCGGGACCACCGCCCGTCCTCAAACGCCTCGCGCGCCTTTTGCACAGCGATATCAACGTCCTCAGGCCCGCAGGCCGCCACCTGCGCCAGCGGCACGCCGGTCGCCGGGTTGACTGTTTCAAAGGTCTTGCCCGAGATCGCCGGGCGAAACCCGCCGTCGATGAATGCGGTCGTCGCGGGTGTCAGGCTGTCGGCAATCGCGCCGTATTCCTCACGGGTCAGCATGGCTTATCCCTCCTGCGCAATGCGTGAAATGGTGGTTTGCAACACGCCGATCACCTGTTCGAGGCTGCGCTTGTCGTCCTTGTTCAGCGCCTTGAGCGGTGGCCGGATCGCGCCTGTGTCGATGCCTTGCACCGTCACGCCATACTTGATGCACTGCACGAACTTGCCCCCCTGTTCGAGCACGCGCATCAGCGGCATCATCGCCGACATGATCCGCCGCCCCTTGTCGAAATCCCCTTCGACGGCGCAGGCGCGCCACAGCGCCAAATGTTCCTCGGGCAAGAAGTTTGACCCACCACAGACCCAGCTTTGCGCGCCCCAGGCAAAAAACTCCAGCGCCTGATCGTCCATGCCGCAGGACATCTGGATATGCGGATAATCGCGGGCCAACAGGTGTACGCGGTTGATATCGCCGGAGCTTTCCTTGATCGCGCAGAAATTTCGCGACCGCCCCACCCGGTCGAGGAATTGCTCGCCCATGTTCACGCCCATCCGGCCCGGGTAATTATACAGCATGATGGGCAGGTTCACCGCCGCATCGATCGCCAGCGCGTTCAGCGCGTTTTCCCGTTCCGTCGGCACAGCATAGGGGGGCGTCGCCACCAGCAGCGCGTCCGCGCCCATCGCCTTGCCGCCTTGCGCCAGCGCCATCATGTCGGCAGGCAGCATCGCGCCGGTGCCCATGATCACCGGCACCCGGCCTGCCACGATGCGCACCGTCTCGCGCGCCACGGCAAGGCGTTCATCGACCGTCATGGCATAGTTCTCACCGGTGGAGCCGCCGGTAATCAGCCCATGCACGCCTGCCCCGATCAGCCGCTCCACCACGAGCGCCAATGCCTTGAAATCAGGCGTGTAATCCGCGTTGAACGGGGTGACGACCGGCGTGTAGATACCGTTGAATTCCATGACAGGCGTCATGCGCGGGCCTCCTGCGGAGTCGGGCCCAGCGGCAGATCAAGGCCGCCTGGCATCACGAATTGCGAAATCCGGTCGCGCGACAATTGCCAATGCGCGTTGGCCAGTTGCACCGCCACTGCCGCGTCCTGCGCGGTGATGGCGGCGATGATCTGGTCGTGCTGTTTGCAGGCCAGGCGGACAGTGCGCGACTGCGCTTCGTCGCGCGGCTGGTAAAACGTCATCGAAATGCGGGCATGGTCCAGCAGCAGCCGGTCAAAGCTGGGCGACAGGAACGGGTTGTCGGCCATGTTGCCGGTGATCTGGTGAAACCGCGTGTTGGCCAATGCGCGGTCGGCCGTGCTGCCCGTGCGCAGGGCGGTGCGGAACTGCTCTTGCGCTGCGCGCAGCGTGTCCAGTTGCGCGTCGGTGCGGTGGGTCGCAGCCAGTTGCAGGATCGCGCCATAGATCATCGGTGCCGCGATAAAAAACGCCCGCAGGTTGCGGTGCGACATGTCCGAGACCTGCGCGCCCCGGTTCTGCCGCAGGCTCACATACCCCTCGCCCGCCAGCTGGCGCAGCACCTCGCGCAGGGGCGTGCGCGATAGGTCGTATTGCTTGCACAGGCCCGCTTCATCCAGATCGGCACCGGGCGAAAGCTCCAGCGTCAGGATCGCGCGCCGCAGGCTGTCGGCGGCGATTGTCTTGCGGTCGGCAGGTTGCATTCCGTGTGTATACATCTCGTATACATTTGAGTCGAGCCGCAAAAAAAGGGGGCCGAAGCCCCCTTTGCCCAAGCGCGGGTCAGACGAAATCCACGACCTTCGCCATCGGCATCGCGCGCACGCGGGTGCCCGTCGCGGCAAAGATCGCATTGGACAGCGCGGCGGAGGCTGGCGGCACCATCGGCTCTCCGATCCCGCGCACGTCGCTGCTGTTTTCCAGCCCGCGCACCATGATTTGCGGCGCCTGATACTGGCGCATCCCTTCGGCGTCGTAATAGTTCTGCTGCTCGACCATGCCGCCCGAATAGGTGATCTCGGAATTCATCGCGTGGCCAAGGGCCCAGACGATGCCGCCCTGCACCATGTTCTCGAACATGATCGGGTCGATCACACGGCCCACTTCGGCGGCGCACCAGACCTTGTCGATGATGATGCCCGCGTCGGTCGCCGACACCTCGATTACCTGCGCCACGGGCACGCCAAAGGACAGGCAGAACGCCACGCCGCGCCCGGTGCCAGCGGGCAACTCGGCACCCCAGTCCGACATCTCCGCCACCGCCTCCAGCGTCTTGCGCGAGGGGTCGTGCCACATCAAGCGCAGCCGTTCCGCCATCGGGTCGGCCCCGGCGGCATGGATCAGCTCATCCAGAAAAACGTCATGAAAGAACCCGTTGCTTGACGCCCCAACAGCCCGCCAGGACGAGATCGGCGCAAGCTCGGGCGCGCGGTAGCCGGACACACGGTAGTTCGGAATGGCAAAGGGTTGTTCCCATGCGCCCGCAACGATCTGCAAGTCCGGGCCGGGCACGGGCAAGCCCTGCCGCCCCATCTGGCTGGCGATTACCGACGGCATCGCGATCCCGAGGTCATAGGCCTCCACCCGTCCATCGCGGACCACGCCGCGACCGCGCGCCATGGCGATCTGGCGGGTGTCGTCGTGGGTGAAATCCTCCTCGCGCGAATAGGTCAGCTTGACCGGCGTGCCGGGGCGGGTCATCGCGATCTCGGTCGCCTCGCGCACCACGCGGTCCTCGAGCCGGTGGCCAAAGCTGCCGCCCATCATCAGCACATGCACATGCACCTGATCCGCGTCCTTGCCAGTGATCCCTGCCACGTTGTCCTGGACAAAGCGCGGGATCTGCGTGCCGGTCCACACGTCCACACGGTCATCGGTGACCAGCACCGTCGCGTTGATCGGCTCGAGCGGCTGGTGGGCAAGGTAGGGCGCGCGATACTCGACCTCGACCACATCCGCCGCGTTATCCAATATGGCGGCCACGTCTCCGTCATCCCGGAAACGTGTATCCAAGCGGTCTTCGACAAAGCTGTCGGACAGGGTCTGCCAATGCGCCTCCATCTCGGGGGGATAGGCGGCGGGCCCCCACTCGATCTCGAGCGCGGCGGCAGCCTGAAAGGCGCGCCAGGTGTTGTCGGCGACGACCGCAACGCCGCCTGTTACCGGTACCACATCCAGCACGCCGCGCATCTGCCGTGCGGCGGTATCGTCGAACCCCAGCATCGCGCCATAGCGGCGCGGGTTGGTGCGGACGGTGGCGTGCACCATGCCGTCCAGTTCCATGTCGATGCCGTAGGCTTGCGTGCCGGTGGATTTCGCGAGGATGTCCACCCGTTCCATAGGTTTGCCGATCAGCCGCCAGGTGGCGGGATCGCGCAGGGTGACGTCGTTCACCGGCTCCAGCGTCGCGGCGACAGGGGCCAGCGCGACATAGCTGAGCGTCTCGCCATCCGGCAATTCGACTGCACCACGCGCGGTCCTGAGGTCGGCGACCGGCACGCCGGTCTGCTGTGACGCGGCGGCCTTGAGCGTTTCGCGGGCCACGGCACCGGCGAGCCGCAGCTTGTCAAAGCTGTCGGGCACGGTGGTGGAGCCGCCGGTGATCTGGAGCCCCATGAACTTGAGCATCGCGTCCATCACGCCGCGGGTGGAGCGGGCGGCAAAGCCATTGTCGGTCGGGCTGAACGGCGCGGCGTCAGCGGCCAGCGCGGTGTTGTAATAGGCCGGGTCCGGCGGGCCGGGATCGACACGGACCTGATCCAGGTCCACATCCAGCTCTTCGGCGATGAGGGCGGCCTGCACCGAATACGCCCCCTGCCCGCTGTCGGCGCGCGGCGTGATCAGCGTGATGCCGCTGGCGTCGATCCTGACATAGGGGGTCAGCGCGGCCTCCCCCTCGGCCAGCCCGTCCAGCAGCGGGTTCGCGACGGGGCGTTTGTAGGCATAATAGCCAAAGGCGACGCCGCCCACGATAGCGGTGGAGGCCACCAGAAAGGTGCGGCGGGCGATGGTTCCGATGCGGCTCATGGCTCAGGCCTCCTGCATCTTTTGGGCGGCGGTCTTGATGGCGGCGCGGATGCGCGGATAGGCCCCGCAGCGGCAGAGGTTCCCGCTCATCGCGTCGTCGATATCGGCATCGCTCGGGGCCGCGTTTTCGGCCAAAAGGGCGGCGGCCTGCATCATCTGACCGGCCTGACAATAGCCGCATTGCGCCACCTGATGCGCGTGCCAGGCCTGTTGTACCGCGTGCATGGCGTCCGGCGTGCCCAACCCTTCGATCGTGGTGACGTCGCCCCAGACATCGCCCACCGAAATCTGGCAGGAACGCACCGCCTCGCCGTCGATATGCACGGTGCACGCACCGCATTGCGCCACGCCGCAGCCGAACTTGACGCCCTTGATGTCCAGCGCGTCCCGCAGGACCCACAAAAGCGGCATGTCATCCTCGACATCCGTGTCGTATTGCGTGCCGTTCACCGTCAGTTTCATCGCATGCTCCCGGGTTGGCCCTGTGTCTCATGAAGGTATTTACGACATCTTGCCGGCAGTAAAACCTGCAGATCGCGCCAAACTGCCTAACGCAGCGCGCCACCGCCAGCGGTTGAGTGCCCGGGGCGGGCCACGTAAGGTGCGACGCAGCCATGAACAGGAAACGCATCACATATCAGCTGTGGACGCGCTGCCGCGATGTGGCCGCAGCCCTGATCGCGGCGTGCTGGCCCGGGCGCGACTTTGCCCATGTGATTGCCCTGATCGATAACTCGCCCTCGGGCACGCAGAATGTCATTGTTTTCGGCACACTTGGGGCCCTGTTTGCAGTCAGCCTCGGGGCGGCGCAGTTTGGGCTGATCGGGCTGTGCCTGTTCTGGCTGCTGGTGATCTGGCTGATCCGCTAGATTTGGCATACAATCGTATGCTATTGAAAAATAACACTTCTTTGAAAATTTTTCTGATCCGACTGCCGAGTGCCCCGTATCCCTTGTCATAACCTCACTGACGTTTTGCTAACTCACAGAAAGGAAAGACCATGGACTTTGGCCTCGGAATTCTGACGTTTGGCACTTTGGGCTTTGTGGTGGCCTTTGGCTATATCAGCGCCCGCATCACGGAAAAGCACCGCAAGTCGGGGGCGCCGAAATCGTCCCTGTCGGCAGACGGTATCGCGGAGCGGATGGCCCGGGCGACACCCGCCGAGTAATCCGCCACGACAAGACGCCGCGCTGTTCCCTCCGGCGCGGCGTCTTCACGTTTGATCAGAACTCGACGACCGCGCGGATCGATTTGCCCTCGTGCATCAGGTCAAAGCCGTGGTTGATCTCGTCAAGCGTCAGCTTGTGCGTGATCATCGGGTCGATCTCGATCTTGCCGTCCATATACCAGTCCACGATTTTCGGCACGTCCGTGCGCCCCTTGGCCCCACCAAAAGCGGTGCCGCGCCAGACGCGGCCGGTGACCAGTTGGAACGGGCGGGTGGAGATTTCGGCCCCGGCAGGTGCCACGCCGATGATGATCGATTCGCCCCAGCCCTTGTGCGCGGCCTCAAGCGCGGTGCGCATCACGTCGACATTGCCGGTCGCGTCAAAAGTGTAGTCGGCCCCGCCCTTGGTCAGTTCGACCAGATGGGCGACCATGTCGCCGTCGACCTTGGAGGGGTTCACGAAGTCGGTCATGCCGAACTGTGTGGCCATTTCGGCCTTGCTGTCATTGAGATCGACGCCGACGATCTGGTCACAGCCCGCCATGCGCAGGCCCTGGATCACGTTCAGGCCGATGCCGCCGAGGCCAAAGACGATGGCGCGGCTGCCGATCTCGACCTTGGCGGTGTTGATCACCGCGCCGATGCCGGTGGTGACGCCGCAGCCGATGTAGCAGACCTTGTCAAACGGCGCGTCCTTGCGGACCTTGGCCAGCGCAATCTCGGGCACGACGGTGTGGTTGGCGAAGGTCGAGCAGCCCATGTAGTGGTGGATCGGCGTACCGTCGAGCATCGAAAACCGGGTGGAGCCGTCGGGCAGAAGGCCCTGGCCTTGTGTCGCGCGAACCTTTTGGCAGAGGTTCGTTTTCGGGTTCAGGCAGTATTCGCATTCGCGGCATTCCGGCGTGTAAAGCGGGATGACGTGGTCGCCCACCTCGAGCGAGGTGACGCCCTCGCCGATCTCGATCACGACGCCTGCACCCTCATGGCCCAGAATGGCGGGAAAGATGCCTTCGGGGTCGGCACCGGATCGGGTGAACTCATCCGTATGGCACAGGCCTGTGGCCTTGATCTCCACCAGCACTTCGCCGGCGCGGGGGCCATCAAGGTTGACCTCCATGATCTCGAGGGGTTTACCGGCCTCGACGGCAACGGCGGCGCGGGTTTTCATCATGTTTTCGGTCCTCCCGGTGGTCTTTGCGCCATCAAGGGCGCGCGCGGCCGGTCCTGTCAATGGAAAGCGTGCGGCAGGGTGGCAATCCGGCCCTCCGGGGGGGATTTTTTCAGGTCAGAGACAGGGGATGTCAGGGCATTACGGCCCAGGCCATCACCAGATAGGTCCATTGGTGCAGGGCCTGATCGACGCCGAAGGCGCGCCAGTAGCCCGCCTGATCGGGGCCGTGGCCGGTGTGGTCGGACCAGCGGCCCTTGCCCCAGTCGATGTGGAAATGCACCGCCCATTCGATGAGCGCGATGGCGAGGGCAGTGAGCAGCGGCACGCCCACCAGCACGAAGGCGACGAGCGAGCCCACCGCGTGGATACCGGCATGGTGCAGGCGGCCCACATGCAGGTAGCGACCGCGGTCGCGCAGCATCCGGGGCGTCTGCAGGTAGAAATCCGCAAACAGGTGCTTGGCCTGCAGCAGGAACAACAGCACGAGAAAGAACGACACAGGATCGGCCACGCACGGTCCTTTGGTTGCGGATGGGTTCATCCTAGGACGCATCGGAGCAGCCTGCAACGCATGTGGTGTGACGCTGCATGTCGCACATTGATTTTCCGCCATGCCCGCGCGTAGTGTCACCGTCAAACGACAGACGCCGCGTATTTCAGGATCGGACACGTCTCATAGAACGCTCGCTTTTCGCCTTTATCTGGAAGTTTTCGAAACGGGATCAGCTTGTCCTGCTGGTGGTCACGCTGACGCTGTTTCCGCTGTTATATCTGACACTTGAGCTGCCCAAGCGGATCATCAACGAGGCCATCGGTGCCGGATCGTCAGTGATCGAGGTCTACGGGTTCGCGTTCGATCAGATCACCTATCTGATGATCCTGTGCGGCCTGTTCCTGCTGGCGGTGCTGTGTCACGGCCTGCTCAAGATGCGGATCAACACGATGAAAGGCGTGCTGGCCGAACGCCTGCTGCGCCGGTTCCGCTATACGCTGATTGCGCGCATCCTGCGCTTTCCGCAGCCCTATTTCGAGCGCACCTCTCAGGGTGAGCTGGTCAGCATGGTCACCGCCGAAAGCGAGCCGATGGGCGGGCTGATGGGCGATGCAGTGGCGCAGCCGGTGTTGCAGGCAGGCCAGATGCTGACCATCCTCGGCTTTCTGTTTTTCCAGTCGGTGGCGTTTGGGCTTGCGGCGATTGCGCTGATCCCCTTGCAGGCCTGGCTGATCCCCAAGCTGCAACGCCAGATCAACCTGCTGAACAAAAAGCGCGTGGTACAGGTGCGCGCACTCGCCGCCGAGATCGGTGAGGCCGCTGGCGGCGCGGGCACGCTGCGCAAACATGGCGGTTGGCGGTACCGTATGGCGATGGTGGGTGATCGGCTCGGTCAGCTCTTTGCGATCCGCTTTGACATCTACCAAAAGAAATTCTTCATGAAGTTCCTCAACAACTTCATCACGCAGCTGACGCCATTCTTTTTCTTCTCCATCGGGGGGTATCTGGTGATCCAGGGTGACGTGACGCTGGGCGCGCTGGTGGCGGCGCTGGCCGCCTACAAGGACCTGTCGAGCCCGTGGAAGGAGCTACTGGCCTACTACAACCAGAGCGCCGACATGTCGCTGCGTTGGGAGACGATCACCGAAAAATTCCAGCCCTCGGGCATGGTCGATGAGGCGCTGTTTTATGACGAGCCCAAGGAAATCCCGCACCTGCGCGGCGACATCGTGCTGGATCAGGTCACTGTGCGGGACGGCGACGGCAACCCGGTGCTGGAGGACATCTCGCTCAGCGTCACGGGCGGGTCGGTTGTGGGCATCACCGCGCCCAATGACGAGGACCGCCGCGCCTTTGGCGAGGTGATCATGCGCGAAAGTCTGGCGGCGAGCGGCACGGTGACCCTGTCGGGGCATGACGTGCACAGCCTGCATCAGGCGGTGATCGCGCAGCGCATGGGGCAAGCGACCTCGCGGCCCGTCATGTTCCAGGGCAATTTCGGCGACAACGTCCTGATGCCCATGCGCTTTGCACCGCAGACGGACGGGTCGGTCAGCGACGCCATCCGCGAGGCACAGCGGACCGGCAACAGTGGCGATGATCTGCACGTCAACTGGCTGGACCCGATGCGCGGCAGCTTTGCCGACCCGGGCGACATTCGCGGGTTCTGGTATCAGCTGGTGCAGGGGATGGGCAGCAGCGACGCGCTGGTGCGCCGCGCGCTGGACCAGAGCTTTGACCCCGAGATGCACCCGAAACTGCGCGACGCGCTGATCGCGCTGCGCCCCCGGGTGCACGAGGCGCTGCAGGCGGCGGAGCTGGACCGTTACGTCTACGGCTTTGACCGCGACGCCTACAACCCGGCGCTGCCGCTGGCCGAAAACCTGCTGTTTGCCACACCGGTGGTGGAAATCACGCCAGAGCTGCTGGGCGAGCGGATGGATTTCCTGCGCACGCTGCACGAGATGGATCTGGGCGAACAGCTGGAGGCGATGTCGCGGGACATCATCGACATGCTGCGCCAGATCTTTGGCCAGACGGGCACGGATCACCCGCTGTTTCGCCGGGTCGGCCTTGATGCGGCGGTCTATGAGGCGGCCCTCGATCTGGTGACACGCAAGCCGCTGGGTGCGCAGATGGAGGACCGCGAGCTGGCGCTGCTGTTCACCATCCCCGCCCGCATCACCGCCAAGCAGATCGGCCCGTCCTTTCCCGACGAGGTGGCTGCCCGTGTGCTGGAAATGCGCAACCTGCATTCCGATACCCTGCGCGCGCAAATGGTCGACCTGTTCGACCCCATCACCGACGATGGGCTGGTGACGGGCCTGAGCGTCATGGAAAACGTGCTGTTCGGCAAGGTGTCGGACACCGCAGGCGCGCGCGCGGATGAGCTGCGCAAGGTCGTGGGCGACGTGCTGGCGGAGGCGGACGTGACGCCGCTGGTGATCGAGCTGATCTTTGAGGTGCCGATTGCCTTAGGGGGCGCGAACCTGCCTGCGATGTATGCGGAGCCCCTTTCGGTGGGCCGAGCCGCGATCAAGCGGCCCGATATCCTCATCCTCGACAAGGTGCTGGCGTCCTACGATGCCGAGGCGCAGCAGGGTCTCTTCGAGAACCTCCGGGCGCTGTTGCCGGACAGCACCATCATCTACCTCAACGATGCGTTCGAGGATGAAAGCGTCTTTGACCAGCATTTCGAGATTGCGCAGGGCCGTCTGGTGGGGGCCGAAGGCGCGCGGGCGGAGGCCGACAGCGAGGTCGGTGCCGATCTTGCGCGCAAGGTCGACGCGCTGAGCCGGACGCCGATGTTTGCGGGCCTCAAGCGCAAGCAGCTGCGGCTCCTGGCCTTTGGCGCGCGCTGGTTTGACGCGCGGCCCGGCGAGTACGTGTTTCACAAGAACGACGACCCGACCGACGGTGCCTATATGGTGATCGAGGGCGAGGCAGACCTGATCCTGCCAGCGGATAACGGGGCCGAGGAACGGCTGATTGCCACCGTGGGCCCCGGCGCGTTGGTGGGCGAGTTGGGCCTGATCCGGCGCGAGCCGCGGGCGCTGGACATGCGCGCCCGGTCCGAGCTGATGTGCCTGCGCATCGGCGAAGAGGAGTTCATGGCCGTGGTGGAGAATGACGCCGCAACGGCGTTCCGCCTGTTGCAGGTGGTGGCCGGCTACGTGAACACTTAGGCGCGCGCTGCGCCATATCCGGCTTGCCGTCCGAACACCGCACCCGACGTCAGGCCGGAGCCGCCGGGATAGCCGTTGTAGAACACGCCGCCGACCAGCTCGCCGCAGGCGTAGAGGCCGGGGATGGGCGCATCCTGCGTGTCCAGGACGGCGCCCGTATCGTCCACCTTGAGCCCGCCATAGGTAAAGGTGATGCCGCCCGTCACCGGGTAGGCGCGGAACGGCCCCTGATCCAGCCGCTGCGCCCAGTTGGATTTGGCTAGCGGCAGGCCGCGCGTGCCCTTGCCATCAAGTATCGTCGGGTCAAACGGCGTTTGGTCGTCCACTGCGGCGTTATAGGCGTCCAGCGTGGCGCGCGCGGCGGCATGGTCCACACCTTCGAGCATGGGGATGAGCGCGTCGAGGCTGTTGGCCTCAACGTAATGCGCGTCGTGGAAATGGTATTCACCATAAAGCAGGTCGAACACCTTGGCGTCGAACACCTGCCACGCGAAATGGCCCGGCTGTTCCAGCACGGCGCGGCCAAACTGCGCGTAGGTGTAGTTGCGAAAGTTGATGCCCTCGTCGACAAAGCGTTCGCCGCGCGCATTCAGCATCACCCCAAGGAAGTAGCAGATCTTGCGGTAATTCTTGCGCTCGCCATGGGGCAGGTCGAGGTTGCCGAAATCAGCCATGTGCAGGTCCATCGGCGTGGCGTGGCAGCCGGCATATAGTCCATACTCCTGTGCGCCCGCCTGCGCCGCCATGACCAGCCCGTCGCCAGTGTTCATCGGCGTGCCGCGCACCTTGGCCTGCGCCCAGTCGGGGCCCATGTGTTTCACCCGGAGCGCCTCTGACGCCTCGAACCCGCCGGAGGCGAGGATGACGGCGTCAGCGGCGATCTCCTCATCGCCCACGCGCACGCCGGTCACGGTGTCGCCCGACCGGATCAGCCCGGTCACGGCGCTGTCGTAGCGCACGGTGCCGCCCAGCCGCTGGAACGCGGCCATCTCCATGTCAAACAAGCCGACCCCTTCGTTGTCGGCGGCCAGCGTCAGCCCGCCCCAGAACACGAACCGCCCGTCCTTTTCAAAGCTCTGGCGGCTGTAGATCGGCTCGAAGGTCACGTCGTGCTGCGCCAGCCACGCCATCGTCTCGCCTGACCGGCGGATCAGCTTGTCCTGCTCCGGCGACAGCGGGCGGCCATCGTTGAAGCCCAGCAGGTCGGCTCCGAATTTCTCTGCCGTGTAGCTGCCGAACTCCGTGCGCGGCAGGCGCGCGTCATCGGGATCACGCAGCAGCGGCATCAGGTCCGCGCCGCTGTCATAGGCAAAGCGCATCGCGCCCGCGGTGTATTTCGTGTTGCCCCCGGCCAGTGCCGCGCCGGCCTTTTCCAGCATCAGCACCTGCGCGCCCGCCTCCAACGCGGCGATCCCGGCACAGAGCGCCGCATTGCCCGATCCCACGACGATCACCTGCTTTGACATATGCGTTCTCCTTGACTACGGTACGTCTTGTATCCAAGCGTATACAAAATGGAAAGGCGCAAAGTGACCGAGCCGGACATGAGCCAGGGTGAGGCCGCCTATGCAAGCCTGCTGACCGAGATCCGCAGCGGCGCCTTTCAGCCCGGCGACCGCCTGCGCGAGGTCGATGTGGCCGAACGGCTGTCGCTGTCCCGCACGCCGGTGCGCGAGGCGCTGCGCCGGCTTGAGGCGGACGGGATCGTGGAACACCGGCCCCGGCTGGGTGCCGTGATCCGACAGCTGAGCCATGCCGAACTGGTCGAACTTTATGAGATGCGCACGGTGCTGGAACGCACCGCCGCCGAGATGGCCGCCAAACATGCCGCCACAGCCGAGATCGACGCGCTGCGCGACATCAATGCCGCCCTTGCCACGAGCGCGCCCGATGAGGCCGCAGCGCTCAACCAGGACTTCCACAGGGGCATCTATCACGCCACACGCAACCGTTTTCTGCTGGAGGCGGCGCGCAGTCTCAACAACGCGCTGCTGCTGCTCAGACCCACGACACTGGATGACCCGGACCGCATCCGCATCGTCGCGAACCAGCACGAAGAGATGCTGCACGCCATGGCCATCGGGGACGCGACCGCTGCCGGTGAGGCCGCCGAAGTGCACCTGCAAACATCGCTGCGCCACCGGCTCAAGGTGCTGCGCGCGTGATGCGGATCGCCGCGACCTTTGGCATCGGCCTGATCGGCGTGGTGCTGTTTCATCTGGCGGACCTGCCACTGCCGTGGCTGCTGGGGCCGCTGACGGCGTGCCTGATCGTGGCGCTGGTGGGTGTGCGCCTGCGCAGCATTGCGCTGCTGAACGAGGGGATGCGCACGATTTTGGGTGTTGCCGTGGGGGCCACGTTCACGCCGGTGCTGCTGATGTCGATGATGGCGATGTGGCCGACACTGTTGCTGATCCCGGTGATGGTGCTGGCCATCGGCCTGATCGGCGTGCCGTATTTTCAGCGCCTCTGGGGCTATGATTTCGCCACCAGCTACTACAGCGCCATGCCCGGCGGCTTGCAGGATATGCTGGTCTTTGGCGAAGAGGCGGGCGGAAACCCGCGCAGCCTGTCGCTGATCCACGCCACGCGCGTGATGGTGATCGTGGCCGCCCTGCCCTTTCTGCTGCAGGGCATCTGGGGCGCGGACCTGAGCAACGCGCCCGGCGCGCCTGCGGTCAGTATCGCGCCCGAGCAACTGCTGCTGATGGTCGCTTGTGCTCTGATCGGCTGGCGTGCGGCCAAGGCTGTGGGCATGTTCGGCGCGTCGATCCTGGGCCCGCTGCTGGTGGCCGCCGCCGCCGCTTTGGCCGGGCTCTTGCAGCACCGTCCCCCGGCCGAGGCGATCTGGGCCGCGCAGTTCTTTATCGGCATGGCGGTGGGCACCAAGTACAGCGGGATCACCATGGCCGAGGTGCGGCGCGATCTGGCCGCTGGTCTGGGGTTCTGTGTGCTGCTGATGATCCTGACGGTGATCTTTGTCGAAATCGTCTACGGCTTCGGCCTCGCCCCGGGGATGGAGGCGCTGCTGGCCTTTGCCCCCGGCGGTCAGGCGGAACTGACCGTGCTGGCGTTGATCGTCGGGGCCGATGTCGCCTTTGTCATCGCGCACCACGTCTTGCGCATCTTTGTGGTGATCCTTGGTGCGCCGCTCTTTGCCCGGCTGTTCAAAGCGCCGCCGGATTGATCACATGGATCGGTGCGCCATCGTCAAAGGCGTTCACCTGATCAAAGATATCGCTGAACTGCAGGTCAAATTCGTCCTCGGTCACGTAACCGATATGCGGTGTGGCCAGCACGTTGGGATGCGTGGCGAGGATGTTGGCCGTGTCCACCATCGGCTCGGTGTCGAACACATCGACGGCGGCGTGAATGCGGCCTCGCGCGATTTCCGCCTCCAACACGCCGGGCGCGATCAGGCCCGACCGTGAGGTGTTGACCAGCAGGCTGCGCGGCTGCATCGCCGCCAGATCATCCGCCGTGACGATCCCGCGTGTCGCAGGTTTCAGCCGCACATGCAGGCTGACCACGTCGGAGGTACCAAAGAACGCCGCACGGCTTTCGGCCACCTGCGCGCCCTCCGCCGCCGCCCGTTCGCGCCCAGCCTCTGACGCCCACCACTGCACATTCATGCCCAAGGCCTGCGCATACTCCGCCACCGCCCCGGCAATGCGCCCGTAACCATAAAGGCCCAGCGTCCGCCCCCGCAGCGTGCGCCCGACCCCCATCTGCCAGGTGCCCGCCTTCAGCGATGCGGCCTGCTGCGGGATCTGGCGATACGATGCGAGGATCAGGGCCAGTGTCATCTCGGCGGCCGCATAGGACGGCGTGCCGGAATGCATGTTGGAACACAGCACAACCCCGGTGCGCGTACACGCGTCCACGTCGATATGCGGATAAACGCTGCGCTGCGAGATCAGGCGCAGATTGGGCAGCCGGTCCAGCAGATCGGCTGTAATCCGGGTGCGTTCGCGGAACAGCACCAGACAGTCGGCATCCTGCACCCGGGCGGCCAATTCGCCCGGATCGGGCACATGATCCATCCAGACGGTCACGTCGTGCCCGGCCAGCCTCGCAAAACAGGGCAGTCCGCGCAGCGTGTTGAACCAGTCGTCGAGAATGTGCACCTTCACCGGCTTTCGACCCCGCTTGCAGGCATCGGCGAGCGCGGCGTGGGCACGAACACCGACGCCTCCAGCTGCGCCAGCGCGCCGGCGATGCGCTGCCGCTCTGCCAGCAGGTGGTTGAACTGCGCGTCGCAGCCCGAAATAGGCGTGGGATAGTCGCGGATTTCGGTGCTGATCAGGCGGTGGGCGGCCAGCAGCTCTGCCCGCGCGACGGTGAGGCATTGCGCATAAGTGTCGGTCATGACGTCCTCCCTTGAATTCCGTATACAATAGTATACCGAAATGACAATCTGACAAGCCCCACGCCACCGCTGCCGCCAAAATACGCATCTCAGCGCCCGGAATTCGACAAGATGGTCGCTAACCGGTGGACAAACCCCGCCGGGTGGAAAACACTCCGGCAAAACAAAACGGGGAGACCGATATGAAAATCACCACATTGCTCACAACCGCGCTGCTGCTGGGATCGACCGGCATCGTCAGCGCCGAAACGCTGAAATGGGCCCGCGCCGGCGACGCGCTGACGCTGGACCCGCACGCCCAGAACGAAGGGCCGACGCACACCATCCGCCACCAGATGTACGAGCCGCTGATCATCCGCGACACCACCGGCGCGTTCGAGCCTGCACTGGCCACCGAATGGGGCCCCAAGACGGACGATCCTAACGTCTGGGTGTTCAAGCTGCGCGAGGGCGTGACCTTCCACGACGGCGCCGAATTCAACGCCGAAGACGTCGTGTTCAGCTTTGAGCGGGCCAAGCAGCCCAATTCGGACATGAAAGAGCTGATCAACTCCATCACCGAAGTGCGCGCCATCGACGACTTCACCATCGAGATGGTCACCGATGGCCCGAACCCGATCCTGCCCTCGAACCTGACCAACCTCTATATCATGGACAAGGGCTGGACCGAGGCGAACAACACCGTCAACGTGCAGGACTTTGAGGGCGGCGAGATCACCTACGCCACCACCAACGTCAACGGCACCGGGCCCTATGTGCTGACCAGCCGCGAGCCTGACGTGAAAACGGTGATGACCCGCAACGAGAGTTACTGGGGCATCGACCAGTTCCCGATGGAAGTGACCGAGATCATCTACACCCCCATCCAGAACGCCGCGACCCGGGTCGCAGCCATGCTGTCGGGTGAAGTGAACTTCCTGCAGGACATGCCGGTACAGGACCTTGAGCGTGTGAACGCCGCCGAAGGTCTGGTGGTTAAGAAAGCGCCACAGAACCGGGTGATCTTCTTTGGGATGAACCAGGGCGCGGATGACCTTGAGGCCGACAATGTGGACGGCGCCAACCCGCTGGCGGATGTGCGCGTGCGCCAGGCGATGTCCAAGGCGATCAACCGCGACGCCATCCAGCAGGTGGTCATGCGCGGCCAGTCCGAACCTGCGGGCATGATCGCACCGCCCTTTGTCAACGGCTGGACCGCCGACATGGACGCCGAGTCGTCCACCGACCTCGACACCGCCAAGACCCTGATGGCCGAGGCGGGCTATGGCGACGGCTTCTCCATCCGGCTGGACTGCCCGAACGACCGCTACATCAACGATGAGGCGATCTGTCAGGCGGCCGTGGGCATGCTGGGCCAGATCGGCATCAAGGTGAACCTCGACGCGATCCCGAAGGCGCAGCACTTCCCCAAGATCACCGACGGCAACACCGACTTCTACATGCTGGGCTGGGGCGTGCCGACCTACGACTCGGAATACGTGTTCAACTTCCTCGTCCATGGCCGCGAAAGCGACATCGGCACCTGGAACGGCACGGGCTTTGACAACGACGATCTGGACGCCAAGATCAAGTCACTGGCCTCCAACACCGATCTTGAGGCGCGCAACGCCGACATCGCCGACATCTGGCGCGTGGTCCAGGACGAAGCGCTCTACATCCCGATCCACCACCAGGTCCTGAACTGGGGTATGGCCGAAGGCGTGGGCATCGAGGTTGATCCCGAGGACCAGCCGAAGGTGAAGTATTTCACGATGAACTGACTCTGTTGCGGCGGATGGAAAGGCGGCCCCGTGTGGGCCGCCTTTTTTTGTGGACTGGGTTGGTTTGTGGGACGGAGCGGACCTGCCAGCTTGTTGATTTATGACTGCTGTCAGCGCGAAGCAGACCTTGATCAACAGGCGACATACAAGTGCTTCCGCGATAGTTGACGACCGTTGACTTAGCAGCTTTCGTCCCAAAGTCTGGAAATCAACCTTACCAACTCTGGCTGGCGCGATACTCCCACTTTTTCAAACACCTGTTTGAGCGTTCCGCGTGCAGTTTCTGAGCTGATCGCGCGTCCATTCGCATGTTCGGCCACTGTTTTGCCGGACACTAGGTCAGCGGCGAGGGCGGCTTCAGCGCCTGTTAACCCCAGTTCTTCTCTCAAGTCTGCAAGTTCGAGTGGATCGCCGCTGTTCGGTTTCAAAATCACAACGGCACGAGGCTGACGCCCAAAAAGATCGATGTTGTGGGCTTGGCCCAGCGTGTAGACTGTTGCGACGCCGCCAAACCCGCCTTCTTGGTCACGAAGAAGAACTTTGCATGGTTCACTGCCGAGAACACGAGCCGTTGTAGCCGCTTCCAAGCGCGCATCAAGTTTGCGCTGCTGGTCTGCATCGCACGCAACGAGGCGGGTATTTTTCACATCGACCCAACCCATACGCAAGGCTGCTTCCGCCCGACGTCCGACATGGATGACGCGCCCAAGCCCGTCCACGAAGACAGCCCGGTTGTCGTAAGCGACTTGCCGCCCTAGGTCAGACAGCCCTTCTGATCGTAGTTCAAACAAACTGCGCATTGTATGATGAACTTGGGCAAGTGGCTTTTCCAAGGAATTATCATACTCTCCAGAATCTTCGTCATTCAGTAATACAGTTGTCAGCAAAACTGAACCGTCACGTGACGTGTAACCCATTTGTCGGCTGACTTTTTCGTCAACGAGGAACTCTTGATACAAGGCACCCTTTGATCGTTCGACTACGGAAAATAGGTCAGCATTCCGCCAAACTGATTTATGCCAGTTTGCCATTCGAACATAACGCGGGTCATTGGCGGCAAAGTCATTGAAGTAAACGTCAAGCCGGTCTGGTATAGCCGTAATAATGGCATCCAAGGGACGCAAGCATTTGGCATCTATCGCTAAAACCTGCATTGCCGTCTGTGGGAAAAAGCCAGAAACCTCTTTAAGGTACGAAGTCAAGTCTTCAACGTCGTCGGCTAAAAGATCGCTCGCGCGGCTCAAAGCTTCGGAAAGATGAGCACTTTCAAATCCGTACGTTTTCACAAAAATTCCAATCAGTTTGTTTGTTGCAACATATATAAACTCGTTTGACGCTCATAATTCTTAATCAGCACCCCCCAAATGGGGGGTATAGGATGTATTTTCCCGCACTACCGTGGCCCTCAGTACTTTTATCTTACAAATCCTTGGGGGTGTCATGATTTCTCGACTTCGAGGCTGTTTTGTGTCGAGCCTGTTGGTAGGGTCGATCTGCGCAGGTTCTTCAGCTGCGTGTGTTTCCCTAAATTGGGGGCCGACTGCTACCTATGAAGGCTGGTTTACCAACAATTGCGGACACACGGTTACAGTTTGGGGCCGCTTCTCCAACGGCTATGAAGGCACATGGGGGTTCCTACGCTCTGGGGAACGGAAGCTTGTAAACACCGGATTTCCAGGAAACGGGTGGCCTGCATCCAGTTGGAGTTGGTGCAATGCAGACCGTAATCGCGCTTGCCGCCCGTCTGCTCCAGATTGGCCATAAAGCCCCGAAGCTGACGTTGATCAACCAAAGCAAATGTTGAAAGACGGGTTTGCCACGCGCGCATCAACAGTACATAAGAATGGGCATGGAATATGCTGGGAGTGAGGCATGCCTGACAAAACTGTAACCTTGTTGTTGAAGCATGGAGAAGCCTTGCAGATTTCCGCAACGGAAGAGCAATCTCAATTTTTCTTCAAACAGTTTGCAGATCACGTGAAGGATCCCGCGAAGCAAACATTCATTGGGGGCTCTTACAAGAACGGTGGCGACCTTCGACTACTAGCAGAGCAAGTTGCTGGAATTGCCGCCGAGAACGAATAGTCTGCGTCGTAAGTCGCCCCAACGCCAACATTTCCCTGCACCGGTTGGATGGTCAAGCGTCGTCTCCAGCCCGAAGCGGGCGTCCGAGAATATGCTTTGCTGCCCGCACTGCCAACGGAGCGGCCTTGCACAGCCCTAGTTATGCACTTCTAGCCGACCTGTACCTTGCAAAAACAGGGAAAAAGGGCGGCACTCCTTATATTTGAAAAGATGTCGTTGGTGCGTGGGTGCCTTCAAGGTTTCTTGCAGAAAAGGAGCGCGATGTACGGAGGCATATTGTCGTGGGGCTCGGAACCATCATAAATACCCCACCAGCGGAATCTTGGTTCCAAATTGAGAAGCTCAGTTCTTTTGTCTGGGAATACAGCGCCAAGCAACGCAGTTAACCTTTCTGTACTTGGAACAAATCTATCATGTGTAGAACCTCGCACAGGACCGGAACTGCCTGGAATGTGTGAGCTTTCAAGTGTTACCTTTTCTTCGCCACCAATCATATACTTCGGGACGTCGCCCGCATATGGCAGCTCGTACTTTCCGCCAACCCCAACGATGAAGCGCCCGGCACCAACGTCAAAGTTTTCCCATTCATTGGGGCAGCCATTCGGCCTGTCGAAGGCGATGACTGCGCCGCTGGGTACCTGGGCGAACGTATGCTTGTGTGTATTTTTGGAGGAAATATTTACGGCGGTCTGGAGTTTTAACATGCACTCCAATATGGTAGGAATATCTGAGGTTGGCGCCAACTTACTCGCGCAGTTTTCCTCTGCGTACCCGAAACCTGGAACGAACGCAGTTACAACGGCAGCCGTGTAGCCAGCCACCAAATACCTATAGATTCGCATGATTGTCTTGCTCCAATGTTACTATTGCACCAGTCAATGATTTGATTGTGAATTCCTACGAATATCAGGAATACAAAAAGAATTCCGATAGCTAAGTGTCTTAGCCGCCCTTTGGGTGGAGATTGTCTTTTTGGCTCAGCCTGCATCTTCCCTGTGCTGGTCGGAGCGCTCAGCCTCCGCCAAAACATCGCACCGTTGCTATCGCGAGCCGATACGTACTTACTGTGGATCAGGAACTCCGATAGCTCTGGAGTGTCGTCTGCAAACCTGTTGCCAAATGAGTCGCGTAGAACCTGATGGTAAACACGACCATCTTCTTGCTGGGAATTCTGAAATAAATGATCGACAACGCTTTCAAGGCGTTCTTCGAACTCTTGACGCCTGAATTTTTTCTCTGAATGGCGAGTTTCATCCTTTAACGCAAGCCAAGCTCTGACTGCTGAATCAACTGCACCTGAAATGTCCACCATGCCGAAATTCGCTTATCCGAAGTTTCGAAACCCGACTCACTGTTCCTAGAGTGGAGTATACCCCTTGATGCCCATGACGATAAGACCGGTTAGCGCGGCGAGCAAGGCTATCACACGTGATGCTCGTGCCGTAGTGAATAAATTCGTGAGCAATCCCGTATGGTCCAAAGGTCCGGTTTTCTTGCGACTCAGTGGTACTTTCTTTCGCCATAGATGTATCTGTCACATTGGGCGCAAAATAGTCATCGCGCATATCTCCTCGGCGGCCTCAACCCGAAGCCGAGGCGCTGTCGTTAATCAACACCTTGCGATAAAGAATGCCTAGTCTAGGCTTCAGAAAAACACGACAGAAACCTGGGTATCACAGCAGCGACACCAGAGTGCGGTTGGTGAGACTTTGCAAAGTCCGCTTCCTGCACATAGTTGCTGATGGAGCAGAGCACAGCAGCCTTTAGTTCTGCACCCCAACCTGACCCCAAAGACCGAGCGGTCTTCAGATCGTCTCCGGTCGGTCCAACGCGCCTCCCGGCACCCACCCCTTCCCTTTTTCCGTGCGGTCGGCTCTAGTGTTCCCGCTACGTCATGCTCGTGCCCCACGAAAGGATGCCCATGTTCCGATACATTCTCCCCATTGCCCTCACCCTCGGCACCGCTCCGGCAATCGCCGAAGAGTTCAAGTGGGCCGAAACCACCGACCCTCAGACGATGGACCCGCATGCGGTGAACTCCGCGCCGGTGCTGGGCTTTCTCAACAACGTCTACGAAGGGCTCGTGCGGCGCGGCAAGGATATGGCGATCGAGCCTGCGCTGGCCACAGCGTGGGAACCTATTGGTGACGGGGAGGGCTGGCGCTTCACCCTCAGGCAAGGCGTGACGTTCCATGACGGGGCGGCATTTGACGCCGACGACGTGATATTCTCGTACCAGCGGGCCAGCGACGAGGCGTCGGACACGCGCAGCTGGTTTGCGCCCGTCTCGGAGGTGGTCAAGGTCGACGACTTTACCGTCGACATCATGACATCCGCGCCCAACCCGATCTTTCCCGACAGCATCGCCAACTGGATGATCATGGACAGCGGCTGGGCCGAGGCCAACAATACCGCCCTGCCCGACAAGGAAAGCGGCAATCACGCCACGCTAAATACCAATGGCACCGGCGCGTTCCGCGTCACCACGCGCGAGCCCGGGCTGCGCACAGTGCTTGAGCCGTTCGACGGCTGGTGGGACGAGGCCACGCACAACATCACCCGTGCCGAGCTGACGCCGATCCAGAACTCCGCCACAGCCGTCGCCGCACTGCTGTCGGGCGACGTGGACCTGATCAACCCGGTGCCCATTCAGGACGCCGCCCGCCTGTCGGGCAGCGACAGCGTCAAGGTCATTCAGGGGATCGAGGCGCGCGTGATCATGCTGGGTTTCCCGCATGAGGCCGAGGCGCTGAAATATTCCAGCGACACGCCGGATGCGAACCCCTTTGCCGATGCGCGCGTGCGCCAAGCAGTGGCCCATGCGGTCAACGTGCCCGCGATCCTGCAGACCATCATGCGCGGCAATGCCGAAGCGGCGAGCCAGCTGGTCAGCCCGGCGATGCGCGGATATTCCGCATCCCTCGCCGACCGGCCCGAATTCAGCGTGGACAAGGCCAAGGCCCTGCTCGCCGAGGCGGGCTATCCCGACGGGTTCTCCTTTGGGCTGAAATGCCCCAATGACCGCTACCTGAACGACGAAGCAGTCTGTCAGGCGGTCACGGGCATGCTGGCACAAGTCGGAATCAACGCTGTGCTGGATGCGATGCCGGTGCAGAACTACTGGCCCGAACTGCGCGCCGACAATTACGACATGTATCTGCTGGGCTGGTCGCCGGGCACGTTTGACGCCGAACACCCGATCCGGTTCCTCGCCTCCACCCCGAACGAAGAAAAGAAGCTGGGCAGCTGGAATTTCGGCGGCTTTTCCAACGCGCGCGTGGACGAGCTGTTGCCGATGATCCAGTCCGAGATCGACGACAGCAAACGGCAGGCGATGCTGGATGAGGTCACCGGCATCCTGCAGGACGAGGTGGCGTATGTGCCGATGTACGTGCAGCCGCTGGTCTGGGGGGCGGCGGCCAATATCGAGCTGACGCAGCGCCCAGACAACTTCTTTATCCTGCGCTGGGTGACGGTGAACTAGGGCTCAGCCCCGGCCCGCAACGCTGGCCTGATAGGTGTCCAGCCGTTGGATCAGATCCAGACCGGTTGGCACCTCGTGGCGGGCGCAGAACTCGGACCAGACCGCGCCAAAGGGCAGGTCCTTGATCTCTTCGGTCAGGGTCATGCGGGTTGTGAAATCAAGCGTCGTCTCGGCGGCCCTGAGCCGGTCCAGCGGCATCAGCAGCGCCCGCAGCAGCGCCTTTTGCATGTTGCGGGTGCCGATAACCCAGGCCGCCGTGCGGCTGATCGTGGCGTCAAAGAAATCCAGCCCGATATGCGTCCGCCCCAGCAGATCGGCGCTGACCAGCTCATGCGCCATCGCCAGGATGTCGTCGTTCAGCAGGATCACGTGGTCACTGTCCCACCGCATCGGGCGCGAGACGTGCAGCAGGATTTCGTCCAGCGACAGGGCCACCGCGCTCAGCTTGTCGGCGATGTTTTCGGTCGGGTGAAAGTGCCCCATGTCGAGGCACAGAAGCGTGCCCTTGCGGATCGCGTAGCCAAGGTAGAACTCGTGACTGCCGACGGTGCACGCCTCCACCCCGATGCCGAACAGCTTGCTTTCCACCGCGTCCAGCATGTGGCCCGGGTCGTGCGTGTCGGCCAGCATCCGGTCCAGCGACGCCTCCAGCCGCGCGCGGGCGGCCATGCGGTCGACGGGCGTATCCTTGTAGCCGTCGGGCACCCAGATGTTGTTGATGCAGGGCGATCCGAGTGCGGCGCCCATCCGGGCCGCAATCTCGCGCGTGCGCTTGCCGTGTTCGATCCAAAAATCGCGGATGCCCGCATCCGGGTGAGACAGTGTCAGGTTGTCGTCCGCCTTGGCGTGGGCAAAGAAGGTCGGGTTGAAATCAAGGCCGATGCCCTGCCCCCGCGCCCAGTCCACCCAGGGCGCGAAGTGCCTGTATTCGATGGCGTCGCGGTCGGGGGCCTCGTCCGTGTCCATATACATCGCGTGCAGGTTCAGCCGGTGCGTGCCCGGGATCATGGCATAGGCAAATTCCAGATCGGCACGCAGCTCGTCCGGGGTGCGGGCGCGGCCGGGATGGTTGCCGGTGGCCTGAATGCCGCCACCGGACGTGCCGGTCTGCGCCTCGAACCCCACCACGTCATCGCCCTGCCAGCAATGCATCGAAATCGCGATGGGGGCGAGCCGGGCAAGGGCGGCCTCCGCATCCACACCCCAGTCGGCAAAGGCTGCCTTGGCGCTGTCGTAACTCATCTCGGGCTCCCTTATCGCGTGAACGCCTGCACGTTGCCCGCATCCACGTTCAGGATGTTGCCTGTGGATTTCGAGGACAGGTCAGCGGCCAGGAAATAGCACGCCTCGGCAATGTCTTCGGGCAGGACCGACCGTTTCAGCATCGACCGCTGGCGGTACATCTCCTCCAGCCCCTCCTTGTCGGTACCGTAGGTGTCGGCGCGCTGTTCCAGCCACTCGCCTTCCCAGATCTTTGAGCCGCGCAGCACCGCATCGGGATTGACCACGTTGACGCGAATGCCCGCCTCCGCCCCTTCGAGGGCAAGGCAGCGGGCAAGGTGGATCTCGCTGGCCTTGGCCGTGCAATAGGCCGACGCATTGGGCGAGGCCGCCAGACCGTTCTTGGACGCGACAAAGACGACCGCCCCGCCCATGTCCTGAACCCGCATCAGGCGGAACGCGGAGCGGCTGACCAGGAAATACCCCGTGGACAGGATGTCCATATTGCGGTTCCATAGCTCGAGCGTCGTGTCCTCCACAGGGGCCGACGACGCGATGCCTGCGTTCGACACGAGAATGTCGACGCCGCCAAATTCAACGGTCGCATCGGCAAAGGCGCGGGCCACCGCATCCTCGTCCGTGACGTTCATCGTCACCGTGCGCACCACATCCGCACCATGGCGCTGGACCAGCCTGTCGCGCACACCGCCGAGAGCGTCAGCATTGATGTCCGCCAGCACGACACAGGCCCCTTCGGCCAGATACCGCTCTGCCGTGGCAGCGCCGATGCCGCCCGCGCCACCGGTGATCAGCGCGATGCGCCCAGCCAGCGACTTGGGCTTGGGCATGCGCTGCAACTTGGCCTCTTCGAGCAGCCAGTATTCGATGTCGAACGCCTCTTGCTCGGGCAGGCCCTGATAGGTGCTGACCGCACTCGCCCCGCGCATCACGTTGATGGCGTTCACGTAGAACTCGCCCGAAATGCGGGCCGTCGCCTTGTCCTTGGCAAAGGTGATCATGCCCACGCCGGGGATCAGGTAGACCACCGCATTGGGGTCGCGCATCGCCGGGCTGTCGTCACGCTTGCAGCGGGCGTAATAGGCGGCATAGCTGTCGCGGTAGGCTGCAATCTGGTCCGGCAACCCCTCCAGCACGGCGTCCAGATTGCCCGCGGCGGGGTCAAAGCCGATGACCAGCGGACAGATCTTGGTCCGCAGGAAATGATCCGGGCAGGACGTGCCAAGCGCGGCAAGCGGCGGCATGTCGCGCGCGTTGACGAAGTCCAGCACCGCATCGCTGTCGTTGAAATGGCCCACCATGTGCTGCTGACCCGACACGAAACCCCGGATGGCAGGCATCAGGCGCGCGGCAACGGCGCGACGGTCGGCGGCGGCGAGGCTGTCATGCACCGCACCGCCAAAGGCCGGCACATCCGCCGTCCGCTCCGCCAGCCAGGCGGTGGCGATGTTGATGATCTCGATCGTGGTGTCGTAGCAGTCGCGCGCGGTGTCGCCCCAGGTGAACAGCCCGTGGCTGGCCAGCACCACGCCGTCCGCCTCGGGATTGTCCGCGCAATACTGCGCCAGCCACAGGCCCAGCTCGAACCCCGGGCGCTTCCACGGCAACCAGCCGATGCGCGCGCCGAAAATCTCTTGCGTCAGCGCTTCGGAATTGGCCGAGGCGGCGATGGCGATGATCGCGTCGGCATGCACGTGATCGACATGCGCGCGCGGCACATAGGCATGCAGCGGCGTGTCGATGGAGGCCGCGCGCGGGTTCAGCCCAAAGGTGCAGTGCGGCAGGTATCCCACCATCTCGTCCTCATGCTCCACTCCGCGATAAAGCGACCGCAGCGCCTGCAGCTTGTCCATGTAAAGCGTCGAAAACCCATCCAGCGACATCGAACCGATATCGCCGCCCGATCCCTTGACCCACAGCACTTCGACCGCCTCACCGGTCAGGGGGTCCGTCTCGGTCACTTTGGCGGATGTATTGCCGCCGCCATAATTGGTCACACGCTTGTCCGCGCCCAGAATGTTCGAGCGGTACAGCAGCAAGTCCGATTCGCTCATCCCGTCGGTGTCACGCGCATTCCAACGGTTCTCAAGCAGCTGATTTTCGACGGTTTTCAGCATGGACCCCTCCCCGGCAGCACGCGGCACCTGTTCTTGTGCGATACGGCGACGCTGCGGGTGGACAGGCTGGAAGTCAATCAATTTCCGTCATAATCCATCACGCTGCGACGCAGAATGATTGATGATGACTGTTTGTGATTGACAGGTTGCCCGAATCCTCGCACCGTCAACGATCAAGGGAGGCCGAAATGCACGAGAAAGAGCGTCACAGGATCATTCTGTCCGCTGTCGAGGACCGGCCCGTGGTCACCGTCGTCGACCTGTGCAACCTCACCAACGTCTCCGAAGCGACGGTGCGCCGCGATATCGCCACGCTCCATATGCAAAAGAAACTGCGCCGTGTGCGCGGCGGGGCCGAAGCGATCTCTCCGCCCGCCTTTGTCGGGCTGGCGGGGCGGACATTCGCCGTAAACGAGACGTTTCGCATCCGGGAAAAGGCCGCCATTGCGCGCGCCGCCGTGGACCTGTGCGCCGATGGCGAGTCGATCATCATCAATGGCGGGACGACCACGTTCCAGATGGTGCACCCGCTCGCCTCGCGCCGCATGCAGGTCTTTACCAACTCGTTCCCGATTGCCGAACACCTGCTCAAGCATTCCAAGAACAGCGTCATGTTGTCGGGCGGCACGATCTACCGTGAACAGAACATCATCCTGTCGCCTTTCGACAATGACGTGACCCGCAATTTCTATGCGCGGCGCATGTTCATGGGGGCGCAGGGCCTCGGCCCGCTGGGCCTGATGGAGGCGGACCCGCTGCTGATCCAGGCCGAACAAAAGCTGATCGGACAGGCCGACGAGCTGGTCGTTCTGGTCGACAGCTCCAAATTCGCGCAACGCTCCAGCCTGGTGCTGTGCGCACTTGACCGCATCCACACGGTCATCACCGACGAAGGGATTTCGGATCAGGCGGCCAGCATGCTCGAGGCCGCCGACGTGACACTGATCGTGGCCCGCCCGGGCACCGCTCAGCAGCAAGAGGCGGCCTCATAACAGCCTCATAACTCTACACAAAACGCCGTTTTAAGGGAGGATACTACACATGAAACGTCGCACATTCACATCGCTGGTCGCGGGGCTGAGCCTGGCCGCCGGCATGATGGGCTCCACCGCCATGGCGCAGGACAACATGCGCATCGCCTTGGTGGTCAAGGCGCTTGGCATCGGGTTCTTTGAGGCCGCCGCCGAAGGCGCCGAAGAGGCCGCCACCGAAATTGGCGGGGTCGAGATCATCTATACCGGTCCCACCGACACCACCGCCGAAGGCCAGATCGAGGTGATCAACTCGCTGATCGCCCAGGGCGTGGATGCCATCGCCATTTCCGCCAATGACCCCGACGCGCTGGTGCCCGCCCTGAAAAAGGCGCAGCAACGCGGCATCACGGTCATCTCATGGGATTCTGGCGTCGCCGAAGAAGGGCGCGCCATGCACCTCAACCCGTCGTCCAACGCGCTGATCGGCAACATGATCATCAAGCTGGCCGCCGATCACCTGCCTGACGGGGGCGAGGTTGCGGTGCTGTCGGCCTCGGCCACCGCCACCAACCAGAACATCTGGATCGAAGAGATGAACAAGGTGATGGGCGACTATCCCGGCATCGATGTGGTCACCACCGTCTATGGCGACGATCTGGCCGACAAATCCTATCGCGAGGCGCAGGGCCTGATGCAGTCCTACCCCGATCTGGACGCCATCATCGCGCCCACCAGCGTCGGCATCGTCGCCGCCGCCCAGGCGGTCGAGGATGCGGGCAAAGCGGGTGAGATCAACGTCACCGGCCTTGGCCTGCCGTCGGAAATGGCGGGGGCGATCAATTCGGGTGCGTCGAAATCCTTTGCCATCTGGAACCCGATCGATCTGGGTTATTCCGCCACCATGATCGCCCACGCGCTGGCCACAGGTGCTGCAACCGCCGCACCGGGCGCGGAAATCCCGATGGGGCGCATGGGCTCGGTCACGCTGGACGACACGACATCCGCCGCCATGGCAGACCCGTTCGTCTATGACAGCTCCAACATCGACCAGTTCAAGTCGATCTTCTGATCCTGCACATGGCCCCGGCGCGTGACCGTGCCGGGGCCCTTTGCCCGAGATAAAACCCCGATGCTGGTGCAAACCGACCCCACCCTGTCCGCGCCAACGCAGGCCGACGCGGCCCCCGTGCTGGCGCTGGCGGGCGTGACCAAGACCTTTCCGGGCGTCAAGGCGCTGTCGGATGTGTCGCTTGAGCTGTACCCCGGCTGCGTCACCGCACTGGTGGGTGAAAACGGCGCGGGCAAGTCAACGGTCGTCAAGATCCTCACCGGCATCTACCAGCCTGACGGCGGGCAAATCCGCGTCGACGGGCAGGACATCCGCCTGGCCACAGCGCAAGCGGCGGCGGATGCGGGCGTCACGGCGATCCATCAGGAAACCGTGCTGTTTGATGAGCTGTCGGTGGCCGAGAATATCTTTCTCGGGCACGCACCACGGGGCCGGTTCGGGCTGATCGACACCGCCGCGATGGTGCGGCAGGCCGCTGACATCCTCGACAGTATCGGCGCGCAGGTCGATCCGACCCTGCCCCTCAAGGAACTGGGGATCGCCAACAAGCACATGGTGGCCATTGCGCGCGCCCTGTCCATCGACGCGCGCGTCGTGATCATGGACGAACCCACCGCCGCGCTATCGCACAAGGAAATTCAGGAGCTCTATGCGCTGGTGGAAACGCTCAAGGCGCAGGGCAAGGCGATCCTGTTCATCAGCCACAAGTTCGACGAGATTTTCCGCATCGCCGACCGCTACACCGTGTTCCGCGACGGGCAGCTTGTGGGCGCGGGCGCCATTGCCGACGTGTCCGAGGCCGCACTGGTCAAGATGATGGTCGGCCGCGACGTCAGCCAGATTTTCCCGGAACGCACCGCGGCACCCGGCGACACGGTGCTGGAGGTGCGCGGCTATTGCCACCCCACGGAGTTCGCCGATATCAGCTTTGCGCTCAGGCGGGGCGAGATACTGGGCTTTTACGGGCTGGTCGGCGCGGGGCGGTCCGAATTCATGCAGGCGCTCTTTGGCATCACTCGCCCCTCGGGCGGCAGCGTGCACATCGACGGCCAGCCTGTGCGGATCACATCGCCCGCGGACGCGGTCGGCAACGGCATCGTCTACGTCCCCGAGGACCGTGGGCGGCAGGGTGCGATTGCGGCTCTGCCGATCTTTCAGAACGTGTCGCTGCCGTCGCTGGGCCGCACCTCGCGCAACGGGTTCCTGCGGCTGGCCGAAGAGTTCGCGCTGGCCCGTACCTATGCCGAACGGCTGGATTTGCGGGCCGCATCACTCGACACGCATGTGGAAAAATTGTCAGGTGGCAATCAGCAAAAGGTCGTGATTTCAAAGTGGTTAGCCACCCGGCCCCAGGTCATCATCCTCGATGAACCGACCAAGGGGATCGATATCGGGTCCAAGGCGGCGGTACACGCGTTCATGGCCGAACTCGCCGCCCAGGGGCTTGCCGTGATCATGGTCAGCTCGGAAATACCGGAGGTGTTAGGCATGTCCGACCGTGCCATCGTCATGCGTGAGGGGCGCATGGTCACCGAATTGCAGGGCGACGCGCTGACGCCCGAAGCACTGGTGCGCCACGCCGCCGGGATCGAGGATCGCTGATGCTGCGCGCCCTGCTCAAATCCCGCGAGATGCTGCTGATCGGCGCGATTGCGCTGCTGCTGGCGGTGATCTCCACCCGCTTCCCGGCCTTTGTCGCACCTTCCAACCTCGCGCATGTGTTCAACGACACGGCCCCCCTGATCCTGCTGGCCATCGGCCAGATGATCGTGATCCTGACCAAGTGCATCGACCTGTCGGTCGCCGCCAATCTCGCGCTGACCGGCATGGTGGTTGCAACGATCAACGTGATCGCCCCCGGTGTGCCGGTGGTTGTCATCCTGCTGGTGGCGGTCGCCCTTGGCGCGTTGCTGGGCATGTTCAACGGTGTGCTGGTCTGGAAGCTGGGCATTCCGCCCATCGTCGTCACCCTTGGCACCATGACGATCTTTCGCGGCCTCGTCTTTGTGATGTCGGACGGCAAATGGGTGAACAGCCACGAGATGAGCGCCGCCTTCAAGGCGTTCCCACGGACTGAGTTGCTGGGCCTGCCGGTGCTGAGCTGGATCGCCATCATCGCCGTCCTGATCTTTGCCATCGTCATGACGCGCACCACGCTGGGCCGCGCGTTCTATGCGGCGGGCGGCAATCCGCATGCCGCGACCTATGCCGGGATCGATGTGGGGCGGACGCAGTTCTGGGCCTTTACCATTTCGGGCGCGCTTGCGGGGCTGACGGGGTATCTGTGGGTGTCGCGCTATGCGGTGGCTTACGTGGATATCGCCGGCGGGTTTGAACTGGACGTGGTGGCGGCCTGCGTCATTGGCGGTGTGTCGATCATGGGCGGCATCGGGTCGGTGGGCGGCGCGCTGCTGGGCGCGCTGTTTCTGGGGGTGATCAAAAACGCGCTGCCGGTCGTCAACATCTCGCCCTTCTGGCAGCTGGCAATCTCGGGCGGCGCGATCATCATCGCGGTGGCCCTGAACGCGCAGGCCTCACGGACCAAGGGCCGGATTATCCTCAAGGATGCGGAGCACGCGTCATGAGCGTCACCGACCGCAGCATTCCCGACCGCCTGCAATCGCCGCTGGAACGGCGGCTGAAAAGCTGGGAAAGCCTGCTGCTGCTCGTGGCCATCGCCATCTTTGTCGCCAACAGCTTTGCCACGCCGTATTTCCTCAACGCCTGGAACCTGAGCGACGCGACCTTCAATTTCACCGAAAAGGCGATGATCGCCTTTGCCATGGCGCTGCTGATCATCTCGGGCGAGATCGACCTGTCAGTCGCCTCGATCATCGCGCTCGCCTCCACCGCGATGGGGGCGGCGGTGCAGTTTGGCGTCGACACACCCGGGCTGGTGCTGATCGGGCTGGGCGTCGGGGTGATCTGCGGTGCGTTCAACGGGTTGCTTGTCACCGGGCTGGGCCTGCCGTCCATCGTGGTGACCATCGGCACGATGAGCCTGTTTCGCGGCGTCAGTTACATCGTGCTGGGCGATCAGGCCTATCGGGGCTACCCGCCGGATTTCGCCTTTTTCGGGCAGGGCTACGTCTACTGGGTGATCTCGTTCGAGTTCGTCCTGTTTGCGCTGATCGCGCTGATCTACGCGGTGATCCTGCACAAGACGAACTTTGGCCGCGCGGTCTATGCTATCGGTAACAATGCCACTGGCGCGCTGTTTTCCGGCATCCGGGTCGGGCGGGTCAAGTTCATCCTGTTCCTGCTCACCGGGCTGATGTCGGGCGTGGCGGCGATTTGCCTGACCTCGCGGCTGGGCTCCACCCGGCCTTCCATCGCCTTTGGCTGGGAGCTGGAGATCGTGACCATGGTCGTGCTGGGCGGCGTGAGCATTCTGGGCGGGTCGGGCACCATCCCGGGCGTCGTGATCGCCGCCTTTGTCATGGGGTTGGTGACCTTTGGCCTGGGTCTGCTGAACGTGCCGGGCATCGTGATGTCCATCGTCATCGGGGCGCTGCTGATCTCGGTCATTGCGCTGCCGCAGCTGTGGCATCGCTGGAGGCGCTGATGGAGAAATACGCGTTCAAGATGCGCCTGAACCCGGGCTGCCGCGACATCTATCGCGCCCGGCATGACGCGATCTGGCCCGAGCTGCTGGCGCTGCTGAAGGATGCGGGAATCTCCGATTACTCGATCCATCTGGATGAGGAGACGAACATCCTGTTTGGCGTGCTCTGGCGCACGGACGATCACGGCATGGACGACCTGCCGGCGCATGAGATCATGCAGCGATGGTGGGCGCACATGGCCGACATCATGGAAACCGGTGCCGACAATGCACCGGTGGCGGTGCCGCTCACCCCCGTCTTTCACATGCCATGAGCGCGCGCCACGTTGCGGTCATCGACATCGGCAAGACCAATGTCAAACTCGCCCTCGTCGATCTGCGCGACCTGTCGGAGGTCGCCGTGATCACCCGGCCCAACAAAGTGCTGGGCGGCCCGCCCTATCCGCATTTCGACGTGGACGGCGCTTGGGCGTTTCTGCTGGATCATCTCGCGCGGTTTCATGCCGCCCACCGTGTCGATGCGATCAGCATCACGACCCACGGCGCGGCGGCGGCCCTGCTGGACACAGACGGCGCGCTGGCCGCGCCGATCCTCGATTATGAGCATACCGGGCCGGACACCTTGGCACCCGCTTACAACGCGCTGCGCCCGCCCTTTGACGAGACGGGTGCGCCGCGGCTGGCAATGGGGCTGAACGTGGGCGCGCAGTTGCACTACCAGTTCGAGACGGTGCCGGGGTTGCACGCGGCGATGCGCACCATCGTCACCTATCCGCAATACTGGGCGCATCGCCTGACGGGTGTGGCGGCGACGGATGTCACGTCGCTGGGCACGCATACCGATCTGTGGAACCCGCAGGACGGCACCTTTTCCACGCTGGTGGGCACGCTGCGCATTCGGGACAAAATGGCCCCGCCGCGCCCTTGCGCCGACATCCTCGGGCCGATCCTGACGGAGATTGCACAGCGTACCGGGCTGCCTGCGGACACGCCCGTGCATTGCGGCATCCACGATTCCAATGCGTCGCTGCTGCCGCACCTGCTGTGCCGCAACGCGCCGTTCAGCGTGGTGTCCACGGGCACCTGGGTCATCGCGATGGCGGTGGGTGGCGCGCCCGTGACGCTTGATCCGGCGCGCGACACGCTGGTCAACGTCAATGCGTTCGGCGACCCCGTGCCCTCTGCCCGGTTCATGGGCGGGCGCGAACATGACCTGATCACCCAAGGGCCGACGCCCGATGCAACCGACGCCGACATCGCAAAGGTGCTGGCTTCCGGCACGATGCTGTTGCCTGCCGTCGTGCCCGAGACCGGACCTTATGCCGGACGTGCGGCGCATTGGGTCGGGGCGGAGCCTGAGATCGGGACGGCGGCGCGCGGCGTGGCGGCGGGCTTTTATCTGGCGCTGGTCACGGCGGAGTGTCTGTCGCTGATCGGTCATCGCGGGCCGATCTTGGTCGAGGGGCCGTTTGCCCGCAACACGGCCTACCGTCATATGCTGCACGCCGCGACCGGCGCACCGGTGGAGGTGAGCGAAAGTGCGACCGGCACGAGCCAGGGCGCGGCACTGCTGGCGGGGGATCAGCGCATGGCGGGAACAAGCGTGGCGGCACAAGGCTTATCGGACAACGCAATGCTGGACCGTATGGAGCATTATGCACTCCGCTGGCGCGACGCAACGGCGCAGCCTGCGCCCTAGATCGGCTGCCACGGCCCACGCAAGGCAAGCGCAGGCAGATCGGCAATCCAATAGCACCCCTGCCCCGGCTGATCGTGACAGCGGTCGATGGGAACGCCAGCCAGATGGCACCACAGCAACGTGCCCACCCCGCCATGCGAGACGATGATCAGATCACCGGCCCCATGCTGCGCAACGATGAAGCGTGTGGCCGCAACGATGCGCGCCTGCGCATCCTGCGCGGTTTCCCAACCGCCAAAGCTTTGATCCGGCGTGGCAAAGAACGCATCCGCTGCCGCCTCGAACGCGGTCGGTGGCAAAAAGCCGGTGGCGCTCCGGTCATTCTCGCCCAGATCGGCGCGGGTCGACACCGGCAGGCCGCGCCTGCCCGCAAGGATCGCAGCGGTGTCCTGCGCCTTGCGCTCAGCGCTCGACCAGATGTGCGTGGCACCCTGCACGATGTCGCGACCGGCAAGGGTCGCGGCCACTGCGCGGCCGGAATCGCTCAGACCCCAATCGGGGACGGGGCAGTGCGGGTCGATCACCACGGCAGGGTGGGAGACAAAGATCAGGCAAGGCATGCAAGATCACTCCGACAGGAGGCGGGACCAAAACACCCCTCAGGACGCCTCGCTCAACGCGGCAAAGCTCGACAGCTGGTCGGGGTCGCGCGCCAAATCACGCAACAGCGCCGTCAACTCGTCCTCGTTCACCAGCCGCGCGGCCTTGCGCAGCGAAAACCAATGGCGCTTGCGCTGCTTGCGCTCTTTCCAGCGGCGTTTCAGCCGGTCGACGACCATCGGATAGACAGTCACCCGGCACAGCAGTTTGTCGCCGCTTTCCAGCCGCTTTTTGTAGTGATAGCGACCGATGGACTGATCCGCGACAAAGCCCACGGCCCCCGCCTCTTCCAGCGCTTCGATCTTGGCGGCGTGCCAGGGTTTCTTGCCGTCCATCAGCCAGCCTTTGGGCATGACCCAGCGCCCGGTATCGCGCGATGTGACCATGAGCACGCGCACGCGCCCGCTTTTGTCCCAGCGGACCGGCAGGGCGGCGATCTGTTTGGCTGTGTCGTCCTTTTTACCCACGTTGCGGACCTGAGGCCAAGCCGCGGACACGCGGGAAACAGACAAGGTGCATCGACCGGAGAAATACGGTGCGTTCGGAAACCATGGGCGAGACTCAAATGGATTAGGTCCTGTGTGTCTTGTCTATTGCCTTTCTACGCCAAAGGCCACGATTCCCCTTGGGCGTGCAGCAAAAGAATCTTCCGCCGCGTCCGTGCAGACGGCGCAGCATGCAAACCATGCAATCAAGGCCGCGCGCCCGCCCTGCGCGGCGCTTTCGACTTGACCCGCCCCGCCGCCCGTTATCTGCTGGGTCAATGCTCGCCTATACAATCCAACGCGTGTTCCAAAGCGCCATCGTCTTGCTGGTCGTGGGGCTGGTTGCGTTTTCCATGTTCCGCTTTGTCGGGGACCCGATCGACAACATGCTGGGTCAGGAACGCACGCTCGAAGACGTTGAGCGGCTGCGGGCGCAGCTTGGCCTCGATCAGAACTTTTTCGTGCAGTATTACCGCTTTCTCGAAGGGGCGGTGCAGGGCAATTTCGGGGTGAGTTTCCGGCAAGGGCGGCCCGTGTCCGAGATCCTGCTGGAGCGCGCGCCCGCGACGCTGGAACTGGCCGCCGTGAGCGGGTTTCTGGCGATTGCCTTCGGCATTGCATTGGGCGTGTTCACGGCCATCCGGCGCAACGGATTTGCCGCCAATGCGATCATGACGGTGTCGCTGATCGGGGTGTCCCTGCCCACCTTCCTGATCGGTATCCTGTTGATTTACCTGTTTTCCGTGGAACTCGGCTGGTTACCCAGCTTTGGCCGGGGCGAAACGGTGAAGATCGGGAACTGGACGACCGGGTTTCTGACGCAAAGTGGGCTGCAGGCGCTGATCCTGCCCGCGATCACACTGGGGCTCTATCAGATGACGCTGATCATGCGGCTCGTGCGCTCCGAGATGCTGGAGGTGCTGCGGCAGGACTACATCCGCTTTGCCCGCGCCCGAGGCCTGCGCGAGCGGGCGGTGAATTTCCGTCACGCGCTGAAGAACACGCTGGTGCCGGTGATCACGGTGACGGGGCTGCAATTGGGGTCGATCATCGCCTTCGCGATCATCACCGAGACGGTGTTCCAATGGCCCGGCGTTGGCTTGCTGTTCATCAACGCGATCCAGTTCGTGGATATCCCCGTCATGGCCGCATATCTGATGCTGATCTCGGTGATGTTCGTGGGCATCAACCTGATCGTCGACATGCTGTATTTTGCAATTGATCCGCGCCTGCGTGCGGACCGGACGGGGGCGCACTGATGGTCGACACGCCCCTGCCCCGGACCCCGGTCAAGGACCCCTCGCGCCTGTCGCTCGCGCTGCAGTCGGATTTCATCCACCAGTTCAAACACTCGCCTGTCGCCATCGTCAGCTTTGCGGTGACGCTGGTGCTGGTGCTGGGGGCCGTGCTGGCGCCGCTGATTGCGCCCTTTGATCCATTTGATCCTGCCTCGCTCAACCTGATGAACGGGTTTTCGCGTCCCATGACACCGAATGCGTTCACCGGCGACAGTTTCTGGCTGGGCACGGATGATCAGGGACGGGATGTGTTTTCCACGATCCTTTATGGCATGCGCATCTCGCTGTTTGTCGGGGCGGCGGCGGTGCTGTTTGCGATGGTGCTGGGCATCACGCTGGGCTTGCTGGCCGGCTATGTCGGCGGCTGGACGGAGACGATCATCATGCGCGTGGCGGACGTGCAGCTGACCTTTCCGTCGATCCTTGTGGCGATGCTGATCTTTGGCATCGCCAAGGGGGTCACGCCGGTGGAGTACCGGGATCAGGTAGCGATCTGGGTGCTGATCATTGCGATTGGCCTGTCGGACTGGGTGCAGTTTGCGCGCGTGGTGCGCGGGGCGACCCTGGTGGAAAAGAACAAGGAATACGTGGCCGCCGCCCGTCTGATCGGGCGCAGCGGGCCTGCAATCATGGTGCGCCACATCCTGCCCAATGTGCTGTCGCCTGTGCTGGTGATTGCGACGATCTCACTGGCCCTGGCGATCATTGCTGAGGCAACGCTGTCATTTCTGGGGGTGGGGGCACCGCCGACGCAGCCCTCTCTGGGTACGCTCATCCGCATTGGTCAGGGCTTCCTGTTCTCGGGTGAGTGGTGGATCCTGTTCTTTCCGGCGATGACGCTACTGGCGCTGGCGCTGAGTGTGAACCTGCTGGGCGACTGGCTGCGCGATGCGCTCAACCCGAGGTTGCGGTGATGGGGCGGAGACAGGAGGCGCGCTTGCGCCATGCCCGACCTCGGGAGGGCCCCGCCAAATGCACAACAGCTGAAGGCAACGCCTTGCTGGACATCATTGGAACATCTGTGGACCAGTATGCCCTCCCGGGGGGGAGGTCGGGCATGGCGCAAGCGCGCCGGGCGCCTCATTCTCTGGACACCACAATTGAAGCTGAAAACAGACCTACCTTATGACCACCCCCATCCTCTCCATCCGCGACCTCACCGTCGATATCCCCACACGGCATGGCACTCTGCGTCCTGTAGATGGTGTCTCCTATGACATTGCCGCAGGGGAAATCCTCGGCGTCGTGGGCGAATCCGGGGCGGGCAAGTCGATGGCGGGCAATGCGGTGATCGGGCTGCTCAACCCGCCCGCGCATATCTCTGCGGGGGAAATTCACCTCAACGGGACGCGCATCGATCAGCTGGGCCGCGACGCGATCCGGCGGCTGCGGGGCAAGGAAATCGGGATGGTGTTCCAGGACCCGCTGACCTCGCTCAACCCACTGCTCAGGATCGGGGATCAGTTGACCGAGACGATGCTGGCGCATCTGGATATCAGCCAGTCGGACGCCCGCAAGCGCGCCATTGCAGCGCTGGAAGAGGTCGGCATTCCCGGGGCTGCGCAGCGCGTCGACAGCTATCCGCACGAGTTCTCGGGCGGTATGCGGCAGCGGGTTGTGATTGCACTGGCGCTGTGCGCGGAGCCAAGCCTGATCATCGCGGATGAGCCGACAACGGCGCTCGATGTCTCCGTTCAGGCGCAGATCATCGCGCTGCTGAAACGGCTTTGTCGCGAGCGGGGCACTGCCGTGATGCTGATCACCCACGACATGGGCGTGATTGCCGAGGCCGCCGACCGCGTGGCCGTCATGTATGCCGGTCAGCTGGCCGAATTGGGCCCCGTGCGCGAGGTGCTGGCCGCCCCGGTGCATCCCTATACCGACGGGCTCATGGGCTCGACCCCGCTGGCGTCGCGCGGCAAGGACCGGCTGCACCAGATCCCCGGCGCGATGCCGCGGCTCGATGCGCTGCCCACGGGCTGCGCCTTTCACCCGCGCTGCCCCTACACGCAGGACGATTGCAAGGCCGACCCCGGACCCCGGATTGAGGACGGGGCGGGCCGTGCGGCGTGCTACCATCCGATCAAGCGCGAAGAGGTTGCCTGAATGGCGCTCGTCTCCATCCGCAATCTCACGCGCATCTTTGACGTCTCGAAACCCTGGCTGAACCGGCTGATCGAGCGCAAGCCGAAGGCGCTGCTGACGGCGGTGTCGGATGTGTCGTTCGAGATCGAGGAACGGACGGTCTATGCGCTTGTGGGCGAAAGCGGGTCGGGCAAGTCGACCATCGGCAAGATGCTGGTCGGCCTGCTGCGCCCGTCGGACGGCAACGTGGACATTCGCGGCATCGATCTGGCGCATGAGACGGATGCCGACCGGATCGAGAGCATCCGGTCCGACATCCAGATGATCTTTCAGGACCCCTACGCCTCGCTGAACCCGCGCTGGCGGGTGCGGGACATCATTGCGGAACCCGTCGTGGCGCGGGGTGGTGACACCGCCGGACTGGCAGAGCGTTTGCTGGAACAGGTGGGGCTGTCGGCGCGCGATGCGGGCAAGTTCCCGCATGAGTTTTCCGGTGGTCAGCGGCAGCGGATCTGCATTGCCCGCGCGCTCGCGTCGGAGCCCAAGCTGATCGTTTGTGATGAGCCGACCAGCGCGCTCGATGTGTCGGTGCAGGCGCAGGTGCTGAACCTGATGAGCGACCTGAAGGACGCGTTCGGGCTGACCTACCTCTTTATCAGCCACGACCTGACGGTGGTGCAACACATGGCCGACCGGATCGGGGTGCTGTATCTGGGCCGACTGGTCGAGGAGGCCGACCCCGACACGCTGTTCGACACACCCCGGCACCCCTACACGCAGATGCTGCTGGCCGCCGCCCCCAAGCTCGATGGTTTTGGCCGCGAGGTGGCCCCGCCGCAGGGCGAGATCCCCGACCCGATCAACCCGCCGCCGGGTTGTGCGTTCAACCCGCGTTGTCCGCTGGCGGCGGAGCGGTGCCGGACAGAGCGCCCTGTGTTGCGGGATGTGGGCGGTGCCCGAGTGGCGTGCCACTTCGCGGAATAGAGACGAGCCGCGCAATCGCGGGGCCGCGGTATGGCGATCCACCCGGAATTCGGTGCGATTTATGGCAGCTATGCGAGCGCGCCGATACTTCGATGGTGCAAACATCTACCTATTGCCGTGCCGGGGGGGGGGGCGGCCCGGCGATTGCGCGGCGGCCTGCGGCCTTGATTCCGCACATCTGCGCGTTGAACAGGATCACACCCGCCCGGCGATGGGCGCGGGCACACCTTGGGGGATCGCCTGTTTCCTGGCCTTGCTCCGCGCGACCTTGCCCTTGGGCGGGTAGACCAGCTTGGACGCCTCGACCATGAACGCGCCGCCCGCAAAGATACCCGGCATCGACCGGCCCACCTTTTCGAACATCGGCCCGGATTTCATCCACACCCGCTTGGACGACGGAAACTGATAGAGCGCGCCCAGATGCCGCTCCGGCAGAAACTGGTGCTTGCGCAACTGCGTCTCGAGCTGGCTGGCCGAATAGGGCCGGCCAAAGCCAAACGGCGTCCGGTCGCGCCGCGACCAGAGCCCTGCACGGTTGGGCACGATGAACAGCGCCTTGCCCCCCGGCCCGAGCACGCGCCACGCTTCCTCAAGCAGATCAAAGGCGCGTTCGGATGTCTCGAGCCCGTGCAGCATGATCAGCTTGTCCACATGCCCTGTCTCGATCGGCCACAACGTCTCTTCGGTCAGCACCGACACGTTGGGCGCATTGGCGGGCCACGGCATAACCCCCTGCGGCCCCGGCATCAGCGCAATCACCCGGCGCGCGTCCGCGAGGTAGGGTCGCAAGAGCGGTATGGCAAAGCCGAACCCCGCCACCGTCTGCCCCTTGGCCTCGGGCCAGATCTGCGTCAACCGGGCGCGCAAGGACACCTGTGCAGCCCGCCCCAGCGCGCTGCGATAATAAAAGTTCCGCAGATCCTGCACATCCAGATGCATCGGCCTTGCCCTTTCGGTGCGCGCACGCCACCTAATCAGATGAGTTTACGAAGATGAAAGACGTTTTGCCATGGCCCTTCAAATCGCGACGATCCCCTGCCTTCAGGATAACTATGCCTTTTTGGCGCATGACACCGCGACAGGGGCCACCGGGCTGATCGACGCGCCCGAAGCCGCGCCCATCATGAACTTTCTGGAGGAGACAGGCTGGATCCTGTCGGACGTGTTCCTGACGCATCACCACGGCGACCACGTGCAGGGGCTGGCCGAAATCCTTGCCCGGTTTCCGGCGCGTGTGACCGGTGCCGCCGCCGACAGGCACCGCCTGCCCGCGCTCGACATGACCGTGCAAGAGGGCGACCGGGTCGAAATCGGGGCCATCGACGGGCGCGTGATCGACGTGTCGGGCCATACCCAGGGCCATATCGCGTTTCATTTTCCGGATGCCAAGGCGGCGTTCACCGCCGACAGCCTGATGGCGCTGGGATGCGGGCGCGTGTTCGAAGGGACGATGCCGCAAATGCACGAAAGCCTGCAAAAGCTGGCCGCGCTGCCCCCCGATACGCTGATCTTTTCGGGGCACGAATACACCGCCGCCAACGCCAAATTCGCGCTGACCATTGATCCCGAAAATCCCGACCTAATATCGCGTGTCCAGTCGGTTGAGGCAGCCACCGCCGAAGGCGAGCCCACCGTTCCCTCCACCCTGGCCGAGGAATTGGCCACCAACCCGTTTCTACGCGCTGACGACCCCGCCATTCAGGCCCATCTGGGCATGGACGGGGCCGACCCCGTCGACGTCTTTGTCGAAATCCGGACGCGCAAGAACAACTTCTAGAGGTATTTTGCGCCCGGCGCTGCCTTAAAACGAGCCAAGGTGCACAAATCCGCGCGCCTTTGTGACTGTCAAGATCAAGAAAATCCTTGAAGGTTGGCGATCTTCAACCAAACTTAAACATGTGAGGCCATGGTTGGTTCGGGGCCTCGATATACCTCGCTGCCCCTCCGACCCCGAGCGATAAGGAGCACTTGCCGTGCCTTCATTCTCGACGACCCTTGAAAAAGCGATCCATCAGGCGCTTGCGCTGGCCAACGAACGCCGGCACGAATTTGCAACGCTCGAGCATCTGTTGCTGGCGCTTCTGGACGAACCGGACGCCCGCCGCGTGATGCAGGCCTGTTCGGTGGACATGGACGAATTGCGCGGCACGCTCGAAGAGTTCGTGGATGACGACCTGTCCAATCTGGTGACGGATGTCGACGGCTCCGAAGCGGTGCCGACAGCCGCGTTCCAGCGGGTGATCCAGCGCGCCGCGATCCACGTGCAATCCTCGGGCCGGACGGAGGTGACAGGCGCCAACGTGCTGGTCGCGATCTTTGCGGAGCGTGAGTCGAACGCCGCCTACTTCCTGCAGGAGCAGGACATGACGCGCTATGACGCGGTGAACTTCATCGCGCACGGCGTGGCCAAGGACCCTGCCTTTGGCGAAAGCCGCCCCGTCTCGGGCGCGCCCGAGGCCGAGGAAGAGCCGCAGGGCGTCACCGACGGCGACAAGAAGGAAAGCGCGCTGGCCAAGTATTGCGTGGACCTGAACGAAAAATCCCGCGAGGGCGACATCGACCCGCTGATCGGCCGCGACAGCGAGGTGGAGCGTTGCATTCAGGTGCTGTGCCGCCGTCGTAAGAACAACCCGCTGCTGGTGGGTGACCCCGGCGTCGGCAAGACGGCCATCGCCGAAGGGCTGGCGCGCAAGATTGTTGCCGGCGAGACACCCGAAGTGCTGTCCGGTACGACGATCTATTCGCTCGACATGGGCGCGCTGCTCGCAGGCACCCGCTACCGCGGCGATTTCGAGGAACGGTTGAAGGCGGTCGTCACCGAGTTGGAAGACCACAAGGACGCGGTTCTGTTCATCGACGAGATCCACACGGTGATCGGCGCCGGCGCGACCTCCGGCGGGGCAATGGATGCGTCCAACCTGCTGAAGCCCGCCTTGCAGGGCGGCAAGCTGCGCACAATGGGCTCGACCACCTACAAGGAATTCCGCCAGCATTTCGAGAAGGACCGCGCGCTGTCCCGCCGGTTCCAGAAAATCGACGTGAACGAGCCGTCGGTCGAGGATGCGACGAAAATCCTGCGCGGGCTGAAGCCGTATTTCGAGGATCACCACGGGGTGAAATACACCTCCGACGCGATCAAGACATCCGTTGAGCTGGCCAGCCGGTATATCAATGACCGCAAGCTGCCCGACAGTGCGATCGATGTGATAGACGAGGCCGGCGCGGCCCAGCATCTGGTCGCCGCCGCGAAACGACGCAAGACCATCGGCACCAAGGAGATCGAGAATGTCGTGGCCAAGATTGCACGCATTCCCCCCAAAAACGTGTCGAAGGACGATGCCGAAACGCTCAAGGACCTCGAAGTGTCACTCAAGCGCGTGGTGTTCGGTCAGGACCCGGCCATCGAGGCGCTCGCCTCGGCCATCAAGCTGGCCCGCGCCGGGTTGCGCGAGCCTGAAAAGCCCATCGGCAACTACCTGTTCGCCGGGCCCACGGGTGTGGGCAAGACCGAGGTGGCCAAACAACTGGCCGATACGCTCGGTGTGGAAATGCTCCGCTTCGACATGTCCGAATACATGGAGAAACATGCCGTCAGCCGCCTGATCGGCGCGCCTCCGGGCTATGTCGGCTTTGATCAGGGCGGCATGCTCACCGATGGCGTGGACCAGCATCCGCATTGCGTGCTGCTGCTCGACGAGATCGAAAAGGCGCACCCGGACGTTTTCAACATCCTGTTGCAGGTGATGGACCACGGCAAGCTGACAGACCACAACGGGCGGGCGGTGGATTTCCGCAACGTGATCCTGATCATGACCTCCAACGCGGGTGCCGCTGATATGGCCAAGGCCGCCATCGGATTTGGCCGCGACCGGCGCGAGGGCGAGGATACCGCTGCAATCGAGCGGACGTTCACGCCCGAATTCCGCAACCGTCTGGACGCGGTGATCAGCTTTGGCCCGCTGGGCAAGGACACGATCCTGTCGGTGGTCGAGAAATTCGTGCTGCAGCTCGAGGCGCAGTTGATGGACCGCAACGTGACCATCGAACTGACCAAGCCCGCCGCCGAGTGGCTCGCCGACAAGGGCTATGACGACAAGATGGGCGCGCGTCCCCTGGGCCGCGTCATCCAGGAGCACATCAAGAAACCGCTCGCCGAAGAGTTGCTCTTTGGCAAGCTGATGAAGGGTGGCGTGGTCAAGGTTGGCGTCAAGAACGGCAAGCTGGACCTGAAACTCGAAGGGCCGGAAAAACCCCGGATTTCCGGCGACAAGCCACCGCTCCTCACAGCGGACTGATGCGCAGGCTCGTTCAGAGCCTCGCCCTGATCTGTTCGGCCAGCGCGGCACCCGCGCTGGCCGACACCCCCACGCTGAGCCTGCCTGTCGACTGCACCCTCGGCACCTCCTGCTATATCGAAGATTACGTTGATCTGGACCCCGGCCCGGGCCAGCGCGACTACATGTGTGCGGTCAAGTCACGCGACGGCCATCGCGGCACCGATTTCCACTTGCTGTCCTTCGAGGCGATGGAGGCGGGCGTTGATGTGCTCGCCGCCGCTCCCGGCACCGTGGACCGCGTCCGCGACGGGATGGAAGACATCGCCGTGACCCCCGAAACCGCCCCCGACCTGCAGGATCGCGGCTGTGGCAACGCCGTGCGCATCGACCACGGCGACGGCTGGCGCACGACCTATTGCCACCTCAAGAACGGCTCCGTCGTCGTGCCCGTTGGCGCGCAGGTCGAGGCCGGCACGCCACTGGGCGAGATCGGCCTGTCGGGCCTGACCAACGCGCCGCATCTGCACCTGACCGTTCTCAAGGACGGGCGCGTCGTCGACCCGTTCCTGCCCGTCGACAGCAACACCACCTGCGGCACAGTCGACGGCCCCGGCCTGTGGGACGCGATGATCCCCTATGACCGTGCAGGGCTGTTCACCGCGGCGTTCTCCGATGATGTGCCATCGCTCGATGCGGTGAAATCCGGTGATGCGCGTGTCGCCGACATGCCGACCACCTCCGCCATGGTGCTGTACGGCTTTGTCCATTTCGCCGAACCCGGTGATCTGATGACACTCTGGGCCGACGGGCCGGACGGGACGGAGGTGTTCCGCACCGAAGTCCAGCTTGACGACCCCCAATTGCAGCTCTTCCGCGCCTTTGGCCGCCGCGCGCCCGCCGAAGGCTGGGCGCCGGGCGCTTATCGCGGCTATGTCCGGCTGACCCGCGAGGGGCGCGTGATCGCGCATCGCCACGCGGACCTGGCGGTCACTTCTCCGTAAACTTCAGCTCGATCCGCCGGTTTTGCGCCCGCGCTTCGACCGTGTCGGCCGTATCGATGGGCTGGTACTGGCCAAAGCCGTTCGCCGACAGCCGGTCGGGCGGCAGGCCGAGAAAGTCGATCATGTAGCGCACAACCGACAGCGCGCGCGCCTGGCTCAGTTCCCAATTGTCGGCAAACGCACCAAAGCCGGACAGCGGGATGTTGTCGGTATGCCCGTCCACCTGCAGCACCCAGTCGATGCCGCCGGGGATGTCGTCGGCGATGTCACGCAGGATGCTGGCGATCTTGGCGATCTCCGCGCGACCCGCATCCGACAGCTCCGCCGCACCGGGGGCAAAGAGCACTTCGGACGAGAACACGAACCGGTCGCCGACGATGCGCACCCCGTCCTGTGCGCCCAGCACATCGCGCAGCTGGCCAAAGAACTCCGACCGGTAGCGTTCGAGATCCTGCGCCTGCGCCTGCAACGCGCGGGCCTCTTCCTCCAGACGCTTGCGTTCGGCCTCTTCGAGCGCGCGGCGGCGGCGTTCTTCGAGTGCGGCGCGCGCCAGCGCTGTGTTCAGGTCCTGGCCGAGGGTCGCCAGCTGCACATCCTGGGCCGCATCGCGCGCTACGGCGTCATCCAGCAGCGACTGCAACTGGCCCAATTGTTCCCGCAAGGCGGCCACCTGCTGGTTCAAGAGCTCGGTCTGGCGTTGCGCCTCCAGCGTTGCGGCCTCTTCGGCGGACAGCGCATCGCGTGCGGCGGCAAGTAACGCGGCGCGGGTGTCGGCGTCGGATTGCAGTGCTGCGAGTGCGCTTTCGGTCTCGGCACGCGCGGCAAGTGCTGCGCTCAGTTGCGCGCGCACTTCGGCGGCATCGGTGGACAGGGTCTGCAACTCCGTCTCGGCGGCGAGCTTGGCGGCCAAGGCGGCGGCCAGCTGATCGCGCACCGCAGCGTTGGTACCGCCGGCAGCCTCCGCGTCCGCCTCTGCTGCATCGCGTGCCGCGATGGCCGTAGCCAACTGCGTGCGCAGCGCGTCGAGGTCAGCAGCCTGTGCAGTCACCTCTGCCTCGGACGCCAAGCGCGCGGCCAAGGCAGCGGCCAGCCTGTCGCGCACATCCGTCACTTCAAGCGTCGCGGCCTCCAACTCCGCTTCGACACTTGCCAGCCGGGCGGTCAGGTCGGCGGCCGTCTGCGCGGCGCTGTCAGCCCCCTGTTCGGCGGACAGCAACGCCGCGGCCAGTTGCGACTCCAGACTGGCGCGGGTGCTCTCGAGCTGTGCGTTCTGCGACTTTGCCGCCTCCAGCGCGGCCAGCGCAGTTGCGACATCCGCCTCCAGCGCGTCGATCCGGGCCGCGGCGGCAGTGGCGCTGCCTTGCGCGGTGTCGGACGCCAGCAGAGCCGCGGCCAGTTGCGCGTCCAGGTCCTCATTCGCCGCGCGGGCTGCGGCCAGCAAGGTCAGCGTATCCTCCGCCTCCTGCCGCTGCGCCTCCAGCGCGAGGGTCATCGCGGTCAACTCGGCATCGGCGTCCTGCAGACGCGCGCGCAGGGCCTCTGCCGCGGCGGCATCGGCCAGACGCGCGGCCTCTTCGGCGCTCAACGCGTCGCGGGCAGCGTTCAGATCGGCTTGCAGCGCGGTCGCCTCCTGCTCGGTCGCGGCATTGCGGCTGCGCAGATCGGCGATCAGCGCCTGCAACGCCTCGGTGCGGGCGGCGGCGAGACGCGCCGCTTCGGTGCCCGCGTCGATCTCGTCTCGGGCCTGCGCCAGCGCGAGGTTCAGCGCCTCCTGCTCCGACAGCAGGCGCGCCTGTTCGCCCTCCAGCCCCGCAACCGTGTCCAACGCGCCGTCCCGTTCGGCAATCAGGGCGGCCACCTGCGCCTCGAAGCTGGTGATGCGTGTGCGGGCCTCCTCCAACGCCGCAACCTGCGCGTTGCGATCCGCCGTCAGGGCCGCAATCTGCGCCTGCGCGTCCCCCAGCGTGCTGGTCAGCGTGTTCACCCGCGCGTCCAGATCGGCAGCGCGGTTTTCCTCCAGTCCCAGCGCTTGCGCCAGTGCGGCCACCTCACCGGCCAACTGGTTCAGTTCGTCCTCCTGCCCGGAAATCGTCTCGCGCAGGACAAACTGCACCACCATAAAGATGGTCAGCACGAACATCAGCACCAGCAAGAGCCCCGTCATCGCATCGACAAAGCCCGGCCAGATCGAGTTCTGGAAACGTTGCCCGGTGCGTCGCGACAGCGCCATGCTCAGCCCTTACCTGCCACCTGGCCCGGCCCCGGTCGGCGAGTGGCTGCGGTCTTGCGATCCTGCCCGCGCGGCTGGCTCAGTGCCTGGGCAAGCGCCGAGATGTCGGTGCGCAGCTCGGCCATGCTTTCCTGACGGCCGGCGCTGATTTCCTCGAGGATGCGCAGCATCTGCACGTCGATCGACCGCAGGCGCATCCGGCTTTCAGGGTCGATCCCGTCGCCTGTGCCCTGCGCCTCGATCACCGCGATCAGCCGCTCCTGCCCCTGGGCCACGCGCAACAGCGCGCCGGTTTCGCTTCCCGCGTTCTGCATCTGACGGGTCATCCGGTCCACCGCATCGGCCAGCTTGCCCAGCTTTTCGTCCACCATCGACCGGCTCACATCCGACTGGGTGAACATGGTCTGCAGGCTCTCCATCTGCTCCGCCAGATGGTCGATCACACCGGCCATGGCGTGCCCTTCGCTGCCCGCGTCCCCTTCGGCGGTCAGACCCACCCGGGTGATCGAGCTCAGCCACTCTTCCAGCTCGCGATAAAACCGGTTCTGCCCGTGGCCCGCAAAGAGCTCCAGCAGCCCCACAATCAGCGATCCCGCAAGCCCCAAAAGGGACGAGGCAAAGGCGACCCCCATGCCGCCCAGCTGCGCCTCAAGGCCGGTCATCAGCCGGTTGAACACCTCCACACCGCCCTCACCGTCCTGCGGGGCCAGGCTGCGGATGGTGTCGACCACCGCCGGAACGGTCGTGGCCAAGCCATAGAACGTCCCCAAAAGGCCGAGGAAAATCAGCATGTTGACGATATATCGCGTGATCTCGCGCACTTCGTCGATGCGGGTGGCGACCGAATCCAGAATGGACCGCGTCGACGAGGATGACAGCTGCATCCGCGCCCCGCGCGACCGCAGCAGCGACGCCAGCGAGGCGAGCAATTGCGGCGCCTTGGCCTGCGCGCCGGGCCCGCCAGAGGCGAACTGCTCGATCCAGCGCACCGACACGATCAGCTGCAACACCATGAAGAAACAGGCCAGCACACCAACCACAAAGACGAACATGATAAAGCCATTGAGGTATGGGTTTGCCTGAAACACCGGCAACACCCGCGGCAACGCCACGATGGCGCCAAATCCCGACAGCCCAAGCACGATCAGCATCAGCGCGATCTGGTTAAACGGCTGCGAGAAATGTGGTTGTGCCTCGGGTGCCGTATGCGCAACGCTCACGCTTCAAACCCCTGTCTTTGCCTGCTCTTTGGCGCAATCTACCGGGTTTTCGGCAGAAGCGCCAAGGATTTATGCCCGGATCGCTGCAACGCGGCGAACCAGCCAATCCATGTCCGGATCGGGGATGCCCAGTTCGGCCAGATGTTGCGCGGTGTTGTGGAGATATTCGTGGTTCGGCCCGCGTCCGCCGGTGGCATGGGCGATGATCTGCGCCTGTTCCTCCAGCGGCAGGTTGCCGCAATACTGCACGTGGTCGGGGTCGATCACATAGGCCAGTGCCACCACGATCCGCCCGTCCTCCAGCGTGACATCCAGCCGCCGTTCCAGATACGCGGACGAGATCAGCTCGCGTTCGCGCAGATAGGCCAGTGTCGCGTCTTCGGTCCCCGGTGCCGCGCGCAGGGCCACCCCGGCGCAGGCGGCCTCTGTTGCGGCATCCAGCGCCAGCACCAGCCCCGGCGCCGCCTCCGACCCGCGGTGATGGATCGACCGCATGCAGAACGACCGGTGGTACCCGCCCAGCGTCGCCCGGACCGTCTCGGCCACGTCAAAACCGGGGTTCCACAGCAGGCTGCCATAGCCGAACACCCACATCTCGCCGCTCTCGCCCATTGCCACTGGTCCTTTCGTTGCGTGCTGCGGTAGACCTCAAAACCAGACCAAGCGAAAGGGCCCTCATGCGCAGGCTGATCTGGATTATCGCACTCGCCGGGCTGGGCTGGTGCGCGTGGTGGTGGGCCGCCTCCACCGGGTTGCACAACGCGGCCACCCGTTGGCTGGACGAGCGCCGCGCCGAAGGCTGGCAGGCGGAGGTGTCGGACATCGCGGGCGGCGGCTTTCCCCTGCGCCTGCAGGCGGGCCTGCGCGATCTGGCCGTCGCGGACCCCGACACCGGGCTGGCGGTGCAGATGCAGACGCTCGACATCTCGGCGCCCGCCTCGTGGCCCGGCGATGTGACGGTCAGGCTGGCCGACAGCCCCATCGGCCTCGCCTCGCCCTACGGCCAGTCACAACTGACTATGGCGCGCGGTGTCATGGCGATGGAGCTGCGCCCCGGCAGCGCGTTGGAGCTGGACGCGCTGGGATGGACCGCCGGCCCCTGGCAGGTCACCGATGCCGCCGGGATACAGGCCAGCGCGCAGGACCTGACGCTGACCATGACCCGGACGGACGGGCCCACTTACACCTTTGTGACCGAAGCCAGTCAGTTCTCACCCGGTGCCGCCGCGCGGCGCGGCCTGCGCTTGCCCGACGGGTTCCCCAGCGCCTTTGACAGCCTGCAATTGCGCGCCACGGTCACTTTTGACCGGGCATGGGACCGCCGTGCGCTGAACGACCGCCGGCCGCAACCGCGACGGATCGACATCACGCTGGCCGAGGCGCGCTGGGGCGCGCTCAGCCTCAACCTCGCCGCTGACCTCGCGGTGGACGCGGCCGGCACACCCGAAGGGACGGTGTCCTTGCAGGCCGAAAACTGGCAAACCATGCTCGACATCGCAGAGGCCACTGGCACCCTTTCCACGCGGTTGCGCGGTCAGGCCGAAGGGGTTCTGGCCGCCATGGCCCGCGCCTCGGGCAACGAAACCACGCTGGACGTGGATCTAACTCTGCGCAACGGCGCGGTCCTGATCGGCTTCATCCCCATCGCACCCGCACCCCAGTTCATCCTACGGTGACACACAGTTTCTTCTGACCGAAAATACCACGGGGTCTGGGGCAGCGCCCCAGTCCAACATCTCCCATCACCTCACCGGCAAAATGGCCCACTCCGATACCGCGCCGTGTCGAAATGGAAATGATCCCGGTGAAACCGGTCCGAATTCGGCCCCAGCACCGTCCCGAACGGCCCACAGGCCGCCTTGTGCATCGCCCGCAGCGCCTGCCGGTGCCGCGAGTTCCAGTCGTTCAGCACCGTCAGCTGCGTGCCGTCCCGCAGGGCAAAGCCGGAAATATCAATTGCCCGCCCCTTGCCATGTTCCGAGATGCGCCCGCCGGGTTGGTTGTTGCGCGTCCGGCACGCATAATGCGCCGCTACGCGATAGCCCGCGAGGCCCCCGCCGGTGTTGCGCAGCGCCGGCTTGGCCCCGCGTTCGGTCCATGTTTTCAACGCCTTGGCGGTGGTGCAATCCATCAGCGCCGACTGGCTCAGCGTCACGCCCGACACCGACCGCAGCCGCACCGCCTCCTGAATGCCGCACGCGCTCAGCCGCCCGGGGACATAGCCGACAACGTCGCCCTGCAGGTCCGGATCACCGCAGACCTGCCCCTTGCGCCGTGCCTCACGGCGGGCCATCGCCTTTTGTTCAATCGCGCGGGGCCGCAACGCGGGCCGCAGTGACAGCACGCGCGGCAGCGCCGCTGCGGTCACCACCTGTTCCAGCGCAGGCACCGGCGTGCCGACGTTGCGCGCATTGGTGCCCGGGCGCGATACCGGGCGTCGTACAGCGTCCAGCACTGGTGTTGAAACCGCGGGCGGCGCATCTGTCCCGGCCCGCGCCACCGGGCGCTTGGACAGGTCAGGCCCCGCCGCAGCCGCACCGGCGATCAGCACCAGCACCAGCCCCAAGGGCCTCACCGCGTGCCCCCGCGGCCAAAATCGGGCGCGTCGGTATCCTGCCCCGCTTCGATGATGCCGCGCCGAATGGCACGGGTCCTCGTGAAATAGTCGTGCAGGTGGTCGCCGTCGCCCGTCCGGATCGCCCGCTGCAATGCAAACAGCTCTTCGGTGAACCGGCCAAGGATTTCGAGCGTCGCGTCCTTGTTGTTCAGAAACACGTCCCGCCACATGGTCGGATCACTGGCCGCAATGCGCGTGAAATCACGGAAACCGGCGGCGGAAAACTTGATGATCTCGCTATCGGTGACCCGCCGCAGATCGTCGGCCACACCCACCATCGTGTAAGCGATGAGGTGCGGGGCGTGGCTGGTTACGGCGCAGACGAGATCGTGATGATCCGGCGCCATCTCCTCGACATTCGACCCAAGCTCTTCCCAGAAGTGGCGTAGGCGCGCCACAGCCGCCGGGTCGCTCCCCTCGACCGGAACCAGCAGGCACCAGCGATTGTCGAACAGCTCTGCAAACCCGCTTTCCGGGCCGGAATGTTCTGTACCGGCCATCGGATGACCCGGAACGAAATGCACACCCTCCGGCAAGGATGGGCCAACCGCGTCGATCACTTCGCGCTTCACCGACCCGACATCGGTAACGGTCGCACCTTGGGCCAAATGCGGCGCCATGTCGGCCGCGATTGCGCCCATCGCACCCACGGGCACACACAGCACCACAAGGTCCGCACCCTCGACCGCCTCGGCCACGCTGTCGCAAACCCGGTCGCACAGCCCGATGCGGCGCGCGGTGCCGCGGGTGGCCGTGCTGCGGGCATAGCCTGTGACCTCGCCCGCCAGCCCGCCGCGTTTCATCGCCCAGAACATGGACGACGCGATCAGGCCCAGACCGATCAGGGCAACCCGCTGGTAGATCACGCCACATCCTCCGCGCGCCAGCGCGTCAGCGTGTCGATCACCCGGCCCGTCTGTGCCGCGTCGCCCACCGTGATCCGCACCCCTTCGGCAAAGCCGTAGCCGGCCACCCGCCGCACCAGAATACCGTCCGCATTCAGCGCCGCCTCGAACGCGTCCGCCTCCGCGACCGAGGCCGCGCGGGCCAGCACGAAATTCGTCTCACTGTCGTCGCAGGCCAGCCCATGCTGGCGCAGTGCACCGGTCAACCGCGCCCGCTGTTCCGCATTCAGCGCCGCACAGGCGTCGCGCCATGCGACGTCCCGCACCGCCGCCTCTGCCGCCGCCAGCGCGGGCACCGACAGGTTGAAGGGCTGGCGGATGCGCGTCATCACGTCGATCATCGCGCGCGGCCCATAGCCCCAGCCAACGCGCAGCCCGCCCAGCCCGTAAATCTTGGAAAAGGTGCGTGTCATCAACACGTTGGGCCGCGTCGCAGCCAGCGCCAGACCACCATCATAGCCCGCCGCGTATTCCGTATAAGCGCCGTCGATCACGAGGACCACATCCTCGCGCAACCCGTCAGCCAGCCGCACGATCTCCGCATCCGGCACCCGCGTGCCCGTGGGATTGCCCGGATTGGTCAGCAGCACCACGCGCGTCCGCTCCGTCACCGCGCTCAGGATCGCGTCCACATCCACCACCCGGTCCCGCTCCGGCACCTGCACGGGCGTGGCACCACACATATGCGTCAGGATCGGGTACATGGAAAACCCGTGCGCGGTGTGGATGACCTCATCCCCCGGGCCCGCATAGGCTTGGGTCACAAACTGCAACACCTCGTCCGAGCCGACACCGCAGATGATCCGGTCTGCATCCAGCCCCCAAACCTCGGCAATCGCCGCGCGCAGATCGGCATGGTCGGTCGACGGGTAGAGATGCATCGATGCCGCCGCCGCCCGCAAAGCCTCGATTGCCGCCCCAGGCGGTCCCAACGGGTTCTCGTTGGAGCTGAGCTTGAGCACATCGCGCACACCCGCCAAATGCGACCGCCCGCCCTGATAAAGAGCAATCTCCATGATCCCGGGCTGTGGCGTGGGTGTGGTCATCGTGGGCACCTTGTCGACGTTCCGACAGGTTTTAGGGCCCGCGCCCCCTGATTGCCAGTGCGAAAACCGCGCAGTGCGGGGGCCGCAGCGACCGGTGCCGCTGTGGCTTCAAGCGCCGTGTTTCGCCACCCGCGCCAGCGCATTGCGCGCCACCATGATGTGAAACGGCATGATCGCAGCAAGATACAGCCGCCCACCCAGATTATGCGGATGCACCCAGGTGGCCAGCGACACGCGCCCGCCCTGCGACAGGACGGACACGCGGAATTCCAGATGCCGGTCGTCAAAGCCGGCGATCATCTCGCTGTCGGTGTCCAGTTCCACCGGGAACGGCCCCACCTTGTCGGGCGCATCGGGGCCGTCCTGCGACAGGCCAAACGGTGCCGTAACGATCCGCCGGATCACCAGCAGAAACCGCGCCCAGCCGGGAAAGTCGGTGATGATCTCTGCCGCCGCCCGCGCGGGCAGATCGGCCTGCACGCTGTAGCAATCGACGAAATCACCGCGCCCGATGCGCGCGTGCAGCGCGCTGTCGGGCGGCAGGTCGATGGCGGAAACCTTCGCGTGCAGCATCAGACCGCTCCTTGCGATTTTGGTCACCCCAAAACGTAGTCACAGCCGCGCAGCCCCGCGCCGTGACAGATGGCCACAACACACGAAAAGGCCGCCCCGGATCGGGACGGCCTGTCACATGCGTAGGATGGGCAATCTGCCCATCGCAGCTTAGTTCTTGGCGTAGAATTCCACGACCAGGTTCGGCTCCATCATCACCGGGTAGGGCACATCGCCCAGCGCCGGGGTGCGCACGAACGTGGCAACCATCTTGGAGTGATCGACGTCGAGGTAATCCGGCACATCGCGCTCGGGCAGTTGCACCGCCTCGAGGATCGCGGTCATCTGCTTGGACCGGTCACGCACCTCAATCACGTCGCCTTCCTTCACACGGTAGGACGGGATGTTGACCTTGCGGCCGTTCACCTTGACGTGGCCATGGTTCACGAACTGACGCGCGGCAAACACGGTGGCCACGAACTTCGCGCGGTAAACCACGGCGTCCAGGCGACGCTCCAGCAGGCCGATCAGGTTTTCACCGGTGTCGCCCTTGACCCGCTCGGCCTCGGCGTAGATGCGGCGGAACTGCTTTTCCGTCAGGTCGCCATAGTAGCCCTTGAGCTTCTGCTTGGCGCGCAGCTGGATACCGAAATCCGACAGTTTGCCCTTGCGGCGCTGACCGTGCTGGCCGGGGCCATATTCACGACGGTTGACGGGGGATTTGGGGCGACCCCAGATGTTTTCGCCCATGCGGCGATCGATCTTGTACTTGGCAGACGTGCGTTTGGTCACGGCTGATCTCCTCTTCAGTATGATGTCGCTTCATCTTGTCCGAAAACCGGTTCCCACTTTTCGGGATGAAGCGTACAAGAGGGCGTTGTCCTCTCCCCGGATTTTGCCAGGACGACAGGAACCCCCTCGCGGGGACCACCAACACCAATGAAGCCGCGCTTATACGCCGCGAATCGTCAGAGTCAACGTCTTGCCAGCGCCGCACACGTCGCGTGGCGCGGACACCCCACCAGGTGGTCGTTGATCAACCCGCACGCCTCCAGCCAGGCATAGACGATCGTCGGCCCGCAAAAGGTGAAGCCCGCGCGCTTCAGATCCTTCGATATCTGGGTGGACAGCGGCGTGAACGCTGGCACCTCGGCATCGGTGCGCCACTGGTTCTGCAAGGGTTCGCCGTCAAAGTAGTTCCATAAAAATCGGTCGAACCCGGTGGTGGCGTTAACCTCCAGATAGGCGCGGGCATTCCTGATCGTCGCCTCGATCTTGCCCCGGTGGCGGATGATGCCCGGGTCCGCGACCAGCCGCGCGACGTCCGCCTCGCCCCATTCGGCGATCACCTCCGGGTCAAAACCTTGAAACGCCGCGCGAAAGTTGTCGCGCTTTTTCAATATGGTGATCCAGCTCAGCCCCGCCTGAAAGCCATCGAGGATCAGCTTTTCCCACAGCGCGCGCGGGTCGTATTCCGGCACGCCCCACTCGGTGTCGTGATAGTCCAGATAGATCGGCTCCGGCCCCGCCCAGCCACATCGCTGCCCCATATCACCCCCGACTGCTTAACGTTTCAATTTGGAACAAAATGCCAACATTAAGCGCATCTTTACGTGTTTCGGTCCAGTGTGGCCATGTCAAACGGGTTGAGGCAGAAAGATGCGCAGATCGAAATACGCAGATATCCCGGCAGGTGCCGACAACCCCTTGAATGCCGCAGTCTCGGCGCGGGATCGGGGCACGCTCGACATGGTCGCGGGGGCCGTGAAACACAGCCAGACTCTGCTGGCTTTTCAGCCCATCATGGTGACCCACAACCGGCAGGTCGGCTTTTACGAGGGGCTGATCCGCATCATGGACGACACCGGCCGCATCATCCCGGCCAGGGATTTCATGCCCGTGGTCGAACGGACCGAACTGGGCCGCGAAATCGACGTACTCGCCCTCAACATGGGCCTGCGCACGCTGGCCGACAATCCGTCCCTGCGGCTGTCGATCAACATGTCCGCACGCTCCATCGGGTACCAGAAGTGGATGCGCACGCTGAACCGCTGGGTCAAACGAGACGCGACACTGGGCGAACGGCTGATCCTCGAGATCACGGAAAGCTCGGCGATGGACCAGCCCGAACTGGTGATCGACTTCATGGACCGGCTCAGCCGCCATGGCATCTGCTTTGCCCTCGATGATTTCGGATCGGGCTACACCGCGCTGCGCTACCTCAAGGATTTCTACTTCGACATCCTCAAGATCGACATGCAGTTCTGCAACGGCATCGCCGACGACCCCGACCTGCGCGCCCTGACCGAGGCGATGCTGAACATCGGCCGCCACTTCGACATGCTGGTCGTGGGCGAGGGGCTGGAACGCGCCCAGGACGTCGCCGTGATGGAGGAACTGGGCGTCGACTGTCTGCAGGGCTACTACTTCGATGCGCCCACCGTGCGTCCCAACTGGATGTTCGGTGAGCGGCGCGCCGCCCAAAAGACCACCGCCAAGGCCTGAGACACCGTGTCTCTTTGAGGCATGGTAAAGAATCCTTTAATCGACACGCGACGCGGGGAATCTGGGGCCCGCACACGGCCACGTGCACTCTCGGATGATCCTCACGCCCAACCGAACAGAGGATCTGACCCCATGACAAACGTTGTCATCGCTTCCGCTGCCCGAACTGCCGTAGGCAGCTTTGGCGGCGCATTCGCCAACACACCCGCCCATGACCTCGGCGCTGCCGTGCTCGACGCCGTCGTCGACCGCGCCGGGATCGACAAATCCGAGGTGTCCGAAACCATTCTGGGCCAGGTGCTGACAGCGGCCCAAGGTCAGAACCCCGCCCGCCAGGCGCATATCAACGCGGGCCTGCCCAAGGAAGCGGCGGCATGGTCGATCAACCAGGTCTGCGGCTCGGGTCTGCGCGCCGTCGCACTCGGCGCCCAGCACATCCAGCTGGGTGACGCCGACATCGTTGCCGCAGGCGGCCAGGAAAACATGACGCTGTCGCCCCACGCCGCCGCATTGCGCGCCGGGCACAAGATGGGCGACATGAAATATATCGACACGATGATCCGCGACGGCCTGTGGGACGCGTTCAACGGCTACCACATGGGCCAGACGGCAGAGAATGTCGCCGACCAGTGGCAGATCACCCGCGACATGCAGGACGAATTCGCCGTGGCCAGCCAGAACAAGGCCGAAGCCGCGCAAAAAGCGGGCAAATTCGCCGATGAAATCACCGCCTTCACCGTGAAAACCCGCAAGGGCGACATCGTGGTGGATGCCGACGAATACATCCGCCACGGCGCCAATCTGGATGCCATGGCCAAGATGCGCCCCGCCTTCACCAAGGAAGGGTCGGTAACCGCCGCCAACGCCTCCGGCCTCAACGACGGCGCGGCAGGCACGCTGCTGATGTCCGCCGACAACGCCGAAAAACGCGGGATCGAGCCGCTGGCGCGCATCGCCTCCTACGCCACTGCGGGCCTCGACCCGTCGATCATGGGTGTCGGCCCGATCTATGCCAGCCGCAAGGCGCTGGAAAAGGCGGGCTGGAGCGTGGATGACCTCGACCTGGTCGAGGCGAACGAGGCCTTCGCCGCACAGGCCTGCGCCGTGAACAAGGACATGGGCTGGAACCCGGAGATCGTGAACGTGAACGGCGGCGCCATCGCCATCGGCCACCCCATCGGTGCCTCAGGCGCGCGCGTGCTCAACACCCTGCTCTTCGAGATGAAGCGGCGCGACGCGAAAAAAGGCCTCGCCACGCTCTGCATCGGCGGCGGCATGGGCGTCGCCATGTGCCTCGAGCGCCCCTGATCCAGATCAAGGCGGACCCGTACGGGTCCTGCCAAACCACCCACCAAGGACGTAGGATGGGCAATATGCCCATCTTGCCCATTGAATAAAGGAAGACCCAAAATGTCCCGCACCGCACTCGTTACCGGAGGCTCCCGCGGCATCGGCGAAGCGATCTCCAAAGCGCTCAAAGATGCAGGCTACACCGTCGCCGCCACATATGCCGGCAACGACGAAGCCGCCGCCAGGTTCACCGATGAGACCGGCATCAAGACCTACAAGTGGAACGTGGGCGACTACGCCAGCTCCAAGGCCGGCATCGAACAGGTCGAGGCCGACATGGGCCCCATCGACGTCGTCGTGGCCAATGCGGGCATCACGCGCGACGCGCCGTTCCACCGCATGACCCCCGAGCAGTGGCAAGAGGTCATCGACACCAACCTCACCGGCGTGTTCAACACCGTGCACCCGGTCTGGCCCGGCATGCGCGAGCGCAAGTTCGGCCGCGTCGTCGTCATCTCGTCGATCAACGGCCAGAAAGGCCAGTTCGGCCAGGTGAACTATGCCGCGACCAAAGCGGGCGATCTGGGCATCGTAAAATCGCTGGCCCAGGAGGGCGCACGCGCCGGCATCACCGCCAACGCGATCTGCCCCGGCTATATCGGCACCGAAATGGTTCGCGCCATCCCCGAGGCCGTGCTGAACGAAAAGATCATCCCGCAGATCCCCGCGGGCCGTCTGGGCGAACCCGAAGAGATCGCGCGCTGCGTCGTGTTCCTCGCCTCCGACGATTCGGGCTTTATCAACGGCTCGACGATTTCGGCCAACGGCGCCCAGTTCTTCGTCTGAGTCACACGCGCGGTGTACAGGCTGTGCACAGGTTGTGCACAGGTGGTGCACAGCGGATTTCACGAAAAAGGGCCGGTGCGTGTGCACCGGCCCTTCGGTTATCCCGTAAGATGGCGCGCGCGCATCAGCGGGAAGATTTGGCCCCGAACAGCCAGCCCCAGGCGTCAGCCAGAGCGGCGCCGCGTTCGGCATGTGCCTTGATCATTGCGTTGCGAACGACGGGGTTTGCAGAGGTCTCGAACATGTCTGTCTCCGGTGTGCTGTTGTTTCGTCTTGGGTTGAATATGGCCGCCGGATCGATTTCCGACAAACGAGACTTTTCAGCTGCTCAGTTAAGCTGTACTTAAGCGAACATGCCCGATCGCCTCCCCCCTCTGACAGCCCTGCGCGCCTTTGATGCAGCCGCACGGCACATGTCCTTTGCCAAGGCCGCCGAAGAGCTGCACGTGACGCCCGCCGCACTCAGTTTTCAGATCAAGTCGCTGGAAGAGCATCTGGGCACGCAGGTGTTCCGCCGTCTGAACCGCGCGGTGGAGTTGACGGAGGCGGGCAAGGCGCTGGCCCCCGGTGTGGCCGACGGTTTTCAGACGTTGGCGACCGCATGGCGGGCTGCCGAAAGAACGCAAGATAATCATACGCTTACCGTCACAGCGGGTCCGGCCTTTACGGCCAAATGGCTGGCCCCGCGCCTCTATGAATTCGCGCAGGCCCATCCGGAGGTCGAGCTGCGCTTTGCCGCGAGCCTCAAGATGATGGATCTGGCCCGCGACGGCATCGACGTGGCGATCCGCTTTGGCTACGGCAACGAGGACGATCATTATGTCCTGCCGCTGGCCGAAGAATGGGTGTGCCCGGTGATGACACCCGAAATGGCGGCGCGGTTCCCCACCCCGGACAGCCTTGTGGACGCGCCCCTGGTGTTTGACGACAGCATCAGTTTTCTGAACCCACCGGCGGACTGGGCCACATGGTTCGGCGCGATGGGTATCGACCACGCGCCGACGCACGGACCCCGCTTCAGCCAGGCCGACCACGCGGTTGACGCGGCCCTTGCGGGCGTGGGCATCGTGCTGGGCCGCCGCGCGCTGGTGGTCAAGGATCTGGCGGACGGGCGGCTGGTGGCCCCGTTCACGACCGCGCTGCGCACCGGCGTGCGGTTCCGGTTCCTCTGCGCCAAGGGGGCGGAGACGCGCCCCCACATCGCCGCCTTCCGCGACTGGATCGTATCCGAGATCGACAAGACCGGCCACATCACCGACGCCATGACCCTCGTGGACGTGCCTGCATGACGCGCAGCGGGGCGACGTGGGCCGGGTTCGTCGCGATCCTGCTCTGGGGGGTGCTGGCGCTGCTGACAGTGGGCGCGGCGCCCACGCCGCCGTTCCTGCTGAACGCGATCTGCTTTGGCATCGGGGGCTCGCTGGGGCTTATCTGGATGTGGCGCACCGGCGCGCTGCCCGCGCTGCGCAAGGTGCCTGCGCATGTCTATGTCTTTGGCACGCTTGGACTTTTTGGCTACCATGCGCTCTACTTTTCCGCCCTGCGCCTGGCCCCCGCGGCAGAGGCGAGCCTGATCGCCTACCTCTGGCCCCTGCTGATCGTTGTGTTTTCCGGGCTGCTGCCGGGTGAGCGCTTGCGCCCGGGCCACATCATCGGCGCGCTTGTCGGCTTTGCCGGGGCCGCGCTGATCGTGTCGGGGGGCGGCGCCGGGTTTCAGCCCGACGCGTTGCCGGGCTACCTGCTGGCCGCGGCCTGTGCGCTCACATGGTCCACATATTCCGTCGCATCGCGCGCATTCGGCACGGTGCCAACCGCGTCTGTCGCGGTGTTCTGTATCGCCAGTGCTGCGCTGTCGGTGCCCCTGCACCTGATGCTGGAAGTGCCGCAATGGCCGCAATCGACGCTCGGCTGGCTAAGCGCACTCCTGCTGGGCCTCGGACCCGTGGGTGCGGCCTTCTACGTCTGGGACATCGGCGTGAAACACGGCGACATCCAACTGTTGGGCACCGCGTCCTACGCGGCACCGCTCTTGTCGACGGTTGTTCTGGTGCTGGCTGGCGTCGCGCCGGCCACATGGTCACTGGGGCTGGCTGCCGTGCTCATCACGGCAGGTGCCCTGTTGGCCGCACGCGCCAGCCTGAGGCGTCACGGCTAGCTGGACAGGCGCGTGATCTCTTCTTTCAGTTTCAGTTTCTGTTTCTTCATCGCCGCGATCTCGATCTGATCTATCGCGGGAGAGCGTTGGGCCACATCGACTTGCTCACTCAGGGATTGGTGCTTCTTTTTCAACTCTTCGAGATGGGCGGTGATGCTCATACGGGTCCTCCTTGCTGATAAAGTGCCCCGCCAGCGAACCACAACTTGACCCTCAAGTCACGCCGCAGGCGCAGCATGTGGACAACTCAACACATACAACCTTAACGAGCGGTTAAGACAGCAGAGCCGCCCCGTCCCGCAAAACCGCTTGTATCTCAGGGGTGTAGTCGTCGCCGTCACGTTCGTGGCGCGTTCCGGCGTGCAGAATGATCGGTGCGTGCAAGCGAAAAGGCGCGCGACCGTCCTTGCGTGCCCGCAGAATCACCAGCTCTGCCGCTTTTCCCAGCCGCGGGCAGATGGGCCACAACTCCAGACTGCCCAGTTGCGCCTGCGCAGCACTCAGCACGTCCGGCACCCGTTCGACCCGGTTGATCATGTGCAGGTACCCTTTGGGTCGCAGCCGTCGCGCGGCCACATCGACCCAGGTCAACAGCGGCGTGTCGAGGCCCAGGGCCCCCTCGCGGCCCGTGTCAGCGGCCTCGTGCCCCGCGCTGCGGTCAAAATAGGGCGGGTTGGCCAGCACATGGTCAAAGCTGCGCTGTTTGACCGCATCCGGCAGGTCGCTCAGGTCAGCGGTCACCACGTCCAGCCCGTTGCGCGCAGCAAGCGCGGCATAGTCCGCCTGCCGCTCGACGCCCAACAGGTCCAACCCCGGCACGCGCGCACCCAGACACAGTGCCACCGCCCCCGCACCACAGCCCAGATCGAGCACGCTCTGTCCCGCTTTGGCGGGCACGGATGCGGCCAGCAGGACCGGGTCCACCCCAGCGCGATACCCCCGGCGCGGCTGCCACAGGTGCAACCGCCCGCCCAGAAACGCGTCATGGGTCAGGTCATCGTCCAAGGTCGATCCCGTTGTCGATCATCACCTGCAAGGCATCGTCGTAATCGTCGGCATGGACCATCAGGCGGCGGGGGAAAATTCCGATGCCACCTTCGAGGATGCTCATATTTACGTCCATCTGAAAGCAGTCTATATCCTCGCCCTCAAGAAGCGCCGAGGCAAAGGCGATGATCGTCGGGTCGGTGCTGCGCAAAAGTTCCTTCATATCATGGATGTAGGGGCAATTTAGCCTACTTGTCGAGTGGGCATCGAGGAAGGCAATGGACGCGTCTGCAATCGCAAAACCGCATGACCGGCTGGCACAGTATCTGGCCGACGATCTGGAGGCTGTGAACAGCCTGATCCGGACCAAGATGGCGTCCGATTACGCACCCCGCATCCCGGAGGTCACACAGCATCTGGTCGAGGCGGGCGGCAAGCGCCTGCGCCCGATGCTGACGCTCGCGGCGGCGCGGATGTGCGGCTATGACGGGCCGTTCCACGTGCATCTGGCGGCGACGGTGGAGTTCATTCACACCGCGACCCTGCTGCATGACGACGTGGTGGACGAAAGCGCGCAGCGGCGCGGGCGGCCTACGGCCAACCTGTTGTGGGACAACAAATCTTCGGTGCTGGTCGGCGATTACCTATTTTCACGCTCATTCCAGTTGATGACCGAAACCGGCAACATGGACGTGCTGCGCATCCTGTCGGACGCCTCCGCCACCATCGCCGAGGGCGAGGTGCTGCAACTGACTGCCGCCACCAATCTGGCCACGGACGAAGCCGTGTATATGCAGGTGATCCGGGGCAAGACGGCGGCGCTGTTTTCTGCCGCCACCGAGGTCGGCGGCGTGATCGCCGGGGCCGAGTACGCGCAGGTGCGCGCGCTGTTCGACTATGGCGATGCGCTGGGGATTGCGTTCCAGATCGTGGATGATCTGCTGGATTATCAGGGACAATCGAGCGCCACGGGCAAGAACGTCGGCGACGACTTTCGCGAGCGCAAGCTGACGCTGCCGGTGATCCGCGCCGTGGCGCTGGCCGATGCCGAGGAACGCGCCTTCTGGTCCCGCACGATCGAACGGGGCAAACAGGAGGACGGCGATCTGGAGCACGCGCTGTCGCTGCTCGCCCGGCATGACGCGCTGACCTACACCAAAGACAACGCAATCGACTGGGCGCGCAAGGCCAAAGCGGCGCTGGATCCCCTGTCCGGCCACGCGCTCAAGGACATGCTGCTCGATCTGGCCGACTACGTGGTGGAACGGATCAACTGAGGCTCGACCAGATCGCCCCCGTTTAGACTGCCTGATTTCACCCACCAGTCCGGATGCTCAACGGTGAGCCGCTCAGCTGCGGTCTGCGCCGCGCCCAGATCATCATAAAGGCCAAAGCACGTCGCTCCAGACCCAGACATGCGCGCAAACCGGCACGTCTCATCCGTCGTTACCGCGTCCAGGACCTCAGCAATCACAGGACAATCGGCAATCGCAGGGGCCTGCAAATCATTGCGCTGCTGGCCAAGCCAAGCGATCAGTTCCTTGGGATCATCAAGTCGCGTAGGCCAAGGCGACATCTCGGGATTTTCCTTGTTCGCCAATTGCGTAAACACCGATTGTGTAGACACCTGCGTGCGTGGGTTGACCAAAACCAGGGGCAGTTTCGGAAAGTCCGCGATCGGGTCAATCCATTCGCCAATGCCCCGCACCCTTGCCGTTTCGCTCATCACGCACATGGGCACATCCGCGCCGATCTGCAGCAATTTGCGCGCATCTTCCGGCTGCGGCACGATGGCATCGGCGCCCCCTTCAGCAACGTTGCGCAACAATAGAATCCCACGATACGTCGCCGCCGCATCCGCCGACCCACCGCCAATACCAGAAGCCATAGGCAGATGTTTTTCCAACGCCATGGACAGAGGGATATCCGGCTTCCAAAACTGTAAAGCCGTATACCACATGATGTTGTCGAGACTGCTTAAATCAGGGGCCGCTTCGGGTCCTGTCACGTCCAGTACGGCGGGTCCCTTGGTACTCAGGTAAATACGGTCCCCGATATCGGCAAAGGCAACCAGAGAATCCAGCATGTGATAACCGTTGGGCGTTTGCCCAGTCACATGAAGTGTCAGGTTTATCTTTGCCGGAGCAAAGACTTCAACCGTCGTCATCCGCCACCTGAAGCGGATCTGCGCCTTCTTCTTTCAGCACCACGGACAGACCGACATCCAGCTTGCGGCGAATGCGCTCCGGCTGTGCGTCGCCGGGGTCTTCCTCGTCCACAAAGGACAGCGCGCGCATCCACTGGAATTCGGCCTCACGCACCCGGCCCACGGCCCAGTAGACGTCGCCAAGGTGGTCGTTGACCACCGGGTCCACCGGCATCAATTCGACCGCGCGTTCCATATGCTCGACCGCCTCGTCGTAGCGGCCCAGCCGGTACAGCACCCAGCCAAGGCTGTCGACGATATAGCCCGAATCCGGGCTGGAAGCGACGGCTTGTTCAATCATTTCAAGCGCTTCGTCGAGGTTTATCTGCATCTCGACCATCGAGTAGCCCAGATAGTTCAGCACCTGCGGCTGGCCGGGGTTCAGCTCCAGCGCCTTGCGAAAGTCGGCCTCGGCCTTGGGCCAGTCCCCGTTCCGCTCATGGCAGATCGCGCGGGCGTAGTAGATGAACCACGTACCGCGCGCGCCTTCGTCCGTCAGCGCAATCGCCCGGTCATAGGCCGGGATCGCCTCGTCGAACTTGTCCTGCTGGCGCAGGATATCGCCCAGCGTGGACTGCACGATACTGAGGTCAGGATACCGCTTGGCCAGTTGCTCCAGCACCTCGATCGCAGCATCCGGCTTGCCCGACTGGCGCAGCGCCGCCGCACGCCCCAGCTCCGCCGCGTGATAGGCCGGATGATCCGTCGCCATTTGCTTGTAGGCGGCATTGGCCAGTTCATATTGGCCGAGCGAATCCAACAGCTCCGCATTCAGCAGCAGGGCATCCACATGATCCGGGCGCAGGTACCGCGCAATGCGTCCGTACAGCAACGTATAGTCCGCCCCCGCCTCGGACCGCAGCGCGCTCGCCACGGAGTAAAACACTTCGGCAGCCCCGTCTCGGGCCGAGGTGATGTGGGTAAACGGCATCGTCTCCCCCGCCTCGAGCGCATCAATCAAAAGCTGCAATTCCGGGTCCCGCGACGCGCCGAACGCCTGTTCGATTGCGGCCAGCGCATCGTCATTGCGCCCCAGCTGCGACAGGATTTCGGCCCGCGCCATCGCGCCGCGCCGTGTGTCCTGCAACGGGCCCACACCCTGTTCGGCAAAGACGGCATCGGCCGCATCGTAGTCACCCACACTCGCGAGCGCCATGGCCTTGTGATACATCGCAAAGCCTTGCAGCCCGCGTTCTTCGGCCAATGTGTCAAAGGTGGCGAGTGCGGCGGGCCGGTTGCCGGCCCCCACCAGTGCCCACGCCTCCAGGAGCCCATCGACCAGTGGCCCAATGCCCTGGCTTTCGACATCGCGGGCCAGGAACGTGGCATAATCCTCGCGCGCCAGCAGGTCGCCGATCACCACCAGATGCGCGATCTGGCTTCGGTGGCCCTGTTCCTCCATCAGCTTGGCAATGGGCAGCGCACGGTCGACCTGACCCAGCGCCAGTTGCGCCGCAACGGTGTCTCCCATCAGCTCGGCATTGCCCCGGTCAGCCGCCAGCGCCCGGCTCAGATACCGGGCCGCGGCGGCAAAGTCGCTGTCCATCGCCGCTTGTCGCCCGGCGAGGTAATCCCCGGCATAGGATTGCGCGCCCGCAGGCGCGCCAAGCGATAGAACAACGGCCACAGCCGCGGTGGTGGACAGCAAATAACGGATCAAAGCGCTCGGACCTCGTTTCAGGATACGTTTGTCCGAAAGCTAGCAGCTTACGCGGCCAGCGCAACGCACGCTCGCGAAAAGGTCATGAAAAAGCACCCCACCGCCCGGGCGGGACGCATTCGGCGCTCACATATTGGGGTAATTCGGCCCGTCGCCGCCTTGCGGCGTGGTCCAGGTGATGTTCTGGGCCGGGTCCTTGATATCGCAGGTCTTGCAGTGCACGCAGTTCTGGAAGTTGATGACAAAGCGCGTGTCCTTGCCCTCTTCCTCCACGAATTCGTACACACCCGCCGGGCAATACCGCGCCGACGGGCCCGCGTATTTCGGCAGGTTCTGCGCCACCGGGATGGCATCATCCGTCAACCGCAGATGCGCAGGCTGGCTTTCCTCGTGGTTGGTAAAGCTGAAGGACACGTTGGTCAGCCGGTCAAAGGACAGCTTGCCGTCGGGCTTGGGATAGTCGATTTCCTTGTGCTTGGCCGCCTCTTCGGTCGCATCCGCGTCGTTCTTGCCATGCCCCAGCGTGCCCAGCAGCGAAAAGCCCAGCGTGTTGCACCACATGTCGAACCCGCCCACGGCGAGCGATGCGGTCAGCCCGTATTTCGACCACAGCGGCTTGACGTTGCGCACCTTCTTGAGGTCCGCGCCGATGGCGCCGCCCCGCACTTCGGTTTCGTAATCGGTCAGCTCGTCACCTGCACGGTCGGCCTTGATCGCGGCATGCGCCGCCTCCGCTGCCGCCATACCCGACAGCATCGCATTATGGTTGCCCTTGATCCGCGGCACGTTGACCATCCCCACCGAGCAGCCCAGCAGCGCCACGCCGGGTGCGACCATCTTGGGCATCGCCTGATAGCCGCCCTCGGAAATGGCGCGCGCGCCATACGCCACGCGTTTGCCACCCTCGAGAAGGTCCGCCACCATCGGATGATGCTTGAAGCGCTGGAATTCCATGTAGGGGAACAGATGCGGGTTGCGGTAGTTCAGGTGCACCACAAAGCCCACGTAAACCTGATTGTTCTCAAGATGATAGATGAACGACCCGCCGCCCGCATTGCTGCCCAGCGGCCAGCCCATGGTGTGGGTCACCGTGCCTTCGCGGTGCTTGGCCGGGTCGATCTCCCAGATCTCCTTCATGCCCAGCCCGTATTTCTGCGGCTCCTTGCCGTCGCTGAGGCCGTATTTCGCGATCACTTCCTTGGACAGCGACCCGCGCACCCCTTCGGACAGGAACACATATTTGCCGTGCAGCTCCATCCCCGGCTCAGTGTTCTCGCCAATCGACCCGTCCGGCTCCAGGCCGAACACCCCGGCCACGACGCCCTTCACTTCGCCATCATCGCCGTAAACCAGCTCGGAACACGCCATGCCCGGGAAAATCTCGACACCCATCTCTTCGGCCTGTTCGGCCATCCAGCGGCAGACATTGCCCATCGACACGATGTAGTTGCCATGGTTGTTCATCAGCGGCGGCATGGGGAAATTGGGGATGCGCAGCTTGCCCGCCTCACCCAGCATGTAAAAGTTGTCTTCGGTCACCGGCACGTTCAGCGGCGCGCCCTTTTCTTCCCAGTCGGGGATCAGCTTGTTCAGGCCCACAGGGTCCAGCACCGCACCCGACAGGATATGCGCGCCCACTTCAGAGCCCTTTTCCAGCACCACCACGTTCAGGTCGGCATCCAGCTGTTTCAGCCGGATCGCAGCGCTCAGGCCTGCAGGCCCTGCCCCGACGATCACAACATCATATTCCATCGCTTCGCGTTCGATCTCGGCCATGGTGGCTGCTCCCTTTTCCCAATGCACGGCTGACGTGACAGCCTTGGCTAGCGCACAGATAATGCTTGCGCAACGTGGTGCATCCCCGTCGTGAAAAAAGCTAGCAAATATTCACGAAAGGACGGCACGTTATTTCGCCGCAGGCCGGTCGCCCAGCAGATAGCGCGGCCCGGCCCCGCGCGCGGCGGCCGCGTCATCGGGGTTGTACAGCTTGCAGACGTCAAGGCTCAGACAGCCGCAGCCGATGCAGCCGTCCAGCGTGTCGCGCATCCGCTCCAGCTCTGCGATGCGGTCGTTCAGCTGGTCCCGGAACGTCCCGCTGATCCGGGCCCAGTCGGCCTTGGTCGGCGCGCGTTGGCGCGGCAACCGGTCCAGTTCCGCCCTGATCTGCGCGAGCGTGAACCCAAACCGCTGCGCCACCATGACAAAGCTCAGCCGCCGCAGGTCACTGCGCTGATACCGCCGCCGCCCGCCCGCATTGCGCCAGGGCGTCACCAGCCCCTCGTCCTCGTAATACCGGATCGCAGACACGGCGAGGCCCGTGCGCGTCGCCATATCCCCGATGCTCAACCCCTCGAACGCCATGCCGTAAAAACCTCTTGACCTAAAGTGTACTTGAGGTCCGACGATGGCCGCATCCGATGCAAAAGGAAAGCCCATGAGGAAAGGACCAACCGATGCCAGCGCTTCTCGAACATACCAACATGACCGTCACGGACCCCGACGCCACCGCCAAATGGATGTGCAACCTCTTCGGTTGGCATATCCGCTGGGCCGGAGCCGCGATGGCGGGCAGGCGCACCGTACACGTGGGCACCGACGCGCAATATCTCGCGCTCTACACACCCGGCGCACCGGGCAAGCCCAGTGACGACAATTACACCACAGTGGGCGGGCTCAACCACCTCGCCGTAGTCACAGACGACATCGACGCGATGGAAACCGCCGTCAAGGCGCTGGGGTTCACCCCCGGCAATCACGGCGATTATGAACCCGGCCGCCGCTTCTATTTCCACGATCACGACAATATCGAATACGAGGTCGTGCAGTACGACTGACGTCTTCTTCTGACCGGAAATACCATGGGGTGAGGGCCGTATGGCCCGAGGGGCAAAGCCCCTAAAACCGCTTGCAATCCGCAGCCCCTTTGGGTCAGTTAACCTTTGATAGCAAAAAGGGCGGCTCCATACCGGGGCCGCCTGCCCTGTTTGGACGCTGCCAATGGACAAGATCCCGATGACCCGCGCAGGGGCCACTGCGCTCGAGGCCGAACTGAAACAGCTCAAGAGCGAAGAGCGCCCGGCCATCATCAAGGCCATCGCCGAAGCGCGCGAGCATGGGGACCTGTCGGAGAACGCCGAATACCATTCCGCCCGCGAAAAGCAGTCCTTTATCGAAGGGCGCATCAAGGAGCTCGAAGGGGTGCTGGGCCTGGCCGAAGTGATCGACCCGACCAAGCTGTCGGGCGCCATCAAGTTCGGCGCGACCGTGACCCTCGTGGACGAGGATACCGACGACGAAAAGACCTGGCAGATCGTCGGCGAATACGAGGCGAACGTCGAAGCGGGGCTTTTGAACGTAAAATCGCCTATTGCACGGGCCCTGATCGGCAAGGAAGAGGGCGACAGCATCGAGGTCCGCACCCCGGGCGGTGAAAAGTCCTATGAAGTGCTGAAAATCAGCTATAGCTGAGGCCATGGCTGAGCAACCCAATCCACCGCCGCGACCGCAATCGCGCACCACACCTCTGGGCATCTACGACAAACCCCGGCATGACCGCGTGTCGGGGATCGAGATCGTGGCGATGATCCTGTCGGGGCTGTGGCTGGTCGGCGCGCTCGCGTTCTTTCTGACCGGATCGGACCGCAGCACCGACACCGACGGCATGCGCTTTCTGGTGACGATGCTGGCGGTGTTCATGCCCGTGGCGATGATCTGGGTGGCCGCCACGGCGGCAAAATCCAGCCGCGTGATGCGCGAGGAAAGCCAGCGGTTGCAGACCGCCATCGATGCAATCCGTCAGGCCTATATCGCGCAGCAGCAGGGCCGCGACATCTCTTCCGAGCCGTCGGTATCGCGCAAGCTCGATGAGATCGCCGCCGCCGCGCGCAAAACCGAGACGGCGCTGGCCACCTTCCAGACCCGGCGCGACGCCGAACCGCTCCGCCCCGCCGCAGCGCCCGCCACCTCGGAGCCTGCCGCCGACGACCAGCCCGCCCTCGCCTTGGGCACCTCCGCCGAAGAGATCGCGCCACCGATCGGTGCAGAAGACTTCATCCGGGCGTTGAATTTCCCCGAGACCGCCGAAGACGAGGAAGGGTTCGCCGCCCTGCGCAAGGCCATGCGCGACCGCGAAACCGCGCAGCTCATTCAGGCCAGTCAGGACATCCTCACCCTGCTCAGCCAGGACGGCATCTATATGGATGATCTGCGCCCCGACCGCGCCCGCCCCGAAATCTGGCGCCAGTTCGCCAGCGGCGTGCGCGGACGTCCGGTGGCCGCCCTCGGCGGCATCCGGGACCGGTCGTCGCTGGCCCTGTCGGCAGGGCGCATGAAGCAGGACCCGATCTTTCGCGACGCCGCCCACCACTTTTTGCGCCGCTTCGACAAGACGGTGTCGGGCTTTTCCGAACGCGCCTCTGACGCCGAACTGACGGCGCTCGGCGACACCCGCACCGCCCGCGCCTTCATGTTGCTGGGCCGCGTGGCAGGCACGTTCGACTGACCCGCGCGTTCTTGGCAGCCTGAGCGTCGCATCGGCAAACGTTCGGACAAATGGGACCGCACTAGGCGGATCGATGGCTGCGCCGGTTTGGCTTTAGCCAGAATGACCCACCCACATCCGGGTCTATCGGACGCTGACTATCATCGACGGACACAAGCACCAGAGACGTGTTGATGATCCGCGTCGACGGCAAACGCACCTCACGGGACCCACTGACCGCCCGCGTGCTATTGCGCAACGTGGATCGTTTTCGTCTCGAGGTAGTCTTCGAGGCCCATCACACCGCCTTCGCGACCATTTCCGGATTGCTTGTACCCGCCAAACGGAGAGCCATAGTTGAACGCCGCACCGTTTATGTGAACGGCCCCCGCGCGCAGCCTCAACGCGACGCGCTCGGCACGATCGGGGCTGCCCGTCTGAACATAGGCGGCGAGGCCATAGGGCGTATCATTGGCAATTCTGATCGCCTCGTCCTCGGTCTCGAACGGTATGATGACCAGAACCGGGCCAAAGATTTCCTCGCGTGCGATACGCATCTGATTGCTGACATCGGCAAAAATGGTCGGTTTGACAAAGAACCCCGTTTCGACCCCCGCCGGTTTGCCAGGGCCGCCGGTCAGCAGCGTGGCCCCTTCGTCCATGCCGACCTTGATCATCGTCTGAACCCGGCCGAACTGGATTTGGTCGAACAGCGGGCCGATATGATCCCCTTCGATGACAGGATTCCCGACCGCGATGTCCTCTGCCGCCCGTTTGGCGATGTCCAGCACGGCGTCATAGCAGCTGCGCTCGACCAGCAGGCGGGTCGGTGCATCGCAGGACTGGCCGGTGTTGAACATGCATTCCTGCACGGACACCGTGACGCGCGCCTCAAGGTCGCAATCCGCAAAGACGAGGTTCGGGGATTTCCCGCCCAGCTCCAGCGTCACGCGTTTGACAGTATCTGCCGCGTCCCGGGTGATGGCGACACCTGCGCGTGTCGATCCGGTAAAGGACATCATCTGGATATCCGGGTGGCGCGACATCGCTGCGCCGACCGTTGCGCCGTCACCGTGAACAAGGTTGAAGACCCCATCGGGGTACCCCGCTGCGGCGATGATCTCGGCATAGACCATGGCCGAGAGGGGGGTATGCTCGGACGGTTTCAGGACGCATGTGCACCCTGCCGCCAGCGCCGGGATCACCATGAGCGCGATCTGGTTCATCGGCCAGTTCCAGGGCGTGATCAGCCCGCAAACGCCAATGGGTTCGCGCAGCAGAACATCGCCATTGCCCAGCACCTGACGGTCTTTGAGGTGTTCGAATGCGTCGATGAAGCCCTGCAAATGCCCCACGGCGGCATCTGCCTGAGCGTCGCGCGCCATGGTGATCGGCGCACCCATTTCCATGCGCATCGCCTGCGCGAGGTCCTCGAACCGCTCTTGCGTGACGCGCATCAGGTTGTGCAGCAACGCCAGCCTGTCCTGTCTGGTGGTCGTCGCATAGCTTTCGAAGGCGGCTTTGGCCGCTGCGACCGCCCTGTCGACGTCATCTGCGTTGCCAAGCGCCAGCGTCGCAATCTGTTCTTCGGTCGCGGGGTTGCGCACGGGCATCGTCGTATCCGAAACCGGGCTGACCCATTTGCCACCAATGTAAAAGCGCAGCAGCCTGTCCATCTCAAAGCCCATGTGATCCGTTCCCGTTGCGTGCCTTGTGCAGTGCGGTGGTGACGAGGTCGCACACCTCGTCCACGCTGGCGGGCCGCGGATTGGTGCCCGCGGCACTGTCGAGCAGCGCCTTTTCCGCGATGCGCTGTGCGCACTCCGCAGGCACGCCGATCTCCGCCAGCGACTGCGGTATGCCGATTTCATCGAGGATGCGTTCGACTTCCATGGTGAACGCCGCGACCGAATGATCGTCAATCCCGAGGCTGTCGGACATGCGCTTTACCTTCTGCTCCTGACCGGGAAGGTTGAACCGAAGAACGACCGGCAATACGATTGCATTTGTCAGGCCATGCTGCGTGTTGAATTCGGCGCCGATCATGTGCGAAATCGCGTGCACAAGCCCCAACCCCTTGAGAAAGGCGATGCCGGCAAGGCACGAGCCTACAAGCATGCCGCCGCGCGCCTCGATGTTGTCCGGCTCCTTCACCGCAACCGGAAGCCATTGCGCAACCAGCGCCAGCCCCTCCAGCGCCAGCCCGTCGCAAAGCGGATGAAAACCGGGCACCAGATACGCCTCGATCGCGTGGGTCAGCGCATCCGCACCCGTCCACGCGGTCAAATCACGCGGCAAGCCGACGGTCAATTCCGGGTCCAGCAGAACGAGGGCGGGTTTGAGCGCAGGGTGCCACACGCAGAACTTCATCGCCTTGTCGACATGGGTCACCATGGCGGTGCTTTCGGTTTCGGCACCCGTCCCTGCGGTCGTGGGAATGGTCACGAGGGTGGGAAAGGGTTGCCTGACGTCCGGCACAGGCTGTTCGAATTCAAACGCCCAGATGTCGATGTCGGTGTTGCAGGTCAGACAGATGGACTTGCCGCCATCCATCGCACTGCCGCCGCCTATGGCGATGATGGCATCATGGGCCCCGGCGCGGAACATCGCCTTGCCCGCACCGATCTCGTCATCGCGGGGATTAGGCGAGATGTCACCGAAAACGGCCGACGGGATACCCGCCGCATGCAGATGGTGTTGCAGCTGTTCGATGAACGGCAGGTTACGGCTGCCCCTGTCCGTCACGATCAGCGGGTTGGTGATCTGTAACGCGCCACAGCGCTGACCGATCTCGACCATCCGCCCAGGCCCATAGGAAATGGGAACCGGAAAGGTCCAGTCCTGCGGCAAAAGAATATCGGCGTTGCTGGTGTCTAACATGGTCTCGAGTCTCGTTCAGTGTGGATCGATGGAACGCGCGGGCCGCCGCTGTGCCCAAATCCTTCGGGGCGGGCCGGTCGAACGTCTGCTAGGGTGTCGCCGTGCTGGAATATTGCGCCTGCACGCGCGCGCTCCATGCGGCGGTCAGTCTGTCGGCGATGATCGCAATGATCGCCATGGCGATACCGGCCGTTATGCCCACACCAAAGTCACCATCCCCAAGCCCGATGTAGACCTGTTGCCCAAGCCCGCTGGTTCCGACCAAAGCGGCAATGACCAGCATGCTGATGCCGTACATGATCGTCTGGTTCAGACCGAGCATCATTTCAGGCAGCGCCAGGGGTATCTTGACCCGGATCAGCATTTGCCACCGTGTGCATCCCATGCATTCCGCGGCCTCGATCACCTCGTGCGGGATGTTGCGCAGGCCGTGTTCCGAATAACGGATTGCCGGTACGGTGGCATAGGCGATGATGGCAAGAAGGGCCGTGAACTCGCCGATCTTGAAGATCATCACGAACGGGATCAGCAGCACGAACAGCGGCATGGTTTGCAGGGTGTCGTTGATCGGGCGCAGCACCCGCGAGACGCCGTCGAATTCCGACGCCAGAATGCCCAGGCTGGTCCCCAGAGCGAAGGACAGAAGGACACCGATACCGCACAAGTACACGCTGAGCATGGCTTGCGGCCAGATGCCCGAAAACAGAATGAACGCCATCCCCGCAAGCACCCACACCGCCAGCCGCACCCCCGACAGTTGCCATGACAAAAGAGCAAGCAGCAGGCAAACAGCGGGCCATGGCAGATTGGTGATGCCGAAATACAGCGTGATGGTCAGCAGGGCGGTGATCACCGCACCTTTCTCATGCCCCCGCGCCCAGGCCGCCACAACCAGGGCCAAGGCAGCCGCCGCATAGGTCAGTTTAAGGCCCGTGGTGAACTCAAACCCCCAGGAAAATGGTGAAATCACCGTCTCGAGGCCCAGCTTCAGCGGGAGCATCAGAAAGAAGAAGGCCCATTGCTTGATCAGCGCAATCCAGGCCGCATACTCGATGATGATGTAGTCAATCGCCGCGTTCAACGGGCCCGACGGATCGATGACCCAGGTGTCGGGATAGCTGCGCAGCGACGGAAGAGCGATGGAGGCGGCAAACAGGACTACCGCGCCCGCGATGCCGAACAGCGCAATGCGGTGCCGCTGCGCAAATGGCAGGGTGGCCGGGTCAACGTCGCTTTGCGTCTTGTTGGCAAAGCCCGCCGTGATCCGGTCCATCAGGATAGCCATCAGCGCAATCACGAGCCCCGCAACAAGGCTTTCGCCGAACCGCGCCTTGCGCATCGCCGACAGCACCTCCCAACCGATATCCGACAACCCGCCGACGATGGAGGCAATGATCACCATCGAAAACGCGGCCATAGTGGTCTGATTGACGCCAAGCATGATTTGTCGCGACGCGCTTGGCACGCGGACGCGAAAGAACAGCTGTGCGGGCGTGGCACCCGACATCAGACCGGATTCGATCACTTCGGGCGTCACGCGGCGCAGGCCCAGCATCGTGTTGCGCACCATGGGCGGGAACGCAAAAAGGATGCCCGCAATCAGACCGACAACCGCGCCGAACCCGAACAGCAGCAGGATGGGCAGAAGATACGCAAAGGCGGGGATCGTCTGTAGCGCATCGAGCCCGAACAGTATCGACCGTTCGGCCCGCGGATAGAGAAAGCCCAACGTGCCGATCACAAAACCGATTGCGACGGCCAACGGCACCGATATGGACACCAGCGCCAGCGAATTCATCGACTCCGTCCAAAGCCCGACAACCAGCATGTAGCCAACGGCGAACACCGTGAAAACAGCCAGCCGCCATCCTGCCGCCGCATAGGCGATCACGACGAAGACAAAGGCGGACACCGACCACGGCAGCCAGCCGAGAAAGTCGCGCACCGCCGACATGGGCACATCCAGAACCGCAGAGACGCCGCGAAAGAAAGCGCCCGTACTGTCCACGACCGACGCCATGACCGCGTTCAGAAAAGTCACAACCGGCAAGAACCAGTTCTCGGGAAACGCGACCAGCCAGGGCGAGACGCTGCGCAGCGAGATGAGCACCAACATCACGCCCAGCACGCACATCCAGATCAGCGACGCACGCGGGCGCAGGGTTGGAAGCTGTTCCAAGGCGGTCGCGCGATCTATGGCCGTCATTGCGCGGCCTCCCGTACCGCGTGGTCCCCGGCGCCGCCGCCCTGAGCCATCTCGTTGCGTGCATCGGCACCCAAGGCCAGACCCCGGACAACAGATGTCGGTGTGACAACGCCTGTGGTCCGGCCATCATCGTCAACGATCACGCCCGCTTTGCGGTCAGCCAGCAAGGCAAGGACATCATCGACACTCGTGGTGGCCGTGACGGTTGGCATGCCGACCTGAACGGTCGCTTGCGGGTCGATCACGTCGCGCGCCATCAGCACACGGCCCAGTGGAACGTCGCCCGTGAATTCCGCCACATAGTCATCCGCCGGATTGACGATCAGCTCTGCTGGTGTGCCCATCTGCACAACCATGCCATCGCGCATGATCATCATGCGGTCAGCAATGCGCAGGGCCTCCAGAAAATCATGCGTGATGAACACGATGGACTTTTTCAGCGCCGACTGAATCCGCAGGAATTCATCCTGCATCTGTCGCCGGATCAACGGATCAAGCGCCGAGAACGGTTCATCCAGAAACCAGAGCTCGGGCTCCACGGCAAGCGACCGCGCGATGCCGACCCGTTGTTGCTGCCCACCAGACAACTGGCGGGGATAGCTGGTTTCGCGACCCTGAAGCCCGACAAGGTCGATGACCCGCGCCGTTTTCTCCCGCTGCTCCTTGACCGGAAGTCCCTGCAGGCTCAGCGGAAAGGTGATGTTTTCGGCAACGGTAAGATGCGGCAGCAGCCCAAAGCTTTGGAACACCATACCCATCTTGTGCCTGCGGATCTCGATCAGGTCCTTCTTGGATTTCTTGAGCAGGTCTTCTCCATCAAGCAGAATCTCGCCGTGGCTTGGCTCGACGAGCCGTGACAGGCATCGGACCATGGTCGACTTGCCCGACCCGGACAGCCCCATGATCACAAAGATTTCGCCTTCGTGGACGTCAAACGACACCCCCGCCGCCGCCGGGATCGACCCGTCGGCACGCATCCTGTTGGCAAGTTGCGCAGAATCCGTCGTGTCGCTTGTGCCGTTGAAATAGCGGCTGGGGTCCGGCCCGTACACTTTCCACACATTGCGACAGGACAGTTTTGGTGCGGTTGTCGGGATGTCGGGCGTGGTCATCTGAGGGTCCTTGTGGGAGGGGCGCGCTGAAATACAGGCCAGTCGCCGTCCGAAGCGACGCGTGCCGGCAAAGAGCAGAGGGGCACGTTCGTCCCCTCCGCCAGAGTCATGAGATCAAGATCAGGAACCGATCAATTGGTCGCCGCATCGACCCAGGGCCGCCAGGTTGCCTCATTGGCCGCCATCCACTCGGATACCACGTCCTCGAGATCGCGCTTGTTGTAGTCGACCTCCAGCAACAGGGCGTTCTGCGTCGCGTTGTCGACGGTCAGGGCGTTCATGATCTCGAACGCACCTGGCCAGTCGGTGGCAAAGTCCCGCGAGACGATCTTGCTGATATTTGCCTGCTTGAACCCGCAGTCGCCCGTGCGGTCGGGATACATTCCCAGGCTGGCGTTGGTTGAGCAATCCTCGGAATATTCGGGGAACTGGACCCATTCGAATTCCATTTCCGAGTGTACTCAGTGCGGTTCCCAGAACATCACCAGCATGGGCTGCTGTGTGGCGTATGCGGACTGCATTTCGGCAATCATCGCACCTTCCGAACCACCCGCAATCGCATCAAAGGGCAGCCCCGCGCTTTCAACGAGGTCCTTCGAGCGTGTGCCCCAGTCCGCCGGATACGCGATCAGCCGGCCTTTGGGAAAGGTTTCCGCAGTTGCAAACACTTGCGCGCATTCGACCAATGCCGCCGCATCAGGCAGACCGGGGCACTGATCCTTCATGTAGGCCGGATACATCCAGCTTTCTGTTGGTGTAAGGCCCAGTGACCCCAGCACGACAATATCGCCATTCTCGACCGACTTGGGATAGATGTCGCCAACGTTGTTGCCCCATGCCTCGGGCTGCAGGTGCAGGTTGCCCTGCGCGATGGCCGCGAACTGTGGCACAGCGCCGGCAGTGATGTATTCGACGGTGAACCCGGCCTCCTGCAACACGCTCCCCGCGATGTGAGCGGAGACGTTCTGACCTGTCCATTCGTTGATGGCGATCTTGATCGGGTCGCTGTTGACAGCGCTCTCGGCAAGGGCCGTTCCTGCGATTGCGCAGAGCGCCACTGCCAATGCACTGGCAGACGTTGAAGTCTTAGACATGTTTCCTCCCGTTTGTGCCAATTGGATGCGGCGATTGGTCATCGTCCTGAATTTATTCTGATACTCTCAAAAACTTACTAATAGAATGTTTCATGAGTCAACAGACCGGTAGTTGCCGTTGGCTGCCAACACGGGATCAGCCACAGCACCAGATTTGTGCGTTACGACAGGGTTCCGCTGAAACCAGATGAGCGGGATCGTGATGCACAGAGGCATTTTACGACTGCTTAACAATGGTATGGACGAAAGCGCGGCATCAGGCTGCGGGCCGCGTTGACCACCGGTCCTTTTTTCATACGGTGGTCAGTCATTGTCTTTGAACACGCGATTGTCTAAGCATACCGAAGGGTAAGATACGCGGAGAGCCTGTCCATTGAAGTCGAAATCCATCGGAGCCATACGCCGGTCGGAACTGTCTCGCGCGACATTCGAGGCGGTCGTGCGTTACGGGTTACGCGGCACCACGCTTGAAAAGGTGGGCGAGATCGCGGGCGTTTCCAAGGGCGTCGTCCTGCACCATTTCAAGGGAAAGAGCGCGCTTCTCGAGGCTGTCTTTCGCCGGTCCAACAACGTGCTCAGCGACTCTGCGATCGAACTTTATCGCTATGCCGATACGCCTTGCGAACGGCTCTGGGCAATCATCATCGCCAATTTCAACGAAACGATCTTCAACCGTGCGGTCTGCCAGGCCTGGGTGTCGCTGATGGCAGAGGTGCCACACAACACCCAATGCCAGCGCATCCAGAACGCCAACAACCAGCGCATCCAAAGCAACTTCGTCCACGAACTGAAACACTTTCTGAACCCCGAAGACGTCAAACCGGCAGCGCGGCATCTGGGGATGCTCATCGACGCGATCTGGGTCCGCAACGGGTCACTGGTTGAGGTGATTTCAAGCCAGCAGGCCATCGACGAAATGGAATACTGCCTCTTGAAGCTGTTGCCGAACGACGAAACGAGCGTCGCCGCGCACATGGCGGCCCGCACAAAGATCGAAACGATTGCGAGAATTGCCCTTGGGTCAAAGGCGTTTCAGGAAAAGTCCATGCAAGCCTGAGCCGCCTGTCGACCCTCGCATGTGTTTGCAATGCGATCCGGTTCCCACACTCGATCCATATGAACGCATGCTGCGATGCCACGTCTGATCTGTTCAATTACCGCGGCCACTTCTGCACCTCCGTCAGCACGCCTTGGACAACCTCTGCAGGCGTTGCGACACAACACGACGCGGGCGTCGTCACGCGACGCTTTTGCGGACCAACGGTGACATCACGTCCATCAGACTTGCCGCTATGATAAAGGCCGTTCCCAGCGCTTCGCGGCTGCCGAAGGGTTCCCCGGCCAACAGTGCGGCTGACACTGCCCCGATGACCACTTCGGGGATGAACAGCAATCCAGCGACGCCGGGGTTCAGATACTTGGGCCCCCACAGCGACGCAAACGTGGCCGGTATCGCCAGACACAGCATGAACAACACGAGCATCGGCAACACCGACGCGACCTGAGCCAAACCCGGAACGCCCTGAGGGGAAACGATCAGTGCGGCCCCCATGGCAAAGACGGCGCCAAACAGGAAAAACCCGGCGGTCATGTCACCGGCATCGTGCTGCGGATGGGCGCGCAACCGCACCATCGTGATGGCCCAGAGCAGGCCCGCGGCAAGGCCCATCCAGTCGCCGATGTTTTGCGGGATGGGAAACCGCGCCCCCAGACCGAACATGATCATCATACCGACAAGGGCCAGTGCGATTGCCAACAGCCGCAATGCGGTGACCCGTTCGCCAAGAATGAAATAGCCCAGCAGGATGCTCCACACGGGCATCATGTAGAACAGCATCAGCGCGCGCACGACGTCCGTGAATACAATTGAGGTCGAATAGAGCGTCAGTGCCGCACCGCTGACGGCTATCGTGACTTGAAACGACGGACCCGCCCGCCTGATCCGGCGCCAATTTACGACAAACATCGGAAGTGCGATGACGGCAGGCACAAGAAAGAAGATCGCCGCGATCCACAGGCTCTCGACCCCCGCGTCGCCAATCGCGCGCAGCGGTATCCAGAACAGTCCCCAGACCGCGCCCGCACCAAGGCATGCAAGTTTTGCGCGGGTTATGATGGACAGCGTCAAACCCATACTCCCGTCCGCTCGAGGTCACTCTGCTTGAAGACTGCCGTACATGCCTGCAACGCAGGTACATCAACGTCAACGCCAAGGCCCGGCGCACAAGATACCGTGGCGTTTGCGCCGTTCAATCTGAAACCGACAGACGCAAAGCGCGCGCCATGCGCGAGGTACTCGGGGTAAATCTCTGCCATCTCGGCGTTGGGTATCGCGGCACACACATGCATCATGGCACTGGCCGCAACCGTCATGGAGTTCCAGCAATGCGGTGACACCGCCACGCCTTGGGCGTCGGCCATGTGTGCAAGGTCAAGCATGTCCAGAATGCCACCCAGACCCGCGATATCGGGGTTCAGGATCTGTGCGGCACGTGCGCGCAGAACGCACTCAAAATGCGGCAGGCCGAACTGACGCTCACCGGTGACCACACGCAGCGGCGTCGCGCGCGATACCGCCGCCAGCGCGTTGATTGCCGCGCCATCCAGTGGCTCCTCCAGCCAGTAGGGGGCAAAGGGCGCAATCATACCGGCAAAAGCCACACCAGAGGCCTCATCCCCCTTTGCGTCCATGTCGACCATCAGGTGCATATCGGGACCAATCGCAGCGCGCACCGTGGCCACGGCAGCCACGGCCTGCTAAAGATCATGGTTCAACAGGGGATGCACCTTTACTGCCGTATATCCTTGCGCCTTGAGGTCCGTTGCCCGGCGCGCAAGGTCCGTCGCATGCCACTGGGTCTCGCTCCAGATGTTGGCATAGACCAGGATGTCCTTGCGACGCGCACCGCCTAGCATCTCGTAAAGAGGCCTATCCTCCCTTTTCCCTGTTATGTCCCACAGCGCCATCTCCAACGCGCTTGTGGCGGCAGAAAAATCCAGACCCCGATGTTTGTCCACGATCCGGGCGACATGATCACGCATGGTCCATGGTGTGATGTCTTCCAGGTCGCTAAGGGCTGCGGCTAGGGCGTGGATTATCTCGGCCACCGCCGTTTCACGGCACGGCAGAACGAACGCCTCGCCCCAATCGCACAGCCCATCGCTATGCGTCAGGCGCACGAACAGAAACGGTTTGACCCGGCCCCAGCCATCGCCGCCCTTGTCGGTCGATGTGATCCACGTCTCGACCCTCGACAGGCGGACCGTGGCAGCGTTGAACGGGCCGCACGGATCGATCCCGGAGGCAATGATGTGCTGCATCTCATGGCTCCAGAAGCAACCTGACCCCAGATCACTAACCATCGGTAAGTTTATTGTCAATCGGTCAGTATTTTGCTACCCACACAGGCACCGGTACAGTCGCCAACTGCCCCGGCAAGCTGATGCAGGGGCGCGAATATGGAATACGATTTCATCATCGTCGGGGCAGGCTCGGCCGGGTGTGTGCTGGCAAACAGGCTGAGCGCCGACCCCGAAACCACCGTGCTCCTGCTCGAAGCCGGACCCGAAGACACGGCCATATCCCTGCGCATGCCTGCCGCGATGCTGGCCAACCTGAACAGCACAAAACACAACTGGGCCTTTCAGGGTGCGCCCGAGCCCGAATTGAACGGGCGGCGGTTCAAGCATGACAGGGGCAAGACGCTCGGCGGGTCGTCGTCGATCAATGGCATGGTCTTCATTCGCGGCCACGCGCTGGACTACGACGGGTGGCAGCAGTCCGGATGTAGCGGCTGGGGCTATGCCGATGTGCTGCCCTATTTCAAACGGATGGAGGCGTATGACGGCGGCGGTGACACCTACCGAGGGCATGACGGCCCGCTCCGCGTGCATCGCCCTGCAGCTGAGAACCCGATTGCGGCGGCCTTTCTCAAAGCCGGTCAAGAGGCTGGCTATCCCGTCACGGATGACATCAACGGTTTCTGTCAGGAAGGGTTCGGTGTTTTTGACCGAACCATCTCCAACGGTGAACGCTGGAGCACCGCGCGCGGTTACCTGAACCCGGTGCGGCGCAGGCCCAACCTGACCGTCAGGACCCATGCACAGGTTCAGAACCTGCTGTTGGACGGGCACCGCGTGACCGGGGTCCGCTACCGGTCCCGAAACGGCGCGATGACGACAGTGCACGCGCGCCGGGAGACCATTCTGAGCGGTGGCGCGGTCGGCACGCCGCACATCCTGATGCTGTCCGGTATAGGCCCGGCTGATCATCTGCGCGCGCATGGCATCGAGGTGATAAAAGACCTTTCCGGTGTTGGGCAAAATCTGAACGATCACCCTGATTTCGTGCTGAAATTCCGCTGCCTGCAACCTGTGTCGCTCTGGCCCGGGACAAGGCCCGTTGCCCGCGTGCGCGCGGGCCTGCAGTGGCTGTTGACGGGAACGGGGATATGCGGGTCCAACCATTTTGACGTCGTGGCCTGCATTCGGTCGAACGAGGGCGTCGCGTATCCTGACCTGCAACTGACGGTGTCGCCCATCGCTGTCGATCACGAGACATGGGCACCGCTCCCGGAACATGCCTTTCAGGTTCATGTGGGGCTGATGCGCGCGCACAGTCGCGGTAAAATCCGCCTTCGAAGCGGCGATCCTGCCGTACCGCCGACCATCCTCGGCAACTATCTGTCAGACCCCCGCGACCGTGACGTCATGCGGACAGGTATTCGACACGCGAGGGACCTGGTGTCGCAGCCCGCCTTTGCCGGTTTGGCGGGTACCGAGATTTTCCCGGGCATCGAGGCAAACGCCGACGCTGCGCTTGATCACGCTCTCAATACGCATCTCGCGTCGCAGTGGCATTTGTCGGGCACCGCCCGGATGGGGCAGGCGACGGACAGGGGCGCGGTTGTCGATCCCGATGGCAAGGTGCATGGCGTCGGCGGGCTTCGCGTTGTGGATGCGTCGATCATGCCGATCGTCACAAATGGCAACACCAATGCCCCCACCATCATGATCGCCGAAAAGCTGAGCGACCGCATCCTCGGCAAGAGCCCCTTGGAACGGATGGACGCAGCCGTCTGGCGGGCCTCGGACGACGTCTTGGCGGGGTGAGAGGGCGCCCGATAGGGTTGACCTGCGCACTGGAACAGGTGGGCCATGAACACTCCCGCTTTGCGCGCGCCACCGACGTGTGCCGCAGATCGGTGTCGGCTTTGGTCGCGGCGTTAAGGGGAGTGGAAAGCTCAACCAGTCGCTCCTGAGGCAAGCATTCCATAACGGTGACCGGTTCGATTATTTACCCGCTCCGCAACTGGCCGGTGCGGCGCAGCGGGTCATGCAGGCAAGGATCGAAGCAGTGGGAAAACCAAGGCACGGAGCGGGCTCAAACCAGCCATTGACCGGCATATCGGGTGGCGTCGTTCCCAGCATCACGCAAGACCCCGACATCCGGCAAACCGCTTTGGTGGCCCCAAAAGACGCACCCGGGCGCGCTCACGCCTCGTCCTTGCGCGCCTCGGCGTCCTGTTTGAGCCGTGTCATGAACGCGACCGAGATATGGTCGCGCAAGGCCTTGCCCGCAGCGTCCTCGTCCTTGGCCTCGATGGCCGACACGATGGCGTTGTGCTCACCCTGGGCGATCTCGCCACGGCCTACGGCGGCCAGTGACGTCGTCGCCATCAGCGCCATGGTGCGATAAACGAGGTCCAGTTGCTGCACCAGATAGCGGTTGTGCGAGGCCAGATGCACCTGCTTGTGAAACCGCCGGTTGGCGCGGCTCAACGCGGGCGGGTCGTTGACCAGCGCGTTGTCCTCTTCGACCATGTCGCGCAGGATGCGGACCTCTTCTCGGGTGGCGTGGCGGGCGGCGAGGCTGGCGGCCAGCCCCTCGAGCTCGCGGCGCACCACATACAGCTCAGACATCTGGTTGTGATCGAGCGACGCCACGATCAGGCTGCGCCCGTCGCGCGCCAGCAGCGACTGAGTCTCCAGCCGCTGCAACGCCTCACGCACCGGCGTGCGCGACACGCCGAACCGCTCGGCCAGTTCGCTTTCCACCAGCCGGTCGCCGGGGCGGTATGTGCCGATGTCGATCGCATCCAGGATCATCGTGTACGCATCGGTGTTGACGGGACGTTGGGCGGCCATGACACCCCTTTCCTCTTTTGATCCTAGCACCTTAGGCCTGCCGCCGCGCCGCGCGCAAGCCCTCAGGCTTGCCCATGGGGTCTGATCCGGCCTATGCACGCAGGCATGACCACCACGCCCCCGCCCTGCCCCGTTGCCGCCGATTTCGACCATGTGCGGGCCTGGGTCTTTGACCTCGACCATACGCTATACCCGCCGCATATGCGCCTCTTTGATCAGATCGAGGCGCGCATGACCGCCTATGTGGTTGACGCGCTTGGCGTGACCGAGGCCGAGGCCGACCGGCTGCGCACGCATTACTGGCGCGTCCATGGCACGACGCTTGCAGGGCTGATGCAGGAACACGGGCTGGATCCCGATCCCTACCTCGTCGCGGTGCACGACATCTCGATGCACCCGCTGGATCCTGACCCGGACCTGGCCGCCCTGATCGGCAACCTGCCGGGGCGGCGCATCGTCTATACCAACGGCAGCGCGCCCTATGCCCGCCGCGTAATCGAGGCGCGCGGGCTGGCTGGGCTGTTTGATGCGGTCTATGGCGTGGAGCATGCGAGCTACCGGCCCAAGCCGCAGGCTGACGCCTTTGCCGAAGTGTTCGCCCGCGACCAGTTGGACCCGGTTGTGGGCGCGATGTTCGAGGATGATCCGCGCAACCTCGCTGCACCGCATGCCATGGGAATGCGCACGGTGCATGTCGCCGACGCGCCGCATGATGCGGACCATATCCACCACCACACCGACGACCTGAGCGCGTTTCTGGCGCGCGTGCTGGGGTAGGACAGGATGCCGCTTTGGCACCTGCGCCGCACCGACTAGGTTGAGGGTCATGACACAGACTTGCGATATCCTCATCTCCGGCGGCGGCATCGCCGGGCTGGCCGCGGCAGCAGCCTTTGGCAGCGCCGGGTTCTCGGTGATCTGCGTCGATCCTGCGCCGCCCGTGACCGACCGCGACACCGACGGTGCCGACATGCGCACCACCGCGATGCTGCAACCGGCGCGCGACCTGCTGCAGGCCGCGGGCGTGTGGGACGCGCTGGCGCCACACGGTGCCGCACTCGACGTGATGCAGATTGTGGACGCAGGCGGCAGCGACGGCAGTGCCCGCACCGCGAAGGCATTCCGCGCCAGCGACGTCTCCGACCTGCCCTTTGGCTGGAATTTTCAGAATTGGCGGCTGCGGCAGGTGCTGGTGGCGCGGCTCGAGGCGCTGGACATTGTCGACTTTCGCCCCGGCGTCGGGGCCGAGACGCTACTGACCCGCACCGCCGAGGCCCGCGTGGGCCTGAGCGACGGCAACCGCGTCCGCACCCGCCTCGTGATCGCGGCGGACGGGCGCAACTCGCCCATGCGCGTGGCGGCCGGCATCGGAGTACAGACGCGCCGCTACGGGCAAAAGGCGCTGGCCTTTGCCGTGACACACCCCACGCCGCACGACAATATCTCGACCGAGGTGCACCAGACCGGCGGGCCGTTCACGCTGGTGCCGCTGCCCGACCATCAGGGCCAGCCCTGTTCGGCGGTGGTGTGGATGGATGACGGGCCAAAGTCGCTGGCCCGCCACCGCGCCGACATCCCGGCCTTCGAGGAGGAGATGACCACGCGCAGCTGCGGCGTGCTGGGTCCGCTCACGCTGGCCTCGCCCCGGTCCATCTGGCCAATCATCAGCCAGCGCGCCGAACGCTTTGCCGGGGAACGCATCGCACTGGTGGCCGAAGCCGCCCACGTGGTGCCGCCCATCGGGGCGCAGGGGCTGAACATGAGCCTCGCCGATATCGGCACGCTGCTGGAGCTGGCACAGGCGCAACCCGACACGCTGGGCAGCCCCGACATGCTGGAGGCGTATCACAAGGCGCGCTTTGCCGATGTGAGCCTGCGGGTGGCGGGTATTGATCTGCTCAACCGCACCAGTCAGGCGTCGGCGCCGTGGATGCGGGACGCGCGGGCCTTTGGCGTGCGGGCCCTGCACGAGGTGGCCCCGGTGCGGCGGACGCTGATGCAACTGGGTCTGGGCACGCGCAAGGTGGGTCAGGCGCGCTGATTGCAGCATAGCGCGCGGGGCAAGCCGGCCCTCCGGGGGGGATTTTCGGGACAGAGACGGGGCGGATGCGCCCGCTTTAGCCGCTGCGCCGGAAGGTGAGGTAGTGGGGCACCCGGCCTTCGCGCAGGGCCTTTTGCTCGTAACGGGTCGAAATCCAGTCGGGCCAGGCCACGCGCCAGTCCCGCGGCCGGTCCGCGAGCCATTCGAACCCGGCCTTTGGCACCTCTTCGAGGGTCTGGCGCACGTAGTCGGGGATGTCGGTGGCGACACGGAATTCGGCGCCGGGTTTGAGGGCACGAGCCAGCGGTGCCAGATGTTCGGGCGTGACAAAGCGGCGGCGGTGGTGGCGCGTCTTGGGCCACGGATCGGGGTAGAGCAGGAAGGCCTTGGCGATGCTCGCATCGGGCAGCACATCCATCAGGTCGCGCGCGTCGCCCGGATGCACCGCGAGGGTGTCGGCCCCCGCGCGGCGGATCTTGCCCAGCAGCATCGCGACACCGTTTATGTAGGGCTCCGCCCCGATGATGCCGACCTGCGGATAGGTGACGGCCTGATGCACCAGGTGTTCGCCGCCGCCAAAGCCGACCTCGAGCCAGACATCGCAGTCCCCGAACAGTGCTCCGAGATCAAGCGGGGTGCGGTCGGGGTTGTCCTCCCACGACACCGGGCCGGGCGAGAGGCGCGCGAGGTCTTCGTCGAGGTAACGCTTTTGGCTGTCCTTGAGGGTCTTGCCCTTGAGACGGCCATAGAAATTGCGATGCGGTCGGGTGCTCATGGCGCGGGGCTTTAGCGCGCGGGGCGGCCACGTGCAATGGACCGGGCGCGGACAAAGCGGACGCGGGCCGCGGCGGGTGCGCGCGGCAGCTGCACGATGCGGTAGCCGAGGTGTGGGAGCGCCGCGCAGATGCGATGATATTCGGCGACGGCTGCCTCAAAGCTGTGGCGACGCTCTGCATCGCGGGCAAAGAGCGCGGGCCAGGGTGGCGCGACAAAGACAGTGTGGGCATAGGCGCGCGTGGGTCCATGGCTGAGCAGTGGAACACCGGCGCTGTGGTGCAGGGCGACAGCGGCGTCCACCACGCCGCGGTCAAAGAACACCGGGCCGCGCAGGCGGCGCGCTTTGGCCAGATCATCGCGGGCGATGTCCAGCGCGCGCTGCGCGAAGCCTGCCGGATCGACCCATGGGAACGGACCGCCCCTACGCCGCGCATCTGCCAGGATGCGCCGCCCCGGCTCTGGCACGGTGGCATGGCCCGCCGCCGCAAGGGCCGCCAGCAGGGTGGATTTGCCGCCGCCCGAACAGCCTGTGATGAGGAAAAACCGGGACAATACTGCCCCTACCCGTCGCGCGCCTGATCCAGAAAGATGCGCAAATCGGTGAGCACCGGCTTGATTGCCGCCAACCGGTTCATGTCGAACCCGGCGGCCAGTTGCGCAAAATCAGGTGCCAACCCGGCGATCACATCGGCGCGCACCGCCCGTCCCGCATCCGTCAGCCACACACGCTTGGACCGGCCATCCTGCGCATTGGCCCGGGTTTCGACCAGCGCATGCCCCTCAAGGCCCTTGATCGTGTGGGTCATCGACGTCTTGGGCACCTGAAAGGCGCGCGCCATCTCGATCGGAGTGCGCCCGTCGCCGACCCGGGTGAGGTGGTTCAGCACGGTAAAATGTGGCGCGATCAGCCCATGCGGCAGCCGCGCCTCCAGAATGGCGCGGCTGAGCTGTTCGATGATCGCGATTTCGTTGAAGACCTCGAAAAAGATCGCCGGGTCGGTGTTACGCATCCAGCCGTTTTGCCTCCAATGGCCAGCGCGGGGTGCGCGGCGTTCGCGTACCGTAGCCCAGCAGCCCGAGCATTTGAACCGTCTCTCCGGGGTCTGCGAATTCGGCCTGCATCGCGTCATAGGGGCCTGCCACCTCGGTGTATTCCTGCAGGGCCTGACTGACCGGGCGCAAGGCCAGCCCCGCACCGGTCGCCGCCAGATTGAGCCGGAGCCAGTCGCGCCCCGCTGCAATCTGATCCAGACGGCTGTTGCCGGGCGTGGTCTGCACCGTGAACCCTGGCGCACCAAGGATCGCGGCTGCGGTTTCCTCGATGGCGTTGCGGGTGCCGGGGTTGTTCACGTCCGATGCGGCCTCGCGGGTGAACACGCCCAGGGCTGCGAGCCCTTCGAGGAATGGACCGCCGGCGTCGATACCATCCGGGCTGGCGTTGATCTCGGCCTTGCCGATGCGCAGCAGATCGATGCTTTCCTGCCAGGCGGCGGGGGTCGCGGCCTCGATCAGCCAGGCCTCATGGGCCAGTAGGCGCAGCCGTTCCGTGCTGTCGCCGCCCAGATGCAGCTGCGCATAGGCCGCCAGCGGGGCGGCGGCGGCGGCTGTGACCGCGCGCGGCTCGAACGCCTCCTTGTGGCTGCGCCGCTCCATCACATGGGCAAAGAGCGGGTCGCGCGCCGCCCCCTCGACAAAGCGGCAGGCGGCCACCGGGCCATCCTCGCCCTCGGGAAACAGATCGGTGCGCATGTCAAAGCCACGCTCGGCCGCGGCCATCCGCGTGAGGTCCAGAAAACAGCCCATGCCGATGGTCAACTGGCGGCCAAACGGGTCGGTGACCGGCAGATCGAGCGTCTTGTCCCGCCACACCAGAAATCCGTCGCCGCCATCCAGCTCCACTGCCCAGGGCTGGCGGTTGTGCGGGTTCGGGGCCAGCAGACCATAGGACAGCGCGTCAAGGCGCGGGTCATCATAGCCGCCCGCCATGTCCCAGGGGGCCAGCGCGGCATGGGGCGTGCGGGTCAGGGCAAAACCGGCGGCAGCCGTGCCGGCAGCGAGGATGGTTCCACCGCCGATCAGGGCGAGTGTCTTGCGACGTGTGAGGGGCATTGGGGCTCTCCATAAGGTACGATTTCGAACTATAACTCAGATATAGAGCGATATCGCACCAATCAAGTACGAAATTGCACTTATTTGCCTGCGTCGAAAAGGGTGATTGCCCCGAAACGCGTATATTGGTAACTAAAGTTTACCAATATGAGAGATGAGCCATGCCCGTGATCACCGAAATCGAAGACCTCAAGCGCATATACGAACGCCGCGTGCCGCGCATGTTCTACGATTATTGCGAATCCGGCAGCTGGACCGAACAGACCTTCCGCGACAACTCGTCGGACTTTGAAGACATCCGCCTGCGCCAGCGGGTGGCGGTGGACATGTCGGGCCGCTCGACCGCCAGCCAGATGATCGGGCAGGACGTGGCGATGCCCGTCGCACTCGCCCCCGTTGGGCTGACCGGCATGCAGCACGCGGACGGAGAGATGAAGGCCGCGCGGGCGGCGGAACTGTTCGGCGTGCCCTTTACCCTGTCGACCATGTCGATCAACTCGATCGAGGACGTCGCGGGCCACACCAAGGCGCCGTTCTGGTTTCAGCTGTATACGATGAAGGACGAGGACTACGTGCGCCGGCTGATCGAACGGGCCAAGGCGGCGGGCTGTTCGGCGCTGGTCATCACCTTGGATCTGCAGATCCTCGGGCAGCGTCACAAGGACCTCAAGAACGGCCTGTCGGCCCCGCCCAAGCTGACCGCCAAGACCATCGCCAACCTCGCCACCAAATGGGCGTGGGGCATCGAGATGCTGAGCGCCAAGCGGCGCGAGTTCGGCAATATCGTGGGCCATGTGGACGGCATCAGCGACGCCTCGTCGCTGGGGGCGTGGACGGCGGAGCAGTTCGACCCGTCGCTGGACTGGAAGAAGATCGAAAAGCTGATGGACCTCTGGGGCGGCAAGGTGATCCTCAAGGGTATTCTGGACGCCGAAGACGCGCGCATGGCGGCCAAGGTCGGTGCGGATGCGATTGTCGTGTCCAACCACGGGGGCCGGCAGCTGGACGGGGCGCTGAGTTCGATCCGGATGTTGCCGGAGATCATGGATGCGGTGGGCGATCAGGTCGAAGTGCATCTCGACAGTGGCATCCGGTCGGGTCAGGACGTGCTCAAGGCGCTCGCTCTGGGGGCCAAGGGGACCTATATCGGGCGCGCGTTTGTGTACGGTCTGGGTGCGATGGGCCAGAAGGGTGTGACCGCGGCACTGGAGGTCATCCACAAGGAGCTGGATACAACCATGGCGCTATGTGGTGAGACGCAAGTGGCCGATCTGGGGCGGCACAATGTGCTGGTGCCCGAAGGGTTTGGCGGGCGCTGGCAGAACTGATCAGGGATTTCGCCGCGCTGGCGCGCGTCGACAGGCTGGGGGCTCTGCCCCCAGACCCCCGTGGTATTTCTAGCCAGAAGAAACAGTAGTGCGGGTGGCAAGCAGGCGGGCCCAGAGTGGGACGAGCAGGGCTGCGACGACGAACATGATGCCGCCGATTGTATAGAACGACACGCGCAGGCCGTAGCCTTCGGAGATGAAGCCCATCAGGACAGGGCCGAGGAAGAAGGCGGCGTAGCCAAGCCCGGCGGCTTGGGCGATGGCGGTGAGGCGCAGGCGGCGCGGGACGGCCTGCCCGACAAGACCAAGGGCGAGTGGCCCGACAACGGATACACCCAGGCCGCCCAGCACGAAACCCGCGTAGACCACCGGAATCGTTGGCGCATACCCGGCCAGCACCAACCCGGCGCCTGCAAGGCAGGAGGCGATGATCATCACCCGGATCGGCGGCCAGTTGGCACCGAACACATGCCCACCAAGGCGCCCCACCGCCATGCCCATGGCCAGCAAGGCCGGGCCCATCGCGCCCTCGCCCGGGCCGCCGCCCAGAGTACGCTCCACATGCAGGGCAGACCAGCCTTCGGACGCGGCCTCGCCCAGAAAGGCCGACAGCACGACCAGGCCACCGACCCAGACCAGGCCATAGGGCAAGCCCGTGGCGGGTGCGCCGGCCTCGGTCTCTTCGGCATGGTCGCGGGTGGGCATGATCATGAAGGGCCCCAGGAACAGGACCGCCACGGCGAGCCCGGAGAAGATCGCCACCGGACCCAGCCCGCCCTCGCGGGCGAGACCGACCAGACCGGCGGCCACCGCGTAGGCCAGCGAAAACAGACCGTGGTTCAGGTTCATCAGGCTGCGCCCGGTGTCGGCTTCGGCCTCGCTGACCTCGGCATTGGCGAACACGTCGGCCACGCCCGAACCGGCGGCGGCCATGAAGAGGCCCAGGCCGGTGAGGATGACGGACCCGGTTGCGCCCGACAGCACAAAGCCCGCCGCCATGACTGCAAAGCCCGCGATCATCGACCAGCGGCCCAGCACCTTATGCGTCAGCGGTGCCAGCCACATCGCCATGATCGCGCCAATCGCGGCGATCAGGACCAGTGTGCCCCAGGCCCCGTCGGACAGGCCCACCTGCGCCTTGATCACAGGCACCTGCGCCGAAAAGCTGGCCCAGCCGAACCCGATCGCGACAAAGCCCGCAAGGCCCCAGCGCGACGCGCGTATGTCGTCGATCATCGCCATGTGCCAGCGGTGGCATGGTCGCGGGCGCAGGTCCATCCCCGAATTTTGCAAATGCGCTGTCGCGAGGGCATGCGGGCTCTGGGCATGTGCGCGCAGGAGCGTATGGTGCGGTCAGCAAACCACCCGGGGTCCGATCACCATGCGCTTTCGAGGCATCACACTGGATGTGACCCGCGCATTTCGGAACGGCCCGGACAATCTCACGCCGTGGGGGCCGTTCACCGGATTTGCGGAGGTCATCTCGTACCACCTGTCGACATGGATCAAGGCAGAGCGGCTGGACATCCCGCAGGCCACAGGCCTGATGATCCATCTGGTTGCGCCGCATGTGGGCGACAAGACCTTTTGGTGGGACAACATTTTTTGCGTGGCCCTGACAACGCCAACCGCGGCGGAGCTGGAAGCGTTGGACACACCGGTTGAGGTTTTCGACACCCTCATGCGCGCCACGGCAACAGGTATCGACCGCGCCGCCGAAACCCTGGAACTGGACGCGAAGGCACTGAAACATCAGCTGTGGCAGTTGTGCGAATGCGACCAATCCGTGACGAATAGTCTGCACACGCGCCGCCCACGGGGGCTTGGCCTGCGGTTGTCCTTTGAGGCGCGGATGACCCGGCATGTTATGGACGTCGACTTTGTCATCCGCGACAACGCGGGCGAGAGATACCGTGAGACGGTGCAGACCAGCGTGCCTTCGACAACCGCACTCAAGGGGCGATTCAAACGGATCGACCTGACCGACGGGTTGGTCTCGACACCCGGCACGCTCATCCGGCCCGGACAGACGCTTGGCACCGCCAAGATCGCGTATTACGAATGGTCCCGCGCCCTGTCCGACATGATCTGACGCAGCCCCCCTTTACAAACCGCCCGACCCGGTCTATCGCGCAGCCTTCACGCGGGGTGACAGCCTTGGAGGCATCCCGCCCTTAACATTTGGAGAAATATCATGGCTGGTGAGGTTCCTGATCTCGAAGCCCTGGAACGGACGGGGACAGGCAAGGGCGCCGCTCGTCAGGCTCGTCGCGACGGGATGGTTCCGGGGATTGTGTTTGGTGGCGACAATGATCCGCTGCCGATCAACATTCCATTCAACAAGCTGTTCAAGATGCTGAAAGCCGGGCGGTTCAAGTCCACGCTGTTCAACATGAAAGTGGACGGCCACGACGACGTGCGCGTGATCTGCCGCGACGTGCAGCGCGATGTGGTCAAGGACCTGCCGACGCATGTGGACTTCATGCGCCTGCGCCGCACGACCAAGATCAACTTGTTCATCGGTGTTGACGTGGTCGGCGAAGAGCTGTCGCCCGGCCTGAAAAAGGGCGGCGTGCTGAGCCTGGTGCGCCCCGAGGTCGAGCTGATGGTGACCGCCGGGGACATCCCCGAAAGCATCACGATCGATGTGTCCGAGGCTGAGGTTGGCGACAGCATCACGATCTCGTCGGTGTCGCTGCCCGAAGGGGCCAAGCCGACCATCGACCGCGACTTTGTGATCGCGACGGTCTCCGCGCCGTCTGGTCTGCGGTCGTCCGAGAACGAAGACGGTGGCGAGTCCGAAGAGGTCACAGCCGAAGAGGATGGCGAAGAATAATCGCCCCACCCTCACGAGGGACAGACACAAGGCCGCTCCTGCACCCGGGGGCGGCCTTTTGCGTTGACCCAGCGGTCGCTGCGCGCGTTTCGTGCAAGATCAGCGGGTTACGGGCCGCGCGTCGGCCAATGCCTGCGCTGCAGGCCCCACACATTCCGCACCGAATAGACCGTCAACCCAGGCTGACACTTGACTATGTCAAAAATGCTGGCAGCATGGGCCTTGGTTTGGTCGTCAATCGGCCTACCCTACCTTTGTGCGCGTGAAACTAACCTGTGAGGCTGCGGTCCCCCCGCCGGCCCACAAACACATCGACACAAAGGGCCCGCCTGCCATGCCCTGTCGTGAGGAGAGACAATGAAGGTCATCACGCGGTATTTCGACGATGCGGACGCCGCGCGCAAGGCGCGCAAGGAGATGCTGTACGTCAAGGGCGTGTCACAGCGCATCGTGTTCTTGTTCGAGGGCGGCGCGGGTGTCGAGGCGCAGCTGACAGCGGCCAAGGTCGCCCCCGCCACCGCCAAGGCCTATGCCGACCGGCTGGCCAAGGGCGGGGCCGTCCTGCTGGTCAACGCGGGCTACAAACCGCTGAGCGTGGCGCAGCTGTCCCGTGACGTGACCGCCCAGATGGGCGGCACCCCGATCGACGGCCTGACCGAAGAGGTCGAGGTCAAGGACAAGATCCCGCGCGGCCTGAACATCCTGCGCGACCACCCGCTGATCATGTCGCGCCCGCGCGATCCGCAATCCAGCAACTACTATATGGCCAACTGGCCGATTCCCCTGATCAACCGGAAACAGCCGTTCACCACGTCGATCTTTCCGCCGCATTCCCGGATGGCCAATTGGCCGATCCCGCTGACCAACCGGCGCAAGCCCTACACGAACTCGATCTTTTCCCGGCACGCGCGGATGGCGAACTTTCCCATTCCGCTGCTGAGCAAACGCAAGCCCTATGACGCCTTTGCCTTCCCGCGCCACGCGCGCATGGCGGATTTCCCGCTGCCGCTGACCAACCGGCGGCAGCCCTTTACCGGCTCGCTCTTTCCGCGGCACCAGCGGATGGCCACCGTGCCTTTCCCGCTGCTGATCAACGGCAAGACCGGCACCAATGCCCTGATGCCCGGCGCGCCGCGCATGGCGAACTTCCCCATCCCGCTGCTGAGCGACCGTAAACCCTATACCGAATCGGTCATTCCCCGGCACGGGCGTATGGCAAACTTTCCCATCCCGCTGCTGAGCAAGCGCAAGCCCTACACCGAATCGATAATCCCCAAGCATGGGCGGATGGCGGACATGTTTCTGCCGCTGACCGTGCGCCGGTCCGAAAAGAAGGGCGAAGGGTTCTCGCTGTCGGGTCTGCTGGGCCTGCCCACCACGTTCCGGCGCGGCGCTGACTGACACGCGCCGCCTCTGGACCGCCCTGCGCGCGCCGCATATGTTGCGGCGCGACACGGCACCGGAGACGCCCACATGAAACTGATCGTCGGCCTCGGCAATCCGGGCGCGAAATACGCGCGCAACCGGCACAATATCGGGTTCATGGTGCTGGACGAGATCGCCGCCGACCACGGCTTTGCGCCGTGGAAGTCCAAGCATCAAGGCGTCGTGTCCGAAGGCCGGTTCGGCAGCACCCGCGCCGTCCTGCTCAAGCCCGAGACCTACATGAACAAATCCGGCGACAGTGTCGGGGCCGCGATGCGGTTCTACAAGCTGACGCCCGAGGATGTCATTGTCTTTCATGACGAGATCGACCTTGCGCCGGGCAAGGTGCGGTGGAAACAGGGGGGCGGGCATGCCGGTCACAACGGGTTGCGGTCGGTCCATGCCCATATCGGCGCGGACTATGGGCGCGTGCGTCTGGGCGTGGGCCACCCCGGCCACAAGGACGCGGTGCCGGGCTACGTGCTGCGCGACTTTCCCAAGGCGGATCAGGGCTGGCTCGACGATGTGCTGCGCGGCTGCGCCGACGGTGCGCCGTATCTGGCGGACGGTGACCCCGCACGCTTCATGAACGCGGTGGCGCTGCGGGTGAACCCGCCCCGCTCGGGCACCGGTCACACGTCAAAGACGCCCGACCCTGCCCCCAAACCCGCCGACACACCCGACACCCGCTCGCCCCTGCAAAAGCTCATGGATCGCTTTTCGTGAGCCTCGCGCAGGCGTTCCGCGACCAGTCAGGGACATGCGCCCGCATGGGCTCGCCGCTGATGGGCCGCGTCCTTGGCATTCTCGCCGACGATTGGGACCCGGCCACGCCGCTGGGCCGCGCGATGGCGGACTACACAGGCGACATCGGGCCCGCCGGTCATTCGCTGCCGCTGCGCATCGGCGGTGGGTTGCACGCACTGGTGCTGCAGGGCCGCGACGCCGCCCTCGCCGCCGCCTACCCCCCGAACGAGGCGTCCGACACGGCGCTGAAACAGGCCGTGCTGGGCGCGCTTGACCGTCATCAGGACTTCCTCCTCGACTGGACGCGCCTGCCGCCGCAAACCAACGAGGTGCGGCGCAGCGCGGCCCTGATGGCCATGGCGCATGTGGCCTTGCAGCACTTCGACCGGCCCATCGTTCTGTCGGAACTGGGGGCAAGCGGTGGGCTGAACCTGATGTGGGACCGCTTTGCGCTCGACACCGGTCACACGCGCCTCGGCCCCCGCGACCCGGCGCTGGTCCTGCAACCGGACTGGACGGGCGCACCGCCCCCTGCGGCCACGCCGCACATCGCGCAACGGGAGGGCGTGGACCTCAACCCGCTCGACGCGCATGACCCGGACGACCTGCTGCGCCTGACCGCGTATCTGTGGGCGGACCAGCCGCACCGGCTGGACCTGACCCGCGCCGCCGCATCCGTGATGACCGGCACGGTGACCCAAGGCGACGCGATTGACTGGCTGACGCAGCGCCTCGCCACATCGCATCCCCGGCACCTGCACCTGATCCAGCACACCGTCGCCTGGCAGTATTTCCCTGCCGACGCACAGGCCCGCGGGCAGGCCCTGATCGAGGCGGCCGGCGCGCGCGCAACCTACGACAACCCGCTGGGCTGGATGCAGATGGAGACGGACGGCGACACGACCGGTGCCGTTGGGGCAGCGTTGACATTGCGCCTCTGGCCCGGTGACCTCACCTTGAATCTGGGCCGCGCCGATTTTCACGGGCGCTGGATCCGCTGGGCCGGGTCATCCACCGGTCCCTCGTGAACAAAGAGACCACCCCGGGGGAGGGACCATGCGCAAAATCCTGAAATGGACAGTTCGGCTGGCTGGCCTGTTGATCGTTGCCGCCATCGTCGTCGGAATTTGGAAACGCGAAGAGATCACGCGCCTGCTCGCCGTGAACAGCCTCTTTGACGCCGACCGCATCGTGCAGAACTTTTCCAACATGGATGCCGCGTTTCTGCACGCGGAGTTGCCGCGCGGCGACGGCCCGACCAGCCCCTTGACCGCAGGCCCCGACCTGACCATGCCCGCCGCCTATGACGCTTGGGTGGCGGCACGCAGCGTGACCTCCGTGCTGGTCCTGCAGGACGGCGCAGTCGTGCACGAGGCATATTACCAGGGCACCGACCCGGACGACCGGCGCATCAGCTGGTCCGTGGCCAAAAGCTATCTGTCCGCCCTGTTCGGCATTCTGGTGGACGAGGGCGCCATTGCCTCGCTCGACGATCCGGTCACGGATTACGCCCCGATGCTGCGGGGTGGCGCCTATGACGGGGCCACGATCCGCAACGTGTTGCAGATGTCCAGCGGCGTTGTCTTTGACGAGGATTACCTGGACTACGACAGCGATATCAATCGGATGGGCCGCGTTCTTGCTCTGGGTGGCAAGATGGACGACTTTGCCGCCGGCCTCACCGAACGCTTTGTGGATGCGGGCGCGCAGTGGAAATACACCTCCATCGACACGCATGTGGTGGGCATGGTGGCGCGCGGCGCGACGGGGCGCAGCGTGCCCGACCTGATGACGGAAAAACTGGTGCAGCCGCTGGGGCTGGAACAGTCGCCGCTCTATCTGACGGACGGTGTCGGCGTGGCCTTTGTGCTGGGCGGGCTCAACATCACCACGCGCGACTATGCCCGGTTCGGGCAGATGATCCTGCAGGACGGCATGTGGCAGGGCCAACAGGTCGTGCCCGCCGACTGGGTCGCTGCCTCAACCGTGCCAAGCGCGCCGACCGAAGCGGGGCGCATTGGCTACGGCTACCAATGGTGGATCCCCGTGGGCGCGCGGCCCGGCGTCGTGATGGGGCGTGGCATCTACGGCCAGTACCTCTATATCGATGACCAGGCGCAGATGGTGATCGTCGTGACCGCCGCCGACCGCCAGTTCCGCGACGCAGGCGTGCATGCCGGCAATATCGACATGCTCCGCGCCATTGTCGCCGCAGCAGAGGAGAGGTGATGGAACCCGACGACAGCATCAACGTTCTGGGCGGCACGCTCGAACTTTGCGGCACCGACCCGGTCACCGGCTTTTTCCGCGACGGGCATTGCAACACCTGCGACGCCGATCAGGGCAGCCACACAGTCTGCGCGGTGATGACCGCCGAATTCCTCGCCTTTTCCAAATATGTCGGCAATGACCTCAGCACACCCCGCCCCGAATACCGCTTTGCCGGGCTCCGCCCCGGGATGCGCTGGTGCCTCTGCGCGTCGCGGTTCCTGCAGGCGCACGAGGAAGGCTGCGCACCCAAGGTGTCGCTGGAGGCGACGCACCAGCGCGCGCTGGAGATTGTGCCGCTCGAGGTGCTGGAGCAGCACGCGAGCTAACCCAGCGGCCCGTCCATCAAGTCGTCGATGAACAGGCTCAGCAATTGCGGACGGCCCGACACGCCGGCCTTGCGATAGATCGCATTGGTCTGCGCCTTGACCGTCCCTTCGGATGTGGCGCGCATCTGTGCGATGTCCTGCGTGCTCAGCCCCTTGATGGAAAACAGCGCCACATCGCGTTCCGCCGGGGTCAGGCCCCAGTCTCGAAACCGGTCCTCCAACAGCTCCATGAATGCGCCCGAGGCGGCGCGCAGCTGGCTTTCCACCTGAGCGGACCGCCGCAGTGCCGCCCGCAGCATGAACGCCCCGACACCAGCCCCGAGGATCAGACCGAGTGCGGCGCCAATCTCGATCAGCTCGTGCACCTGCCAGTCGATGCGCGCGACCGGCCAGCCTGTCAGCGTGATGAAAATGTCAGAGAGGAAGAATACGGCGCACAGGGTCTGAACCACAAAGACGCAGGCAACCAGGGCCAGTTTGCGCCGGGGACGGTCAGTCATCATCGCCTCCGTCGTCGCCTCCATCATCGCCTCCGCCGTTGTCGTCGCCGCCCCCATCATCGTCGCCGTCATCATCGTCGCCGTCGTCGTCATCATCGTCGTCGCGGTTTGCGCCCCCTGCGCCGCCCCCTTCCCTGTCGGGATCAAGGATCGACACCGATCCGCCCTCCCCGTTCAGCGGTCGCCAGAAATCGCGCAGGATCTCGCCGGTTGCAGGGTTCACCACGATTTCACGATAAAGCGTACTGCTTTGCGCCACGATCCGTGACCGGCCAAGCAGGGTGCGGTTCACCGCGATGTCGCCAAACCCCTGTGCGCGCAATTGGCGCACGATACTGTCCTCGACCGGTCCGGCATTGAGCGGTGAAAGGGCCAGCCAGGCCAGCACCATCGAAACCAAAAGGGGTCTTATCATATCACACCTATAGCGGGGCCTGCGCATGACAGGCCCCGCTTTTTTGTCAGTTTCACCGGCGTTTCCGACCCGGTTCAGTCGTCATCGCCGTCATCATCCCCATGATCATCATAATCACGGTCGTCATAGTCATCATCGTCATCATAGTCGTCGTCATCGTCATCATCATCATCATCATCATAGCGGTCATCGTCGTCATCATCGCGATCAAAAGACGACCGCACCGTGTTCCAGAAACCGCTGCCGGAGTCGCGATCCAGCCAGCTGGCCAGTTGTACCTTTTCCACTTCGTCCTGAGCCGTAAAGGACGAGCCGGCCTGCGCCCCTGTTGCGACCAGAAGGGCAAGTGCAGAGGTTGTCAGTGTGCGTTTCATTGTGCGTTCCTTTCCTATCAGGGAACAAGCGACATGCCGTGTTCCATGACCGGAATGAAACGCACGCCGCGACGCGCCGATATTTCCCCAGAGTTTAAATCGGGTGCCATAAACGCAAGCCAGAGGGCCCTAAACCTGAGTTTAGGGCCGGGCACATACGTCTGGAAAAAGGTTTATGGACGACGGCTGCTGCGCGCCTATTCGACGTTGCGCCCCTCCGGGCCCGTCATGTCAAAGCCGAGGTGCCGCGCGACGGTAAAGATATCCTTGTCGCCCCGCCCGCACATGTTCATGCAGATGATGTGATCCTTCGGCAGGTCCGGCGCGATCTTCATCACGTGGGCCAGCGCGTGGCTGGGTTCGAGCGCGGGAATGATCCCCTCGGTCGTGCAGCACAGCTGGAACGCCTCCAGCGCCTCCACATCCGTGATCGACACATATTCAGCCCGGCCAATATCGTGCAGCCACGCGTGTTCCGGGCCGATGCCGGGATAATCGAGCCCCGCCGAGATCGAGAACCCTTCGAGGATCTGCCCGTCGTCGTCCTGCAGCAGGTACGTGCGGTTGCCATGCAGCACGCCGGGGCGGCCCCCGGTCAGCGACGCGCAATGCTCCATCTTGGCGTTCACGCCCTTGCCGCCCGCCTCGACACCGATGATGCCGACCTCCTTGTCGTCGAGGAATGGATAGAACAGGCCCATCGCGTTCGACCCGCCCCCGATGGCGGCGATGAGCGTGTCGGGAAAGCGCCCCTCGGCGGCCGTCATCTGTTCGCGCACTTCCTTGCCGATGATGCTCTGGAAATCGCGGACCATGGCAGGGTACGGGTGCGGGCCCGCCACCGTGCCGATGCAGTAGAACGTGTCGCGCACATTGGTGACCCAGTCGCGCAGCGCGTCGTTCATCGCGTCCTTGAGCGTGCCGCGGCCAGACGTCACCGGGATCACCTCCGCGCCCAGCAGCTTCATCCGGAACACGTTGGGGGCCTGCCGTTCGACATCATGCGCGCCCATGTAAACCACGCATTGCAAACCGAATTTCGCACAGACGGTGGCCGTCGCCACGCCGTGCTGCCCGGCACCTGTCTCGGCGATGATGCGCGTCTTGCCCATGCGGCGGGCGAGGATGATCTGGCCCAGCACGTTGTTGATCTTGTGTGCACCGGTGTGGTTCAGCTCGTCCCGCTTCATATAGACCTTGGCACCGCCCAGATGATCGGTCAGGCGCTCGGCAAAATAGAGCGGGCTGGGACGTCCCACATAATGCGTCCACAGGTGGTTCATCTCGGCCCAGAAGCTGTCGTCGGTCTTGGCCTTTTCGTATTCCGCCTCGAGGCTCAGGATCAGCGGCATCAGCGTCTCGGACACGAACCGCCCGCCGAACTTGCCGAAACGGCCCGCCTCGTCGGGGCCGGTCATAAAGGAATTGAACAGATCATTGGCCATGCGCACACCTCGTTTTCAGCATGAAAGAGGTAGCGGGCAATGCCCCCGGGGTAAAGCGTGCGCGGCGGGATAAATTGGCGCGCCCTGCTGCCGGCCTCACCCATCGTGGGTATGGCGCGCGTTCCTGTGAGCCTGTACCTCTTTGCCACAGGTCCCCTACCGGCGCTCGCCATTTTGCCGGACGATTTTTTGCAATGACCCAGATATTTAAGGAACACAGATGACGTATAACGCTTCACACACGCTCTATATGGAACGCGCACTGCGGCGGCTCGAACCGGGCGACTTCTTTCTGATCAGCAATGGGATGACGTGGAACAACATCACCACCGAAAACCCGGTCAATGCCATGATCCGGGGGGTGTCGAACATCCCTTTTGGGCATGCCGCACTTTACGTGGGCAATGGCAAGGTGATGGACCTCCCCTTGCGGCTGTGGCCGGTGCGCGACATGTTTTCGGGCTACAAGAGTAACGGAGCGGCTTTCGTGCATTGCAAAACGCTAAGCCGGGAACAGCGTGGTCGGATCAAGTCGTTCGCGAAAGTGTTTTACGAGGACTACAAAAAAGACCCCGGCATGTCCTATGGCGCTTTGGCCATGAGTACGGGTGCGGCAGGCGAGTTGGGCACCACGGCGGCGCGAACGTTGCTGGGCGACTTTTTGGGCAAAACCTATGGCAAGTTCTTTCAGGCCCCTGCGACGGCGGCATCCATGGCGTCAGCTGCGGCGCACGCCTTTTATGGCAAGCAACCGGCGCTGTCCTGCTCGGCCTTTATCACCTATGCCCATGCGGTTGCCGGGCACACGATGCAGGACAGGTTCTGGCGTGATTTGCTGAGCTATCCAACGCATTGTACGCCAGGCGAATTGTGGGACATCGTGCGGGTGGACAAGAAGAAATACGACATCGACATCCTCGACTTCTCCAAGGATCGGAATGACGCTGTCGGGACAAAATCCGATTGGTGGGACAAGGAAGATGCAAATGCGGCGCGCTAGATCGCGCTGACAGCCGCCATGAAATCGCGGATCAGGCCCGCATCCTTTTGACCCGGCGCGGTCTCCACGGCGGAGCTGAGGTCAATCTGGCGCGCTCCCGTGGCGCGCACCGCGTCCGCCACGTTGTCGGTCGTCAGCCCACCGGCCAGCATCCACGGCACCGGCCAGCGGCGGCCCGCAATCAGCGACCAGTCGAACGTCGCCCCGTTGCCGCCGGGGCGGTCCGCGCCCTCGGGCGCCTTGGTGTCCACGAGGATCTGATCGGCCACCCGGCCATAGGCGTCGAGGGCCGCCAGATCGTCGGGCCCGGCGATGCCCACCGCCTTCATCACCGGCAGGCCGTAGCGCGCCTTGACCTCGGCCACCCGCTCGGGGCTTTCGCGCCCGTGCAATTGCAGCATGTCCAGCGGCACCTGCGCTGTCAGCGCATCCAAAAACGCGTTGTCCGCATTCACCACCAGCGCCACCTTGGCCACGCCCGGTGGCGTATCAATGGCCAGCGCCCGCGCGGTGTCCAGCGACACATTGCGCGGTGATTTCGGGAAAAAGACGTAGCCGGCATAGGACGCCCCCGCCTCTGCCGCCGCAGTCACGTGCTCGGGGCGGCTCAGGCCGCAGATCTTGACAGCGATATCCGACATGGGTCGGGCCTAGCTGGCCTCATCCAAAAGCGCCAGCACTTCGTCCTTGCCCTCGTGCTTTTCGGTCTTGAGCCGCTTGATCTCGCGCTCCAGCCGCCGCACTTCGCGCGCATTGCGGCTGTTTTCAGCCCGGATGGTGTGCTCACGCAGCCATTCCCAGACGAACCCGACCAGCAGGCCCGCGATGATCCCGCCAAAGATCACGACAAACAGCGGCAGTTCCACCGATGGTGTGACCGCAAAAAGGCCCGCAATCTCGCCCGGCAAAACCTTGAGCGTCACCATGCCCCGGTTGGCAAGTGCGACGGCAATCAGCGCCAGCGCAAAGACGGCAATGCAGGCATAGCGGATGTAACGCATCAGGCTTTTCCGTTCAGTCGGTCACGCAACAGCTTGCCGGTCTTGAAAAACGGCACGTGCTTTTCCTCAACCTCGACCGTCTCGCCGGTGCGCGGGTTGCGGCCTGTGCGTGCGTCGCGTTTCTTGACCGAAAAGGCCCCGAAACCGCGCAGTTCGACCCGGTCGCCCCGGGCCATCGCGGCCGTCACTTCGTCGAAAATGGTGTTCACAATCCGCTCCACGTCGCGCTGATAGAGATGTGGATTTTCGTCGGCGATCTTTTGGATCAGCTCTGACCGGATCATGGTGTTCTCCCCCCGAAGGACGTTTTTTGTAATCGTCTTGACGAACCGAGTATAGGAACAATCGCGCCATTCGGGAATAGCGCGCCGTTCCCCGCTGGCAGTTTTTTGGCCCAAAAACCGGGGGTTGCGGGCGCTTTGCTGCCAAATAGGTCAGCGCAGCGCGCCATGACCCGCACCATACGTGCGCGTCTGCCATGCGCGCTGTAACGATTCGCGCACTATGCTGCATAATGCAAAACGGGGGCCCGTAGGCCCCCGTTCGACACGGACAAAGCCGCATAAAGCCTAGTCGTCGTCGCCCTTGAGGGCCGCGCCGAGGATGTCGCCCAGCGACGCGCCGCTGTCGGACGAGCCGTACTGCTGCACGGCCTCTTTCTCTTCGGCGATCTCGCGCGCCTTGATCGACACACCCAGACGACGGGTCTTGCCGTCGATATTGGTGATGCGCACGTCGACCTTGTCCCCGACCGAGAAACGTTCGGGGCGCTGTTCGGCGCGGTCCCGCGACAGGTCGGAGCGGCGGATGAAGGACTTCATGCCTTCGTATTCCACCTCGATGCCGCCGTCTTCGATGGCTGTGACGTTGACCGTAACGATCGAGCCGCGCTTCACGCCGCCCACGGCTTCGGCGAACTTGTCACCGCCCACCGCCTTGATCGAGAGCGAGATACGCTCTTTTTCAACGTCGACCTCGGACACAACCGCCTGAACCATGTCGTCCTTGCGGTAGTTCTGGATCGCGTCTTCGCCACGTTCGTCCCAGCTGAGGTCGCTGAGGTGGACCATGCCGTCGATGTCGCCGTCGAGGCCGACGAACAGACCGAATTCGGTGATGTTCTTGACTTCGCCTTCGACTTCGGTGCCCTCCGGGTGTGTTTCTGCAAACACTTCCCACGGGTTGCGCATGGTCTGTTTCAGGCCCAGAGATACCCGCCGCTTGGCACCGTCGATTTCCAGCACCATGACTTCGACTTCCTGGCTGGTCGACACGATCTTGCCGGGATGCACGTTCTTCTTGGTCCAGGACATCTCGGAGACGTGGACCAGACCTTCGACACCGGGCTCCAGCTCAACAAAGGCACCGTAATCGGTGATGTTTGTCACGCGGCCCTGATGGGTCGATTCCAGCGGGTACTTGGCGGCAACCAGATCCCACGGATCTTCCTGCAGCTGTTTCATGCCCAGCGAAATGCGGTGCGTTTCCTTGTTGATCTTGATCACCTGCACCTTGATCGTCTCACCGATGGTGAGGATCTCGGAGGGGTGATTGACCCGGCGCCATGCCATGTCGGTGACGTGCAGCAGGCCGTCAACGCCGCCTAGGTCGACGAACGCACCGTATTCGGTGATGTTCTTGACCACGCCGTCGACATTCTGGCCTTCGGTCAGGTTGCCGATAACCTCAGCACGCTGTTCGGCGCGGGATTCCTCGAGGATCGCACGACGCGACACAACGATGTTGCCCCGGCGGCGGTCCATTTTCAGAATCTGGAAGGGCTGTTTCAGACCCATCAGCGGGCCCGCGTCGCGCACGGGGCGCACATCGACCTGAGAGCCGGGCAGGAACGCCACGGCACCGCCCAGATCCACGGTAAAGCCACCTTTGACCCGGCCAAAGATCGCGCCTTCGACGCGCGCTTCGCCGGCATAGGCGGTTTCGAGACGGTCCCAGGCTTCCTCGCGGCGGGCCATCTCGCGGGAGATGACAGCTTCGCCACGGGCGTTCTCGGCGGCGCGCAGGTACACTTCGACCTCGTCACCGACCTCGACCTTGGGCGCTTCGCCGGGTTCTGCGAATTCCTTGAGCTCGACGCGGCCTTCCATCTTGTAGCCGACGTCGATAATGGCCTGGCCCGCTTCGATGGCGAGGACCTTGCCTTTGACAACTGACCCCTCTTCGGGCGTGTCCATTTCGAAGCTTTCTTGCAGGAGGGCTTCGAATTCCTCCATCATTTTATCAGCCATGTGGCTCCGGTTTCCTAACGTTTCTTCGGTTACTGGCCGTGCGGTTGTCTCCGCCGGTCTTGCGTTGAGTTGGTCAGGTGGATGCAAAACAAAGAGGGCCGGATGGTTCCGACCCTGCTCATCTCGATGTTCTGCGGTGTTTTCACCTTGTCGACGGGGGCGCGTATAGCGCCCAACGCCGCAGGGCGCAAGACCCGTGGACGGGGCCCCGCCCGATCGGCAAGACCCCTCCGGTCCATCACTCAGACCCCGATGCCACCAAAGAGCAGCGCGACCAGCCCCAAAAGGCCCACGGCCACCAGCGCCTCGCCAAAGCCGCCATCGTCGTCGTCGACCACGACCTCTTCGTCGGTGGGGCGGACGTCGTCGACCTCGGGGATGTCGACGGGCAGCAGCACCTCGTCAATCGCGTGGGCAATCCCGTTTGAGGCGGCGATATCGGTGTCGATCAGGGTCGGGTCGGCATTGTCCGCGTCCTGATCCACCAGCGTGGTGCCCTCCACGCCGATGGTTTCGCCGTTGACCGTGGCGAGCGTTTCACTGGCCAGCACCGCTTCGGCGTCCTGTGCGCCGGGCGAGACGTGATAGGTCAGGATGTCAGTCACCAGTTGCAGCGGGTTTTCGGGATCAGCGGCGGCAGAGGCGTCCAGAATGGTCTGCAGCGCCTCGCCCTCGTCCTCGCCCGCATAGCCAAGGTCCTGTGCGAGGCTGACGAAGGCGCCGTCATTGGGCAGGAACACGGTCAACTCCGCCTCCTCATCATCCACCACCGCATCGAGCCCGGTGGCCTGCAGCGCGGTCAGCAGCAGGTCAAAGTCGGTGGCGTCCGCGTCGGGCGCGCCGCCGCTTTCCTCCAGCAGGTTCAGCAGGGTCGGGTCGGCGTCGTCCACCGGTGTGTCGATCGGCAACAGCACCTGATCGACCACCTGTACGGTGCCTGCATTGGTGGCAATATCAGGTGCCACGATATCGGCATTGGTGGCGTCCGGGTCGGCATCCACCACGGTGACGTCGGTGACCTGAAATCCTTCGCCGTCAAAGAGTGTGTCGACCTCGCCCGCGCCGCTGAGGTCCGCCAGCGGGGTGCTGTCGGGCGACACATGATACAGCAGGATGTCGGTCAGCAGCGGAATGGGATCACCATCGGGGTCGAGCGAGGCCAGCGTGCCGGCGATGGAATTGAACACCGCCGTGGCGTCCGACGTATCGCCGGTAAAGCCGGTGCTGACCGCCAGATTGGCAAAAGCGTCGTCGGTGGGCGCAAAGAGCGTGAAGTCCGACAGGCCCGCGACCGTACCGCTGAGCCCTGCAGCATCGAGCGTGAGCGCCAGCACCTCGAAATCGGTCGAGGTGGACAGCGAACCACCTTCGGTCAGTGGGACTGTGGCCGACAGTTCCGGAAAAAGTGCTTGTAGTGACATGTGTTCCCTCCATCAGTTTCGGAAGGATATGTCGCGTGTGGGAAAATTTTCCACAAAATTTTTCTTAACCCGTGCCCGTGATCCAAATGACGCCTTGCGGCGACGACATGTTTGAGGGGGGCTAGCCCCCCGGCTGCGCCTCCCCCCAGGATTTTTCGGGACAGAGACGGGGTGTGTGTCGGTGCAGGCCGTGTTAGGTGGCCGCAACTGGGAAGGACGGGGGATTGTGATGCGGATCGTGGTGTCGAGTGATCATGCAGCCATTGCGCTGCGGCAGTCGGTGGCGGCGCATGTGGCGGCGGCCGGGCATGTGGTGGATGACATTGGGCCGGTCACGCCGGAGAGCACGGATTACCCGGCCCGGGGTGAGGCGGCAGCGCGCACGGTGGCGGCGGGCGAGGCTGATCTTGGCATTATCCTCTGCGGCACGGGTCAGGGCATCATGATGGCGGCCAACAAGGTGCCGGGCATCCGCTGCGGGGTCTGTTCGGACACGTTTTCCGCCGCCATGATCCGGGCGCACAACGACGCAAACATGCTGAGCCTCGGCGCGCGTGTGGTGGGCGAAGGGCTGGCGCTGCAGATTGTGGACGCGTTCCTGTCCACCGCGTTCGAGGGCGGTCGGCACGGCCCACGGGTCGAGATGATCAAGGCGCTGGAGCGCTAGATCTCCTCACCCTTTTTCAGCAGCTCTTCGAGCAGTTCCTGATAGAGCCCGTTGCTGTCACCGCCGCCGAACACGGTGGCGCCACCCGAATAGGTCTGCCCATAGGTGCGCGCCACGTTGATCGTCTGGACCAAGGCCGACAGCAGCTGATCCTTTTCCAGCGGGCTCAGCGGGTGGATGAACACACCCCAGAGCCGCCCCTGCGCCACCGCATAGCGCGCATCGAGCGCGCTGTCGAAATTGGCCTGCATCAGGCGCATCAACTCTTCGGAGGACAGCCCCGTGGCAGAGCGGATCGGCACCATCGCCCGCATCCGGTCGGCGCGCGGGTCGGCGATGACCACCAGCGGGATGTCGTCGATGGTGAACTGGATCGAATTGCCTGCCGCCCGCGCCTCGGGGTCGATGGCGCGGATGATCTCGGCCATGCGCAGCATTGTCATGGGCGGCTCTGCCGTGACCAGCGGGTCAGCCGGCGCTTCGGGCGTCGCCTCCTGCGCGGCCAGTGGGGTGGCCATGGCGCATATCAGGGCCCACAGCAGGGCAAGGATCGGCAGGGGGGCGAGGCGGGGCATGGCAAAACCTTTCATCAAGTTGATGAAAAGCTAAGGCCACGCCCCCGCAAAATCCAAGCACCGTTTGGTGATCGTTTCTTACATCGCCGCCTTGAGTGCGTCGGCGAGGTCGGTCTTTTCCCAACTGAAGCCGCCATCGGCGTCCGGTGCCCGGCCAAAATGGCCATAGGCCGCCGTGCGCTGGTAGACGGGTTTGTTGAGCGACAGATGCTCGCGGATGCCGCGCGGGCTGAGGTCCATCGACAGGGCCACCGCCGCCTCGATCTGCGCGTCGGGCACCATGCCGGTGCCGAACGTGTCGCAATAGATCGAAAGGGGTTTCGACACGCCGATGGCATAGCTCAGCTGGATCGTGCACTTGGTCGCGAGCCCGGCGGCCACGACATTCTTGGCCAGATAGCGCGCGGCATAGGCTGCCGACCGGTCCACCTTGGTCGGGTCCTTGCCCGAAAATGCGCCGCCGCCATGCGGGGCCGCACCGCCATAGGTGTCCACGATGATCTTGCGCCCTGTGAGGCCCGCATCCCCGTCGGGGCCGCCGATCACGAACTTGCCCGTGGGGTTCACGTGCCATTCCGTGTCGTGGGTCAGCCAGCCGTCGGGCAGCACTTCGGTAATGTACGGTGTGACCATCGCCTGGATGTCGGCGCTGCTGAGGGTCGCATCAAGGTGCTGTGTCGACAGCACGAGCGAGCTGACGCCCACCGGTTTGCCGTCCTGATAGATCACCGACAGCTGCGATTTGGCGTCGGGGCCAAGTGCGGGTTCGGTGCCGTCCTTGCGGACCTCGGCCAGACGCCGGAGGATGGCATGGGCATACTGGATCGGTGCCGGCATGAGGTCCGGTGTCTCGTCCGTGGCATAGCCGAACATGATGCCCTGATCGCCGGCCCCTTCTTCCTTGTCGCCGGAGGCGTCGACGCCTTGGGCGATATGCGCGGATTGTTCGTGCAGCAGGTTGGTGACTTCGCAGGTCTTCCAGTGGAACTTGTCCTGCTCGTAGCCGATATCCTTGATGCAGGCGCGGGCGATCTCGTCGATCTTGCCCATATAGTCGTGCAGCTTGTCCTGATCGCTCAGGCCCACCTCGCCGCCGATGACCACGCGGTCGGTGGTGGCAAAGGTTTCGCAGGCCACGCGCGCCTCGGGTTCTTCGGCGAGAAAGGCGTCGAGGACAGCGTCGGAAATGCGGTCGCAGACCTTGTCGGGGTGGCCCTCGGACACGGATTCCGAAGTGAAAGTATAGTTCTGACGGGACATGAGCGCTCCATTACATGTGTCGCTGTCACGCCAGGAAGCCGTTGTGACAGGGTGGACCGCACTTACGCCCGCGGCGGAGTGCCGTCAATGCCCTGCGCGCGCCGGGCGCGCGCCCGTTGCAAAACCAGCGCAACACCGGCCAGCAACAGCAGGATCGCATAGGGCGCATCGCCGGTGCGGGCGTAGGGCGTGGGGGGGCCGGGCGCAGGCAGCGCCACGTCAAGATACCCCGCCGTATTCAGCGCCAGCGCATCCAGTACGCGGCCCTTGGGGTCGATCACGGCGGAAATGCCGGTATTGGCCGCGCGCAGCATCGGCAAGCCCTGTTCGATAGCCCGCATCCGGGCCTGCGCCAGATGCTGCTGCGGACCGGACCGCGCGCCGAACCACGCGTCATTGGTGAGGTTCATCAGGAAGGATGGGCGCGCGGGGGCGCCGCCGATATTGTGGGCAAAGACGACCTCGTAGCAGATCAGCGGCAGCGCGGTGCCCAGCGGGCCAAGGTCCAGCAGGCGCGGGCCCGGTCCGGCGGCATAACCACCCTCGGCGCGGGCGGCCAGACCGCCGACACTGATATGGCGGAACAGCCACTCGGCGGGCATGTATTCGCCAAAGGGCACGAGGTGGTGCTTGTCATAGGTCTCGGTCACCTGCCCGGCGGGGTCCAGCATCACCAGCCCGTTGTAATAGTTGTCCGCCGCATCGCGCCGCTGGATGCCCAGCACCACAGGCGCGCCGCGCGCGGCCTCCGCCAGAATGTCAAACACCGGCTGCGCGTTCTCGGCGAGATAAGGCAGCGCGGTTTCGGGCAACAGCACAAGATCGGGCACCGGGCCTGCGGCGGTATAGTCGATCTGCCGATTGACAAAGATCGGGATCATCTCGGGATCCCACTTCTGATGTTGCGGCGCGTTGGGCTGGATCAGGCGCACGATGGTGGGTGTCATCGGGCTTGGTGCGGATTGCGGCGGGATCAGGATCAGGGCCGTGGCCGCAAGGGTCAGCGCCGCCGACAGGATGCCGGAGCGGACATGCAGGATCAGCGCCGCCACCGCCGCCATCGCCAGCATCAAACCATGCGGGCCCAGCAGGGCCAGCCCCTGCCCCGCCAACCCGCCGACCAGCGCCTGCGGCGGTGTCGCCCAGGGAAAGCCGGTGAACACGTAAGCGCGCAGCATCTCCACCCCCGCCAGCGCCGCCACAGAAGCCAGCGGCCCGCCGCCCGCCCAGCGGGCAAAGGCCAGCGCCGCCGCCCAGAAGACGCCCAGCAGCAGGCCCAGCAACACGAGGGCAAAGGGGGCCATCCAGCCGGTGACGGCGGCATCGACCTGAAACGGCTCCAGTATCCAGGTGAGCGTGAGCGCAAAGTACCCAAAGCCAAGCGCCAGCCCCAGCCACGCCGCGGCGCGCGTGTCGGTGGCGCGCTGCGCGATCAGGCCCGCCGCGACAAGCGGCACCAGGATGAACGGAGCAAGATCAAAGGGCGCATGGGCCAGCGCGCCCGACGCCCCTGCCGCCATGGCAAGGACCGTCTGCCCCCACCACGGCCAGGCCGTGACGCGGGCCGTGAGCGCCGTCATTCGGCGGCGTCGCGCGCCTGCAGGCGCACGCGCAACCGCTTGATCCGGCGCGGATCGGCGTCGATCACCTCGAATTGCGGCCCGTCAGGATGCGGCACGACCTCGCCCCGCGCGGGCACGCGGCCCGCAAGCATGAAGACAAGACCGCCCAGCGTGTCGATCTCTTCCTCGTCGACCTTGTCGTGTGTAGTGAGCGACAGGCCGATCTCGTCCTCGAACTCATCGAGCGGGGTCTTGGCCAGCGCCAGATAGCAGCCGGATTTTTCCTGTACGTATAGCACGCCTTCGTCGACGTCGTGTTCGTCCTCGATCTCGCCGATGACCTGTTCGATCAGATCCTCGATGGTCACCAGACCGTCCACGCCGCCATATTCGTCGATGACCAGCGCCATGTGCCGCCGTTCCGTCTGCATCTTGGTCAGCAGCACGCCAATGGACATCGACGGCGGCACAAAGAGCAGCGGGCGCAGCCGCGCGCGCAGGTCAAAATCGCTCGCCCCGCCGTTGAAGCCGTGGTGCAGGGCCACGTCCTTGAGGTGGGCAAACCCGATGGGCGTGTCCAGCGTGCCCTCGAACACCGGCAGGCGGGTGTAGCCGCTGTCCTTGAAGACCTCGACCAGTTCCTCGAGCGTGACACTGTCGGGCACGGCGGTGATGTCGGCCTTGGGCACGGCGACATCCTCGACCCGCATGCGGCGCAGGTTGATCATCCCATGCGATTGCACGGGCCGGGCCTGAAGCGGTTCCTGCGGGGCCGACGCGGCCTCTCCGGGGCTGAGCGCGCCGATGACGCGCGACAGGAATCCGCCATTCTGTGGTGGTGTGGTCGTGTCAGTGGCTGACTGCGCGCGCTGCGCTGCGTCAGACGATCCGTCGTTTTCGCCCATCGGCTCCTGGTCCAGTTGTCGCGGCGCCAAAACAAACTCGGGGCGGCACCGTTGCCCTAATATGGGTCAGGGATGCCCATTTTGCCAAGTATTTTGACCTCCAGCGCCTCCATAAGCGCTGCGTCGCGTGGGCGCAGGTGGTCATAACCGAGCAAATGCAGCGTCCCGTGCACCAGCAGGTGGGTGACATGGTCGGTCAGCGGCTTGCCCTGTTCGGATGCCTCGCGGGCGCAGGTGTCGTAGGCAATCGCGATATCGCCAAGGCTCAGGGTGCCGTCCGGGCCGGGCTGCGGCGGGTGCGGGTCCGCGCCGTCCGCCTCGGGGCTGAGGTCGTCGTCGGGCCAGCTGAGCACATTGGTCGGTGCGGGTTTCTCGCGGAACTCCGCGTTGAGCGTGGCGATGCGCGCATCGTCACAGGCCAGCAGCGAGATGCCGGTTTGCCCGAGCCGCCGGTCATCGAGGACGGCGGTCAGAGCCGCTTCGGCGAGCGTCGTCACGCCGGCATGCGCCCAGCGGTCGTCTTCGATCAGGATGTCGATTTTATGTGGCATATGTCGGACCGGAGGTTTCACACCCCCGGACCCCCGTGGAGTTTATCTGGCAAGATGAAGGGGATCAGGAGGCTTCGGTGTCGGCCTCGTACGCCTCGATGATGGCGGCGACGAGCGGGTGGCGGACGACGTCCTTGGACGTGAAGTAGTTGAAGCTGATCTTGGGCACGGTTTTCAGCAGCCGTTCGGCATCGGCCAGCCCCGAGGACACGCCGCGCGGCAGGTCGATCTGGGTGCGGTCGCCAGTGATCACCATCCGCGAGCCCTCGCCCAGGCGGGTGAGGAACATCTTCATCTGCATGGTCGTGGCGTTCTGTGCCTCGTCCAGCACCACGAAGGCACGGCTGAGCGTGCGGCCCCGCATGAAGGCGAGCGGCGCGATCTCGATGGTCTTTTCCTCTTTGAGCTTGGCCAGCTGCTTGCCCGGCAGGAAATCATTCAGCGCATCGTACAGCGGCTGCATGTAGGGATCGACCTTTTCCTCCTGAGTGCCGGGCAGAAAGCCCAGCCGCTCACCGGCCTCGACCGCAGGACGGCACAGGATGATCCGGTCGACGTGGCCGGAGATGAACATCGACACGCCCACTGCGACGGCCAGATAGGTCTTGCCCGTGCCCGCAGGGCCGATGCCAAACGCCATTTCATTATCAAAGAGCGCTTGCACATAGGCCTTTTGCGCGTCGGTCCGCGGCTCCACCAGCTTTTTGCGTGTCTTGATCTCGATCCGGTTGCCGACAGGCATTTCCAGCTGGTCGCCCGCACGGGTGCCGGTGCCCTCTTCGGCACTGCCCATGCGCAGTTCGCGGTCCACATCCGCAGGCTCCACGTCCTTGCCGGATTCGAGCCGCAGGTAGAGCGCGTTCAGCACCTCTTCGGCGCGTTTCTGCGCGCCCTCCTCGCCCATGATGGCCAGCATGTTGCCGCGCCGCACGATCTGCACGCCCAGCATGCTCTCGACCGAGGTCAGATGCTGGTCATAGGGCCCACACAAATTGATCAACAAGCGGTTGTCGGGGAATTCCACAACGGTTTCGCGGGTCGCTTGATCCAGGGTCAAATGGGGCTCCGTGAGTCTGGGTGTAGGCTGAGCGTCGCAACTTCGCGACAAAGGTGCAACGGCCCATGCGGCCATTTCATCAAATTGAAACAAAAAAGGCCGGCGCGCGGGGTGCGCACCGGCCTGTGTCTTGCGTGCAGGACGCAGGTCAGATCGGGTCACCGATCGCGCTGGTCGAGCCACCCTTGAAGTCGCCCACGGTTTGCGTCGGTGCCGCCACGCCGGAGCAGACCGGCTTGCCGAACTTGTCGAGCCGGGCCGACAGGTAGCCTTCGACGCCATCGTCGATGATCCAGTGGTCGCAGCCATTCGGATCGACCCAGATGCCCGCCTGCAACTGGCTGAGGTCCTTGGTGTCAAAGCCCCGGTCCACGGTCTTGTCCGGACCGAGTTCGCGGAACTGCGCGTCCTCGCATGCGGCAAGGCCGAACGCCGCGCCAAGGATGAGTGTGCCTTTGATGATATTCACTGTCCCGTCCTCTTTACCGAATGCAGATGATTTCGACGCGGCGGTTCTTGGCCCGACCTTTCGCCGTCTGGTTGGACGCGGCCGGCAGGCGCTCGCCATAGCCGCGCACATCGGCAATGCGTGCGCCCGACTGTTGCGCCACCGCCGCGACCGAATTGGCCCGGTTCAGCGACAGACGCAGGTTGTAGGCGTCCGAGGCGCGGCTGTCGGTGTGCCCGGTGATGATGTAGCTGGTCGCATCCGCCTGCTCGAAGAACTCGGCCAGACGCGCCTTGCCCTGCGCGTGGATGCGCGCGCTGTCGGTGGCAAAGAACTGGTCCGAGTTCATCACGCCGCAGGTGTTGCCCCGGCGGCAGACCGGGATGCCCTTGCGGTTGGTGTGCGGTGTCATGTAGCCCTCGACGCCGTCGTCCATCACCCAGTGTTCGCAGCCGTCCGGGTCGACCCAGATCGTGGGAATGTACTGTCCGCCGTCACGTCCGGATTGCGATGCCGTTTGTGCCACCACATCCGTGGCCGCGACCGAAACCAGTGTCAGCGCCAGGGCGGCCGTCGCTGCCCCCCCGCACACTGCCTTGGCCATGTTGGAAAAGGAAATAACCACAGCCTTGTTCCTTATGTTGTTGTCCCCCGCGGGCAAAACCAAAGACGCGGATACAAACACGTCGTGTGCCCACCACACTGCGAAAAAGCGTAGGGAAGTTTTTTGCGTCTGTGAAGGTGTTTTCACCAGATATTGTGTCCTGAACCCACAATAAGCCCACAAAACGGGGTTACCCACAGGCGTTGGCGGGCCATTGGCGCGGGATCAGGCCAGCACACCGGCCAGGGAGTTCGCGCCCGCCTCGACGATTCTGACAGGCGCGATCTGGCCACGGGTCAGGCCGGGGTCGGCCACGTGCACGGCATGGAGGTATTCGCTCTTGCCGACCATCTGGCCGTCCTGACGGCCCGGTTTTTCGAACAGCACATTGACCGTGCGGCCCACCATGCCCGCCTGAATACTGCGCTGCTGGCGGGTGATGAGCGCCTGCAGGCGCTGCAACCGGTCGTCGGCCTCTGCCGCGTCCACCTCTGTGCGTTCGGCGGCGGGGGTGCCGGGGCGGGCGGAGTATTTGAACGAATAGGCGTAGCCGTATTCCACCGCCTCGATCAGGTCGAGCGTGGCCTGAAAATCGGCCTCCGTCTCTTCGGGAAAGCCGACGATGAAGTCGCCGGACATCAGGATATCGGGGCGCGCGTCGCGGATACGCTCGATCAGGCGCAGGTAGCTTTCGGCGGTGTGGCTGCGGTTCATCCGCTTGAGGATACGGTCGCTGCCCGATTGCACGGGCAGGTGCAGGTAGGGCATCAGCTTGGCGCAGTGCCCGTGCGCCTCGATCAGGTCATCGGTCATGTCGTTGGGGTGGCTGGTGGTAAAGCGGATGCGCTCTAGCCCGTCGACCTTGTCCAGATCCCAGATCAGCTTGGCCAGCGAATACTCCGACCCGTCCGGGCCTGCGCCGTGGTAGGCGTTGACGTTCTGGCCCAGCAGGGTGATCTCGCGCACGCCGCGTTCGACCAGATCGCGCGCCTCGTCGAGGATGCGGGCGGCGGGGCGGCTGACCTCTGCACCGCGGGTGTAGGGCACCACGCAGAACGCGCAGAACTTGTCGCAACCCTCCTGTACGGTCAGGAATGCGGTGGGGCCGCGCGCGGCCTTGGGGCGCGATTTCAGCCGCTCGAACTTGTCCTCTTCGGGAAAGTCGGTATCCAGCGCCTTTTCGCCGCCGCGCACCCGCGCTTCCATCTCGGGCAGGCGGTGATAGCTTTGTGGGCCGACGACCAGATCGACCATGGGCTGGCGGCGCATGATCTCCTGGCCCTCGGCCTGTGCCACACATCCCGCCACGCCGATCTTGAGGTCGGGCCGGTCGGCCTTGAGGCCCTTGTAACGGCCCAATTCGGAATAAACCTTTTCTGCAGCCTTTTCCCGTATGTGGCAGGTGTTCAGCAGGATCATGTCTGCGTCGTCGGCGCTGGCCGTCTGTTCGTACCCCTGTCCACCCAGCGCCTCGGCCATGCGTTCGCTGTCATAGACGTTCATCTGGCAGCCATAGGTCTTGATAAAGAGCTTTTTGGGTGCGGTCATGGGCGGCTCGCAGGTCAGGTGAGGATCAGGTGCGTGCCCTATCAGGCGGCCTGCAATCTTGCAATGCAGGCGGGATTGACCGCATTAATACGCCAAGAGCAGGCAAAGGGCGCGCAGATGAAGTTCGACAGTCTCGACACATACCTCGGATCGGCGGATACGCTGCCGAAAAAGGGGCCGGTGGCGGTGATCCTGGCCGAAGACGGGGTGGAAGTGGACACGACCGTGCGCCACCACCAGCAGGCCGGGTTCAGGGACGTCGTGGTGTTCATGCCGGACGATTTCACGCTGGCCCGCGACCTCGAGGAGGACGTGGCGCATGTGGTCTACGACACCGCCCGGCCCGACGCGCTGACCGACGCCGTCAACAGCATGATCCGCGCGGTGCCTGCGGGCACGTGGATGTATTACTGCTACAACGCCGAATACCTGTTCTTTCCGTTCTGCGAGACGCGCAGTGTCGGCGAGATGCTGGCCTTTCACACCGAGGAACGGCGCCCGGCGATGCTGACCTACGTGGTCGATCTCTACTCCGACGATCTGTGGGAACATCCCGACGCTGTGTCGCTGGAGCGCGCGCATCTGGACCGCTCGGGCTACTACGCGCTGGCGCGCCCCGACCCGGTCACGGGCCACCCGCGCGAACGGCAGCTGGATTTCTTTGGCGGCCTGCGCTGGCGGTTCGAGGAACACGTGCCCGTCGCCCGCCGCAAAATCGACCGCATTTCGCTGTTCCGGGCGCAACCCGGCCTGAGCCTGCGCGACGATCACACGTTCAGCGACGAGGAATACAACACCTATTCCTGCGAATGGCACCACAACCTGACCGCCGCCATCTGTTCGTTCCGCACCGCCAAGGCGCTGAAACTCAATCCCGGCAGCACCTTTGATATCCAGAGCTTCAAGTGGCACAACTCCGCCCCGTTCGAATGGCATTCGCGCCAGCTGCTGGATCTGGGGCTGATGGAACCGGGGCAGTGGTTCTGACCGCCGCCGCCTGAGACCGTTTGATGCGAGGTGACGATGACGCACTTTGCCTACAAGACCCTGACACCGGAGCACGCCCGGGACTGGCGCGCCATGCGCCTCGAAGGGGCGCGTGATTTCCCGCTCGGCTTTCTGGTGACGTTCGAGGAATCCGAGGCCGACAGCGTCGAGCGCTGCGCCGACATCCTGCGCTTTGGCGCCCTGCGCGGTGTGTGTGCCGATGACACGCTGGTGGGCTTTTGCGGCTACCGCCCGCAGCGGCTGACGCGCACCCGCCACCGGGGCGAGATCGGGCCGTTCTTTGTCACCCGCGCGTTTCAGGGCACAGGCGCGGCACAGGCGCTGATGGACGGCGTTGTGGCCGAGGCGCGCGCCGGCGGGCTGGAACGGCTGGAGCTGTATGTCGACAGCGAAAACGCCCGGGCGCTGGCCTTTTACGCGCGGCAGGGGTTCGCGCGGGTCGCCACGTTCCACGACAGCGTCCGCATCGACGGCAGGCCCCGCCACGATCACTTCATGACGCTGGCGCTGTAGCGGCACAATCTCCTTCGAAAGCTACGATTGTCGACATCTTTGCGCCCCAATTCCGCAGGACAGTCGCGCGAAACTGGTCCCAGAACCAGAGGCACCCCAAAGCAGACGAGCGACATCATGAGCATTTCAGAATCCTACACGGGCAAGCGGGTGAACGGAGGGCTTTTTGCCGCCGTCAGCTTTACCCTGACCATCTTTCTCAGCGCGAGCCTGCTGTTCTTTGTGCAGCCGCTCTTTGCCAAGATGGTGCTGCCGCAGATCGGCGGCGCGCCTGCGGTCTGGACCACGGCGATGCTGTTCTTTCAGCTCATGCTGATCGCGGGTTACGTCTATGCCCACCTGTTGACGCGTTACATCCCGATCAAGCTACAACTGCCTGTTCATGTTGCCTTTTGGGCCGCAGCGCTTGCGTTCCTGCCGCTGTCGGCGAGCGACGGCTGGACCTATGATGCCACCGCCAACACCACCTGGCAGACGCTGCAGCTGTTCGCCATCGGCGTCGGCGTGCCCTTTGCCCTGCTGTCGGCCAATGCGCCGCTGTTGCAGGCGTGGTATGTGCGGTCGGGCGGCTATTCGGCGCAGGATCCCTATTTCCTTTATGGCGCGAGCAATGTGGGCTCGCTGCTGGCGTTGCTGGCCTTTCCGCTGGTGGCAGAGCCGCTGCTGGGTGCCGAGCAGATCAGCATGGCCTGGGCGGGCGGCTTTGTCCTCTTTGGGGCGCTGATGATCCTGAGCGGGTTGCAGGCCACACGGGGCCGCAACGCCTCCGCCGCCGTGGCCGAAGCACCCACCGCAGACGCCCCAACGCTGCGGCAGATCGGGACGTGGATGTTCATCGCCTTTGTGCCGTCGTCGCTGATGCTGGCGATCACCACCAAGGTCAGCGCCGATCTGGGCGCACTGCCCCTGATCTGGGTGATCCCGCTGGCGCTCTATATCCTGTCCTTCGTCATCGCGTTCTCCAACCGCAGCCTGATCCGCCCGGCGCATCTGCGCATCGCCGCGGTCGCCGCGCTCGCGGTCTGCGCCATCCTGATGAGCGGCAGCGTAATCGCCTGGTTTGCGCCGATTACCGCGGTGCTGTTCGCGCCCGCGCTGTTCGTGATCGCCGTCTATGCGCACCGAATGCTGTATGACCGGCGCCCCGATGCCGCGCATCTGACCGTGTTCTACATCGCGATGTCCGTGGGCGGTGCCCTGGGCGGCGTGTTCAACTCGATCGTGGCGCCCATCGTGTTCTCCGCCATCTACGAAGGCGTGGTGACCTTGGTGCTGATCGGTGTGCTGCTGACGCTGGCCGGGCCCCGCACCCTGCCCAAGCGCACCGTGGCATTGGCCGTGTTCTGCGCCATCGCCGCCGTCTTTGCCTTTGAGGTGATCACCAGCGGCCTGGGCATTTCCATGAACATGTGGCTGATGCTGGCCGTCACCGCCGCCTTCGGGGTCGCGATGTCGCTGTTTCACCGCACGCCGGCGGCCATACTGGTGGGTGTGACGGCGTTCCTGCTGCTGGACGGGGTCAAGGGCCAGACCGAACACCTGTTCGAGGACCGCAGCTTTTTCGGGGCGCACAAGGTCTATGATTTCGACGACCGGCGCATCTACGTGAACGGCACCACCGTGCACGGCACCCAGCGCATCGCCGAACAGGGCACGCGCCCCACCCCGCTGTCCTATTACCACCCCACCAGCCCGATGGCGCAGGTGCTGCAGTCCGACTTTGGCGACGGGGCCGAACGGATCGGCGTTGTGGGCCTCGGGGTCGGGTCGCTGGCGTGCTATGCGCAGCCGGGCCAGACCTGGGATTTCTACGAGATCGACGAGATGGTCGACCGCGTGGCCCGCGACCCGGAGCTGTTCAGCTACATGTCGCAATGCGTGCCCGACTCCGAGACGTTCCTGGGCGATGCGCGGGTTGTGCTGGCCGGGCAGGACGTGCGTTATGACGTGCTGTTTCTGGATGCCTACAGCTCGGATTCGATCCCCATGCACCTGCTGACCCGCGAGGCATTGCAGCTTTATCGTGACCGGGTGCAGGACAGTGGCGTGCTCGTGTTCCACATCACCAACCGCTACTACGACATCTCGATGCCGCTGGCGCGGCTGGCGGATGATCTGGGCCTGAGTGCCGCGATCCAGACCCTGCCGATGGACGACCCCAATGTCGGCAGCCATTCGACCGTGCTGGTCATGTCGCCGGATGCGGACCGCTTTGACGCGCTGCTGGCCGACACCCGTTGGGACCGGCTCCGGACGGATGGTGGCGCGGTGTGGACGGATGATTTCGCCAACCCGCTGTCGGCGCTGAAATACTTCGCCGATTAAGCCGGTCGCAGCACCGGAAACCAGTCGGGCCGCAGCCGCTGCCCGGCCTCCATCCCGTGGCCGGGAAAGGGTGGCGATGTCGGCCCGGGCCGCGCGACATAGCGCGCGTCCTCCCCCACCAGCCGCAACGAGAACGCCCGGCGGCGGCTGTCGCTGCGATTGCCGCGCGCGCCGTGCAGCGTGCGAAAGTGAAACGCGACCGCGTCGCCCGGCGCCATCTCGAACTCCACGATGCGCATCCCCTCGGCCTCGGGGTCCGGCACGGGGATGTAATCGCCCTCAAAGAACGCCGCCTCCGACACCCAGCGGGTGGGCACCACGTCGCGCGGCCACAGATGCGAGCCCGCCACACAGCGCAGCGTCGCATCGCGCACCGCATCCAGCGGCGACCAGAAGCTGACGGTCTGCCGCCCCTCGACAAAGTAATAGGGCCCGTCCTGATGCCAGGGCGTGGCCATTGATGTGCCCGGCTCCTTGACCAGCACGTGATCGTGGAACAGCTGCACACAATCCGACTGCATCAACGTGCCGGCCACCTGTGCGACGTCCGACGCCGCGATCACCTCGCGGAATTCGGGGATGCGCCGCCAGTTGCAATAGTCGTCGAAAAATCGCCCCGTCTCACCGGGCTTGTCATTGTTGGACGCATAGGGGCCGGGATCGGCCATGTTACGCGCGACACCGGCGCGCAACGCCTCAACGTGATCGGCGAAAAGACCACGCACCAGCACCACGCCGTCGGCGGCATAGGTGGTAATATCTGCATCTGTCACCTGCGTCATCGGTCCCTGCTTTGCGTGTGGTAAATCACTTGGCGCGCACCGTAACGCGCAAGGTGGCGATGCTCAACAAAGCCCAGCCGTACCAGCAAGCGGCGCGAGGCGGCATTGGCGGCTTGCGTCTCCGCCACGATCCGGGGGGCGCTGTGGGCGGCCAGCACGGCGCGGCAGGCCTCGGTCGCATAGCCATAGCCCCAGCTGCGGCGCAGGAATTGATAGGAGAGCTCGGGCGCATCCTCTTCGCCGTGGTGGCCCAGCACGATGAGGCCCAGCGGCGCGGGTGCTGCGCGATCCATCACCACCCAGTGCGCCCCGGCCCCTGCCCGGATATAGGACCGCGCCTGGGACAGTCGCCGCGACAGGGGGGCCACCCCGCCCAGATGCGCGCGGACCTCGGCATCGGCCGTCAGACGCAGGAAAAAGGGGACGTCGCCCAGGCGCATGGGCCCAAGGGTAAGCCGATCAGTACAAAGAGTGTGGTCGGGCAGCGCCGCATCAGCCCTTGCGGCGCAGGCGGATCACCACATCGACCGAAGCGATCTCGGCCCCGTCGGGCGCGTCCGGCAGTTGCGCGATCACCAGCTGTTCCGAAGGGGCGTCGGTCAGCTTGGCCTCGTCCTCCCAGAAAAAATGCGGATGGTCGTGGGTGTTGGTGTCAAAGTAGCTCTTGGAGCCGTCCACCGTCACCTCCTGCATCAGGCCCGCATCGCAGAACGCGCGCAGCGTGTTGTAGACCGTCGCCAGCGACACCGCCTCGCCCTCGGATTTGGCCGCCTCAAAGAGGCTTTCGGCGGTGACGTGCCGGTGCTGGCCGTCGCCGATCAGCAATGCGGCCAGCGTCACGCGCTGACGGGTCGGGCGCAGGCCCGCACCGGTGAGCCAGTCGCTGCCCACGCTGTGGGGATCGGAGCTGTGATCGGTCATATCCATGTCGCGTACTATATAGGGGCGCAAGGCGCGGCTGTTCAATGATAATCGGCGCAATCCTCAGGCGGTGCGACCGAAAAAGCCCATGCGTTCGCTGTCGGAAAAGGCCATGCCGGGTCGGTCGTAATGCGACAGCACCGCCACAATCCGCGAGGTCGCACCCGTCACCCGGCTGACCCGGTGCGCCGTGTCGACACCCAGAAACACGTTCAGCGTGCCCGCCGCCTGTTCCAGCTGCACCGGTGTGAGCCGCCCGCCCAGCAGGTCGGCAATGCCTGCGTGGTTGGGATCGTCCGCACTGCGCAGGTTGCGCGCATATTCAAAAAGCCCGCCGGTCTCCGCCTCCTGCAACAGCAGCGTGGTGGTGAAAATCGAGCGGTCGAAATGCCAGTTCAGCGCCTCGCCATCGCGGTATTCCAGCACGTTCACCCCCGCCAGCGGGTCGTCCATGATGTGCAGCCGGGGCCGGTCCATCACCGCCTCGAGAAACGCGACAAAGCCTGCGTCGCGGTAGATACGGTCCAGCGGTGTGCCCGTCAGCTGATCGTGGCAAAGCGTGTGATTGGCCGTCTCGACCTTTTGCAGGGCCGGGTGATCGGGGGCCAGCCCCTCCACCGCGTCCCGGAAATAGATGTTGTGCCAGCGGCTGTGGTGAAAGCTCTCGCGGGCCAGCCGCGGACGCACATGCGCCAGCGTCTCGGCCAGCGCCTTTGCGGTCAGAAACCCGGGCAGGTTAAAGAGCCCATCGCGCGCCAGCCCGGCCCGCGCGTCTGCCACCATACGCTGCCAGTCGGCACTGTCGGGACGGTCCAGCGGATAGCGGGCGAGGTCGATATCATCCATGCCCCGCATCTGACGCAAGGCCTGTCCGGGATGCAAGCCCCTGCCCTTGCACCGCGCGGGGCCCCGATGCTAGACGGGCCGGAACGCAGGCGCGCAGAACGGAAGGCCAAAATGGCAGACTACCCCACGACGTTTGACAAGGACGACCTTCTGAAATGCGCCCGGGGAGAGCTGTTTGGCCCCGGCAACGCGCAACTGCCCGAACCGCCCATGCTGATGATGGACCGCATCACCGACATCTCCGGCGATGGCGGCGCGCATGGCAAGGGCCACGTGCTGGCCGAGTTCGACATCACGCCCGATCTGTGGTTCTTCGAGTGCCATTTTCCCGGTAATCCGATCATGCCGGGGTGCCTGGGCCTCGACGGGCTGTGGCAGCTGACGGGCTTCAATCTGGGCTGGCGCGGCTGGACCGGGCGCGGCTACGCACTGGGTGTGGGCGAGGTCAAGCTCAAGGGCATGGTGCGCCCCGACCGCGCGCTGCTGACCTACAAGATCGACTTTACCAAAGCTGTGCAGACCCGCCGCCTGACCATGGGCGTCGCCGACGGCATCGTCGAGGCCGACGGAGAGGTGATTTATGAGGTCAAGGACATGAAGGTGGCCCTGAGCGAGAGTTGAGGGGCGGGCGGGCACACAGTCCCTAGTCGTCCTGCAACAGTTCAAGCACGTTGCGTAAGAATTCCGTTTCGCCAACCGGCTTGATCAGGTGCCGGTCGTCGGCGCGAATGCCGTTGCCGTGAATGGCCGCCTCGGTCGGATAGCCCGAAACGAACATCACCCGCAGGTCCGGCATCAGGCCGCGCGCACGATGTGCAAGCTCGGGGCCCTGCAGCGACCCCGGCATGACGATGTCGGTGACCAGCAGATCAGGCCGCAGCCCCGACGCCAGCTCCTGATAGGCCAAATCACCTGACGACGCTTGTATGACGTTCAGGTTTTCGCTTAGCAATTGCCGGGCAAGCACGCGGCGGACCTCCTCCTCGTCCTCGACCAGCAGAATGGTCTTTCCGGCCGTCCCGGCGCGCGACACCAGTTTTTCGGAGGGTTCCGTCTCGGCCTCGGTCGCTGCCACCGGCAGGTAAAGCCTGAACGTGGACCCGACCCCTTTTTCGCTGTAGGCGCGGATTGTCCCGTTTGATTGCTTGACGAAACCGAACACCATCGACAGACCAAGCCCGGTGCCCTTTCCCACAGGTTTGGTGGTGAAAAACGGGTCGAACACCCTGCTGAGAGTTTCGGCATCCATACCTGACCCGGTATCCGATATCGCCAGCATGACATATCGGCCCGGTCTGATCTCTTCGCCGCGGGCATCGATATACCGCTCGTCGATCCGAACGTTGCGGGTTTCCATCGTGATGCGCCCGCGATCCGGCATGGCATCCCGAGCGTTGTTCAGAATATTCAGAATGGCCGTCTCCAGCAGGGCGGCGTCCACATTCGTTTTCCACAGGCCGCCACCAGTGACCGTTTCGATGTCGATACTCGCCGGGAACAGCCTGCGCACGAGGCGGTCCGCATCGCAGACGGCCACGTTCAGATCGTAGATGATCGGGGTGAGCCGCGCCTTGCGGCCATAGGTGAGCAGCTGCTGCGTCAGCGTTGCGCCACGGCGGGCCGAGCTGAGCGCGCTTGCGATGAATTCGGCGCGGTCCGGGTCGTCAGGGTCATTTTCGAGGAATTCGAGGTTGCCTTGTATGACCGCCAGCAGATTGTTGAAATCATGTGCAACGCCCGCCACCAATCCACCGATAGCATCTGCGCGTTGCTTCTGGCGCAGTTCGGTTTCGACTCGCGTCGCTTCGGTGTTGTCGAACATCACGGCGAGCGACCGCATGAAGCCGCCCGCCTGGTCATATTGCGCGATCGCCGACATCAGCACCGGTATTGTCGAGCCGTCCTTGCGCACAAAGTCGTACGGAATGTTGTAGATGCTGCCGGCACGGAAGAATTCCGGCAGGACAGTACTGGTCGCGTACTCGCGGGACGCGTCAGTCAGGAATTCGACAGATTTGCGTCCGACCATCTCGTCGCGCGCGTACCCGAGTTTATCGGCCCAGAAACGGCTGACCTCCAGCAATACACCCTTGTCGTCGATGGAATGCATGAGAATGGGTGCCGCCGCAAACAGCGCATCAAACGGATCATCCGACCCGGAACCCGTCCAGAACCTGAGGATATTGTTGGCCATGCAATCAAAGTCTCCGCGCCGCAAACCCTACATCGGTGCGAAAAAAGCGGATACTCTGGCGCGCCAATGCGGGAACGATAGACCGAAGGAACCTGAATTTCCAAGTTCTAGTTTAGGTAGATTTGCCGTTTTTTTGGTGCGCGCGCTCGCACAGACCACCGTTTGGGGAGCCGAGCCAACCGCTCTGCCACATCAGCGGCACTGCAATCCCCCACGCCAACCATCCGCCCACGGAAACCTCCGGGTCGGGACACAGGCGTCTTGCCCATTCTCATTTGAAAAAGCGCGGCGCCGCACAGAATGCGGCCATATCTGCCAAGTGGGTGCCCCTCGGTCGCCAAAAGGCAACCGGATATGGCCTCGCTCGGAGGGCCGTTGCCGGCCCGTGATCACGGGCGCCATATGCCGCTGCTGACGTTAAGACTTCGGAAACCGGGCGTACGCTGCTACCTCCTTGCACCCCCGGCCCTGTCTGTCCTACATGGGCGTTGACCCAAAGACAGGAGTGGGCGCATGCGACGTGTCTTAGCGGAGGTTTGCCAATGAAACGTGTCGTCGTGACGGGCCTCGGCATCGTGTCGTCCATCGGAAACGACGTGGACGCGGTGCTGGCCGCGCTGAAGGCGGGCAAATCCGGGATCGAGGCAAGCCCCGAGATGGCCGAACACGGCTTTCGCAGCCGGATCGCGGGCACCATCGATCTGGATGTGGCGGCCCATGTCGACAAGCGCACGCTGCGCTTCATGGGCCCCGGGGCGGCCTATGCCCATATCGCCATGGGGCAGGCCATTGCGGATGCGGGCCTGACCGAAGCTGACATCGTGAACCCGCGCACCGGGCTGGTCGCAGGCTCGGGCGGGCCGTCGACATCGGCCATGCTGACCGCGCATCAGACGGTGCTCAAGACCGGGGCGACCAAGCGGATCGGCCCCTTTGCCGTGCCCAAATGCATGTCCTCTACGATCAGCGCCAACCTGGCGACGGCCTACCGGATCAAGGGCATCAACTATTCGATCACCAGCGCCTGTTCGACCTCGCTGCATTGCATCGGCAATGCCGCCGAACAGATCATGCTGGGCAAGCAGGACGTGATGTTTGCCGGCGGCGCGGAGGAGCTGGACTGGACCCTGTCGTGCCTGTTCGACGCGATGGGCGCGATGTCGTCCAGGTTCAACGACACGCCCGAGCGCGCCTCGCGCGCCTTCGATGCGGATCGGGACGGGTTCGTGATCTCGGGCGGCGGCGGCATGCTGGTGCTCGAAGAGCTGGAACACGCCCGCGCGCGGGGGGCCAAGATCTACGCCGAGGTGACGGGCTATGCCGCGACCTCCGATGGGCACGACATGGTGGCCCCGTCGGGCGAAGGGGCGGAGCTGGCGATGCGGCTGGCGCTGGACACCCTGCCCGAGGGGCGCGAGGTCGGCTACATCAACGCGCACGGCACCTCGACGCCCGCGGGCGACGTGCCGGAGATGGAGGCGGTGCGCCGCGCCTTTGCGGGCCGGACGCAACCGGTCGTCAGCTCGACCAAATCCATGACGGGCCATGCCCAAGGGGCAGCGGGCGCACTGGAAGCGGTGTTCTGCCTTCTGATGCTGGAGCATGACTTCATCACACCGTCGATCAATGTCGACACCCTCGATCCTGCGTTCAACGCAGGTGAGGTGGCGACTGCGCTGGTGGAGGGTGCAGGGCTGGATAGCGTGATGACCAACTCCTTCGGGTTTGGCGGCACCAACGGATCTATGATCCTTTCGAAATTTCACGGGTAAGAGTTTCAGATGTCGGATGTGCTAAAGGGAAAACGCGGCCTTGTGATGGGCGTGGCCAATGACCGGTCGATCGCCTGGGGGATCGCCAAGGCGATGCATGCTGCAGGTGCCGCGCTGGCCTTTTCCTACCAGGGAGACGCGTTCGGCAAGCGGGTGATGCCGCTGGCGCAAAGCCTCGGTTCGGATGTGCTGATCGACATGGACGTGACGGATGATGCGTCGCTGGATGCGGGTTTCGACGCGCTGGGGCAGCGCTGGGGCAGCATCGATTTTCTGGTGCACGCGATTGCCTATTCGGACAAGTCCGAGCTGACGGGGCGATTTCTGAACACCAGCCGGGCGAATTTCAAGAACTCCATGGATATCTCTGTTTATTCGTTCATCGAATGCGCGCGGCGGGCGCATCCGCTGATGGTGGAGAATGGCGGCACGCTGCTGACGATGACCTATCAGGGGTCGAACCGGGTGGTGCCCAGCTACAACGTGATGGGCGTGGCCAAGGCCGCACTGGAATCAGCGACGCGCTATCTGGCCAATGATCTGGGGCCCGAAGGCATCCGCGTGAATGCGATCTCGCCCGGCCCGATGAAGACGCTGGCGGGTGCGGCCATTGGTGGCGCGCGCAAGACCTACAAGCATACCGAGGCCAACGCGCCGCTGCGCGCCAATGCCACGCTGGAGGCGGTGGGCGGCACGGCGGTCTACCTGTGTTCGGACGCAGGCGCCTGCACCACCGGTGAGGTGATCCGCGTGGACGGCGGGTATCACGCGCTGGGGATGCCGCAGCCGGACCACCTGTAACGGGGCGGAAACCGACACGGTTTCCGGCAGGTTTTCGGCACGAAAACAGGCGCTTGCGGCATCGGGAAACCGCGTCGGTTTCCCACCGGTTTCCGCGCCGGAAACCGTTTGATCAGCCCCTCTTTCCGACCGGCCCGCGCCGTGCCACTCTGCACGCCAAAGGAGCCGCGCATGCCCATCACCACCTGTATCTTTGACGCCTATGGCACCCTCTTTGACGTGGCCGCCGCCGCACGGCAGGCCGCAGGCGAGCCCGGCTTTGCCCCGCTGGCCGACGATTGGCCGGTGCTGGCCGAGCAATGGCGGCTCAAACAGCTGCAATACACCTGGCTGCGCTGCATCACGGGCGCACACACGGATTTCTGGCAGGTCACGCAGGACGGGCTCGACTGGGCGCTGGAAAAGACCGGCCACGCAGGCGACCCGGCCCTGCGGGAGCGTCTGCTGGCGCTCTATTGGGAGCTGGAAGCCTACGCGGAGGTGCCGCAGATGCTGGGCACGCTCAAGGCCGCCGGGCTGAACACCGCGATCCTGTCCAACGGCTCGCCCAAGATGCTGGAGGGTGCGGTGCAATCGGCGGGCATCGGCGACATGCTGGATGACAGCCTGTCGGTGCAATCGGTGGGCATCTTCAAGCCCGACGCGCGGGTCTATGACCTTGTCGGGCAGCGCTTTGGCGTGCCCAGATCGGAGGTGCTGTTCGTGTCGTCCAACGGGTGGGACGCGGCGGGCGCTGCGGGCTACGGGTTCACGACGGCCTGGGTCAACCGCGCCGGCGAACCTGTCGACCGCCTGCCCTGGACGCCGCAGCATATCCTGACCGACCTGACCGGCATTCCCGCGCTGGCGGGCGTCTGATGACAACGTTTCAGACCTCGGATGGGTTGCGCCTGCACTACACCGACGCGGGCGACGGCCTGCCCCTGCTCTGTCTGGCGGGGCTCACGCGGACGGGGGCGGATTTCGACTATGTCCGCCCGCATCTGCCGCCCTGCCGCTTGATCACGCTTGACTATCGCGGGCGCGGGCAGTCGGAGTGGGACGCGCACTGGCAGAACTACGCCCTGCCGGTGGAAATCCGCGACGTGATGGAGCTGCTGGACCATTTGGGCCTACCCCGCGTCGCGATCCTGGGCACCTCGCGTGGGGGGCTGAACGCGATGGGTCTGGCCGCGGCGGCCCCCGACCGGCTGATCGGTGCAGCACTCAACGATGTGGGGCCGGAACTGGACCCCGGCGGGTTGGCCGCGATCATGATCTATCTGGGCAAGCCACCCCTGCTGCGCACCCACGCCGAGATGGCGGCAGCGATGGCCGCCGCCCTGCCCGGCTTTGCCAATGTCCCGCCCGAGCGTTGGATGGCCGAAGCCGAACTGAACTACCGCCAGACCGACACCGGCCTCGAGATCACCTATGACCCCCGCTTGCGCGACGCGGTGGAGGCGGGCGGCGACGTGCCGGACCTGTGGCCCTTTTTCGACGCGCTTGCGGGCAAGCCGACCTGCCTGATCCGCGGCGCCGGGTCCAACCTGCTGCACGCCGACACCGTGGCCAGGATGCAGGCGCGTCGTCCCGACATGATCTACGCAAACGTGCCGGACCGGGGGCATGTCCCCTTTCTCGATGAGCCGGAGGCGGTGGCGGCCCTGACCGCCTGGATGAAAGAATTGACATGAATATCGACATGATCCGCGCCGCCGCCGGGCGGCTGGACGGGCACGCGCGGCGCACGCCGCTGCTGTCATCGCCCTTTCTCGACGAGGTGGCGGGCCGCCGGGTCTGGGTCAAACCGGAATGCCTGCAACGCACCGGCAGCTTCAAGTTTCGCGGCGCGTGGTCGGCCCTGTCGGCGCTGGACCCCGACGTGCGGGCGCGCGGCGTCATCGCCTATTCCAGCGGCAACCATGCGCAGGGCGTGGCCCATGCCGCCACCCTGCACGGTGTGCCGTCGGTGATCGTGATGCCCGGCGATGCGCCCGCGCTCAAGATCGCGAACACGCGCGCGCTGGGGGCCGAAGTGGTCCTTTATGATCGGAGCGCGGAAAGCCGGGAGGAGATCGGCGCGGCCTTGGCCACGGAACGCGGGCTGACGCTGATCCGACCCTATGACGAACCACAGGTGATCGCAGGCCAGGGCACAACCGGCCTCGAAATCGCGGCACAGGCGGCAGAGGTCGGCGTGAGGCAGGCGCAGGTGCTGGTGTGCTGCGGCGGTGGCGGGCTGACGGCGGGCATCGCGCTGGCGCTGGAAGCCGACGCGCCTGGCCTGCACGTGCGCCCCGTGGAGCCCGAAGGGTTCGACGACATGGCCCGGTCGCTGCGCTCCGGCGGGATCGAGGGGAACACCGCCACCGCAGGCAATATCTGCGATGCGATCCTGACGCCCTGCCCCGGCAACCTCACCTTTCCCATCGTCCAGCGTCTGTGCGGCGGGGGCCTGGTGGTGAGCGAGGACGAGGCGCTGATGGCCGTCGCACAGGCGTTCCTGCGGCTCAAGGTTGTGGCCGAGCCCGGCGGGGCCGTCGCCCTTGCTGCCGCTTTGTGTCGTCAGGACGCCATAGAAGGCGCGGATGTTATCGTCACGATCTCGGGCGGCAACGTGGACCCGACCCTATTTGCGACAGCACTGGACACGCTCGGATGACCGAATTCACTATCGCCTCCTTCAACGTCAAGAACCTGATCGGCGCGGATCAGGAATACTACCGGTTCCAGAGCTACACGCCCGAGGAATACGCCTGGAAGGTCGATTGGCTGGCCGAGCAGATGCAGGCGATGAACGCCGATATTGTCTGCTTTCAGGAGATTTTCGAGGAAAACGCGCTGCGCGATGTGATCATCGAGGCGGACCGGCAGGGCGCGCTTGGCAATGACGCGCACCTGCCCGACGCCACCAAACGCTACCGGCGCAAGGCGATTTTCAACAAGCTGGCCTACCACCCCTATACCGGGGCCGATCTGGCCGTGGCACCCAACCTCAACGACTTGGGCGCGCCGGGGCAGCGGCGGCCGGGCGTGGCGATCCTGTCGCGGTTCGGCTTTGTCTATGAGCCGGAGGTGATCCAGCAGCTGTCGGAACCGGTGGAGATCGATTTTGGCCCGATGGGGGCCACCGGCGGAGGCAGTTTCAAGCTGACCCGGCTGAGCCGCCCGATCCTTAAGGTGCGGGTGCCGGTGGGTGATCAGGTGGTCACGGTGTTTACCTGCCATCTGAAGTCCAAGCTGGGCGAGTTCGTGCGGCCTGAGGGCGCGGAGTACGCGCCCGAGGTGGACCTGACCGATTACGACCCGGTGGGCCGGGCGCTGGGGGGCCTGCGCGCCGCGCTGCGGCGCATGGCGGAGGCCTGGGTGCTGCGCCGCGCCATCGTGGCGGAGATCGAGGCCGGGCACCCGGTGCTGGTGACGGGTGATTTCAACGACGGAGTCAATGCGGTCAGCTCGGAGATCATCAGCGGCGAACACCCGTTCAAGAACTACGCCTGGATGCTGCGCCACGACGCGCAGACCCCGCGCGACCGCTATTCGGAGGACGAGGACGCACAGATCCGCGAGGCGATCGAGGCGGTGCGCCTGCATTCGGCGGAGGCGCAGTTTGTGCGCAAATCGAGCCGGGACATGATCTATACGGCGGCGTTTGGCGGCGTGTATGAGAGCATCGACCAGATCTACATGTCGCGGCATTTCATCCCCGGCAGTCCGGATTGCATCGGGCAGATGGAGTATTTCAGCGTGCTCAACGATCACCTGACCGATGGCAGTCATCCCGAGGCGCCCTATAACAAGCTGGCCTCGGATCACGGTCAGATCATGGCGCATATGCGACTGGGTGCGGTGACCTGATTGAGGGCTGCGCCCACGCCATCATTAGGGGGCTCCGCCCCCGGCCTTCGGCCTCCCCCGTGGTATTTTCAGTCAGAAGAAACGAGGGCGGCTTGCATGTGGGCGGCGGCTTGCGTCAGATGGGCCAAGGTTGAGGAGGCTGCGCATGCATATGGTCGATCTGGGCGATGTGGCCCTGCATTACCGCATTGACGGGCCGGCGGACGGGGCGCCGGTGGTGTTTGCCAATTCGCTGGGCACGGATATGCGGCTGTGGGATCCGATCCTGCCGCTGTTGCCCGAAGGCCTGCGGGTGCTGCGCTATGACAAGCGGGGGCACGGGCTGTCATCCTGTCCGGATGCGCCTTACGGCATGGGCGCGCTGGTGAGCGATGCGGAGCGGTTGATGGACCATCTGGGCTTTGCCGATGCGCTGTTTGTGGGGCTGTCGATTGGCGGGCTGATCGCGCAGGGGCTGGCTGTGAAGCGGCTGGACCTGATGCGGGCGATGGTGCTGTCGAACACCGGGGCCAAGATCGGCACGCAGGCGATGTGGGCCGACCGGATCGCCGCCGTGGAGGCGGGCGGGATCGAGGCGCTGGCGGACGCCACGATGGAGCGGTGGTTTTCCAAGGACTTTCTGGCGCAGCCCGAGCTGGCGCTGTGGCGCAACATGCTGACGCGGCAGCCCGACGCCGGTTACGCGGGCTGTTCGGCGGCGATCTCGGGCACGGATTTCTTTGCGACGACGGCGACGCTGCGGCTGCCGAGCCTGGGCATTGCGGGCAGTGAGGATGGCGCGACGCCGCCCGATCTGGTGCGCGAAACGGTGGGCCTGATCCCCGGCAGCCAGTTTGCGCTGATCCGGCGGGCGGGGCACCTGCCCTGCGTCGAACAGCCCGAGGAATATGCGCGCCTGCTGACCGAATTCATGGCCGCAACGGGGCATCTCTAGCGCATGGCGGCATCGGTCTTTGCCTCCGCCCTCTATGGCGGTCTCTTCCCGACCGGAGAGGTCGGGCGGCTGTGGTCGGATGCGGCCGAGGTCCGGGCGATGTTGCTGGTCGAAGGGGCGTTGGCGCGGGCGCAGGGGGGGCTGGGCGTGATCCCGGAGATCAGCGGCGCGTTCATTCACCGCGCCGCGATGGAGGTGCAGATCGACCCCGCCGGGCTGGCGGCGGCGACGGGGCGCAACGGGGTAGCCGTGCCCGCACTGGTGGCTGCGTTCCGCAAGGCGATGGAGGCCCCGGAACATGCGAGTTATGTGCATTGGGGGGCGACCAGCCAGGACATCATCGACACCGGGCTGATGCTGCGGTTGCGCCAGACGCTGGCGGTGCTGGAAGCGCGGCTGGCCGATGCTGTGCGGACGCTCGGGGCAAGTGCGGAGCGACATGCCGAGACGCCGATGGCGGCGCGGACCTATGGGCAGGTGGCCACGCCGACCTCCTTTGGCGCGGTGCTGGCCCAATGGGGCGCGCCGCTGGCGGATGCGGCCGACGCGCTGCCCGGACTGCGCGACCGGGCGCTGTGGGTGTCGCTGAGCGGGGCGGCGGGGACATCTTCCGCACTGGGGCCGCAGGCGGGACAGGTGCGCGCGGCGATGGCGGAGGCGTTGGGCCTGCGCGATCCGGGGCGCAGCTGGCACACCGACCGCGGGCCGCTCCTGCGGATTGTGGCGTGGATGGCGGAGGTTGTCGCGGCGCTGGCGGCGATGGGCGCGAGCCTTGTGGCGCTGGCCGCATCGGAGGTGGGCGAGGTCCGGCTGACCGGTGCGGGCGGGTCATCGACCATGCCGCAAAAGGCCAACCCGGTGGGGCCGTCGGTGCTGGTGGCGCTGGGGCATCAGATAAGCGGTCTGATGGCGAGCCTGCAGGCCGCCGCATCGCACCAGCATCAGCGCGACGGGGCCGCGTGGTTTGCCGAATGGATCGTGTTGCCGCAGATCGCGCTGAGCGGGGCCGCAGCCCTTGAGACCGCCTGCACGGTGCTGGAGGGGCTGGAGCCGGTGCCCGGGCGGATGCTGGACAATCTGGGCGGCGCGGGTCTGATCCACGCCGAGGCGCTGAGCTTTGCGCTGGCCGCGCACATGCCGCGCGCCGACGCGCAGGCGGCAACCAAGGCGCTGGTGGCGCAAGCAGTACAGTCCGGTGCGACGCTGGAGGCGGTGGCGCGCAATGCACATCCAGAGCTGCCGCCGACCCTGTTTGATCCAGCGGCACAGATGGGCGATGCGCGGCAAGCGGCGCGGGCCTTTGCCGCCCGGGCGGCGCGCGTGGCGCAGGCATGAAGCCGAGCGTCCTGTTCATCCTGTTCACGGTGATGATCGACGCGATGGGCATTGGCCTGATCGTGCCGGTGATGCCTGCGCTGATCCTCGAGGTGCGCGGCGGCGATATCGGCACGGCAGCCCTGTGGGGCGGTGTGCTGTCGACGGTGTTTGCGGCGATGCAGTTCCTCTTTGGTCCGCTGCTGGGGGCGCTGTCGGACCGGTATGGGCGGCGGCCCGTGCTGCTGATCTCGCTTGTGGTGCTGGTGGCGGATTATCTGGTGATGGCGGTGGCGGGCACGATCTGGTTGCTGTTGGCGGGGCGCGTTGTGGGCGGGATCACGGCGGCCACTCAATCCACCGCGAACGCCTACATGGCCGACATTTCGGCCCCGGAGGACAAGGCGGCCAATTTCGGGTTGATCGGGGCGGCGTTCGGGCTGGGGTTCGTGTTCGGGCCGGTTGTCGGCGGGTTGCTGGCCGAATACGGCACCCGCGCGCCGTTCTATGCCGCCGCGGCGCTGGCGGGTCTGAATGCGATTTTTGGCTATCTGGTGCTCAAGGAAACAGTCGATGACCGCATCCGACGCCCGTTTTCCTGGGCCCGCGCCAACCCGCTGGGCGTGTTCCGGCATCTGAGCCGGTTGCCCGGGCTGGGGCCGCTCTTGTGGGTCTTTTTCCTCTATCAGGTGGCGTTCACGGTCTATCCATCGGTCTGGGCCTATTACACGGCGGAACGGTTCGACTGGTCGCCCGGCATGATCGGCTTTTCGCTGTTCTTGTTCGGCATCTCGCTGGCGGCGGTTCAGGGCGGGCTGATCCGGCCCATTCTGCGCGTGCTGGGAGAGCGGGGGGCGGTCGTCTATGGCCATATCGCCGATATCGCGGTGTTCATCATCATCGGCCTTGTCTGGTCGGGCACGGCGCTGCTGATCCTGACGCCGCTGGCGGCGCTGCCGGCGGTGATCACGCCGGCGTTGCAGGGGATCATGTCCAAGGCAGTCGGGGATGATGCGCAGGGCGAGTTGCAGGGCGCGCTGACCTCTGTGGCAGCACTCGCCATGGTGATATCGCCGCTGGTCATGACCGCGTCGTTCAGTGTGGCGATCGGGCCGGCGAGCCCGGCCTACCTGCCCGGTGCGCCGTTCTTTCTGTCGGCGGTGCTGATGGCGGCGGCGCTGGCGGTGTTCCTGCGGGCGGGGCGACGATTTGCAATCACTTGACGTCAAGGGCTCAAGTGCGCCACATCGCGTCGTTTTCGGTCGAGCAGCGGCGCTGTGGTTCCGCGACCGTCCTGACCGACAGCTGTGCGACACGAGGGTTACATGCAGACGATAAAAGCCGCCGTATGCAAGGCGTTTGGTGCACCGCTGGAGATCGAGGACATCCTGATCCGGGGGCCGGAAACAGGCGAGATCGAGGTGGTGCTGGACGCGGTCGCGATCTGCCATTCGGATATCTCCTATGCCGACGGGGCCTGGGGCGGCAGCCTGCCGGCTGTCTACGGGCATGAGGCCGCCGGGCGCGTGCGCGCGGTGGGGCCCGGGGTGACGGGCATCGCAGAAGGCGACAGCGTCGTGGTGACGCTGATCCGGGCCTGCGGGTCCTGCGCCAGCTGCGCGTCGGGCAAGCCTACGGTCTGCGAGACGCCCTATGACGGGGATTCAGGCCCGATCCAGACGGCAGAGGGCGGCACGTTGCATCAGGCGATGGCCTGCGGGGCATTTGCGGAACGCGTCGTCGTGGACCGGTCGCAGGTAGTCAAGATCCCCGACGACATGCCCAAGGACGCCGCCAGCCTGATCGCCTGCGGCGTGATCACGGGGGTGGGCGCGGTGGTCAACGCCGCCGGGTTGCGCGCGGGCGAGGACGTCGTGGTGATCGGCGCGGGCGGCGTCGGGCTGAACGCGATCCAGGGCGCGCGGATCGCGGGCGCGCGGCGGATCGTGGCGGTGGACATGACCGAGGACAAACTGGATGACGCCATGGCCTTTGGCGCCACACACGGGGTGCTGGCCACGCACAAGGCGCCGTGGCGCGCCGCCTACAAGGCGCTTGGCGGCAAGGGGGCGGAGGCGGTGATCGTGACCGTCGGCGCGATCCCGGCCTACGAACAGGCGCCCCGCTATCTGGGCGCGGGCGGCAAAGTCGTCATGGTGGGCATGCCGCATTCCGGGGCCAAGACGGAATACGAGCCGGTGATCCTGGCCGCCCTCGGTCAGGGCATGGTCGGCTCGAAGATGGGCGATGTGGTGATCCAGCGCGACATCCCGTGGATGGTGGACCTGTACCTGCAGGGGCGCTTGCAGCTTGACAGCCTGATCTCGGGGCGGTGGTCTCTGGATCAGATCAACGATGCGATTGCGGACACAAAGGGCGGCAAGGCCCGGCGGAATGTGATTGTGTTTGACCGCTGAGGGGGCGCTGCCCCCGCCCTTCGGGCCCCCCGGAGTTTATTTGGCAAGATGAAGCAGGGGATCTGCGATGAAGCTGCGTGATTTGGATGTGATCGTGACCGCACCCCCGGCCCCGGGCTGGGGCGGGCGGTACTGGATCCTGGTGAAGCTGACCACCGATGACGGGATTGTCGGCTGGGGCGAATGCTATGCCGCGTCGGTGGGCCCGGACGCGATGCGGGCGGTGATCGAGGACGTGTTCGCGCGGCACATGGCAGGCGAAAACCCCGAAAACATCGAGCTGATGTTCCGGCGGGCCTACTCGTCCGGCTTTACCCAGCGGCCTGACCTGAGCGTCATGGGCGCGTTTTCGGGGCTGGAGATCGCGTGCTGGGATATTCTTGGCAAGGCGCGCGACCGGCCGGTCTGGGCGCTGCTGGGTGGGCGGATGAACGACCGCATCCGCGCCTATACCTACCTTTATCCGCTGGCGCATCACGGGCTGGATGCGTTCTGGACGTCGCCGGAGATGGCGGCGGAAGCGGCACTGGATTGTGTCGACCGGGGCTATACGGCGGTGAAGTTCGACCCGGCGGGGCCCTACACGATGCGCGGCGGGCACATGCCTGGGATGCGCGACATCGCCATGTCGGTGGCGTTTTGCAAGGCGATCCGGGAGGCGGTGGGCGACCGGGCCGACCTGCTCTTTGGCACCCATGGTCAGTTCAGCACGGCGGGCGCGATCCGGTTGGGTCAGGCTTTGGAGCCCTATTCCCCGCTGTGGTTCGAGGAGCCCATTCCGCCCGATGCGGTCGAGGAGATGGCCAAGGTGGCGCGCGCGGTGCGCATCCCCGTAGCCACAGGCGAGCGGCTGACCACCAAGGCCGAATTCGCGCCCGTGCTGCGCAGCGGGGCGGCGACGATTCTGCAACCGGCCCTGGGGCGCGCGGGCGGCATCTGGGAGATGAAGAAGGTGGCCGCCATGGCAGAGGTCTACAACGCGCAGATGGCGCCGCACCTCTATGCCGGGCCTGTCGAGTGGGCCGCCAACATCCATCTGGCCACCTCGATCCCCAACCTGCTGATGTGCGAGACCATCGAGACGCCGTTCCACGACCAGCTGATCAAGGGCGCGATCCGGGTCGAGCGTGGATTTGTCACGCCGCCCGAGGCACCGGGGCTGGGCATCGAGGTCGACGAGGCGCTGGCGCGCGCGCATCCTTATACCGGCGACGGTCTGCACCTGCAGATGCAGGACGCGCCCTGCGACTACGAGCAGGGCAATGCGTTCGAGGGGGGCGCGCCCGCGCCGCGGGACTAGTTGGACTGCAGGATCGAATAGACGATGCGCGGGAGCGTGTCGCCGGTGGCGGTGCTGCCCAGCTCGATCACGCCGCTGCCCGTCAGGGCGATGGTCTGGCGGCGGATGTAGAATTCGGGGTGGTCGCCGATGGTCACGGACGAGCCTGCCGAACTGCTGTCCTTGAACTCGACAATGCCGCCGCGCACCGACACTGCGCCGTGCACGCGGCTGACCCAGGCCTGCGGCATCACCAGATCGCATTGCGGCGAACGGCCGATCTTGACCTCGCCGCCCTCGGGCACGGTCTGGGACCAGCCGTCGTAACTCAGGTGCAGCGCGGTGTTGGCCACCTTGGTCGCCTGCTGCATGTTGAACATGGTCGGCTGGGCGATCATCTTGGTCACGCCGTCCTTTTCCTCGGTCTCGGCGAGCAGGGCAAAGATCTCGGTCGGCACGTCGGTGCCGCGCAGCGTGATCTCTCCCATCGAGCGCAGATCGAAATCGTCGTCGGAGGTGACGTGGCGCACCAGCGTCTTGCTGATCAGCACCTCGTTCTCCTTGGCCTGGCTGGACAGGCGCGCGGTCACGTTGATCGCGTTGCCGAAAAGCTCATTGCCGCGATAGAGCACGGTGCCCCAATGCAGGCCCGCATGGACCGACACGGCCCCGTTGGCGCCCTGATCGAGGATGTCTTTGGCCGCGACCATCGCCTGATCGGCATTTTCAAAGAGGCACAGCACATCGTCGCCCTTGGAGCGGACAAAGTCGCCCCCGCGCGCGGTCGCGATGCGTTGCATCCCCTCGACACATTCAAACACGAGGCGGCTCGCCTCTGCGTCGCCGTGTTTCTGGTACAGTGGTGTGCTGCCCGACACATCGGCCATCAAAATCGCACGCTCAATACTCATGACAGCGTGACCCCCAAAAAATGTGGCATTCCCCAAAAACGCCATACTCGAATCAAACAGGTTTAAATGCGACGAGTCTACATACTCCCGCACCGAAATCACCTTGTTTGACCAATGTGTGACAGGCAATTCATCCGGCGCGGGCAATTGCGCCGGTCGAAGCGGAGATGCGCAGGCAATCGGGGCGGTCAGGCCGTGATGCGTCGAATCAGCGTCAGGCCAGCGCGGCCCCGGTGCTGAGCGCGCGCAGCTTGGCGTAGGCGATGCTGGGATCGACCGCGCCGAAGCCTGCGAATGTGCCAAAGCCGCAGTCGCTGCCCGCGATCACCCTGTCGGCCCCGACGATGTCGGTAAACCGCGCGATCCGCTGGCGCACCACCTCGGGGTGTTCGACGAAATTGGTGGTGGTGTCGACCACGCCCGGCACCAGCACCTTGTCATCCGGGATCTCGGATTTGCGGTCGCGGAACACGGTCCATTCGTGGGCGTGGCGGGGGTTCGATGTCTCGAACAGGACATAGCGCGCCTTGGTCGCCATCAGCGTCGGAAACACGGTGTCCATGTCGATGTCGCAGGTGTGCGGGCCCTCGTAATTGCCCCAGCAGATGTGCACGCGCACGCGGTCCTGCGGCACATCCGCCAGCGCGTGGTTCAGCGCCTCCACATGGGCGTCGGCGATCTTGACGAATTCGGCATCCGTCAGGTCGGCAAAGAGCATGTGGCGCGACAGGGCGAGGTCGGGACAGTCCAGTTGCAGGTCCAGCCCGGCGGCGACGATGGTCTCATATTCCTCCTTCATCGCGTCGGCGAGGGCCGCGAGGTAGGCGTCGCGGGTCGGGTAGTGGTCGTTTTGCAGAAACAGCGAGATGACGCCGGGCGAGGCGGCGTTCATGAAGCCGTGGCTGACCCCGTGCGCGTCCATGGCAGCCCTCAGGTTGGCGATGTCCTTTTGCAGCTCGCCCTGCCCGCGGCTTGCGACGTCGCCGGTGCACATGGGCCGCGCGTATTGCGGTGTGCCCCCCTCGTCGGCGAGGCGCTGGAGAAAGCTGGGATATTGCTTGAGGTCGGCGGGCGCGTTGCGGGGGCTGTCGCCGGAAAAACCGGTATAGCGGTCCTTGACGTAGGTGGCGTAGCTGATCTTGGACGTCTCGCCATCGCTGACGATGTCGACGCCCGCCTCCACCTGCTTGGCCACGGTGTCGTGCACCGCCCGGGTCATGGCCGCGTCAAAAGCGGCGGGGTCGTAGGGTTCCTCCCGCTCGCGGGCAAAGATGAAATCGACGACATCCTGGGTGCGGGGCAAGCTGCCCACATGGGTGGTTTTGACCATGATCGTCCCTCACGTTTCTGTTACCGTCGTTTATGGCCGTTCCACGAACGATGTGCCATCCCACACGCGCGGCGCGGCGCATTTTTCGTTCTGCATTCCGCAGAGCGAGAAGGATCCGGTGATCTGCAGCGCCAGCACGCCGCTGCGGTGCGGCACGATACTGAGCGAGGTGCCCAGATAGTCGAGCGCGTTGGCATAGCCACGTGACGACAGGAACACCATCTGGCTGCAATTGGCCGCCCCGCAGAGCGGGCGCGGCAGGGTGCCGGGGCAGCGGATGCCGCCCCAGTCGACGACGAAATCCGGCGTGCCGTCGCGGTCGAGGTCCCCGGCCTGCACGGCCGCTGCCGGGAGGGACGTGGGCGCGCCGCAGCCTTGGGTGACGCGGTTGATCACCTGTTGGGGCACCGTGACGGTGCCGGGCGCGGATTGCGCGGCGGACCACGCGGCGGCACAGTCCGATTGCAGCTGCGACAGCGCGGTTGCCAGCCCGGCCACGGGCAGTTGCCAGGCCTGATCCTGCCCGGGGGCCAGCACGATGGCGCGGGCCTGTGACAGCGCCGTCCAAAGCGGGTCGGAGGCCGCGATGTCCACCTGCCAGACGCTGTCGAGCTCGCTGAAGGAGATCGACGGCAGGCGGTAGCCGGTCTGACCGGCCCAGAGCACGACGTCGCTGCGCACATAGGCGTTGCCCACGGGCACGCGGTCCATCCCGATCTCGAGCCGGGTCATGCCCGCCGCCATTGGAAGGATCTCGTGTTGCTCAACCTCCATCGGCGGGCGGCGTTGCAGCGACGGGGCAAGGCAGACCAGATCGACCGACACGCCCGCCCGCACGGTGTGCACCACGTAGTGCCCGCCATCGAATGAACGCGCCTGCCAAACCTGCGCCTGCGCCGCGCTGGCCCACAGCGCCAGAAGGCAGGCGATCAGCCGTGCCATGTGGGGCCTGCCGGATCGTCAGTGCCGACGACATGATACAGCGCCGCCTCGCCCGTCATGGAAGGCACCGCGGCGTGCGGGATGTCTTCGGGCACGCTCATCGTGTCGCCGGGGGCAAGCGTCGTCTCGCCGCCATCCCAAGTCACGCGCCAATGGCCGCGCACGGGCATCAGCACCGATGGGCGGTCGTGCTGATGCATCGCGTCTGTGGCGCTGCTGCGCGTGATCAGGTCCACCTCGAAACCCGGCTTGTCGCGGATGATCCCCGTCTCACCAATCACCTTGCAAGGCGTGTCGCTGGCCAGCGCGACCATGTCCCAGTAGCGGCGCACGCCCATACCCACGACCGCGCCGGGCGACATCTCGGGGTATCCCGCCAGTTCGGCGTCGGTCAGCAGCGGCATGGGGGCCACGCCGTGGGGCAGGCCCTCGCCCGCCTTGCTATCGTAGAGTTTGCCATTGTCGCCGAGGATCAGGCCATGCGCCTGCGCATCCTCGATCACCTGCGGCGCCCAGATCACCCCGCCACCCGCGTCATCACCGCCCAGAATGGCCATGATCATTCCGTAATCGGTGCCGATATTCTCGAAGCCGCGAAAGATGCCGGTGGGGATGTTGATAATGTCGCCTTCCTCGAGCACGACCTCGCCCGCATCACCCCAGCGGCCCCAGAAAAACCGCCAGCGCCCCGACAGTACAAAGAACACCTCTGCCGTGCGGTGGCTGTGCAGCGAGTTGCGGCATTTGGGCGGCTGGCCCGCCGCGCCGATGTTGAACCCGTGCGGAATGGCGATGTGCACATGCTGGTCTGCGGATTCCGACACGCCGCCGCCGATGATGGTAAAGTTCTCCTTCTGGTCGGAGCCGGGCGTGTGGGCGTCGATGAACGCAGTCTTGCAGGGCATGAGGTCACCGTAACGCACGATGCGCGGCTCCATGTCGGCGGGGGTCATTCCGGGGTCCTTTCGGGTGGCAGTGTCGGTTCGGGCAAGGGATCGCCCGGTGTGGTGTCGGTCAGGTCGGCGTGGATCCAGACCATGCGGTCGCAGAACCAGACCTTGGGCAGGATGGTGGCCACGAGGCCGAGGACCGTGGCCCATGGGTTCAGCACGATCAGCCCGTAGATCAGCGGCAGCGCGCCAAGGGCGCTGAGCGCGGTGAGGATGTGGGCCGCGCGGATGTGATGTGCAGCGACGCCGTAGCGGTCGCGGGCGAGAAAGATACGCTCGCCCAGCGTCGCGCGTGCGCCCCACGCGTCGAAATCCGCAGGCGGCGGGAAGGCGCGTGGGTTGACCCAAGTCCAGAAGGCGGCAAGCGCAAACAGCGGCAGCGCGCCCCAGCCAATCCAGGTGCGCGACCAGATCGCCAGCACGATCAGCGGCAGGCAGGTGAACCGTGTCCAGACACTTGCTGGGTTGGCGTGCCGCCGCCAGTCGGCGTCGCCCATGCCCATCAGGCCCTCTGCTGCGCGGTAGATGTCCATCTCAGCACATGCGTCTTTGGTGAATTGCGTGCGGGGACGGTATCACGCCGGGCACCAGATGTCGTCAGGCGTGGGCGTGCCGGTATCGGCGGCGGCCATCAGCGTGGCCGCATCGCGCGTCGCGGCCTGCCAGGGATCGAGGCGCAGCGCATGGGTGGCGCGCAGCATCAGGTCCAGCCCGACCGCGTAGATGCGCATGGGCACATGCGGCGACGCGGCAGGCTCCGGCGTATAAAGCCAGTCGCGCGCGTCCTCCATCGCCGTATTCTTGAGGCGCCCGACATCGTCGCGGACGGCGTCCGCATCGGCAATGGTCCAGCCGGGCATGGGCGCGTCCGGCACGGCAGCGCGAAACGCCTCGATATCAGCGATCTTGGCGAGGCCCTCGAGGATCAGGCATTCGGCCACGCTCCAGCGGGGGATGTGCGGCCAGCGGTAGGCGTGGTGCAATTCGTGTACCATACAGCACCGCACGTTTTCATAGAGCGTCGGGTCCCCGAGGGCCGCAATGTCGATGCCCATGGAGATGTTGGCAGGCCCCTGCGCGACGGCGTTCACGAACTGGTCCGTGCCAAAGTCGGTGGGTGCGACCACCACGTCCACACTCAACCCGTCGGCGCGCGCCGCGACCCAGTCGGCGCCTGCCGACAATGCCGCGTCAATGGTCGGGCGCTGTGCGCCAAACCGGTCCGACCGATCGAATATGTGGATATCGACACTCACCCCGTTTGCATCAGGATCTGCTTCCAGATCGCCACCTCATCATAAAGGGCAAACTCGCGCCGTAGTCCAACGCCGTTCGGGCCATATGGCCCGTATTCGGCGTGGCACATGCCCATGACATGGACCCGCGCACCGGTCGGTGCTCCGAACGTGCCCCAGCCATCATGTGTACCGTCCAGAGACCAGCGGACCGCCGCGCGCGGCGACAGCATGTCGGCGTCCATCCCGATCTGGTGATGTATCGTAAAGGTGGCGGACGGAAACGAAGATCGCAGCCCCACCCAGAACTCGGTCACGCCTTCACGCCCCAAGGCGGTCTGGGCGCCCGCATATTCACCGATCACGGCGCGGTCATAGGCGTCGCCGATATGGGCAAAGTCCTTGTCCATGATCCGCTTCAGCGTGTCGGCATAGCGTTGGCCCCAGGGGTTTTCGTTGCCCCGCCCGTGATAGCCGCCATCGACATCGTTTTCCGGCAGGAACACCGGCGCGGCCTTGCCCGCCCCGCCTTCGACCTCGATCAGACCGGCGGCATAGTCGCGCGGGGCCAGCCCCAGTTGCCGAACGATGCCGCCATAGTCGCGCACCAGCCATTCATCGTAGATCGTGTCAGCCTTGGCAGCGCAGTCGGCAATGACGCGCACCACCCACTTGCGCCCCGAAGCGGGGCCAAACTGGCCATCGCGCGTATGCGTCGCCTTGGTCAGCAACCGGTGCGAACTGAGATAACCGACCTCGTCATCGCCGGACCAGATCACGTCCTCACCCAGCAACTCGCGGTCGGGAAATTCGTTGATCGTCGCCATGGTCGAGGCGATCACCGCCTGATTGCCGCGCTGGATACCCATGGGCGATCGCACGGGAATATCATCGGAGTAATAGTGGTTGAGAGTCGCGACGCCGCGATCCTCCCAGATCTCCTTGGTGATGCCGATGATATAGTCGGGGAAATCTGCCCAACGGTTCGAAAAGCCCTTCATGTGGTCCATCCTTCGGGGATACGGGCCGAGCGGCGCAGGATGAGCGGGCCATCCAGCGCCACGCGGCGGGGTTTTGTCGTGGGATCGTTCAGGCGATCCATGAGGATATCGACAGCCGCCTCGGCCAGGCGGCCCGCGGGCTGGCGCACGGTGGTCAGGTCGTAGCTGGGCCAGTCCGACAGCGTGACGTCGTCATAGCCCACCACGGACACGTCGCCCGGCACAGTCAGGCCCAGTTCGAACCGCAGCACGTCCATCACGGCAAAGGCCATGTGGTCATTGGCGCAGAACACCGCATCGGGCCGGTCGGGGGTCGCGAACATCTCGCGCGCGACCACCTTGGCCTTGTCGAAGTCAAAGTCGCTGACGCCGCGCGCAAAAAGCGTCTGGCCCGCGTCGCGCAGACCGGCCAGAAAGCCCGCCTCTCGGTCGCGCTGAGTCGACGCGCCCTCCCATCCCGCGACATGGGCGATGCGCGTGTGACCACCCGCCACCAGGAAATCCGCCAGCTTGCGCCCGCCCTGGTAATTGTCCGAGGTCACGGCAGACAGGCGCGGATCGTCCTGCGTCCGGTTGAAGAGCACGATGGGAATGCCCGCCGCCTCGCAGCGCCGGGTCAGGTCGTTGGACATGCCCACGCTCGCGGCGATGATCCCGTCGACCTGATAGTCCAGCAGCTCCTCCATCACCTCGTCGGCCTCGTTGACCGAGTTCGAAGCCATGAAGACCAGCACGTGATAGCCCCGCTCCTGCAAGAGCCGGCTGAGACGTTCGATGGCCTCGGGGTAAAAGTGGTTCTCCAGATAGGCGACCAGCAGCCCGATGATGCGGCTGCGCCCGGTGATCAGGCCACGCGCCAGCACGTTGGGGCGGTACCCCAGCGCGTCCGCCGCCTGCCGCACCTTGTCCGCCGTGCGCTGCGACACCGACGCACCGGGCGTGAACACACGGGACACGGCCGAACGGGACACGCCCGCCCGCGTCGCAACATCCAGTGCTGTGACCTTGTCTGGCATCAGTCCGCCGTCCACCCGCCGTCAATGAGCATATGGGTGCCCGTCACCATCGCCGACGCGTCGGAGGCGAGAAATTGCACAGCACCCATGATGTCGCTGACCTCGCCCACGCGGGGCAGCTTGATCTTGTCCATGATCCAGGCGTAGCGTTCGGGGTTCTCGAAGGTGGCCGCCGTCAGGGCCGTGCGGATGAAGGTCGGGCAGATCGTGTTGATCCGGATGCCCGCCTTGCCCCACTCGATGGCCATGGCCTTTACCATGCCTTCGACCCCGTGTTTGGTCGCGCAATAGACGCTGCGGTCGATGCCGCCCACATGGCCCATCTGGGACGAGATGTGGATAATGCTGCCCGGCTTGCCGGCGTCCATCAGCGCCTTGGCCGCATAGGTCGACAGGAAATAGGCGCTGCGCAGGTTGATGCTGACCACGGCGTCGAAATCATCCGGATCAGCCTCGATCGCGGGGCCGTGGCGCGCCAGCCCGGCGGAGTTCAGCACCACGTCGAAGGGTTGCGCAAACGCCGCTTGAACCGCGCCCAAATCGGTCTGGTCCAGCGTCAGCGCCTCGGCGCGCCAGCCTTGGGCCTGCATCGCGGCGACCACATCCGCCAGCACGTCACCGCGCCGTGCGGCACAGACCACATGCGCGCCCGCCTCGGCCAGTGCCACGGCGCAACCCAGGCCAATCCCGGACGACGCGCCGGTGACCAGCGCGCGCTTGCCGCTCAGATCCAGCGGCGGGGTGCGGGGCAGATCGGTCATTGGGCATGTCCCGTCTGCGGGTCAAAGCCGATCCGCGCCTTGTTGAACTCGCGCATGCGCGCCAGCACGTCGACGCCCAGCTGGTCATACATGTGCAGCAGGTCCACCATCACCCAATTCTCCCGTATCAGGCCATGCTCCAGCCGCCAGAAATCGAGGCTGCGCATGGCGATCTTCTTGTCCACCGGCGGCAGGCCCAGCCATCCTCCATGCGATAGCGTCTGGTACATGTTGGGCCACCCGGTGACCGCAGCATACGCACGATCCCCAAAGAAGTGATAGACGATGTCACCCACATAAGCGCCCCGATCGGGCATGGCGTTCAGAAACGGGATCTGGTGCCAGTCGCGAAACCCATGGATGCCGCGCCCGGTGCCAATGCCCGCAGGCCCATACCACGTCATGCGCGGATGCCAGAACCGCTCCATCTCCATCACCTCGGGGCCGCCCTCGCGCGGGTGCCGCTTCATGCAGGTGAGCATGTCGATGATGTGCTGACAGGTGGCCTGGCCTTGGGTCGCGTCATAGGGCCCCGGCACCAGCCCGTCACAGGTCGCGGGGCCGGGAATGTGCCACTCGCGGCCCAGCGAGGGGGCCATGGGCCAGGCACCGGCCTGCATCATGACCTCGGGGATGTCCCAGAGCGCCTGCATCTCGATGATCTGGCCACCCTCGATCCGGTAGAATTCGTGGAACCGCATGTGCACCAGATGCCCGGTGGGCGGAATGTCGAGCCAGGGTGCCGCGAAGGTGCCGGTGTAGCAGCCGCCGCAGCCGACCCAATGCGCGCCTTCCGGCGTGGGGCCGGCCATCACGATGTGATCGCGCCGCTCAAGGTCCGGAATGGCGCGCAAGAGCGGGGCATAGACCGTGTCGACATAAGTGCCCACCCCCACAATCGTCTCGAACGGAAAGGCGAGGCGAAACACCACATCGTCGGCGCAGACCGCCTCCAGCGCCGGCCGCACCACCGCCAGATCAAAGTCGTACATCGCCGCGCGCAGCGGGGCGAGCAGCGCCTTGTGCGCGGTGTGTACGTCGCTCATGCCACCTGCTCCGGCAGCTGTGCCAGCAGGTCGATGCCCATTTGTGCAAACAGGTGGATCATGTCGACGAACACCCAGTTTTCGGTGAACTGCCCGCCATCGCGCAGCCAGAAATCAAGCCCCGACACCTCGATCAACGCCCCGGTCGCGGCGTGCCCCAGATAGGGGCCGTTGTGATGCCCCACCACGCCCATCGGGCCGGAGGCCGCCAGCATCCGCCCCTCGGCAAAGAGGCTTTCGAGGTGCATGACCTTGCGGTCGGGGAACGCCCGCAGCCAGGGCTGCTGGTGAAATGTCTCGAACTCGGCCAGCGACAGGCAGGCGCCGATGCCGCCGGGCCCGTACCATTTGACGTTGGGGTGAAAATACCGGGCCATGCCCATGCTGCTCAGGTCCGCCTCATCAAAGCTGTTGAGCCCGCCAAAGATGAACGCCCGGCCAAATCCCAGCGTCTCCGCCGTCTCGCCCGGGTCCTGCGGCCCGGTCAGGACCCCGTCAAAGCCGGTGGGGGCCGGATAGACGTGCAGCGCCCCGCGCGGGCGCGGCAGCACCGGGTGGCCGATCTGGTCGCACCAGTCGACAAGGTCCCAGATGGTCTGGGCGCGGGTCACCCGGCCCGCCTCGTCAAAGCGCAGGAACTCGCCCCAGCGGATGCGCAGATCGGTGTCGGTGGCCGGGATACCGAACACCGGCGCAACCGCGCGCCCGGTGTAATACCCCGTCCCCGCAACCCACCACGCGCCATCGCCGCCGCCCGCCTCGTCCGCGTCGGACTGCCCGCCGGTCAGGATATGGACCTGCCGCTGCACATCCGGAACGGCGTCACGCAGCGGCGCAAAGAGCGCGTCCACGATGTCCGCCCCGCTGGTCTGCACGCCCACAGGGTCCGGGCCTTGCCAGTGGCTCACGCCCTCCAGCACCGGCAGCGCCGTCGCCGGATCACTGTCCAGCGCGGCCCAGAGCCGCGTTGCTGCCTGCTTGTTGCGCTGATTGAGATCGCTCACGCGAAACGTGTCCCTGTCTCTGTCCCGAAAAAATCCTGGGGGGAGGCGCAGCCGGGGGGCTAGCCCCCCTCCGCACCCGGCCCCCTACTCCGCCGCGTCCCGTGCCGGTGCACCCTCGCCATAGGGCACGTTGACCCCGCCATAGCGGCGCACCCGCAGATTGCACTGCTCGGCATGGCCCACGAACCCTTCGAGCATGCACAACCGCGAGCCGTAGGCGCCGATCTCGGCGGCGGCCTCGTCGGTGGTGACCTTCTGATAGCTGTGCGTCTTGAGGAACTTGCCGACCCAGAGCCCGCCCGTGTAGCGCCCCGCCTTCTTGGTGGGCAGGGTGTGGTTAGTGCCGATGACCTTGTCGCCATTGGCGACGTTGGTGCGCGGGCCCAGAAACAGCGCGCCGTAGCAGGTCATGTGTTCGAGGAACCAGTCGTCGCGGTCGGTCATCACCTGCACATGTTCGGAGGCCACGTCGTCCGCCACCTGCAACATCTCGTCATAGCTGTCGCAGAGGATCACCTCGCCGTAATCCTCCCACGACTTTGCTGCGGTGTCGGCGGTGGGCAGGATCTGCAGGATACGGTCGATCTCGCCCAGCGTCGCCTCGGCCAGCTTGCGCGAGTTGGTCAGCAGCACCGCCGGAGAGTTGTAGCCGTGTTCGGCCTGCCCCAGCAGGTCGGTGGCGCACATTTCGGCGTCCACCGTGTCGTCGGCGATCACCATTGTCTCGGTCGGCCCCGCAAAGAGGTCGATGCCCACCCGGCCAAAGAGCTGGCGCTTGGCCTCGGCCACAAAGGCGTTGCCGGGGCCGACGAGCATGTGCACGGGGTCAATCGTTTCGGTCCCGATGGCCATTGCACCCACGGCCTGAATGCCACCCAGCACGTAGATTTCATGCGCGCCGCCCAGATGCATCGCGGCGATGACCGCCGGGTTGGGCTTGCCCTGCCAGGGCGGGGTTGCTGCGATGATGCGCGGCACACCGGCGACGGAGGCCGTGGCCACGGACATATGCGCAGAGGCAACCATCGGGAACTTGCCGCCGGGCACATAGCAGCCCACGGATTGCACCGGGATATTCTTGTGACCCAGGATCACGCCGGGCATCGTCTCGACCTCGATATCGAGCATCGAGTCGCGCTGCGCCTGGGCAAAGTCGCGGACCTGCTGTTGTGCGAACTTGATGTCTTCGAGCTCGCGCGGGGTCAGCTCGGCAATCAGCGCATCGATCTCGGACGCAGTGAGGCGAAAGCTGGCGGGGGAGTAGCCGTCGAATTTCTCCGACAACGCGCGCACCGCCACGTCGCCACGCGCCTCGATATCGTCCAGCGTCGCCTCGACGGCGGCGCGGACCTTGGCGTCATCCTCGGCGCGTTCGGCTTCGGATTTGGCGGTTTTCAGGTATTCAATCGTCATCGTCTCACCTCAGTTTTCGGGACGCGGCGGGGTCTTGTCGCCGCGGTCAAAGGCTTCCCAGCCCTCACCGTCGAACACATCGACGCCGAGCTGGGCCAGAACGTGCGGGAAATCGACCATCACGTAATTGTCGGTGATGCGGCCGTCCTCGACCTTCCAGAAATCCATGTACCGGATCTCGATCCGCTTGCCGGTGGGGGCCACCTGCATGAAGCGCCCGGAATGCGTCGCCTCCTGCCGGCCGAAGGCCGCCGCCCACTCGCCCATGTAAAGCCGCGCCTCGTCGACGCAGACCTTGTCGGAAAACGCCGCCTGAAACGGGCGCTGCCAGTTGTCCTGGAACTGCTGCAGCCCGTGTTTGGTGCCACAGCCAGTGTTGCCCATCCAGCGGAACGTTTCGGCAAAGAACTGGCCGATATCGTCGATCCGGTGGTCGTTGAGACCGTCCACCATGCCCTCGATCACCGCGCGCGTCTGGTCCGTCTTGGACATGTCGGTGTCGCGGGTCAGGATCGCTTGTTCGGGGCGGGACCCTTTCATTTACGTCTTGTCCTGTGTTGCGGGGCGGACCGGGGCGCTGCCCCGGACCCCGTGGTATTTTGGGTCAGAAGAAACCATCAGCCTTTGACAGCCCCTGCGGTAAGGCCCGACACGATCTGGCGTTGAAAGACCATGACCAGCAGGAACAGCGGTGCGGTGATCGACACGGCGGCGGCGACCGCCTCGACCTGATCGGTGGTGGTGGTTTCGCGGTTGAAGTAGCCGGCGATGGCAGGCACCATCGTCTGGTTTTGTGCGTCCAGCAGCAGGGCGGTGACAAGGAAATCGTTGTAGCCCAGCAGGAACGAAAAGAGCCCGGTGGTGATGACGCCGGGCCACATCACCGGCATGATCACGCGGCGGAACGCCTGAAAGTGCGAACAGCCGTCGACGCGGGCGGCCTCGTCCAGCTCGGATGGGATGTTCTGGAAGAACGAGCGCAGCATCCAGATGGTGAAGGGCTGGTTGATCGCCACGAGCACGGCAATGATCGCCCAGGGCTGGCCGTAGAGCGTGGGGCTGAGATCGCCCAGAATGGGGCGCAGAAGCTCGGCCGAGTTGATGAACCACGGCAGGTAGCCCGCCACCAGCACCGAGTGCGGCAGGGCGCGGAACACCAGCGCGATGATCAGGAGCCAGAACGCGAGGTTGGAGCCGGAGCGCGCAAGCCCATAGCCCGCCAGCGTGCCCACGGTCAGCGACACGGTCACGACGCCCGCTGTCACGATCATCGAGTTCATGAAGTTGCGGTAGAACTCGTTCTCGCCCCAGACGGCGATGTAATGTTCGGTCGTGAGACCGAGGATGGGCGCGCCCAGTGGCCCGGCGATGCTGTTGATGGCCCCGGACACGAAAGGCAGCGCGCCAAAGAAGATCAGCACGAAGGCCAGCCCGTAGACGGCGGCCCCCACCAGCCAGCCCAGCACGATCAGGCCCGGCGGTGAAAACTTCTGGACCAGCCCCGGCAGGCGCGTGAACGCCCAGCGGATGGCAAAGTAGAGCACCGCGAGCCCCAGCAGGATGTCGATGAGGCTGAGCCCGTTGCCTGCGGCCCGTGTCGCGGGCCCGGTGATCACGTTCCACGCGCTGGCGTCGAACGCGTCGCGCGGAGACTTGACGCTCATCACCGCGATCCAGGCGATGGGGAAGGCCGCGATCAGGCACCAGAAGGCCAGAAACGTGCCCGATGCGATCTTGAGCGACAGCGGCTGTGCGGTGGCTTTACTCATTTCGGTTTTCCTTTGGAAAAACGGACATCAGTGCGCGCCGCCCTTGTGGTCGCGCCAGGTGCGGCGCAGCGGCAGGATCAGCAGGATCACGATCCCCACCATGGTCAGCATGGCGCTGGCCGCTGCCCGGCTGATCGCCCGGTTGCCTGCGTCATCTGGTGTGAGGAAGTCGAAGGTGAGCCATTGCAGCGAGATGACATGCGCCTGACTGCGGAAGCCGATGATTTCGTCGAACACACGGTAGCAGTCCATCAGGTGGATCAGCGCGATAAAGATGATCAGCGGCATCAGGTGCGGCACAATCACATAGCGCAGCCGTTCGAACCGCGACGCGCCGTCGATGATGGCGCTTTCCAGCGTGTCCATGTTCACGGTTTGCAGCCCCGCATAGAAGATCACGAAGGCAAAGGGCGCGACGTGCCAGACCCGGTAGAAATACATCAAGAGCTCGATCGTCCAGGCCTGCGCGAACATGGCGATGTCCTGCCCCGTCCAGCGCTCCAGCGTGGCCGTCAGGATACCGTCCCCGACAAAGAGCCAGTAGATCGACAGCGACCCGATCACCGGCGTGATGATGAACGGCAGGAGCGACACAAAGATCACCGGGCCGCGCAGCGACTTGGCGGCGTTGTTCACCGCCAGCGCGATCATCAGCCCGACACCGATCACCAGCGGCAGGGTCACCAGCGTGAACATCAGGGTGAACCGCAGCGCCTTCCAGAAGTCGATCTGCAGGATGTCGCCCCAGTTGCCGGAGCCGAGCGCGGACCAGAATTTGTCCATTTGCAGCACGTTCTGGTAGCTTTGCAGCCCGACCCATTCGGTGGTGGTCATCGTGCGCCCGGTTTCCTCGTCGATGATGGGGACGGTCTTGACCTCGGTCACACAGGTCTGGGTCAGGAAACCGGGCGTGCAGGTCTCGACCTCGATCTGCTGCATGATCGGCTGGGTGATCTGGAACGACTGGATAAAGACCGAGATCAGCGGTGCCGCGATAAACAGCAGCATCATGAACACCGATGGGGCGACGAACCAGAAGAAGGTCTTGAACTTCATGCTGCGGTCCTTTCTGCGCGGGCGGCCACGTGGCCCCCGATCTGCCAGCCGATCATCATCGATGGCGCGTTGGTGTTGGCCGTGGTGATGCGCGGCATGACGCTGGCATCGGCCACCCAGAGATTTTGCGTGCCCTTTACGGCGCCGTCGGCGTCGAGCGGTCCGCCAAGGGCCACGGTGCCCACCGGGTGGTAGGCGGTGCCGGCCCGGGTGCGGATCACCGCGCGCAGGGCGTCGCCGGTGACGGCATCCCCGGGGAAGGCTTCGGGCGCGCGGCGGTGGCCGAAATCGGCGGCGGCGAGGATCTGGCGCAGGCGGGTCACGCCCTGCACCATCAGGTCAAGGTCGCGCGCATCGCCAAAGAGGTTCAGGTCGATCAGCGGCGCAAAAGGGTCCCGCCCCATGCTGAGCCGTCCGCGTGACAGGGGCTGGCACAGGCACACATCGGCAAAGTAGCCCGCGCCCCAGATGATCGCCCGGCCCTGCCAGCCCATGAGGAAGGGCAGGAAATGCGTCTGGATGTCGGGCGCATCCCCGCCCGTGACGTTGTAGAAAGCGCCCGCCTCAACCGTGTTGGAGCTGAGCCGCCCCGACCGGGTCAGCAGCCACCGGAAGGGCGACAGCGCCCAGGCGGGCAGCTGGCCCAGCGTCAAGCCATAGCCCGAACCCGCACCCTTGAAGTGCAGGCCAAAGCCGGGGTGGTCGTGCAGGTTGGCGCCCACGCCGGGTGCATCCACTCGGACCGCGATGCCTGCGGCCTTGAGGTCCGCGCCCGGGCCGATGCCTGAGCGCATGAGAATCATCGGGCTTTCGATGCTGCCCGCCGACAGCACGACGCCCGCGCGTGCCGACAGGCTGCGCCCGTCGCGCAGCACCACGCCGCTGGCGCGTGCGCCGTCAAAGGTGACCCGCGCCACCTCTGCCCCGGTGAGCACCTGCGCATCCGAGGGTCGCAGGAACGCGTCCGCCGCCGACCAGCGTGCGCCATGGCGCATGTTGCAGTGAAAGACGCCCGCGCTCTGGCGTTCGGGGCTGGGCGGTGCGGTGGGATCGTTGGCCGGAAACACGCGGCCAAAGGCCTCGGACAGGGGGTGCGGATGCGGCAGGCGGGCGGGCGTCAGCCGCGCCTCCACCGCGTCATAGGCGCGCCAGACCGATCCGCTGTCCCAGCCTGGCAGGGCCCATGCGTCAAAGTCCGCGCGGCAGCCGCGGAACCAGACCATCGAGTTGATGGAGCCGGACCCGCCCAGCATCTTGCCACGCGGGACAGCCACCTTGCGGTCCCCGGCGGGGGCCATGGCGACCGTCTCGCGCTTCCAGTTGCGCGTGTCGGAGCGCAGCAGGTTGACCAGCGCAAAGGGCACCTTGACCCGGATATCGCGGTCGGATGGCCCGGCTTCGATCACCAGCACGGATGCGCCCGGTCGTTCGGCAAGGCGCGCGGCCACCGCGCACCCGGCAGAGCCACCGCCCACCACGATATGATCAAACTCGGTCTGCATCTGTCCCCCGGGTTGGATGGGCTGGCCAAAGACACCTTCGGCCAGCCCGGTTGGATTTTACTCCAGCACGCCGGCTTCCTTGGCGGCGGTGGTGTAGGCTTCCTCGATCGCGACCAGCGTCGCTGCGGCATCCCGCTCGCCCGTCAGGAAGGCGGGCAGCTCGTTGCCGAGCGCGGTGTGCAGCAGACCCATCTGCGTGGTCGAGGGATAGGCCGGAGGCGCGGGGCTGGCGGTTGCCGTGGCAATCGCACCCGTGGCCAGTGGTCCGGGCTCATAGCCGTTGACCAGCCAGATCGCCGCTTCGTTGGCGCTGGTGACCATGTCCTGGTCGAGCCCTTCCATCGCCAGACGGAAGGCGGCGTCAGCCTCGTCGTCGGTGATGTTGGCCGCGATCACGATGCCGTCCCACCACAGCGTGGTGGCCGGTGCGCCACCGTCCATGGCAACCGGCGCCGCGGACATGGCGACCTTGCCCACGACCTGGCTTTCGTTTTCGTCATTCATGGCACCGGCGCGGCTGGCCCACAGGTTCGCCATGGCGATCTTGCCCTGCTGGAACTGCTGCTGCACATAGGTGCTGTCGCTGACGAGGACCTCCGGGTCGGTGTATTCCAGCGTCTTCTGCATGGTGGCCAGCGCCTTCATGCCAGCGTCGGAATTCACCGCTGCGGTGTTGTTGGCGTTGAAGAACGTCCCGCCGAAACCGGGATACATGTTCACGAATTCCTGCGCGAGGTTCCAGCCCGACTTCATCGTGGCACCCAGCGGATGATCGACAACGCCGGCTTCCTTGATCTTGTCGGCGGCGGCAAAGACCTCGTCCCAGGTCGTGGGCGTGTCGATACCCAGATCGGCCAGGATGTCCGAGCGGTACATCAGGTGCTGGGTGTTCACCATCATGGCGACGGCCATGATCTTGCCGTCCACACGGATCAGCTGGTTGGGCGACAGGTTCTGACCGTATTTTTCGACCAGATCGTCCAGCGGACGAATGGTGCCAGCATTCAGCAGCGGCGTGATGGTGCCGTTGGACACCCCACCGATCTGGTAGAGGGACGGGTTGGCCTCGAATGCGGCGGGCTGCTTGGTCCGGAATTCCTGGTCCAGCTCAGCCTGGAAGTTGCCGCACTCCGCCATGGCGTCGGTGACGGCTTTCCACGCCTCAAACCCCGCGCTGAGCGATTTCAAAGGCACCGTGTTCTCGTAGGAACACCCGGCAAAGGCCGCCGTCCCCATGAGCGAGACCGCGCCCGCAAGTGCCAGTTTCTTCAGATACATGTGCAAACTCCCTGTTGCGTTTTAAGCGGCGATGCACCTTGCAAGACTGCATCTTCCGCGAATTGGCCCACGCACGCGGACGCGCGCAGGCAGACCTCAGGCGAGACGCTCGCCCGAAGAACTGTCGAAGGCGTGGCAGATGCCCGCCGGTATGCTGAACGACACCGGATCACCGATCTCGGCCCGGAACTCCTTGTGCGCCTTGACCGAGACAAGCTGCCCGCCCGCGCGCACGGTAAGCATGGTCGCATCGCCCAACAGCTCGATCGTGTAGATCGGCGCGGTGATCTCGCCGCCCGTTTCGGCAATCGCCGCATCCTCGGCCCTAAAGCCCAGCGTGACAGCACCGTCCGGCCCCTGCAGCCCGGGGATGGAGACGTTGTCGCCGGTGAACGTCCCCCCCGCCATGGTGCCGTCCATCAGGTTCATCGCCGGTGAGCCGATAAAGCTTGCCACGAAGGTGTTGGCGGGGTGATCGTAGATTTCCGTCGGTGTGCCGACCTGCTGCACCTTGCCCTGTTTCATGACCACGACACGGTCGGCCAGCGTCATCGCCTCAATCTGGTCATGGGTCACGTAAACGGTGGTCACCTTCAGTTCGTGGCTGAGGTTCTTGATCTGGGCGCGGGTGGACACGCGCAGCTTGGCGTCGAGGTTCGACAACGGCTCGTCCATCAGGAACACGTTGGGTTCACGCACAATGGCGCGGGCAAGGGCCACGCGCTGGCGCTGACCGCCGGACAGCTCCGCCGGTTTGCGGTGCAGGAAATCGTCCAGCTCCACCATGGCCGACGCACGCCGCACACGCTCGTCATGGCTGGCCGGATCGACCTTGCGGACCTTGAGCGGGAAGCGGATGTTTTCGTAGACGTTGAGGTGCGGGTAAAGTCCGTAGGACTGGAACACCATCGCCACGTCGCGGTCCTTGGGGTCGAGATCATTTACCCGCTTGCCGTCGATAACGATATCGCCGTCCGTCGCATCCTCGAGGCCCGCGATCATCCGCATGGTCGTCGTCTTGCCGCAGCCCGACGGCCCGAGCAGCACCAGAAATTCCTGATCCGCGATGGTCAGGTCGAAATTGTCGACCCCGACAAAGCTGCCCCACCGTTTGTTGATATTGCGTAGCTGGATTTCGGCCATGGCGTCCCCCTGATCTAGTTACGGTAAGGGGGAGGTTGCCGTTGAGGCAAGGGATTTTTGCACACGTGTGCAATATCAGGGAATCAAAGCGTTAAAGATGGACGTGTTGCCCGCACAAGCGGCGGATTGAGACCGGCAGGTTCGAATCGGTGTGCCGGCTGCGTTAACCTTTGGCCTGTGCGAAGTGCCCGGCACCAGTCGGCCCCGACGATGCCGACATGACGATGCGCGGGGTTGATGCTGCATAGCGTCAACCGTCTGTCAGACCGAGACAAATGAGGCTCCGCCCGACACCAGAGGGGCCAGACTGGCGGTGCGCCGACCAGACTTGAAAACACCAGTGCGCAGGGATCGGACACGCGCAACGACCCGTGCGGTCCGTTAACGCTTCGGCCAGAGAATGAACGGAAAGTTATCGGCTCGATTCAACCTTCTGACGGGGTATCAGATGACGCAACAACTCTCTCAATTTCAACATGTGTTCACGCAGGCACAGCCGGACGCGCTGCACCCGGTATATGCATCCGTGCGCGATCTGGAGCGCTGCGCCGAAGCGCCGCGCGGCCAGGGTGCGCAATGGCGCGTGCGCGGCGAGGACGGCGAGTTTCTGTACGAAGAGGCGGCGGGTGACGCGACCGACCACCATCGCGAGGTCGGCGATGGCGCAAAGGTCTATGCACGGCCCGTCAAGGGTTCTGACCTGATGCCGGTGCAATTCGGCGCGCGGCGCAACGGCTTTGACGATGATGGGGCCGCGCTCGAGGCGTGCGTGACCTACGCGCAGCGCAACGGCTACGCTGTCGATCTGGGCGTCGGCGAATACCGGATCGCGGCGCGGTCGACACCGCTTTTATCGTACAATCGCCGGCTGGACGACGCATCGGCCAACCGCTTTGCCCTGTTCGGGCGCGGGCCGTCGATGACGCGGCTCTGCCTCGTGGGTGACTGCACCGATTTTCTGTTCAAGGTCGAGGGCAATACCGACGGCTACAGCGCCACGCATCCGCGGGCGTCCTGGTTCGACTTTTGCGATTTCAGCATCAACGGGAACGGCCACAACGCGGACCTGTTTTCGTTCGTCTGTGCCGACCGCTGCAACATCGACAACGTGACGTCGTTCAACACCCATGGCTACGGGCTTTTTGCGCGACAGCTGTGGGACAGCCTGTGCAATGTGCGGTTCGTGCATTGCGGCGACAACCTGCGCCTGCCCATCGTCGCCCGGTCCGAGGCGTTCACCGTCGGCCAGACGATCACCGGCACGACATCCGGTGCCACCGCGTGGCTGATGGACATCGACGGCGGCACGGCCGGCACGTTGCATGTCACGCAGGTCGAAGGCGCGTTTGTCGACGGTGAGGAGATCATCGGCGCGACGGACGGCAAGGCAACCTGCAGCATTCCGGACGGGATCGAGGGCGCTGAAAAGGCGGTCGTTGATTTCGACTATCAGTTCGAGGACCGCCTGACCGACAGTGCCTGCAATCAGGTCAAATTCCCCGAGACGGTGCAGATCGAGGGATACCGCTGGCGCGCGATGCATTGGGGCAAGGCGACGCGCCAGAACTATTTCGGGGGCAAGATCCACTGGATCATCGACCGCCATTATGGCGGCCCGGCGGTGTATCTGGACGGCCCGACCAGCAACCACTTTGTTCCCGGCATGATGATGGCACACACGCCAAGCGAGCCGGCCATTGTCATGGACGGGTCAAAATACAACGCGACCGGCAACAGGCTGATCGGGATCAGCGGCGGCAAAGGGCTTCGGATGACCGGAGACTGCCGCAGCAACGTCGTCAGCCTGTGCGCCTTTGACAACGGCGACGATGCCTGCGTCGTGATCGAGGGCGGGCGCGACAACATGATCCGGGACAACATGCCCCGCGGCTCCGGGCCGGAGATCGAAAACCGCGCCAAGAGCCCGGATTTTGCCCTGCTGGATCGCCGCATTCCGGAACGGGTGCATATCGGCGAAACCGAACCGCCCGGTGGCTGGGGACCGGCGCGACTGAACGTGCACACCAACCAGAACCTCGTCGCGGCACTGGAAAGCGCGCGGGCCAGCGGTGCGGTCACCATCGAAGGCGGGGGCGTGTCGGTGCCCGAGTAGTCGGGGGCGCTACAGCCGAAGACTGTGCAAAGGTCCGGGGGGACATCCCCCCGGACCTATCTGTCAAAAGAACGCCTGCAGCCCGGTCTGCGCCCGCCCGAGGATCAGCGCGTGGACGTCATGCGTGCCCTCATAGGTGTTCACCGTCTCCAGGTTCATCAGGTGGCGCATCACCTCGAACGCGCCGCTGATGCCGTTGCCGCCATGCATGTCGCGGGCGTGGCGCGCAATCTCCAGCGCCTTGCCGCAATTGTTGCGCTTGACGATGGAGATCATCTCGGGCGCGGCCTGAGCCGCATCCATCAGACGCCCCACCTGCAAAGACGCTTGCAGGCCCAGGGCGATCTCGGTCTGCATGTCGGCCAGCTTTTTCTGGAACAGCTGCGTCTGCGCCAGCGGCTTGCCGAACTGCTTGCGGTCGAGCCCGTATTGCCGTGCCGCGTGCCAGCAGAATTCGGCGGCACCCATGGCGCCCCAGGAGATGCCGTAGCGCGCCCGGTTGAGGCAGCCGAACGGCCCCTTGAGGCCCTGCACATCCGGCAGCAGCGCATCATCGCCCACCGCCACGTCCTGCATCACGATCTCGCCCGTGATCGAGGCGCGCAGGCTCAGCTTGCCCTCGATCTTGGGGGCCGACAGGCCCGGCGTGCCCTTGTCCAGCACAAAGCCGCGGATCTTGCCGCCATGCGCCTCGGACTTGGCCCAGACGACGAACACATCCGCGATAGGCGCGTTGGAAATCCACATCTTGGCCCCGTTCAGCACGTAGCCATCGTCGGTCTTTTTCGCGACCGTCTTCATGCCTGCGGGGTCGGAGCCCGCGTCGGGTTCGGTCAGGCCGAAACAGCCGATCCACGCGCCGGAGGCCAGCTTGGGCAGGTACTTGCGCCGCTGCGCCTCGGAGCCGTAGGCGTAGATCGGGTACATCACGAGGCTCGATTGCACCGACATCATCGACCGGTAGCCGCTGTCGATCCGCTCGACCTCGCGGGCGACAAGCCCGTAGGCCACATAAGACCCGCCCAGACCGCCATAGGCCTCGGGCAGGGTCACGCCGAGCAGGCCCATGTCCCCCATCTCGCGAAAGATATCCGGATCGGTCGTTTCATCGGCAAAGGCGTCAACGACGCGCGGCGCCAGCTTTTCACTTGCATAGGCCGCTGCCGAGGCCTGGATCATGCGCTCGTCCTCGGTCAGCTGCGCGGCGAGGCGGAAGGGATCGGACCAGTCAAAGCTGCCCAGATCAGGCGCGTCCTTGGGTTTGAGGATTTTCGGTTCGGCGTTCATTGGTGTCTCATCCCTTGTTGCGGCGGGTGCGCGGATCGGGCCTAAGGGTAGCGGCTGCGCGGCGATGTGCAATGGCCGCGCACCGACAATGCATTGGGGCAAAGCACCGCGCCTTCGCCCACATTCCGCCCCAATTGCGCCCCATTTGCCCCGCATAAGACACTCATACGATTCTGTCCAACGGGTGGGGCCGAAGGAACCAAGGAGTGCTGCCATGACGCGCGCAATTATTATCGGGACAGCTGTGTCCGTGCTCAGCCTTGCCACAATGGCGAGTGCGGCAGAGCATGACATTCTGATCCTGCCGAACACCTATTTCCCGGAAACAACCTATCTCAATCCCGGCGACACGGTGAAATTCATCAACATGTCCGGCGACGAACACACGATCATCGCAGCCAACGAGGCCTGGACGATCGGCCCGCTTGGCGCCGATCAGGATCACACGCTGGTCGTGGATTCCGAGATCGAGCGCACGTTCCACAACGCAAACGCGATCAACTCGGACGGCAGCTATGCCGTGACGGGCGACATCAGCTTTGACGCGTCACCGATCGACTGAGGCTAGTCTTCGGACGGCGCGATCAGCTCAGGCCCCGTGGCGCGGTTGGAATTGACCGCGCGCGAGACGCGGTGCCAGTGTAAGGCATCATCGGGGGCTGCATGCATCAGGCGTGCGGCCCCTTTGCCGTGTTCGCCCAGCCACAGGCCGATATCGTCCGGCGCCAGCAGGACCGGCATCCGGTGGTGAATGGCGGACATGGGCGCATTGGCCGCCGTCGTCACGATGGCGGCGGTGCGGATCGGGGCGGTGTCTTCGCCCTTGGGCGCCCAGTCCTGCCAGATAGCGGCAAAGGCCAGCGGTGCGCCGTCAGTCCGGGTGATGTACCACGGCAGACGCACATCCCTGTCCCGCGTCCATTCGTAGAACCCCGACGCCACGATCACCGCCCGCCGGTCGCGGCAGGCCGACCGAAAGGCGGGCTTGTCCGCAATCGTTTCGGCCCGCGCATTGATCAGCAAGGGCCCGTCATTGGGTTTCCTGTACCAGTGCGGAATGAACCCCCAGCGCATCGGGGCCAGCCTGCGCTGCCCGTCCTGAAAGGTGACCGTATGCACCGCGTTGGTCGGGCAGACGTTGTAATTGGGCACATCCGGCAGGTCGTTGGCCGGCGCAGCATTGAACAGCTGCGCCATCGCGTCCGATGGCAGGGTCACGGAAAAGCGTCCACACATGGCCCGAGGCTACCCCTCGCGGGCCCAATGCAAAAGGTGAGAAATGCGAACCTACATTGACCGCCGACCCTTGTCGGTATCCGGATACATCTACCTGCTCGGCGTGGCCGTCTACGCGTTTTTCCGGCTGCCGATGATCCTGTCGGGCTTTGGGCAGTCGGCCTTGCCGATCCTCAACACCGGCGGGATGATCCTGCTGCTGATTGGTTTGAACGGCCTCTATCTGGTGCAGCCCAACACCGCGCGCGTTCTGGTCTTTCTCGGGAAATACGCGGGGACCGACGGGCGTGAGGGCCTGCGCTGGACCGTGCCGTTTCTGGTCACCCGGGAACGGGTGAGCCTGCGCCTGCGCAACTTCGAAAGCAGCAAGAGCAAGGTCAACGACGCCGCCGGCAACCCGGTCGAGATTGCGGGCGTCACGGTCTGGCGCGTGGTGTCGCCGGCGGCGGCTGTCTTTGGCGTGGACGAGGTGTCATCCTACGTGGAGTTGCAGGCCGAAACCGCCCTGCGGACGCTGGCCAGCGCACACCCCTACACCGCGATGGACGACCGCCTGACCCTGCAACGCCATCCGCAAGAGATGGCGGACGCGCTGCGTCATTCGGTGCAGGAACGGATGAACGATGCGGGCGTCGAGATCGTCGAGGCCCGGATCAGCCACCTCGCCTATTCCGCCGAGATCGCCGCCGCGATGCTGCAGCGCCAGCAGGCCGATGCGTTGGTCGAGGCGCGCGAGGTGATCGTCGATGGCGCGGTCAGCCTTGTCGAACATGCGCTTTCGGAGCTGACGGAACGCGATATCGTACAGCTGGATGCCACGCAGAAAGTGGCGCTGGTCAGCAACCTGTTGCTGGTTCTGTCGGGGGATCAGTCGGTGCAGCCGACCATCGAAACCGCGCAACCATCGGGTTGAACGGCGGCCACAAAAAAGGCCCGGCGCATGTCCGGGCCCTTTCTATGAGTTGACCGTTACTTGGCCGTGATGCGGCCGTCCGTGTAGGGCGTGAACGGACCTTTTGTGGCCAGGAATTCCGCCGTCACATCCGCGAGGTCGGGACCGAAATCATAGGCGTTTTCGGCGTCCACGAACATCGCATAGCCGTCACCGCCATTGCGCACGTAGTTGTTGCTGACCACGCCATAGAGCTTGTCCATGTCGATGGGTGCACCGCCCACCATGACGTCACTCACCCGCTCGCCCGCCGGTTTTGAGACGTCAAAGGCATAGCTCATGCCCGCCACTTGGGGGAAGCGGCCCGCGCCGTCCTCGATCTGGCCCACGCCGTTCTCAAGTGCGGCAAGGATGGCCGACCCGGACACCTGGAACGTCGACAGGGTGTTCTGGAACGGCAGCACCGTCAGCACCTCGCCCATCGTGATCTCACCCGAATCGATGGAGGCCCGGATGCCGCCGCCGTTCTGAATGGCGATCTCGATGCCCTGATCCTTGACCCGGTCCAGCATCGCATCCGCAATCAGCGAACCCATCGGGCATTCCATCGCGCGGCAGACGTCGCGCCCGCCCTCGATGGCCTCAGCCGCTTCGGCGACGACGCGTGTCTTCATCTCTTCGATGGGCGCGCCCATTTCGGCGATGCGGGCGATGAACCCTGCGTCCGGTTCGACCGAGGCGTCCAGCAACATCGGATCGCCCGACGACGCCGTCACATTGCCGTCGTCGTCAAAGGTCACGGTGAGGTGCCCCAGATACTTGGTGTAGGCATAGGCCTGCGCCACGGGCGTGCCGCCGACCATCATCGGATAGGCCGGCGTTTCGTCGTCACCATTGGTCATCAGCGTATGGCTGTGCCCGCCGATCACCACGTCGATGCCCGGCACCGCCTCGGCAATCGCCAGATCCTTGTTCAGGCCGACGTGGTTGAGCGCGATGATGATGTCCACCCCCTCGCCCTCGAGCGTGGCAACATCCGCGGCCAGCGCCTCGATCTCGTCCTGAAAGACGACGTTCGGCCCGGGCGAGGATGTTTCCACCGTGTCCGTGGCCAGTGCCGAGATCACGCCGATCTTCTTGCCGCCCACCTCCAGCACCACGTGGTTGCCCACACGTTCTTTCAGCAGGTCGGACGCCGACAGATCGAGGTTGCCCGAGATCACCGGAAAGCTCACCGCGTCGATGAATTCGGCCAGCTTGGGCGGGCCGTCGTCGAACTCGTGGTTGCCCACCGCCATGGCGTCATAGCCGATGGCCTCCATGAACTCGGCCTCGGCAGCACCCTTGTAGGTCGTGTAGAACAGCGAGCCCTGGAACGGGTCGCCTGCGTCCAGCACCACCACGTTCTGGTTGTCCAGCGATGCCTTCTTGGCGTCGATGGCGGATTTGACCCGGGCCACACCGCCAAAGCATTCACCCTCGGCCTCGCCCTCGGCATTGCAGGTCGAATCAAACCGGTTGATCGATTCGATCCGGCTGTGCATGTCGTTGGTGTGCAGGATGTGCAGCGTGTATTCGGCGGACGCCATTCCGGCGCTCAACGCCAGGGCCGCCGTTCCCATCAGAAATCGGGTCATTCGGTATCTCCCATATTGATTATGACAGTTACGTGACAGCATTCGCGATCACGAGTCAAAGAGGTTCCTACGGAAGGCTGTTAAAGTCCTTGTGACAGCGCCCACTTGACCAGCGACCGGGCAATCGGCATCAGGTGCCCATGCTGATCTACAAGATTTTCCGCGCCCCCGAATGGGCCGCTTTGCGCGCCGACGGTGCAACCCCCGGTGCCCCGATCGATGTGGCCGACGGCTATGTGCATTTCTCCACCGCCGAACAGGCGGCAGAGACGGCGGCGAGGCATTTTGCCTTGCAGGACGACCTGTTCCTGATCGCGGTCGACACCGACCGTCTGGGTGATGCGCTGAAATGGGAAGCGTCGCGGGGCGGCGCACTTTTTCCCCACCTCTACCGCGAGATGCAACTGGCCGATGTGCACTGGGCCCAGCCCCTGCCGCTGGTTGACGGTGCGCATCAGTTCCCCGCGGGCGGCGGCTTTGCATGACACATGTCGATCCCACCCGCGCCCAGTTCGATGCCTTCAAGGGGCTTGACCGCGACGCGCCCATCGAGATGCTGAACCTCGTCGCCTTCAACGATCTGGCCAACTATCCCGGAGACCACGATCTGGCCCGTGACGGGCTGACCGGCGCGCAAGCCTACGCGCTCTATGGCAAGCATTCCGGCCCGGTGCTGGCGCGCGTGGGCGGGTCGATCCTGTGGCGCGGCGGCTACCAGACGACGCTGATCGGCCCGGCGGATGAGGCGTGGGATGCGGTCTTTGTCGCGCGCTACCCCACGGCGCACGCCTTCCTCGCGATGGTGTCGGACCCCGACTATCAACGCGCCGTCGTCCACCGGCAGGCCGCCGTGCGCACGTCGCGCCTGATCCGCTGCGCACCCGGCGATGGCGGGGCGACCTTCGGATGAGGCAGGCGCTGGAACGGATCGGCACGCGCGCCCTGCGCCGCCTTGATCCCGAAACCGCCCACACGCTGGCGCTCAAGGCGCTGAACGCAGGGCTCGCACCCCTGCCCGGCCCGGTGACCAGCCCGCGCCTCGCCACAAACGTTGCCGGGCTGACCCTGCCCAACCCCGTCGGCCTCGCCGCCGGGTTCGACAAGAACGCCACCGCCATCGCCCCGCTCAGCCGCGCGGGCTTCGGCTGGCTGGAAGTCGGGGCCGCCACCCCGTTGCCGCAGCCGGGCAACCCCAAACCCCGCCTCTTTCGCTTGGCCGAAGATGCCGCGGCGATCAACCGCTTCGGCTTCAACAATGACGGGATGGAGGTTATCGCCACCCGTCTGGCCCAGCGACCCAAGGGCGTGCCCGTCGGCCTCAACCTCGGCGCAAACAAGGACAGCGCCAACCGGGCCGAAGACTTCGCCCGCGTGTTGCAGCACTGCGCCGCCCATATCGATTTCGCCACCGTCAACGTCTCCAGTCCCAACACCGAACGCCTGCGCGACCTGCAGGGCCCCATGGCGCTGGCCGCCCTGCTCGACGGGGTAATGCAGGTGCGCGGCGACGTGCCCGTGTTCCTGAAAATCGCCCCTGATCTCACCGATCAGGACCTCGCCGATATCGCCAAGGTGGCGCAGGACGCGCGCGTCCATGCCATCATCGCCACCAACACCACGCTCGACCGCACCGGTCTGACCAGCCCCCACGCCGGGGAAAAAGGCGGCCTGTCCGGCCAGCCCCTGTTCGACACATCAACGCGAGTGCTGGCCAAACTGCACCGCCTCACTGACGTGCCCCTGATCGGCGTGGGCGGCGTGGCGAGCGCCGCACAGGCCTATGCCAAGATCAAGGCGGGTGCCTCCGCCGTCCAGCTCTATACCGGGCTCGTCTATGGCGGCCTCAGCCTCGCCGCCGACATCGCACACGGCCTCGACACGCTGCTGGAACAGGACGGGCACGCCAACATCGCGGACGCGGTCGGCACCGACACCCACCGCTGATCCATTCTTCATCTTGCCGGATAAACTCCGGGGGTCCGGGGGCTGGCCCCCGGTCCCTCAACCTGCCGCACGCTCCAACGCCGGATAGCGCAGGCCCAGCGTCACCCCGCGCGCGGCAAAGGACACCAGCAGCGCCGCCCACAGCCCGTGATTGCCAAAGAGCGGCAAAAGCACCCAGACGGCCAGCCAATACAGCGCAAAGGACAGCGCCATCATGTTGCGCATGTCGCGCCCTCGTGCCGCCCCGATAAAAATCCCGTCCAGCATCCACGCCGCACAGCCGATCAGCGGGGCCGCGACCATCCACATCAGATACGTGCGCGCCTCGACCTGCACAGTGCCGTCTTTGGCCATCAGATCGATCAGGAACGGTCCCGCCATCAGGAACCCCAGCGCCATCAGGCAACACACGACCAGCCCCCAGAACCCGGTCAGCAGCGCCGACCGGCGCACGCGGCCCGGATCGCCCCGCCCGTAGGCCCGCGCAATCAGGGTCTCGGCGGCAAAGGCGAACCCGTCCATCGCGTAGGCCGTGATGTACATGAACTGGATCAGCACCTCGTTGGCCGCCAGCGTTTCGTCCCCGAACCGCGAGCCCAGCATGGTAAAGCTGTAGAAGATCACCATCAGCATCGCCGACCGGATCAGGATATCCCGGTTCAGCAGCGCCATACGGATCAGCTTGGCCCGGTCAAAGATGCGCGGCCAGTCTCGCCATGCCGGCCGGTGGAACGCGCCAAGGCAGAACCACAGGCCCAGCGCGGCACCGACGAGTTCGGCAATCACGGTCGCAATCGCAACCCCCGCCACACCCCAGCCCAGCCCGACGACAAACCAGAAGCTCAGCGCGATGTTCAGCCCGTTCATCAGCAACTGCACCCAGAACACGCCGCCCGTCCGCTCCATCGCGACCAGCCAGCCGGTCAGCGCATAGACGGCGATGGCGGCAGGCGCGCTCCAGATCCGGATGGTCAGATAGGTCTGCGCCAGCGCCTCGGCCTCGTCGCTGGCGGTGAACGTCCACAGCCCGAACCGAAAGATCGGCCCTTGCAGCGCGATCAGCACCGCGCCCGACACGCCCGCAACCATCAGCGCGCGCGTCAGCCACGCGCTGACCTCGTCGTCATCCCCGGCCCCGGCCGCCTGCCCGACCAGCCCGACCGTACCCATGCGCAAAAAGCCGAAGATCCAGTAGACAGTCGTCAGCAGGATGGCCCCGATACCCACGGCGGCAATCGGGGCCGCCTCACCGATCTGACCAACCACGCCCACATCGACCGCCCCCAGCAGGGGCACGGTGGCATTGGACAGCACGATGGGCACGGCGATTTTCAGCACCCGCCGGTGCGTCAGGGGCGCGGGCGGCGCGTCCGGGGCGGCGGCCTGGCTCACCTGCGCTGCGGCATCACGAAATGCCCGGTCCCCTGGGCAAAGAGCTTGCCGCGATTGTCCTGCCACGCCTCCACGTGCACGCTGGCATAGCGGCGGCCCGCGCGGTTCACCCGCGCCCGCGCATAGGCGTCCCGCGGCAGGCCCGAGCGCAGGTAGTCGACCGAGAAATCCACCGTCTTGGGCAGGCGCGGCAGCGGCGCATCCCCGCCCGGGTCAAAGTCGAGCGCACCGCTTTCGATATCCTCCCAAAGGTAGGCCCAGCTGAGCGTGATGATCGCCGTCTGTTCGAGAAAGGCCGCCGTGACACCGCCGTGCAGCGCCGGCAACAGCGGGTTGCCGATCAGCTTGTCGTCAAAGGGCAGTATCCCGGTCAGCTCGTCCCCGCGCCGGTCGAATTGCAGGCCCAGATACTGGATGTAGGGCACCCCGCCCACCAGCGCTGCAAGGGCGGCATCGCGCCGCTGCTTGACCACCTGCACCGGTTCGGGCCGCTTCATCGCACCCCCTCCACCGTAAAGGCGCCGGTGGCGGTAGCCACTGGGTTGTCGCCATCCTCGTCCCACGCCGTGGCGCGCACAAAAGCCACCGACCGGGTCACGTGGTAGCAGGTGGCGGTCGTCGTCAGCCCCTGCCCCGGCGTGGCCGCGCGCATGTAGTCGATGCGCAGATCCAGCGTCGCCGTACCGCCGCCATTCTTGGGGTGGCACATCACCGCCGCCCCGCAGCACGTGTCCATCAGCGCCGACACCGCCCCGCCGCTGATCACCCCCGTCTCCGGATCACCCACCAGCCGGGCGTCATAGGGCATCGCAATCGTCGCCTCGCCCGCGCCGATGCTGGTGAGTTCCATGCTCAGGTCGCGGGAATGGGGGATCGCCTCGATGAACTGGCGGGCAAGCTTGATCTGATCTGCCATCGGCACGGCCTTTTCACGTTTGCGCACAGTTATGTGGCCATGCGCCCGGAGCGGCAAGCACCAGTTGCGCGAGAACGCCGCGCCGCTTAGGCTTGAGCGCAGGGAGAGAGACAACACTATGGCCGACGACCGTTTGAGCTTTAAGCAGATGTGCGCGGAGTTTGACGTAACGCCCCGCACGCTGCGCTACTACGAATATATCGAACTCCTCCAGCCCGACCGCGAAGGACGATCCCGGTTCTACGGCGCCCGCGAATGCGCCCGGATGAAGCTGATCCTGCGCGGGCGCAAGTTCGGCTTTCAGCTCGAGGACATCCGGCAATGGCTGTTAATCTACGAAAACGAAGGCACGCAGGCCCAGATGCGCGCCTGGATCGACCTGGCTGACGGTCAGCTCAAGGAACTGGACGAGCAGCGCCGCCAACTGGACGAGGCGCGCGCCGAATTACAGGGCCTGCGCGACAGCGTCGCCGGTGAATTGCACGGCTGACGCGGCCGCCTGTCAGATCACCGACAGGGTCGCGCATTTGGCGAGGTGGTTGACCTGCTGGCTGGTGCTGCCCTGCACCAATGACCCGATGCTGCCCAGACCCCGACGGCCCGTGACGATCAGGTCCGCGCCGACCTCATCTGCGCAGGCCACGATATGTGCGGCCGGGTCGCCCTGATCGATGCGCGTGTCCGCGACGCTGCGGCCGCAGGACTTGGCCACCGCGGTGGCGCGCTCGACAATCCGCCCGGCGGCCTCGACGACCTCGTCATGATGCGGCATCGTGGTCGCGGCGTGGTAGCCCGCCACGGCACCCATGGCAAAGGCGACGGTTTGCGGCTGCGGCGTGTGCACGAGGTAGAGGTCGCTGTCATACCGGCCTGCCAGATCGCAGGCGATACGCACCGCGTTGTCCGATGTATCCGACCCGTCGACACCCACTACGATATTGCTGAACATGTCACGCCCTCCCTTTGGCTGTGGACCGACCCTAGCAAACCCGCCCGCACGCTGCCTTGACATGTATCAACAGCCCCGATCGCGACATCCCGCGCCCTTGACGCAGCGCAAATTTACGTCAACCCGGTAAATGACGTAACGTTGAACTACGTCAACGTCATGATCCGGTTGCATCAAACCGTTCCTATGGCCATGTCCTGCCCACAACGGGATATGCGAGTGATCCGATGAGCGAGAAAATGATGACCATCCGCGAAATGTGCGACGCCTTTGACGTCACCCCGCGGACTTTGCGGTTCTATGAGGCCAAGGAGCTGTTGTTCCCGGTCCGCGAAGGGCAAAGGCGCCTCTTTACCAAGCGCGACCGCGCGCGTCTGAAGTTGATCCTGCGCGGCAAGCGCTTTGGGTTCAGCCTCGAGGAAATCCGGCAATTGCTGGACCTGTACCACATGGGCGACCAGCAGCAGACGCAGCTGGCCCGCACCTACGAGATCGCCCGTGACCGCCTGGCGGACATGGAAGAGCAGCGCGACGAGCTGACCGAAGCGATTGACGATCTCAAGGCACAACTGAAGTGGGGCGAGAAGATGATCGCCTCGATGAATGTTTCCAAAAAGGCCGCTGAGTAAGCGCCACCGGCACCAAGGGAGAGAGACCATGCCCAGCTACACGCCCCCCACCAAAGACATGCAGTTCATCCTGCACGAGATGCTGAACATCACCGGCTCCGACATCCCCGGATATGACGAGCTGGAGGCTGATTTCACCTCTGCCATCCTCGACGAGGCGGGCAAGCTGACCTCCGAAGTGCTCGCCCCGCTGAACGTGGTGGGCGACAAGGAAGGCTGCCGGCTGGAAAACGGTGTGGTCTACACCCCCACCGGCTTCAAGGACGCGTTCGAGCAGGTCAAGGAAGGCGGCTGGCCCGGTCTGGACATGCCCGAGGAATTCGGCGGCCAGAACATGCCCTACGTGATCGGCACCGCAGTGGGCGAGATGTTTTCGTCGTCCAACATGGCGTTCACCATGTATCAGGGCCTGACGCATGGCGCGGCCTCTGCCATTCTGGCGCATGGCAGCCAGGAGCAGAAGGAAACCTACCTGCCCAAGATGGTGTCCTGCGAATGGACCGGCACGATGAACCTGACCGAACCGCATTGCGGCACCGACCTGGGCCTGATGCGCACCAAGGCGGCCCCGCAGGACGATGGATCGTTCAAGATCACCGGCCAGAAGATCTTTATCTCCGCCGGTGAGCATGACATGGCCGACAACATCATCCACCTGGTGCTGGCCAAGATCGAAGGCGGTCCCGAAGGGATCAAGGGTGTGTCGCTGTTCATCGTGCCCAAGTTCCTCGTGAACGAAGACGGCTCGCTGGGTGCGCGCAACGGCGTGGCCGTGGGCAGCATCGAAGAAAAGATGGGCATTCACGGCAACTCCACCTGCGTCATGAACTACGACGACGCCGTGGGCTATCTGGTCGGTGAAGAGCACAAGGGCATGCGCGCCATGTTCACCATGATGAACGAGGCCCGGCTGGGCGTCGGCATGCAGGGCCTGAGCCAGGCCGAAGTGGCGTATCAAAACGCTGTCGAATACGCCAACGACCGCCTGCAAGGGCGCGACGTGACCGGTGCGAAGGCTCCGGAAAGACCCGCCGACCCGCTGATCGTGCACCCGGACATCCGCCGTTCGCTTATGGACCAGAAGTCATTCGCCGAGGGCGCGCGCGCTTTCATCCTCTGGGGTGCGACCATGATCGACGCCGCCCACCGCGCAGGTGACAAGGACGCGGACGGCATCGTGTCGCTGCTGACCCCGATCATCAAGGGCTTCCTGACGGATGTGGGCTATGACAACACCATCAAGGCGCAGCAGGTCTATGGCGGTCACGGCTACATCGAGGAATGGGGCATGTCGCAATACACCCGCGACGCCCGCATCGCGATGATCTACGAGGGGGCCAACGGCGTGCAGGCGCTGGACCTCGTGGGCCGCAAGCTGGCGCAGGACGGCGGCAAGCATGTGATGGCGTTCTTTGAGCTGATCAAATCCTTCATCAAGGAGAATGCCGGTCAGGACGAGGCATTTGACGCCGAATTCCTCGAACCGCTCAAGGCCGCGTCCAAGGACCTGCAGGCGGCGGGCATGTACTTCATGCAGAACGGCATGACGAACCCCAACAACGCGCTGTCGGGCTCCTATGACTTCATGCACATGTTCGGCCATGTCTGCCTGGGCCTGATGTGGGCCCGCATGGGCAAGGCGGCGCGCACCGCACTGGAAAACGGCACTTCGGACGCGGAGTTCTACGAGACCAAGCTGGCCACGGGGCGCTACTACATGGCGCGCCAACTGCCCGCCACGGCGCTGCACCTGACGCGTATCCAGTCGGGCGCAGAACCGGTTATGGCGCTGGAAGCCGCAAACTTCTAAGCTGGCGGGGTGGGCAGATTGCCCACCCTACTCTTTTTGGGGGCGTCCGTGACATCTGCACTGGGGTTCATCAGCACCGTGAGCGGCATTGCCTTTGTCCTGCTGCTGGTGCGCGCAGGCTACGGCGTGATCGCCAGCGACTTCGAGGCCGGTGGCGGTCCGCCGGATTTCGACCGCTTTGTGCGGCCCTACCTGATCTACGCCGGTATCGCCCTCGCCCTCAGCATCGTCAGCCACCAGATCAAGAAGCGGATATGACATGCCCAAACGCTTTCGCCTGACCCGCCGCCTGCCCATCGCCATAACCGAGGACGGGTATCGCCGGCTCAAGCGGTTTGCCGCCGACGCCGGGCTGGATGAAGGCGAGGCCCTGTCGTTCCTCTTCGAGAATTTCGACAGTGTCATGAACGAAGAAAACCTGACAGCCCGGCTGCGGCTGTTCAATTCCGAGCTGGAGGCGCGCAAGCGCTGACCACCTCACCCGGGAGGAAAGACATGAAAGACATCGCGACCGGCCCGTCCACCTGGATGACCGACGAACACGCAATGATCGCCGACATGACGGCGCAGTTCATTACCAACGAATGGGCGCCGCATTTCGACCGCTGGCGCAAGCAGGGCGAGATGGACCGCAGCACCTGGGCGCAAGCCGGTGAGCTGGGCCTGCTCTGCCCGTCGATCCCCGAGGAATATGGCGGCGCGGGCGGTGATTTCGGCCACGAGGCCGCGATCCTGATCGAAGCGTCGCGGGCCAATCTGGCGTCCTGGGGCCACGGTATCCATTCGGGCATCGTGGCGCATTACGTGCTGGCCTATGGCACCGACGACCAGAAGGCGCGCTGGCTGCCCCGGCTGTGCACAGGCGAGCTTGTGGGCGCACTGGCGATGACCGAACCGTCGACCGGGTCCGACGTACAGGCCATCAAGACCCGCGCAATCAAGGACGGCAACGCCTACAAACTGACCGGCTCAAAAACCTTCATCACCAACGGGCAACACGCCAACCTGATCGTGGTCGCCGCCAAGACCGACCCGTCCCTGGGCTCCAAGGGCGTGTCTCTGGTGGTCGTGGAAACCGACGGGGCCGACGGGTTCGAGCGGGGTCGCAACCTCGACAAGATCGGGATGCATGCGTCCGACACGTCCGAGTTGTTTTTCGACAACGTGGAGATTGCGCCGGAAAACATCCTTGGCGGGGCCGAGGGCCAGGGCTTTTACCAGCTGATGCAGCAACTGCCGCAGGAACGTCTGGTGATCGCCTGCGCCGCGATCGGCGCGATGGAAGGTGCGGTGGAGCGGACGATTGCGTATTGCAAGGAGCGCGAGGCCTTTGGCGGCAACCTCATGCAGTTTCAGAACACGCGCTTCAAACTGGCCGAGGCCAAGACCCGCACGATGGTCTGCCGGTCGTTCTTTGACGAATGCATGGCCGAGCATATCCGCGGGGACCTGACCGTCGACAAGGCGGCGATGTGCAAATACTGGACCACCGACACGCAGGCCTGGGTGCTGGACGAGTGCCTGCAACTGCACGGCGGCTACGGCTTTACGCAGGATTACGACATTGGCGGCATGTGGACGGACGCGCGGGTGCAGCGCATTTATGGCGGCACCAACGAGATCATGAAGGAGCTGATTGCACGGGCGCTCTGATCCGGGGCCTTGCGGGCCGTGGCAAACCGACCCTCCGGGGGGAGTTTATCCGGCAAGATGAAGATGGATCTGCGCGCAAGATCCACCCCTCCGCCCGGCTTCAAATCGGGATTGACCCTGCAAAGCGGGACGTTGGGGCTTCACCTCGCACATGGCTCAGCTCTCCAGCCTGCCATGCCCTGTCTTGATAGGGGCATTAACCTTAATGCTTGATGAACAGATCCTGCTTCATCTCGCGAAATAAACTCCACGGGGGTCTGGGGGTGTGAAACCCCCGGTCCGGCCCTCGCCACCAGCGCCACGGGAGGGGCCTGAGACCATGACCATCCAATTGCATTGCTTTGGCGAAAGCGGGAATTCCTACAAGGCCGCGCTCGCGCTTGAGCTGTCGGGCCTCGATTGGGAGCCTGTCTTTGTCGATTTCTTCAACGGGGCCGCGCGCACGGACGACTACCGCGCCCTCAACCCGATGGGTGAGGCCCCCCTTCTGGTGGACGGCGACACGCGCCTGAGCCAGTCCGGCGTCATCCAGCAATATATCAGCGACAAGACGGGCAAGTTCGGCGGTGCGGGCGATGAGCGCTACGAAGTGCTGCGCTGGGTGCTCTGGGACAATCACAAGCTCAGTTCGATGTGCGGGGTCACGCGGTTTCTGATGAACTTCCTGCCGCAGGACAAGCGCCCGGCGGAGGTGATCGCCTTCAACCAGGGGCGGCTCAAGGGGGCCTACGCCGTGCTCAACGCGCATCTGCAGGGGCGCGACTGGATCGTGGGCGACGGCCTGACCAATGCCGATCTGAGCTGTTGCGGGTACCTCTACTACCCCGAGCCCTTTGGCTTTGACCGCGCCGACTGGCCCAATATCGACCGCTGGCTGACCAACCTGTCGAACACGACCGGCTGGCAGGCGCCTTACGATCTGATGCCCGGCTCACCGGCGGATCGCGCGTAAGTTTACCTAAAACGCCGCAACGTCACCCTTGATTAGACCGCTCGGTCTACCCCACTTGAACCGCAACGACACGCCACCGGCAAAAGGACCAACCCGATGACCGAAGCCTATATCTACGACGCCCTGCGCACCCCGCGCGGCAAAGGCCGCAAGGACGGTGCCCTGCACGAAGTCACGGCACTCCGCCTCAGCGCGCTGACGCTGAACGCGCTCAAGGAGCGCAACAACATCGAAGGCCACGCGGTCGAGGATGTGATCTGGGGCAACGTCACGCAGGTCATGGAGCAGGGTGGCAACCTTGCGCGCACCGCCGTGCTGGCCTCTGACCTCGACGAGGCGATCCCCGGCATCGCGATCAACCGGTTTTGCGCCTCCGGCCTCGAGGCGGTGAACATCGCGGCCAACCAGGTGCGCGGCGGGGCCGGTGACGGCTATATCGCCGGCGGTGTCGAGATGATGGGCCGTGTTGCCATGGGTTCGGACGGTGCGGCCATCGCCGCTGATCCGTCGATCGCCATGGAAAGCTATTTTGCCCCCCAGGGCATCGGCGCGGACCTGATCGCCACCGAATACGGGTTCAGCCGCGACGATGTCGATCAGTTCTCGGTCGAGAGCCAGCGCCGCGCCAAGGCCGCCTGGGACGACAAGCGGTTCGAGAAATCGGTGATCACCGTGCGCGACCAGAACGGCCTGCCGATCCTGGACCACGATGAATACATGCGCCCGCAGACCGACATGCAGTCGCTCGGCTCCCTCAACCCCGCGTTCGAGGCGATGGGCAAGGTCATGCCCGGCTTCGACAAGGTGGCGCTGATGAAGTACCCGCATCTGGAGCGGATCAACCACGTCCACCATGCCGGAAACTCATCCGGTATCGTGGACGGAGCGGCGGCATTGCTCATTGGCAACAAGGAACTGGGCGAAAAGCTGGGCATCAAGCCGCGCGCCCGCATCCGCGCAACGGCCAAGATCGGGACCGATCCGACCATTAACCTGACCGGCCCCGTGCCCGTCACCCACAAGATCCTGGCCGACAACGGCATGAACATCTCCGACATTGACCTCTTCGAGGTGAACGAGGCGTTTGCCTCGGTCGTGCTGCGCTTTTTGCAGGCGTTCGACGTGGACCACGCATCGGTCAACGTGAACGGCGGTGCCATCGCGATGGGCCACCCGCTGGGCGCCACCGGTGCCATGATCCTGGGCACGCTGCTCGACGAGATGGAGCGCGCCGACAAGGAAACCGGTCTGGCCACGCTCTGCGTTGCCTCCGGCATGGGTGCCGCCACAATCATCGAACGCGTGTAAGGGGAAGAACAATGGCTGACTTTACGCTGACCAAAGACGCCGAGGGCATCGCCACGATCACGTGGGACGTCGCCGGCAAGACCATGAACGTCATGTCCTTCGAGGGCCTGCAAGAGCTGAACGATTGCGTCGATGACGCGCTGGCGGACGAAGCGGTAAAAGGCATCGTGATCACCTCGGGCAAGGACAGCTTTGCCGGTGGCATGGACCTGAACCTGCTGGCCAAGATGAAAGAGGATGCGGGCGACAACCCTGCGCAAGGCCTCTTTGACGGGACGATGAAAATGCACGGGCTGCTGCGCAAGATCGAGCGCGCGGGCATGGACCCCAAGACCAACAAGGGCGGCAAGCCGATTGCCGCCGCCCTGCCCGGCACCGCTGCGGGCATCGGTCTGGAACTCCCCTTGGCCACGCACCGCACGTTCCTTGCCGACAACCCCAAGGCCAAGGTCGGCCTGCCCGAAATCCTCGTCGGGATCTTTCCGGGCGCGGGCGGCACCACGCGTCTGGCGCGCAAGCTGGGCGCGATGGAGGCCTCGCCATACCTGCTCGAAGGCAAAATGGTGGGACCGGCGCAAGCCAAGGGCAAGCTGGTTGACGAAGTGGTGGACGATCCGGTGGCAGCGGCCCGCGAATGGGTGCTGAACGCGACTGATGCTGACATCCTGAAACCGTGGGACGCCAAGGGCTACAAGATGCCCGGCGGCGCGCCCTACCACCCTGCGGGCTTCATGACCTTTGTCGGTGCCTCGGCCATGGTCAACGGCAAGACCCAAGGCGTCTACCCTGCCGCCAAGGCGCTATTGAGTGCCGTCTACGAAGGGGCGCTGGTGCCCTTCGACACAGCCCTCAAGATCGAGGCGCGCTGGTTCACCAATGTGCTGATGAACCCGTCCTCGGGTGCCATGATCCGCTCGCTCTTTCTCAACAAGGAAGCGCTGGAAAAAGGCGCTGTGCGCCCCGCGGGCATCCCCGACCAGCGGGTCAAAAAGCTGGGCGTGCTGGGCGCTGGCCTGATGGGTGCGGGCATCGCGCTGGTGTCGGCTCAGGCGGGCATCGAGGTGGTGCTGATCGACCGTGACCAAGAAAGCGCCGACCGAGGCAAGAACTACTCCGAAAAATACGTCGAAGGCGGCATCAAGCGTGGCAAGACCACCGCGGAAAAAGGTCAGGTCCTGCTGGACCGGATCACCGCCACCCCCGATCTGGATGCGCTCAAGGGCTGCGATCTGATCATCGAGGCCGTGTTCGAAGACCCCAAGGTCAAGGCCGAGATCACCGCAAAAGTCGAGGCGATCATTCCCGACGATTGCATCTTTGCCTCCAACACCTCGACCTTGCCGATCTCCGAGCTGGCCAAGGCCTCCAAAAATCAGGATCAGTTCATCGGCATCCACTTCTTTTCGCCCGTCGAAAAGATGCTGCTGGTCGAGATCATCAAGGGCGCCAACACCGGTGACCGGGCCGTGGCCAAGGCGCTGGATTACGTGCGCCAAATCCGCAAGACGCCCATCGTGGTCAACGACGCGCGCTTCTTCTATGCCAACCGCTGCATCATTCCGTATGTGAACGAAGGCGCGCGGATGGTCACCGAAGGGGTGGAGCCTGCGCTGATCGAGAACGCGGCCAAGATGGTCGGCATGCCGCTCGGGCCGCTGCAACTGACCGATGAGACGGCGATTGATCTGGGCGCCAAGATTGCCCGGGCGACAATGGCAGCCATGGGCGATGCGTACCCCAAGAGCGGCGCGGATGACCTGATCTTCTGGATGGAAGAGCTGGGGCGTCTGGGGCGCAAGGCGAATGCGGGCTTTTATGACTACGACGACAAGGGCAAGCGCACCGGCATCTGGCGCGGCGTGCACGACAAATACCCGCTGGCTGATGACCAGCCCGACCTCAAGGAAGTGCAACACCGCCTGCTGTTCTCCCAAGTGCTCGAGGCGGTCCGCGCGCTGGAAGAAGGCGTGCTGATGGACATCCGCGAAGGCGACGTGGGCGCAATCCTCGGCTGGGGTTTTGCCCCGTGGTCCGGTGGGCCGCTGTCATGGCTGGACATCATCGGCGCACCCTATGCCGCCGAGCGCTGCGACCAGCTTGAGGCGCAATATGGCGAGCGGTTCAAATGCCCCGCCCTGCTGCGCGAGATGGCCGAAAAGGGTCAGTCGTTCTATGGCCGCTTTGGCCCCAAGGATGCGGCAGCCGCCTGATCAACGCGTAGGATGGGTGATTCACCCATCGCAGGAAAAGCCCCGCCACTGGCGGGGCTTTTTGCTGTGCGGGCCCCGTCAGCTTTGCCGCGCCCAGGGCCTCTCCATCGCCGGCTGAAACTCGGCTTCCGCCACATAGGACGCGATCAGCCGGTCCAGCGCCTTGCGCGTCAGCCGACTGTGCGCGCGCGAATAGCCAAGGCTCGCCACGAAACTCCAATGCGAATGCATCATCGACACAAACAAAAAGGACAGCTCTTCACAGGCCGCCTTGTCGAGGCCCGGATGCGCAATCGCCAGCTCATGCACCATCACCTGACCCAGCACGTCATACTGGCTGCACATCCGCTCGCGCAGCTGCGTCGACCCCACCGAATAGGCCACCAGTGAATCGTACACCTCGAGGTTCGCCGGCATCCGATGCTCTTCGGCCAGATCGAAGAAGAAGTCCAAGAAGAACTCAAGCCGCGCCACCTGACCCACAGTCACCACCCCCGCGATCAGAGTGTCGCGGTATCCTTTGGCCAGAAAATCGCACAGCTCCGCGATCAGCGCATCGAGGTCGGCAAAGTAATACCGCACCAGTTGCCGCGACAGGTCCGCCTGCCGCGCGACATTCTCGAACGACAACGCCTGCAGGCCCTTGTGCCGCAACAGCTCGGACGCGGCTGTCAGGATCTGGGCCTTTTTCTCGACACTGAGGTCTCGATTGCTCACGGTTGCCATCCCCCCCGCAACGCATTGACTGCGATCACGGATCGATTTCCCGGCGACCCGCACCGGCTGCCATAATGGGCGCAAACTGAATTGGCGCAAGTGGCGCGCGGTCCAAATGGCGGATCCGATACGTCTCCACCGGCATCGTGATTCGCTCTATGTGCCGCATTCGATGCGCGATGGCGTGGACATTTTGGATATCAACGCCGGAACGCTGTTTTTCACTTTGAAAAAACGCGTGCTCGGACCCTTCCAACAGGCCAAGCACCGGCACCCCGCCTTCCCGCACAGATAGCAAGGCGTTGTTTTCAAGATGAAAAGGCCGCGCCTTTTGCGTTGTGGCGCCAAATCCGACGCTCCTACGCTGCCTCGCGTGTGACTGCGTGGCGAAAATAATCGTTGGACGGGTAAATGGACATTTTGAAAAAGAAACACCTGTGGTGCTCTGCGGCCTTCGTGGCAGCGGTCATGGCAGGGTCCGCATCGTATGGTGCGACGATCGAACTGGTGACAAATGGCGGGTTCGAGGACGGCAATACCGGCTTTTCGACAGACTTCACCAATGCCAATGGCGGTTTTCCGGGGCTGGCTACTGTGTCGGTGCTCAGCTCCAACTACTATGGTATCACCGCCAATTCCGGCAATTCGTTTCTGGCCGTCAATGGTGGCCAGGTGCCTGGTGCAAATCCAAGCGTCTGGAACCAGGACATCGCGGTTGTCGCTGGCACCGACTATACGCTGTCGTTCGCACTGGGCGGCACATCGGCAGCTCCATTGCCCGTTGGTGAAGTATCGGTCCAGTTCGATGGCTTTGAAATCCTGACGGCTGCGGCCCCGGCGGCCGCGTCCTATCTGTCGTTCGGCACCAGCTTTACCGCCCCGTCGACCGGCACATTTTCGCTGTCCTTTGTGGAAACGAGCCTGGGGTTTGGCGGCAATGACTACGCGCTCGACGACATTTCGCTGACCTTCGATGACAGCGCGGGTGGGCCTGCGACCGTGCCTCTGCCTGCGGGCGGTGTGTTGCTGCTGTCGGCCTTGGGTCTGGGCGCGCTGACCCGCCGGCGCAAGGCGGCCTGAGGCACGCGCTCAATTCAAAGAAACCTTTTTCATGACCAAACCGGCGCCGCTCATCCCGAGCGGCGTTTTTTGCGCCCCTATCGGCGTCGTGCGCGCCCGATGCCGCCCACGCGGCCCCAGCCACGCTACCCGTCGCAAATGGCCTGCAGCTGCAGCCAGTCGCGATCGGGCATGATGGGCACGGCGTCGGCGCCTGCCATGGGGTTCGCCTCGATCAGGGGCAGCGTTTCCTCGCCCGAGATGTCGCGGGCGCGGGCGTAGGCGGTGGAATGGATCGACGACGCGGCAAAGGCCGTGATCAGCGCCTCGGGTGCGGGCGGTGGCGCGGGATTGGCCAGTTGCGCCTCGGCAAAGGCGTCGAGCGATGCGGGCGGCAGCGCGCCAGTAGTCAGCAGCGTCGCCGTGGCCGGGGTGCCGGAATGCTCCAACAAAACGCGCAGGGGCATCGCGCCGCGGGCGCGCTCCAGCTCGGCCAGCACATAGCCTGCGGCGACTTCCGGTGTCTCGAAATCCTCAACCAGCGCGCGGTTGAGCGCGACGGTGCCACCGGGCAGCGCCAGCGCCTCGCGCACGCCGCCGGGCAGGATCACCACACGCGCGGCACCGGTGCGCCCTGCGAGTGCGGCCAGCGCCGGTCGCGCCTCTGACGTGGCACAGGGGGGGCCGGACACGCGTTCGATTCGGGCCAGCAGCGCGTTGCCGATCTCCACCTCCTTGACCGGGGGGACAACGCGCAGCGCGTGATCGACCAGCGCGCCGGGCAACCACAGGAACGCCAGTGCGGCCACCGCACTCGCCGACACCGCCGCGCCCAGCCAGCGCAAGCGCCCGGGGCGGGGCCGCGCGCGGGCCACGGCAAGGCGCAGCGTCTCGATGGCCTCGATCATTTCGGTGTCTTCAGCGCTCAGCTCCAGCGTTTCGTCCGGATCGCCGTCGGGGTGAAAGACTGCGCCCGCACCCGTGGACGCAGCCCGCTCGACCGCGGCGAGCGACCAATGGGTCAGCGCGCGGTCGTTCAGGTCGGAGATTACCAGCGTCGCATCCCCGATGGACACCACGACCTCGCGGCGCTGCCCCTTGGGGTTGGCGCGCCACAGGCCTGTCGCCTCCAGCCGTTCGTATCTGTTGAGTGCGGTCATGCGCCGGTGATGTGGCCTCTGCTCGGGTGGGCGGTTCGCCCTTGTTTTGCCGGGCAAATTACCACGGCTGTCGCCATGCGCCAAGCCGGCAGCATGCGCAATCGGTTGCGGATGCCGGATATTGTGATTTGGCGCGTGCCACGGGCGCGCATAGGGTGACCCAAGGACAACAAGAAGGACCCGCCGATGCGACACCTCACCCTCTCTATCCTTGCGGGGCTTGCCATGGCCGGGCCTGGCCTTGCCGCCGAAGGCACGCGGATCCAGGTCACCGGCGAGATCATCGACACCTGGTGCTACTACTCGGGCGTCATGGGCAGCCCCGATGCGGTCGTGGGCTCGGCCCACCACACCTGCGCGTTGTGGTGCAGCGCGGGCGGCATCCCGGTGGGCCTGCTGGCCGAGGACGGGACGGTGTACATGGTGCTCAAGGTCGGGGACGACGCGCAGGCGGCAGGTGGCGACACGCTGCTGCGGCTGGCCGCGCACACGGTGGAGGCGGACGGCATGCTCTATGAGCGGGACGGGCTGCGTTACATCGTGGTGTCGGATGTGGTGTCCGACCTCGATATCACCAACCAGAACCACGACGATTACGGCAACGTGCCGCCGTTCTCGATCCCTGATCCGAACAAGTGAGGCGATCCATGTTGAAACATCTGACAGCCGCATTCGCCCTGTGTGCCGCCCCGCTGGCGGCGCAGGATTTTTCCGAAGGCTCCGAGGCGCGGAGCTGGAACCTCTATGCCGAGGTGCCCGCCACGTTCGAGGCGCGGGTCGTGGACCTCGTCTGTGAATTCACCGGCGACTGCCCTGCCGATTGCGGTGCGGGCAAGCGCCAGCTGGGCCTGCTGCGCACCGCCGACGATGTGCTGGTGCTGGCCATGAAGAACAGCCAGCCCGCGTTCACCGGCGCCGCGGTCGAGTTGCAGCCCTATTGCAACGAGGTGATCACCGTCGACGGGCTGATGCTGGACGATCCGGATCTGGGCGCGCGCAACGTCTATCTGGTGCAGACCATCGTGCCGCCCGGTGGCGGCGACAAGATCAAGGCGAACACCTGGACCAAGGATTGGGCCGCCGAACATCCCGAAGCCGCCGGCAAGGGGCCGTGGTTCCGGCGCGACCCGACGATCAAGGAGATCATCGCGACCGAAGGCTATCTGGGCCTCGGGCTCGAGACCGACGAAGCGTTCATTGCGGACAACTTCTGAGCCATGCGCGGTGTGAGTATTGCCCTGTGTCTGGCGGCCCTGCCTGTGGCGGCGCAGAGCCCGTTTCCGGTGGATATCGGCGGGCCCTACGCGCTGACCGATCAATACGGCCAGACGCGCACGCAGGCGGACCCGGAGGGTAAGGCGCAGCTGCTGTTTTTCGGCTACGCCAATTGCCTCAACATCTGTTCGGCGGCGCTGCCGCTGATGGGGCAGATGGTGGACGCGCTGGCCGAAGGCGGGATGGACGTCACGCCGGTGATGATCACCGTGGCCCCCGATCAGGATCAGGTGGAAACGATGGGCGCGCCGCTGGGTGTGCACCATGCCGATTTCATCGGGCTGACGGGTGCCGGCGATGATCTGCAGGCGGCTTACGCGGCGTTCAACGTCGAGGTCGAACCGCTGTTCGAGGACCCGGAATACGGCTGGGTCTACTCGCATGGCAGCTTTATCCACCTGCTGGATGGCGAGGGGGAGCTGTTGACGCTGCTGCCGCCCATTCTGGATGTGGACCGGGCCGTCGGCATCGCGGCGGGGTATCTGGCGCCGGCAACAGACGGCTGATGTCGGAGGGGGCGCTGCCCCCGCCCTTCGGGCCCCCCGGAGTTTATCCGGCGAGATGAAGGGATGGATCAGCGCTCGTCATCCTCGGGCGTCAGGCCGTAGGGTCTGGCGATGTTCCAGACATGGTCGGGGACCATGTTCTTCATCTTGGCGGGCATGGCGTGGCGCAGATGGAGGATGGTTTCGGCGGCCTTCATCTCGAGCCGGGCGCGGGCAAATTCGAGACCGCGCGGCCCGGTGCGCGGTTGCAGCCAGCTGACGATGGGGCGGACCCAGTCGGGCATGCGCCGCAGGGGCAGGCCACCGGCGGCGCGTTCGGTGTTGGCGATGAACCCTTTGACGGCGGCGGCGCGCTTGCCCTTGCTGCCGACGGGATCGAGGGTGATCCGGTCACCCAGGGCCGCCAGCATTTCGGCGCCGCGCGCATTGCGCACCAGCAGCCATTGATCCCCCGCGCCGCCCATATAGCCCACGGTGATGTCGGCCAGCGCGTTGGTATAGTCCACGCAGGTGCGGCAGGTCAGAGGAAAGAAATCCGGCGGCAGGTCGGAGATCGGCAGGCTGAGAAAGGGTATCAGGCGCTGGCGCCCGTTCGCGTAGCGTAGCTCCACCCGGTAGTCGGTGCGAAATTCCAGATAGGTGATGCTGCCCGGGTCCTCGTCCAGCAGGGCGAGGAAGCGATGAAAGTTCTCGGTCGTGGTGTTGTCGGAGCAGGGCGTGCCGATGACGTAGAGCCGCTCGAGGCCCAGTGACGCCTCAAGCTTGCGCAGGGCGTAGATCTGGCAGGGAATGCCGATCACGGCGAGGCGTTTGAAGCTGCGCTCTGCCGCCTCTTCGAGCAGGGCCAGCAGGGGCGCGTAGCCCATGCGCATGCCCCGGGCGCGGGCCATGTCATCCGCGTCGGTGATCAGTGCGGGCTGCGGTTTCCAGCGGTCATTTGCATCGGGCACCGTGGTCAGGACCGCGTCCACCTTTGCCTGCGCCAGCAGGTCGGCGGCAAGCGCCGTGGTGATACCGGTCCACTGTGCGCCGTCCGCAGGTGTGGTCAGGCGGGCGCGGTGCATCGCCTCGAACGGGCCAAAGAACATTTCGTCCCCCGCCCCGCGCTTGCGACCGTGGATCGCCGTTTCGAGGCCCGGATAGTCGGGTTTAATGAACTGGCAGGCCGTCCCGCAGGCCGACGGGTCGGCCATCCGCGACACGCCGCAATCGGTGCAGAGCGTGCGCGGCACCGGGTCGCGCAGGCTCATGTGAACTGCTCCGAGATCAGCCGCTCCTCCAACCCGTGGCCGGGGTCAAAGAGGATGCGGTGCACCACCGACGGCTCCGACGCGATTTCCACAGCGGCCACCTCGCGATAGGACCGCGAGTCCGCCTCGGCCATCACCGGGCGCTTGTCGACCTCGAGCACGTCAAAGCGCACCCGCGCCGTCTTGGGCAGCAGCGCACCCCGCCAGCGGCGGGGCCGGAACGCGGCGACCGCCGTCATCGCCAGCACGTCCGAGCCGATGGGCAGCACCGGCCCGTGGGCGGAGTAGTTGTAGGCGGTGGAGCCGGCAGGCGTGGACACCAGCGCCCCGTCGCAGACCAGTTCGTCCATGCGCAGGCGGCCATCGACGGTGATCCGCAGCTTGGCCGCTTGCGGCCCGGCGCGCAGCAGCGACACCTCGTTGATGGCCAGCGCCTGATGCTGCGTGCCGTCCACATCCCAGCTGGTCATGCGCAGCGGGTTGATCTCGGCCAGCTCGGCGGCCTCCAGCCGTTCGACCAGATCGCCCTCGCCATATTCGTTCATCAGAAAGCCGATGGTGCCCCGGTTCATGCCGTAGACAGGCGCGCTCAGCTCTTCGGTGCCGTGCAGCGTCTGGAGCATGAACCCATCGCCACCAAGTGCCACGATCACGTCCGCCGCCTCCAGCGGGGCATCACCATAGCGCGCGATCAGCGCCGTCCGAGCGGCCTGCGCCACGTCGGCCCGACTGGCGGCAAAGGCGATCCTGAGCGGCATGGGGTGTTTCCTTTAGCGCGCGTTTGACGCCGAAAGAACCATATCTTTTCGCCCCTTACCAGCGCTCAGGGGCGCTTTGTCGCTGGCGGCAGGCGTTTGGTCGGGATACATCCTTTGCGAGACAGGCGCGTTTCCGATAGGAAACCGCAAATGATCCGACTCATGTCACGAGGAGACTGCCATGAATGCGCCGCACCGTACCGACGGGTTTTTCACTCAATCGCTGGCCGACCGCGACCCGGAGCTGTTCGGCTCCATCCGTGACGAACTGGGCCGCCAGCGCGACGAGATCGAGCTGATCGCGAGCGAGAACATCGTGTCGGCGGCCGTGCTCGAGGCGCAGGGGTCGGTGATGACCAACAAATACGCCGAAGGCTATCCGGGCCGGCGCTACTATGGCGGGTGCCAATATGTAGACGTTGCCGAAGAGCTGGCGATTGACCGGGCCAAGCAGCTTTTTGGCTGCGGGTTCGCCAATGTGCAGCCAAATTCGGGCAGTCAGGCCAATCAGGGCGTGTTTCAGGCGCTGCTGCAGCCGGGTGACACCATTCTGGGCATGAGCCTGGATGCAGGCGGCCACCTGACCCACGGCGCGCGGCCCAACCAGTCGGGCAAGTGGTTCAACGCTGTCCAATACGGCGTGCGCCGCGACACGCTGGACATCGACTATGATCAGATCGAGGCGCTGGCGCTGGAGCACAAGCCGCAGATGATCATCGCCGGTGGCTCGGCCATTCCGCGGCAGATCGACTTTGCCCGCATCCGCGAGATCGCGGACAAGGTGGGCGCATGGGTGCTGGCGGATGTGGCGCATTTTGCAGGCCTCATCGCGGCGGGCGTCTATCCCAACCCGTTCCCGCATGTGCATGTGGCCACAACGACCACCCACAAGACCCTGCGCGGCCCGCGCGGCGGCATGATCCTGACCAATGACGAGGCGCTGGCGAAAAAGTTCAACTCGGCCATTTTCCCCGGTATTCAGGGCGGCCCGTTGATGCATGTGATCGCGGCCAAGGCCGTGGCCTTTGGCGAGGCGCTGGAGCCGTCGTTCAAGCTGTACCAGCAGCAGGTGATCAAGAACGCGCAGGCGCTGGCCGATCAGCTGATGCAGGGGGGCTTGGGCACCGTCACCGGGGGCACCGACACGCATGTGATGCTGGTCGACCTGCGGCCCAAGGGCGTCAAGGGCAACGCCACCGAACAGGCGTTGGGCCGGGCGCACATCACCTGCAACAAGAACGGCGTGCCGTTCGACGATGAAAAACCCACGATCACCAGCGGCATCCGGCTGGGTTCGCCCGCGGGCACAACGCGCGGCTTTGGCGAGGCGGAGTTCCGGCAGATCGGGGACTGGATCATCGAGGTGGTCGACGGGCTTGCCGCCAACGGCGAGGATGCCAATGGCGCGGTCGAGGACAAGGTAAAGGCCGAAGTGGCGCAGCTGTGCGCGCGCTTCCCGCTTTACCCGAACCTCTGAGACAGGCGGGCGGGGCGCGGGTCAGATCCGCCCCGTCCACCACATCCAGACGATAAAACCGGTCGCGACGAACAGGATATTGAACGCGATCACGGCGGCCAGCGCCAGCAGGCGGCCCTTGCGGGCCTCCGCCCGGTCGATATTGCCCAGATAGTCTAGCACGCGCGTTTCGGCCCGGTCGAGCGCTGCGACATCGACCTGCCGCATCAGCTTGGGCTGCCCACCCAGCGATTGCGCATCGACGATCCGCCGCGCCTCGGCCCGCAGGCGGCGCGGCAGGCGGCGACCGGTGCGCGACAGCGCCTTGTCCAGCGACTTGGCCCGCACGCCAAAGGCGCGGTGCAGACCGTCCTGAACGCGCGCGGCCCGGGCGGCGATGGTTTCGGGGCTTTCCATGGGCGGCAACCTACCGCCTCGCAATCGCACTGGAAAGGGGCGCTGCGTCAGGCTAAGCCTCTGCATATGTTGGCTTACCAGACCTTTGGCGACACATCCGCCCCGCCCGTCCTGATTGCGCATGGCCTTTATGGCTCGGGGCGAAACTGGGGTGTGATTGCCAAGCGGCTCAGTGACACGCGGCACGTGGTCACCGTGGACATGCGCAACCATGGCGGCAGCTTTCACGCCGCCACCAACGGGTATGACGATCTGGCGGGTGATCTGGCCGAGGTGATTGGCGCCTTTGGCGGGCAGATGGACGTCGTGGGGCATTCGATGGGCGGCAAGGCCGCGATGATGCTGGCGCTGAGCGCGCCGGACACGGTGCGGCGGCTGGTGGTGGGCGATATTGCGCCGGTGACCTACACACACAGCCAGATGCAGATGATCGAGGCGATGCGCGCCGTGGACCTGTCGGCGGTCACCCGCCGGTCGGATGTGACCGCGCAACTGGCCGATCAGGGCATTGATCCGGGCGTGTGCGCTTTTCTCGCGCAATCGCTGGATGTGGAGGGGCGCACGTGGCGCCTGAACCTGCAGGCGCTGGCGGCGGAAATGCCGAAAATCATGAGCTTTCCAGCCGTCGATACACAATATGCAGGGCCCGTGCTGTTCCTGTCCGGGGGGACCTCCGACTATGTCCTGTCGGAGCATCGCGAGGTCATCCGCGGCCTGTTTCCCCGCGCCCGTTTTGCCAAGCTGCCCAAGGCGGGACATTGGCTGCATGCGGACGACCCACGCGGATTTGAAGCGACCGTGCGCGCATTCCTGGACGCATCCGGGGCCTGAGACTTGACCTAAGCCGCTTACCTGTCACAGATTTATGCCCACCAATTCGCATTGTGGAGGGTGAGCAATGTGGGCGAGACTTCTGGATCAGTTCCTGACACGCATGATGGTCACGGACAGGCTCAGCGTGACCTACCCCGACGGCACGACCCGGGACTACGGCCCCGAAACGGGCGAGCGTGCGCATCTCGCACTCAGCGGTGAGACGACCCTGCGGTCGATTGTGCTGAACCCCGATCTGGGCTTTGGCGAGGCGTTCATGGATGCGCGGGTGAGCCCGCAGAACTGCACGCTGGACGAGGTGCTGACCATCCTGATCCGCAACCGCCACCACGGGTCCGTGCCCGGCTGGATGAAGTCGCTGGAACGCGCCCGCTTTCATGCGCGCGCCTTTATCCAACGCAACGCGCCGGGCACTGCGCGGCGCAACGTGGCGCATCATTATGACCTGTCCGACGACCTCTACCGGCTGTTTCTGGATGAGGACATGCAATATTCCTGCGCCTATTTCAGCGACCCCACCATGACGCTGGAGGCCGCACAGGTCGCCAAAAAGGCGCATATCGCGGGCAAGCTGCGGCTGGAGCCGGGCATGCGGGTGCTGGACATCGGCTGTGGCTGGGGCGGCATGGCGATGACGCTGGCGCGCGACCATGGCTGCGAGGTCACGGGCATCACGCTCAGCGAAAACCAGTTGGCCACCGCCGAGGCGCGGGTGGAGGCCGCGGGCCTCGCCCACAAGGTGCGGTTCGACCTGCGCGACTACCGGCACGTGAGCGGAACGTTCGACCGGATTGTGTCGGTGGGCATGCTGGAGCATGTGGGCGTGCCGAATTACGGCACCTACTTTGGCAAGGTCTCCGACCTGCTGGACCCGGACGGTGTCGCGTTGATCCACACGATCGGGCGGTCCGCACCGCCGATGGCGCACAGTTCGTGGATCAACAAATACATCTTTCCCGGCGGCTACGTCCCGTCGCTGTCCGAACTGGCCCCGGCAATCGAACAGTCCGGCCTGTGGCAGGCGGATATCGAGGTCTGGCGGCTGCATTATGCCAAGACGATCCGCCACTGGCGCGACCGGTTCAACGCGCGTCTGGACGAGATCAGGGACCGTTATGACGAACGGTTCGTGCGCATGTTCCAATATTATTTCACCGTGTGCATCCTCGCCTTTGAGCATCAGATGCAGGCGGTCTATCACTTCCAGCTGGCCCACAAGCGGGACGCGGTGCCGTTGACGCGCGACTACCTCTATGACCGGAGGCAGGCCAACAGCGGCACCCCGACCCGACAGCGCGCGCCTGCGGAGTAGCCCGGCACGCTTTCGCCGCATCCGTTCCACGAAACCGCCCCATTTGTCGCGCAGGATTTAGTCTGATGGATGGTTAAGCCCATCCTAACCCTGATTGGATGACGAGTTGTAGCGGCAGGAGGCGACATGGAATACGTAAAACGCGAACCGATTAAAGGTGCCTCCGGGCGCGAACCGACAGCGTTCACGATGAAAACGATCAAGCAGCTGTTGGCCGAGGATCAGACCAAGCCTTGCGACGCTGAAACGATGCGCACACCGCTACCCAGGTCGCATGTGCAGCAGCCCCCGCATTTGCGCGGTGCCGTCCCGGTTGTGCGTGCCGAGGCCGCGACCGACGCCAAGCCTGCGGGCAAGCCCGCCCTGAAAGCCAGCGCCGCGCCCAAGATAGACGCAGAGATGACCGCACCGCCGCAGGCACTGCCCAAATTCGTGCAAGAGGCCGATCCGACCGCGGTAACAGCGGCTCCGGCACCGGTGGCCGCACCGGCACCTGCGCCAGAGCCTGAGCCCAAGAAGCGGTCCCTTCTCGGACGTCTGATCGGCGGCTAAGCCAACCAGAACTGACAAGCCCTCCCGGGCGCGTTCCGGCTGTTCCCGGAATGCGCCCGTCGTCGTACGTGGGTTCAACCCTGCCCACGCGACGCATTTAAGGCACCCATCTGCACCGGCCCACTTGCGCCTGCCCGCGCCATCCCTATAACGCAGGACAATTTGCGCGCGCCCGCCAAGGCGCGGACAGAATCAATACCGGGGGGCCCTGATGCCAAAGCGTACCGACATCCAGTCGATCATGATAATCGGTGCGGGCCCTATCGTGATCGGACAGGCCTGCGAGTTCGACTATTCCGGCGCGCAAGCCTGCAAGGCCCTGCGGGAAGAGGGCTACCGTGTCATTCTGGTGAACTCCAACCCCGCCACGATCATGACGGACCCCGGCCTCGCCGATGCGACATATATCGAGCCGATCACGCCCGAAGTCGTCGCCAAGATCATCGAGAAAGAACGCCCCCACGCGCTGCTGCCCACGATGGGCGGCCAGACGGGGCTAAACACCTCGCTCGCGCTCGAGGAGATGGGCGTGCTGGACCGGTTCGGGGTCGAGATGATCGGCGCCAAGCGGGACGCCATCGAAATGGCCGAGGACCGCAAGCTGTTCCGCGAGGCGATGGACCGGCTGGGCATCGAAAACCCAAAGGCCGAGATCATCACCGCGCCCAAGCGCGCTGGTGGGTCCAAGGACCTTGAGGCCGGTGTGGCGCTGGCGCTGGACACGCTGGAGCAGGTGGGCCTGCCTGCGATCATCCGGCCCGCCTATACGCTTGGCGGAACGGGCGGCGGCGTCGCCTATAACCGCGACGACTATATGGCGATCTGCAAGTCGGGCATGGACGCCTCGCCCGTGGGTCAGATCCTGGTGGACGAGAGCCTGCTGGGCTGGAAGGAATACGAGATGGAGGTGGTGCGCGACACTGCCGACAACGCCATCATCGTCTGTTCCATCGAAAACGTGGACCCGATGGGCGTGCATACGGGCGACAGCATCACCGTGGCCCCTGCCCTGACGCTGACGGACAAGGAATACCAGATCATGCGCAATCACAGCATCGCTGTGCTGCGCGAGATCGGGGTGGAAACGGGCGGCTCCAACGTACAATGGGCGATCAACCCGGACGACGGGCGCATGGTCGTGATCGAGATGAACCCGCGTGTGTCGCGGTCGTCCGCGCTGGCGTCCAAGGCCACCGGCTTTCCCATCGCCAAGATCGCGGCCAAGCTGGCGGTGGGCTACACGCTGGATGAGCTGGACAATGACATCACCAAGGTCACGCCCGCCTCGTTCGAGCCGACCATCGACTATGTGGTCACCAAAATCCCACGCTTCGCGTTCGAGAAATTCCCCGGCTCCGAGCCGCACCTGACCACGGCGATGAAGTCGGTGGGCGAAGTCATGGCCATTGGCCGCACCTTCCACGAAAGCGTGCAAAAGGCGCTGGCATCGATGGAGACGGGCCTGACTGGCTTTGACGAAATCGCCATTCCCGGGGCCGATGATCCGGCGACGGGCCATGCGGCCATCACACGCGCGCTGGCGCAACAGACGCCGGACCGCTTGCGGGTGATCGCGCAGGCCATGCGCGAGGGGCTCAGCGACGACGACATCTTTGGCGTCACCAAGTTCGACCCCTGGTTCCTCGCCCGGATCCGCGAAGTGATCGAGGTCGAACAGGACGTGGAATCGACCGGCCTGCCGACCGACGCCGACGGGCTGCGCAACCTCAAGATGATGGGCTTTTCCGACGCCCGCTTGGCCACGCTCACCGACCGAACAGAGGCGCAAGTGCGCGCCGCGCGCCGCAACGCAGGCGTCACGGCGGTGTTCAAACGCATCGACACCTGCGCCGCCGAGTTCGAGGCGCAGACGCCCTACATGTACTCGACCTACGAGACGCCAGTCTTTGGCGAGGTGGAATGCGAGGCGCGCCCCTCGGACCGCAACAAGGTCGTGATCCTTGGCGGTGGCCCCAACCGGATCGGTCAGGGGATCGAGTTCGACTATTGCTGCTGTCACGCGTGCTTTGCGCTCACCGATGCGGGCTATGAGACGATCATGGTCAACTGCAACCCCGAAACGGTCAGCACCGACTACGACACCTCGGACCGGCTCTATTTCGAGCCGCTGACCTTTGAGCACGTGATGGAAATCCTCGCCGTCGAGCAGGAAAACGGCACCCTGCATGGCGTGATCGTGCAGTTCGGCGGGCAGACCCCGCTCAAGCTCGCCAATGCGCTCGAAGAGGCGGGCATTCCGATCCTTGGCACCACGCCGGACGCCATCGATCTGGCCGAAGACCGCGAGCGGTTCCAGGCGCTGGTCAACGAACTGGGCCTCAAACAGCCGCATAACGGGATTGCCTCGACGGACGCACAGGCGCTCGAGATTGCATCGGAGATCGGCTTTCCGCTGGTGATCCGGCCGTCTTACGTGCTGGGCGGTCGCGCGATGGAGATCGTGCGCGATCAGGCGAACCTCGAACGCTACATCTCGGAGGCGGTGGTGGTTTCGGGCGACAGCCCGGTGTTGCTCGACAGCTACCTGTCGGGCGCGGTTGAACTGGACGTGGACGCGCTGTGCGACGGCGAGGCCGTGCACGTCGCCGGCATCATGCAGCACATCGAAGAGGCGGGCGTGCATTCGGGCGACAGCGCCTGTTCCCTGCCGCCCTACTCGCTCAGCGCCGATATCATCGCAGAGGTGGAGCGGCAGACACACGCGCTGGCGCGTGCGCTGAACGTGGTCGGGCTGATGAATGTGCAATTCGCGATCAAGGACGACGAAGTGTACCTGATCGAGGTGAACCCGCGCGCCTCCCGTACGGTTCCGTTTGTGGCCAAGTCCACGGACAGCGCCATCGCCTCCATCGCCGCGCGTGTCATGGCCGGAGAAAAGCTGTCGGCCTTCCCGATGCGGCCCCCTTATGATGCCGACGCCAGCTATGACAGCGTGCTGCCGCTGGCCGATCCGATGACGCTCGCCGATCCGAACATGCCGTGGTTCAGCGTCAAGGAGGCGGTGATGCCCTTTGCCCGCTTCCCTGGCGTCGACACGATCCTCGGCCCCGAGATGCGGTCCACGGGTGAGGTCATGGGCTGGGACCGGACCTTTGCCCGCGCGTTCCTCAAGGCGCAGTTGGGCGCGGGGATGGTGCTGCCCGATGCCGGCTGCGCGTTCATCTCGATCAAGGATATGGACAAGACGACCGCCATGCTGGAAGCTGCGCAAACGCTCACCGGCCTGGGGTTCACGCTGGTGGCGACGCGCGGCACCGCCGCCTGGCTCGAAGAGCATGGCGTGGCGTGCGGCATCGTCAACAAGGTCTACGAGGGCCGCCCGGACGTCACCGACATGATGAAGGACAACGGCATCCAGCTGGTCTTCAACACCACAGAAGGCGCGCAGGCGGTCGAGGACAGCAAATCCATCCGCTCCATCGCGCTTTATGACAAGATCCCCTATTTCACCACCGCCGCGGCCGCACAGGCCGCCGCCATGGCGATCCGCGAACAGGCGGCGGGCGATGTGGGCGTGAAGGCGCTGCAGGGCTAAAGCGCTACTTGATCAGGTACTTGCGCAACTGCGCCTCTGTCCCGTTGAAGCGGTTGAGGTCCACGTTGCCGTTGATGCCCGACACCGTGCCCGACTGCGAATATTGCCAGAACGCCCAGGTCTTCCAACCCTTGGGCACCTTGGGGCGGCTGGCGCTGGTGTATTCCGCGACCCACAGCGGATAGGTGCCAAAGCCGTCGAGGTCGGCATTGGCAAAGCTCTCGCCGGAATAGATGATCGGCTGCACGCCGTAATGCTGCTGCAGCAGATCGAGGAATTGCTGCAGCTCACCCGGCACCTGTGCCGCAGTGCCCCCGGTCAGCTTTTCGATGTCGATCACCGGCGGCAGGTCCCCGGTGCCCAGGGTGACGGCGCCCGAATAGTTCTCGAACTGCCGTTGCGGCGTGTCCCCGGTGATAAAGAAGTGGTAGGCCCCGACCAGCAGGCCCGCCGCCTTGGCGTTGGCGAAGTTCTCGGCAAAGTCGGGGTCCACTTCGGTATTGCCTTCGGTCGCTTTGACAAAGACATAGGCGTTCCCGTCCGCCTTGACCGCCGCATAGTCGATGTCGCTGCCCTGCCATTTGGAGACGTCGACCCCGGACACTTCGGCCGATCCTGTCGTCGCCCAGAGGGCAAACATCCCCGCCAGAGCCATTTTCCAGACTGTCATCAATCCACTCCTCATCAATAAATCATCATAAAATCAGGATGTAAGCGCACCACACGCCAAGTGGGCAGCGCACACAACCTATACTGGAAGGCTGACAAAATCACCGCCACTTGTCACCCCAAATTTCCTGCGTCTTTATGTGCCCTGCGCCTGACCACAGACCAACAAGGACCAAACCAATGACCGACCGCCCCAACGTGCTGTGGATCATGGCCGACCAGCTGCGGTTCGATTACCTGAGCTGTTATGGCCACCCGCACCTGCATACGCCGCATATCGATGCGCTGGCTGCACGTGGCGTACGGTTTACCAACGCCTACGTCCAGTCGCCGGTATGCGGCCCCTCCCGCATGTCGGCCTATACGGGTCGATATGTGCGCAGCCACGGTTCCACCTGGAACGGGATGCCGTTGCGCGTGGGTGAGCCGACGCTGGGCGATCACCTGCGCGACGCGGGCGCGCGGGCGGTGCTGGTGGGCAAGACGCATATGGTCGCCGACGCCGAAGGAATGGCGTGGCTGGGCATCGATCCGGCCAGCGAGATCGGCGTGCGCCGGTCCGAATGCGGGTTCGAACCGTTCGAACGGGATGACGGCCTGCACCCCGACAGTGCGCGCCAGCGCTGGTCGGCCTATGACGATTATCTGGTGGCGCAGGGCTATGCCTCCGACAACCCGTGGGAGGATTATGCCAATTCTGGTCTGGATGAGGACGGCGCGCTGCTGTCGGCATGGCTGCTCAAGAACTCCCGCCTTGCCGCCAACGTGCCCGAGGAACATTCCGAAACCGCGTATATGACCAACCGCGCCATGGACTTCATGCGTGAGGCGCAGGCCGATGGCCGTCCGTGGCTGTGCCACCTGAGCTATATCAAGCCGCATTGGCCCTACATCGTGCCCGCCCCTTACCACGACATGTATGACGAAACACACATCGTGGACCCCATCCGGTCAGACGCGGAACGCGACACGGATCACCCGCTGATGCGGGCCTATCTGAACGCGCGGGTCTGCCGCAGCTTTGCCCGCGATCACGTCCGCAGCCATGTGATCCCGGCCTATATGGGCCTGATCAAGCAGCTGGACGACCATCTGGGCCGGCTCTTTGCATGGATGGACGCGCAGGGCCTGAGCGACAATACCATCATCGCGTTCACCTCCGATCACGGCGACTACATGGGCGATCACTGGATGGGCGACAAGGATTTCTATCACGAGGTGGCGGTCAAGGTGCCCGTGATCATCGCCGATCCGCGGGCCAAGGCGGACGCCACGCGCGGCACCGTGTGGGACGCGCTGGTGGAGATGATCGACCTCGCCCCGACCTTCATGAACGCGCTGGGGGCGCGGGCCAAGCCGCATGTGATCGAGGGGCGTGATCTGACGCCGCTGCTGCATGGACAGGACGGGTTTTCGCGGCGCTACGCGATCAGCGAGCACGACTACCACTGGTCGGAAATGGCCAGAGCGCTGGATATTCCGCAAGAGGATGCGCGCACGGTCATGATCCATGACGGGCGCTGGAAATATATCCGCTGCGAGGGGTTCCGGCCCGTGCTGTTCGATCTGGAAAGCGACCCGCAGGAACTGGTCGATCTGGGCGCGTCAGACGTTGCCGAGCATCTCACCGTACGCGCGCGGATGGAGACCGCCCTGCTCAGCTGGGCCACCCGTCACCACACGCGGATCACCGCGACGCCCAAGGTGCTGGCCGGGCAAAGCAAGGCCACCGAAACGGGCATCCTCATCGGCTTTTGGGACGAGGCGGAGTTCGAGGACGTCACCGGCTTTCCCTTCAGCGATCTGGCGCCTATCGGGCGGCCCTGAGCGCGGCGTCAGGCCCCCAACACCCGGCGCACGCTGTCGCGGGCACCCTGCGCGACCAGGCGGTCAAAGGCCTGCACCAGCGGTTCCCGCATCTGCGCGGCCAGCGCAGGGGCAAAGACCTCCTCGACCGACAGCAGGTTGTCTACCTTCCCGCTTGGCGTCTCACCGGCATCCGACAGGGCGCGCAGGCGGGCGGCCAGCGGGTCGCGCACGTCAATCGCAGCGCCCTCTTCGTCCACGCCGCCCACATAGCGCATCCACGCCGCCACAGTGAGGACCAGACCATCACAAGCCCGACCCGCGGCCATGTTGTCCCCAATCGCGCCCAAAATGCGCTGCGGCAGCTTCTGGCTGCCATCCATCGCGATCTGCCATGTCCGGTGCTGAATCGCGGGGTTCTCGTACCGCGCAAGCAGATCATGTGCATAGGCCGGCAGATCGACACCATCGGGCGGCGTGGTCGTCGGGATGATCTCGCGCCGCCACAGCGACTGCACAAAGGCGCGGAATACCTCATCCGCCACCGTCTGTGCAATCGTGTCATGCCCCGTGAGGTAGCCCAGATAGGCCAGCGCGGAATGCGTCCCGTTCAGCATCCGGATTTTCATCGCCTCGAACGGCGCCACATCGTCAACCAGCTGAACGCCCGCCACACGCTCCAGTGCAGGCCGCGCCTCGTCGACAAAGCGGTCCTCGATCACCCACTGGCAAAACGGCTCATGAAACACCGGTGCCGCGTCACGCTGCCCGGTGCTGGCCTCCAGTGCCGCGATATCCTCGGCCCGTGTCGCCGGGACGATCCGGTCCACCATGGCGGAGGGAAAGCGCCCCTCGGTCTCAATCCAATGTGCAAGGGCCGGGTCAATGCACTGCGCGAGGCCCTTCACCACATTGCGCGCCACACGGCCATTGTCGGGCAGGTTGTCGCAACTCAGCACGGTGAACGGGCGCAACCCGGCGGCGCGTCGTTTCTGCAGTGCGCGCACGATATAGCCCACCGCCGTGACAGGGTGCGGGTTGGCGATGTCGCTCTGGATGTCGGGATGCGCGGTGTCCAGCGCGCCGGTGCTGGGCACGTGGCAATACCCCTTTTCCGTCACGGTCAGCGACACGATGCGGATCGCCGGGTCTGCCATCCGCTGCACCAGCGCCTGCGGGTCATCGGGCGCAAAGACCACATCGCGCAGCACGTTCACCAGGCGGGGCGTGCGGCCATCCGGGCGCATCTCGATCGCAGTATAGGCGCAGTCCTGGGGCACCAGTTGGTCGCGTATGGCAGGCGCACGCAGGCTGACGCCGATGATGCCCCAATCGCCACCCGCCGCCCGCATCGCGTCCTCGACGATCAGCGCCCCGTGCGCGCGAAAAAACGCGCCCAGCCCCAGGTGCACGATCCCCGCCTTGGTTGGAGGTGACTGACGTATCATAGCCGGTACGCCTTCTTGGCAAAGCCGTAGGACAGGTCCTGTGCCAGCTCATACGCCTCCGTCTCGTTCAGCCGTCCCATCCGCACCAACCGCGCGAGATAGGCGCAATCCACTCGTCGGGCCATATCGTGGCGCGCCGGAATCGAACAGAACGCGCGCGTATCGTCGTTGAACCCGACCGTGTTGTAGAAACCCGCCGTCTCGGTCGTCAGCTCGCGAAAGCGCATCATCCCGTCCGGGCTGTCAAAGAACCACCAGGGCGGCCCGAGCTTGAGCACCGGATAGACGCCAGCCAGCGGTGCCAGCTCTCGCGACAGGGTCGTCTCGTCCAGCGTAAAGACGATGATGCTCAGCCGCGTGTCCGTGCCAAACGCGTTCAGCAAGGGGCGCAGACCGCCGACAAAGTCGGTGCGGGACGGGATATCGAACCCCTTGTCGCGCCCGAACTGCGTCAGCATCGGGCGGGAATGGTTGCGCACAGACCCCGGATGGATTTGCATCACCAGCCCATCGTCAAGGCTCATCCGCGCCATCTCGGTCAGCATGTGGCCGCGGAACGCGTCCGCTTCGTCAGCCGTGCAGGTCCCGGCGCGCGCCTTGGCAAACAGGGCAGCCGCATCGGCCTGCGGCAGGTCTTCGGTGCGGGCGGTCGGGTGGCCATGATCGCTCGACGTCGCGCCATGCGCCTTGAAGAACGCCCGCCGGGTCCGATGCGCCGCAAGGTACCCTTGCCATGTGCCCGTGTCCTCTCCGGTCAGGTCGCCGAGTGCGTCGACATTCTGCGCGAACCCGTCGAAGTCCGGGTCGATCACGTTGTCGGGCCGGTACGCGGTGATCACGCGGCCCGACCAGTCCGCATCCCGGATCTGCTTGTGCCAGGTCAGCGGGTCAAGCGCGCTTTCGGTCGTGCACAGCGCTTCGATCCCGAACCGGTCAAACAGCTGTCGCGGGCGGTAGGCGTCCTGCGCCAGACAAGCGGACACGTGGTCATAGAACATGTCCGCGGTCTCCGCCGACAATGTCTGTTCGAGGCCAAAGACATTCTCAAAGCTGTGGTCGATCCACATCCTCGACGGTGTGGCGCGCAGCAGGTGGTAGTGCTCCGCAAACACCCGCCAGATCGTGCGCCCGTCCGTTTCGGTCGGCCCGCCATCGGCACGCGGCACACCAAGTTCTTCCAGCGGGATACCTTGCGAGAACAGCATCCGGAACACGTAATGATCCGGCGTCACAAAGAGCTGCGCGGGATCGGGGAACGGGTCGTTTTCGGCAAACCAGCGCGGATCGGTGTGGCCATGCGGGCTGATGATCGGCAGGTCATGAACGGTGCCATAAATCTCGCGCGCCAGCTGCCGCGCGCCTGGGTCCATCGGGAACAGCCGATCCGGGTCCAGTGCCATTTTGCGCCCCTTTGTCTGTTGCGGGCGCAGGCCTGCAAATCTGTCGGTGGTGAGATCATAGCGCCCGGGTGGGGCGCGGTACAGGACGACAACGTCCCGGCGTGCAGACTGCACACAGGGCGCGGGACTGCGGTGGGCGTTGAGCTGGTGCAGGTGATAGGCAAAACCTACGCCAAACCGGCCTCAAAGAGCCGGAGGCGGTATGGAAATAAAAAATGGTGCACCGGAGAGGAACAACCTAGAACCTTCTGAGTGCGATCAGATCCTGACAGAATTAGAGGAATGGACAAGCATTCTTCGGGCTGAGCCGGAGGTTATCCACAGGCTGGCGGCATTTGCTGAGGCGGCTGATGCGGGTGCAGATGACCCCGAGGACGCGACGCCGGACGTGTTGCCGCCGCCGGAGGTGTCGCCATGAGGGATGTCAGACCAGAAGCAGGTGGTGGCCTGGCCAAGACCTTTGCCGGGGTTGGTAAAGACATGCCCCAGTCGAAGCCCAAGCCGTCCCCCGTCACCCTGCGTATGACAGCGGAAGAACGGGCCAAGCTGGAAGAGCTGGCCGACGGTATGACCCTGTCGGCGTACATCCGCGCCTGTGTCTTTGCGGACGAGACCAAGCGGCGCAAGAAGCGGCCCATGTCAGCCATCGAAGACAAAAAAGCGGCGGCAGAGGCTTTGGCCTTGCTTGGGCAATCCCGGATTGCCAGCAATCTCAACCAGCTTGCGTATCACGCCAACATCGGCGCGTTGATCGTGGGTGAGGCCGAAAAAGCCCAGATCGCCGAAGCCAATGCGCATCTCGCCGCCATACGGTCACTGCTCCTGCAGGCGCTCGGTCGGAAACAGGCCTAACCGATGCTGTTCGAAGGCAATGAACGCGGATACGGGGCTGAGCTTGCGCGCCATTTGCTGAACCCGCGCGACAATGATCATGTCACCGTGCATGCGGTTGACGGCTTTGTGGCCGATGATCTCTATGGGGCCTTCGCGGAGGCCGAGGCGATCTCCGGCGCAACACAGTGCCAAAAGTATCTGTTCTCGATGTCGATCAATCCGCCGCCTGACAAAGAGGTGACGGTCGCCCAGTTCGAGGCAGCTATTGCGCAAGCCGAAGAACAGTTGGGGCTGGTAGGGCAACCCCGGGCGATTGTATTTCACGAGAAGAACGGGCGTCGCCATGCCCATGCAGTCTGGTCCCGGATCGATGGGGCCGCGATTAAGGCCATCAACCTACCGCACTACAAACGTAAGCTCGGTGCAGTCACGCGCGAGCTCTTTCTCGCATATGGTTGGGACTTGCCCGATGGGTATCGCGATGCCGCAAAGCGCGACCCGCTGAACTACACGCGTCAGCAAGCGGGCCAGTCTAAGCGCAACAAGCGCGATCCAAAGGCATTCAAGGCGATGTTCCGGAGCTGCTGGGAGGTGTCAGACTCCCGTACGGGCTTTGAGGCGGCTTTGAAAGAACAAGGCTTTGTCCTCGCCCGTGGCGACCGGCGCGGCTTTGTCGCAGTAGATGCCAACGGCAAGGTTTGGTCACTGTCACGCTGGTGCGGGGTCAACCCAAATGAGATGCGGGCGCGTCTTGGTTCGGAGATGGATTTGCCGTCTGTCGCGGATGTCACGCACCAACTGCGTGATCTTCCAAAGCAACCGATCGATCCATTAGACGCCGCTTTTGAGGCGCGGCGGGCCAAACTCGTAGCCGCGCAACGCGCCGAACGGGAAGCCCTTCTCAAACGGCAGGAAGAACACCGTCTTGACGCCATCAAGGTCTGGCAATCTCGTTTGCCGAAAGGCCTCCGTGCGTTGCTGTCGCGTGCGACGGGTCAGTATCAAGCCTTGCTGCGCCAGTTCGAAGCGGAGGCAAAGTCCGCAGAACGCATGGAGCGTGCTGAACAGCAGGCGCTGATCTCAAAACACCTCGCTGAGCGACGAGCCCTCACCCGAGACGGGCAACGGCAAGGCCTGTCATCCGCCTTCCGCGGGCAGACGCAAACGGATCCAGAGCAGGGCCTAGTGCTGCGCGATGACGGTCCGCCCTACACTAAAGCGCAAGTGATCAGATTTCCTGATCTGGTGCTCGATCACGTCTCGCAGACCAAAGCGGCGTTCACGCGCGTCGACGTGCTGCGGGCATTGGCTCAGAAGATTGATGATCCGGCAACACTCCAGAACGCTGCTGATACCGCGATGCAATCGTCGCAACTTGTGAGATTGCAGAGAAACGGTCTGACACCCGCATTCACAACGAAGGATTATCAGCAGGCCGAGCAGGATTTGAACGCGGCCGCAAAGTCACTCGTGGCAGGTCGTGGTTTTGCGGTCGGCGCCTTGCAGCAGAAGCAGGCCATCAAAGCTCAAAACGCAAAGATGCGCCGCAGCTTCAGTGGCAAACTGAGCGATGAGCAACGCGCGGCTTTGACCCACATCTTGGGTGACAAACAGCTGTCATCGGTTGTTGGCCTCGCGGGCGCGGGCAAAAGCACCTTGCTCGCGACCGCGCAGGATGCCTGGGCCAAGCAAGGCATCACAGTGCATGGCGCTGCGCTGGCGGGAAAGGCTGCGGAGGAATTGGAAAGCGCCTCCGGTATCAAGAGCCGGACACTGGCGTCCCTTGAGCTGTCCTGGAAAAACAGCAACGCACCAATCAAGTCGGGCGATGTGCTTGTCGTAGATGAGGCGGGCATGATCGGCACACGCCAAATGGCGCGCATTGCGCAAAAGATGAATGATATCGGCGCAAAACTCGTCCTCGTCGGTGATCCTGATCAATTGCAGCCAATTGAGGCCGGGACCCCATTCCGACAGATCGTCAAAACACATGGCGCGGCCCGTCTGACAGAAATCCATCGTCAAAGGACTGATTGGCAAAAGCAGGCGTCGCGTGATCTGGCGGCTGGTGAGTTGACGCAGGCGGTGGACCAATACCGAAAACGAGAGGCGGTGACGCAGGTCGACCACCGTGCCGACGCGATTGACGCTCTCGTTGAGACCTACGCCATGGATGTTGCGGCAAATGGCACTGCCAAGTCCCGCCTCGCCTTCGCGCACAAACGCAAAGACGTCCACGCACTAAACCAAGCCATCCGCGCGGCACTGCGCGCAGATCCAAACGCACCGCCAGAAACCTTGTTCACGACAGAGTTCGGCAAAAGGGCCTTTGCTGCGAATGACCGCATTGTATTCACCCGCAATGACAAGAACATTGGCGTGAAAAATGGCATGCTGGGCACGGTCGTCGCCGCACAAGACGGCCAGATGGCCGTGGCGCTTGACGGTGACAAGGACTGCCTAGTCCGCTTTGACCCAAAGGCGTTCCGCAGCTTTGATCATGGCTACGCCGTCACCATTCACAAGTCCCAAGGCGCAACGGTCGACCAATCCTACGTCCTTGCCAGTCGCTCCATGGACCGGCACTTGGCCTACGTCGCCATGACCCGCCATCGGGACGACCTGCGGCTGTTCGTCAACAACCGAGATCGACCCATCTGGGCGATGGACCGGGATCAAGTGCGCCATCAACGTCGCACTAGAGATGGCCCGTCGATTAGTTGAAAAGCTATCTCGGCATATAGCAGACGTTCAAGCAATGCGCGGAGACTGAGGGCTGAAGTCCAACTTGATAGGCAATGCACATGCCCGTCCGTGTCAGCAATGCGCAGGAAGCGGACTTTGCAAAGACTGATGACGGCCCAAGGGCGAAATATGGACTGACATCAGACGCAGCGGTTTAGCTTCCCCGGAGCGGACATTGGTCGACGAAACAGCATCGTTCTTAAAAATGGGTTGCCCGTCTGGACAAACACAATGCTGCTGTTCAATTTAAGAGTGTGTGCGAGGGGCGCGGTTCACCCGCCAGTCCGTTGCCGGGCTAAACTTGGGAAGTGCAGCCTTTGCTGGAGCTTCGGCTATCTTCTTCGGAGGACTCGATACTTAGATTGATGCCTCGCACACACCCAAGACAATTGGCGAGAACAAATGGTTGATGAAAAAATTGATGAGATAAGAAACGCTATTTGGCTGACATCGCGAGGTCGGATGCATGCTGAAAAACGCTTCAGGAAATATGATAGAGTTGCCCACTTGATGCTGAGCTGGCTTTCCCTGAGCGTTATTGCGTGGGCGGTCGTCCGGGGCTCCATCACGTCGACAGCACATCTGGACATCTACACAGCAATTCTCTCGGTGTTCGTATTTGCGTTTTCTGTGGGAATATTTGGCTTCAGGTTCGGCGAAACCGCCGCACTACATCGTGAGTGCTATCTTCGACTTCAGAAGTTGTACGACAGCGAGTTTGAGGGCAACGAACTAAAGCGACAGTACTATGAAATTTTGGGCGGGTATGGCAACCATAGTGACTGGGACTATGAGTCTCTAATTTTAGACCGAACGCTTATAGGCGGTCGAAAGGTCTGGGGGCGAGATGGAGAGGAAATTACTTGGACTGGTTCCATCCTCGTAAAGCACTTTCTGTTATCTTGCGCCTTTTGGCTCTGTACGATTGCCATTTTCTCGCTCGGACTTGGAACGTACTACCTTATTGCTACACAACTGCCATGACAGCAACGCCTAAGCCTGCAAGCCTTTTCCAATCGACGTTCACAAGGGCGAACCTTCGAGAAATTTTCGACGAGTTCATTTCCGACGGAGCCGCAGTGGGTCGTGATGGGGTCTCAGTTGAAAAATTTTCTGACCGTATCGATAGTGAAATGGACATCATTTTGCGAAAGGTAAATGACTGTAGCTATGAGTTCACCGCGTATCGAGAGAAGTTGATTTCGAAAGGCGCTCTCAAGCCTCCTCGGCAAATCTCTATACCGACTGTTCGAGACAAAATAGTATTGAAATACTTGTCTGAGTTTCTAGCGAAGATCTACCCTGATCACGTATCGCGCGTGCCACACTCTACGATCAAAAGGGTGCACGAAGTATCTTCGTCAAGACTGTCATCCGACAACTACCTACGCTTGGATATCGAAAGTTACTTTCCGTCCATTGATCACAGAATACTATTGCGGATTCTAAGGCGTAGAATTCGGAAAAAACAGCTCCTACATCTGTTGGAAAATGCGCTTATAACGCCGACTGGGAGAAAAAAGACGGCTGATACTCTGAATGAATGCGGGATTGCCCAAGGCCTTAGCATATCGAATATTCTCTCGTCGATTTATCTGGCAGACATAGACACCAGCCTGTCACAAGATCCGAATGTTGAATACATTCGGTTCGTAGACGACATCCTCATGATAGGCAGTCAAGTCGACATAACCAGCCTAGCGGTTTCAACACCACGGCTTCTGAAGTCCAAACGCAAGATCAAATGCCACACAGTCGGAGACGGAAGCAAGAGCGTCATTGTTCCACTAGCTGATGGGATCGACTACCTAGGTTATCGGTTTCGCCTGTCCGAGATCGAGGTTCGCGAAGCATCTTTCAAAAAGATGTTCTCGAACATAATTAGGCTAGTGTCAGCGATGAAATACGCCAACAACAAGGGGCCGTTGATCTGGAAACTGAACCTACGGATATCTGGCTGTCAGTTCTTGGGGCGGAAGATTGGTTGGTTGTTTTTTTTCTCTCAGTCAAAGAACACGCAGCAGTTGAAGCAGTTGGATGCTTTCGTAAACAGGCAAGCAAGTATGGTGTTGTCCCCTGCAGATCAGGGCAGGCTCAAGCGTTTCGTGAAAGCGTATCATGAGATACGGTTCAATGCGGATCAAACCCGTTATTTCCCAAATTTTGATGACTTTGATGATGAACAAAAAAGGCACCAGATAGGCATTTTGATCCCGAAGAAAACTAGCGCGGAAATCGGTGCCTTGTCTCCCGCGGAACTGGATCAGTTGTTTCGCAAGTGCATCAATCGGGAAATCGCCGATCTTGAAAAAGACATGATGGAAGCTTTTTCGTAACTCAATCTGATATGAATACGTTGTCTAAGATTGAATGACTGCTTCCTAGACAGATCGGTCATCGCTTCGCTCCTTCAGAAAACTCCCGCTGGCTGCCCGACGCTGCGAACGGCGATGTCTCCTTTGGGCTGCCGAGGGACATTGGGACGAGGTGCGGCGGATTTCCGTAGCGAGCCCATTCTAACTGATGCTGCGCGGTGCACGAATGTCCGCTCTCTTCCGGGAGCCCAATGGGCTGTACCACTCTTCGCTTTCCCTTAACAAAGCCCGTACAGTCAATTTTAACGAGGGGAAAAGAGCCCGATCTGTGCAACAAAGACCCCGCTAAACTGCTAAGGAACAAACATAAAGATGAAAAGATTCTGCGCGATCTGTTGCAAAACGCCTCATTGGAGCAGCTACCCCAACAACCCACGGTGATAAGTTTTCACTGCGATCGACAAATATATACCTTGATTACGCGCACAAACCGGATTTGTTATAAACAGCTGGTAAAACTATTGATCGGAAAGTGATATGACTATGGATGTTGCGAAGAGCAGTGTTATTGCGTTCGAACAGGCAGAGTTTGTTCAGAGGGCGCGGGATCCGAAACTTCGGAAGTTCGATCCGATTTCTGCAATAAAGATTGGCTACAAGGTTTTCTCGATCGCCAAGGGTCTTGGGCTGTTTGGCGGAGGTTCAAGCACACAGGATGCGATCAACGATATATATAAACACATCAATGCTTTGTATCAGGAGATTCAAAATCTACACGCCAGATTGGATGAGGTGCGAGAGGAACTCATCGGACTTGTTTTGGAGGTCGAGTATCGGAACATTGCAGCTGACGTCGTTGGCCTATCGCAAGGTGTTGGGAGCCTGACAGGTGGCGATGATCACAGGTTCCTAGATGCTGGATTTCTCGACTCTGAACCGAACCACATCCGACTGTTGGAAAGGCTGGACGAGAACGCGCAGTCGCTCGATCTGGCAGTGATCTTCCTGAACTATCTGGACTTGTTCATCTACCATGCATCGTGCCGAGTTGTTGTTGTGTCCGGCGCGCCCTCTTTGCCATTAACGCTAAAGGAAACGTTGCTGATCGAACTGACAGAAGAGCTGTCTAAGTTTTGCAGTATTGCACGTGACCGGCTTTTTGAGATGTTCGAAGGTTCTTATGAGGTCAAGATGTGCGGTCGAGACATCTTTAATGATGACGATGGAACGGCCTTCGGCGCACAGGAGAGTTGGGGCTACGGGCGGATTGATACGTCAGAGTGCCTTGGAGTGACGCGCATCTCAATCAAGATCGGTGGGCCGGCAGCAATCGCATACAATGACGAGCAACGTCGCAAAGCGGTTGCTCGGGTCGAAGCTGAGATTCGGAGGGTAGCGCGGGAAGAGGCGGATGCGATTTGGAATGAGAAGTATGCAGACTTTGTCGATTTAGAATCATGAACTTCGCCGCTTTAGGTAGCGGGACAGAGCTAGTTTTCCGGAATGCTGACCTTGGAGCAACTGCAGCGAAATAGAGCCTTGTCCCGCATTTTGTTTATCTACGCATCTTGCAGCCAACGGTTGGTCACAGAATTGACGGACAGGTTGATCGCCTCCGCAAATTTGCATCGTTTGCTCAACCCATGGTAAACTATTGTGATTGAATGGTTTTATGGAGGTGTATGGAAACCGGACTGACAGACGAAGAGATGGCAAAGGCGCGGGACGCGAGGCTGCGGCTCGACCGCGACGACTATCACAATGCCATTTCAGGCCTTGAGACGGGTCGGATGTTGCGCTTTGGTGCTAAGTCGAAAGCGCAAGTCGAGGCCAAGCAGCGCAAAGCTGACCGCGTGTTTCGAGATGCTCTGGATCGTCTGCTTGCAGACCCCCAGTACCGCATTCTTTATGAACAACTTGGCGACCGGCTCGCCGAAGCCGAACGCACCGCGGACCAGGCACTGGCCGGCATTCGGACGGCTATTGATGCTATTGATGATCAAATTGCCGACATGGAGGTGCAGGCAGCCAGAGGCCCGGACGGGCTGCCCGTTTTCAGAACGGCCGATGGGCGCGTTGTAAATGCCAACGGCGAAGAGCTCCCTCCTGAGATTGCAGAGGGCATTATATGGCCGCCGAATGCGCCGAGCGCGGAAGCCTATTTCAGTGCGCGAGACCGACGCAGCGATCTCAGTTTGCAGCTGGAAGACTGGCAGGGCTATCGCAATGAAACGCTCGGTGGCCTGCGCCATAGATATGACGACACAGACAACCCGATGAGCAAAGACGAGCTTCAAGGCGCGCTTGATGCGCTGGACGCGGCCCGTCCATCCGAGGTTTCAATGGAAGCGTCACAAACCTCTCAGGAAGCAGCTCTGTCTACCACGCCTATGGCTTTCCCCAAGATCGGGAACTAACCTCACCTAGCCGAACGCACCGCAGGTGTTTTCCAGCAGGATGACCAAGACGGAACTTGGGTGGTAGCTTTGGTATTCACCAATGGTCTGAACGATCTCAGCGAATTTTTCATCGGACATGCCAGACCCGTCAAAGAACGTCTCAGCAATGCAGTCCACCATCTCAGGCTTGTTTCGCGATGCAATCGTCGACGCCATGACCAGTTGTGCGCTGATGTAGCCTCTCTGATCGCTCTCGGACCAAGTGAGCAGCGTCCCTCCTGTAAACGCCTCCGCCCACAAAACTTGTGGACAAAGCAGCGTTGCCAACATTGCGACCTGTCGTGCTCGGCTCCCAAATGTTCCAATCAAAACCGAAGGTTATTGACTATGGAGGATACGTGCGCAGCGGTGAAGATCAAGACAAAGGCAGTGCAAGCAAACAGCCGGATTCCGGGCAGAGCAGCATTCAAGGAGAGATGATTTGGCAGGACGTCAAAAACCTTCCATTTTGCCAGCGGGAAACGCCCATGGAGCTTTGGCCACAGCAGTTTTCGTCGGAGGCAGATGGCGCACGTATCTTTGGCTATGCCCGCGTCTCGACAGAGGATCAGCGGCTGGATATGCAATTTGACGCGCTGTCTCGTACAGGCTGTACCCAGGTGTTTTATGATCATGGCGTGTCTGGTGCAAAAGCCGCACGGCCCGGTCTGGATCAAGCGCTGGATCGGCTTTCGGCTGGTGACATGCTTATCGTCTACAAACTGGATCGCTTGGGCCGGTCTGTGTTGCATCTGGCGGATTTGCTGACACGGCTGGATCGGGATGGTGTCCATTTTTGCTCCCTCACCGAAGGCATCAATACGGCAACACCCGGTGGGAAACTGGTCTTTCATATCTTCGCGGCCATAGCAGAGTTTCATCGTGATCTCATCCGGGAAAACACCCGCAACGGTCTTGCGGCTGCGCGCAAGCGCGGCGCGCGGCTGGGGCGACCGCCAAAGCTGAGTGTAGAGGATGTCGTGGAAGCGCATCGCCTGATGCACCAGGAAGGCTGGACATTGGCGCGGCTTCTCGCGCGGTTTCAGATTTCGGAAAGCACGCTGCTGCGCGGCTTTCGTCGTCTGGCGGAGCCAGAAAACGCGGACAGCCCGTAAAGGCTGTCCGCGCGTTTTGAAGCAGTGGTTATCACGCCGCATCTTTTTCATCCGTGACTTCGGACGTGTTACAATTTGGCACATCGTCGGAAGTTGATGGCACATATTCCCCTTGCGGGAATGCCATGTAGCGCGGCATCCAACTGGCATCGACGGGTGTGCGGGTGCCGTTGAGGCAATCGCCCAGGATTATGCGCTGCGTCTTCGCGGTCTCTGTGAGGTTTGCCTTGGCCACGGTCTCGCCAGCCAGTTCGCCGATCATCGCGTTCGGCACCTGTTTGTCGCGAATGAGTTCGAAGAACGTGTCTTCCGGTTGCCAGTGCTGCGCCATGTCGGTGCCCAACATGCCAGCCAGACCGTCGATCAGAGGACTTTGGACAGAAAGGCTGTCGGCCATCAAGAACGTTAGGACGCGGAGCACATCCTCGTCGCTCAAAGCATTCAGCCGGATCATGACGGTTTGGAGGCTCAGGCGCGGTGCATAGATGTCGCTGCGTTCCATGATGCTGGTCTCCGCATCCAATGCCAACATATCAGCGATGCTTTGCTGTTCGGCCTCAAACGCCTGTTGCCCCTTGTTCTCAGCGAGACTGTCGGTGATTTCGGGCTTTGCCGCTTTCTGAGGATCAGCCTGAACACGCCAGAGCTCAGACCATGCAATCATATGCGCAGCAATCAGTCGCAATGCTGTTCCGCTATCGCTTAACAGATCAGCACGAACAGCTGCGTGGCGATGCAGATCGATGTAGTTCTGCGCCGCCTTGGTAAGTTCGGGTTTTTGCGTGGGTGACGTGCCAGCCTCGGACTTGTCCCGCCGTTTCGCTTCTTTGCCGGTGATTTAACCCTCATGGAAGGTCACCTCACCTTGCGTGCTGACCGCGACAAAGACATGGCCTCCGTCATTTTTGGGACATGCGCGGTGATCCCAACGTGCAAAATACGCTCCTTTGTCCAGAACCATAACCTGCGCCCAGCCCTTCTGCTGGTAGGCGTCCACCGCGTCGGCAATGGCGGCGTTTTGATGCGTCCAGAATGCGTCCGCATCGGCAAAATAGCTGTCCTCGCCAAAGAGATCAGAGACCACGGCCAATCCCGACACTTGCACGTCAAAGAGCGCATGTGCGGTCGGGATTTATGCCCCGCCAAAGAGCCAGTCTTTCAAACGCTGACCTGTGGGAACATAGGCCTCGTCATCCTTGACCAGTGCCCACCATGCTTTCTGTTGCTTCGGCGTTGCCATGGTGAGGTTGCGGATATCCTGGGCATGAATGTCGCCTTTGCGGTAAGCGGTCAAGATTGGCGCATGTAGCCGCCCCAAAGCCAGCCGCTGCTCAACCATGCGTTGGGTGATCGCAAAGTTTGCTGCGATCTCGGCCACGTCACGCCCTTCTTTGATCAGCTTGGCAAAGGCTCTGTATTGATCCACCTCGTCCATCGGCTGGCGCTCGATGTTTTCAGCGAGGGAGGCTTCGATGACGGCGGCATCATCCCCCTCTGCCATGACCGAGCACGGGATTGCTTCGATGGTGGCTTCTTCTGCAAGAATACGGCACGCATTCAAGCGCCGTTGGCCTGCGACAACCTCAAAGCCGTGTTCGATGGGGCGCACCAAAAGCGGTTGCAGCACACCCAAAGCGCGGATGCTGGCAACCAGATCAGCGCAGTCTTTTGCGCCATATTTGCGCACGTTGAGCGGGGAAATGGTGAGGTCTTCAATGTTGATGTGTTGTAGTGTCATGAGTTTTTCCCTTCATGAGTATCGATGCGGGATTGCACCCTCAAACCGTCCGCGCGGAACGGCTTGGGGCTGCACTCCGATCAGGCACAGCGGTAAATTAGGGGGATGCCAGCGACGGTAGTCTCGGCGTAGTCCACACGCAGATCACGGGCGATGGCGTCATAGTCGATGTAAAATTGCAGCTGCTCGGGGATGTCGCCAAAGAGACCTTCGTCGACAAAATGCTCCGCGAGTTCGCGCATCGTCTCGAATGCGTAGATGTCGAGATCAAAATCGCTGGGCTGCGTGCTGTCTTCAAAACAGTAGCCGCATTCGCCCACGGCCAAAATCACACGGGTTTTGTCGTCTTCGTCCCACGCGTCCACCGCGTCAAAGAACTGTTTGAGATTGGCCTGATTGAGGCCGATGGCCTTGGCGAGAGCGCAATCAATGCCGTCCCCATCGATGAACTGGATTTCAAATTCCTCGACGGGGTCGCCATAGTCGTTCCGTAGCTTGGCGGCTTTTTCGGCATAGTCCTCAATGCTGTCAAAACAGAAGCCCACGGCCGATGTGTCGTAAGGCTGGGCATGTAACTGAATACTCATGATCTTCTCCTCTCAATTGGATCAGGGGTTGCGCTGCAACCCTTGGCCCTCGCCGAGAGTGGAGATGGGAGGGGACAAGAAAAATCGGCGAAAGGATCTCTTCGTTGTGGGCGACACTCTTGGGGTCGCACAGAACGCAAGATCCTGTTCGATCTGTTTTTCTTGCGGGGAGAGAAGAGGCAAAGCCTCTCGGCCTCCCCGACAAAACAAAAGAGTGGCGGCATTGCCGCCTCAAATCCGCGCCAAGGATCAAAGCCCGAAGGGCCGAAACCAGTGGGTTCGGTTCATGCGAGCCTGACCGGCCCCGCCGGGGTGCCCAAGACATCAACGAAACAACCGAAACACCAAAAAAGAAAAGGCGACCAATCTGGCCGCCCTTTCCCTACACAGTCTACGCAAAACTCTATTCTGGTGTTTGTTGAAGCACTTCGCCCGTCTGATCTTGATCACCGTCTTTGACAGTTCGCAAAACAATGCGCCCATCCACAGGCAGCGCATCCATGCGTACCTCATAGCCCTGGCCATCTTTGTGAGACCACGCCGCCCCGATCTTGCTCCAGATCGACTTGCGACCATCTGCGATGGGTTTCACCGTGTAAGCCAGCATGAAGGGCCGTTTCAGCCCCGGTGCACTGTCACTGGTATTTGTTGATGTACTATCTGCAATCATAAAAACTCCTTTACTCAGTATGTGTTGAACAAATAGGAACATACCAAGAACATAAATCGCGATCTAAAACAATACCCTCATACAAGCGTATGATTGTATTCCTATTTTTTGGGTTACTATGCGCAGACCTGCTCAGTGGTGGCGAGAGACCGAAGATACGTCAGATAGATTGTACAAAGAGACCGCATTCGTATGACGTTATGCCATCTTTCGCCCGCAGAAGGCGAAGCAACACGCGCTATGGTATCGTCGCCTTGAGATATCTGCGCATTTGCTCTAGCGCGGGTCAATCAAGACAAAGGACAGACCATGCAAGACATCGAATGGAACGCGCTTTCGCTGGACGAACTGAAAGACATACAGAAGAAAGCGGCCAAGGCCATTGAAAGTTTTGAGGCGCGCAAACGCAAGGAAGCGCTCGCGGCCGTAGAGGCTAAGGCAGCCGAGATGGGCTTCAGCCTCAGCGAGCTAACTGGAGGCGCCAAAACCAAAGCTACCAAATCGGCGCCCAAATACTGCCACCCTGAAAATCCAGCAAAAACGTGGACGGGCAAAGGTCGTCAACCCAATTGGGTGAAAGACGCACTTGCGAACGGCAAAGCGCTCGAGGATCTGTTGATCGCCAAATAGGTTAAGCAAAGGGGTGCGCCGATCAGTGCGCCTCTTTCCCACACGCGCATCTACGTGATCTTTGGTTTGGGTGGATCACGGCTTACACGACAGTGTTTCTGTGTGGCGCAGGTTGCTCCAGCGAGTCGTTCCAATCCTGGGCGGGAAGCAGCCGTTCGCTGCAGATGCTTCGTCGCAGGTGATATTTCACAAATGCGGACCTTAGTTTGTGAATAGTGGCACCGACGCCTTTGTGAGGAGTTTTTAAACTCGTCCAACTTTTACTGCTGCCACGGTTGCACCAAGTTTTCAAAGCGCAGGAGCCTATCGTCGAAAGCAAGATCAATTGAACCGATACGACCATGCCTTTGCTTCCCAATAATTATCTCTGCCTTGCCGTGAGCGAATTCCATCCGCTCCTGCCAATAACTCATTGCTTCCAAGTCCGCAGGGTCGGGAACATCGCGTTCCAAAAAGTACTCGTCGCGATGTAAGAACATGACGACATCAGCGTCTTGAACAATGGCACCAAAGCCACTGAGGTCTGTGAGAGCTGGGCGTTTGCTCCGCCTTTTTTCAGTTGGAGCTGCGACTGACGAAGTAACAATGACTGGGATATGCAGCGTCTTCGCAAGTTCCTTTAGTTTCCTGCTCAGTCCGGCAGCTGATATTTTGCCTGAGTTATCCTTAAGCACTTGGAGTTTATCGATGAAAAGCACATCCAACCCGACTTTGGAATTCAGATCGCTTGCAAACTTGATCAACTCATCAATACCCATTTTCGGTGTGTCGTTTATATAAAGGGTGCTCTCCTCCAAGCTCCTTGCCGCTTCAACAAAGCGCTTGAACTCAGCTTCTATCATGTCACCCCGACGAATGTTCTCAGCTGGGACCTCCGAGACCCTCGAGATAATTCGAGCGGCCAGTTGTTCAGAACTCATTTCCAAGGAGAAAAAGCCGACGACGCCGCCCGATCCTTCAATTCCATTTGTTCCGGTTTTCGGCTCACTCCTACTCGAAATATTTGCCGCTAGATTTGTTGCGAGGGTCGTAACACCCATCGATGGTCTGCCAGCCAGGATAAGCAAATCTGACTTGTGTAGCCCACCAAGTTTCCGGTCCAAATCATAAAACCCGGTGGAAAGGCCGCTGAACCCAGCATCACCGCTTTGGACAGCTTCGTTGGCTGAGACAACCGCCCCGGTTACAGCGTGCAGAAATGACCTAAAGCCATTGCTGGGTTCTCCTGGCTTCAGATTGTCGGGATCTGACAGTTGTTGAAGTTCCGCAACTTCAACGCTTCTTCGTTCAGAATCCATCGTCTCAAGAAACGCTAACGCAGTTCCTTGCTCTGGGAGGGGAGACCGAACCACAAATCGAGACATGTCTGTGTCCCGCCAGTCGAAGTCAGAGAGCTTGTAGTCTGCGAAATCCTGACTTGGATCGAGCCCCGCTGCTTTTGAGAGCGTTTCTACTGTCGCGACCTCACAATTTCGAACTGCCCGTATTCGCTCAATATCTGGTTGGAAGCTGGACAAAGCAAAGTCATCTCGATTTTTTTCACTAGTCTCTTTCGTCATGGTCCTCCCAGCCGACATTAATTCGACCTCGCGATAGAATGATTTCGCCTTCTGGTGCTTGGAAACCGTCGCGCCTGTTTTGCTCTTCAAGCATCTTTAACGCCAAAACATGCTCGATTTGAGAACGGTTCTTTCGTTCCCATCGCTCCTCGTTTCTCTCGGGGCCTAGCGGCTTGTAAACGCAGTCATTCTTTCTTGCCCGTAGCTCAACAGTAGCGGCGTAACCAACTTGAGATAGGGGCAAAAGCACGCACAATGGACTAAGCTCAGGCGTGCTTTGTGCGTCTTTCGGCTGGCTTATGTAGCCACCCTTCAGTGTACCATCTAACTCGTTTGGGTCGCCAAGTACTTCATGGCCTATGTGCCAGCGACCGGCACCGGCCCAACGGACAATCTTAAAGTCAATCCTCGACTCAAGCGTTTCTATATCCCCTGCTCGCAGCTGAGCCTCCGCCTCAGCCATTACAGAGGCTTCAACCCCAAGTGCAGACAACACTTGGGACAGGCGTGCCGAAATTCCCGTAGAGACACTACCTCTTTTTGATGTGGATTTGTCCTTAATACGTTTCAGGTAGTGGTGAAATGCTTCTTTGTCGACCTTTCGTTCATATCGGCCTTCTCGCGACATCTCGCAATCGTTCATGATGACTTCAACTATGACTTGCCGAAATCGAAGCGAGAACCCAAAACCATCACCCTCAGAAAACTGATGCTCACCTAGCGACACCTCAATCTCCAGCGGAAGTTGGTCGTACTTTTGTTGTCCCTGTCTGGGCAAAAAAAGTTCCAAATCAGCGGCGTACCGAGCAGCACAGGTTGGCCCTGTTCGTGTCACCCGAACTATTTTTTTGCCTTTGCTCAACCGTTTCACCTATTTAGATCCTGTCCAGCAATCGGACAAAACGAGTAAACGTGCTTAAGTGCCGCAAAGCAACAGGTGGAGAGACTTCTTAAGGTTTTTGTTCTTGTACCGGATGCTTGAGCCCTGCGACCGGGCACATCCACAAACCTGCGCCGGATACCAGACCGCTCATCGGCCAAACAGGCGGAGTTCAAGGAACAACCACGATGCATTCGTAGATCACAGCGATGATCTTGGATAATTCGGCCTTCAATGAAGGTTGTGAGAAAACACTGATATCAGTTGTACTAAATCCACAGTCTTGGGCGCTCGGGTCAAAAGGCAGGCCTTCTGACTCCTGAACTTAGGGCACTGAGAAGCTATTCGAGGAACACTAAGCTGAATTTCGAAGTGATCTTACACTTCAAAAATGTATGAAATGGTATTACGATGCGAGGATCTGTAATTTTGAATGTATCCAGCTTCCAGAAACCTCAGGAGATGACTCATGAGTAAGAAAATCTTTGATATTCAAGCAACTCCAAACCTTATGCCAGAGATCATTGAACTCGCCAAGCAACACAACTTGACGGCTGCTGAGCCAATGGCGCTGGATTCCTCGTCAGACGCCCTCGACGCTCCGCTGGGAGTAGACGAAGTTCGTCAAGTGCTAGAAGTAGTAACGCTGATGGCGACCACAGGCACAACTGTTGTTGGATTTCTAGCCGCAGTTAAGGCGTTGATGGCAAAATCTGAAGAAGAAGACGGATCAGAACCAAAGGCTAAGGTAGTAGATACTGCAACTCAAAGGCACTTAGGCGACATCTCGGCCGAGACCGACGTCCGAAATCTGCAGGTGTAGTCATCATGTTGCCAATTGTTCAGTTCGATCCAGCATCACTTTCGATTTTCGCAGACGGTCCGACAATGAGCTTGAATCACGAGGCCACAAATCTCGTGGATGCGATCATTTGTGGAAGGGCCAGTGAAGTTTCTGATGGTCTCAAGGCGTTGCCCAAAAGCAAACATAGCGGTCGCGCACTTCAATTGACATCTGCCTTTCTACACGAGAAGCGCCATTTCTTAGACTTTGTCAGTACAAATTATGGTGCATTTAGAGTTCGTCAATTCCTTGAGATCTACGCTAATTTACCGACAATTCTGAGTATTGGGCGGAATATGGAACGCTTGTACTTGCCGATAGAAGTGTATCTTGATCCCGTTCGCCGACAATTTTTGGGAGTCGGCGAACCAAAAGCGGAAATTATGCAAATTGCGAGGAACTTGGCGACCAAGCGGAAGATGGTGGAGAAGGACAGGCGAGTGTTCTCTAGCAGAGTAGGAAGCTTTGAAATCGGAGGAGAAGCACAGTTAGAAGCACTAGCCTACTCCGCGCAAAGCCGGTTTATTGGGCATTTTGGTGGTCTCGAAATGCATCAAGATTTCTCAGACTTTGTCTATGACAGAAGACAGTTTCAGGACAAATACGCTGCATTTGTTACTATGGGCGTTTCGGCAGGTCTTATTCCAGTAAGACATTTGGAAGCGCTTAAAGGCCGCAGCGACGATGTTACACATCGAGCACATCTTGATCTGGCGCTAATTGAATGCGCAATTTTTGCATCTCTGCAATCTGAATATTCTTCATCGCATCAGTCTCTCAAACAAGGTCAAATTGCAACTTCATACCCCGCGGAGAGATTCGCCGCTTTGGCCTTTCACCTTGCGCAGGAGCATAAAGATCTATGCGAAGATTCGGACAGCCTAAATTGGCGAGAATGCTGGAATATAGTCGATGCCTCGTGTGAAACCATTTTCGGAATGCGGATCCATGAGCAAATCGAAAAGGACATTGAGCACAGTGAAAAGCACCTCAAACTGTTACGAGCTTCGGAAAACGAAACTCTAATCGAGTTTTCAGAAGACTATTTAAATTTGCGTAGAAGTTCATTGGATAAGCTTATAAAATCACCCGCCAGTATTGCATCAACTGAGTACTTCGCGGTAACCTGTGGTAGAGAAGTTTCCCCAACAACCGTGATCGTCTCAAGTCGTGGTGAATTTGGAGACCCACCTGACCACCACACCAGGCTAATGTCCTATGACACAACCGACGAGTTGGATGCACCTTGGCGAAAATGGTGGTGGGCGGCGTCAATAAAATATCGCAGCGAAAGCATGGAAGGTGGTTGCCTTGCGATTTCTCGCGAGAAGAATATTCATACGTTGATTGACTCCTATGCACCAACCGCGAAGTTACTTCTTAATGGCCGAAAAGTTCGAACACTTATCGGCCCAGAGGTTTTGTTTGCTGAGCAGAGAGCGGTGACACATTTAGGAGTCAAATTTGGGTACTATCCGGGTTTCGGCTTCCCACCGGATGAGATACCGGAGGATGTATTAAGGTTCATAACGTTGAGCGACGATTTGATTTGTGATTACTCAAACTACGTCATTCCGAAGGGCGAAGCAACAATTCTAACTCCCTGGGCTTTACGTCGATATCCAGATTTGGCCAGATTCACCATAGAGCATCTAGGCGGAAATGACATCGCGTACCACACTTTTGTAAAGGATTGGACGCATTGGGCGGTTTCCAAAGAAGTAATGGAGCAATTAAAGTGCTTAATGGAAAGAGAATTTCTGTTTGGAGGTATTGACGAAGCTGAGACTTTTAGCGGCGACTTGGACGAACCGGATTTTTCCAAGATCAATATCCAAAGAAACCCTCAACCCGCAAGCGCGGAGCAATTGGAAAACGTAATTATCGATATTTCAACGCACTCGAACCTTCTATCTTAGAGATTGGCTAGTGGCAAAAAAGAGTTGAAGCGCTATTTGGTTTGAAAAGCGGGAGGCATTTAAACACTGTTTCTTCTACCAAGCTACACTCTGACCATGGTGCTCAATCTATCTGCTGTCGAAAGAACCACTTTTTTGTTTGTATACGGTTGCCGGGCTTCCAGCCTAGGCGTTATCAGTTACTCTCTACCTGTGACCAAAACGACGACTTCTGACATTGTCATAACTTTAAAGCCGTCATTGGCGCTATCGCAGTAAGTTGATGCTTTTTCCGCGCTGACACGAAAGTTCCTTGGATGTATGCCTACTTCGGGCTGACTGTAGTCGGTGAAAACTCGGATGCGTAAGGCCGCTTCGTCCGGCCGACCGTGAGTTCGAACATCCTCGAATTTCGCGAACGCGGCGAATGTCGGGAAAGCGGCGAATGTCGGGAAAGCGGGATGCGACCGCAGCATCGGGATCAGTGTTCGGAGGTCAGCTTTGGGCCGTCTGCGAAGCTTGTTGACGAAGACCACCCATGGATGCCGCGCTGCCTCCGAGTTCTGTTGTAAGACAAACCTACGAAACTGCCGATAGCAGCGAAGGTCCGGCTTATTTGGTCTTCAGCCCATCTGCCACACTTCGACCACCCCATGCGCAACTGCACAGGGAACGCCAGCGACCTTCTCAATCGCATCCTCAATGGAGTCCGCTTCAATAATGGCGAATCCTGCGACCGGGAGGTCTGATTTCATAAACTGTCCCGCTCGTGTCTCAACCGAAACGGCATCGGGATTGCGAACCTGCACTGGTGCACTTGCGATTCCCACAATCGCTCCATCTTCGATCAGTTTGGCGTCGAGCTCGTGAGCGGCGGCTCTGACGCCATCAGGAGTTCGATCATAGCCTTCTTGATCTCCGTAGCCGATCGTCAAAAATTTGGGCATTGTATGTTCCTTTCAGAGAGCACCAGATGTCTCGGCACCATCATACCTGCAATCGCGCGGTTGGGCTCGAACCTACAACGCTATGCTAGTTCTTGTTCACCTTTGCGAGCGGCGTCTATCGCGGCGACATCAATCTTCTTCATCGTCATCATGGCATCAAATGCGCGCTTGGCTTCTGCGCCTCCTGCGGCCATGGCCTCGGTGAGGGTGCGAGGCGTGATCTGCCATGAGACACCCCACTTGTCTTTAAACCAGCCACACATGCTTTCTTCGCCACCTTTGCTGACGATTGCATTCCAGTATCTGTCCGTTTCCTCCTGGCTGTCAGTAGCAACCTGGAAAGAGAACGCTTCTCCGTGCTGAAAATAGGGCCCGCCATTGACACCGATGCAAGGGATGCCGAGGACGGTGAACTCCACAACCAACACCTCGCCCGCACTGCCAGAAGGGTTGTCGCTCGGCGCGTGTTGCACACTTTCGACGGAACTGTTCGGGAAGGTTTCTGCGTAGAAATTCGCCGCCGCCTCGGCGTCCTTGTTAAGCATGAGGCAAACTCTGTTACTTGGTATCGTCATTAGATGGCTCCTGCAAAAAACGGCCTTGGCTCCAAACAGGATATCACGAGATGGGAGCTTTTCGAACGACAGCAAAGTTCCGCGATCTGAGGGTCCACAGCTCTTAAGATTCTGCAGTCGCAGCGAAAGTCCGCTATGCAAGCTGCCATCGCAGCATGGGGATGAAGTGGTCAACGGCGGCTCTGGGCCGCGTTGCCATGCTTGGCTTATTGAACGGCGACTGCCCGATCATCCTACGTCGCCATGAAGCCGCCATCGACGGCGAGAACATGACCCACAACGAAGGATGCCGCATCCGAGGCGAGCCAGACGACCGCATTGGCCACTTCGTCCGGCTCTCCCATGCGACGGATGGGCAGGCGTTCTGCGACGGCTTTCATGTCCATGACCTTGGATGACAACATCATGTCCGTCACGACCCGTCCGGGCGCGATCACATTGATCCGCACACCCTGTTCGGCCGCTTCCATCGCCGCCGATTTCGTAAGTGAAATGACAGCGGCCTTCGACGCGGAATAGATCGAAAAGCCCGGATTGGGGTTCTTCATTCCGCTGACCGAAGCATTCACCACGATTGCACCGCCGCGTCCCTTCATCGCCTTTATCTGGCGGCGCAGCGACAGAAAGACGGCGCGGACATTCGTCTCGAAGACGCGTGCGTAAACGTCTGGCGTCTGATCGACCAGGGGTGCCTTGGCTTCCTGATATCCGGCGTTGTTGAAGGCAATGTCCAGCTGCCCATATTCGTCCAGTATATCGTCGTGAAGGGCTTCGATCTGGGTCGGATCAGTCAGATCCGTCTGGATAAACGCGGCGCGCCCGCCTTGCGCCTTTATTTCGTCGATCGTTCCCTCTGCCTTGTCCCTGCGCCGGGCCGCGATAACGACCTGTGCGCCGCGTGCCGCGAAGGCCCGCGATGCCGCCGCTCCGATCCCGGTCGCGCCACCTGTGACGAGGGCGACCTTTCCAGCGAAGGTGTCATGAGGGTCAGCGATGTCGTTCATGCTTGCGTCCACTTATCGACCAGAGATAGTTGTAGCATACAACGATATAGGAAGTCTGCATGAAATCCAACACAGCAACCGACATCGAACGAATCCGCGCTGCTTCACGCCGGTTGGTGCGGGAGCTCGGTTTCATGGAGCAAACCCTGGCGGGCACCGATCTGTCCCCGTCCGCGGTTCACACCCTGATCGAGATCGCGGAGGGCCGCGCGACCACGGCGCGGGATTTGTCAGAGCTTTTGCGCCTTGAAAAATCTTCGGTCAGCCGATTGTTGAAAAAACTGATCGACACCGGAGACGTTGTCGAAACGCAGGACGAGGACGACTTTCGCGTCAAACGATTGACCCTGACGACAAAGGGGCGTGATCTCTTTGTGGCCATCGCGAAATCGGCCCAAACGCGGGTTGGTCAGGCGATTGCACCGCTTGCGGAGGACACGGTTCGCACCTTGATTGCTGGTTTGGAAGGGTATGCTGAGGCTTTGGCGCGCGCGCGTTCGGACAGCACGGCGCCTGATGAACCGGAGATCGCCGAGGGCTACCGCCCGACATTGCTGGCGCGTGTCGTGGAAATGCACGCGCACTATTACAGCGGGCTGGTCGGGTTTGGACTGCCGTTCGAGACCAAGGTGGCGTCAGAACTGGCCGAGTTCATGACACGCCTTGATGCACCGAAAAATGGCATCTGGCATGTGGCGTCGGGTGGCAGGATCAGCGCATCGATCGCGATTGATGGCGAGGATCTGGAGGGCGACGTCGCGCATCTGCGGTGGTTCATCGTGGAGGATACGCTGCGCGGCACCGGCATTGGCAAGCGGCTGCTGGACGCGGCTATCGCCTTTTGCGATGCGCAAGGGTTTTCAGAAACGCATCTTTGGACGTTTCAGGGCCTCGATACCGCCCGCGCCCTTTATGAACGTGTCGGTTTCCAACTGGCCGAAGAAAAGGCGGGCCGACAATGGGGCGCAGACGTGATCGAGCAGAGGTTTGTGAGGGTCCGTCAACTTGATTGAACGAGCCGCAGGTTCACACAAAATACATTTTGGGCTCTTTCCCGTCCCACCATGTAGAATGCGGATACCCATGCTTCGTCCGCGGATGACTAAATCGCCGCACGCCCAGTTTCGCGGCTGCAGCGAACGTCCGGTCTGGCGAAGCTGAGCTGCGACGCTTGACCACGCGCGCAAGGGCCGGTTTGGGCCGGAACCACTTTGGTTTTGACAACAGCGCGATCAATGACATCCTTCAATCGTTGGCATGGTATTCTAGAAGGAGACCGTCGTGTTTGGCTACGAGGCAAATTTTTCGCTGGCGCTTAAGACCGAGTGGCCACAGTTCATCGTCCAAGGCAAGCCGCGTGTAACCCAAAACCGTTTTGGTGAGATCATCAGGGTCTATATCCCTATTACGCACAGCGTACTGGACCTCTTCAAGGAAATCAGCGGAACCGACGAATTCACTCTTCAGAAGAAGCTCGATCAACTCCTGGTAGGCTGGGACAGAAGATATCAGTCTCATTTGGACAAACTGGTTGCTGAAGATGGAAAGGGCTCAGCGGAGGCCCTCGTAGATGACGCGAAGGGCCGAATTCACGAGCTTGAACGCGTCCTACAGGCGACACTTGGTGTTGATGACAGCGTCGACTGGGTAAGCCTGATGGTGAACCCTTCATTCCAAACGTCGCGATTTGACAAGCCGAAACCGGCACCGCCAGATGTTCCGCCAGAGCCGGAGCTTATTATTCCCGATTTTGTTCCCCCTGAGTATAGCATTCCGAATTTCGTCGAGCCTCGAATTACCTTCGTTCAGCGCCTTTTGGGGCAGTCGAAGAAGCGACTTCGGGAAGCGCGTCATCGTTGGGAACGCGAAAATCTGGAGGCGAGGGCGAAACACGACGAAGAAGTGCAGCGACGTCAAGTTGAACACAATGCACAGGCGGAGGCCCTGAAGGCAAGTCACCAAACCAAGTTGGAGCATCACAAAAGGGAGCTAGAGCGACTATTTGCGGATCAGCGACGTCAGGTCGACAAGTGGCAAGATGAAAAGTCCGCCTGGGAGGGCGAGCAAAAAAGACTGGAAACGCAAGAACATGACCGAGCCCAAGCTCACAACATGCGAATCGAATCCCTTAAAGAGCAATGGCTTCGCGGAGAACCCCAGGCTGTGGTTGAACACGCGTGTTTAGTCCTGGATGCCTCCCAATATCCCGATTGGTTTCAAGGTAGCTATCGGTTCAACTATGACCAATCCAGCAAGCTGGGCATGGTGGAGTTTCTTCTTCCCGCTCCCAAAGTAGTCGAACTTCCGAAGGCAGCCCGGTTTGTTGCCAAAACGGGCGAGATCACCACAACTAATATCGCCAAGACCGAACAAAAGCGCCTATACGACGAGCTTTGCTATCAGGTCGCCCTACGGACGGTGCACGAGCTATTTGAGGCCGATGCGCCAGAAAATCTAAATTCCATCCTGTTCAATGGAGTAGTTGATCAGATCAATCCTGCCACTGGCAAAGAGGAGCGACCGACAATCATGTCCGGTATGTTTGAACGCGAGGCTTTTCTGGATGTTGATCTTTCAAGAGTGGAGCCGAAAGCGTGCTTCAAAAGCTTCAAAGGCGTATCAGCCGCTTCGCTCATTGGTCTAGCACCGGTGGCTCCAATCATGGAGATATCCAAGGAGGATGACCGCTTCATTGAGAGCCGAGACCTAGTGACCAACGTTGACGCAGAAATGAACTTGGCCGCAATGGATTGGGAGGAATTTGAACATCTGGTGCGTGAGATCTTCAGCAAGGAATTCGAGCTTCGCGGCGGCGAAGTCAAAGTCACCCAATCCAGCTCGGACGGGGGGGTTGACGCTGTGGCGTTCGACCCGGACCCGATCAGCGGAGGCAAGATCGTCGTACAGGCCAAACGGTACACTCGGACAGTTGGAGTTTCTGCGGTTCGAGATCTTTACGGAACAGTGTTGAATGAAGGGGCAGGCAAAGGCGTCCTGGTCACCACGGCAGACTACGGCCCTGACGCCTATAAGTTTGCCGCCGACAAACCATTGACGCTTCTAAACGGCGCCAACTTGCTGTTCATGCTCGAGAAGCATGGTGTGAACGCAAAGATCGACATAGCTGCGGCCCGAAAAGAACTGGGGCTAGCTTCCTAAACCTGAGCGGAGACTTCACCGAGACCCTCGCTATAGATAGCCCTTGTTTGCCCACACAGCGAATGTCCGCAAAGCGGGCTGCGACCGCAGCATCGAGTGTCCCCGTTGGATGTCATGTGTGGATGGCTCCTGCTTTGCAAGCGATTTTTGCGATTGCGATGGTCTGTCAGTACAGTCGTGTGTCCGGCCTGTTTGCGTGGCGATTGCCACTGGCCCTGATGAGTTCCGCAAGTAAGGTTCCTATCGGCTTAA